>NZ_FOTW01000071.1 GCF_900114705.1 Rugamonas rubra
TCCCGAACAGGACCGTGAAACAACTCTGCGCCGATGATAGTGCTGCAACCAGTGTGAAAGTAGGTTATCGTCAGGCTAGTTATACTAAAAACCCCCTTCAGTGATCTGTTGGGGGTTTTTTACGTCTTTTTGATTTTATAAAACACCATCAACGACTTGGCGCCAGCATGGGAAGGGTGAGTATAAATTTACTTCCTCTGCCGACGATGCTATCGACATCAATACTGCCTCCAAGAACTTCCGTAACAATATTGTGGACTATATGTAGTCCCAGGCCGGAGCCGCCCACCCCCAGTTTCGTTGTAAAGAACGGATCGAAGATGTGCCGCAGATGGTCCGGCTGGATACCTCCGCCTTCATCCTGGACGACCATCGTCACCCAGCCAAAAGAAGACAAATGGGCGACTATGGTCACAACGCCCTCCTTGTGGGTGTCATAGCCGTACACAATGGCATTGTTAATCAAATTTGTGACGACTTGCCCTAGCGGGCCGGGAAAACTCTCCATCATTAATGCGTCGGGGATGTCGACGCGAATGCTGACGCGACTGCGCTTGATTATCGGCTGCAGGGTCAGCACCATCCCGCCGACCACCTCGGCCAGTAGGAAGCTGCGCCGTTGCGAACTGGACTGGTCAACTGCCACCTGTTTGAAATTGCTCACGATGTCGGCTGCCCTTTGCAGATTTCTCATCAGGATGTCAACCGTCAACTGAGCATCCTCCATATAGTGCTCAAAAGTAGAGCGTTTGACGCTGCGTTCCTCTGCCAAGTCATGAGCGAGCTGTTCCGTTTGCATATCGAAGGTACTTGCCGCCATTAAGCTGTTACCAATCGGGGTATTGAGTTCATGGGCGATCCCAGCGACCATCGCGCCCAGGGCGGCAAGTTTTTCATGCCGGACCAGATCTTCCCGCGCCTGGGCGAGTGACTCTATCGTGCCTTGCAGTTCCCGGTTTGCCTTGCGTAGCGCCAGATGCGTGTTCACGCGCGCGAGCACCTCCTCGATCTGGAAGGGTTTGGTGATGTAGTCGACTCCGCCGGCATTGAAGCCGATCACCTTTTGTTTCGCATCGGTTAGCCCGGTCATGAAGATGACGGGAATGTCCTTGGTCGCCTTGCTGGCCTTCAGGCGTCGGCACACTTCGAAACCGTCGATGCCAGGCATAATCACATCGAGCAAGATCAAATCGGGATCGGCGAACTCCGCCCGCATCAAGCCCTCTGCGGGCGTCTGAGCAAGGACTACTAGGAAGCCGTGCCGCTCCAGACGGTCGAGCAGGGCACCTAGGTAAGAGAGCGAGTCGTCGACGATGAGTATCGTCGGCATGGGGACATTGAGGGCTTCGTTGTGATTCATGGTGCCTCCGATCAGCTGAAACTGGTCAGGTCAAATCGGCACCGCCACGCCCGCAATGCGTTATTTGGCGGCGGATTGAACTGACCCATGTGGCACCCGACAGGAGTTCTTACGAGAGACTAGTATAGGCATATTTAGATTCGAAGTGAAAAAAAAGAGGCGATTTTGGGTAACAAGTCGCGTCTGGCGGCCGTCCATGTCACACCAAAAAACTACCCCGTCTCGGATGGGCGGGGCGAGCGATCGGTTGGACAAGAGCGGCTTGTGTTGCCAAGACCCAGGCTCGCACTGATCAAGATTATCAGTTTATTACGGTATTTTCCAAAGTGTAGCGTTGGAGCGAATTGGGCGTTTCATCGCACTTGCGTACTTTTTTGCTAGAAATTCACCGCAGATTGTAAGTAACTGCAAAATTGACTGGCGGTTTTTGCTGGCCTTTGCTATAGTTCGCCTCCCCGCAGAACGGAGCGCGCAAAACAGCGTGGCGCAGAGTGAAGCGGGAAAAAGTAGGGGGTTGACGAAATGGC
>NZ_FOTW01000069.1 GCF_900114705.1 Rugamonas rubra
TCCCGAACAGGACCGTGAAACAACTCTGCGCCGATGATAGTGCTGCAACCAGTGTGAAAGTAGGTTATCGTCAGGCTAGTTATACTAAAAACCCCAACCGGTGATCTGGTTGGGGTTTTTTTACGTCTGGAGCTTTTAAAGGGGCGATGCTGATCGCTGATGCTGCGCCAGGCGTCTGCCGGCATGATGGAAGCGTTATCGTCACGGTGAAAGCGCCGATCGCGTCCCGCCTCCGGGGGCGCAGAGTCTGCCGGCTCCTAGTGTAGTGTCGGCGTGGGTCTTCCGAACGCGGTGAACTCCGTCGCCTTGATGGCATCTCTGAGCTTGGGCCCGAGTCCGCCGGGTCGTCAAACCAGTAGCCGGCTGCTGTGCAAGTATCTTTACTGGACGCTAGGGGCGTGGCCCCGCCCAACATGGGCGTCTGCCATGCGGATAAAGCGAAGAGGGAGTGTCGAGAGCGCCACTTGCGCGCGACCTTGGGCGGCGCGCAAGTGGGGAGGTGTTAGAGCAGGTTCAGGCCCTTGAGCATTACCAGCAGAATAAGCACAGGCGAAACATAGCGCAGCAGGAAGAAGACCAGGCGGGAGGTCGACTCGTTCAGCAGCGTGCCGTTGTTGGACAGCGCCGAGGTAAATTGCTCGCGCCCCCATACCCAGCCGACAAACACCGCAAGCAAGATGCCGCCGGCTGGCATGATGATGTTCGATGAAACGAAGTCGAAAAGATCAAACATATTGAGGCCAAATATTTTGAAGCCTGCCAGCAGGCTATTGGTCAGTGCGCAGCTGGAACCGAGCACCATCAAACTGACAATCGTCAGCACGGTTGCGCGGCGCCTTGTGATGCCCAGTCGCTCGTGCAGAATCACCACCGGCACTTCCATCAACGACAGCATTGCTCCCGTCGCTGCCACGGCTGCCAACACGAAGAAAATAACCATCAGCACCTGCCCCATCGGAATCTGCGAGAAGACCGCCGGAATCGTAATGAAGACCAGCGCCGGACCGGCTGCCGGCGCGAAACCGAAGGTGAACACCGCAGGGAAGATGGCGATACCCGCAAGCATAGACACGCACAGATCCGCCGCCATCACGCGCACCGTCGTCATCGGGATATTTTGATCGTCGCGGAAGTAGCTGCCGTAGGTCATCATCGTCCCCATTCCGAGCGACAGCTTGAAGAAGGCTAGACCCATCGCCGTCAACACGACCGTGGCCGTGATTTTGCTGAAGTCGGGGCGGAACAGGAAGGCCAGGCCTTCGGCCGCCTTATCCAGCGACAGGCTGACCGCGCAAAGCAACAGCAGCAATAGGAACAGCAAAGGCATCAGTTTTTTCGCCAAACCCTCGATTCCCTTTGTCACGCCCATCAGTAGGATGCCGCCAATGAACATCAGCACGCCCCATTGCCACAGCAGCGACTGCGCCGGATCGGCGATCAGCTTGCTGAATGCCGCCTCGGTCACCTGGCGGTCGCTACTGAGAATGGAGCCGCCAATGGCCTTGACCACATAGGCAAAGACCCATGCCACCACTTCAGAATAGAAGGACAAGATAAGAAAGGACGCCAACATTCCGGCCGCCCCGACCAGCCACCATGGCTGCCCTTTGGGACTGAGCTTCTGCAGCGCGGTGATGGGATTGGCTTTGGCGCGCCGCCCCATGGTGATCTCCGCAATCATGACCGGCAAGCCGATGACCAGGGTGGCCAGCAGGTAGACCAGCAGGAAGCCGGCACCGCCGTTGGCGCCTGTCAAGTAAGGGAACTTCCAGATGTTGCCGAGTCCTACCGCTGAACCCAACGTCGCTGCGAGTACGCCGAAGCTGGAACTAAAGCCGCCGCGCTTGATTGTATTGTTGCTGCCGTGCCCCATTGCACCTCTCCTGATTGACCTGCCATGTACGGCAAAAGGTCGCGATTGTAGCAGTAAGGCAGGTTTGAGAAAAAAGCCTTGCAGATGGGAAGTGCCTTTGTTATAGTTCGCCTCCCCGCAAAACGGAGCGCGCAAAACAGCGCAGCGCAGAGTGAAGCGGGAAAAGTAGGGGTTGACGAAATGGCCGAAACGCTGCATACTCTTCCTTCTTCGCA
>NZ_FOTW01000080.1 GCF_900114705.1 Rugamonas rubra
ACTGCCTGCAACCGGGCTTTCAACCCTTGACAAAGCGTTTTGTTTGTCAGTTGCGAAGAAGGAAGAGTATGCAGCGTTTCGGCCATTTCGTCAACTTCTTTTTCTACCCCGCTCACTCTGCGCTGCGGTCATTTGCGTGCACCGTTCTGCGGGGAGGCGAACTATAGCAAAGGCTGGAGAGAATCGCCAGCCTAATTTGTAGTTGCTTGCACTCTGCGGTAAATATTATGCGAACAGCGAGGAAGGACGGGGATAGAAATTGTCATTCACGCAACTATTTAGAAAAATAGTGAGAATTCGGCTTTCAAGCGAAGCCCACCCTGCTCCGTTTATTGATCTGTGCGAGCCTTAGCCTCGGCAGTCCGCACCTATTCGTCCAAGCATCCCCCTCCACCGCGAACGGACCGGCGCTGCAAGCGAAAACGGATCTTGCACAGTTTGTTCAGCACAATCTGCAAAGCCGCGTCAACGGCTTGCCCCAGGAATTCCCACTCGATATCGCCGATATCCAAGATCTGAAGGACGCCAAGATTGGCTACGGCTCCCAGGTCTACACGATCGATCCCGGCGACATTGTGGCGGGACGTGGCGAGCTGCGCTCAGTGGTCAAGCCGACCGGCATCTGGCGTTTTACAATCACGTTGAACGAGCGCCCGATCGGCCTGGCCACCTTGGAGCAGGTCGCCGGGAAATGGGGAACCGTGGCTTACGGCACGGCCGTACGCGCCAAAGATCTTGAGGCATCCATGGTCGCCTATGCAAATGGCGATCGATCCAATGTGCGCTTCGTCCGCGTATACCAGGCGCAATCCGATTTTCTGGAAGTTGCCTCGGCGGAGAATGCGAAAACCCGCTTTGCACCACTGCATTCGGCACGCCTCTCCTTGTTGTTCAAGCAAAAGGCGAAAGGGAGTATCGTCGGGCGCCCGCACCTCGGGCGAGGAGCTACTCGACGCCAACGAACTGCTCGATCCCTTGCGCGTGGCAGTTCGCAAGAATATGGATGCCAATCGCCCGTTCGTCATCCGCTACGGCTGGACCAATGGCGGCGGGCATATCATGGTGGGGCGCGGCGACGAAACCGTGAACGGTGTGAATTACCTCTACATCATGAATCCGTGGCAGGGTGAGGAGCAAACCGATCACAGCTACAGCTCGGCAGTGTCCGCCTCGGACCACAAATGGACGCATACCCAACGCATGAACATCAACGGCTGAGCGACATCCAAGACAGCTGGCGCCAATTCGCTGTAGATCTTTAAAAGCGATGGACGAAAAAAAACCCCACCGGATCACCGGATGGGGTTTTTTAGAATAACTAGCCTGACGATAACCTACTTTCACACTGGTTGCAGC
>NZ_FOTW01000073.1 GCF_900114705.1 Rugamonas rubra
GAGGTGGAACCGTTGATCGGCTTCTTCGTCAACACGCTGGCGCTGCGCCTCGAGCTGGGCGGCGAGCCGACGGTCGGCGACTGGCTGGCCACGGTTCGTCGGCGTGTGCTGGAGGCGCAGAGCCACCAGGACGTGCCGTTCGAGCAGGTGGTGGAGGCGCTCAAGCCCGAGCGTTCGCTGGCCCACCACCCGGTGTTCCAACTGATGTTCGCCTGGCAGAACGCGCCCGGCGCCGCGCCGGCGCTGGACGGACTGACGCTGGAGGCGCTACCCGAGGATGGCGCGCACGGCAGCCAGTTCGAGCTGACGCTGAACCTGCATGAGGAAGCCGACGGCGCCATCGCCGGCGTGCTTGGCTATGCCACCGCCTTGTATGAACGGGCCACGGTGGAGCGCCATCTGGCGGCTCTGCACAGCATGCTGGCCGGAATGGGCCGCGACGATAGGCAGGCGATCGAGCGCATCGAGCTGCTCGACCAGGCGCAACGCCGGCAACTGCTGGTGGCGTGGAACGACGCGCCGCGCGCGGCCGGCCCGGCCGTCTGCATCCACCAGTTGTTCGAGCGGCAGGCGCTGCGCACGCCGCTGGCGGTGGCCGTCGAAAGGGACGACCACCGGCTCAGCTACCAGCAAGTCAATGAGCGGGCCAACCGGCTGGCGCACCGCATGGCGGCGCAAGGCGTGCGGCCGGGCGCGGCGGTGGCCGTGCTGCTGGCGCGCTCGATGCTGCTGGTGGTGGCGCAACTGGCCATCCTCAAGTGCGGCGCCTTCTACGTGCCGCTCGACCTGGAGGCCCCGGCGGAACGACAGGCGGCGCTGATCGCCGATTGCGGCGCCGCCGTGGTGCTGACCAACCGCCTGCGCAAGCTGCCGGAGGCGGCCGGCTGGCGGCGGCTGGATCTCGACGCGGCGCCCGGCGCCGGCCAGGTCGCGGCCGGGGTGGACGCGCCGCACTGGCACGCCGCTTGGCCGAGCCACAACCCGGACCTGAAGGCCGACCCCGAAGCGATCGCCTACGTGATGTATACCTCCGGCTCGACCGGCCAACCGAAGGGCGTGATGGTGCCGCACCGGGCGATAGCGCGGGTGGCCGTCGACAACGGCTACGCCGCCTTTGACGGCGGCGACCGGGTGGCCTTCGCCGCCAACCCGGCCTTCGACGCGGCGACCATGGACGTGTGGGCGCCGCTGCTCAACGGCGGGCGGCTGGTGGTGGTCGACGCGGCCACCCTGCTGGCGCCGGAACGGCTGGCGCGCCTGCTCAAGGAGCGCCGGATCACGGCGATGTTCCTGACCACGGCCCTGTTCAACCAGTACGCGCGGGCGATCCCCGAGGCGCTGGCGGGGCTGCGCTACCTGATGTGCGGCGGCGAACGGGCCGACCCGGCCGCCTTCGCGCGCCTGCTGGCGCAGGGCGGGCCGCAGCATTTGGTGCATTGCTACGGGCCGACCGAGACGACCACCTTCGCCACCACCTGCGAAATTTCCGCCGGCTTCGACCAGTCGGCGCCGCCGCCGATTGGCCGGCCGATCACCGACACGCGCGTCTACCTGCTGGACCGCTTGGGCCAGCTGGTGCCGCCGGGCGCGGTGGGCGAAATCCACATCGGCGGAGCCGGCGTGGCCAGGGGCTACCTGAA
>NZ_FOTW01000068.1 GCF_900114705.1 Rugamonas rubra
GGCTTGGCGAAGACCAGCTCGACCGGGCGCACCAGGCTCTTGACGCCGTCGGCCTCGGCCTGCAGCTCGTACTTGCCCTCGGCCAGGCCGGGCAGCGTCCAGCTCCAGGCGCCGCGCGCGTCGGCCACCACGCTGACGGCGGTGACGCCGCCGCTGGCCAGGTTGACGGCCGACAGCAGCACGGTGGCGCCGGGCGTGGCGGTGCCGGTGACGGGCAGGTCCGGCTGCGCCCAGGTTGCCGGCGCGGCGATGGTGGGCACCCGGGTGTCGGTGATGGTGGCGGTAACATAGGCAGCCGGCACCACCGTGTAGGCTGGGTCAGCGCTGGTGACGGTGTGCCGCACGGTGCCGCTGTGCTGGCCCTCGACGACGCCGTCGGCCACGGCCTGCACGCTGACGGTCTGCGGCGTGGCCCAGTTGGCCGGGGTGAAGGTGAGCTGCGGGTGGGCCACGCTCAACTGCGCGTCCGGCGTTATGTTGACCTGTACGTCGGCGGTCGGCGCCTGGTCGAGCACAGCGGTGTAGGTGGCGGCGGCGCCGCCCTCGGTCAGCGCCAGCGTCTTGTTTGACAGGGTCAGGCCGGAGACGGCGCCGAAGTCGGTGGTGGCGATCAGGAAAGGCCTGGCGTCTGCGTTGCCGGATGCGAAGGTTACGTAGCGACCGTCTGCGCTGATGGCCGGAGTGAGGGCGTCCGATTTCCAGGGGGCGCGAACAGCGGTCTTGGTTGCTCTGTCATATCGATACAAACCTGGCTGTTTGTTTTCTAGCCGGTAACCGTAGAAGGTGACGAAGCGTCCGTCGGCACTGACACTGACTCCGCTCAGACCAGATCTTCCCAAATCGGAGGTCGTGAAACTGAGTCGGTCTGTTGTCCCCGCTTTTCGGTCGCGTACAAACACATCCATGTTCGCGTTGAAGTCGTTGGCCGATAGATTGCTTGAGTCGGATGTGAAGGCAATCACGTTGCCGTCTGCACTCATGGCATGGGTCCGGGTGCCATTGGGATGGTTTTCGCGTACGCCAGCAGTGTTGATGTTTGCCAACTCTGTGGTTCCCGCAACTCGGTCGTGCAGTAGCAGTTCGTACTGGCTGTCTCGCGTTAATCTTCCCGGGTAGCTAACATAGCGGCCGTCGTCGCTGATAAACATGCGATCCGAGGTGGATTGAATGAAGGTCGCGCTGGCGGACGTGACTTGAGTGGTCTTACTGACCATGTCTCGCACGTAGATGGTGCTGTTCAGGCTCGGGTTGCCTTCGATACGATAGGCGACAAAGCGGCCATTCGAGCTGATGGCGGCATAGACATTCCCGAAGATTTGCGTTCCAGGTCCAGTAACGACGGTCTCGGTGCTGTTGTTAATGCGATCGTAGACGAAGTATCCGCTGTGTCCCACAGGCATTCCTATATCTGCTGCATGCGACGAGTACACGACATAGCGGCCGTCAGCACTAATCTTTGGACTGTGGGCTTGAAATCCGGTCGATGGCAGCCCTTTTTGCGTCAAATTGATTTGCTTACTGGAGCCGGCAATCCGGTCGTACAGATGGATGTTGCTTTTATTGTCGACGTAATGCAAGTAGGCGATGTAGCGGCCGTCGGCGCTGATCGAGGGTATAGGAGTGAATCTGCCGTCGGGAACTGGCGTAAACGTGTCGGTAACAATTTCAGACACTGCTGCCGTTTCCGCTGCTGCCATTGAGGATGCAGGACTCACGCTCAATGAGAATAGGATGACGACCGCCAATGCCCGCGCGGCATTGATTTTTTTGAGGTTGCGGCAGATTAACTGCTGGCTTTGGACTGTTAACAAGGTCACTTGGGTACTCCCGATAAGTGGTTTTTGAGAAGTGCGAGTACTTTTCATTGAATGTTGAAATTAGAATTCTCCAGAGTAAATCTTGTTGGTGTACGGCAGGCCCAGCTTGGCCGGATTGAGGTATAGCACGGGGAATGTGAAGCTGGCGCCGGGCGCCAGGGCGGCGTCGTTGACGGTGACGTAGGGCGAGCCGTTGTGGCTGCCGCTGGCGTTGAGCAGGGTGATGCCGGCCGGCAGGGCGTCGAACTGCACCTGGAACGGCCCCTTCAGCGCGGCGCCGGTGGCGTTGG
>NZ_FOTW01000065.1 GCF_900114705.1 Rugamonas rubra
GAACAGGACCGTGAAACAACTCTGCGCCGATGATAGTGCTGCAACCAGTGTGAAAGTAGGTTATCGTCAGGCTAGTTATATAGTAGTGTAAAAAAACCCACCAGCCTGAACGCGCTCAAGATCGCGTTCGGTGCAGGTGGGTTTTTTTTCGTCGATATTTCCGGCCTACATTTCGCAAATGGAATCTTCCCACGCCGTTGGGCGCCATGCCGAATCCATTTGACCCCCATCAAAGCATCCGCGATTGCGCGGGAGATCATATTCAGGCGCTTCGCGCTTAAATTCTCCGCGCTGCGCATTGCAAGCGCTCTCGTGTCAGCTCGTTTTGATGAGGTCGCTTATGGCATCCGCGATTTTCCAGCGTATCTTGCGCGCAATTGCCATCTTGTTTTTCCTCTTCGCTTCGCTCGATGGCTGTGGCGACGGACCGAGCAATCCGCCGGTGCGTTACAGCGCCGAATTGGCCCGCACCAGTAACGGTATCGTTCATATTCGCGCCGACAACTTTCGCGGACTTGGTTACGGCCTGGGGTATGCATACGCGCAAGACAATATCTGCATGATGGCCGACAGCATGCTGACCGTGCGCGGCGAGCGCTCCAGGTATTTCGGCCCGAATGCCTTTGCCACCCGATCACAGCACGGTGAATACGGCGCCGCGATCGACTATCTCTCGCTTAACAATCTGGACAGCGATTTTTTCTTCAAGGGCTATGTCGACCTTGAGCAGCTCAGGGCCGGCTATGCCGCCGGGAAGGTTGAGATACGCGAGTTGTTGGCCGGATATGCTGCCGGATACAACCGTTTTCTGGCGGAAAACCGGGAACAGCTGCCCGCCGCTTGCCATGGTGCACCCTGGGTGCGCCCGATCAGCCTGGACGACATGTATTTGCTGGTCGCCGAAAAGGCGCTGCATGGCTCTGGCGAGGTGTTCGGCGCCGAATTGGTGGCCGCCGCGCGCGAAGAACCGACTGGCGTGGGCGGCTTGCTGCGCCAAGCCGCCCTCCCGCCATTATTGTTGCCCAAGGAGGATGAGCCGTTCGGTAGCAATGCTTTGGCTGTCGGCAGGGATTTGACGGCGGACGGCCGGGGCATGTTGCTCGGCAATCCGCACTATCCGTGGACGAGTACGGATCGATTCTACCAGGTGCACCTGACGGTGCCGGGCAGCTATGACGTGATGGGCGTCAGCCTGGGCGGCCTACCGATTGTCGTGATCGGCTTCAACCGGGACATCGCCTGGACGCATACAGTCACCAAGGCCATCCACTTCACCACGTTCAAGTTGGTGCTAGACCGCCGCGATACCAGCGGCACCACTTACTTTTACGATGGCGTTCCCTTGAAAATGACAAGCCGGGTGGCAACGGTCGACATCCTCCAACCCGATGGCAGCGTGGCGAGCCGAAGCAAAACCTTCTATTTCAGTCGTCATGGCGCCGTCCTGCTCAAGCCGGAAGCTGGCGCGTCGTGGACGGTAGACAGCGCGGTGGTGCTGGCGGATGCCAACCGCAACAACACCCGGTTGCTGGAACAGTGGTTGGCGATTGGCCGGGCGGGCAGCGTCCAGGCACTGAGAGGTGCGCTGGTGACGGTGGCCGGCCTGCCATGGATCAATACCGTCGCGGCTGACCGGGGCGGCGAGGTGATGTTTATCGATGCCAGCGTGGTGCCGCACGTAGGGGCGGACCAGTTCGCCTCCGATTGTTTGCTGCTACCTTCACTATTGACTTTTGACGGCTCTCGAAGCGCCTGCGCGTGGGGGCGCGACGGCGGCGTCCCCGACGGAATTTTTTCGCCCGCGAACGCGCCGACCTTGATACGGACGGACTACGTCGGCAATTCCAATGACGCCTATTGGCTGAGCAATCCCAGGGAGCTGCTGCAGGGTCCGGCCCCCTTGGGATATTCGCCACTGTACGGTGCGACTGGCGTCGAGCAGTCATTGCGTACACGGATAGGATTTGTTCAGATGGACGAGGCGGTCGCGCGCGGGCGCCGATTTGAGCTAAACGATTTAAACGATTTACTATTTTCGAATCGCATCTATGCGGCGGAATTGCTGCTACCTGATTTTTTGCCCACATGCCTCGCCGCCGGCGATGCTGCAACTACGTCCGCCTGCAAGGTGCTCGCCGCCTGGGACCGTCGGGCCAATCTGGACAGTCGGGGCGCGGTGTTGTTTCGCGACTTCTGGAACGGCGCGGTCAGCATACCGGGCAAGTGGCGTGTACCCTTTAGCGCCGCCGACCCTGTGAATACGCCGCGCGGCATGGCGCCCGAGGTCGCCGGCGCCATGTTGGACGCGCTGAGGAGCGCCGCGCAGAGGCTACGCTCGACCGGCGTTCCGCTAGACGGTAGCCTGGGGGAGTATCAAAGCGATACCCGCAATGGTGTGCGTATCCCTATCCATGGCGGAATAGGGGATGTCGATGGCGCTTACAACTCCATCCATATGGACACCCCCCTCGAGTTTGACGGCTACCACACGGTCGCATGGGGAACCAGCTACATCCAAGTGGTCGGATTTGACGATGCCGGACCGGTGGCCCGAGGCTTGCTGACGTATGGACAGTCGACAGATCCTCGGTCACCCTACTATGTGGATCAACTGCCGCTGTACTCGGAGAAGCGCCTGCAAAGCCTACCTTTCAGCGTGACGCAGATTCGCGCGGATGGAAATTATCGGGTTTCTAGACTGATTGAGTAATTGAGCCTTGCAAGGGGGGAGTTGCTTTGCTATAGTTCGCCTCCCCGCAGAACGGAGCGCGCAAAACAGCG
>NZ_FOTW01000063.1 GCF_900114705.1 Rugamonas rubra
GCGTCTTAGCCTGTGGAGAGTCGGCGCATTCAGGCCGCTCGATGAAGCAGGAACCCACCGAAGCGACCCGTAGATCATCACGCGGCGCCGTAGGAGTCCCCGTCCTTTAGGGTGGGGAGGATGTCAAAAGGTGATGTAGCCTACCAATCCTCCAAAATCTTCATGGAAGAATACGCTGGTGTGGCTCAAATGGTCTGAGTGAAGGTTCAGCGCCTGCGCATGCAGAAACATGTCCAACGATGGCGTGCCGCAGGAAAATTGCTCCAACCGGTAAAGTTCTTGCGGCGCAACCTCATTGATTGGAATTAAGGCTGTAAAGCCAAATTCCGAAAGCATTAGGCAGGTAGGCGACGGAATTTCGCAGTAGCTGCGGAGGCGTGCGCGTCCTTCGCGCGTTTGGCTAACTGGTCGGCCTTGGACTGCTGTTCGCCGGATATCGGATTTGCAACAATAGCACGGATCTGCTTTGTGGTTTCGCGCGCCAATTTGGTGCGGCTCGCTGAGGCGACAGCAAGGACTAACATCTTACCGTCCTTGCCAGCATGGGTTGAGCGGATAACGGTAACGCGGCCGATTTTTGCATGAGTCGTGCCTATGCTAACACTCCCCTGATGCGAGCGGGAATGCTGGCAAATTTCAACCGTGGAGGCGTCAGGCTTTTTCATAGATTGAAGTATACATACCTAAGAACGATACGCCATTGATTTTGGCTATCATACATTGATGTTGCTATCAAATGACGACAGAACACCATTGCGGATTTGGCCGAGCAGCGCGGAGAATTAAGGGTGCTGAGTGGGGAAATGGGGCAAGCATACCGGTGCTTTCCGGTTCGACTTCGACTTCATCCCCGGCATCTTACCCAGCTTGAAAGGAGCGAAAAGACGATCCCGCGAGAGGAGCAGATACAAAAAAGCCCCGAGTCTACGGGGCTTCTTGTCACTATTGAGATGACATGAAATGCGGTGGTTTGATGGATCGCGCTTAGACGTTGAACAGGAAGTTCAACACGTCGCCGTCCTTGACCACATATTCCTTGCCCTCGGCGCGCATCTTGCCCGCTTCCTTGGCGCCGCTCTCGCCCTTGTAGGCGATGAAGTCGTCGTAGGCGATGGTCTGGGCGCGGATGAAGCCGCGTTCGAAGTCGGTGTGGATCACACCGGCCGCCTGCGGCGCGGTGTCGCCGACGTGGATGGTCCAGGCGCGCACTTCCTTGACGCCGGCGGTGAAGTAGGTCTGCAGGCCGAGCAGCTTGTAGGCGGCGCGGATCAGGCGGTCCAGGCCCGGCTCTTCCATGCCCATGTCACCCAGGAAGGCGCCCTTGTCGGCGTCGTCCAAGTCGGCGATCTCGGCTTCGATCGAGGCGCAGATGGCGACGATGGGTGCGTTCTGCGACTGCGCGTAGGTGGTCAGCTGGTCCAGCAGCGGGTTGTTCTTGAAGCCGGTGTCGGAGACGTTGGCGACGTACATGGCCGGCTTGGCGGTGATCAGGCACAGCGGCTTGATCAGCAGCATCTCGTCGGCGTCCAGGCCCATCGCGCGCACCGGTTTGGCGTCGTTCAGGTGCGGCATCATGCGCTCGAGCAGGGCGACCAGCTTGGCGGCGTCCTTGTCGCCCGAGCGGGCCTTCTTGGCCTCGCGGTGGATGGCTTTTTCCACGGTGCCCATGTCGGCCAGGGCCAGCTCGGTCTGGATCACTTCGATGTCGTCCAGCGGGCTGATCTTGCCGGCCACGTGGATCACGTTGTCGTCCTCGAAGCAGCGCACCACGTTGACGATGGCGTCGGTCTCGCGGATGTGCGACAGGAACTGGTTGCCCAGGCCCTCGCCCTGCGAGGCGCCGGCCACCAGGCCGGCGATGTCGACGAACTCGACGATGGCGTTGACCATGCGCTCGGGCTTGACGATCAGCGCCAGCGCGTCCATGCGCGGGTCCGGTACCTCGACCACGCCGACGTTCGGCTCGATGGTGCAGAAGGGATAGTTCTCGGCCGGGATGCCGGCCTTGGTCAGGGCGTTGAAGAGGGTGGACTTGCCGACGTTAGGCAGGCCGACGATGCCGCATTGGAGACTCATGAAAAACCTTTAATAATCAATATCGCCGGCAAGCGGCGTGTGAAAAACGGCCAGCGCGGGGCGGCGTTTTCTGGAATTGGTACTGTCTTGCAGCGTTCAGGGGGTCAATTGTACCCCCCTCGCCTGTTCTGTTCAAAAAAAACCCCGCGTTCCCGCGCTAAAATGGTCGATCACCTTGGAACAGGAGCTTGCATGTCTTTGCGCGACGCCGGACGGGATCAATTCCCCCAATTCATGACCATCCCGACCCGCTGGATGGACAACGACCAGTATGGCCATGTCAACAACGTGGTCTATTACTCGTACTTCGACACGGCAGTGAACCAGTTCCTGATCGAGGCCGGCGTGCTCGACATCCACCACGGCGCGGTGGTCGGCTTCGTCGTCGATTCCGGCTGCTCCTACTTCAGCCCGGTCTCCTTCCCCGACGTGGTGCACGCCGGCATCCGCGTCGCCAAGCTGGGCAACGCCAGCGTGCGCTACGAGATCGCCTTGTACCGCAACGACGACGCCCTGCCCTGCGCCGCCGGCCATTTCGTCCATGTATATGTGGAACGGGCCAACAACCGGTCGGTGGCGATTCCCGATCCGGTGCGAAGCGCACTAACGCAGATTGCCTTCCCGAAGAAGAGACAAGCATAAAGCTTTGTCAATCTCGAATAATCGCGGCACGCGCCGCATATGCCTTGGCTTCTTGTTTCCGTCCAAGGCTACCACTAATCTTCGACAAGAAACCCAATACGGGCTTCAGGCGGGGATCGTTCACACCGCCTTCCTTCTCATAATATGTCAAGGTTTCCATTCTCAACCTAGACATGCCTGCATGTCGGCCGCCACCACTGTCAGGCTATGGCTTGCCGCGACGAGAAACAGGATGGCCAAGGGCCGGCGCAACGGAACACTTTGTACACGTCTATGTCGAGCGTAAGCAGCCGGCCTGTGCCAAGTCGAGACTGTCAGGCCCCTGCTGTCGGCAATAATATATGCCGCACCTGCGCACTCATAGCGATCACTTGGCAAGTGAGCACAGTTTTTGCCTCACGCTTCAGCCGCTGGCTCGGCTGTGGTTAGTTTCACGTACTGAACGTTAAGAGTCTTCACATCCTGGTACCGAAGCACGAAAGAATCGCCATCAATGGCGTAGAACCGCTCGTCGCTGGCGCCACCGTCCTGGGGAGCCGTATTTTTATCAGCACTCAACGGACGTCTTGCCACACCCTGCAAGATCAAGCGATCAAGGTTACCATCTGAATCGAAAAAAAAGTCATCCAATACGCCGACATAGAGCACAGCATCCTTCGCCACCTCTACAATTGCTGAGATCATAATAAGGTCGGGCTTCTCCTCCTGCGAAAAATCGGCTCCAGTCAACAGGTAGTACCAAGGTGCGTTTTCCACGCCAAACTGGACACCCATTCCACGGCAAA
>NZ_FOTW01000059.1 GCF_900114705.1 Rugamonas rubra
ACCGTGCTCACCTCGGCCGGCGACCTGCTCAACCAGGGCGGCGCGGTGCGCGGTAACGCGCTCGAGCTGACGGCCGGCGGCGACATCGTCAACCAGACGCTGAGCATCAAGCAGGAATACGGCGGCAGCCGGCCGGGCAGCGTCATCAGCGGCAGCTTCACCTCGCTGTCGAACCAGGCCAGCATCGTCGCCACGGGCGCGCTGACGCTGGCCGCAGGGCGCGACGTGGCCGACACCGGCGGCCTCATCCGCGCCGCCGGCGCCAGCGTCACGGCCGGGCGCGACATCGCCTTCAACACCGTGCAGACGGGCGGCAGTTCCGAGTGGAAGGCCTCCGGCTTCACCGGCTCGAGCAGCGGCGTCAACCACCAGGCCAGCCAGCTGAACAGCAGCGGCGACCTGACCATGAAGGCCGGCCGCGACCTGGCGCTGAGCGGCACCCAGGCCGCCGCCGGCGGCAAGGGCGTGCTCGAGGCCGGGCGCGCGCTGAGCGTGGCGGCGGTCAAGAACGAGAGCCGGCTGGACGTCAGCAACGACGCGCGCAGCAAGACCTACGACAAGGCGATCGTGCATGACGAGACGGTGGCCGGCGCCGCCGTCTCGGCCGGCGGCGACCTGAGCCTGAAGGCCGGCACCAAGGAGACCGGCGCCTTGAGCCTGGTCGCCAGCGGCGTGGCCGGCGGCGGCAAGGTCGAGCTACGCGCCACGGGCGACGTCGCCATCACCCAGCTGCAGGAGGAGCACCTGCTTGACACGGCCAGCCACCGCGAGTGGAAGAGCACGTTCAAGAAGGGCAGCAGCGACAGCGCCGACTACAGCGCCAGCAGCCACGTGGTGGGCAGCAGCGTGACGGGCGCCGGCGTGGCGGTGCACTCGGGCGGGGACATCGCCGTCACCGCCAGCCAGCTGACGGCGACGGAAGCGCTGACGCTCGACGCCGGCCGCGACCTGCTGATCGCCAGCGCCGAGCAGAGCGGCAGCGAGCGGCACAGCTCGCAGGTCAAGCAGAGCGGCTTCAGCCTCAACCTGTCGACCGGCATCGGCTACAGCAAGAGCCAGGACGACAAGCGCGGCAACGGCGACACGGTGCGGCAGATCGGCAGCGTGCTCAGCGGCGGCAGCATCGCCGCCACCAGCGGGCGCGACACGCTGGTCAAGGCCAGCACGGTGGTGGCCGACGGAAAGGTCAGCATCAACGCCAAGGGCGACCTGAGCATCGTCAGCGCGGCCGACCGCGACACGGGCGACTACGCCACCAGCAGCAAGAAGTCGGGCACCATCGGCAGCAACTTCCAGCCGGCCATCGGCACCGTCAAGACCACCACCGACGGCAAACACGCCAACAGCACCCAGGTCGGCAGCCAGGTCGCCAGCCTGGGCGGCGACGTCGAGCTGACGGCGGGCGGGCGCTACACGCAGACGGCCAGCCAGGTCAAGGCGCCCGGGGGCGACATCGCCATCACGGCCAAGGACGTGCTGGTCAACGCCGGGTTCAGCACCAGCGACAGCAGCGACCACACGACCTACGCCAAGACGGCGATCGGCGGCACGGTCAGCTCGCCGCTGATCTCGGCGGTGCAAAGCGTCAACAGCATGGTCTCCGCCGCCAAGAACACCAAGGACACGCGGATGCAGGCGCTGGCGGCGGTGAACATCGCCGATACGCTCATGTCGCCGGAGGCGCTGGCCGACGCGGGCAAGCTCGCCAACGGCAATCTGACCGGACTGAAGGTCAGCGTCAGCCTGGGCAACTCCAAGGCCGAGAGCAACAGCGTGCAGAGCGCCCGTGTCGCGGTGGGCTCGACCATCGACGCCGGCGGCAGCGTCAGCATCAAGGCCACCGGCGGCGGAAACGACAGCAACATCACCGCCGTCGGCGGCGACATCAACGCCGGCAAGGACGTGACATTGATCGCCGACAACAAGGTGAGCCTGCTGGCAGCCGAAAGCACGGCCAGCCAGCACAGCACCAACAACTCCAGCGGCGCCAGCATCGGCGTTGGTTTCGCCGTTGGCGGCCAGCAGAACGGCTTCACGGTGGACTTCGCCGTCAACAAGGCGCGCGGCAACGCCGACGGTGACGACCTGGGCCACGTCAACAGCCATGTCAACGCCGGCAACCTGGTGGTCCTGAGCAGCGGCGGCGACACCACGCTGAAGGGCGGCGTGGTCGCCGGCAAGACGGTGGTGGCCAATGTTGGCGGCGACCTGAAGATCGAGAGCCTGCAGGACCGCAGCACCTACGACAGCAAGCAGGTCAGCGCCGGGCTCGGCCTTAGCGTCTGCGTTCCGCCGGCCTGCTACGGCATGAGTGGCAGTGTCAACTACAGCCAAAGCAAGGTCAAGGGTGACTACCTCAGCGTGCTCGAGCAGAGCGGCATCACGGCCGGCGACGGCGGCTTCCAGGTCAACGTCGAGGGCAACACGGACTTGAAGGGCGGGTTGATGAGCAGCAGCGCGGCGGCGGTCGACGCGGCGCGCAACGTCCTGATGACCGGCAGCCTGACGGCGAGCGAACTGAAGAACAAGGACAACTACAGCGCCAGCGGCTTCGGCGTGTCCGCCTCGGTCAGCAGCGTGACGAACAAGCCCAAGGACAACGACGTGACCAACGTCGGCAAGCCGGGCGCGACCGGCGGGATCGGCGGCGCCAGCGGCAGCCAAGCCAGCACGACGCTCAGTGGTATTAGCGGCGGGCTGATTGCGATTTTGGATCAAACCATGCAGGCGGGAACTGGCAAGGATGCTGGGGCTGTATTAAATAGCATCGCCAGCGACGTGACGACGGAAAATGCCGCCGACAAGGCGGGCAAGCTCGGCAAGGTTTGGGACGCGGCGCAGTTACAAAAGGATATGCAGGCGCAAGTGGCGATTACCCAGGCCTTCAGCGCGCAGGCGCCGAAGGCGATCGCCAAGTACGCGGACGACCGAATCATCGATATCAAGGGGCAGATTGCGAAAGAAACGGATCCGGCTAAAGTCGCCTCACTTAATGCCGAACTCGTGAGATGGGATGAAGGTGGGGCGTACCGCACGGCCTTGCACGCGACAGCTGGTGCCTTGACGGGTGGATTAAGCGGGGCTGCTGGCGCATTGACTAGTGCGGCGTCTGCCAATCTGATGATGGATCTTCAGGAGCGTGCGCAGGCGGCGTTGGAGGCGCAGGGGCTCAGTCACGAGCAGGCCGGTTTGCTTGCGCAGGGGGTGGCGGAGCTGACATCGCTGGGGGTGGGGGCAGTGGTTGGTGGGAATGCGGGCGCTTTGACGGCGTTGACGACCGATACCAATAATCGAATGCTGAGCCAGAACGACAAGTTGGTTGCGAAGCGGCTAGCGAAAATCGGTGGAGAAAAACTAACGGAGAAGGAACTGCTCGCGAAGGAACAGGAAATACTCACCGCCTTGCGCGCTGCCGGTTTGAAAGACAGCAAAGGAAACATCATCGTTCAAGAAGGCAACCGTGAGCTGTTTGTTAACGTGAATGGAGTACTTGTTGATCCGTCTAGCGGGAGACTTGCAGCTGATAAATTGAGGGACGGAGACTTCGGCAGCATGCGGGGAAACGGTCCGGGGACCTTGATTGAAGACAAACCCACCACGCCGAGCAATGAATTGATGGCCTTTATCATTGCCAATACTGGTGGCAAGGATAGTCCGTATGTGCTAACACCGGCAAAGACGTACTTGACCAGTAGCTCGTTGCCCCCTGCGCCTCCTGGGACGACGCGCGTATCTGTGACAGTAGAAAACGCAGTCTATTTCCCGTTGGTTGCCTCCTGTCCGGCGGTTAGCTGCACAAATGGTGATCCGATTGCCAATGCTATACCGGATGCGGCAACTAAGGCTTACAATGATGCCGTTGCTCGAAAGTCTGAAAAGGACTTCAACATCGTCACTGCAGTGCTCGGCGTAGGTGGTGCTGCTGCACGGGGCGTCAGCACGCTAACGGAATTAGGAAGTGCGACGGCGGCGGCGCGGAATGCGGTTTGGGCAAGGGTAAATAGTTCAGCACCAAATATTGTCTACCGTGCACTAACACCTGAGGATGCCGTCTCAATTGAGGCTGGTCTTGGTCTGGCGGCAAAAGCACCAAGTGGAACGTGGACGGCGGCCGAACATGTTGCTAACGCGGGCCCGAATACAGGTGGTGCGGCAGCGAACAGCCCTTGGATATCCACGAGTCGATTGCTTGATGTTGCCAAGAGTTATGAAAGTGGAAATGGCATAGTTGCTATTGATCTGAGTAAGGTTGGGTCGTTCCGAGCCGAGGTTTGGCAGACTGCTCCCCGAGTAAATGGGGTTACTGGGATTCCATATTTTCGCTCGATATGGGCACAGGAAGTAACTATTTTCCAAGAAATTCCACAGAACGCAATTATTAGTGCCACTGGAAAAAAATGAATGATTTAGAATTTGTTCAAGAGGATTTTAAGGAGAAAGTCGGAAGCTTTATTTTGGCAGTCCAGACAATGAAAATTGTAGATTATAAGGTCGCTCAGGATGTTGTATGCCAATCGAAATTGTTGGCCAGGCTTCTTAAAGATAAGGAATTGGTTTCCAAGTCTATACTTAATGAATTGTATACGGCGGCTAGGATGTTGCGAACGGAAGCGCCATTTATTAAAGGTCATTCGGACGCGCTTGTTGAAATGGCAGAGCAGCTGGAGTTGACTTTTTATCTTATTCTTCGTGGCGAATGTCATGATGATAGAGTTTCTGGTGTGCCAAGGGTTATTTAGTGAATTTTTATAAAGTTAATGAATGGAAAGTTCAAATAGTGGTCGGCAGTTCGTTAAGTCCCTGCATATTCCAGAAAGGATTGAATTGTCGGGATTTGAAGCTGCGGATGACAGTGTTCATATGCTTGAATGGATGGGGCGAGGAAGTGGCTTTCGCCAGTTTGTTATTAATGATATTGAGGTTGAGCTATATTCGCAAAATGCGAATGCGCAACTCTTATCCGTGAACTGTAAGGCGAAACCAAATTTTGAAACGACGATGAAGGTCGATGAAAATACGCAAAATGGCGTGGTGACTCGGTTATTTGTGAAATTCCCGATCTCTTTGCGTGTTCGGACGGCCAACACTACCATATGGAGATTGGATGTCGAACATAGCTATCAAGCAACCAATATCGACGTGCCTGGCGAGTTTCAGCTTAGGTTGAATTTTGCGATTATTGGAAATCAAATTGAAGCGTGACCTTGGGAAAGCAGAAAAGGCTTAGGTGTCAAGTTTCGCGCGATCCTGACCCTCGCCGCGCAACGGCGCCAGCGACGACAGCCGCTACAAGGAGTTGCTCAACAGCGGCATCAGCTATGCCAAGGAATACGGCCTGCGGCCCGGAATTTCGCTCAGCGCCGAGCAGGTCGCCCACCTGACCAGCGACATCGTCTGGCTGGAAAGCCGGAACGTCGTGCTGCCCGACGGCAGCAGCGACACCGTGCTGGTGCCCAAGGTCCACCTGGCCCACGCCGGCGCCGGCGCCGTCAAAGCGGGCGGCGCGCTGGTCACCGGGGAGGGCGTCGAGATCGAGACCACCGAGGGCGGCATCGTCAACCGTGGCGGCCTGATCGACGGCGCCAACGGCCGCACCGTGCTCACCTCGGCCGGCGACCTGCTCAACCAGGGCGGCGCGGTGCGCGGTAACGCGCTCGAGCTGAAGGCCGGCGGCGACATCGTCAACCAGACGCTGAGCATCAAGCAGGAATACGGCGGCAGCCGGCCGGGCAGCGTCATCAGCGGCAGCTTCACCTCGCTGTCGAACCAGGCCAGCATCGTCGCCACGGGCGCGCTGACGCTGGCCGCAGGGCGCGACGTGGCCGACACCGGCGGCCTCATCCGCGCCGCCGGCGCCAGCGTCACGGCCGGGCGCGACATCGCCTTCAACACCGTGCAGACGGGCGGCAGTTCCGAGTGGAAGGCCTCCGGCTTCACCGGCTCGAGCAGCGGCGTCAACCACCAGGCCAGCCAGCTGAACAGCAGCGGCGACCTGACCATGAAGGCCGGCCGCGACCTGGCGCTGAGCGGCACCCAGGCCGCCGCCGGCGGCAAGGGCGTGCTCGAGGCCGGGCGCGCGCTGAGCGTGGCGGCGGTCAAGAACGAGAGCCGGCTGGACGTCAGCAACGACGCGCGCAGCAAGACCTACGACAAGGCGATCGTGCATGACGAGACGGTGGCCGGCGCCGCCGTCTCGGCCGGCGGCGACCTGAGCCTGAAGGCCGGCACCAAGGAGACCGGCGCCTTGAGCCTGGTCGCCAGCGGCGTGGCCGGCGGCGGCAAGGTCGAGCTACGCGCCACGGGCGACGTCGCCATCACCCAGCTGCAGGAGGAGCACCTGCTGGACCTGGCCAGCCACCGCGAGTGGAAGAGCACGTTCAAGAAGGGCAGCAGCGACAGCGCCGACTACAGCGCCAGCAGCCACGTGGTGGGCAGCAGCGTGA
>NZ_FOTW01000075.1 GCF_900114705.1 Rugamonas rubra
CGTGGAATGGGTGTCCAGTTTGGCGTGGAAAACGCAATCTACCCAACAGAAGCTCCTGCAATTCTGTTCATCACTGACAATTGCTCAGAGCCTCTTCTTGGTTGGAGTACAATTGCTCATCGTCAATACAGTCACTTCATGAAATGTTAGAATTCCTGTCCGCATTCCTCTCAAAAATAGACCCCCAGACAATTGTTGCCGTGCTAGGTTCTATGGCGGCAATTGGGGTAGCTCTTACCTCGAAACTGGGGAGACGATTGGCTAAGGACATAGCGAACGGGGTCTTCATCCCGTCGATCGAGGTTGTCGATTCGGCTAAGCAGATGGACGCAATACAGCGTAAGCTTGAAGAGATATTCCGCTTGGCGGAGGATAAATCAGGCCTGCTTCCATCGAGTGTCTCCGATAAAAGTGAGAAGCCTACGGAGGCCGGCGCTGAGATAAGCGGTACAGACCGGCTAACACGTCCGGTGCGCGTGTACATGTCCGAACCTAGTGTGTCCAACTTACAGGCAACCATAGACGCGGTACTGATTTCCAGAACCAAGAATGACGTGGATATGCCCATTGACCAACTTTGGGAAATGAGCCGAAAAGTCGCTGACGAGGACACTCGCCGGCGCCAACAATCAGATCTGGAAGCGTCCGTTAATCAACAACTCGGGAGCGCCGCAAGCATCCGTCGCGCAATGCTCAATCTTTTTGTGCTTTTCAATATCAGTCTCCTGATTGTCTTGCTATTCAACGTTTCCCAGGTCTTGGCTAGTAAGGAAGTTATTTTAGGTTTGTACGTCTCAATGGCAACGTTCATTGTTTACGTGTATCGCTCGTCGAATGCTCGCGTACTAATTCTTCTGGCAGTAAAGGAAGATCTCAAGCGATATCACGACGCTCAAAAATATATCCTTCGCTTTGGATCAAAACCGCCGACAGAAAAGGATGTTGACGTACTTAAATTGCTGCTACTAAACCGTGTAGAGCGAGAGGGAAATAGTGAACACCCCTATGAACTGGTCTTAAAGGGCATAAGCAACTCAAACATTTTGTTCAAGGGGGGCAAAGTGGCGACATCTGGTTTGAAAGACAAGCCATCCGCACCAAGAAAACCGTCCTCGGCGGAGTAAATGAAAAAGGTAGCCTTGAAAATTTTTATCGGTTTTCCCATAGTGCCTTTAGCTGTTCCTCACGGGTTGAATCAGATCGATTTTCTGGACGAAAGACTTCAAGCATCCGCCCTCAATGATGAACACCGTCGTGTGATGGAGACGTCCACCGAATCCGTTGCCGCTGCCGATACTGCTCCGCATGAACGTTCTTCTCGCCAGCGATAACCCATAGTGGCTCGAATCCAGCTTGGTCAAGGCGCTCCGGAAAATAGTCGCGAGACACCACTCCGGCTCCGACACCGCGCGTGTGTAGAGAAGGGTTTTGCCACCGAAGCACACCTGCGGCGTCAACAAATTCTAACGTCTCGATTTACCTGATTATGTTCTTACGTCAGCCTTTCCCTGCACCATCCATTTCGGGCACGGCCTCGTCTGCGCCAGCGCGACCGCCAGTCGCGGCACCA
>NZ_FOTW01000058.1 GCF_900114705.1 Rugamonas rubra
GTGACTGCCATTAACCGGCCTAGTGCGTTGCCGTCGACCGGCGTCTCGGCACCGAAACGCTTGCGCCAACTGAACAGCTGATTGGTGTTGATCTTCAGTTCGCGGGCGATCAGCGAGACCGATGCGCCGGCGACCAGCGTGCGCGCTACGGCGGCACGCTTGAACTCATCGCTGTGTTGGCGATACGGGCCGCGTTTCGCCTTGGTTGTGATTGGTTGAATTATTGTGTCCATAAATAAATTTGTGGACACAATCAATTTGCGTCCCAAATTCAATCATGGGGACGTGCGGCGCTCAAGGGAAGACGGTGGTGAGCCGACGCTTACGGCCTAAGTGTATCTAGTAGAGCAAAAACAATTACTGATGATCTCAAGAGTGGTGTAGGCGCCGCGCTGAGGTTGGGGCTATGCCCCAAGGAAGTCGCAACCAAACATGGGATCTCGCTCGTCTCCGTATATCGAATACTTCGCATGGATGCGAGTCTGGAGCAGGAATTTGAGGCGAAAAGGTTGGAGCTAGCTTGCAAGCAATATCGAAATCGCTTCCTCATTTCTCATTCAGACAAGGCGAGTTACGCCTGGCTACGAAGGCATGATGCCGAATGGTTGGCGGAACAAGTTCGATTCGGACGAAAGATATCCACGACCCACGCCGGCGTAAATTGGGAATGCCGTGACAAGAATTTATCGCAACAGATCATCGAGAACGAAGCTGATCTTCACAGTCGACCAGGAAAGCCTGTGTACATCAGCGAGGCGCTATTGAAGCGATTAACAAAGATGTCCGATACGATCGACCAAAATATCGATAGATTGCCGCTGACCCACGCTGCGCTAAAAAAGTGCTCGGAATCGCCTGAAGGTAGCCAGCGGCGCAGATTGATTTGGGCCGGTCGTGAATTGGAGCAGCAATTGCATCATCGTCCACCGCGCTGGCAGTTGTTGCGCTTGGCTGGCGTTCGAATTCCTTATTTGCAGAATCAGGATTTGATTCAAACGCTAACATCAAGCTCTGTAGCCTTTCTAACAGTCGGTGTCTGATCAAGTCTGATTAACGGGCTTATCCGAGCAGGATGGGGTCATCGATGTTCTGTCGATGCCTGGCACGCCCTTGCAAAACGTGTGGATTGAGATTGGCGACCCAGGCATTGGGACACCTGCCTGACTGAATATAACGAGCCACCGCCGAAGCCACTTCGATCGTTGAATATTCTTGTTCCAGTTTTTCCGCTATTCCTACAGAGATCGGAGCACGCCAACGGTGTCTACCATGTTTCTTTTGAAATGCACTGTGATCGACATGCATCTCAAAAAAGCTGATCAACCTCGACGCTGGAGTTTTGTATGATCGTTGTTCGAAAACTCGATGTGCATTCATCGCGAATTCCACATCTGATTTTGCTGCACGGATGCCGGTCGTTTGTACTGATGGATACCAGCCGCAACCGCAATCAACCAGAGGAGCGGTTAAAAACTTTCCCGGCTGCCTAAATGACTTGGCACATCTTGGACATGTGCTAACAAATTTTGTGGCATGGCGCCAGCAGGCAGTTACGCCAGGCAGCTGGTGGATCCGGTGCACGTACGCCATGCCAATAGACGCATCATCTCGGTCCTCTGCAGCGCAGTCCAGGCAGATGTTGGTCTCAGCGAACTTTGGATCTGGGAAATCCCAGTCTGCGGCTGTTATGACCGGCAAAACCAACGCCACAAAGCAGTTCGCTTCCAGGATTTTTCCAAGAAGTATGCGCGACTGGCCAGGGAGTTGACGCACGAAGTATTTCAGACGAAATGGAGCTGGTCCTCTGAAATCCATTTGACTTGTGGGTACGCCAAACAGGACTTCAAATGAGACCTCGTCTTCACTATGAGCGGACAGAAGAAAATATCGGGAGATCAATGAATAGAAGGTTTCGTCGGGGAAGGATGCCGGGAAAAAGGGAAGCTGGCGGACTTTCGTAGGTAGAGAAAAAGAACTGCTCATTAAATTTGCGCTGTAAGCTTGCAGGTAATTGTCGCAATAAAGTGCGTCGGACGAATGAGGGCGAGAGTATAGATGGAACAGCGACGCGCAGATAGATGTCTGTCCGACGCATTCTATTTGTCGGGGGCGATTCGTCACCCGTCGCGAACCACTCGCGTCATCTGGACGCCAAGGCAGTTCTCCTGGAGGGGTAAATGGGCGGTTTATGCTGTGGCTGTACGCAGGACGAGTACCTGCGTGAGATCATCCGGGACGAGGGTTCGCCGGCCGCCTGTTGCGTCTGCGGACTCTCGGTGAACAATGCCGTTGATGCGGGCCAGATCGCCGAGATTATCGCCCCGATTATCCGGCACAACTTCGAGATCGCCGTCTCGCGCAACGGTCGAGATTATGGCGACCCGTTAGTCGACGTCATCGTGACCGTCATCGGCCGCCATTTGGACTGCCTAGAAGAAGTCGAGAACGCGCTTCTGGCCATGGACGAGCCGATAGTCCGTACCGGCGGGGATCCATTCTTCGGCCTCGACGAATCTTACGTCCGGTCTCGCGTGGATTCCCGGGCCATTATCTACAAGTGGAAGGCCGTCGAGAAGGAACTGAAGCATCAGCAGCGTTTCTTCAGCCAGACGGCGCAGGGTTACTTCAAGAGTATCTTCGCGCGCATTGACGAGTTCCGGGACGGATGGAGCCTGCCCGTCGTGCTCGTCTATCCCCCGGGTACCGAGCTTTTCCGTGCACGTACCCTCACGAACACCTCAACGCTCGACAGGATCTGCCACTCCGCTGCTACGGAACTCGGCCCTCCCCCGGGGGAGCTCGCGACGGGTGGCAGGATGAATGCCAGCGGGGTCTCGGTTTTCTACGGGGCATTCGACACCGACACTTGCTTCGCCGAGATGCGTCCTTCGCTCGCGAGCTTTGTGCTGATCGGGACCTTCAGAACGACCCAAACGCTCCGCGTGCTCGACTTCTCTGCGCTGGCCCAGGCCGGACCAGAAAAACAGCCGAGCTTCTTCGACCCGGAGTTCGCCCAGAAGCAGGAAGCCGACGAGGTATTGAGGATCATCCACGGACTAATCTCTCGCCCCGTGCAACCCGGGGCCGAGCCGTCCGAGTACATCATTACGCAATCAATTGCGGAATACCTCGCCTACGCCCAGAACCCGCCGCTCGACGGTGTGATCTTCGATTCTGTCCAGCGCGCGGGCGGGAAGAACATCGTACTGTTTTCCCAGTATGGTCGCGGCGAGCTGCTACAAGATGACTACTCTAAGTGCTTCCCCATCGCGTACGTGGATGGGAGCGTGCTGCTCTTCAAGACAAAGGAGATCAAGTATGATCCTGAAAAGATCGTGCTGACAGAAATCGGCGGCAAGTACCACGCGGACTACTACACAGAGTACCGCGACGACGATTTCCCTTACGATGTCTAGCCGCGCGACAAGCCATACGGCACCTGGCGCGCGAGCGGCCTGTTTGTGCCGTTATTAACTATCAGCAATCATCTGCGACCAGAAGCCTCGAAATGGTGGCAACACTCAGTAGTGTTGAAGGCTTGGGGCTAGTAACAGCAATGCACAAACGCCGAATAAAATAGTTGCTAGATAGGCAAATTCGGTGTCAAACTTTATTATCGCAAGAAATTCTGCTCCCGGTGATTTTGCCTGAGTAGTGTCAAACTTTATTTGTGAGCACCATATTTACGAACAGCCTAAGTCATTGATTTGTATAGCGGAACGGTGTCAAACTTTATTATTTCTCTACATGACTGTCGATAAATAAAAAAGTTTGACACAAACTAAAAATGTTTGACACTGAGTAAAAAAGTTTGACACAAGTGTATCGGGTGTAGATGGAAAATAGAAGCGTTACTTAGTGGGATTTAAAAGCGTTACCGGGCGGGCGTCTAATCCTGTCGAAACCCGCATGTAGCAAGGCGAGGAACGCTTTCATTTCCGGGTTTTTTTCGCAAATTTCTGATGGCCAATGTACCCTCTCTTCCTACAGCAATTTTTACTCAATTTCCCAATTTTTGACGATTCGGCGGACCATTTCCCCCCTTGGGGATGACTGGAATTTTATTCGTCGGGACGATTGAAAAAATGTAGGTAAATACCACTGTTTCTTTGAGGGCCGTATAGGTCAACATAGTTTGCGTCACATGCTATCCAGCAACATCATTCTTGGTGTATCGGCGCCACCGCCTATGCGAAATGGGCGCTGCTTCCGTCTATCCTAGTGTCGCGTCAATCACCTAGAACGCAACCACTTGTCCTTGGAGCCACGTGTATTTAGGTCGGTGAGATTTCGCGTATTTTTCAGGTTGGCAAGATGTTATGCTTCGTATGCACCGAACAAGTCTCACTAAGAGTTGCCGGCCATAGCTGCGATTACGATAACTCCTCGATGCAAAATATTCGCAACGCCGCTGCTCGCGCCGCGTCTGCGCTGCATGCAAATTGAATGAATCGAACCCCTCGTAAGCGAGCGCATGCGAATATGAAACAAAACATACAACTAAGATCGGATGGGTGCGCAATGGAAGTCGTAGAGATCATCCATGAGAAAGCGCCGCGCGAGGTTGTTGGTCGTAATACCCTCACGAGATTTCGGATGCAGTTCCAGGCAGCCGCTTACGCTGCTCTTGAGATTCTGAGCGGGAAAGAGGTCGACCGCGTCTACTGCGACTATCACGACGATTTTGTCGTTCGCAGAACTGTGGCCGGCGTGGTCGAATACCATTTCTTCCAAGTCAAGACCAAAGGCAAGGCAAATCAGCAATGGGATGTTGACGAAGTCTTCGCTCTCAAAAAAAGGGGGGCGCTCGACACGGCTGAAAAGTTAGAGGCAATCCGAAACAGCATCGCCGGCAAGCTCTTCCTGCACACCGTAGAGTTTGGTGATCAGTGCCGCGAGGTCACGGTTCTAAGCAATGTGCACTTCAAAGACGAGGTTCACGATGTCGTCGCAGACCTCTCTGCAGGCACCTCCAGTAAGAAATACACACGTCAATTAATTGAGAAGTTCGCGGACATTGTTGCGCCCGACACCCCGCTTTCAACTTTGCAAGTCGAAGCGGCTCGAAAGAAGCTATCTTTGCTGGCCAACGTTCAGCACATTGGCGACACGCTCGAGGCCTTTGGTATTGCCGCGCACAACGCCATCTGGAGGCATTCAGAGATTGAGCTGCATCAAGAGGAGGTCGAGCGCATCGCGAGAAGCTTAGTGACGCTTGTTGAGGAGAAGTCCTGCGCTCCAATTAACGGACTGTCCAAGGCTGACATCGACCTAGCAACGGGTGTTGGACTAGAGGACTTGCTTCAGGTGCTGAGCATCTCCACTCAGGTTTACCAGACACTGTCGCAGGGGGGAGACCCCGCAGCAGTCAAGGCTGCGTCCATCCTTCAGCGGAAGCTCAAGGAAGCTGACGCTACGGAATCCATGATCGAGGCAGCGTCGCGAGCAAAGGTCTCTTGGGATGTCTGGGTTAGAACTGCGAGGCACACATTCCCAGATTTGACCTTCAACATTTTGCTCGACGAAATCGACAAGTCCTGCAAAGCATGGCTCCTCGGCGGTGGCGTCTTAGCAGACCTCGAGAATTTCGTTCAAGGAGTTTTGGACTCTGTAATCGGTAAGAAATTTGCGTCGCTGGACACGGACTTGGTGTTTGGAGCCTTTTGTGCCGCAATCGTTCGGAGGGCTGCGCGATGAGCTCGACCGAGTTTTTTAACGACGCGAGGCGGCTCGGCCTCAAGTTGAACCTCTCTGGCGAAGGGCATTCGCCGGTACATACTCTCGACAACGAGGCTCTGTTTCAGTTGCCCCTCCTAGCCATGACCATCTTGGCAATATCGAAAGGCCGGTCAAAGCCTGGGCTACCCGAGATAGGTCAGTTAGTTGGCGAGTGTCTGGAGCGGACCGTCGCCGGTTTCAAGTGGTCTTCGCAGGACATTGGATGGTCCGGTAACCTGCGTATCAGAACAGTAAAGGCACTGACGTTCCTGGAGTCGACGGGACAAGTCTACATCGACACGGTGACGCGCGAAATATCTGCCACTGAGTTGGGCAAAAAAGTATACGCGGGTGCCGTTAAGGGAGATAGTCTGCTGGCCCTATCCATGAAAACCATCGAGATTAGCTACCAATACATCAGGGACGAAGATCGAGCTAGAGGAGATGTGAATGAGGTTGAAGTCACTGCAGATTGAACCGTTGGGAGATGGCGGTTGGGCAAGCCCGCTTCTAGAGTTTGGGCATAGAACAACGATGCTTTTCGCGCCGAACGGAAGCGGAAAATCGCCACTCATCCGTGCGCTCGCATCCGCAATGGGATTCCCCAACAACTTTCGGAACGACATACTCGAGAAGTGCAAGGAAGTTGTACTGCATGCCGAGTCGGAAGGTAAGGCGCTTATTATCCGCCGCACCATTGACGCGAAGAACCAGGAGTTCTATGCCACAATTGACTTCGATGGCGAACAGACCGAGCACCATTCAGAGGGTACCTTCTCTCTTTCTCTTTTCCAAACGCTTGGGCTGAAACCACCAAAGCTCATATCGACCAAGGGTGAAGAGGCCCAGCCTTATATCGCGACTTTGTTGCCGGTCTTTTACCTGATACAGGGCTTCGGATACTCGGCTGCCTATCGCGCACCCAGCTCGTTCATCACGGACCAGTTTGTAGAGATGGTGCGGTTCGCTTTCGGGTTGAACCCGAAACACTCGTACGAGGTCAAGAAGACCTTGATCGAAGAGAAGATCGCGCTCGAGGCCCAGACACGCAAGATCGTCGCTGCGCAGCGTGTGCTCGAGTATCAGAGCCGCGGCGTGGACGACAGCGACGCAAACCAAGCTGCGCTTCAGAGAATGACGGAAAATCTGACGCAGCAGCTCGATGGCCTTCGCGCATCCGTAGACTCGAAGGGGACTGCGAACTCGACGCTTATGGAGCTCCTACGTCAAAAGAACGGGCAAATCCGGTCTCGGCAGATGGAGCTGTTCGAATTGCGGAACCGTGTCGCTGGCATCGAGACCATCCGTGCGGAGATCGATGGCGAGATTAAGACACTCGGGCTGAATGAGGAGGCTCGTCGTGTCTTCACGTCGTTCCAGGAAATTTGCCGCGTGCCAAACTGCGGATTATTCATAGGCAGCACGGAATCTTACGGAAAGAATTTGCTGTATCTGAAGGACCAAATCAAGGACCTTGAGCGGAACAGCCAGCGCGCCGAAATTCGGGCTGAGCAGTTGGAGGAGCGGCTTGAGGAACTTGGCGCAGAGCGCCAGACGCTCGTTGATAACCTTGACTCGCCGAGTACTTCAGGCGTTGATCAACTTGTGACCGCTGTGCAGGCCTTGACCAAGCAGCTTGTCGGCGTACAGGGGGAGCTGGGCCGAATCTCAGGATTGAAGGAAGAGCGCTCGAAGCTGTTCAAGCTAGAGCGAGAACGCGACCGCATTCAGGATCGTATTGACGAGTTGACCAACACCGGTAGAGCCGACCATGACTTCAACAAGCTTCGGCTAAACCTACGTGAGCTTACTGTGAAGTGGATGCAGACTCTTGCGACGGAGAACGTGTCCACGAACGTCGACATTGACTTGAACCTCCGCTTTACGTTCGCGGGCGAAACGATTGAGACCATCGGCAGTGGGGGGAGCAGCAGCACGACGATCCGACTGGTCCTCGCAATACACGCGGCTCTGCTGGAGGCGTACTTGTCCGATAAGTCGCGTCCATTCCGATTCCTGATCCTCGATACCCCCAAACAGGAGGAGCTCCATACGGCTGACCTGGCTCGATATCTCACCGAGCTTGAGCAGATGTGTGAAGCAAACGATGCACAGATTCTCTTCTCGTCCACGGAGTACGACCATCCGACTGGGCCCAAGGACAGGCGTTGGCTTCCGAGTTATCGAGGACCGGACAAGCCGATGTTCCTTGGCAAGCGAAGCGATCTTCTTGCGGTTGATGAATTCACGCGGCCGGACAGTTGACCTCGACATATGACGACGAGAAGTGCACGCAAGATGCTCGCTTGTGCCGCGAAGAATTCATCTGCCCTTGCTTATTTAGCACTCTCGGCGGTTTGCTTCTTACGGCGTCTGACATTGTGCAGGGGAGTCAAAATTGTAAAGCTAAAGCCGCATCCCCAGCCTTCCAAACTTGAATTGATAATCACACGTAGTGTTGGTCTAGGCCATATCGTTACCGTGAAAGCCAAGTAGCGCGGGCACATGGATTTCCAGCCCGCGTTGCGGCGGGTTAGTAAATATCGCCAGGCCCGACCCCTCGTTGTGGCGACGTCTATGCACTGGTCGGCGCTGCCGCCTTATCTGGCCACTGGCCAATTGCCTTCAGCTGCTTGATCCAACGCGGCGCGTTCTTTTTCACACTCATGGCTTGGTAGTCGATCTGCGGGTCGTGATAGGCGACCTTGCGGGTCAGCAGCAGGAAGATCAACCGAATCATCTTGTGGGCGATCGCAATGATCGCTTTGTTGTGGGTTTTGCGCACCATCAGACTCTTGTATTTGGCGGCCAGCGAGCTTTTGGTCTTCCATGCAGAGTTGGCGCATTCGCACATGATGTAACGGATGACCGAACTGCCTTTCCCGATGCGCCCCTTTTTGCG
>NZ_FOTW01000056.1 GCF_900114705.1 Rugamonas rubra
GGGAAAGGCTGACGTAAGAACATAATCAGGTCGACTTATTTGTAGTGTTTGCTGAGCAGCGCGCACCCTACAGGGAATCGTTTATCGAAGGCGGCAAGATCTTCGACGTGTTCATCTATGATGCAGAAAGCCTACACTACAACCTGCATGCCGCCCGGCATTCGTGGCAAACGGCGGTGCTGGATATCGTCTGTTCGAGCATAACGCTGCCGCATGAAAATGCCATCTCGGCCTACCTACGGAAGTCGGCCGAGCGCATTCGCCGCAGCCCGCCGCCAGTCGAGGACCCGCGGACGTTCAGGATTTTGCTAACGAATCTGCTCCGTGACTTGCGGCTTGCACAGCATCGATGGGATATGCAGTCCTTGGCTATTGAACTGTATAAAATACTGGCAGGCAACGAAATGCGCGAGCATGGTATTGGCGGTCATGTCCGCAAGCACTGCCGCGCAGCGTTAATGACCGTTGCCCCCGGCTATTGCACGCAACTCGACGAACTTTTTGAGTTGACCATTCGCACCAGCGACGCTGCCGATTTTATTCGCTTTGGCGAGCGCACCCTAGAAAAATCAGGCGGTGCACTAGTTTCGGATTTCATGGTTCCGCTGTCTGAAGGCAAGCGATTGCCTTTGCGCTTGTGAATGGCCAGTACAATGACCGGCGCGCTTCCCGTGTTTGTGCTCAAGCCGTTCACAGCACCTTTTTTTCCAGTGCCGGAACAGTCTTGCGACCATTTATTAGGCGTCAGGGGCTAGGGTTCCCTCTTCGTACGCTGCCGATGCCATGTCGTCAACTTGAACGAATAGACGCCCGTCTTGCGCAGCAGCGCGCCGATCTCGCCTGCGTGCGGGCACCGACCCGCAGCAGCCAGGATACGCACCTTATGATTGATTTTCCGACGCATCCAACGGGAAGCGTGCACTTACGGTCGAGAAAGCCGCTGAATGCATGTCGGACCATTTTAGACTGCAGGGTGGAGCACTTTTGAATACGGGTCACAGCCGTTACGTGGCGGCGTACCTTGGTGAGCACAGCTATCAGGCTGGCGACCGCGTGCTGTGGCCGCCCGACCAAGGGCGCCAGCGTCTGCGCCACGTGGCCGATTCGCCTACACTCTCCAACCACTTGACACTTCCCCAACCGCCGCCGAACCCAATGGCCGCGCCAGATCTCCCGCCCCGGCGGCGCATGATGCAAGCGTCGCGGTGGTATTTTCGCCACCATGACAATTTTTACAGTTGACGATTTTATAAGTCATTGCGATACTCGCAGCACTGCCAGCCCGCCCCTCGCGGCGCCGGCATGCCACCTCCCCAAGCCAGCCTGACGCCAGCTTTTCAGACCGGCCCGCGACGCGGCGCACCATCTCTTTTCGTTTGCATCGATCCCGCTATTGTGATTTGACGCCGTCGCCCCAAGCCGAAGCGCGCTTCGCTCGTCCCGACGCCTTTTGCAACGCATCCCCAACGGATGCCCGACATGAGAAGGACAAGAAATGCGAGCTGCACAGATACGCCGCCACCTCGGCGCCCCCTCCGCCCCCCTACCCCGCACCGGCACCGAACAGGGCCTGCCGTCGACCACGCCGCAGCTATTGCGCGGCACCGTCGCGCCGGCGGCCGGCGCCAAGGCCGCCAAGACGCCGGCGCTGAACCTGGAGTTTTCGCCGCGCGACTACATCACCTACCTGCTGTCGATCGACGCCGAAATCGAACACTGCCTGATGGTGCAGTACCTATACGCCGCCTACTCGCTGGGCGGCCCGCAGGTGCCGGAGGCCTTCCGCGACAGCGTGCGCACCTGGCAGGAGGTCATACTGGGCATCGCCAAGGAGGAGATGGGCCACCTGATCTCGGTGCAAAACTCGCTGCGCCTGATCGGCTCGCCGCTGCACATGGAACGCGAGGACGAGCCCTGGGACTCGCCCTTCTACCCCTTCCCGTTCACGCTCGAACCGCTCACGCTCGACTCGCTGGCCAAGTATGTGTACGCCGAATCGCCGGTCGACTGGGACGGCGGCGCGCTGGGCGACGAGATCCGCCTGCGCGTGCACGCCCAGACCGACGACCCGAACCAGGTGGCGGCGCTGTTCAACACCCTGATTCCGCTGGTGGCCGATCCCGACTACCTGCCCGACGCCGCCTTCGACGCCACCACCCTGCCGGCCCAGGCCGACTTCGCCGAGTGGGGCCGCGGCTACCAGGGCGGCCATCGCGGCCGCCCCAGCGGCCAGCCGACGCAGACGCCGGACGTGCTGGTGGTGCCGCAGACCTGCCGCGACGACATGGTCGCCGCCCTGCACGCCATCGCCCAGCAGGGCGAGGCCACCAGCGGCACCACCGCCTCGCACTTTGTGCGTTTCCTGCGCATCTATGTCGAGATGCGCGAGCTGCTCGAGTACAAGACCCTGACGACCGAGCACTGGAACGCCGCCCGCCCGCTGGATTTCGCCGCGCCGCAATGGCAGGCGCTGCAACCGGAGAGCAAGGCCACCCTGCTCGCCGCCGGCCCCGCCGCGCGCATCGCCTGGGCGCCGGCCCGCCAAGTCGCCATCAACCCCTACGTCTCGCTCGATCCGGAAAGCGAGGGCAGCGACGAAGGCGGCACCGCCACCCGCATCACCCACCCCGAATCGGCGCTGTGGGCCACGCTGCACAACATCCGCTACCGCATGCTGCTGACCTACCTGATCCACAGCTTCACGCTGTACGGCGGTCTGAACGCGGCCGGGGCGATCACCCCGCGCGGCGCCATCGTCAACGCCACCTTCGGCGAGATGTACAACCTGCGCGCCGTCTCCGAGATCCTGATGCAGTCGCCCGTCTCGGCCGACGATCCGAACGCCGGCTTCGCCGGGCCGCCGTTCCAGATGCCGTACACGCTCAACAGCCCGTTCGGCGAGGCCAACAAGTGGCGCGGCCACCTCGACCTGTTGACAGCCTCGGCCAACGTGGTCGAAGCGCTGCAACTGCTCGTGCCCGAGTCCCGCCACGCCTACCTGGCGTCGCTGCGCGAAGCCGACCGCAACATGCGCGAGCTGACCCTGCGCATCCTGTCGGGCAGCATCGACACCGCCCTGCTCTAGGAGACCATGATGCCAATACTGGAACTGAGAATCCTGCCCCCGCTGGCCGTGGCCCGCCTGGGCGGCGCGGCCGAGCCGCTCGAAGCCTTCGACCTGGAGACCGATCCGGACAGCCCGATGAACTACCGCCGCATCGTGCCGCGCGAAAGCTTCGAAGTCGACCAGCTGAGCGGCCGCATCGTGCGCGCCTACGTGCCCGACAACATCCGCTTCAAGGACGAGAACAAGCTGGTGCGCCCGGTCGCGCCCTTCCTCGAAGTGTATGCGCGCACCAGCGAGGAGCCCGAGCAGCTGCAGCCGCTGACCGCCGCCCTGCTGGCCGAGCACGGCCTGGCGTTGGCCAACCTGCACTGGGACGTCGAGCTGGGCAACATCAAGATCTACCGCCGCACCAACAACCGCAACGACCAGATCCACGCCAACCTGTTCGGCCTGCAGGACCACGCCCGCCACGCGCTGAACGGCTGGTGCGAGAACTTCAAGCAGGGCAAGACGCTGCCGCTCGGCCACGTGCAGTTCATCGCCCCCACCGACGACTTCCCGGAAATCCGCCTGCGCTACACGCCGGCCGCCGGCCTGGTCTACGGCAGCCGCATGCAGCGCCTGGAACCGCAGGCCGACGGCGTGCCGCTGCTGGTGCCCGACCCGATCATCGACAGCGAGGATCTGGTGCTGTACGACGCCGAGCGCGGCGACTGGCTCAATTACACCGAGGGCACCGGCCCGACGCTGACCAACCCGGCCGGCATCTACGCCGGCTACGCCAACGCGCAGGACCAGCAGGTCAGCTGGGGCTACCTGGACGACGAATGCGACGGCCTGGTGCGGGTGGTGCTGACGCTGGCCGACAGCACCACGCTGGTGGCGCAGGCGACCATCGGCGCCGGCCCGCCGGCCTATGCGCCGGACACGCTGCCGATCCGCGTGGTCTCCGACGAGATGGAGCAACTGCTGCACGGCCCCACCGTGCCGGAGGAGGAGGTGTCGCTGGAGCAGGCCACCGAACTGGTGCTGCGCGCGCTGGAGACGGTGCGCTTGATGAACACGGCGATCATGAACGGCAACCCGGTCAACGGCCGCCTCAACGTGGCCAGCACCATGGTGCGGCAGAACAGCAGCGACTTCGAGCGCTACTACGAGCCGATCGCCGCCGCCTCGCTGGTCGACAACCTGGCGCTGCGCGCCCTGCACGAACGGGTGTTCAGCGCCCTGTCGGCCGGCGGCGCGCCGTGGTTCGCCCAGACCCTGCGCCTGCCCGAGGAAATCGGCGACCTGTCGGCGATCGCGCTGCGCAAGATGCCTGCGCTGATGCGCGGCGCCGACGGCCGCAGCCTGACGCTGACCCGGCGCCATATCGACATGGTGGCCAAGGCCGCCCGCAACGCCATGTTCAGCCAACCCAACACCCCAGCAGGAGACCTGTGATGGCCGCCAAACAGCCCAGCCTGAGCGCCAACAACCTGACCGCGCAAATCCACCACCGTGGCGCCGGCAACCCCGCCTCGATACTGCCGCGCAGCGCGATTTCCAACTGCTTCCCCGGCCTGGAATTCGACTTCCGCAACCTGTGGCGGCGCGCCTTCGAAGGCATCGTCCTGGTCGAGAACAACAACTACGTGATCGACGCCGAGCCCGAGTTCCAGCACCTGGTCACGCGCCGCCTGCTGCGCTTCGCCGGCCTGGAGGTCGGCACCATGGTCAACACCACCGGGCCGGTGTTCCCGGACGGTAGCTCGGGCACGCTGGCCTCGGTGGCCAACCCGAACGCGGTGTCGTTCATGGAGTGGTCGAACTCGATCGCCCGCATCCTGCACCTGCAAGGCCAGATGGTCAGCTGCGAGTTCACCGCCCAGACCGACGCCAGCACCGAGGTGCAGGCCGGCTCGGATACGCCCTTCATCACCGTCGAACTGCGCCTGCGCACCTTCTTCGAGCCCGACACGGCGGCCTTCAACCCGGCGCTGCTGCAGCCGGGCGAGCTGACCCAGGGCCTGTGCGCGCCGTGGCAGAACGACTACCGCGAGTGCGCCTGCTACTACTGGGCCGCCTCGCGCCCCGACTATGTCAACGTCGAACCGGGCGTCAACGGCCTGTCGCACGGCGACATGTGGTTCGCCAAGAAGCGCACCGGCACCTACATCCCGGACAACCGCACCGACACCCGGCTGTACTCCTACGACGACCTGTTCAAGTCCTGGCAGGAGGACCTGCAGTTCATCATCCGTGGCAAGGATGCCGATGAATCCTGACGCCCTGGCCGGCGCCGACCTGGCGCGGGCGCTGAGCAGCCGCATCGTGGCGGCCTCGCGGCCGCGCCAGCGCCACGCCCATCTGGTCGACGACGCCCAGGGCGCGCAGCTGTTGATGGTCAACGGCACGCGCCTGTACCACCTGCCGCCCGAGTTGACCGAGCAGTTCCGCGATGCGCTGGGCAGCGCCGACCCGGCCCTGCTGCAAGGGCTGGTCGACAGTTGCGGCCTGCAGGCCGAGGCGCTGATCGACGACACTCCGCTGGCCGCGCCGCCGCTGCACGCGCTGTCGCTGGCGATCGCGCAGAAGTGCAACCTCGGCTGCACCTATTGCTATGCGCAGCAGGGCGAGTTCGGCGGCAAGGCCAAGAGCATGGAGGAGCAGCAGGCCGTCAAGGCGGTCGACCTGCTGCTGTCGCAGGCGGCGCCCGGCGCCAAGGTCAACCTGGCCTTCATGGGTGGCGAACCGCTGTCGAACCGCGCGGTGCTGCGCAGCGTGACCGACTACGCCAGCCGACAGGCGGCGCTGCGCCAAGTCGACTGCCGCTTCTCCATCACCACCAACGGCACCCTGCTGCGGCCGGACGACGCCGACTTCTTCGAGCGGCACGGCTTCGCCGTCACGGTCAGCCTGGACGGCGCGGCCGAACAGCACAACCGGCTGCGCCCCTTCAAGGGCGGCAAGGGCTCCTTCGACAGCATCCTTGAACGCATCGCGCCGCTGCTGGCGACGCAGCGCCGCATGCAGGTGTCGGCGCGCGTCACCGTCACGCCGTTCAACCTCAACCTGCCCGCCACGCTCGACCTGTTCATCGGCATGGGCTTCCACAGCGTCGGCTTCTCGCCGCTGCTGCGCGCCGCCAACGGCCGCGCCGAGATGGGCGCGGCCGACATGGCCGAGATGCTGGAGGCGATGATCGCCTGCGGCCTGGCCTTCGAGCAAAACGTGCTGCAGGGCCGCCGCTACCCCTTCATGAACATGCAGAACGCGCTGCGCGAACTGCAGCGCGGCACGCACCGGCCCTACCCCTGCGGCGCCGGCGCCGGCTACTTCGGCGTGTCGGCCGACGGCGAACTGTCGGCCTGCCACCGCTTTGTCGGCGACGAACAGGGCGCCATGGGCTCGCTGGACGGCGGCGTCGACCGCGCCCGCCAGGCGATCTGGTTGAGCGAACGCCATGTGCACCAGCAGCAGCCCTGCTCGGACTGCTGGGCGCGCTACCTGTGCGGCGGCGGCTGCCACCACGAGGTGCTGGCGCGCGGCCGCAGTGCCTGCGACTACATTCGCGGCTGGCTGCACTACACGATAGGCGCGCACCAGCGCCTGAGCCAGCTGGCGCCCGACTGGTTCGCCGCGCCGGCCGCCGCGCCGGACTGAGCCCGATGCGCGACGGCGACGCCCCGTTCGACGCGCTGGTGCTCGGCGCCGGCCCGGCCGGCACCAGCGCGGCGCTGCGTCTGCAACAGCTGGGCTACCACGTGCTGCTGGTCGAGCGCAGCGCCGTCTGGCCGCGCGCGCAGGTGGGCGAGGCGCTCACGCCCGGCGTGCGCAACATCATCGAGCTGCTCGACGCCAACGACGCGCTGGCAGCGGTGCCCCACGTCGCCCACGCTGGCAGCCGGGTGCTGTGGCGCGGCCGCACGCCCGAGCTGCTGCAGGAGGCCGGCTCGGCCATCGTCGACCGGGGCCGCTTCGACGCGGCCCTGCTGGCGCTGGCGCGGCGCCGTGGCGTCGAGGTGGAACAGCCGGCCCGCCTGCTGCACCTGGCCGGCGCGGCCGGCGACTGGCGCATCGGCCTGCTGTGCGGCGAGGCGCGCACGCGCCAGGTGCGCGCCCGTTTCATCCTCGACGCCAGCGGCCGAGGCGCGGCGCCACGCATCGCCTGCGCGCCCCGGCTGGCGGCCTTGTGGGGCGAGGTCGACCAGTCGGCCCTGCCGCAGTTGGGCGGCGCCACCCAGGTCGAGGCGCTGGAACATGGCTGGCTGTGGGCCGGCTGTCTGCCCGGCGGGCGTTACCGGCTGATGCTGGTCTGCGATCCGCACGCAGCCCGGCAAGCCATGCCGGCCACGCCCGAGGCCCGCCTGCGCGCCGCTTGCGCGGCCAGCCATCTGCTGCGCGCGGCGGCCGACTTGCCCATGCTGGGCGCTGTACAAATGTGCTCGGCCACGCCCTACCTGGCGCCCGACTGTTGGCAGGACGGCCGCCTGAAGCTGGGCGACGCCGCCTTCGCGCTCGATCCGGTTTCCTCGTCCGGCGTGGAAAAGGCCATGCGCTTCTCGCTGCAGGCGGCGGTGGCCCTGCATACCGTGCTGGGCGACGCCCGCCCCGACAGCGGCGCGCTGGCCCGGCGGTTCTTCGAAGGCCGGCTGGTAGAAGCCTGCGCGCGCCACGCGCACTGGACCGAAGCGTATTACGGCCAGGCCTGGTGCGCCGAGCAGCCCTTCTGGCAAGCCCGTGCGCGTTGCGTGGCCGGGGTGCGCGGCGAGGCCGAGGCGGACCGCGAAGCGGACGGCGACGCGGCGGAATCGAAATGGCCGGAGCTGCTGGCCAACCTGTCCGCCGAGCGCGCCCGCCTGGCCGGCTACCAGCCGCCGGAACTCAGGCCGCTAGCCTCCCTGAACCCGGCACTGCCGCTACGCCTGCACGGCGACGCCGCGATCGTCGAGCTGCCCTGCGTGGTCGACGACCGGGTGTGTCTGCACCAGGCGCTCGACCATCCCCACCTGGAGCGGCCGCTGGCCTTCCTGGAAAACGAGGCGCTGTTCCCCCACTTGGCCAGGCTGGCCCAGCCGCTGCCGCTGGCCCAGCTGCTGCATATGCTGGCCGCCAGCATGCCCGGCCACAAGGCCCAGCACATCGCCGCCTGGCTGTGGCAGCGCGGCCTGCTGGAAAGCGTCGGCTGACCTTCCTGGTCGCCATCCTCCCCCTCTTGCCGGGCCTAGTCGGCCGGCCCGCTCAGCGCAGCGTCGGCCTGGGCCGGCTCGCGGAACTGGCGCGCCACCAGCCGCGCATAGTAGGGATGCGAGGCGATCAACTCGCTATGGTTGCCGGCCCCGGATATGCGGCCGTTCTCCAAGAAGTAGATGCGGTCGGCATGCATCACCGTCGACAGCCGGTGCGCCACGATCACGTTGGTACGCCCGCGCATCAGCGCCTCCAGCGCCACCCTCACCTGGTGCTCGGTCTCGCTGTCGAGGTTGGAGGTGGCCTCGTCGAGGATCAGGATGTCGGGATCGCGCAGGAACATGCGGGCGATGGCGATGCGCTGCCGCTGGCCGCCGGACAGGTTGTTGCCCTGCTCGATCAGCAGGGTGTCCAGCCCCAGCGGCATGCGCTCGATGAAGGACCAGGCGCCGGCCTGCTCGGCGGCGTGGCGCACCGCCTGGTCGGAAAACTCGCCGGCCAAGCCGTAGACGATGTTGTCGCGCACGCTGCCCGGCATGATGGGCGCGCCCTGCGCCACATAGCCTATCCTCCGGCGCCACTCGGCCAGCGGCACCGCCGACACCGGCGCGCCGTTGTGCAGGATCTCGCCATGGGTCGGCTCGTAGAAGCGCTCGATCAGCGACAGGATGGTGGTCTTGCCGTTGCCGCTGGCGCCCACCAGCGCCGTCGTGGTGCCGGGCCTGAACACCAGGTCGATGCCGCGCAACACCGTCGCCTCGTGCTCCGGATAGGCGAACGACACCTGGCGGAACTCCAGCGCGCCGTTGTGGCGCTGCGCCGGCGCGTCCGGCAGCGCCGCCGCCTCGTCCGGCTCCCGCAGGATCTCGCCGATGCGCACCGACGCGCCCCTGGCCTTCTGCAAGCCGGCGGTGAACTGGGTCAGCTGGATCAGCGGGTTGGCGATGCTGAAGATGTACAGGATGAAGGCGGTCAGTGTGCCGATGCTGATCTCGCCGTGGCTGACCCGCAGCGTGCCATACACCAGGATCACGACGATGGCGGCGCTGCTGGCGAAGCTCATCAGCGGTTCCAGCGCGGCGCTGGTGCGGGCCACCTTCATGCCGAGGTCGCGGATCTGCTCGACCTCCTGCTGGCAACGGGCCCGCTCGCGCGCCTCGGCGGTGTAGGCCTTGACCAGGCGGATCTCGGCGAACACGTGGGTCAGAATGCCGCCCAACGCGGCGGTGCGGTCCTGGATGCGGCGCGACAGGCGGTCCAGCACGAACGACACCGGCACCACCACGCCGAAGGCGGCGGCCACGCAGGCCAGCATGGCCAGCGTCAAGCGCACGTCGAGCACCAGCATCACCGTCACCGCGCCGGCCAGCAGCAGCACGCCGGTCAGCAGGTTGATGGCGTGGCGCGTCACCAGCTCGGCGATGGCGTCGCAGTCGCTGAGCACGCGGCTGACCCGCGCGCCGGTGCTTTCGCGGTCGAAGGACTCGACCTTCAACCTGAGCATCTTGTCGATCAGGCGGGTGCGCAGGGCCGCCACCACCCGGTGGCCGACCCGCGCCAACAAATAGGCGGCGCCGGTGAAGGCGACGCTGGAGCCGACCAGCACGCCGGCCAGCAGCATGACGCTGGCCGGCTGCACCGTGCCGGTGGCGATTTCGTCGACGAAGCGCCGCACGAAAATGGGAAAGCTGAGCACGGCCGCCACGGCGGCGATGGCGAAGGCGGTGGCGCCCGCCAGCGGAAGTCTGGCGGGTTGGGCGATGCGGACCAGATGGACCAGGCCGCGCGACATTGGTGTTGTTGTCATGATCAATACACTCCTCTTGGTGTGACGCGGGCACGGCCCGGCCGGCCCGCGTCGTCCTGATGATGTGGGGCCGGGCCGGCAAGCGCCGGCTGCCGGCCAGGCAGCTTCCTCACGTCCTCGATGTCGATCCGCCTGAGCTCCGGCCGGCGCCGCCCCGGCCGGCCGGCCGGCCGGGGCCCAGCGCGGACCGGGCGCGGCGCGGCGCGTTGGCCGGCGCCGCCTCAATGGCCGCATCAATGGCCGCATCAATGGCCGCGCCGATGGCCGCGCCAAGCTTGCCGGCCAGCGGTTCCTCCACGATGGTGAAGTGGTCGCCGCCGATCAGCGCCAGCCGCAGCGAGGCGCCGGCCACCTCGGCCCAACCCATGCTCGGGTCCTTGCCGGGCGCCACCTCCGCCGTGAACAGGTGCAGCGCTATCGGCAGCGGCGGCGGGCGATAGGCCACACAGGCCGCGCCGAACTGGGTGAACATCGCGGTGCGCCAGGCCAGCTCCTCGACGCTGAAGCCGGGCGGCAGCCAGCCGGCCTGGCGGCAGTGGGCGACGGCCGCGTCGAGGCTGCCGAGGCGGTCCAGCACGCCCACCGCCTGCTCGTCCAGATCGTGGTCCAGATAGTGGGTGTGCAGCTTGAGGAACTGCCATTGGCGCTGCTCCTCGGTGAACGGCGGTATCGGCGCGACGTGCAGCGGATGGGTGCTGTCTATCATGCCGAGGAACTCCACGGCCTCGCCGCCGGCCAGCAACTGGCGTGCCAGCTCGTAGGCGAAGATGCCGCCGCCCGACCAGCCGCACAGGCGGTATGGCCCCTTCGCCTGCACCGCGCGCACCACGTCCACATAGCGCCGCGCCAGCGCCTCCACGCTGAGCGCCTGGCCGACGTCGTCGCGCACCGCCTGCACGCCATACACCGGCATCGCCAAGTGGCGCGACACCTTGGCGTAGGACAGCACTTGGCCGGTCGGTTCGTGAATGAAGAACAGCGGCCGGCTGGCCTTGTCGCCGGCCGAAATCGGCACCAGGTGGCGCGCCAGCAGGGCATTGCCCTGCTCCTGCTGGCGCGCCTCGGCGGCGATGGCTTCGATGGTCGGCGCGCGGAAGATGGTTTGCACGTCGAGTTCCAGGCCGACCGCGCGCATCGCCTCGATCATGCGCACCACCAGCAGCGAATGGCCGCCCAGTTCGAAGAAGTTGTCGCGCCGGCCCACCCGCTCCAACTGCAGCAGCTCGATCCAGATCCGCGCCAACGCCTGCTCGACCGGCCCTTGCGGCGGCTGGTAGCTGCGCTGCGCGTAGGCGTCGGCCTCGGGCGCCGGCAGCGCCTTGCGATCGAGCTTGCCGTTCGGCGTCAGCGGCAAGGCGTCCAGCACCACGTAGGCGGCCGGCACCATGTAGTCCGGCAGCAGCTGCGACAGCGCCTGGCGCAGCTGCTGCGCGGCCGGCGCCGGCTGGTCCGGCGCGGCGGCGATGTAGGCCACCAGCCGCTTCTCGCCGGGCCGGTCCTCGCGCGCCAGCACGGCGCACTTGGCCACGCCGGGCAGGCGGTCGAGTTGCGCCTCGATCTCGCC
>NZ_FOTW01000054.1 GCF_900114705.1 Rugamonas rubra
CGCCTTCGCTCCCCGGCACGACGCTGCCGGGGACACGGGTTCGGCTGGGGAGCGCCGGGCCCGTGGCAGCGGGTCGACGCGCGGCGGCTGCGCCGCAACCGACCCGCGCGCCGCTCTGGTGCCGGACCGCTGGACGGCGCCGGAGCGGCGGCCACCGGGAGCACCGCCCCTTGGTGCACCCGGTGGCCCAAACCCTGCGGACAGTAAGGAGATCACGTGGAAGACGCCCACGACACCGAACCCGAGCAGGAAGCGCAAGAGCCCGAACCGGTCCACGACGCCAACGGCGTGCCGCACTGGCCAGGTGTCGGCCCGCAGCTGTGAGTTGCGGGAAGGAAACCGCCCCGGTGCCGGACGCCCGACCAGCACCGGGGCACGGCGGAGCAGCTTTCGAGCAGAGGTGATGATGCAGAGTTCCGATGCGCCGCAGGTCCCGCGGATTCCCGCTGAGGTGACGGTGGAGGGGGAGTACCGCGCCGAGGTCGCACGCGAGTTCCGCGCCGCCTACGAGAAGGGCGCCACCATCCGGGCCCTGGCCAAGGCCAGCGGCCGATCCTTCGGATTCGTGCGCAAGATTCTCAGCGAGTCCGGGGCGACGATGCGGAGCCGCGGCGGGCCTTGGCGCCGGGCACGTGTGCCAGAAGCCCAGACGGACCCGGCCGCGGTCAGCTGATCGTGCCCGCCCGGGTTACCCGACCAGCGGTTCCCCGCGCTGGGAACCGGTGGAAGAACGGCAGTACGGAGAAAGGAAGGGAAATCGTGACGACGTTCATTGACGATCCGCTCGCTTCGGCAAGCGGCCGGTTCGCGGGGGTGCCGGGAACCGGCGGCGAACTGGTCGAGGTCGGCACCAACGAGGCGCTGCGGCCGTTCGGGCTGCGCGTGACCCAGGACCGGCCGTTGCCGGTTCGGCCGGAGTTCGGCTACTGCCACGAGCTGCAGGTGGCGGTCGATCCGGACGGTTCCGGGGTGCCGCTGGTCGAGCGCATGGACAAGGACTGGAAGACCAAGGCCAGCAGTGACGGCGATGAAGGGCCGGAAGAGCACTACGACTGGGAAGAGCTGTAAGCGATGACCGTGGTCATCTTCGCTGATGAGGCAGACGCCCCGGTGGATGCCGTGGTGCGCACCCTCACGCGGCGAGGGGTGCCGGTGTTCCGCGCCGACACGAGCTGGTTCCCGGACCGGCTCGTGTTGGACGCGGAGCTCCGCGCTTCCCGCTGGGTGGGGTCGCTGGCCACCGAGCACCGCAGTGTGGCGCTGGAAGACATCCGCTCGATCTGGTACTGCTCGCCGACCCCGTTCCGGTTCCCGCCGGGGATGGCGCCGCAGTGGCGGACGCACGCGGCGCGGGAAGCGAAGTTCGGTTTCGGCGGCGTGCTCTCGGCGCTGCCGGTGCTGTGGGTCAACCACCCGAACCGGGCCGCCGACGCGATGTACAAGCCGCTGCAACTGGTCACGGCCGCCGCGTGCGGGCTGACGGTCCCCGACACGCTGGTGACGAATGCACCGGCCGCGGTGCGCCGGTTCGCCGAGGCCGCCGATACCGGGGTGGTGCAGAAGTCGTTCGCGGCGAACATCCTGACCGAGGATGACAAGCTCAAGATCGCCTTTACCCGCAGGCTCGACGAGGCGGCATTGCGGGATCTCGACGGCATCGGGCTGACCGCGCACCAGATCCAGCAGTGGGTCGACAAGGACTACGAGGCGCGGGTGGTCGTGGTCGGCGAGCGGGTGTTCACCATCGCCATCCACGCGCATTCCCCGGCCGCGCGTGTGGACTGGCGGGCCGATTTCGATGCGCTGCGGTACGAGTGGATTCCCACACCAGCCGAGGTGCGCCGCGGAGTGCGCGCCTACATGGACGCCTTCGGTTTGGCTTACGCGGCGTTCGACTTCAGCGTGAACCGGGCCGGGGACTGGGTGTTCCTCGAATCCAACGGCGCCGGCCGGTACGGCTGGTTGGAGAATCAGACCGGTGCGCCGATCACCGAAGCACTCGCCGACCTGCTCCAGGCGGGAATGGAGGGCATGACCCGTGATCGACTGGAAGCCGAAGGCGTGCAGCCTCGCTGATGAGCTGGCGGAGCTGGGCAAGCTCACGAGTTCGTCCCGGCCTACTACGTCCACGAGGCCGGTGGCTGGCGGCTGGCGGACACCAGTTCACCGGCCGGGCGCGATGAGTGGTTGCGCCGGGTGTACTCCAACACGGTGCTGATCACCGCGCTGTCCGACGGTGAGTCCGGGCAGGTGGTGCGCTCGTCGTCGTCACAGCCCGGGTTGATGGTGCGGATGCTCGAAGCGCTCGACGTGCACGACGGGCAGCGCGTGCTCGAAATCGGGACCGGCACCGGCTACAACGCCGCGTTGTTGTCCCACCGGCTGGGCGCCGAGCGGGTGTTCAGCGTCGATGTCGACGAGGACCTGGTGGAGACCGCCCGCGCCCGCCTGGCGGCGATCGGTCACCACCCGACGGTGGTCACCGTCGACGGCGCTGGCGGGCTGCCAGGGCACGCGCCGTTCGACCGGATCATCGCGACGTGCTCGGTGCCCGCGGTGCCGTGGTCCTGGATCGAGCAGACCCAACCGGGTGGCCTGATCCTCACGGACGTGAAACCGGCGGTCAACGCGGGAAGTCTCGTGCTGCTGCGGCGCACGGACGAGGGCGCCGAGGGGCGGTTCGACCGGACCTACGCGGCGTTCATGGGACTGCGGAAACCAGGCGCGGCCTACACCAGCATTGCCCGGCCCCGTGACCGTTCCAACGCGGTGGAGCGCACCACCAGCGTTGCGCCGGGGACGTTGCAGAACCTCGTCGTCTGGTTCCTCGCGGCGCTCGACCTCGGAGCCGGAGCGTCCAGCGGCTACACCGGGAGCGATCCGACGCAGGCCCCGACCGCTGCGTGGATCGCCACGGCCGACCGGTCGTGGGCCGAGATCGACCTGCAACCCGACGGCGGAACGTACCGGGTACGTGAAGGCGGACCGCGGTCCCTGTGGCGAGCTGTCGAGACCGCCCACGACACGTGGCTACGGCTGGAACAACCCGGATGGGACCGGTTCGGGCTCACCGTGACCCGCTGCGGCCAATGGGTGTGGATTGACGACCCCAGCAGCCCGCGCCGCTGGCAGATCCCCACCTGACCCGGAACGACGAACCCGCCCCCGCACCGACCGGAGATCCGGAAGGATGCGGGGGCGGGTTTCCTTCGGGCCCGCTCTCTACTAGACCAGCGAGGGGCGTGATGAGCATGCAGCGCGAGGCGATCGAGGCCGGATTAAGCGAGGCGGAAGCCGCCTACGGGGACACCTCCGACCCGTACCGCCAGGCTCAGGGCTACGACTCGGCCGCGATCCTCTACGCCGAGCTCGCAGCCCACACCGATGATCCGACATGGAAGAACGCCGCGATGCAAGCCGGGCAGCGGTACGCGGTGCTGGCCGCGCAGGTGCGGCACCGGCACGGCATCCCTACTCCGTTCCCGGCACGCGAGGCGGCGCTGTTGCGCGGCGCGGGCGCTCCAGCCGAGGTGACGATCAGGGTCGGCCCGACGCCGCGGGACAAGGTGGAAGCTGAACAGCTCGCTGCAGCCGGGGAGGTCTCGACGGTGGTCGTCCAAGCTGACGATGCGGTTACCGGCGGCAGCCGGAGCTGAAACGCGAAACGCGCCCCGCTCCCTAGCACCAGGTGCCGGGGAGCGGGGCGCGTTGGCTCAGGCGGCGCGGTGCCGCCCATCCTGTTCGGTCGTCGAGCTCGGCGGGGTGTAGGTCGGCGGCCTGGTCGAGCCGAGCAGTACCCGCGCGATCGGCGGCGGCAGGTGCGGTTCGAGCTTGCGCAGCAGCGGGTAGACGGCGGCGAGCACGAGCGGTACGACGAGCGTGGGCCCGGCGTCGCCGAGCCCGTCGACCAACCACGCGGGGGCGCCGCCGGTGACGAGTGCGGCGATGACCGCGGACCAGGCGGCGGGAACGATCGTGCGTAGCCACGCGGTGAGCTGGTCAGACATTGCCGTCGGCTCCTCGTGCGACGTTGACGTCGACGTTGATGGTGGCGTCGGCGATGGTGTTGCGCACCGTGTCGTCGATGCGCTTGATCAGCTCGTCGGCGTTGAAGTCGCTGCCGGTGATGGCTGCGGCCAGCGTGCGGATCGTCTCGGCCTGGGCGGCGAGCATGGCGCGGTTCTCGAAGCCGTAGAGGTCGCCGTTGAGGGCCGCTTCGGCGAGGCTGAGCTTGACGTCGGACCCGCGGACCCGTGACGGGTGGCGTTCGCGCCAGAGTACGTCGACGATGGCTCGCTTGGCGTCGTCGTAGGACACGTCGTCCTCCTGGTTGTTCGGGGCGGTGTTGGTGAAGCTGGGCAGGTTCCACGGGGTGTCGTCGTCGCAGTTGTGCGGGTTGACGCTGATGTGGAAGTGCTTGCGGTGCGGGTTCGCGCCGCGGTAGGGCACCCAGCGCCACGGGCTGTATCCGGGGCGGGTGTCCATGATCAATCCGTTGGCGATCAGGTACTTGATGCGCGGGTCGCGGGATGCGGCGAGTTCGTCGGTCAGGCGGTCGATGTCCATGCCGTGCGCGGGGTCGTGGGTGAAGTCCCTTGCGGTGACGACCCCGATGCCGTCGACCGTGTGCCACGGGTTGTGGTCGCTGCTGCGGGAAGCGTGCGCGGCGTCGCCGATCCCGCCATCGGATGCTGTGGAGCGGTCGGGGAATGCGTCGTTGAACTGCTCGCGGAGGGTTTCCAGCGAGCGCGCTACGCGCCACGCCATGTGATCACCTCGGTTCGGAAGTCGTGGAAGTTTCGGGGGTTTCAGTCGGCGGGGTGGTGCTGGCGTCGGTGGCCACGCAGCCCATGCCGGGGGCGGTGCCTCCGCTTGCGGCGAGGTAGAGCACCGGCTGTAGCTCGTAGCCGGTGGGGCAGTCCGGGCCGGGCTCGCCGCGCTGGCCTTGCTGGCCCGGTTCACCTTGCGGGCCGGGCGGGAGCGGTCCGGCGTCCTCGCGGCTGCCGTCGGTGTAGGTGACGATCAGGCGGCCGTCGTCGGCGGTGACGTCGGCGATGCCGCGCCCGTCGGTGCCGTCGGCGCCGGGGCGTCCGACGATGCGGCCGACCGTTTCGCGGGTGCCGTCGGAGTAGATGAGGACCAGGGCGCCGTCGTCGACGACGCTGGCGACGATGCCGCGGCCCTGCGCGCCGGGTGTTCCGGGTTGGCCGGCCACCGGGCCGACGTCGGCGGTGGTGCCGTCGGAGTAGGTCACGATCAGCTGTCCGCCGCGGATCGAGGTGGAGGTGACGCCGCGCCCGTCCGCACCATCGGCGCCGTCGGCTGGGGTGCGGGGTTCGCGCTGCGCCTGCTCGGCCGAGACGCACGCGGCACCGAGCCGGGCCGCGGCGTCGCCGCCCTGCGCGCAGGCACGGGCGACGTCGTCGGCGAGCTGGTCGAGGCGCTGCTCGGCGCTGTCGGCGCGTCCGGTTTCTTGCTCGGCGGTGTGCGACCGGTCAGCGAGTGACCAGGTCAGCCAGGCGGCCCACACCACCACGGCACCGAGCACCAGGGCGCGGGCGCGCGCCCACGTCATCCACTGCGGACGTCTCATGAGTCCCCCCGTAGTGCCTTGGCGGCGGCGTCCTCGGCGGCCCACCGGCGGCGCCGCTCGTCGTCGAGCTGGGTGGCGAGCTGGTCAACTCGGGCGCGCAGTTCGGCGAGTTGGTCGCGGAGCTCGGCGACTTCGTCGTCGTGGGTGGTGTTGATGCGCTCCAGCTCGACGGCGTGGCGCTTCTCGGCGTCGGCGAGCGCGGTCCGGTAGTCGCCGCGGTCGGTCGCAGCCGCGCGCATGACCCACACCAGCAGCACGACCAGGACACCACCGACTCCGGCCTGTGGTCCGGCCGATGCCAGGAGGGCGGCGATGTCCACGGTGCCCCCTTTGCAGCGTCAGGCGAAGGCGAACCAGAAGAGCTGGTTTGCGCGGGTCCACTTGGATTCGGTCGTGTTGAGCACTGCGGGTGGCGGAAAGGTCTGCCCGGCCTGGTACACCGAGTAGGGCCGTTCGCCGATGAGCAGCTGCGCGCCGGTTCCGGTGGGCGTCGAGGACAACCGCGGTGACGTGGTCCAACCGGTGGCGATCATGCAGATGGCGATGTGGTCGCCTTCGGCGATTGCGAGGTCGCCGATGGGGATGTGCTTGACGCCGGCCGTATTGACCTTGTCCTGGCCGTAGGCCCAGTGCCTCTCAGCCAGAGTCGACAGGCTCGGCCCGGTGTAGACCTTCAGGTCGAACGTGCCCGAACCGACCGCGGCGGCGGTGACGCAGAGCCGAAGCTCGGTCGCCGTGAAGTCCTTGGGTGAACGGGTGGCGACGGCGGTCATGTAGTTGTTGGTCAGCGATTCGCCCCATTGGCAATCCGATCGCTGGTGGGAGCTGATGACGTCGCCGTAGAGCAAGGTGTCGCTGGCGGTCGTCGGATAGAGGGCGCTCGCAGCGTTTTCGAGGTTGCCGATACGCCCGTCGAGCGCGGTGATTTCGGCGTCGTCGGCCTTGCCATGCAGCGCGGCCTGCAGGCCGGTCACATCGGCGACGGCGTGAACGTGCGCTGCTGGTGTCGGCGCGCTCGGCGACCAGGTGCCGGCCGAATACACCAGGGCTTGCCCGTCGGTCGCGCCGGTCGTGCTGACGTCGGTCAGCTCGTCGAGGACGGTCGCACCGGTGCCGCCGGAACTGGTGTTGTCGGTGCCCGGCGCCCAGGTGCTGCCGTTGAACTTCAGGACGTGGCCAGCGGCGGCGCCCGCGGTGGTGACGTCGTCGAGCTGGTCGAGGGTGGTTGCTCCGCCGCCGGTGCCGGTGGCGTCGTCGGCGGGCGCCCACGTTCCGGCGCTGAACTTGAGCACCTGGCCGTCGGTTGCGCCCGTGGCGGTGACGTCGGCCAGGTCGTCGAGCACGGGTGCCGGTGCGGTTTCCAGCGTCGACAGCCTCGCGTCGTGGTCGTCGAGCTCCGTCCGGAGGCCGGTGACCTCGCTGATGGGGTGGGTGTGCGGCGGGGGTGCGGATTCCAGCGACAGCAGCCGGGCCCCATGGTCGGACAGCGTCGAGGTGTGCTCGGCAACCGTGTTCGTCGTGTTGTTGCACTGGTCGATCAACAGGTTTTGCTCGGCGGCGCGGGCGATGCGCTCGGGGTTGCTGGGCACGTGGGGGATCGTCACGGTTAGCTCCAAACGAAAGTGCTGTCCCAGCTGGAGGAATCCCAGACGCCGGGGGCGGGCGGTGCGATGGCTTCGACTTGGTAGGTGTCGGTGAGGCGGCCGTCGTCGTCGACGGAGCGGGTGAGGCCGTAGATCTGGGTGCGCAGGTGCCCGAACCCGCCTTGGTCGGCGATCGCGATGCAGTCGAGGTTCTGCACGCGCGGGTCGCCGGGCACGGTGATCGCGTCGGAGACGGGGATGGGGTTGCCGATGCGCGGAACCAGGCGGTCGAGCATCGCCCGGGTCTGCCACTCGTCCTGCAGCCACTTCCCGCTCAGCTCGATGACGCGTTCGCCGCGGGTGGCGATGGACGCCTCGTTGCGGATGGTCCAGGTTTTCTCGGCGTCTTCGACAACAACGGACCCCTCGAGGCGGAACCGCGGTTGTCCGTTGGGGTTGACGAACCCGACCGGTTCGGCCCAGCCGTTCCACACCCACAGCCGGACCAGGCCACGGGAGACGAATTTCTGCTCGGTGGATGCCGACGTGCCTTCGCGGTAGTCGGTGCCGGTGTAGACCTGGCGACCGTGCCGGGGGATCTGCTGATCCCACGGTGCCGCTTCGGCGATCAGCGGCAGCCCCCAGGGGTTGACGGCGATGGTGTGGTCGTCGGCCTGGATGAACAGTTCGCGCGCGGAGCGGGCGGGGATGATGAACTCGGCGGGTAGCAGCTCGCCGGATGCGGCGCGGGCGAGCGGTACGCCGTCCTCGCCGAGGTCGTAGGCGATGCCCACCACGGTGCGGGCGCTCGTGGTGGTCACCGACCAGACGTTGCGGACGCTGTCCAACGTCGTCCGGAAACCCAGGTTGCCGAGGTCATCGAGGGTGAAGGTGCGGACGGTTGTGGCCTGGCGGTCGACAACGTCGTCGTGGTTGTAGAAGCAGAACCGGCCGGACTCGTCGAACAGGACGAGGCCGTATTCGGCGCTGGCTACGTCTTTGGCGAGGGTGAACGCTTCGAAGGACTCGCGCAGGGTGTGGGTGGCGCGGTTGCGTCCCCAGGACACTTGGGCGGTTCCGGCGGGGGTGGTGTCGTAGGTGATCTGGGCCAGCGGCGGCTTGGCGGCGCCGTTGACGATGGCCACGTCGGAGACGGCCCAGGTGTTGCGGATGGTCACCAACCCCGACAGCCGGTCGATGTGGGCGGTCGTGGCGCGGTTGGCGACCACGCGCGGCGCCTGGCGGCGGTCGTCGATGCACGACCGCATCTCGATGTCGCCGTTGGACCACCAGGCGAAGGCGGCTTCGTAGTAGTGCCAACCAGGCTCGGAGGGCAAGGGGGAGAACGGGCCATCGATCCGCTCGTAAGTGTCGCCGCCGAGCTGGTCGTTGTCGAAGCTGGTGGCGTACTGCATGCGAGCCAGGCCCGCGCCGTTGCTGGGCTCCAGCGCGAGGGTGAAGCGGTGCCCGCGGACCTGCAGCTCGATCGCGGCGGTGGCGGCGTCGACGTTCGGTCCGGTCCAGTAGAACCAGCCGCCGAGCACCCACGTGGAATCCGCTGCGCCTGCGACACCGCGGTCGAGCTCGTCGATCCAGTAGGTGTGGAACCCGGCGGCTTCTTCACCGCGGGGAACAGCTTGGCGGGCGAGGTAGCCGTGCGGGCCCTCCCGGTATGCCTCGGCGCGGGCGCGGTGCGCGGCGTCGCCGGTCTCCCACGCTTCGGTGCGGTGGATGCCCTGTTCGTTGTCGAGGGTGCCGACCTCGGGCAGGATGCTGCCGTGCATGGGCACTGACAGGACGACACCGGTGCGGTACGGGGCGGCGGAGAGTTCGTCGGGCCAGCTGAACCCTCGCGGGCCCATCGTGAAACCGCCGGCACGCGCCGCCAGGTCGATCAGGCTGCTGCTGTCGATGAGCTGGCCGCGCTTGAACCCTCGTTGCAGGTGGCGTTCCCACAGCGCGTACGGAGGCAGCTGCACCAGGCCGCGCAGTTTCTCGGCGTTGTCGAGGCATTCGAGCACGACCGTGCCATCGCCCCGATCGGTCGCCGGACTGCGCACGACGCCTCGGAACTGGGGGAACCACTCGAACCCGTGCTCGTCGGTCCAGATGGCGACGTCGAGCTCGACCTCGGCGCCTTCGACGTCGACACCGAACAGCAGCGAATCACGGTTGTAGGGGGCGAACTGCACGGCGATCGGGTCGCCGTCGATGTCACCGGTCAGCGGCACCGTGAGCCGGGCCGCGGCGTGGCCTTCGATGAGCAGCAGCTCGTCGGGTGCGGTCGAGGACACGATGTGCTCGCGCCGCCACGGCTTGACGAACCGCGACAGGTCCGACAGCGCATGGTCGAAGCGGCCGTCGCGGTTCCAGTCCACCCGGAATCGGGTGGCGAACGTGCGCTCGGGCGCTTCGATGGCGCGGGCAGCTTCGGGGGTATGGGGCAGCACCGGTTACGCCTCCAGCAGCGTCAGGGTGGGGTGGGTGAAGCCGCGGCGGGCGGCGGTGAGCGGCAGTTCGTCGACCATCACCACCGGTGCCCCGCCGCCGAGCGACCAGCCGGTCGCGGCGTCGCCGGGCTCGACCTGTGCGGCGGCCAGCAGTAGCGAGGTCGCGGCCGGGGTGGAGGTTGGGGTGATCCGCAGCGACACGCCCCACAACCCGCCGGTCGGCGGGACGGTCACGGCCAGCCGCCGCCAGACCTCCGGGGTGAGGGTGACCGGGGCGGCCTCGGTCGCCGCGGTGTAGCCGCCCGCCGTGTAGTGCTCGGCCGCCAGCTGCACGGCCACGGCGTGTGGCGAGCGCACCCACACCGAGCCCGTCACGGCTTCGCCGGGCAGCACCGGCACGGGGTGCGCGTGGTCGAGGCGTAGCCCGGAGCCGAGCGCCCACCCTGACCACGCCAACGCGGCTCCGGCCAGCGGCACCGGATCGGGCCAGGCTGGTGACGGCGCGGTCGTGCCCGCGGTGAGAGCCACCCCGGAGGAGTCCCGCCCGCCGTAGCCGACGCTCGCGGCGGAGCGGGACAGGCGGTTTCGGCGCCACCCGGGCAGCACGAACCGCAGCGGGCCGCGGATGTGCCGGTCGCGCAGGGCTTCGAGGTAGTCGCGTTCGGAATCGGATAGCCACTTCCACGTGAACTCGAACTGCCCGCGGCTGCCGAGGTAGTCGACGGTGCGGGCCCCGGACAAGGCGACGTGCGTGCCGCCCTGGCGGGGGTGCTCGATGCGGATGTCGGGCCGGGGTGCGCGCAGGCGGGCGAGCCTGCCCAGCGGGCCCAGATACAGCGGCACGGCTCACCTCCTGCGGTCTGCGGCGTTGACGCGGTTGACCACGCGGGCCATGACCCGCCCGCCGGAGTCGTCGAGGGTGAATGCCATGCCCGCGAGGGCTTCGCGGAGCTCGGCGACCCCAACACCCGACGGCGCCGCGCTGGTCGCTGCGGCCGGGGCGCTGGCCGCTGTCGCGGCCCGGCGGGAGTAGGCCACGGAAGCGGGCGCGGCGATCGTCGGCGCCGCCAGCGCCGAGCGCACCCCGCCGGCCACCTGGTGGGCAGCGGCCACAGCGAGGCGGCCGTTGGCGGCGATGGAGTCGGCGAAATCGCGGGTCAGCGCGGCACCCGAGTACGTGGTGTAGCCGTGCCCGGAGAACGGACCCTCGCGCGCCGGGGAGAACGGGAACAGGTCGCGGATCGAGCTCAGCGCGCCGGAGATCTTGTCCTTGACCCAGCCGACCGCGGACTTGATGCCGTCCCACAGCCCTTGCAGCAGCGCACGCCCGGAGTCCCACAGCAGCGTGCCGAGGTTGCCGAGCGCGTCGAGGATCTTCCCCGGCAGCTCCTTGACAAAGTTGACCACATTGGACACTCCGGTGGTGACGGCGTTGACGGCGGAGTTCCAGGCGTTGCGCGTGGTGTCGACGCAGAACTGCCAGGCGTCGGAGAGGAACTGCCGCACTCGCGTGATCATCTCCACGTGAACTGCGACGATGCGGTCCCAGATCCCGGAGAAGAACGACACGATGCCGTTCCAGACCTCCGAGACCGTCGAGGTGATGCTGTTCCACGTCTCGGTGAAGAAGGACACGATGCCGTTCCACACCGACGCTGCGGTCGTCTTGATCCACTCCCAGGCCGCGAGCAGATACGCCTTGATCGTGTCCCAGTTCGACACGATCAGCACCGCCAGCAGGACAACGGCGGTGATGATCGCGGTGAACGGGTTGGTCAGCATCGCCACCCGCAGCACCTGCAGGATCAGCGTGACGGCCTTGAAGGCGTTGACCAGGCCCATCACGATCGAGATGGCGGGGCCGAGCGCGGCAGCTAGCCCGACCACGGCAATGGTCAGCGGGCCGATCCAGGACATGTTGGCCTGAAGGAACGTGGCCATGGCCAGCAGCAGCGGCGCGGCGGCCTGAATGGCCGTGACCAGGGTCGCGCCGACCTGCGCCGCGAGCTGGCCGACCGCTGGCCCGAGCTCGGCCACCACCGGACCCAGCGCGGTCACCAGAGCGGACACGACCGATGTCAAGGCGGGGACCAGGCCAGCCGCGGCGGCCGACAAGCCAGCGAAGATCTGCCCGAGCGCCGTCGAACCCTCTCCGCTGGCCAGGAACGCCGCGAGGCGACCGGTCAGGTCATCGAGCGTGGCCAGTGCCCCGCCACCGTCGGCGGACATCGCGGAGAAGATCGAGCCGACCACCGACGCCAGGTTCCCGACGATGCTGCTCAGCGTCGACACCGCGTCG
>NZ_FOTW01000052.1 GCF_900114705.1 Rugamonas rubra
GTCGCGCCGTCGCATCCCGCGTGGGCGCGTGGGCGCGTGGATTGAAACGGTGTATCCTGACGCGGCGGGCGGTGCGCGCAAGGTTGCGTCTCGCGTGGGCGAGTGGATTGAAACCGCTGTACCAAGTAGCCCGGGTCGCTAGTCCCTGGTCGCGTCCCGCGTGGGCGCGCGGATTGAAACCTTGAACGCCATCGAGCACCAGCTCGCGTTGCCGTCGCGCCCCGCGTGGGCGCGTGGCTTGAAACGGCCAGCCCGCCGGCGCCGACTATGACGCCTGGCGTCGCGCCCCGCGTGGGCGCGTGGATTGAAACATCATAAATCGACAAGAACACCTCGCCGATCTGGTCGCGCCCCGCGTGGGTGCGTGGATTGAAACTTTCCTCAATTGAATCTCCGCGTACACCTCGGGCTGTCGCGACCCGCGTGGGTGCGTGGATTGAAACATCAAGCAAAGTATCGACGCCGCCGACGCGCTCAAGTCGCGACCCGCGCGGGTGCGTGGATTGAAACAAGCCGACCATCGGCCGGAAGATCAACGAGGAGTGCGTCCCGCCCCGCGTGGGTGCGTGGATTTAAACGACGGCACCGTAAACGCCATCAGCCACACGATGCGCGGTCGCGCCCCGCGTGGGTGCGTGGATTGAAACGGCGATATTGATAGCACGCAGCGTGCGGCGCTGGTGTCGCGCCCCGCTTGGACGCGTGAATTGCAACTGGATCTCGGCGCCTGTCAGGCCTTTGAAGCTAAGGTCGCGCCCCGTGTGGACGCATGGATTGAAACCGCTGCACCGAGTAGCCCAGGCCCCGAGTCCCTGGTCGCGTCCCACGTGGACGCGTGGATTGAAACAACCCTTACGCCATCGGCGTCGTGGGCGGTGCGGTCGCGTCCCGCGTGGATGCGTGGATTGAACCCACGGCATGGACACATTGACCGGCGTCCCTACGTTGTCGCGTCCGGCGTGGGCGCGTGGATTGAAATTCCACGTCGATGTGGCGGGAAAAACCACCCTTGGCTGCGTCCCGCGTGGGCGCGTGGATTGAAACGCCACCCAGGCCGTCGCCCGCGAGTCGGCGCTGTCATCGCGTCCCACATGGGCGCTTGGATTGAAACGCGCATGTGGTGGTCGACAAGAGCGCGAAGCTCAAGGGCACTCCGAACAACCCCGAATTCGTCATTCGACATCGGCAGACCGCCGGGTAGGCGAGAATTCATACCGCGCGATACCGTATGTCGCGTATAGAGGAGAGCTCCGGCAAGGCATAAGTTTCCGCCTGCGCGAAAACGGCAGCTTTTAGAGCTGCCCTCAGATAGGGTCCCGCCTGGGCACGTGGATTGAAAATCAGGTTCGGCGCAACTGAGCTTGACCGCAATCTAAGGCTGCTATCCGGGCGAGAAATGGCATCATTGCACTTATGACGAATACGGCAAAATCACCCTATCAAAAAAGAATCGACGACCACGTCCACAAGTGCAAATTCACCTACAGGTCAAGAAAGAAAATGGCCAACGGATCATAAGAATCTGCTGCACCTCGCGCCCTCTCATTTCTTCTCGCCCTTCAAGGCCTTGGTCAGCGCCTTGCACAGCGCCAGCGGCGGCGTCTCGCGCGGCGTGACCTCAACGCGCATGCCGCCCACCTGCAAATCGTGCACGCGCGGCGCGACCACCTCGAACTCGCCGGCCAGCAGCTTGCCACGCAGCGGCGCGCAGCCTGCCGCGTCCTGCGGCAGGCTGCCCAGCAGCGTCCACTTGCCGTCCACCCCGAGGCCCAGCAGGGCGGCGCCGATCTGCGGCTCCTTACCCACCACCAGCACGTCCGGCTTGCCGTCGCCATTCATGTCGCGCACGAAGACGTCGCACTCCTTGCCGGCATTGTTCAAACAGGACGGCAGCATATAACTGAGGCCGTTGTCGCCCCAGCGCGTGGCCAGGAAGCCCGCCGGCAGCTGCGTGCCGGCCGGCCAGACGTGCAAATTGTCGGCCAGGTCGAGCAGCTTGGGTGCGTCGCGGCCGTAGCGGCTGGTGCGCTTGAGCGCCTCGTCGGCGGACTGGCGCACCAGCTCCACGTCCGGCCCGCCGCTGCGCAGCTTGAGCTGCTCCAACGCGGCGCGGCCGTAGCGCGCGCCCTCGAAGCGCAAATAATCGTAGTCGAACTGGCGGGCGCTGACGCGGCCCTTGTCCAAGCGCGCCATCTGGCTGTTGACCGCCAGCCGGGCCGGGTCGGCCAGCGGCGTGAACAAGGCCAGCAGCACCGCCAGGATGACGAAGGCGGTGACCACGTTGACGAAGGCGATCGGTTCGAGCCAGCTGTCGCTCTGATAGGCGGCCCAGGCGTAGCCCACCGCGTAGCAGCCGGCCACCAGCAGGCAGGCGGCGGCGATGATGCGGTCCGAGCTCCAGCCGTGGTCGCCCACCCGCAGCCCCAGCGCGTAGACGGCGATCACCGTCAGCGGCAGCAGCAGCACGGCGGCGGCGCGCGCGCTGACGCGCAGCACCGGCGCCACCACGCCGGCCGCCGCGCCGTTCTGGAAGGCGGCGTTGATCAGCACCAGCAGCAGCACGTCGGTGCCGAGCAGGACGGCGGTGGCGTGGCGGGTCTGCCACAGCACCTCCAGGCCGGTGAAGGGCAGGCTGCAGAGGAAGCCGGTGACCATCAGCGCGGCCAGCGGCAGCAGCCATGACAGCAACACCAGCAGCAGCGTGCGGATGCCGCGCACGATGGCCGGCCGCACATCGGTCAGGTGGATCGCGCAGGAGAAGGCGAAGCAGGTGACGGGAATATTGAACCAGGCCTGCTCCAGCAGCTCCTTGAAGAAGCTCAGCTTGACCAGCATGAACAGCGAGGAACCGAGGAACAGCACCGTCCACAGCGTGCTGACGAACATCGTCGAGAAGGCCAGCTGGATGATCAGCTTCCAGGCCGCCTCGAAGTGGCTGGCGTAGCTGGCCAGGCGGCGGCCGTCCTGGGCCGCCGCCAGCGCCAGCGAATGGGCAATGTAACAGAAGGCGGCGCTGAAGAAAAACAGCAGCGGCGACGGCGCGCGCACGCCCGAGCCCCGGCTCAACTCGCCCCAACCGACATGCCCGGCGCCGCGCCACACGTCGTGCAGCGCCAGCAGCGCCAGCACCACGGCCAGCGCGCCCACCCATTGCAGGGCGCGCCGCGTGCGCATGTGGCCCAGGCTGGAGATCAGCAGCACCGGCAGCAGCAGGCAAAGCAGCAACAGCGGCGCGAACAGGTAGGGCTGGGTGGCCGGCCAGAAGCTGTTGCTGGCGGCCCGGTACAACGGGTACAGCAAGGCGCCCTGCAGCAGACCGGTGAGCAGACGCGCCACCATCACTTGGCGGCTGACCATGGCGTCGAGCTTGAGGGGGGTGGATTCGGTGGCGGCGTGCTCCATGAGCGTCCTTTGCTGGCGTGTGGCGGGTGGATGGCGGTTGCATTGCGCTTGCGCGAGCGGGCGGTGGCGCGCCGCGCGCGAGGCGATTATGGCACAGGCTTGGTATTTGAACCATCTTGCCAAAGCGCCCACGCGGCGCTTGCGGGGCCGTTGTAGGCTGTTGCGGGGCGGCGCGCGCCGTCGCTGGTGCGCCGCACCAAGCCCGCGCAAGAACGCTATAATGGAGAGCTGAGCGCCAGCCGCGCGCCGCCATTTTTTCCATTGCCTCCGGTCCGCCAAGTGAATCCACATCTCGACAAGCTGCAATCCTACCCCTTCGAAAAACTGCGCCAGTTGTTCGCCAAGGTGGCCGCCAGCCCGGCGCACAGCGCCATCAGCCTGGGCATGGGCGAACCCAAGCATCCAACGCCGGCCTTCATCCAGCAGGCGCTGATCGACAACATCGGCGGCCTGGCCAACTACCCCACCACGGTCGGCTCGGAGGCCCTGCGCGGCGCCATCGCCGACTGGCTGGAACGCCGCTACGACCTGCCGGCGCTCGACCGCGCCACCCAGGTGCTGCCGGTGAACGGCTCGCGCGAGGCGCTGTTCGCCTTCGCCCAGACGGTGATCGACCCGGCCGCCGGCTCGCTGGTGGTCTGCCCCAACCCGTTCTACCAGATCTACGAGGGCGCCGCCTACCTGGCCGGCGCCGAGCCCTACTTCGTCAACTCCGACCCGGCGCGCAACTTCGGCTGCGACTACGACAGCATTCCCGCCTCGGTGTGGCAGCGCGTGCGCCTGTTGTTCGTCTGCTCGCCCGGCAATCCGACCGGCGCCACGCTGACCCTGACCGACTGGGAGAACCTGTTCGCCCTGTCCGAGCGCTACGACTTCATCATCGCCGCCGACGAGTGCTACTCGGAGATCTACCACGGCGACGAGGCGCCGCTGGGCGCCATGCAGGCGGCCCATATCCTCGGCCTGTCCGGCGTCGAGCGGCCCTACGCCCGCCTGGTGGTGTTCTCCAGCCTGTCGAAGCGCTCCAACGTGCCGGGCATGCGCTCGGGCTTCGTCGCCGGCGACGCCGAGGTGCTGAAAAAATTCCTGTTGTACCGCACCTACCACGGCGGGGCCATGAACCCGGCCGTGCAGGCTGCGTCGGTGGCGGCCTGGAACGACGAGACCCACGTCGAGGACAACCGCGCCCAATACCGCGCCAAGTTCGCCGCCATCACGCCGCTGCTGCAGACGGTGCTCGACGTCGAGCTGCCCGACGCCGGCTTCTACCTGTGGGCCGACGTCAGCCGCACCGGCCTGTCGGACACCGAGTTCGCCCAGCGCCTGTACGCCGAGTACAACGTCACCGTCCTGCCGGGCAGCTTCCTGGCGCGCACGGCGCACGGCCTCAACCCGGGCCACAACCGCATCCGCATGGCGCTGGTCGCCGAGACCGCCGAGGGCCTGCAGGCGGCCCAGCGCATCGTCCAGTTTTGCCAGTCCCTGAACCAATAACCCCACCCTTTCGACAAGCGAAAACCACCATGACCCAACTACTTCAGCAAATCATCGACCAGGCCTGGGAAAACCGCGCCGAGATCAACCCGGCCAACGGCGCCGCCGAACTGCGCGACGCGGTCGCCCACGTCATCGCCGGCCTGGACAACGGCTCCATCCGCGTGGCCGAGAAAACCGGCGCCGACTGGGTGGTCAACCAATGGGTCAAGAAGGCCGTGCTGCTGTCGTTCCGCCTGGAGAACAACAGCGTCATGAGCGGCGACGGCACCATGCAGTTCTACGACAAGGTGCCCACCAAGTTCGCCAACTACACCGCCGAGGACTTCGCCAAGGGCGGCTTCCGCGTGGTGCCGCCGGCCGTCGCCCGCCGTGGCAGCTTCATCGCCAAGAACGTCGTGCTGATGCCGTCCTACGTCAACATCGGCGCCTACGTCGACGAGGGTGCGATGATCGACACCTGGGCCACCGTCGGCTCCTGCGCCCAGATCGGCAAGAACGTCCACCTGTCGGGCGGCGTCGGCATCGGCGGCGTGCTCGAACCGATGCAGGCCAACCCGACCATCATCGAAGACAACTGCTTCATCGGCGCCCGCTCGGAAATCGTCGAAGGCGTCATCGTCGAAGAGAACTCGGTGATCTCGATGGGCGTCTACATCGGCCAGTCGACCAAGATCTACGACCGCGCCACCGGCGAAGTGACCTACGGCCGCGTGCCTTCCGGCTCGGTGGTGGTGTCGGGCAGCCTGCCGTCGGACGACGGCAAGTACAGCCTGTACTGCGCCGTCATCGTCAAGCGCGTCGACGCCAAAACCCGCGCCAAGACCGGCATTAACGAGCTGCTGCGCGGGATCTAAACTGCGTCCCGGCGCGCCGGGGCCGGTGGTAACATAGCAGGGGCCGGGCCGCGCAAGCGCCCCGGCCCTTGTTGTATCCAGTGTCCTCAATTGCACGAATACCCCCGCGCCGCAACCGATCGGAGATTGCCATGACCATGATGGACCGCCTGTTCCAGCTGATGAAGGAGAAGAACGCCTCGGACATGTTCTTCGCCGTGAACTCCCCGGTCCACCTGAAAATCAACGGCAACCTGATCCCCATCAACCAGCAAAAGCTCGAACCCGACAACATCCGCACCCTGCTGGCGGAGATCTGCACGCCGGCGCAGATGGCGGAACTGGACGACAGCAACGAGCTCAACATGGGCGTCTCGGTGGCCAACCTGGGCCGTTTCCGCCTGTCCGCCTTCCGCCAGCGCGGCAGCGTCTCGGCGGTGTTCCGCTTCGTGCCGGCGACCATACCGCCGCTGGCCGAGCTGGGCCTGCCGCCGGTGCTGGCCGAACTGATCATGGAGAAGCGCGGCCTGATGCTGCTGGTCGGCTCGACCGGCTCGGGCAAGTCGACCTCGATCGCCGCCATGCTGGACCACCGCAACGAGCTGCGCTCGGGCCACATCCTCACGCTGGAGGACCCGATCGAGTATCTGTTCAAGAACAAGAAGGCTATTGTCAACCAGCGCGAGATCGGCAGCGACGCCAAGGACTTCCACACGGCGCTGCGCAACTCGATGCGCCAGGCGCCCGACTGCATTTTGATCGGCGAGATCCGCGACAAGGAGACCATGTCGGCCGCCCTCGCCTACGCCCAGTCCGGCCACCTGGTGCTGGCCACGCTACACGCCAACAACAGCTACAACGCGCTCAACCGCATCATCAGCTTCTACCCGATGGAGAACCGCGCCGCCCTGCTGCAGGACCTGGCGGCGACGGTCAAGGCCATCGTCTCGCAGCGCCTGGTGCGCTCGATCGACGGCGGTGCGCGCACGGCGGCGGTGGAGGTGATGGTCAACACGCGCTACGTCGCCGACCTGATCGAAAAGGGCGAGATCGGCCAGATCAAGGAGGCGATGGAGAAGAGCCTGTCGCCCGGTTCGCAGTCCTTCGAGCTGGCCCTGCTCAAGCTGGTGCAGGACGGCGCCATCAGCCAGGAGGAGGCGCTGGCCAACGCCGACTCGGCCACCAACCTGCTCTGGCTGCTCAACAACGGCCCGGACCGCAAGGCCGCGCCGGCCGAGCCCGAGCCCAAGCCGGCCAGCGAGTCCTCGTTCACCGAGTTCAACCTCGACGCCTGAGCCGCCGGGCCGGGCGCCGCGCCGCGCGCTACTTGACCTCGCGCGCCAGCTTGAGCATCTGGTAGCTCAGCGCCAGGCCGCGCCGCTTGGCCTCGGTGTGGTTGATGCGGAAGGCCAGTCCGTTCGGCTCGATCACCAGCGCGATCACCGCGCCGTTGCGGAAGGACTCGGCGCTGTCGCCCACCACCAGCACCGGATCGTCGGCCAGCATCTCCTGCCAGCGGCGCAGCTCGGCGCGTCCGCTCAGGCTGAGCACCAGCAACTGGCATTGCGGCACGTGCTGCGGCTCGCCGATCTGCAGCAGCCGCACCGGCGCGCCGGGCGCCGCGCCCTGGGTCAGCGCGCGCAGCGCGTCCTGCAGCGGCGCGTTGCCGGCCACGCAGTAGGTGAACTCGCGCAGCGGCGGCGGCGGCCACTGCGTCAGCTGGGCGAAGCGGTAGATGAAGGCGGCCTTCAGCTGCACCTCGTCCTGGCCGGCCCGCGCCGGCGCGCAGGCCGCCGCGCACAGCGACATGCCTAGTAGCGCCTTGCGCCAGCACCTCATGAACCGAAGCGCCGGGTCAGCGAGAAGCGCAGGCTGCGCCGCTCCTGGGTGATCGGCGCGCCGTAGGGGCCGGGCCGGTCGCGGTAGCGCACGTCGCCGAGGTTGTGGACGCCGACGCTGACGTCGGTGCCCAGGCTGGGGCGCCACAACAGCGTGGCGTTGAGCAGCGCGTAGCCCGGCAGGTCGCCCTCGGCGAAGCTGCGCCGGCTCACGCTCAGCGCCTGCCAGGACAACTGCAACGCGTCGCCGCGCAGCGGCTGGTTGAACATCAGCTTGACCAGCGTGCGCGGCGAGTTGGACAGGCGCCGGCCCTGCTCGTCCTTGGTGTCCTGCAGCGACAGCGCGGCGCGCAGCTGCTGGCCGCCGCCCCAGCGCCGCTCGACGCCCAGCTCCGCGCCGACGTTGCGGATCGGCGCGCTGTTCTCGAACACGGCCGTATCCAGGTTGATGCTGATCAGGTCGCGCAGCTGCGAGCCGTACACCGACAGGCGGTATTGCAGCTGGTGGTTGAGCGTGTGCTCCCAGGCCAGCTCCAGCGTGCGCACCCGCTCCGGCGCCGGGGTCGGCGCGCCGAACGGCGCGTTGGACTGAAACTCGTACAGGTTGGCCTCGCGGAAGGCGCTGCCGTACATCAGCTTGAGCGTGGCGTCGGCCACCCCGCTCCAGATCCAGGCCAGGCGCGGATTGGTGTTGCTGCCGCCGATGCTGGCGTGGTCGCGGCGCAGGCCGAGGATCAGGCGCTGCGTGTCGCTCAGGCGCCAGGCGTCCTGCACGAACAGGCCACGGCGCCGGTTCTCGCCGATAAACTGCGCCAGCGGCTCCTCGCCCACCGTGCCGGCGACGATCTGCTGCTGGCGGTCGAACTGGTACTCGACGCCGGCCATCAGGTCGTGGTCGCGCCAGCGGTGGGTGCTCAGGCGCAGGTCGACGTTGCGCCAGCGTCCCAGCGAGGCGTTGGAGAAGGTTCGCGCCGTGCCGTCGTCGGCCTGGTAGGGGTTGACGTCGTCGTACCCGCTGCGCTTGGCCGAGACGGCGGCGTACAGGTTCCAGTCGCCGATGTTGCGCTCGTGCGCCAGCGAGACAAAGCTGTTGTCGAAGATGCCGCGCTGCTGGCCCAGGTTCCAGCCGCCGTCGACCTGGTAGACGTAGGGGAAGCCGCGCGTGCGCCGGCTCACGCCGCCGCGCAGGGTCCAACCGTCGGCGCTGGCCATGCCGAGCAGGCGCTGGCCGTGGTCCCAGTTGTGCGCGCGCAGCTGTTCACTTTCCTCGGGCGTCACGTCGTAGGGGATGCGGATGCGGTTACGCTCGAAGGCGCTCAACGCCAGCCAGCCGTCCCAGCCGTTCTCCGAGCGGTGGCCGACGCTGGCGCGCATCTCGCGCTGGCCGGCCGAGTCGACGCCGGCGCGCAGCTGCAGGCCCTGCAGCTTGTCGCTGCCCTTGGTGATGACGTTGACCACGCCGAAGATGGCGTTGTTGCCGTACAGGGCGGAGCCCGGCCCCGGCGCGTACTCGACCCGGTCGATCAGGTCGACGTCGACGAAGAACTCGGCGCCGAGCGTGCCGGCGTCGTAGATGTTGTCGTTGACGCGCATGCCGTCGACCAGGAACAGCAGGCGCGCGTTGTAGTCGCCCGGGCGGCCCAGACCGCGCGCGCCGACGTAGATGAAATTGCCGTCGCCGGTGACGTACAGGCCGGGCATGCCACGCAAGATGTCGGCCATGCTGCGCATGCCGTGGCGGGCGATGTCGGCGTCGGTCAGCACATAGGTCACCGACGGCGCCTGCGCCGCGCTCTGGGCGAAGCGCGACGAGGTCGACTCCTCCACCTCGCGCGGCACCTCGTTCAAGGTCTGCCGCAGCAGCTCCTCCAGCGACGGGTGGCTGGCGTCCTCGCCGGGTTTCGGCCGCGCCTCCTGCGCCGGCGCGGCTGCGGGAGTGGCTGCGGGCGCATGCGCTTGCGCCTGCGCCTGCGCGGCGGGCCAGCCGGTGGCCAGCCCCAGCGCCAACAACAACGGCGACAGTGCCGCCCCGCCATGCCGCCTAATCATGTTGCGCATGTTGCACACGCCGGAAAGTGTTCTTGCCGGCCCGCTTGGCCGCGTACATGGCCTGGTCGGAGGCCTTCAGCAGGCTGCTGGCGTCGCGCGCGTCGAGCGGGCAGAAGGCCAGGCCGACGGTGGCGCCGATCGGCATCAGAATGGCGCCCACGTGCAGCGGCTCGCGCACCGCCTCGATCAGGCGCAGCGCCAGCTGCTCGGCCGCCGCCTGGTCCGGCAGCACCGGCAGGATCAGCGCGAACTCGTCGCCACCCAGCCGGCACAGCACGTCGCGCGCGCGCAGCACGCCGGACATGCGGCGCGCCACCTCGCACAACACGGCGTCGCCGGCCTCGTGGCCGTGCAGGTCGTTGACGGTCTTGAAGTTGTCCAGGTCGATGAACATCAGCGCCATCAGCTCGCCGGTCTGCGCCGCCAGCGCCAGGCTGCGTTGCAGCTCGCCCTGGAAGAACAGGCGGTTGGGCAGGCCTGTCAGGCTGTCCTGGTGGGCCATCTGCTGGAACTGCTGGCCGGCCTCCTGCTCCTGCTCCAGTTGCTGGTGCAGGTCGGCCTGCCAGATCTCGATCCGCTTGAGCATATCGTTAAAGCGCTCGGTCAGCCGGCCCACCTCGTCGGCGCGGTAGACGGTGGCGCGGCGGCCGTAGTCGTGCTCCAGCGCGACGCGCTCGGCCAGGTCGGACAGTTCGACCAGCGGCGCCAGCGCGCGCCGCTGCACCACACGCAGGCCGCGCGCGGCGATCCAGATGGCGGCACCGATCAGCAGCGCGCCTATGCCGCTGAGCAGCAGCACGGAGCGGTGCAGGCTTTGCAGGCTCTCGCGCAGCACCAGCAGGCCGACCAGTTCGCCCTTCAGCCGCACCGGCACCCATACCTCCAGCGCGTTGGCCGAGGTGGTGGTGTGCGCGGCGACGGCGGCGTAAGTGCCCATCCCGGGCGGCGCGGCCAGCGCGGCGGCGGCCGTATCGGCGCCGCCGGCCCGCCACTGGGCGAAGACGGCGCCCCGCAGCGTTTGCACCTGCAGTTGCTGCAGGTCGCTGCGGCGCGAGAAGGCGGCCAGCTCGCCGTTGGCCGCCTCGCGGTCGGCGAACACCATCATCGGCGCGATGCTGTTGGCCAGCAGCTGAGCGCTCAACTCGGCGCCCTGGATCTGCCGCGTGCGGGCGACGAACCAGGTGGCGGTGGCCAGCAGGGCGAAGGTCAGCAGCATGGTCACGCTCAACACCAGCAAGTTCATGCGGGTCAGCCGGCGCACCAGCGAGTCGGCCGGCGCGCCAGCGCGGCGCGACGCGGCGCCGTGGAGGTGGTGTAAGGTGGACTCGCTCATGGCTGGCGTGGTGGTCTCTCGCTGCGTGCGACGGTATCTGCCTCCCCCAAGGGGAAGCCAGTATTTCCGTCAAGAATGATATTGATTGAAATTGTAAGCGCAAAGCAATGCTAAGTGGCGCAATTGCGCGGCGGACGTGGCGTCCCGTCCACTGTGGAATGGCGGGACGCAGGGAGAGGTCAGAACGGGACGGGGCCGAGACGAGAATCCGCACTAGCAGCGGCGCGGTGGCGAGGCGAGGCGACAAGGGCAGCTTTGCCCGCATGATCGCTGGGTTGGGAAAAATGCAGCTGAGGAAAAACAGATCCCCTGCAGTCAGACAGCCAATAGAAAAAACAATTCACTACTCCAGCTCCTCATGCCTTAGCAAATAGGAATTATTTTTCCCTTGGCATATTCTCACTTGCAACTCTTCCGATCGTGACATATCGTTTACGTAGAGTAAAATTTGATTCTCTGGAAATAACATCTCAGCGGCTTCACCATCAATGAGATCGACGTGCCATTTCAATAAAAAATGCTCTTCGCCCGTCTTTCCCCATTGAAAATATTCTGGCTCTATGCCGTTTCTAGTCGAAATTGACATCGGGTATGATGCCGAGCAACGCCATTTTGTTAGAGCAAGTTCCTGATGAGTATCGCCGTCGAAGCCCTGTTCACCACCGCGCTGGGTCTGCAAGCGCCGTGGGTAGTTGCCAAAGTTGACCTTGATACGGCCAAGCGCCGGATCGATTTCGAGGTGTCGTGCGACGCGGGGAAACTGCCGTGTCCGGCCTGCGGCGTGAACGGGCAAGGCATCCACGACCGGGTCAAACGCAGTTGGCGGCATCTGGATTTCTTCCAGTTCGAAGCCTGGCTGCACGCCGAGGTGCCGCGCGTCGATTGCAGCGCCTGCGGCAAGACGACGCAGGCCGAGGTGCCGTGGGCGCGGCCCGGCAGTGGCTTCACCTTGCTGTTCGAGGCGCTGGCCCTGTCGCTGTGCCAGACCCTGCCGGCGGCCCAGGCCGCAGCCCAGTTGCGAGTGCGGTCGAAACGGCTGTGGCGGCGCATCGCGCACTACGTGGGCATCGCGCGCCGCCGCGACGCGATGACGGGAGTGCGCGCGGTTGGCATCGACGAGACCAGCCTCAAGGCCACCTCGAATAACTGGCTTTCGTAACGACGTGAAGGAAAAAGCGCCTGCCAGCCGGCGTTGAGGGCAATAGAGAAATGGATCGCGCCGCTGAGCGGAATAGGCGTTGGTGAGCGCGCAGCCGGATCTAGCGGTGGAAAACAGCCCTTTCAGCCGATCCCTCCGCTGTTTAGAACGGTGGCAGCCCGCGTTCTTTCAAGAAGACGAGCCGCTTCAAGTTGTAGCTGGCCGCTTTGAGGTGCAACGCGAAGGTGGTGCGCACAATGCCCAAGCATCGCACGAGTTTTCCGCCCATCTGCGCCGGCGCTCCGAACACATGCTCGACGCGGGCGCGCGGAGTAGCGATGCGGCGGTTACGCCGTTTCTGCGCGGCGGAAATACCTTTGGTGGCGTGGCCCCTGCGCTGGATGTGGACATGCCAGCCGGCCTGTTTGAGCGCGCTTTCCCGCTCGGCGCTGGGGTAGCCCCGGTCGGCGTACACCGCTTTGCTGGTGTTGCTCGGATCGAGCAGGGCCTCGAAGACGGTGGTGTCGGCGACGGCGACGGCGGCGTTGGTGACGGCGATTTTGCGGATGAGCTTGTAGCGCTTGTCCACGCTGGCGTGCAACTTGTAGCCGAAGTGCGATTTACCGTGCTTTTTGGTCCAGCGCGCGTCGACATCTTTTTGCGCCCGTTTGCGAGGTTTCCAAGTCAAGGGCATGGTGCCCTCTTTGACGGTGTCGGCCTCGTCGCGCTTGTTGCGTTGTACCGGCGCCTGTACCAACGAGGCATCAACGATTTGACCGCAGCGCGCCATGTAGCCGTGTTTTTGCAGTTGCTGTTGGACCTGCTCGAACACCAGCGTGCCGGCACCGGCCTGGGCCGGACGGTCGCGAAACAGCCAGATCGTTTTGGAGTCGGGGATGCTGCTGCTCTCGGTCAGATCCAGAAATTGCAGGAAGCTACGGCGGTCGAGCAACTGATACTCCAACGCGTCGTCAGCCAAGTTGTAGAGTTGCTGGAGCACCAGGATCTTGACCATCAACACAGTCGGATACGGCGGACGACCGCCTTTTGCGCGCGATGGCCTCGGTGCTGCGGCGTCGATGCTGGCGGCCAGCGCGTCGAAGTCCACATGGTTGGTTAAACCGACCAGCGGATCTCCGATCTTTGTACGCCGATCTTCGCGTTCATGTTCTGCAAACAGGCTGATCCGGGGCTTCATCATTGTGGTACTCGTTGGTCGCGGGCTGATGCAAGAATTTTACCGAACCGGCGAGCGGCAGGCTAGGTCATACCGTTATACACAAGTCGACAGTGGTTCGGTACTCGTACCAAAAAGTCGTTAACATTCAATGCCTTACCTGAGGGGCTTGTAAACTTGAGCGAGATCGCGTTTACTCTCTGACTTTGGGTGACGCATTGGCCAAGGTATCGAGTCGCTGGACGGATCAAGAGTTTGCAGGACTGAACCTGGGCGATGCTCGCCTCAACAAGCGAGCGAGAACACTGATGGAACGATTTACGGCGAAGCCGACAGCCAGCATTCCCGAGGCCTGCGACAGCTGGAGTGAAACCTGCGCGGCCTACCGCTTTCTCGGTAACGCCGAGGTATCCTGGCAGGGCATCCTGGCGCCGCATT
>NZ_FOTW01000051.1 GCF_900114705.1 Rugamonas rubra
TTGAAGATCGCCATCGGCACCAGGATCAGCAGGATCACCACCACCGTCACCGAGGAGGCCATCGGCCAGTCGTTATTGGTGAAGAACTCGTCCCACAGCACGTGGCCGATCATCAGCGTCTCCGGGCCGCCGAGCAGCTCGGGAATCACGTACTCGCCGACGGCCGGAATGAACACCAGCATGGAGCCGGCGATGATGCCGGACTTCGACAGCGGCACGGTGATGCGCCAGAAGGTTTGCAGCGGCGTGGCGCCCAGGTCGGCGGCAGCCTCGAGGAAGCGCACGTCCATCTTCACCAGGTTGGCGTACAGCGGCAGGATCATGAAGGGCAGATAGGCGTAGGTCATGCCGATCACCAGCGAGAACGGGGTGTTCATCATGTGCAGCGGCTCGTTGATGATGCCGACGCCAATCAACAGGTGGTTCAAAATCCCGTTGTTGGCCAGGATGCCCTTCCAGGCGTAGATGCGCAGCAGGAAGGAGGTCCAGAACGGCAGCATCACCATCATCATCAGCACCGGACGAATGGTCGGCCGCGAACGCGCCATGAAGTAGGCGAAGGGGTAGCCGATGGTCAGGCACAGCAAGGTGGTGATGGCGGCGTACTTGAGGGAGCTGAGGTAGGTCAGCACGTACAAGTCGTCCTGCAGGATGAACAGGTAGTTCGATATCTTGACCTTGAAGGTGATCACGCCGTCGACCAAGGTCATCAAGGTGCCGAAGGGGTTGCCGCCGGCGTCGGCCTCGGTGAAGCTGATGCGCGCGACGATCAGGAACGGCACCAGGAAGGCGCAGGCCAGCCACGCAAATGGCACGGCGATCACCAGCCGGCGGCCGGTGATCCAGCGCAGCTTGAGGAAATCCATGATGAATGATTTTTTCATGGCGGCGCTCAGCTGGTCAGGACCACGATGTCGGCGCCGTCCCACCAGGCGAACACGCGCTGGTCGCGGTTCAGCTGGGTGCTCTGGTGGCGCGCCGCGTTGGTGCGCGAGACGCGCAGCACCATGCCGCTGTCGAGCGTGACGTGGTAGCTGGTCTCGTTGCCGAAGTAGGCCATCGCGGTGATCACGCCGGAGGCGCAGTTGAAGCCCTGCTCGGCGGCGCTGGCGCGCTGGTCCAGGGTCGGCTCCTCCAGCTGGATGCAGATCTTCTCCGGCCGCACCGCCACCGCCACCTCCATGCCCATGGTGCCGGTGATGCCGTGGTTGACGTAGTGGCGCCCTTCCGGCGACTCGATGATGACGTGGTCCGGCTCGTCGACTTTGACGTGGCCCTTGAACAGATTGACGCTGCCGATGAAGTCGGCGACGAAGCGGCAGTTGGGCGTCTCGTAGATTTCCCCCGGCGCGCCGACCTGCAGGATGCGGCCCTCGCTCATCACCGCGATGCGGGTGGCCATGCTCATCGCCTCGTCCTGGTCGTGGGTGACCATCACGCAGGTGACGCCGACCTGCTCGATGATGTTGACCAGCTCCATCTGGGTGCGCTCGCGCAGCTTCTTGTCGAGCGCGCCGAGCGGCTCGTCGAGCAGCAGCAGCTTGGGGCGCTTGGCGAGACTACGCGCCAGCGCCACACGCTGCTGCTGCCCGCCGGAGAGCTGGTGCGGCTTGCGCTTGCCGTAGGCGGTCAGCTGGACCAGGGCCAGCATCTGCGTCACGCGCACCGCCACCTCGTCGGCCGGCAGGCCGTCGCGGCGCAGGCCGAAGGCGATGTTGTCCCATACCGAAAGATGCGGGAACAGCGCGTAGGACTGGAACATCATGTTGATCGGCCGCTGGTAGGGCGGCACGTTGACCATGTCCTTGCCGGCCAGGGTGATCTGGCCCTCGGTCGGCGTTTCGAAGCCGGCCAGCATGCGCAGCAGGGTCGACTTGCCGCAGCCGGAGCTGCCCAACAGGGCGAAGATTTCGCCCTTGTTGATGGTGACGGAAATGTCGTCCACGGCACGCACGCCGTCGAAGGCCTTGACCAGGTTGCGGATCAACAGAAAGGGTTGGCCGGCTTCGCTGGCCGGGCTTGTGGTTGTCGTCATAGTGGCACAGTAAAAAAGTAAGAAGAACGCAAAAACACATGCGGCGGCCCCGCCCGGCGCCTTGCCGGACGGGAGAACGGGCGCTTACAGTCCGGTTTTGAACTTGGTGTAGACGCGGGTCATGACGCGGCGGATGTCGGAGCTGTACGGCTCGGGCACGGTCATGCGCTTCTTGTCTTCGTCACTGAGGTAGATGGTCTTGTTCTCGGCCAGATCCTTGCGTACGTACTTGAGCGCGGCGGCGTTCGGATTGGCGTAGAAGACCTTGTTGGTCAAGCCGGCGTGCACCTCGGGCCGGGTGATGTAGTTGATCCACAGGTGGGCGTTGTTCGGGTGCGGCGCGTCGGTCGGAATGGCCATGGTGTCGAACAGCAGGGTGGCGCTGGTCTTCGGCACCAGCGCCTCGATCTTGTTGCCGTTCTTGGCGTCGATGGCGCGTTGGCGGGCGATGTTGATATCGCCGGACCAACCGAGCGACAGGCACAGCGAACCGTTGGCCAGGTCGTTGATGTAGCCGGAGGAGCTGAACAGCGTGATGTTGGAGCGCACCGATTGCAGCAGGCGGCCGGCGTCCTGGTAGTCGGAGGCGTTCTTCGAGTAGGCCGGCTTGCCGAGGTAAATCAGCGCCGCCGGCATGATTTCGGACGGCGAGTCGAGCACCGAGATGCCGCAGGATTTCAGCTTGGACGAGTACTTCGGATCGAACAGCAGGTCCCAGGCGTTGTCCGGCATCGGCATGCCGCCCAGCGTGGCCTTGACCTTGTCGACGTTGATGCCCAGCGTGGTGAAGCCCCACAGCCAGATCACCAGGTGCTTGTTGCCCGGGTCGAGCTTGGCGGCGATCAGCGATTGCAGTTGCGGATCGAGGTTGGCCAGGTTGGGGACTTTGCTCTTGTCGAGTTCACGCAGCAGGCCGCCGTCGATCTGCAAACGTGCCCAGTTGGAGGAAGGGACCACGATGTCGTAGCCGGTTTTGCCGGCGGCCAGTTTGGCGTGCAGCACCTCGTTGCTGTCGAACAGATCGTAGCGGACCTTGATGCCGGTTTCCTTCTCGAAGTTCTTGATGGTGTCTTCAGCGATGTAGTCCGACCAGTTGTAGATGTTGAGGACTTTTTCTTCTTGGGCGCGGGCGGGGGCGGAGAGGAGTGCGGCGGCTGCGGTGGCGGCGAGGATGGTGGACATGCTGCGTTTGATGGCGTTGGCGCAGTGTCGCTTGAATTGCGAGCGAGCTTGCGGCATATGCTTCGAGCTTGGATTCGGCATCATCATTCTTGTTTCTCCCTATCGATACTGTGTGAGTAAGTGCATCTAAATTGTGCGATATCTTTTATTCGACGTTACTTCTACATACCAGCAATAATCGTACCAATCCGTACCTAATCGAATCTGAATTCATCCTCCAACGCGATCTGCAATTTGTTTTGAAACGCGCGCCCGGATGGTCTCCAAAATCCATGTACACCGCGCTTCAAAACCCATACTAAACCCATCATTCGACGAGTGGAAAAATATTCTAAAGCCCTACAACCAGCCGCGTTCCTTGACGTCGGCATAGGTGAGGTCGAGGCAGTGGCGGATCAGCGCAACCATCTCGTCGATCTGCGCGCGCGTCATCACCAGCGGCGGCGCGATGATCATGCGGTCGCCGACAGCGCGCATGATCATGCCGTTGTTGAACATGTAGCCGCGGCAGATCATGCCGACCGCCAGCGCCGGATCGAACTCGACGTTGTCGTGCACCACGGCGGCCTTCGAACGCACCAGATTGAGGCCGGCGACGAAGCCGCAGCTGTCGGCGAAACCGACCAGCGGATGATCGGCCAGCGTGGCGAAGCGCTGCTTCAAATACGGGCCGGTGTCGTTGGCGACGCGCTCGACCAGCTTCTCTTCCTCGATGATGCGGATGTTTTCCAACGCGGCGGCGCAGGCCACCGGATGGCCTGAGTAGGTGAAGCCGTGGTTGAAGTCGCCGCCTTTTTCGATCAGCACATCGGCCACGCGATCACCCACCAGCACGCCGCCCAGCGGCACGTAGCCGGAGGTGACTCCTTTGGCGAAAGTGATCAGGTCCGGCTTGATGCCGAACAGCTCGGAGGCGAACCATTTGCCCAAGCGGCCGAAGCCGCAAATGACCTCGTCGGCGATCAGCAGCACGCCGTACTTGTCGCAGATGCGCTGGATCTCGGGCCAGTAACTGGCCGGCGGAATGATGACGCCGCCGGCGCCTTGCACCGGCTCGCCGATGAAGGCGGCGACTTTTTCCGGCCCCACTTCGAGAATTTTTTCTTCCAGCCAGGAGGCCGCCTTGATGCCGAACTCCTGCTCCGTCATGCCGCGACCGGACTCCAGATAGTTCGGCTGGCCGATGTGGACGATGCCGGGAATCGGCAGGCCGCCCTGCTCGTGCATGCCGCTCATGCCGCCCAGCGAAGCGCCGGCCACGGTGCTGCCGTGGTAGGCGTTGTGGCGGCTGATGATGGTGTGGCGCTCCTTGTAGCCGAGCAGGTCCCAGTAGCGGCGCACCATGCGCAGATTGGTGTCGTTGCCCTCCGAGCCGGAGCCGGTGAAGAAAACGTGCTTGAACTGCGGCGGCGAAATCTCGCACAGCTTGGTGGCCAACTGCACCGCCGGCAGGTTGGTGGTGTTGAAGAAGCTGTTGTAGAAGGGCAGAGTCTCCATCTGCCGATACACCGCCTCGGAGATGCTGGTGCGGCCGTAGCCGACGTTGACACACCACAGGCCCGACATCCCGTCGAGCACCTTCTTGCCCTGCGAATCCCACACGTAGATACCCTCGCCGCGCACCATCACGCGGGCGCCCTGCTCGCCCAGCGCCTTGGTGTCGGTGAAGGGATGCATGTAGTGGGCCGTGTCCATTTGCTGGATCGCGGCGGTGTCGAACAACTCGGGACGGGCGGCGGCGCTTTTTACCGACGCGACTAAGGCGGCGCTGGGCGCCAAGGGGTTTGCGGACATGATGATTCCTAGCTCAAAAAATCAATCGGTAAGTGGTGTCTCGTTCGGACTTCCAGCAACGGCGGGCGGTCTGCCGCAGAACGGCAGCCGCGCACGCCTTGGTCTTACACGTGCAGCAGCAAGTGTTCGCGTTCCCACGGGCTGATGACGGTCATGAACTCCTGGTGCTCCAGGTCCTTGATCGCCGAGTAGACGTCGATGAAGCGCTCGCCCAGAATGCTGCGCAGCTTGTCCTCGGCGCGCAGCGCCTGCAGCGCTTCCGGCAGGCCTTGCGGCAGTTCGAACTTCAGGTCGTAGGCGCTGCCCTCGGTGATCGGGGTCGGCTCCAGCGCCTCGACCATGCCGAGGTAGCCGCAGGCCAGCGTGACGGCCAGCGCCAGATACGGATTGGCGTCGGCGCCGATGATGCGGTTCTCGATGCGGCGGTCCTGCACGCCCGACTCGGGCACGCGGAAGCCGACGGTGCGGTTGTCCATGCCCCACTGGATGTTGATCGGCGCGGCGGTGTGGCGCACGATGCGGCGGTAGGAGTTCACATACGGCGCGACGATCGCCATCGCCGACGGCATGTAGCGCTGCAGGCCGCCGATGTAGTGCTTGAAGATCGGCGCGGCCGAACCGTCCGGCGCGCTGAAGATGTTCAGGCCGGTCTTGGCGTCGACCACGCTCTGGTGCACATGCATCGCCGAACCCGGCTCGCCGGCCATCGGCTTGGCCATGAAGGTGGCGTACATGTCGTGCTTGAGCGCCGCCTCGCGCAGCGTACGCTTGAAGAAGAACACCTTGTCGGCCAGGCCCAGCGGGTCGCCGTGCAGGAAGTTGATCTCCATCTGGCCGGCGCCGATCTCGTGGATCAGCGTGTCGACGTCGAGGTTCATCAGGTCGCAATAGTCGTAGATGTCCTCGAACAGCGGATCGAACTCGTTGACGGCGTCGATACTGTAGACCTGGCGGCTGGTCTCGGCGCGGCCGCTGCGGCCGATAGGCGGTTTCAAAGGCAGATCGGGGTCGGTGTTCTTGGCGGTCAGGTAGAACTCCAACTCGGGCGCCACCACCGGGCGCCAGCCCTTGTCGGCGTACAGCTTGAGCACGCGGCGCAGCACCGAGCGGGGGGCGAAGTCGACCAGGCGGCCGTCGGCGAAGTAGCAGTCGTGGATCACCTGCGCGGTCGGGTCGGTGGCCCAGGGCACCATGGTGATGGTGGTCGGGTCGGCCTTCAGGATCATGTCGCGGTCGGTGCTGGAAATGGCGCGGTCGTAGCCGCCGTCCTCGGTCGGGTAGTTGCCGGTCACGGTCATGCCCAACACCGCCTCGGGAATGCGCATGCCGCGCTCCTGGGTGAATTTGCCGCGCGGTAGAATTTTGCCGCGTGCGACACCGGTCAAGTCGGGCACCAGGCATTCAATCTCGGTGACGCGCTTCTCGTTCAGCCACAGGTCCATATCGGTGTAGGTAAAGTTTTCGCGGATAGCCATGCATCTCTCTCGTTTATCTTATTCTGACGCGCCGCCGGAGGCGATGCGCTTCTCACTTCTGTTCTATGCGGACAGCGGCACTAAGGAACCCGCCGCGCCCACTGCTCGTAGGTCTTCATGCGCCTCTCCCTGATTTGCTTTGATAATTCCGGCACGCTTGGCCGAATGCGAGGAACAACTTGATTGAGTCGGGGTTCTGCGCCAGCTGCCACTCAGGGTGCCATTGCACCGCCAGCGTGAAACCGGCCGCGTCGGCGACGCGGTAGGCTTCCACCAGGCCGTCGCCGGCGCGCGCCTCGACCGCCAAGCCGGGCGCCAGCGTGGCGATGCCCTGGCCGTGCAGCGAATTGACCATGATCTCGCCGGCACCGCCGAGGATGCGCGACAGCGCGCCGTCCGCTTCCAGCAGCACGCGGTGCGCGGCGGCGTACTGCTGCTCCAATGTGTGGTGTTTGTTTTCGCGGTGGTCGTGCATGCCGGCCACCGCGTGCACCGCCTGGTGCAGCGTGCCGCCCAGCGCCACGTTCACTTCCTGGAAGCCACGGCAGATCGCCAGCAGCGGCAGGCCGCGCTTGAGCGCCGCGCGGATCAGCGGCAGGGTGGTGGCGTCGCGCGCCGGGTCCTGCGGCAGGCTCGGGTCGAGCACGTCCTGGCCGTACAAGCCGGCGTGGACGTTGGACGGCGAGCCGGTCAGCATGATGCCGGCGGCGATGTCGAGCAACGCCTCCAGGTCGGTCGCCGCGCCCAGCGCCGGCACGATCAGCGGCATGCAGTGGGCGCCGCTGGCCACCGCGTCCACATACTTAAGCTGCGCGGTGTGGTAGGGATGGCTGCCGATCTGGTTGATGCAGGCGGGGACGAGGACGATTGGGCTAGGCATGATGTTCTTGTGTCAGTGTGGCTGTTTTGCGATCCATTGGGCTCTGGTGAACCTTGATTTCGCCGGGCGCCTAGGGCCACTCGGCGAGCTTTACATGAACGGGAACGACGACTGCTGATTTTCAACGCTGCTTCCACCACAGCTAACTTAGCATTTAACTTAACATTTTTTCCATTAAGCTTGAAACTTGATTCATCATAAGCCAGATTTGGTATCATAGTCAGTTCCACTTGTACCGTATCGATGGAACCACTTTCAAAAACTATGTCTCCCGCCTCCGATCTTCTCGCCCACACTTTGGCCCAGGCCGACTTCCATCCGCGCCTGCCGCAGCAGCGCCGCCTGTACGAGGCGGCGAAGGCGGCGATCCATCAACAGCAGCTCGGCGCGGGGAACAAACTGCCGTCCAGCCGTGATCTGGCGCGCGATCTGGGCATCGCCCGCAACACCGTGATCGCCGCCTTCGAGCAGCTGGCGGCCGAGGGTTATGTGACCAGCGCGCTGGGCAGCGGCACCTATGTGGCCGATTTGCAGGCGCATTCGGCCAGCATGCGCGGCGTTGGGTCCGCGCAACACTCGGCCAACACGGCGGCGCTGGCTACGGCCAAGGGCGGCGCCAGCGCGCCCTTGTCGCGCCGGGGCGAGGAGCTGACCGCCTTTGCCGCCGGGCCGCGCTACGAGATCCAACCGTTCGCGCCGGGCGACGCCGACTTCTCCTCCTTCCCCTTCAAGCTGTGGCAGCGGCTGCAAAACCGCATCTGGCGCGAGGCGCGCGCCGACCTGCTCGACTACGGCCAGTCCGGCGGCTACCTGCCGCTGCGCCAGGCCATCACCGAGTACCTGCGCATCTCGCGCTCGGTCAAGGTGTCGGTCGAACAGGTGATGATCACCGCCGGCACCCAGCAGTCGCTCGACCTGTGCGCCCAGCTGCTGGCCGACGTCGGCGACACCGCCTGGGTCGAGGACCCGTGCTACTGGGGCGCGCGCCGGGTGTTCCAGGCGCGCGACCTGACGCTGCACCCGATCACCGTCGATAGCGACGGCATGGCGCTGGACCAGGAGGACCTGGCCACCTCGCCCCGGCTGATCTACGTGACGCCGTCGCACCAATACCCGACCGGCGCGGTGATGAGCCTGGCGCGCCGGCGCGAACTGCTCGACGTCGCCGTGCGCAAGAACGCCTGGATACTGGAGGACGACTACGACAGCGAGTTCCGCTACACCGGCCGGCCGCTGGCCGCCCTGCAGGGGCTCGACACCGACGACCGCGTGCTCTACATGGGCACCTTCTCGAAGGTGCTCTACCCCGGCATCAAGGTCGGCTACCTGGTGGTGCCGCCGGCGCTGATCGCGCCGTTCAAGAGCGCGCTGTACGACCTGCAGCGGCCCGGCCAGCTGATGGTGCAGGCGGCGCTGGCCGACTTCATCGCGCTGGGCCACTTCACCACCCACATCCGCAAGATCCGCCAGACCTACGGCGCGCGGCGCGAGCTGCTGCGCCGCACGCTGGTGGCGCAACTGGGGCCGCAGCTGAGCCAGAGCGTGACCATCTCCAGCGAGGAGTCCGGCCTGCACCTGGTGGTCGAGCTGCCCGACCGGGTCGACGACGTGGCGCTGGAGAAGCTGGCGGCCGAGTCGGGCATCCAGGTCAAGGCGCTGTCGACCTACTACCTGGCGCCGCCGGTGCGCCGTGGCCTGCTGGTCGGCTACGCCTACGTCACGCCGGAGAAGGTGGTCTACTACGGCCGCCTGCTGGCCGCCGTGATCCAGTCGGGGGTGCGCTGATGAAGAGCATGCCGTGGAAGGACTTCTTCGCGCTGGCGATCAGCATCGGCGTGGTCGGCCTGGGCCTGGGCGCGACCACGCCGCTGACCGCGCTCACGCTGGACCAGCGCGGCGTGGGCACCGACATCGTCGGCCTGATCACCGCCGCCAGCGCCATCGGCATCCTCGCCTCGGCGCCCTTCGTGGCGCGGCTGGTGGCGCGCTTCGGGCCGCGCGGCGGCATGCTGTTGTCGGTGTGGGCGGCGGCGCTGTCCACCGCGCTGATGGAGCTCACCGACAACCTGACCTTGTGGGCGCTGCTGCGCTTTGTGTTCGGCGCGGCCATGGGGGTGCTGTTCACCATCGGCGAGGCCTGGGTCAACCGCCTCGCGCCGGGCAATTCGCGCGGCAAGGTGGTGGCCATGTACACCACCAGCTTCACGCTGTTCCAGCTGGTCGGGCCGGCGCTGGTGGCCGCCTTCGAAAGCAAAATCGACTGGCCCTTCGCCGCCTGCGGCGCCATGTTCCTGCTGGCCCTGCCCGGACTGGGCCTGATCTCCAACGCCGACACCGGCCACCAGGACGATCCCCACGTCGCCTGGCAGCTGGTGCTGCCGCGCATGCCGATGATCGTCGCCGGCGCCGCCTTCTTCGCCCTGTTCGACACGCTGGCCCTGAGCCTGTTGCCGCTGTACGCGCTGCGCCACGGCATTCCCACCGAGCTGGCGCTGCTGTCGGCCACCGTGGTGCTGGTGGGCGACACGGCGCTGCAGTTCCCGCTCGGCTGGCTGGCCGACCGTGTCGGCCGCGCCCGCGTGCACACCGGCTGCGGCGTGGTGGTCTGCCTGCTGCTGCCGGCGCTGCCCTTCGCGGCCGCCACGCCGTGGCTGTGGTGGACGCTGCTGCTGTTGCTGGGCGCGGCCGCCGGCGGCACCTATATGCTGGCCCTGGTGGCCTGCGGCGAGCGCTTCCACGGCCAGTCGCTGGTGGCCGCCAGCGCGGTGGTCAACGCCAGTTGGGGCATCACCAGCAGCGGCGGGCCGATGCTGACCGGGGTGCTGATGCAGACCGCCGGCATCAACGCGCTGCCGGCCGTGCTGTGGGTCGGCGGCGCGCTGTTTTTGGCCAGCGCCTGGTGGGAGCGGCGCAAGGGTTTCAACCTGCCGGCGAAGGAAGTGGACCCACCGATATGATGATTGTGGCCCTATTCATGGTTCCGTTGTGGGGTGTAGTATCAAAAACACTCCACGACCAACCTGCCGATACGGACCGCGACCATGACCATGACCAATACCGAACTCCAGCAACGTAAAGACGCCGCCACCCCGCGCGGCGTGGGTGTGATGTGCCAGTTCTACGCCGAGCGCGCGCTGAATGGCGAAATCTGGGACGTCGAGGGCCGCCGCTACATCGATTTCGCCGCCGGTATCGCCGTGCTCAACACCGGCCACCGCCATCCGAAGATCGTCGCCGCCATCGAGCAACAGCTGGGCAAGTTCACCCACACCTGCTACCAGGTGGTGCCCTACGCCAGCTACGTCGAACTGGCCGAGCGCATCAACCATCTCACGCCGGGCACGCACGCCAAGAAGACCGCCTTCTTCTCCAGCGGCGCCGAGGCGGTCGAGAACGCCATCAAGATCGCCCGCGCCGCCACCGGGCGCAGCGCGGTGATCGCCTTCTCCGGCGCCTTCCACGGCCGCACCATGATGGGCATGGCGCTGACCGGCAAGGTGGCGCCGTACAAGATCGGCTTCGGCCCCTTCCCCACCGAGGTCTACCACGCGCCCTTCCCCGTGCCGCTGCACGGCGTCGACACGGCCGACTCGCTGGCGGCCTTGCAGACGCTGTTCAAATGCGACGTCGACCCGCAGCGCGTCGCCGCCATCATCCTCGAACCGGTGCAGGGCGAGGGCGGCTTCTACGCCGCGCCGCAGGACTTCATGCGCGCCCTGCGCGCGCTGTGCGACCAGCACGGCATTCTGCTGATCGCCGACGAGATCCAGACCGGCTTCGCTCGCACCGGCAAGCTGTTCGCCATGCAGCACTACGACGTGCTGCCCGACCTGATGACCATCGCCAAAAGCCTGGCCGGCGGCATGCCGCTGTCGGCCGTCTGCGGCCGCGCCGAGATCATGGACGCGCCGGCCCCCGGCGGCCTGGGCGGCACCTACGCCGGCAACCCGCTGGCCATCGCGGCGGCGCTCGCGGTGATCGACATCATCGATGACGAACAGCTGTGCGCCCGCGCCTGCGTGCTGGGCGACCGGCTCAAGGAGCGTGTGCATGGTCTGCGCGGCGCCGTGCCGCAGATCGCCGAAGTGCGCGGCATGGGCGGCATGATCGCGGTAGAATTCACCAAGCCCGGAACGCACGAGGCGGACATGGCCTTCACCAAGCAGGTGCAAACGCTGGCGCTGCAACAGGGCCTGCTGCTGCTGACCTGCGGCGTGTACGGCAATGTGATCCGCTTCCTGTTCCCCCTGACGATCAGCGACGCGCTGATGGACGAGGCGCTGGCCATTTTGGAGTCGGCCATGCGCGCCGCCGCCGACAACATCTAGTCCACCCATTGAAGAGGTAGCCATGCTCAACCTGAAAGACCCATCGTTGCTGCGCCAGCAGTGCCATATCGACGGCAAGTGGCTCGACGCCGACGACGCCACTACGGTCGGCGTGACCAACCCGGCCACCGGCGCGACCATCGGCACCATTCCGCACATGGGTGCGGCCGAGACCAAGCGCGCCATCGAGGCGGCCAACGCGGCCTGGCCGGCCTGGCGCAAAAAGTCGGCCAAGGAGCGCGCCGCCATCCTGCGCAAGTGGAACGACCTGATGCTGGAAAACGCCGACGACCTGGCGCTGATCATGACCGCCGAGCAGGGCAAGCCGCTGGCCGAGGCCAAGGGCGAGATCGTCTACGCCGCCTCCTTCATCGAATGGTTCGCCGAAGAGGGCAAGCGGATCAGCGGCGACACCATGCAGTCGCCGTGGCCGGACCGCCGCATCGTCGTCACCAAGGAACCGATCGGCGTGTGCGCCGCCATCACGCCGTGGAACTTCCCCGCCGCGATGATCACCCGCAAGGTCGGCCCGGCGCTGGCCGCCGGCTGCCCGATCATCGTCAAACCGGCCGAGCTGACGCCGTTCTCGGCGCTGGCGCTGGCCGTGCTGGCCGAGCGGGCCGGCATGCCGGCCGGCGTGTTCAACGTGGTCACGGGATCGTCGCGCGCCATCGGCGGCGAGATGACCAGCAACCCCATCGTGCGCAAGCTGAGCTTCACCGGCTCGACCCAGGTGGGCCGTTTGCTGATGGAGCAGTGCGCGCCGACGATCAAGAAGCTGTCGCTGGAACTGGGCGGCAACGCGCCCTTCATCGTCTTCGACGACGCCGATTTGGACGCGGCGGTGGAAGGCGCCATCGCCTCCAAGTACCGCAACGCCGGCCAGACCTGCGTCTGCGCCAACCGCCTGTACGTGCAGGACGGCGTGTACGAGGCCTTCGCCGCCAAGCTGGTGGCGGCGGTGGCCAAGCTGAAGGTCGGCGATGGCCAGGAGCCGGGCGTGACGCAAGGCCCGCTGATCGAGGAGAAGGCGGTGTTGAAGGTGGAGGAGCACGTCGCCGACGCGCTGGCCAAGGGCGGCCGTCTGCTGGCCGGCGGCAAGCGCCACGCGCTGGGGCACAGCTTCTTCCAGCCGACCATCGTCGCCGACGTGACGTCGGACATGCTGGTGGCCCGCGAGGAGACCTTCGGCCCGCTGGCGCCGCTGTTCCGCTTCAAGACCGACGACGAGGTGCTGGCCATGGCCAACGACACCGAATTCGGCCTGGCCGCCTACTTCTACTCGCGCGACATCGGCCGCATCTGGCGCGTGGCGGAGGGGCTGGAGAGCGGCATGGTGGGCGTGAACACGGGCTTGATTTCGAACGAGATCGCGCCGTTTGGCGGGGTCAAGCAGTCGGGCCTGGGACGCGAGGGTTCCAAGTACGGCATCGAGGACTACCTGGTCATCAAGTACATCTGCATGGGTGGGATTTAGGGTCAGACCCTAGGGTCTGACCCTGCTTCGGCGGCGCGCACCAGCGGGGTCAGTGCCGACATTCGGACATTCACGCGGTGAATGTCCGAATGTCGGCACTGACCCCGCTGACTGCTGACCCCGCTGACTGACCCCGCTGACCCCGCCTGCTAGTCGCCCTTGGCGGCGGCCTGCACCTGCTTTTGGCGCAGCCGCTCGGCGCGCGCCATCCACAGACTCGAGGCGATCACCGCCATCGATACGGCCAGGATCGTCAGCGCGGCGACGGCGTTGACGCGCGGGTCCAGACCCAGGCGGGCGCGCGAGAAAATCACGATCGGCATCGTCGACGAGCCGGGGCCGGACAGGAAGGCCGACAGCACCACGTCGTCCAGCGACAAGGTGAACGTCAGCAGCCAGGCCGAGGCCAAGGCCTGCGTGATGTTGGGCAGCGTGACCAGGAAGAACACCTGGTGCGGCTTGCAGCCCAGGTCCATCGCCGCCTCTTCCAGCGACTTGCTCATCTCCTGCAAACGCGACTGCACCACCACCGCCGCGTAGGCCATGCCGAGCAGCGTATGCCCCAGCCAGATGGTCATCATGCCGCGCTCGGGGAAGCCGAACACCTTCTGCACCGACACCAGCATCAGCAGCAGCGACAGGCCGATGATCACCTCCGGCATCACCAGCGGCGCGCTGACCATGCCCGAGAACAGCGTGCGGCCGAAGAAGCGCTGGTAGCGGTTCAAGGTGAA
>NZ_FOTW01000050.1 GCF_900114705.1 Rugamonas rubra
TGCAACCGGGCTTTCAACCCTTGACAAAGCGTTTTGTTTGTCAGTTGCGAAGAAGGAAGAGTATGCAGCGTTTCGGCCATTTCGTCAACCTTCTTTTTCACCCCGCTCACTCTGCAAAGCTTGTTTCTGCGTGCATTTCTGCGGGGAGGCGAACTATAGCAAAGCCCTCCCGGGCTGGCAAGGGCAATCCGGGAGAAAGCGGCGCGGCAGCGTAAAATAGCTGTTTCCCCGATCTAAAAGCTTGTCATGACCATCCTGCTCTCCACCCTCAACGCCCGTTATACCCATGCTTCGCTGGGCTTGCGCTATCTGTTAGCCAATATGGGGCCGCTGCAAGAGCAGACCAAGTTGCAGGAGTTCGTCATCGGTGCGAAGACCACCGAGATCGTCGAACGCATCCTGGCGCACCAGCCGCGCATTGTCGGTTTCGGTGTGTATATATGGAACGTGGAAGAAACCACCAAGGTCGTCGCCATGCTCAAGCGTGTGGCGCCGCAGGTGGTGGTGGTGCTGGGCGGGCCGGAGGTGTCGCACGAGCCGGGCGAACAGCAGATCGTCCAGCTAGCCGACTATTTGATCACCGGCTGGGGCGACGTCAGCTTCCCCAAGCTGTGCGGCGAGATCCTCAACGGCCCCAAGCCGCTGATGAAGATCCACGCCGGCGTGCAGCCGCCGATGGCCGAGATCAAACTGCCCTACTCTCTATATTGCGACGACGACATCAAGAACCGCACCATCTACGTCGAGGCCTCGCGCGGCTGCCCGTTCAAGTGCGAGTTCTGCCTGTCGGCGCTGGACAAGACGGCCTGGCCCTTCGCGCTGGAGAGCTTCCTGGCTGAGATGGAGTCGCTGCACGCGCGCGGCGCGCGGCTGTTCAAGTTCGTCGACCGCACCTTCAACCTGAACATCAAGACCAGCCTGAAGATCATGCAGTTCTTCCTCGATAAGCTGGAGGCCAACCCGGACGATCCGGTCTACGCCCACTTCGAGCTGGTGCCCGACCACCTGCCGGACGCGCTGAAAGAGGGCATCAGCAAGTTCCCGCCGGGGGCGCTGCAGTTCGAGATCGGCATCCAAAGCTTCAACCCCGAGGTGCAGACCCTGGTCAGCCGGCGCCAGGACAACCAGAAGGCGGCCGACAACATCCGCTGGCTCACCGAGCACTCGCACGCCCACATGCACGTCGACCTGATCGCCGGCCTGCCCGGCGAGACGGTGGAGAGCTTCGCCCGTGGCTTCAACCAGTTGGTGGCGCTAAAGCCGCACGAGATCCAGTTCGGCATCCTCAAGCGCCTGCGCGGCACGCCGATCATCCGCCACACCGAGGCCTTCGGTCTGGTGTTCGAACCCTACGCGCCCTACACCATCCTGGCCAACAAGGACGTCGATTTCCCCACCATGCAGCGACTGGTGCGCTTCGCCCGTTATTGGGACCTGGTGGCCAACTCCGGCCGCTTCGTCCACACCGTGCCGGTGCTGTTGGGCGAGACGCCGTTCGAGAACTTCATGGCATTCTCCGACTGGCTATACGCGAACACCGACGCCACCCACCGCATCGCGCTCGACCGCCTGGCGGCGCTGGTGGCGCGCTGGCTGCAGGTGGCCGGCATGGACAAACAGGCCGCCGAGCAGCTGCTGGCCAGCGACTACGCCGGCCGCAACGAGTCCGGCTCGAAGGTCAAGAGCGTCCACATCCCCACTCCCGCCGCGCGCGGCGAGACGGCCGCGCCGCAGCGCCAGGCGCGCCATCTGGCAGCCTAAGGGGCGGCCTGCGGGGCACCCCGGCGGCGGCCGGGCGCGGCGGCCGCGCGGTATAGCGGTAGCCGTGGCGGCGAAACTCCCTTAAACTGACGTCATGCCACTAGCCCAAGAGCCTACCCTCACAGTCAACCCAGGCGCCGCCGGGGAACCATCCATCGTCGCCGCCGGCACCTGGCAGGTGCACGCGCTGGCGCAGGGCGGCGCCATGCGCGGCATCGCCAAGCTGCTGGCGCCCTTCAAGGGCAACGGCAAGGTGCAGTGGGACCTGACGGCGATCGACAGCATGGACCACATCGGCGCCCAGGTGTTCTGGAACGCCTGGGGCAAGAAACGTCCCGCCGCGCTGCGCCTGGCGCCGGCGCAGGAGGAGTTCTTCAACCGGCTGGAAAGCACCGGCACGCTGGAACTGGCGCAGCCGCGCAAGCAGCGCCTGACCTCGGTGATGGTGCTCGGCTTCGCCATGCTGGCCTTCTTCCAGCACCTGCGCGACGTCATCTCGCTGGTCGGCCAGGTGGTGCAGGATTTGGCGCGCTTCGCGCGGCGGCCGCTGCGCGGTCCCTGGCGCGAGATCTCGGCCAACATCTACCACGCCGGCTTCCAGGCGCTGGGCATCACCGCGCTGGTCGGTTTTTTGATCGGCGTGGTGCTGTCCTACCTGTCGGCCCAGCAGCTGCGCAACTTCGGCGGCGACATGTACCTGGTCAACCTGCTCGGCATGAGCATCATCCGCGAACTGGGGCCGCTGCTGGCGGCGATCCTGGTGGCCGGCCGCTCCGGCTCCTCGATCACCGCGCAACTTGGCGTGATGCGGGTCACCGAGGAGCTCGACGCCATGCTGGTGATGGGCATCTCGCACGGCTTCCGCCTGATCATGCCGAAGGTGCTCGCGCTGGCCATTTCGATGCCGCTGCTGGTGATCTGGACCGACGCCATGGCGCTGATCGGCGGCATGGTCTCGGCCAAGATCGAGCTGAACCTGTCGAGCCGCTACTTCATCCAGAAACTGCCGGACGCCGTGCCGCTGGCGAACTACATGATCGGCCTGGGCAAGGGCGCCGTGTTCGGCGTGCTGATCGCGCTGGTGTCCTGCCACTTCGGCCTGCGCATCAAGCCCAACACCGAAAGCCTGGGCCACGGCACCACCACCTCGGTGGTCACCGCGATCACCGTGGTGATCCTGGCCGACGCCGTGTTCGCCATCGTCTTCAACGGCGTGGGGTTCCGATGAGCGAAACGACAAGCTCCTCCTGCGGCGCCGAGAACAGCGGCAAGCTGACCCTGGACGGCAGCGTGCCGGTGGTCGAGATCACCGGCCTGTGGACCAAGTTCGGCCGCACGGTGGTGCACCAGGACCTGAACCTGGCGATCCAGCGCGGCGAGATCCTCTCCATCGTCGGCGGCTCGGGCACCGGCAAGACCGTGCTGCTGCGCCAGATGCTGGGCCTGGAGCATCCGGCGCGCGGCTGCGTGCGGGTGTTCGGCGAGGACATCAGCGAGGCCAGCGGCGAGCACCTGCAGCAGCTGCGCAACCACTGGGGCATGCTGTTCCAGCAGGGCGCGCTGTATTCGGCGCTGACCGTGTTCGACAACGTCGCCCAGCCGATGCGCGAGCTGCGCGCGCTGCCCGAGGAGCTGATCCGCGACGCCGTGCTGCTGAAGATGAACATGGTCGGCCTCGGCCCCGAGCACGCCGGCAAGATGCCGTCCGACCTGTCCGGCGGCATGATCAAGCGGGTCGCGCTGGCGCGCGCCCTGGCGCTCGAGCCGAAACTGCTGTTCCTCGACGAGCCCACCGCCGGCCTCGACCCCGACCTGTCGGAAAGCTTCGTCGCGCTGATCCGCTCGCTGCACCGCGAGCTCGGCCTGACGGTGGTGATGGTCACCCACGACCTCGACACCCTGTTCGCCCTGTCGACGCGCATCGCCGTGCTGGCCGAGAAGCACGTCATCGCCATCGGCCCGACGCAGGAGCTGCTGCGCATCGACCATCCGTTTATCAAACAATTCTTCCTCGGCGACCGCGGCAAGCGGGCGCTGGAAGCGCTGGAGGCGCCCGCGACTGCGGCGCCGCCGGCCAGCCAACCGGAGCACTGATGGAAAACCGATCCCACGCCCTCATGACGGGCTTCTTCACGATCACCCTGCTGATCGCCGCCGTGCTGTTCGGCCTATGGTTCAACCGCGACCGCGTCGAGCGCGTGCCCTACATGCTGGCCACCACCCAGCCGGTGCCGGGGCTGAACCCGCAGGCGGCGGTGCGCTACCGCGGCCTCGACGTCGGCAGGGTGTCCGACATCGACTTCGACCCCAAGGTCACCGGCCAGATCCTGGTCAGCCTGAACATCGACCCGGACACGCCGATCACCCGCAGCACCTTCGCCACGCTGGGCTACCAGGGCGTCACCGGCATCGCCTTCATCCAGCTCGACGACGAGGCCACCGGCTCGCCCCGGCTGGCCACCAACAGCACCAACCCGAGCCGCATCCCGCTGCGCCCCGGCCTGTTCGACCAGCTGGAGAAGCGCGGCAAGCGCATCCTGGCGCAGAGCGAGGAGGCCGCCACCCGGCTCAACGAGCTGCTCAGCCCGGCCAACCAAAAGGTCATCCTGGGCGCCTTCGCCGACGTCAGCGCCACCGCCAACGCCTACCGCGCCCTGCCGCAACAGCTCGAGCCGGTGATCGCCCGCCTGCCGGCGCTGGCCGACCAGGCGCAGGGCACGCTGCAGTCGGTGTCGGCGCTGGCCGCCGACGCCACCCGTTTGACCCGCAAGCTGCAGGCGCCGAACGGGCCGATCGAACGCATCAGCGGCACCGTCGAACGGGTCGGCCTGTCGCTCGAGGCGGTCGGCAACGGCGTCGAGCTGGAGGCGCTGCCGCACGTGATCTCGCTCACCGAGGACACGCGCGCCTCGATGCGGGCGCTGAAGAACACCATGAACAACCTGAACGAACGGCCGCAGAGCATCTTGTTCGGCGCGCCGGGCACGCCGCCCGGCCCGGGCGAAGCCGGCTTCTCGGCACCGACCAAATGAGGACCAACGTGAGCCCATCCCCCCTGTTCCGCCGGCACCGCGTGCCGGCGCTGCTCCTGGCGCTGGCCGCCGCCGCGCTGGCCGGCTGCGCCAGCAAGAGCCCGGCGCCGGCCAACTACGACTTCGGCCCCCTGCCCGCCGCCGCCAGCACCACTGCCGCCGCCGCCAAGCCGGCCGCGCTGGTGATGGCCGACGTCAGCGGCCCGGCCGCGCTCGACAGCGAGCGCATGCACTACCGCCTGCTCTACGCCGACGCCCAGCAAACCCGGCCCTACGCCTACAACCACTGGAGCGGCACGCCGCTGCAGCTGCTCACCCAGCGCCTGAAGGCGCGCGTGGCCCAGGCCGGCGTGAAGGTGCTGGCGCCTAGCGACGCCGCCGCCGGCGCCATGCTGCTGCGCGTCGAGGTCGAGGAGTTCGCCCAGACCTTCAGCAGCGCCAGCCAGAGCCAGGGCAGCATCCGCCTGCGCGCCTCGGCCTTCCGCAACCACCAGCTGCTCGACCAGCGCACCTTCGCCCGCAGCAGCCCGGCCGCCAGCGCCGACGCCGGCGGCGGCGCGCGCGCCCTGGCCGAGGCCAGCGACGCCCTCAGCGCCGACCTGCTAGCCTGGCTGGCGACGCTGCCGGCCGCCGCCAAGTAGTGGACCAGGCCGTGAGCCAAGCAGCGAGCCCAAGCCCATGAGCGACATGCCGGCCCCCGCCGCCGCTCCGGCCACGCCGGCCACGCCCGCCGCCGGCCGCGCCTCGCCGGTGGCGCGCGCGACGCTGTTGTCCTACGTGCTGTTGATCGTCTACGCCAGTTGGTTCCCCTTCTCGGGCTGGCACAACCAGGGCCTGTCGCCGCTGATCTTCCTCGAACACATCAGCATGCCGCGCTACTGGACCAAGTTCGACGCCATCACCAACGTGGTCGGCTACATCCCGCTGGGCAGCCTGCTGGTCTACGCGCTGTACCCGCGCGTCAAGGGCTGGGCCGCGTTCGCCCTGGCCAGCGCCGCCGGCCTGCTGCTGTCGGGCCTGATGGAGGGCGTGCAAACCTACCTGCCCAGCCGCGTCTCGTCCAACCTCGACTTCTACACCAACGCCGCCGGCTGCTGCGTCGGCGCCGCCATCGGCGCGCTCAGCGTGCGCAAACTGCTCGACCGCAGCAGCCTGTACCACCTGCGCCAGCGCTGGTTCGCCCAGCACGCCAGCCAGGGCCTGGTGCTGCTGGCGCTGTGGCCGCTGGCGCAGATCTATCCGCAGAACTTCCTGTTCGGCCTGGGCCAGCTGCTGCCCATCCTGTCGGACTGGCTGTCGCTGCTGCTCGACACCGAGATCGACCTGGCCAGCTACCTGCGGCCCGACACCGTGCTCAGCGTCGAGCAGTACTGGCTGTCGGAAATCATCATCACCGCCTGCGGCATGGTCGGCGCCGGCCTCACGCTGCTGTGCCTGTTGCGCCGGCCGGCGCCGCGCGGCGCCCTGGTGGCGGCGCTGATCGCCTCGGCGATCGTGGTCAAGGCGCTGGCCACGGCGCTGCTGTTCTCGCCGGAGAACGCCTTCGCCTGGGTCACCCCGGGCGCCCAGGGCGGCCTGCTGATCGGCGCCATCATGCTGGCCGGCCTGGCCTTCGCGCCGCACGCCGCGCAGCGCCGGCTGGCCGTGCTGACCCTGCTGCTGGGCCTGCTGGTGATCAACACCACGCCGGCCAACCCCTACTTCGTCGCCACCCTGCAGAGCTGGGTGCAGGGCAAGTTCCTCAACTTCAACGGCGCCGCCCAGTTCCTCTCGCTGCTGTGGCCCTTCTGCGCCGTCTGGTTCCTGTGGCTGCCCTCGCACAAGCTGAACCGGCCGTAGACGGGTATCATTACGCCTGACACCATTTTCGAGAGCGCCATGAGCACCACTCCAGACACCGCCGCCGAACCAGGCGCCGACACCCCCTACTTCCAGCGCCACGTGTTCTTCTGCATGAACAAGCGCGACGACGGCCGCAACTGCTGCGGCGAGCACGGCGCCGAGGCGGCGCAGAAACACGCCAAGAAGCGCTGCAAGGAACTCGACATCAACGGCCCCGGCAAGGTGCGCATCAACCAGGCCGGCTGCCTCGACCGCTGCGACGACGGCCCGGTGCTGGTGGTCTATCCCGAGGGCGTCTGGTACACCTACGTCGACACCAGCGACATCGACGAGATCGTCGACAGCCACCTGCTCAAGGGCGTGGTGGTGGACCGCCTGAAAATCTAATTCGCCTAGCCCACATGAACAAGAACTCCGAAAAATTCACCCTGGCCGGCGGCGCCGGCCTGATGGAAGGCCTGCTCGACCATCCCCAGCAGGCGCCGCGCGGCATCGCGCTGGTGGCCCACCCGCATCCGCTGTACGGCGGCACGATGGACAACAAGGTGGCGCAGACGCTGGCGCGCACCTTCGTCGGCCTCGGCTACGTGGCGGCGCGCATCAACTTCCGCGGCGTCGGCGCCTCCGATGGCGTGCACGACCACGGCCAGGGCGAGACCGACGACATGGCCCTGCTGCTCGAGCACATGCGGGCGCAGTATCCCGGCCTGCCGGTGGCGCTGTCGGGCTTTTCCTTCGGCACCTTCGTGCAGTCGCAGCTGGCGCAGCGCATGGCCGCCGCCGGCGCGCCGGCCGAGCGCCTGGTGCTGGTGGGCAGCGCGGCCGGCAAGTGGGCGATGGCCGACATCCCGGCCGACAGCATCCTGATCCACGGCGAGCTCGACGAGACCATCCCGCTCAAGGACGTGTTCGACTGGGCGCGGCCGCAGGACATCCCGGTGATCGTCATCCCCGGCGCCGACCACTTCTTCCACCGCAAGCTGCAGCACATCAAGAGCTGGATAGGCCAGCTGTGGCAAGGGGACGCCGCGCCCGCCGAGCAAGCCCTATAATGTGGCCTGTTTTTTCCGGCCGGACACCCCGGCCGGCCGCAGTTCTTTTTTACCACTACGCAGACTAGTTCCCATGAAAAAATTTATCGCGGCACTGGCCACCAGTGTGTTGATGCTCTCCGCCGCCGTGGCGCAGACCCTGCCGGCGCCGACCATCGCCGCCAAGTCCTGGCTGCTGCTCGACGCCACCAGCGGCCAGATCATCGCCTCGCAAGACCCCAACGCCCGCATCGAACCGGCCTCGCTGACCAAGATCATGACGGCCTACGTCACCTTCGCCGCGCTGCGCGACAAGAAGCTCGACATCAACCAGATGGTCAACGTCTCGACCCGCGCCTGGAAGGTCGACGCCAGCAGCTCGAAGATGTTCATCGACCCGGCCACCCCGGTCAAGATCAACGACCTGCTGCACGGCCTGATGGTGCAGTCGGGTAACGACGCCGCCGTCGCCCTGGCCGAGGCCGTCGCCGGCGACGAGGCCACCTTCGTCGTGCTGATGAACCGCGAAGCCCAGCGCATGGGCCTGACCAACACCCGCTTCGCCAACCCGCACGGCCTGCCCAGCCCGGAAAACTATTCGACGGCGCAGGACTTGTCGGTGCTGGCCAAGCGCGTGATCCTCGACTACCCCGAGTTCTACAAGATCGACTCGGTCAAGAGCTTCACCTACAACAAGATCACCCAGCCCAACCGCAACCGCCTGCTGTGGCTGGACCCGACCGTCGACGGCATGAAGACCGGCCACACGGAGGCCGCCGGCTACTGCATGATCGCCTCGGCGCACCGGCCCAACGGCGCCAGCGAGCGCCGCCTGATCTCGGTGGTGCTGGGCACCTCGTCGGACCAGGCGCGCACGCAGGAAAGCCAGAAGCTGCTCAACTGGGGCTTCCAGAACTTCGACACGGTCAAACTGTACTCCAAGGGCCAGGCCATCGCCACGCCGGAGATCTGGAAGGGCTCAAAGGGCACCGTCAAGATCGGCTTCGCCAACGACGTCATGGTGACGGTGCCGAAGGGCGTCGCCGGCAAGATGAAGCCGCTGCTCGAGCGCAAGGACCCGCTGGTCGCGCCGCTGGCCGAGAACAGCCGCGTCGGCTCGCTGAAGATGATGGTCGACGGCAAGCCGCTGCTGGAACTGCCGGTGGTCGCGCTCGAGCCGATCACCCAGGCCTCGATCTTCGGCCGCGCCTGGGACTCGATGCGCCTGTGGCTGAAATAAGCCCTGCCGCTGTAGCAAAAAACCCGCGAGCTTCGCGGGTTTTTTTTCGCTTCGCCCACCTTCACCCCGCAAGTTAAGGGGTCTGACCCCGTACGGGGTCAGACCCCGGCTTCCGGGTCGCGGGGTTGCGATGTAACAAAACTACAGACGAAATGCCGGGATCATCGCTATAATCGACGGCAGCCGGCCTGCCCCGCCGCATCCACCGTTGTCGCCCCGAGAAAGCCACCATGACCCAGCCCGCCACCGCCGTCCCCCGCTGCCCGACCCAGACCACCAGCAAGGGCGGCCCCGAACTGTCGCGCATCGTCGCCGGCATGTGGCGCATGAACGAATGGGGCATGAGCGCGGCGCAGCGCGTCGCCTTCCTGGAGCAGTGCCTAGAGCTCGGCGTGAGCAGCTTCGACCATGCCGACATTTACGGCGACTACGGCGTCGAGTCGCTGTTCGGCGAGGCGCTGGCCTTGCAACCGTCGCTGCGCTCGCGCATGCAGTTGATCAGCAAATGCGGCATCAAGCTGCTCTCGCCGCGCCACCCCGAACACCGCATCCAGCACTACGACACCAGCGCCGCCCACATCACCGCCTCGGTCGAGCAATCGCTGCGCCGGCTCGGCAGCGACCACCTCGACCTGCTGCTGATCCACCGGCCCGATCCGCTGATGGACTTCGAGCAGATCGCCGCCACCTTCACCCGCTTGCGCCAGGACGGCAAGGTGCGCCACTTCGGCGTGTCCAACTTCAGCCGCCACCAGTTCGACTGCCTGCACCGGCGCATTCCGCTGGCCACCAACCAGGTCGAGTTCTCGCCGCTGCAGGTGGCGCCGCTGTTCGATGAAACCTTCGATGGCTTGCAGGACGCCGGCGTGGCGCCGATGATCTGGTCGCCGCTGGGCGGCGGCCGTTTGTTCGCCGGCGGCGACGCCGCCGGCGCGCGCCTGCGGCCGGTGATCCAGGCCATCGCCGACGAGCTGCAGCAGCCCTTCGCCAGCGTGGTCTTCGCCTGGATCATGCAACTGCCCTGCCGGCCCTTGCCGCTGACCGGCAGCGGCCGCATCGAGGCGATCGCCGACGCGGTGCGGGCGACCGGCTTCACGCTCAGCCGCAACCAGTGGTTCGACATCCTGCGCGCGGCGCGCGGCCACGAGGTGGCCTGAGCCAACGGCGCGACCGCGCGGCGGCGCGCACGACGCCATGCCGGCCGGCAGCGGCCGGCGCGCCGCCTACGGCTCGGCGTAGACCTCGGGCGGCGCGATGCCGCGCCAGCCCAGATGCCAGGCCAGGTTGAGCGCCGCCGTGGCGGCGATGTAGAGGGCGAAGAACAGCACGAAGAAGTAGCTTTGCAGCCAGACCAGCAGGCCGACCGCCAGCAGCAACACCAGCAACAGCGCCACGCTCTTCTTCTGCTTCGAGCTGGGGAAACGCAGCGTCGACACCATCAGGCTGCCGACGCCGAACAGCAGCAGCACCAGCAGGCCGCCGTGCAGCATGCTGGCGGCCGGATCGGGCCAAGCCACCACCACCGAGGCGACGCAGGCGGCGCCGGCGGTGATCGGAATGCCGACGAAGTAGCGCGGGTCGGTGCGCCCCACGTTCACATTGAAGCGCGCCAGGCGCATCGCGCCGCAGGCGACGAAGAAGAAGCTGGCCATGCCGCCCAGGCGCAGCAGGGTCGGCTCGTGCGCGCCCAGCTGGACGAAGCCGTAGCAATACAGCAGCAAGGCCGGCGCGCAGCCGAAGTTCATCACGTCGGCGATCGAGTCGAGCTGCAGGCCGAAGTCCGAGCTGGTGCCGGTGGCGCGGGCGACATAGCCGTCGAGCGCGTCGAACACGCCGGCCAACACCAGCAGCAAGGCGGCCAGACGGTAGTCGGCGGCGTTGCCGACGACGGCGTTGTCGACCGAGACCACCATGCTGCCGAAGCCGCAGGCGATCGACATCAGGGTGACAATACTGGGCAGGGCGAACTTGGCGCGCTGCAGGTGCGGATGGAGGGTAGGCTTCAAATTGGAAAGCAATCAAAAAACGGCAAACGAGGCTGCCAAGGCGAGCATTTTAACCCGCCCGCCGGGCGCGGCGTGGCGTACGGGCGTGTTCGTTTGACGCAAGAGAAACCCGACGCCGGCGTAAATTGACATAGAATCGGAGCAAGGCCACACTGTCCTTTCGCGGGCCCAGGCAGACTCACGGCATACCGCTCGAACCCACAGGAGCTCACCATGACATTACGGCGGCGTTGGCACTTCGCAGTTTCGCGCAGGACGATGGCGCTGTCGTCCGTGTTGCTGGCCGCGCTGTTGGGCGCCTGCGGCGGTGGCGGCGGCGGTGTCGCCAGCGCGCCCGCGCCCACCGTCCCCAGCACGCTGCAGCAGGAGCCGGGCGCGCCCGCCTTCAGCGGCAACACCGCGCTCGACGGCATGAACTGGATCAACTACCGGCGCAACCAGCTCGGCCTGTCCGTGCTGGTCCGCAACGCCAAGATCGACGCCGCCGCCCAGGGCCATTCCGACTACCAGCGCCTGAACAACACCATCACCCACGACCAGATCGCCGGCCTGTCCGGCTTCACCGGCAGCACGCCGGAAAACCGCCTGGCCGCCGCCGGCTACGCGCTGGTGCGCCCCTTCGCCTATGGCGAAGTGATCTCCGCCACCACCGAGACCTCCGGCTTCTACCAGGCCGAGGAGCTGATCACCGCGATCTACCACCGCTTCGTCATCTTCGAGCCGCTGTTCCGCGAGATCGGCACCGGCGCCGCCACCGCCGCCGGCAGCAACGGCTACACCTACTTCACCAGCGACATGGCGGCCAGCAACGGCTATAGCGCCGGACTCGGCAGTGGCAAGCTGGCGGTGTATCCGTTCAACAGCCAAAGCCGGGTGCCGACCAACTTTTTCAGCGACAACGAGAAGCCCGATCCGGTCGACGGCCGCAACGAGGTCGGCTATCCGATCAGCGTGCATGCCGACGCCAGCGCCGTGGTGCTGGTGCAAAGCTTCACCGTGCGGCCGCGCGGCGGCGCCGCGCTGAGCACGCAACTGCTCAGCCGCCGCACCGACAGCAAGGTCGCGGTGTCGGTCGCCGCCATCATCCCGCTGGCCGTGCTCAACGCGGCCACCACCTACGACGTCAACTTCGCCGGCACCGTGGACGGCGTCGCCGTCACGCGCGACTGGTCGTTCAGCACCAAGTGAGGCCGCCGCGCCCGCCCGCCGCCAACGACGACGCGGCAACGGCGGCCGCTGCCGATCCTGTGCTCGACACGGCCGACGGGCTGCGGCGCCTGATGGGCGCCCGCCCGCTCTACCACCAACTGCTGCGCCGCTTCGCCGGCGACTACGCCGACACGGCGGCGCACCTGCGCCAGTCGCTCGACGCCGGCCAGACGGACGCCGCCGGCCGTCTGGCGCACATGCTCAAGGGCGCCGCCGGTTTGATCGGCGCCGGCCAGGTGTGCGCCTTGGCGGCGGCGATCGACACGGCGCTGCGCGGCGGCCGGCACCACCGCGACGGCGACGGCGGCAACCGCAGCGGCGACGGCGGCTGCAACAGCGGCGGTGGCAGCGCTGTGCCTGCTGCGGCGGCACCGCCGGCGGCCGAGGCATGGGAGGCGTTGGATGGCCTGGAACGGGCGCTAGGCCAGCTGTTCGAGCGGATCGAACAGATCGCTCGGCTCGAACGGCTGACAGCCCAAACAGCCATGGCGGCGGCGAACCCGACGGCAGAGGCGGCCGCCGCTGCGACCGCCATGGCCGCCATCCCGGCCGCGCAGCTGTGCGCGCAATTGGCGCAGCTACTGCGCGACGGCGACGGCGCGGCGATCGACCTGCTGGAGGGGGCGGCCGCGCAACTGGCGGCCCATCTTGGCGGGCCCGCTTGGCGCCGGCTGGACGCGGCGGCGCAACGGTTTGATTTTGAGGCGGCCCTGGCCGTGCTGGCGGCCGGCGATGGCGCTGGCGACGACGGAGCGCCGCTCAGCGGGTGAATTCCTTTTCTTCGTCGAAGGCGTCGGCGCACTCCTTGCCACAGAAGCGGCGCACGCTGTCGAGCGGACGCTCGCAATACCAACACGCCCCCTTCGGCGGCAGGGCTTGGCGCGCGCGTGCGGCGGGCGAGGCCGGCGGTGTCGTAGCGGCCGCGCCGTCCGGTACGCTCTCTGGTATCGGTTCCAAGATCTCCCCCTCGATTCAGCTAGTACATCAAGTCTCGTAGCAAGGTTACTTCAGTGGAATACGTCAGGCATGAGAATTATCAACGCCGTGGCGGGTTCAGCAGATGCTGTGGCGGCCCGCGCCATCGTGTCGCCGCGCCGGCCGGTGACGGCCGCGTCGGCTGACCGACTGCACAAATAATAGCAGGTTCGCCGCGCCGCTTTGCGGCCTCCGCGACACAAGCAACAGCGCCGCGATACTCAGCAGCATACACGTTCATAGGGCGTGCCCCGCAGTCCGCCGGGGGGATATTTTTTTCAATGAAAAGGCCGCCGCCGATAGCGTCGCGGAAGGAAAACCGTACTTCCCGCATCGTCGCCGGCCGCCGCAATCGGCACCGGCGCGCTAAGGCTGGACCGGCGCGTCCTGCGCCTTGCGCCACTGCCGCAGGCGGCCGCGCGCGTTGTCGTAGGGCGAGGAGGTGTTGAACTGGATCATGCGGCCCATCGTCCATTTACCGCACCAGGGGCGGCCATACAGCGCCGCGTCGTCGCGCGCCGCGATCCGGCCGACGATGCCCGCCTTGGCCTCGGCGAAGCGCTGTAGCAGTTGCGGATACGGCAGCGCCGCGTAGTCGGCATAGAACTTCTGCGCCAGCCGGCCCAGCTCGTTCCACTTGAAGTCCGTCTCGGGGAAGTCGATCGCCTGGCCGGCCTCGTCGTGGGCGATCCACTTGAGCACCAGCTCGTTCCAGCCGACCAGGTAGGCCAGCAGGTCGGCCACGCTCATGGTGGTGCCCTTGGCGTGGCCCTCCAGCACGGCGTCGCGCGCCCGCGCCGCCGGCACCTCCTCGAAGGCCTTCAACACCTTGCCATAGCTGCCGTCGATGGCGGCCAACAATTCTGCCTTGCTTTGCGGGATGGTCATGCTTTACTTAGCGCCCATTTTCCAGTGCGAGTGACGAGAGCGAAGAGGTTCTGGCTCTCAGCATACATCCGGTTTGTTCTTTTGAGTCAATTGCCGTTGCGCTTCTTCCAGTGCGTTCAAATCATCCTCATCAGCCTGCTTTGCTTCCGCCGCGCGCCGTCTGGAATCGAACTGCTCGTATCGGTCATGCGCAATCCTCAACATCGCTTCGTGACTGACCTGTCCAGCGCCCTTGAGGAGCGGACTTTCATTAAAAAGCATAAAATTATCGACGTATTGACGCCAGTCGGCCATGCGCAAATCCTTGTAAAGTGGACCCGTCAGTCAAGACACTCTGCCAGTTAATTTAAGCTGTGCCCATTTCCACTTCATCAGCTGCTCGGCGCTGTCCCGTACCACTCTTTTCCTGCGGCGTTTCGCCGTCATCGCCGTACCTGTCGACGATCAACGCACCGCCGCCAATCCCATCGCGATGGACTTGATCGGGCGTCTGATACCTCAGCGACTGGTGCGGCCGCTGTGCGTTGTAGAACGCGAAATACTGTGCCAGGCCCACCATCAATTCCGCCATGTTGGCGTAGCCCTTCAGGTACACGTCCTCGTACT
>NZ_FOTW01000049.1 GCF_900114705.1 Rugamonas rubra
CGCATCATGGCCAGCGCGGCGATGTTCGTCTTCGATTGCGTCACCAGATAGATCGCCAAGTACCACTTCGTCAACGGCAGGCGGCCATGTTCCATCACCGTTCCGGCACGCAGGCTGGTTTGATGCCGACAGGCGCCGCACTGCCAGTAGCGCAGTTCCCGCCGCTTGAATTCGTAAGCGGCGCCATGGCCGCAGCAAGGGCAGATGAATCCCTGTGGCCACCGCGCCTTGATGAACGCCGCCTCGCATTGCTCCTCGGTTCCGTAATCGCGCAAGAACGCAGGCAGCGACAGTCCCTTCTGAAACTGAATCCCGTTGATCGTCATCATCGTCCCCTTCAGTGGCTCTGCCATCCTGATAGGTTTGACTCAACAGGAGTGGCAAAGTTCTGACGAACGAACATAATCAGGTAATCCCGAGTTTCCCCCGGTTTCCGCAAAAAGTTGCGAAAACTATTCTTTTTTCTACCCGCGCGGATATTTATTGCATATATTAGTAGAATATTCACTCGGTCTTATGGTAAATTTGCGTTTCTGAATTGTCACACAATGTCACGTCGGGTTTTTCAGTTGTAGTTTCAACGACCAACCACTAAGAATTCGCTCTCCACCGATAAGAAGGAAGTAAAGATGACGACCTACCAGGAATACAAAACTAAGATCGCCGAATTAGAAAGCTTGGCCGAGAGCGCACGCAAGAACGAATTGCTGGCGGCTAAAGAAAAGATCGCCGTCATCATGCGCGATTACAACCTGACGCTGGCCGACCTGGGTTCGACCGCCAAAGCCAAGCCGGTCAAGACCCGCGCGCCGGTGCCGACCAAGTACCGCGACGAGGCCACCGGCCAAACCTGGACCGGCCGTGGCCGCGCACCAAAATGGCTCGAAGGCAAAGATAAGAACCAGTTCCTGATTAAATAAGGACGGTTGGCGCCGTCGCGGGATTATCCGCCCATGCCGGGCATATTCTCGCGGGCCGCCTTCGTCCGCCGCCTTGCACCACCGCGCCCGGCGCGCTGGCGTGGGGCGGCGGGCGGATTAGTTTATTCCAGCGGGAATTCTCCCCGCCAGCCTGGCCGCATTCCCCCGACGCGACCGCACAATGCTGTCGGCCTCGCGGCGTATTCCCTTTGGCCGCTTTGGCCGAACCGCCGGATGCGCATTCCATTTCCAATACTTGTTGCCGCATGGCTCTAATCGTCTAGCGATTGGCTTGCCGCGCATGGCGACCGCGCGAATATTGTGCTGAAATTCTGTCCACGACATTCGACGGCGGCACGTTTTCATGCGATCATGACAACATGCCTTCCATTTCCCTCTTTCCGCTGAATACCATCTTATTTCCAGGTGGACATTTACCCCTGCAGGTGTTCGAGGTGCGTTATCTCGACTTGGTGAAGAAGTGCATCGCCAGCGGCGAGGAGTTCGGCGTGGTCTCGCTGTTGCGGGGCAGCGAGGTGCGCCTGCCGGAGATGGCCGAGACCTTGTCGGGCGTCGGCACGATGGCGCGCATCCTCGATTCGTGCTCGCCGATGCCGGGCCTGATGAAGATCACCTGTGTCGGCACGACCCGCTTCACGGTGAGCTCGTCGAGCCGGCTCAAAAACGGCCTGTGGGTGGCCGAGGTCGAGCCGCTCGACGAGGACCGCGTGCTGCCGGTGCCGGCCGAGCAGGAGGACGTCGCCAAGGCGCTGGCCGCGCTGATCCGCTCGCTGCAGAAGAAGCAGATCACCACCACGAATATCCCGCTGGCGCCGCCGTACCGGCTCGACGAGGCCGGCTGGGTGGCCAACCGCTGGTGCGAATTGCTGCGCCTGGACCTGGCCGAGAAGCAGCGTCTGTTGGCGCAGGAGAATCCCATCCTGCGGCTGGAGCTGATCCAGGACGTGCTCTGCGAGAACGGCCTGCTCAACTAGCAGCGCGGCAGAACGGGCGGCCTAGCCGGCGCCGTGGCTGGTGCTGGGGCTCAGTTCGGCGTCGTCCAGCGCGTGGGCGCGCACCGACCACAACACGCCGACCACCAGCAAGACCATCGCCGCCGCCTCCAGCGGACGCGGCAGCTGCTGCTTGTAGATGAAGCCGTACAGCAGCGCGAACAGGGTTTCGAACAGGATCAGCTGGCCCGACAGGGTGACCGGCACGCGCCGGCTGGCGACGTTCCACAGGTGGTTGCCGATCACCGAGGCGCCCAGCGCGAGCAGCGCGTTGATGATCCAGAAGGCGGTCCAGTCGCGCCCGCTGGCGGCGCCCGCCGCGCCGCTCACGTCGGCGTGGAACACGGCCAGCGCGGCGGCGCCGATCAGCAGCGCGATCAGGCCGCTGGCCAGGCCGTACAGGGCCGACCATTCGCCGCTGCCGAAGTGGGGGTTGCGCTTCAGGTAGCGCGCGTTGTCCAGCGTATACCAGCTCCAGCACAGCAGGGCGCCGCTGGCGCACAGCACGCCGAGCAGCTTGCTGCCGAGTTCGCCGGCGGCGGCGCCGTTGCTATGGCTGAACACGTCGATGTTGATGCAGGCGATGCCGGCCGCCACCACCAGCAGCGGCAGCGCCAGCTGGCGCAGCGGCAGGGCGCCGTGGTCCTTGCGGCCCATCAGCGTGACCGAGATCGGCAGCACGCCGATGATCAGCGAGGTTGGCGCCACGCCGGCCAGTTTGACGCCCAGGGCCAGCAGCATGTAGTAGACGATGTTGCCCGACAGCGCATGGCGCAGCAGGGCGTAGCAGTCGCCCCGGTCGAGTCGGCGCAGCAGGGCCGGCAGCTTGCGTCCGGTCAGCGCGGCGGCGATCAGGCCGTAGGCGGTGTAGCGGCCGACCGCCATCTCCAGCGGCGAGAAGGCCGACAGCAGCTCCGGCACGATGAACACCATGCCCCACAGGGCGCCTGCCAGCAGGCCGCACAAAATGCCATTCCACATCGTTCTTGCTTTCTACTTGAGCTTGTTTGGGCTTGCTTGGACATGCTTGCCGCGCCGGCGCCGGGGTGTCGCGCTGAACATCGTTGCCGGCTCAGGCGTGGCGGTGCAGCCAGCGCGCCAGCCACATGAAGGCGCCCATATTGAGCGCCACGGTGCACCAGAAGACGATGCGGAAGGCCAGTTTGCTGGACTTGTGGCGCAGCCACTGCTGGGCCAGGATCGCGCCGGGCCAGCCGCCGGCCAGGGCCAGCAGGTGCAGCGTGCTTTCCGGCGTGCGCCAGCGGCCGTTGACGGCGGCCGATTTGTCGATGGCGTAGAGGATAAAGCAGACCAAGCTGAGCGCGCCGTACGCCACGGCGGCCCAGGTCGACAGGCGCCACTGCAGTGTGGCGATTAGGTACAGCACCAGCAGCACGACGATGGCCAGATAGCTGGCGCTGCCGCTGCCGCTGCCGCTGCCGCTGGCGCCGGCCGCGCCGGATCGGGCGGCCTGGCGGCGCGGGGCAGGGCGCTTGTCGGCGCCGGCGCGCGGTGCTTTGGCGGCGGAGGCGCGCGCGGCGCCGTCGCCGCGCGCCGCTGGCGCTGGACGGTCGCGGCTGGGGGCCGGCGCCACGGGCTTAGAAGTAGCTCAGGCCGAGCGCGGCCTTGACTTCGTCGGCGGTGCGGGCGGCCACTTCGCGCGCCTTGGCGGTGCCGTCCTTGAGCACCTGCATGATGTAGCCACGGTCCTTGGCCAGCTCCTCGCGGCGGGCGCGGATCGGCGCCAGCATCTCCTGCAATACCACCTCGAGGCGCTTCTTGACGATGCTGTCGCCCAGGCCGCCGCGCACGTAGTGGGCCTTCATTTCGGCCAGCGCGGCCTTCTCCGGGTCGAAGGCGTCCAGGTAGACGAAGGCGATGTTGCCCTCCAAGTGGCCGGGGTCCTCGACGCGCAGGTGCAGCGGGTCGGTGTAGACCTTCTTGACGGCGGCGGTGATCTCGGCGGCGCTGGCGCCCAGGTTGATGGTGTTGCCCAGCGATTTGCTCATCTTGGCCTTGCCGTCGATGCCGGGCAGGCGGCCGATCTCCGGCACCAGCGCCTTGCACTCGACCAGCACGTCGCGCCCGGTGGTGCGGTTGAAGCGGCGCACGATCTCGTTGGTCTGCTCGATCATCGGGATCTGGTCCTCGCCCACCGGCACCAGGGTCGCCTTGAAGGCGGTGATGTCGGCGCACTGGCTGGCCGGGTAGGTCAGGAAGCCGGCCGGGATGTCGCGCTCGAAGCCGCGCAGCACGATCTCGGCCTTGACGGTCGGGTTGCGCTCGAGCCGCGCCACCGTCACCAGGTTCAGGTAGTAGAAGGTCAGCTCGGCCAGTTCCGGGATCTGCGACTGGATCAGGATGGTCGACTTGGCCGGGTCGATGCCGACGGCCAGATAGTCGAGGGCGACCTCGACCACGTTGCGGTGCACCTTGCCGGTGTCGTCCATGTTGTCGGTCAGCGCCTGGGCGTCGGCCAGCATGATGAACTGCTGGTAGTCGTGCTGGTAGGCGACGCGGTTCTGCAGGCTGCCGACATAGTGGCCCAGGTGCAGCGGGCCGGTGGGACGGTCGCCGGTCAGGATCACGGACGGGGAGGTGGACGGTGTTGGCGTGCTCATCAAGGTTCCTTTACGTTGCCTCCAACAAGCCGCGCCAATAAAAACGCCACCAGGAAGAGGCGGCGTTGATAAAAAATCACATCACTATAGACAGTGGCCGCTGAACGTTAGCGGCGCCACCAATTCAGGCTGGAACGATGTGTGGGGGAAAATTTCATGGCCGTATGGTTGCAGTTTGCCGGCGCCCTGTCAAGGCGCGCCGCCGCCGTTGCATATTCCTCAACCCTTCGGTAGGATGGCCGTCGGCCCGTTTCGTTGAAAGCGGGCAACCCTATGTTACTTTGGAGTCCGCATGCGCGTCCGTCCCACCGTTCACCTTCCCGCCCTGGTTTTACTGCCCGCGCTGTTGTCCGGCCTGGTCGGCGGCGCCGCCGCGCAGACCGCGCCGATGGCGCCCGACATCCCGGCCAGCTTCGCCGCGCCCAGCGACGACAACGACTACGTCAAGCGCGACCTGATGATCACGATGCGCGACGGCGTCAAGCTGCACACGGTGATCGTCGTGCCCAAGGGCGCCAGCGGCGCGCCCATCATGCTCACCCGCACGCCCTACAACGCCAGCCGGCGCGCCCAGCGCAACGCCAGCCCGCGCATGGCGGCCATCCTGCCGCTGGGCGACGAGGTGCTGGCCGGCGCCGGCTACATCCGCGTGTTCCAGGACGTGCGCGGCAAGTACGGCTCGGAGGGCGACTATGTGATGACGCGGCCGGTGCGCGGCCCGCTCAACGGCAGCAAGAGCGACCACGTCACCGACGCCTGGGACACCATCGATTGGCTGGTCAAGAACGTGCCCGAGTCGAACGGCAAGGTCGGCATGTTGGGTTCGTCCTACGAGGGCTTCACCGTGTTGATGGCGCTGGTCGATCCGCACCCGGCGCTGAAGGTGGCCGTGCCGATGAGCCCGATGGTCGACGGCTGGCGCGGCGACGACTGGTTCCACAACGGCGCCTTCCGCATGCCCAGCCTGCCGTACTTCGCCGGCCAGATCACCGTCAAGGGCAGCGGCGAGCCGCTCGCCACCGGCGTCTACGACGACTACGACAGCGTGCTGCGGGCCGGCTCGGCCTTCGGCTACGCGCAAAAGTTCGGCCTCGACCAGCTCAACTTCACCAAGAAGGTGTTCGAGCATCCGGCCTACGACGCCTACTGGCAGGGCCAGGCGCTCGACCGCATCCTGGCCAAGCGCGCGCCGACGGTGCCGACCATGCACGTGATCGGCCAGTGGGACCAGGAGGACATCTACGGCGCCCACGCCGCCTACGCCGCGATGGAGGCGCAGGACAAGGACAACGCCATGAACTTCCTCGCCGTCGGGCCGTGGCGCCACAGCGGCGTCAACTACGAGGCGGCCGGCCTGGGCCCGCTCAAGTTCGGCGCCGACACGGCGCTGGAGTTCCGCCGCGACGTCATGCAGCCCTTCCTCGACCAGTACCTGAAGGACGGCGCCGCCAAGGCCGACACCGCGCCGGTGCTGTTCTACCAGACCGGCAGCAACCGCTGGCAGCGCCTGCCGCAATGGCCGCTGGCCTGCGCCGAGGGCTGCGCCACGGCGCTCTCGCCGCTCTACCTGCGGTCCAATTTCAGCCTCGGTTTCGACCAGCCGCACGGTTCGACCGGCGTCGACGAGTACGTTTCCGACCCGGCCAAGCCGGTGCCCTTCGTGCCGCGTCCGGTGCGCATGAACGACGGCAACGTCTGGAAGCCCTGGCTGGTCAGCGACCAGCGCTCCTTCTCCGACCGCACCGACGTGCTCAGCTACGTCAGCCCGCCGCTGCGCAACCGGCTGCAGATCTCCGGCGCGGCGATGGTCAACCTGTTCGCCGCCACCAGCGGCAGCGACGCCGACTGGGTGGTCAAGCTGATCGACGTCTACCCGGACGAGGTGCCGTCGCAGCCCGAGCTGGGCGGCTACCAGCTGGGCGTGGCGATGGACATCTTCCGTGGCCGCTACCGCAACAGCCTGGAGCAACCGGCGGCCATCGTGCCCAACCAGATCGAGCGCTACCGCTTCGCCCTGCCCAACGCCAACCACGTGTTCCTGCCCGGCCACCGGGTGATGGTGCAGATCCAGTCGAGCTGGTTCCCGCTGTACGACCGCAACCCGCAGACCTACGTGCCGAACATCTTCCACGCCCAGCCGGCCGACTACCAGAAGGCGACCCAGCGCATCTTCCGCCGCGCCGGCAGCGCCAGCGCGATCGAGCTGCCGGTGGTGCCCAACACGGCGCCGTGAGCGCCCGGCGGCGCGCTTAATAAAGTTGTTGCAAGGTATAGGATTGGCTATAAAGGATTGGTTATAATGAGTTCTTGATAACAATAGGAGTCGCGATGTCCCAAGCAATCTTCCGCCGTCCGCTGGCCGCCGTGCTGGCCTTGACCTTGGGACTGGGCGCGCTGCCCGCCTACGCCGACCTGGGCAGCGTGCGCGGCGTGCTGGCCGAGCGCATGCGCGCCAAGAAGATCCCGTTCAGCCCGTCGAGCGTGCGCGAGACGCTGATCCAGGGCCTGTACCGCTGGGAGCAGGGGGCCGGCGTCGGCCAGTTGTATGTGAACGACGCCGTCACGCTGATCCTGGTCACCGACGGCAACAAGATCGTCGAATGGACCCAGCCGGTGCGCGATCCGCAGCCGATCAGCGAGGCCGAGAAGAGCAGCCTGCTCAGCGAGATGCTGCGCGGCATACGTTTCGACCGCCTCATCAAGTTCGAGCAGGGCAAGGGCCAGGCCGGCAACCAGGTGTTGCTGATCTCCGCCTTCGACTGTCCCTACTGCGTCAAGTTCGAGCGCATGCTGGCCAACGCCGGCGACAAGGTCGACGCCACCGTCTATGTCCTGCCCAGCACCCTGCAACCGAAGGACAACGCCCACGCCTCGACCGTGCGCAACATCTGGTGTGCCAAGCAGAACGCCGAGGTGTGGCGCAACACCCTGCTCAAGTCGCCGGGCGGCTACTTCAACCTGCCGTCGGGCAGCTGCGACCTGGGCGTCGAGGCGGCGCGCGACGTCCAGCTGATCATCGCCAGCATGGGGCTGGGCGGCGGCTATCCGCAAATGCTGTTCGGCAACGGCACCACCTCGACCGCCGCGCAGGAGTTGCCGGTGTTCCAGGACCAGTTGAGGAAGAGTCCCGGCCGCGTCTTCTGGGACGAGCCCAAGCCGCAGCGCTACGCCCAGTTCCGTGCCGCCGGCGGCAACACGGCCGTCAGCGGCGGCGGCGCGGCGGCGGCGGCGGCCGGCATCAGCACCAGCGGCGGCACCACGACGATCCGCTTCAACCCCCTGTCCGGCCTGTTGAAGAAGCTGGGCACGCCGGCGGCGGCCGAGGGCGCCAGCCCGGCGCCCGAAGAAGCCGGCAAGTAGCCGGCAAGTAGCCGGCTCAGCGCGGCCGCCTAGAAACCGCGGGGTCAGTGCCGACATTCGGACACGAGCTGAGCCATTTCAGCGCAAGCATGGCCCCGCTGGCGGGCTCGAAACATCAGCATTGCAGAGGACGTGTCCGAATGTCGGCACTGACCCCGCCCGTTGCTGACCCCACCGGCTGGCGCAGCAGGGCGGCCGTTGCGGTAGGGGGCGCTCAGCGCGGCCGCACGCTTTCGGCCAGGATGTCGGGGCGGTGGTAGCGCTGGAAGCCGTCCATCACGGCGCCGGACTTGGCGACCTTCTCCAGCTGCTCGCGCAGCAGTTGCTGGTCGTCGGCCGACAGCGACACCTTGGAGACGTAGGCGCCGCTCTGGCCCCACGGCAGTTCGGGGATCGGCTCCATGCGCAGCCGTTCCAACAGGCCCTGCACGCGCGGCTCGCGGCGGATGGCGCCGGCCAAAATGGTCGGCCCCATGATGGTCAGGTCGACCGCGCCGGCGTGCATCAGCCGCGCCACGGCGTTGGCGTCGACCTCGGTGAACAGCCGCCCCTGGCGGCCCAATTCCTTCAGCAGCGCGGCGTATTGCTCGCCGTAGTCGAAGCCGCGCACCACCGCCACGCGCAACTCGCGCCGCTCGAGCAGCTCGCGGCCGCTGGCGACGGGCGCGCGGCTGCCGGCCACGGAGATCAGCACGGCGCGGTGGCCGACCATGGGGACGAACTGGCCGATCTTGTCGCGGCCCGCCGTGCGCATGGCCGGGATCAGCAGGTCGGCCTTGCCGGCCTCGTACATGGCCATCTGGCGCGCCCGGGGCACCACCGAGAAGAGGAAGTTGCAGCCGACCCGGCCGCCGAGGTTGCGCAGCAGGTCGGGGTAGATGCCGTTGACGCTGGCGCCGTTGATGACCACGCTGGCGCCGTTGGCCGAGACCGGCACGTTGATGTCGCGCGAGCAGTCGGCGCGGGCGGCGCCGGCCGCGCCCAGCGCCAGCCCCAAGGCCAGCGCCATGGCCGGCGCGGCGGTGCGGGACAGCGGGCGGAGGCGGCGGAATGCGGGCGTCATGGGCGTCTTCGGTGGTCGAACCAAGCAGGAGGCAAGTTGCAAGCCGGCACCGGCGGGCCGGCGGAGAAATCACATTGTGGCCTATTCGTTAACAAATGCCAAGCCCGCCCGCCGCCGCCTTAGACTTGCCGCAAGGGATGGTGGCGGAAATAGTGCCGCGCCACCAGGATGGCCAGCAGCTGCATCGCCGCGCAGACGAAGAAGGTGGTGCCGATGCGCCAGTCGCGCGCCGGCAGGTGGCTGACCTCGCCGAGGATGGCGCTGCCGAGCAGCGGCATGAAGATGATGCCGACGCTGCTGATCGATTGCAGCGAGCCCATCAGCTCGCCCTGCTGGTTGGCCGGCGTCGCCTTCGAGATGATGCCCTGCAGCGCGGGGCCGGCGGCGAAGGCCAGCAGGTTGCACAGGATGAACACATACATCATCCAGCCCTCGGTGGCCAGGCCGTACAGGGTGTAGGTGATGCAGCCCGAGCCGAGGCCGAGCAGGGCCAGGCGCACCTCGCCGAAGCGCTTGATCAGCAGGCCCAGCAGGCCGGCCTGCACCACCATCGAGGACAGGCCGACGCAGAACAGGGCGATGCCGTTCTGGCTCGGGTTCCAGTCGAAGCGGAAGTGGGTGTACAGCACCCAGGTCGACTGCAGCATCATCTGGGCGCAGGTGACCAGGGCGAAGACGATGATCAGGCCGCGGATGTCGCGCCGGCCGACCAGCTTGAGCACGGCGGCCAGCGGGTTGAGCTTGCTCAGCTGGAACGGCGCGCGCAGGCCGGCCGGCAGCGACTCGGGCACGCAGAAGTAGCCGTAGACGAAGTTGCCGGCCGACAAGGCGGCGGCGACGTAGAACGGCAGTTGCAGGCTGTAGCGTCCCAGCAGGCCGCCGAGGATGGGGCCGCAGATGAAGCCCAGGCCGAAGGCGGCGCCGATCTTGCCGAAGCTCTTGGCGCGGTTGTCCGGCGTCGACACGTCCGAGGCGTAGGCCGAGGCGACCGACATGCTGGCCGAGGACATGCCGCCGACCACCCGGCCGATGAACATGCAGGCCAGGTTGGGCGCCCAGGCGGTGGCGAGGAAGTTGGCGCACATGCCGGCCATCGAGTACAGCAGCACCGGGCGGCGGCCGACGCGGTCGCTGACGGCGCCCAACATCGGCATGAAGATGAACTGCATCAGGCCGAAGGTGGTGCCCATGATGCCGTACCACAGCGCCTGGGCGTCGCGCGTGTGGACGAACTCGCCGACCAGGATGGGCAGCACCGGCACCACCAGGCCGATGCCGAGCATGTCGATGAAGATGCACACCAGCACGAAGTTGAGGTTGCCGGCGGGCGCGGCGGCGGCGGGTTTGGCCGGGCCTGCGGCGTGCCCGGCGGCGGCCGGGGCGGCCGGAGCGGCCGCTTGGGCGTCGGGCCGGCGGCTCATCGGCGGCCGCCGTCGCCGCGCGCGGCGGCGCCGGCCGGGGCGGACCGGGCGCCTTGCCGGGAGGGCCGCCGGGCCGCCGGCCGGGCGCCGGCTTGGCGGCGGCGCGTCAAGGCGCCGCCCATTCGGCGAGGAAGCGGTCGCGGAAGGCGGTCAGCTCGCCCAGGCGCGCCTGCGCCAGGCGCCGGCCGGCCGCCGTCTGCATCTTGCCGGGCAGCTTGGCCAGCTTGGTGTCGATGTGGTCGAGCGCGTAGGCCTTGTCGTCGAGCTCGCGCTGCAGCGCCATCGGGTCGTCGGCGTGGGCCAGGCCGGAGCCGAGCCGGCCGGCGGTGTAGAACAGCCGCGCCAGGCCGACGGCGCCGAGGGCGTCGAGGCGGTCGGCGTCCTGCACGATGCGCGCCTCGACCGTCTCGGCGCGCAGCGCGGCCGAGAAGCTGTGGCATTCGATGGCGTGGGCGACGGCGCCCAGCTTGTCGGCCGGGAAGCCCAGCGCGGCCAGCTGGCGGCTCGCCAGCAGGGCCGACTGGCGGCTGGCCAGGTGGCGCTGCGGGTGGTCCTTGGCCAGGTTGACCAGGTCGTGCAGGTAGCAGGCGGCCAGCACGGTCAGGCCGTCGGCCTCCGGGTGCTCGTCGAGCAGCAGGGTGGCGTTGCGCCAGACGCGGTGCAGGTGGTTGCTGTCGTGGGCGCCGTCGGCGCCGGCGGCGGCGGCGGCCAGCGCGACCAGGCGCGGCTGCCAGCTGCTCATCAGTGTATTCATCGATCTCCAGTGTGCTCGTATTGCCGCCCGCCGACGGGCCGGCGGGCTGCGCAATTGTGGCATGAAACGCCGGCCGTCCGCTCGCCGCCGGCGAGATTTTCGTCTTGCTGCAGCGAAATATCCATCGCCCGGCGTTGTAAGCTTGCTAAGGGCTGTGGTATTATGCAAAATGCAATTCATTCCCATCCAGATAAGGTGACACATGCGTAGCCCGGTTTGCCTCGGCGTTCTTCTCTTGTTGTGCAGCTCGGCCGCGCTGGCGCTGGACGACACGCCGACCCTGCCGTCGTCGGCCGCGCGCGCCGACGACCCGCGCGCGCCGGCCCACCCGCGCGACGGCCGCGACGCCGTGCCGCCGGCCCCGGCCCCGGCCGGCGCCGGCGCCCAGGGCGGGGCGGGCGGGCGCGCCGGCGCCTACGCGCCACGCCGCCAGGACGGCTGGCGCGACGGCGCCGACGGCGAGGCCGGCCGGCCGGCGCAGCGGCGCGAGGCGCTGCCGGCCGCCGCCGCGCCGTGGCAGCCGCCGCGCGACGGCGGCGCGGGCGCGCGGATCGGCAGGAAATTGCCATAATGCATTATTTTTAATGCGTGAAATCTTGACTTAAGGTAACATTGCGAACCTATCCGTTCAGTAATGTACTTTAAGGAAACCGCATGTCCACCCCTACCAGCGACGTTCACGCAACGTCCCCCGCCGCCGAATACCTCGCCTTCACCCTGGGCCAGGAAGAGTACGGCATCGATATCCAAAAGGTCAGCGAGATCCGCAGCTACGAGACGCCGACCCGCATCGCCAACGCGCCGGAGTTCGTCAAGGGCGTGGTCAACCTGCGCGGCATCATCGTGCCCATCGTCGACATGCGCATCAAGTTCAAGCTGGGCACCCCCTCGTACGACCAGTTCACCGTGGTCATCATCCTCAACATCGGCCACCGCGTGGTCGGCATGGTGGTCGACCGCGTCTCCGACGTGACCACCCTGCTGCCCGAGCAGATCAAGCCGGCGCCGGAGATCGGCTCGGCGATGAACACCGACCACATCGTCGGCCTCGGCACGCTCGACGAGCGCATGCTGATCCTGGTCGACATCGACAAGCTGATGTCGAGCGCCGAGATGGGCCTGATCGACGCCGTCGCCGCCTGATTTCCCCCGCCGCCGAACGCCGCGCGGCGCCGTCCCCCTTCGCCGGGGGGCGGCGCCGGCGGCCTTGCGCGCCCGGACGCGCCACCGGCACATCTGACATATCGTTTTCAATATCGGAACAAGCAAATGAATACGTTTAAGAATATGAGTATCGGTACCCGTCTGGGCCTGGGCTTCAGCCTGATCCTGGCGCTGGCGATGTTAATCACCGGCATCAGCGTGTGGCGCCTGCAAAACCTCTCCGACGCCACCCGCGCCATGATGGAGGTGCCGCTGGCCAAGGAGCGCATGATCAGCGACTGGTACAGCAAGATCGACAGCGCGATCCGCCGCACCACCGCCATCGCCCGCAGCAGCGACCAGAGCCTGGTGGCCTATTTCGCCGACGAGGCCAAGGCCTCCTCGGCCGTCTCGGCCGAGTACCAGAAAAAGGTCGAGGCGCTGGTGGTCGACCCGGACGAGAAGGAGTTGTTCGGCCGCATCGGCGAGCAGCGCAAGATCTACCTGTCCTCGCGCGACCAGGTCGCCAAGTTCAAGGCGGCCGGCCAGCTCGAGGAGGCCGACGCGGTCTTCCTGAAGGTGTTCGCGCCCGGCTCGACGGCCTACCTGGGCCTGATGCAGGAGCTGTTGAAGATGCAGCGTGGAAAAATCGACGCCACCGCCCAGCGGATCGAGGCGGTCGCCGCGCAGAGCCGGCGCCTGCTGCTGGTGCTGGCGGCGCTGGTGCTGGCCTTCGGCGCGCTGTGCTCCTGGCTGCTCACCACCGGCATCACGCGGCCGCTGGCGACGGCGGTGCAGGCGGCGCGCCGCGTCGCCGAGGGCGACCTGACCGGCCACATCGAGGTGCGCTCGCGCGACGAGACCGGCCAGCTGCTCGGCGCCCTGCAGCACATGAACGCCAGCCTGCTGAGCATCGTCAGCCAGGTGCGCAGCGGCACCGAGCACATCGCCTCGTCGTCGACCCAGATCGCCGCCGGCAACCTCGACCTGTCGCAGCGCACCGAGGAGCAGGCCGCCTCGCTGGAGGAGACCGCCTCGTCGATGGAGGAGCTGACCTCGACCGTCAAGCACAACGCCGACAACGCCCGCCAGGCCAACCAGCTGGCCGCCTCGGCGGCCCAGGTGGCGGTCAAGGGCGGCGCCGTGGTGGCCCAGGTGGTCGGCACCATGGAGTCGATCAACAGCGCCTCGAAGAAGATCGTCGACATCATCGCCGTGATCGACGGCATCGCCTTCCAGACGAATATTTTGGCCCTCAACGCGGCCGTCGAGGCGGCCCGCGCCGGCGAGCAGGGCAGGGGCTTCGCCGTGGTGGCCAGCGAGGTGCGCAACCTGGCGCAGCGCTCGGCCTCGGCGGCCAAGGAGATCAAGGCGCTGATCGGCGACTCGGTCGAGCAGGTCAACCAGGGCGGCCGCCTGGTGGCCGACGCCGGCGCGACGATGCAGGAGATCGTCGCCAGCGTGCACCGGGTGTCGGACATCATCACCGAGATCACCGCCGCCAGCACCGAGCAGAGCGCCGGCATCGACGAGGTCTACCGCGCCATCGGCCAGATGGACTCGGTGACGCAGCAGAACGCCGCGCTGGTCGAGCAGTCGGCCGCCGCCGCCGAGGCGATGCAGCAGCAGGCCGCCAACCTGGCCGAGGTGGTCAGCGTGTTCAAGGTCGAGGGCGGCGCGCGCCCGCGCGCGCAGCTGAGCGGCCACAACGGCCCGGCCCGCGCGGCCGAGCGCGCCGCGCCGCCGCGGCTGGCGCGCCGCGCCTGAGCCGGCGCCGCCGGCCCCGGCCGGCGCGCCCGTCCGCCCCGATAGAAACGCCGCCGCGCTGTGCCAACAGCGGGCGGCGTTTTTTTGCTTGGGCGCGCCGACCGCGTCGTCCCCCCGAGCCTGCCAAACAACTAGGCGGGGCAGCAGCCCGGCGGGGGCAGTCGGCGGGGTCAGCGGCGGGGTCAGAGTCGGCGGGGTCAGTGCCGACATTCGCAGAGTCGGCGGGGTCAGTGCCTAATGCCGTTGACTTAAGCTTTTGACTTCTTATATGGGTAGCGCTGTGCCTTTGATTTGACGACCCGGTCAAAATGACGGCCGGGTCGTTTGACAGTCAGTTCGGTGACTAGCCTTTGCCGCATTCTTTGTAGTAGGGAAGGCAGCTTGCCATAGGCGCGAGTCGCGGCGGCCCATGTTAGTTCGTATTGAATGATGTGAAATGCACGGACGAAGCTGATGTCGGTGGGGTTGCATTGAGCGTCGGCGGCGACGTTGGCCATTTCAAGGCGCACCAGGTTGTAGGCGATGCACGCGCCC
>NZ_FOTW01000048.1 GCF_900114705.1 Rugamonas rubra
CCCGCCAGCTCGCACTGCACCGCCAACGGCACCTCGTCGCAGCGCTCAATCCATTGCGAGCGCTCGGCCTGAGTCATTCCCCTAGCTTTTTTTTGAGCCAATCGACCTGCATCTTCAGCCGCCCAATCTCGCCATACAGCTTGTCTTCCGGGCTGCTTTCATCGACTGGCTTGGGACCACGCTTGGCATCAAACAAGGCCGCCGCGTTGTCCAGGATTTCCTTCTTCCATTGGCCAACCAGGACTGGATGCACGCCGTACTCCTGCGCGATCTCCGTCACCGTCTTCACTCCGCGCACCGCCTCAAGGCCCACCTTGCCCTTGAACTCCGCCGTGTGCACTCGCCGTTTTTTACCTTCACTCATTTGCTGTCATCCTTTCACGGACCACAGCTTAAACCATCGTCTCAAATTCGGGATCCACTATATTCATGCCGTCTTCGACGCTGTGGCGCAGGCCATGGCCCAGACACCGCGCTCGAGCGCGCTGGTCGAGAATCTGAACTCAAGGTTGCGAAACTACTTCACGCTGCGTCGCCAGCTCGGCGGCTCGTACCTGGATCTCCTGCAGTTCTTCCTGAACCATCGCTGCTTTCTGCGCAGCAGGGTTCCGCAGCGGGTCGGTAAAAGTCCGGCCGAGCTGATGACAGGCCAACACCATCCCCACTGGCTCACGCTCCTCGGCTTGGGCCCGCTTCAGCCACAGCGAGCTTGAGCAGTGGGAGGCCGTAAGCCTCCCGGTACGACTCCCGGATCATTAATATTCCATTGCTTTGGTGGAAGTATTCCGCTCGCCTGTGTTGCCCAAAATAGGGTTTTTTTGAACCACGCCGCCATAGGCATGTATTTGAGAGGCACTGTGCCGTCCCGGGGAAATTCCGCTGTTTGATTAACAACGTGACAGAACCGTCAATGTTACTGTCCTTCATAAGTCATATGCATGCATGGCGTTATCTATCCGTCACTGACGAGCATTTGGGAAAATACTCCCTTCCCGTCCGCAGCCGGTTCCTCATCCAAAAGCAAGCGGTGCTGCTTAATTATACTGGCAAGTTTTGCGGGGGTGAGTTTGTCCAATTGCCGCACTTCTCGGCGCACTGCGGCGGGCGTAATACCGTTCTCCCGCGCAAAATGAACGACGTTGATTTGTACCGACTTGGCTGAGTTCGGCGTTCTTTGCATCCGGTTTTTCTCGTAAGAAACAGCGTCGAGGTATGCGACCTGCACCCAACTCGGATCCTTCGATTGTAAGGTTCTTACCTTGGCAATCGTAAGGGCTTGCGCGGCAGCAGGTTGAAAGTATGATCGTTCTTGATACCTTTGCCATCCTCCCAGCCCACCGCTTCCGACACTGGTGGTGGCGGGAAAACGCGCTATGGCGCTGCTGGTGAAGGCTTCCATGTCGAACCCATCCGGATTGCTCGGTTGGAATTTGAGGGCGGGGTTCTTTCTCGCTGCCGGGAGGGCCTCCCAAGTCGACCATGGCGAGTCAGCCTGAAGCCGGGTCGTAATACGATCGCACAAGCTGCGTGCCACGATCAGCGTTGCATCGCTTGCGGTGGCACGAATAACGGCATTCAAACCCATGCGAAACATGGGGGGGGCACGGAACCGGAATGGCGGGAAGGGGGCATCGAGCAGCTCGCTCCGTAACACTTCAAGGGCGTGGATGTCCGGCGCGTCTGGAATCAGCATGCGCAGATTGCTTAAAGTTGCATCAAGGGCGAGAATGTCGTTGTCGCGATCCCCTTCGCTTTGTGACGTCGATCTCAGGCGCCGCATCATCGTGTACGCACCGATCAATCCCAGCATGGGGTTGTCGAATTTCCCGCGCAATAGGATAGTCTCCGCTTCTTCCGACAGCTGCACCGAACTATTCGTAAATCCTTCCATCGCAGCGTCCGCAATGTGGGCGGTCCGTGCTTCGGGATGGAATCCGGCGCTGCGCCGTTCCATCAACACGCGCATATTCTCAAGCAGCATTCGATGGGTCTGAACCACAAACACTTGAGTTTGAAATCCAGAGAAAAGATAGATCGGCATTTCGCGTTTTGGTGCAACGCTGCTGACCAGACGATAGAGCCCCGGTGGCGCATCGACGCAATAGACCATCCACCCAGCTTGCCTGTCATGATGGACTTCGCGCTCCGCGAAAGCGCTGATCTTGAAACCTGATGCGTCCCGCAAGGAAAGACCGTGGCCCGTTTGCAAGTTATCCCCGGTCGCATGCGAGATTGCGCGTACGAACAAGAACAGACTCGCGGTCGCATCCTTGGCATCGCCTATCGCGGAGCGCGTGCGCCTGGTGCTGTGGGCATGCGCCGCCGCACTGTGGCTCTCCAGTGTCAGTTCCCCACCAGAAAGCGGCGCTGCCGAAAACCGCTTGTGGCGAAATGCATGCAGGTCGACATGCGACGTCAGCCGAACGTTCTTTTCATCGATCCTGGCATTCGCTTCTATACGCACGGTATACAGCCCTTTGGTCAGTTCAACCTCGGTCTTGGCCCCGCCCTTGCCCTGCCAAACCGGCGTGTCATGCCCGTCGAAAACGGTGACATTGAGGTCGCGATCTTCCGGCAAGGTGAGTATGAACCGCTCAGAACTGGACATGATGGACTCCCATTCCTGCCTTCACGCGGAAGGACTTCTCCTCATTGCTACCCAGGTCCGTCAAAAGATGCAGGCCGGCGTTGAGATGCAATTCCCAGGGGCCCGTGGAAGTTGGGCCGCGCCGCACTTCGTCTGTCTGCGAATCCTCCAATAGAATATCTGCCGCCCGCGCCGCCGAAAATGTGATGGTGACTGGCCAGCCTGCAATCGCATTTGGCTGCGCGCTGCCAAAGCGCGTTGCCCGCAACAGGCCATTCGTCACCTCGGGTGTTTGGGCGTGTTTGCGTTCGGCCGCAATGCGTGGAACATTCGTTTCCAAATAGTTCTTCAAGTCAGCGGCGCTCACGCCGCCGCCAGGGCCGGCCGCTGCGCCTTGGAGGCCCTCGATCAACGCCTGTGTGAAGTGGCCGCGATTGTCGCTTTGCGCACTTCCTGCAACTTCTGCTTCGAATGCCGCGGTAAAAACCTCGGTGGCATTGGCCATGAATATTCTGGTATCGGGTGCATTGTTTGGCCTGGGCAAAGCCAGATTGCAAACCAGGCCGCCGGCACCAAGTACTCGGACCCGGCAACAGTCCAGCAAGAAAATTATTTCCTCAAATTTCCCGGTCGCCGCAACGGTGTTCAGGTAGTCCTGTACATCGAGCGCATTTTTCCGCCATTTTTCCGACCATTTCGCGAGGCAGAGATGATTCTTAGTCTGATCGGTCGCGATGCCATGTCCGCTGAAATAGAAATAAAAGCGGCGCCCGCCTTCGACGGCGACGGCGTTAAAGATGCCTTCGAGCGCCTCGTCTATCTGTTCGTGGGCCGGACGGCCCGAGTCGGGCGTGGACAGGACCACCGCGCAGTTGGCATCGGGAAGACCACCCCCGGTGTTCTGATCCTTCAGCCAGGATGCAAAGTCGGTCGCATCGCGGATGGCGCCGGTCAGGGAACGAAACGAGGGATAGTCGTTGATGCCGACGACCAGTGCAAAGTCATTCAAATTTGCTGGCATGTGGCTATTCCTGGTTCAGCAGGTAGGTCAGGCTTTGCGCGGTAAGAATTTCTTCGTCGAAGCCGCCGTGCGAAATGGCATCGCACCGCAAGCCGTTCGATGCCGCAGGGGCAAGCTCCGATGACTTTGCCAGCACCAGGCGGTGCGTCGGATGGTCTACCAGGAATACCCGCAGCGCCGGAAGGGGATCTGTGCGATAGGTATCGTTGTCGAACAGGTAGCGCGCCATGCCAACCAGCGGAACGTCATCGCCGCCTTCCAGGACCCCCGATATAAAGTACAGCAACGAGCGCGTGTAAATGCCGGGGACAAGTCGGTCTCTCGCCTCGTGGCTGTCATCCATCGTATAGATGCGCAATGCTTGGTAACGCTCTGGTTTTGTGACGACTTCGTCGTGAAAAAGTTCGAGACGTGCGGCTGGAGCCAACAAGACGATGTTCCGGACTTTGAGCGGCGTTGCCAATGTGGCGCTGGTCTTCAACAGATGGCAAATCGCGATCGAACCGGCGCTGTGGCCGACCAAATCGACACTCAGGCCGGTGCGTTGTTGGAGCGCCGCCAGACGCTCCAGCAGGTATCGCCCGACATGCTGCTGTTCGCCCCCTAGGTCGTCGTTGGCGAGCCACATTTCCCTTGCCGCGTCCTTCATGCCGCCCCAGGCCCAGGCGCCGACGTCGGCGAGGTACAGTTCGCGCAGGATTTCCTCGACAACGGTCGGGTAAAAGCCGTGGTCGTGACGTTGGATGAAACGCAGCAGCACGCGGCCTACGATTTTTGCCAAACCAAGCGCGGCAGCCGACGCCGTGACGAGGCCCTTCGCATTGCCATCGGCTTGGGGAGCAAGCGCGTCGACCGCTTGCTTGTTGACGCCGGTGTGCTGCGCCTGCAACGAGTTCTGAAAGGCGGCGTCAGCAAGCATGTCTTCTTCAAGCTCGGCAAAGATTTCGGTTTGCACCTGGGCGAGGTTTGCGGCGCTAACCGCACCCGCCCCGCCGCGGGCACCTTCACCGACGCGCAGTTGATCGAACGGGAAGTCCTTGTTTAATTCATTTTCGATCTGCAGATCGGAAAATTCGGTGCCGACACCTTTTGAATCCACATCGACTCCCAGGTGCTTGCCGGCCTGCTTGATTGCCCAGAACATCATCTTTCGAAAAAGAACGGTCTGTTCAATGGAGTCCAGATTCGCTTTGATCGTCTCGACCAGCCCCGTTTCCCATACAAAGGACACGGGATGGCATTTGGCAGCTTCATAGACCGGCCGCATCACTTCGGCTTTTCCAACCCCCCGCGTCTCGCTGACCAGTCCACCGTGAAAGTGCAACACCACCTTGTTGATCTTCTGTTCCTCAAGGTGCGTAAAGATGGCATCGACATCGGCGGGAGTGGTGTGAGTATCGCCGCTTTTCTTGAACGTACCGTGAGGGCCTACATTGACGTAAGTAAGTGGTGAAGGGGGCATGGTGGTCTCAGTTATGAACGGCGGATGGGGAGTTCCAAATTTTAGGATTGTGCAGTGAGTAAGATTAAGCTCTCATTTATATAAAATTACAACATTTTCTTGCTTGTATTTTTGCAAGGGACTGCATGGACAAGGCGACGCTTACCAAATGACCCACAACTGCCAGTCGCACGCCTTCGCCATCGACGCCCAGGCTCATGCCATCACGTTGGACGGCAGACTTTTTCGACACTTCAGCGAATCCGAGTGGCAGTCTATCGACACTGGCCACGGCATTCTTTTATTGACTGAACCTGAAGACGCTGCCAACGAGAGCAGTTAAAACTGGAGGCAGCGCTAGGCAACACATTGGCTGGGCTCGCCAGAAATGTACTTTCGTCAACCGAAGTAAATCTGTTTAAATAACGAATTAGAAGTGTTTACAACTTGGCGAAATGGCGGCTGCCATAAAACGAAGGGTTTAAAAACAAATACTTACGCGTATTTGCGAGGTAATTGTGTGAAAAAGTGAACGTCACGGGAAACATTGCCCATTGAAAACGACTCGAACGCGCTTGGAGATGCTCGAAAGCGCCAGGTATGCCCCTCCAATTCCTAGGTGCCGAGCAAATCGATGCGATCGAGCCAGTCCTTCCACGACGCGGCCAAGGCATCCTCGAACGTCGACATGGTGATGCCGATGTCGTCGTCATGCGCGCACTGGCTTGCCTCCCACTCCGCAATTCCATAGAGGGGCAGGCCATGGGAGCGCCGCAGAAGTACGGATTGGAGCATCCTTGCCAAGTCATGCGCCAGTAGAGGAAGGCGAGGACTTTCGGGTTCGGCGCCGCTTCAACTGCCTGCCCGCGCGTCACACTCACGTACCAACGCCGCGAATGGCCATGGCATTGCTTCCACAATCGATTCGCCCGCGTCCAGAAGCACATCTCCAGACACCTGGTCTGCATGCTGGAGGACCAGCACCCGCGAGCCATCGGCGAGAGCCAATCGGACGCAAACCTGGGCGGCATGATCGCCCGCATCGGACCGCCGCGAACGAAGCCGGCAATTCGGCCGGTATCGATGCCGCCCTCGACGTCGTACAGCACAGCCAAGTTGATACGGCACCGCAGGAAGGGCAGCCAGTGCGCGATTTGCTCGACGCTGCGCGCCGACATTACACTTGCCACTGGTTGGCCGCCGACCGACAGCGGCAGTTGCGGCGTGCGACAAGCCGGGGGGTTGATCGGCCCAAATACGATTGAGCTTCCCAGCCCGTAGGAGAGCGGTCCACCGCAACGGCGGCAGTGATCGCTCAGTGGCAAACCATGCAGCGGACAATTGGCAAATGGTCGCAACTGGTGGATGATGAAGTGATGGCCCTGGCGTGAGCAGGTCGGACAAAGTCGCAGCCTCTCGTGCATGAGCGGGTGCAGGTGTTTCAGCGCACCACCAAGAAAGGCACCCTGGATCCGCGCAGACGGAAACCCTAATGTGCTTCCAAGCGCTAGCGTGCCGCGCGGTATTTTGTCGAGAAACAGTGGATATCGGCTGGTGGCCGAGATGCCCAGTAGCGCAGAGACTTCCTACGCCGACAAGGCGTTTGCAGCGGCGAGTTTGGCCGCCAACGCCCACGCCGATTCGTATGTCGCGAACAGATGCGAGGCCAATTTCGGCAGCGTGACGACCTTGACGCCGCAGGCTGGGACAATGAGCAAGGGGAGGGCCATCACGTGGGCCTCGGCGTCCCAGTCCGCGCGCATTGCGCTCGACAGCTTGCTCCGAGGCGACATAGCCACAATGCTGGACGACCTTGATCCAATGGCTCTCGGCCAATTGAAAGTCAATCGCATCGCGCAGCCCCCATCGAGCAGAATGGCCTCGACCGCGCGCGAAAAGTATCCCATTGGAATTTCGACCGTGCCGACCAAGCCGGCGTGCTGATGGGCCTGGGAGAAGGCATCCCACAGGAAGTCAGCACTCGTTTCCAAGCGCAAGCCAGCTTCAAAGGCGTGGAGGTAGTAGTAGCGTGTGAAACTCCAATCGCTGCCCACCGGGTACGCGTGCCCATCGTAACTCTTGAGGCAAGTCGCGGCGTCGACTGCGCTGCGGACGCCCCGAAAGCGCAAGGTCTCCACCATGAAGCGCTTGACGATGTGGGTGTCGCCCGATTCCTGAAAACGGGCTCGTTGCTCGCAGAGCCGTTCCTGGCCGACGAGAGTACGCCGACAGCATTGTGGGTACTGCAACCACCGCCGCCTTCCTTTGAGCATGTTGCTATGTGAGCCAATTTGCTGTCGCGACTAGCCGACAACAAGTTGATTTTTTCTGTCGCTCGACGGCAAGTTGATCTTTGTCGACATTTCGCCGAAGCGACAGCAAGTTGGTCCTTTAAGACTCACAGAGAAAGACCCAAGAGCGAGTTGCGCTAGCCTCCGCAGTCGAGAGCCGTGCGCCGTGATGGTGTCTTTGGCAGTGTGACCTGATCGGTAAATTTGTTGCCACCAGAATGGTTAGGCTTCGACTAAGCCGCCAGCATTTGGCGCCGCTGCCGGCCAACTGAGGCCGGGGTGCGGTTGCCAAGAGCCTAATGCGGTCGCTCATTGTTATAGAAATGCCTCCATTTCTCAATAACCGGTTTGGCTTCCTGCGGACTGCCAAACCATTCCCTGTTCAGGCACTCATCGCGCAGCTTCGGAGAACGGTGATTCTGGGGCCGGGCCGCTAACGACGTTGGCCGTGTACTGCGGTACGCCTTTCCTGGCGTTGCCCTTTTGAAAACCAAACGGTATAATGATTTCCTATAGGTAACGACAATATTTCGATCTTGGAGTCTGTGTGGGTCAAAAACTTCTCTTCGTTCATGGTACAGGAGTCAGAAAGGCCGGCTACGACAACGACGTCGCGATCATCAAGCGCCGTCTCGAGCGCACCTGTCTCGAAATCGAGCTGGTGGAGTGTCTGTGGGGCGAAAAACATGGCGTCGATTCCGGAACCGCCTTGTCCGTGCCGCAGTACTACGAAACCGGCGGCGTGCGTAGCTTGGCCGAGGCAGACTTCCTGTGGAATGTGCTGTTGCACAATCCGGCCGTCGAGATGGAGCAATTGGTGCTTGCCAAGCGCAAGCCGGCGCCCGCTGACACGGACGACAGGGATGGCCTACAACGCCTGCACCAAGCGTTGCCGAACGCAGTCAAGCAGTGTTTCCGGGATGAGGGACTCGATGATCTGTTGGCCCCTGCCGTAGCCGAGGTGCAAGGCGATTATATCCGCCTTCTGCAGACTGTACCGGGCATCCTTGATATGAAGGAGCTCGGCACGGTGCTGGCTCGGGCAACCGTTGCGCGTCTGTTCCGTCTCGCGGCCCAGCAGGACCGGCAGCTGCCGAATTTTCAAGGACGCGGCACCCTGATCGACGCATTGGAGCAAGAACTGATAGGCGAGAGCAGGAGCGTGGTCGGCACAGCCGTGAAAGCGATGTTGCCGTTCCTGTCGCCGCTCATCACTAGCTACCGCGGTATGTTGACGGACTTGGTGAGAAATCAGCTGGGCGACATACTGCGCTATCAGGCCCGAGGCGAGGCGATCAGGTCCTTCATCGCCGAACGCTTGCAAAGCGTCGCCGACTCCGAGGTCACCATTCTCGCACACAGCCTCGGCGGCATCGCAAGCCTCGAGACGCTGGTCCAGCACAGGCCGAAAAATGTCAAGACCCTCGTGACGTTCGGCTCCCAGGCGCCGTTGCTGTATGAGCTGGGCGCCTTGTCGAAACTGCCGGCCGGCGGGCCGCTGCCCGACCACGTCCCCCCTTGGGTGAACTTCTACGACCTCAGCGATCCGCTGAGTTACGTGGCTGAGAATTTATTTCCCGGTCGCGTCACCGATCACCGGCTGTACAGCGGTGCGAATGTCGCGGCCGCGCATAGCGCCTATTTGGATTCCGACCTCATGTGGGAATTGATTTCCGACCATCTGAAGTGAGCGGATCTTGTCCATGGAACTGACGGCGATCGTGGTCGGTATCGACCACTACGGATTCCGCGGTCGCCGCCTCCACACGCCCGTCGAGGATGCGCTGCGGTTCGTCGATTGGCTAATCGGCCGGTCCGACGTGTCGAGGGATGGCATCAAGCTGTTCCTCTCCCCTGAAAGCTGGGGGGAGACAGCGGTCGCGGAGTGGATCGTGAGGCAGAAGTGGAAAGGTGGTTGCCGGAACGCCACGAACAACGACTTGAGCGAGTTCATTAACACCGAATTGCCCGATCTGAACCCTAAAACCGTGCTTATTTTTTGGGGCGGGCATGGGTTCGTTGATGACGAGAACCGGCACTTCATGTATACGTCGAATGCAAGCGAGGGAAAACCGCATTGCATTGGTGTTGATGACCTTGTCCATTCTCTTGCGCGCGATTGTTTTGATCAATTGGCGCAAAAAGTGTGCATTGTCGATGCATGTGCGGTGCCATATCCGCACGATCCGGAAAGCGTCCGCTATCTCGCCACCCCACTGGCCTCGCCTGTAAGTCGTATTTCGCATGCAGCATACATCGGTGCCTGTTCCGCGTCGCCTGGGTTCACCTCGACCGGACTATTCGCGAAGGCATTGCTTAACAAGCTGGAAGACGATACCACCGGAGCCTGGCCGGATTTCGCCCAAGTTCTGACCGACATCGTCGACGACGCGGTGCCTCTTGGCCTGGCGAAGCAAAGACCACGTCTGAAGCTGATCACGACCGGCAAGGAGAGAACTCTCTCTTTCGAGGACCCGCGACTCGACGATGCGCTGGCCGCCATTCAGCAGGTTGCGATCACCGATGCACAGGTTTACCGTTTATATGTCCGTTCATTGACCCTATCTGCCGACGCGGTCACTCCGCCTGTCGGGCTCGCAGTGGTGCTCAAGCTGCTGCACGACCTCAATCCAAGCAGGCCGGGCGGTCCCGATCCGATGAGCGAATTCATGATGCGCGCGGGACGCGAGTTCCCGGACGCTGCGATCCAGGCGTGGATCCACAAACACCTGACACCACAATTCCGCGCCCAGATCGACGCCACGTTGGACAAAGAGGCTGGCGATCAGAGCGCTGTCTATGCCCGGCTGTTCATTGAGATCGATGACAAGCAGCACAGAGTGCGCTGGCATGTGCAACACCCGGACCCGATGCGGTTCTCGGCGGTGGAGGAATGCCCGTGGAATCCGGCGATCGCAGAGCCGTCGCTGTCGAGCGTACTAACGGACATAATCCGCCGCGTCGAAGCGATGGCAATAGCGGGCACACACCGGATTGTGATCGGGCTGTTGCTGCCTCATAACTTGCTCGGAGAAGGGATCGAAACCACGCTGATCACGGTGGACGACGCGCTGGACGAGGAGAGCATGCCGCTGTTACAGCGCTTCCCGGTATTACTGCACTGGCAACGGCGCGCGGCCGGGGGCACTTACATGGGAAGCCCGTCACTACGGGAATGGCGGACGCTGCTCGGCAGCCTTGAGCAGCAACTTAACGGCACCACCACTGCGGCAATCAAGTGGCTCCCCGGTATCGCCGAGCATGGAGATGCCAAACGGTTCGCAGGTGACGCGGCGAACCACTTGACCGATAGCAAAAGCGTTGAGGTTTGCATTGGCGTCCCGCACCCGGGCAGCGGGCTGCCGGAACATTTGCAGCAAATGCTGAGGGCATGCCTTGAGCGTGGAATTCCGTATTTCAGCTGGATCTCGGCAGCTCCCGCCGACCCTTCGGCCCTGGAGCGTGCGACGTCCAAATTCTTTGCCCGCCATGAGCCGTCGCATGCGCCACTTGCGGTCGCCAAGCATATTCAACGCAGCGCCATGAACAATGAACCCGGTAAAAATTTGCGCATCGTCTGGGATGACGACCGCATGCTGCCGGCACAAGGCAGTTTTTCGCTACCTAAGGACACCATATGAAATCAGACACCGATCAAGGGAAGAGCGCCTCGTGGCGCCTGTTCCTAGGCGACCCGGACCGTAAAGGCACTCCGCCGATAACCATGCCGGCTGCACCGCCATGGCGCCAGCCGCGCGCGCCCCACGAGCTGGCGGTCGAATATGACGGCAAACGGGGGGATTTGTCGCCGGCGACATTGCAGCGCGGCGCGGCATACCAAGCCACGCCGGAGATCGTGCAAATGGTGAATGCGGCGCTTCATCTGCGGCGGCCGCTGCTCGTCACCGGCGCCCCCGGCACCGGCAAATCGTCGCTGATCGATGCCGTGGCCGTTGAACTAGGCCTCGGCGAACCCTTGCGTTGGCCGGTCAACTCCCGTAGCACGCTGCAGGAAGCCCTTTACAACTACGACGCGATCGGCCGCGCGCAACATCGCGCGCATGCGACCGGCTCCAGCGACGGCTTGAAGGACGAGGACTTCATCGAACTCGGCCCCCTGGGCACAGCCCTCGTGCCCGCGACAAGACCGCGGCCGTTGTTGATCGACGAAATGGACAAGGCCGACATCGATCTGGCGAACGACCTGCTGAACGTTCTTGAGGAGGGCCAGTTCCATATCCGCGAGCTAAGCCGGATGGCCGGCGATTCTTATAAGGTGCGGATGTTCGGCAGCACGGAGCGGGTCACGGTGGCAAAGGGCAGGGTGGAGCGTCATGAGTTTCCGCTGTTGATTATCACCAGCAATGGTGAGCGGAGCTTCCCGCCGGCCTTCCTTCGCCGATGCCTACAGATCACGATGCCGGACCCGGGCGGCGACGTGCAGCGCCTGTCGCGTATCGTTGAAGCGCAACTGGGTGAACACATTGCCAGCCAAGCGGGAGCGATCATCGATGGTTTCGTCCAAAAATCCATCGCAGGCGAGACGGTGGCGACCGACCAGTTGCTCAATGCGATCCAACTGGTGTTTGCCAGCCCCGGCATGACTGAGGTCGAGCGCGCCACCATGGTTGAACGCTTGACCATCAGCTTGGCAGGAGCCCCGCAGTGATCGAACGCCTGGCGCGCGCGCTGACCGCCGCCGGACTGGCGCCGGAGGCGGGTGAGCTGGCGGACCTGTTGTGGCTGGCGCGGCAAATGGGGATCCATTCGGAACACGGCACGCCGCCCGTGCCCAGGTCGGCGCCGCGCGTTGCCGGGACGACGCAGCCGACCAAGGTTGACGCCGACCAAAGCATGGCGCCGGCGCCGGCGTCGGCCGACGCCGGCCGGCCCGTCGAATTGACGCCGGGCCTGATTCCGGGCACCTTTGTCGACGGCGCGTTGCGTGTGCGTGGAGTGGCCGTCACTGGTATGCCAGCCAACGTCGCGCACGCGCTGCAGGGATATTCCCGTCGAATCTCCTCGCGTACCGCAGCCATACTCGACGAGGAAAAAACGGCGGAACAAGCCGCCGCGACAGGCATCTGGATTCCGGTGATGCAGGCGGAACGGGAGTACGGCTTCGATTTGCTACTGATCAACGAGGAAAGCACGACCAGCAGTTTATGGAGCGATGCGGTCGGTGAGTTCGCACGAATGGTGTCTGGCCAGGTGGCGTTTCGTCAGATTCATCGGCTGCGCCTGGACGGCGAGCACGGCAAGCTGGTGGACGCCCATGGCAACGCTGGCTCGCTGTCCCGCTGGCGCGGGAGCCGAACAGCGCAGATACTGGTTGTCAGCGATACGTTGTCGCCATTGTGGCAAGACGGTCGCATGCAAGTCTTGTTGCGGGGGTGGAGCGAGGTCGGCCCCATCACGCTGTTGCAGCCTATGCCGCGTCGTGCATGGCGCCATCTGCCTATGGGTATCCCCGAGCTGCGCCTGTCATCGCATGACCGGGTGCGCCATAATAGCGAACTGTCCGCAGGCCGCGGTGAGTGGCTGGAACGCCCTCCAGCCGGCGCACTGCTTCTGCCGATAATCGGATTCGACGAGGCCTCGTTGCGACGCTGGACAGCGGTGATGACCGGCCATTCGGGCGTCACCGTACCGGGCATCCACCTGATCCCCGGCAACGCCGACGGTGGGCGAGGGGAGGCAGGCTCCGGCCGCCGGGTCGGCGGGGCGGAACGGGTCGCGCTATTTCGCCAGATGGCGTCGCCGGCGGCCTACGAGCTGGCGGTGCATTTGTCGGTGCTGGACACGATGACGATCCCGGTCATGCGTCTGGTCCAGCGCATCATGCATCCCAACAGCGGCGCCGGCGAGATGGCGGAAGTGTTTCTGGGAGGGCTGCTCGAATCCGTCGGAGGTGCACCGCCAGGTGCGGACACGGAGCGGCTGTATCGCTTCATGCAAGATGTGCGCGAGGTCTTGATCACCTCCCGGCGCCGCAGCGACGAGCGCGAGATCGACTATCGGCTCGAGGTAATGGATGAACAGATACCGTACCAACACCTGGCGTCGCCGATGGCCTCCTGCTATTTCGTAACACCGTCGGTGGGCGACCGCTTGACGGACTGGGTGTTGCCATTTTCAACGCAATCGCGTCAGATCCTCCGCCAGCGCGGCAAGGTTAACCTCATGCCTGATGCGGGCCAGGCCGGCTCCTTCGACCGCGACCAGGCGATCAGCTTGCAGCAGGCCGCTGTACGGTTCGCCGCGCTTGAGTCGGAGCCGGCGCTTGAGGACGATGAAGTATTGGGAGACGTTCCCCTGTCAGTCCGGTCCGAGGGTTCGGTCTGGCTCGTGGTCCTGGTGCGGCACGCTCTGGTAATTAGCTATACGGCGACAGGCATGGCAACAGTCAGCGATCAGGTGCCGGTTGAAAAACTCGTGCTCGTCGATGTTTTCCGGGATGAGCGGGGGCGAGGCTGGCTCAACTTCCCTGGACGCCATCGCGCCGTCGAGTTCGACCTCCTGCTCTGGCCGGATGACGCTGCTTTGCTGCGCGCGCTTCACAATCTGAGTTTGGCGGGACAGAAAGCGAAGAACGGGCGCTTGCAGCGCGTTGTCGGGGATCGTGCGCTCACCGTCAAGGAGTACCCTGCGGACACCACGTTTTTCAAGATCACAAGCGCCAGGCGCGACGATCATCCGTCTGCACAGCACTGGGATGCGCCGAGTTATCTTGATCTCGAATCCGGCTGGCTTGCAAGCTTAGGCCACGAAATGATGCACGCCTACGACTCCTTGACCGACGCGGCGGACCAGCTGCACACGATCCAGTTGCGGTTGGGGCAGGTAGAGACCGGTTTCTCCGCGATGCCATTCAAGTTTTCGCGGTCCGTGATGTTGATTCGGATTGGCCAGGAACACGTCATGGAGCTCATGGCCGCAGCGCGCACGCTGCAGTTCGCGTTTCCGCACGCGCTGCAAGTCATTTTCGATATGGTTCATATGATGTTCCGCAAATCCGGGGGGATCTCGTGGGAGAACCCGGACCTCGGTGGAATGCTGACACACTCGTTCTTTAGCGAGACCTTCAATCGCGATGGTATCCAGTATGGCGTGTCGATGCCGTTGCAGGAGGTGACGCAGGATCCAGCCGATAGCGCGGACGCGGAAGAGCAGGAGGTTGATCCGGTTGCCCTTGCCGAATCGCTTGCATGGGCGGTTGAGAACGACACCGTGCATGGTTTGCGCGATGCGGTAACCACGGAATTAAGCAAGGCAGTGGACTATGCTGATTGGATAGTCGAGGCCGATTCTCATATGTATGTTGAAACAGATGACGAACACGCCGTACTGGAAGACTGGAAATTCAGCGACAAACCATTTGAAGTGCTCGATTATGACCAGGGCAGGTTGACGGTCGCACGGCGGATTCGCGCAAAGGTTCGCGTCTACGCCTCGTTCAGCTTTGCCGTCAAGGATGGCATCGACAAAGACATGGTGCACATGGGAGGAACAGATGGTGAGCGTTCGTTTTCCCTAGATGTTGATGCTGAATTTGAATTCGTCGGTGTCGCGGAAAATCGGCCGATGGTGGAGTCGATCGCTATCGAACATATCGCTACACAAGTCGATTTCGGCATCGTCGAACCCGACTACGACAAGCGTGAGCTTGAAGACTACGTCCACGCTGAAGATGCTTACGAATTAGAGGGCAGCGATAGCGACGACCAAAGCTCAGACGGGCACGACCCTGATGAGGAACCACTCCGCCACGATGACGACGATGAGTATCCTCTCCTTAACTATCACGATGAAGACTCACTCCGTGATGATCATGATGAGGACTCATTCCGTGACGATGACGATGATGATCCATTTCATGACGATGACGATAATGCGTAGCGCAAATAGCGTCGAACGGTGTTGCGTGAGATCCCGAGTCGTAGGGCAATCTCTCGTATGGGAATCTGGTCACGAAGGTGCCAGCGTCGAATTATGCCTAGCAATGCCACGTCGATCACTCCGATCTCCTGCCAACAAGACAGGTGTACGTCGCGTTACGCGATGCCTGGCGCCTGGATAATCTGCACCATTTTGCTGGTCGCGAGATCAGGGGAGTGAAGGATTTTGGCCGGTTCCTCACAACGAATAGCCCGTGGATGAGCATGAGTTTTCAGCTAGCGACAGCCGCAAAGCACTTTGTTGTGCCTGATTATGTTCGTTCGTCAGAACTTTGCCACTCCTGTTGAGTCAAACCTATCAGGATGGCAGAGCCACTGAAGGGGACGATGATGACGATCAA
>NZ_FOTW01000062.1 GCF_900114705.1 Rugamonas rubra
CGCGTTTACAACCGCTATCGATTGCTTAAGTCAACGGCATTAGGGTCTGACCCTGGCCCCTGGGTGGTTTGATAGCCGCCAGCGGCCGCCCCCCATTGCCGGGACGACAATGCTGACGTTTTTGATCTAGATCAATCATTTTTCGGGGCGCGCTTCGTACCATGGGGGGGCACAGTCCGGCCCGTCCGCCGTCCGCCGTCCGCACAAGGAGCCACCATGTCCTACCGCACCATCCTGGTCCACGTCGACCCGTCCAAACGCACTCCCGAGCGGGTCGCGCTGGCGGCCCAGCTCGCCATGACCGAGGACGCCCACCTGGTCGGCGCGGCCATGACCGGCCTGACCCAGTTCATCTACCAGTGCGGCGCGGTCGACCCCAGCGCCGGCTTCGTCACGCCCGACCTGTCCTTCCTCTACGAGTGCGCCGACCGGGCGCTGGCCGGCTTCACCGCCCAGGCCGAGCGGCTCGGCGTGCGCAGCTGGGAGGCGCGCCGCCTCGACGACGACGCCGAGGCCGGCCTGGCGCTGCAGGCCCGCTACGCCGACCTGGTGGTGCTCGGCCAGCCCGAGGAAGGCGAGGCCGGCCCCGGCATCGTCGCCACGCTGCCCGAGTACGTGCTGCTCAACAGCATGCGGCCGGTGCTGGTGCTGCCGCGCGTCGGCCGTTTCGAACACATCGACCGCCACGCCCTGCTGGCCTGGGACGGCAGCCAGGAGGCGACCCGCGCGCTGACCGCCGCCATCCCGCTGCTGCGCCGCGCCGGCCTGGTCACGCTGGCGGTGTTCCATCCCGCGGCCCACAACAGCGTCCACGGCGAAGTGCCCGGCGCCGACATCGCGCTCTACCTGGCGCGCCACGGCGTCAAGGTCGAGGTCAGCGAGCGGCCCGCCGCCGACGACATCGGCGAGGCCATCCTGTCGCTGGCGGCCGAGCTGGACGCCGACCTGATCGTCATGGGCGGCTACGGCCACGCCCGCCTGCGCGAGATGGTGCTGGGCGGCGCCACCAGCACCGTGCTGCGGGCGATGACGGTGCCGGTGTTGATGGCGCACTGAGCCGCCCAGCTTAAACATTCATCTAAAATATTGCTTTACACCGCGATATCGCTTACCATTTCCCCATCCACTCAAGCAAACCGACACCATGCCATCAAGCACGCTGGACCGCGCCGCCATCGCCACCCTGGTCAACGAATTCTACGACGAGGTGCGGCGCGACGCCGAACTCTTCCCTCTGTTCAACCAGGCCATCGGCGCCAACTGGGGACCGCACTTGGAACGCATGGTCGACTTCTGGAGCACCGTCATGCTGGGCAGCCGCGACTTCCAAGGCAATGTGTTCGGCAAGCACATGCTGCTCGGCGGCGTACAGCCGGAGCACTTCCGCCGCTGGCTGGCGCTGTTCGAGGCCGCCACCGGCCGCCTCTTCGCGCCCGAGGTGGCGGCCGAGTTCATGACCGTGGCGCGGCGCATCGGCGGCAGCCTGCAGTACGGCTTCTTCGGCAAGCTCGAAGTCGCCTGAATCCCACCTGAACCCATGCCCCACCGGAGTCGCCATGAAAACCCTGCCCGCCCACGTCACGCACTACAGAAGCAGCCCCGAGTTCACCGAGGCCAGCACGCCCGCCGCGCTGCAAAAGGGCCACACCACGGCCGCCGGCGTGTGGGGCCGCATCACCGTCCTCGAAGGCAGCCTGCGCTACCACATCAGCGAACCGGAGCAGGAGGTGCTGCTGTTGACGCCCGACCTGTTCGGCGTGGTCGAACCGCAGATGCGCCACGAGGTGGAACTGGTCGGCCCGGTGCGCTTCCGTGTTGACTTTCATAAATAGCAACAACTGTTTCTTGTATGTAATTACAGTGTCACAAACGGCAGGTATGCTGGGTCCACTTCCGCAGTCCCCACACCCTGGACCCCACCATGACACTCCCCAAGCTCACCACCAGTCTCCGCGTCATCGCCTCCTTCGCCATCGTTCTGCTGGTGATGGCCTGCATGTCGGCGCTGGCCCTGTGGCGCATGCACAGCGCCGACGCGCTCACCTCCGACCTGGTGCACGACAAGCTGGCGCGGCAGCAGCTCAGCGCCGAACTGCTCGCCGCCGCCCGCCTCAACGGCCTGCGCGCCACCTCGATCGCCCGTAGCGACAGCCTGGAGGTGGCCGAATACTTCCTCGCCGAGCTGGCCGGCGGCCAGAAGGCCCAGGCCGCGCTGGAGCAGAAGCTGGGCGCCCTGCCGCAGGAAGGCGCCGAGCGGACGCTGTGGCGCGCCGTGCAGCAGCACAAGGGCGCCTATCTGGCGGTGCAGACCGAGGTGTTCCGCCTGAAGGACCTCGGCAAGACGCAGGAGGTCGGCGAGCTGGTCGAGACCAGCATGGCCGCCACCTTCAAGCAGTACGGCGCCGCCGTCGAGGCGCTGCTGCAGCACCAGACCGGCCAGGCGCGCGCGCTGGCCGAGGAGTCGGCCGCCCAGTTCCGCAACAGCCAGATCCTGCTCAGCGCCCTCGGCGCCGCCGCCCTGCTCACCTGCGCCGTGCTGGCCTGGCTGCTCACCCGCAGCGTCGTGGTGCCGCTCCGGCAGGCCGTCGCGCTGGCCCTGCGCGTGGCCGCCGGCGACCTGCGCGCCACCCTGCGCCACCAGCGCAGCGACGAGATCGGCCAACTGCTCGACGCCCTCAACGACATGAACGGCCGCCTGGCCCACACCGTCGCCCAGGTGCGCGACGGCGCCGCCGACATCGACCACGCCGCGCGCGAAATCGCCGCCGGCAACCTGGACCTGTCGCGCCGCACCGAGCAGCAGGCCGACGCGCTGGTGGAAACCGTCTCGTCGATGGAGCAGCTGACCGTCACCGTCAAACAGAACAGCGGCAACGCCCGCGCCGCCAACCAGCTGGCGCAGTCGGCCTCGGACGTGGCCGGCCAGGGCGGCCGCGTGGTGTCCGACGTGGTCGAGACGATGGAGGCGATCAACGACTTCGCCCACAAGATCGTCGACATCACCGGCGTCATCGACGGCATCGCCTTCCAGACGAACATTCTGGCGCTGAACGCCGCCGTCGAGGCGGCCCGCGCCGGCGACCAGGGACGCGGCTTCGCCGTCGTCGCCGGCGAGGTGCGCAGCCTGGCGCAACGTTCGGCCACCGCCGCGCGCGAGATCAAGAAGCTGATCAACGACTCGGCCGAAAAGATCGACAGTGGCAGCCAGCTGGCCAAGAGCGCCGGCGCCACCATGCACGAGGTGGTGCAGAGCGTGCGGCGGGTGACCGCCATCATGGCCTCGATCAGCCAGGCCAGCGCCGACCAGGAGAGCGGCATCGAGCAGATCAACATCGCGCTGACCGAGATGGACGGCGCCACCCAGCACAACGCCGCCATGGTCGAGGAGGCCGCCGGCGCCGCCGAGGCCATGCACCAGCAGGCCAACAAGCTGACCACGCTGGTCAGCCACTTCAAGGTCGACCGGGTGGATGACGCCGCGCGCGCGGCCGGCACCGGCGCCGACGTGCTGCGGTTGGCGCCGCGCGCCGTGCCGGCCAAGGCGCTGGCGGTGGCTGCCCGCGCGGCGCGCCAGGCCGCCCCGGCCGAACCCGTGCGCCAGCGCCTGCGCGCCTAAGCAGGCGACGCCCGAACCACCCAAAGGCAAAGAGCCAGGGTCAGACCCTAATGCCGTTGACTTAAGCAATCGATAGCGGTTGTAAACGCGGTTTCGTTGTGTTAACTTCTCGGCATGATGCTATCCGA
>NZ_FOTW01000020.1 GCF_900114705.1 Rugamonas rubra
GCCAACGTCGCCGCCGACGCTCAATGCAACCCCACCGACATCAGCTTCGTCCGTGCATTTCACATCATTCAATACGAACTAACATGGGCCGCCGCGACTCGCGCCTATGGCAAGCTGCCTTCCCTACTACAAAGAATGCGGCAAAGGCTAGTCACAGAACTGACTGTCAAACGACCCGGCCGTCATTTTGACCGGGTCGTCAAATCAAAGGCACAGCGCTACCCATACAAGAAGTCAAAAGCTTAAGTCAACGGCATTAGGGTCAGACCCTAGGGTCTGACCCTGGCTCTGCGCCTGTGGGTGGTTTGGGAGTCGCCACATTTCCTTCGCATTGCCAAAATTGCAATCAATATCGGCCTTCCGATATCTGATATCATATGCCCCGCTTTGAGCGCCCGAAACGGCCCGGCAGCCCCTGCCGGCGCGCGCGCCCGCCCACCTCCAACACTGAACGCTATGCAAGAAAATATCATCGACATCAAATCGCTGGACATGGACGCCCGTGGCGTTGGCCATCTGCGCAACGAGGACGGCAGCCAGGGCAAGGTGGTCTTTGTCGAGGGCGCGTTGCCGGGCGAGCGGGTCAGCTTCGTCAGCTTCAAGCGCAAGAAGAACTGGGAAATGGCCAACATGACCGAGCTGCTGCGCGAGTCCTCGCTGCGGGTCAAGCCGCCCTGCGTACACTACGACAACTGCGGCGGCTGCTCGATGCAGCACCTGGAGCCGACCGCCCAGGTCGCCATCAAGCAGCGCGTGCTGGAGGACAACCTGCAACACATCGGCAAGGTCCGTCCGCAGCACGTGATGCGGCCGATGTACGGCCCGACCTGGGGCTACCGCTTCCGCGCCCGCCTGTCGGTGCGCTTCGTGCCGCGCCGCAACGAGGCGGTGGTCGGCTTCCGCGAGAAGAAGTCGACCTACATCGCCGACATGGACAGCTGCATGATTTTGCCGCCGCACGTCTCGGCCATGCTGCTGCCGCTGCGCGCGCTGGTCACCTCGCTGTCGCTGCGCGAACAGATCCCGCAGATCGAGGTGGCGGTGGGCGAGGACGTCACCGCCCTGGTGCTGCGCAACATGGCCGCGCTCACGGCCGACGACGAGAACAAGCTCAAGGCCTTCGCCGACCAGCACCAGGTGCAATGGTGGTTGCAGAGCAAGGGGCCGGAGAGCGCCGTGCCGTTCTATCCGCTGGACAAGCAGCTGCACTACCTGCTGCCCGAGTTCGGCGTGCGCATGCCGTTCAAGCCGGTCGACTTCACCCAGGTCAACCACCTGATCAACCGCGTGCTGGTGGGCAAGGCCTTGCGCCTGCTCGAGGTGCAGCCGACCGACCGCGTCGCCGACCTGTTCTGCGGCCTGGGCAACTTCACCCTGCCGCTGGCGACCCAGGCGCGCGAGGTGGTCGGCATCGAGGGCCTGACCACGCTGACCGAGCGCGCGCTCGACAACGCCAACGTCAACGGCCTGTCGGCCAAGACCAGCTTCTCGACGCGCAACCTGTTCGAGATCACCGCCGAAGACCTGGCCGTGCTGGGCAAGTTCGACCGCATGCTGATCGACCCGCCGCGCGACGGCGCCATGGCGGTCTGCGAGGCGCTCGCCGAGCTCAAGCTGAGCCACCCGGACATGCTGCCCAAGCGCATCGTCTACGTGTCGTGCAGCCCGTCGACCCTGGCGCGCGACGCCGGCATCCTGTGCAACACGGCCGGCTACGTGCTGAGCAAGGCCGGCGTGGTCAACATGTTCCCGCACACCTCGCACGTCGAGTCGATGGCGGTGTTCGACCTGGCCTGAGGCGCCGTGCCTTTTTGGTAAGCTGATTTGTTTTGCAAGCTCCATTGACAGGGCTTGCGCTCTTTGTAACACTGGCTTGGTCCGCTCATCGCCGCCAAGCCAGTTTGCTTTCCAGACCTTCCGCGCGGCATGACCACCCCACCACGGAGTTGGAATGTCCCAGTCGCCCCAGGCTCGCGCCGTCTTGTTTTCCCGCTTTCCCCATATTCCCCTTGTTCGCCGTCTGACGCCGCTGCTGGCCGCGCTGGCGCTGCTGTGCGCGCACGCGCCGGCGGCCCAAGCTCAGCCCCAGGCCCAGGCTAAACCCCAGCCGCCGGCTGTGCCCGCTCCGGCGGCGCCGGCCAGCGTCGAATCGTTCTCGCCCAGCGGCACCATCAAGCAAGTGCGCCAAGTGCAGGCGCGCTTCTCGGCGCAGATGGTGGCCTTCGGCGACCTGCGCCTGGACGCACCGTTCACCATCGACTGTCCCGAGCAGGGCAGCGGCCGCTGGATCGACGGGCGCAACTGGAGCTACGACTTCGTGCGCGACCTGCCGGCCGGCGTCTCCTGCAGCTTCACCCTGAAGGCCGGCCTGCGCGACCTGGCCGGCGCCGAACTGGCTGGCAGTCAAAAGTTCAGCTTCAACACCGGCGGCCCGGCCATCGTCGAGTCGCTGCCGCGCGAGGGCGGCGAGGTCGACGAGCAGCAGATCTTCGTGCTCGGCCTGGACGCGCCGGCGCGCGCCGCCGACGTCGAGGCGCATGCCTACTGCCGCGCCGACGGCATCAACGAGAAGATTCCCGTGCGCCGCCTGGTCGGCGCCGAGCGCGAGCAGATCCTGGCGCAGCGCAAGCAGTTCGTCGACCGTTATCTGAACCTGTACTTCCGCGCCCGTGGCGTGGTCTGGCGCGCCAGCGTCGGCGTGCGCGACAAGCGCCTCGAGCAGATGCCGCTCGAGCTGCTGCAGTGCCGCCGCAGCCTGCCGGCCAAGGCCGCCGTGTCGCTGGTGTGGGGCGCCGGCATCGCCAGCGAGAGCGGCATCGCCAACCAGAAGGAGCAGACGCTGGCCTACCGCACGCGGCCCGACTTCACCGCCACCTTCAGCTGCGACCGGCCCAGCGCCAAGGGCGACTGCATCCCCTTCCTGCCGGCGCGGCTGAATTTCTCCGCGCCGGTGCGGCTGGCCGACGCGCTGGCCGTGCGCCTGGGCGCGCCGGGCGGCAAGAGCTTCCGCGCCAGCGTGGGCGACGACGAGAAGAAGGCCGAATTCGTCAGCGGCGTCAGCATCGCCGGCCCCTTCCCGGAGCAGGCCAAGCTGACGCTGACCCTGCCGGCCAAGCTGAAGGACGACGCCGGCCGGCCGCTGCTCAACCACGCCCGCTTCCCGCTGACGGTGCGCACCGGAGCGCAGCCGCCGCTGGTCAAGTTCCCGGCCCGTTTCGGCGTCATCGAGGCGCGCGGCGACCGCCTGCTGCCGGTCACCGTGCGCAATGTGGAGGCCGGCCTACCGACCCAGCTGGCCAAGGTGTCCGGCAGCGCCGTCGGCGGCGCCATGCTGCGCGTGGCCGACCAGCAGGACCAGCAGATCATCGACTGGCTCAAGCGCCTGACCGGGCGCACCGGCGGCGGCTGGCAAGCGGGCGAGTTGTACGGCCAAGACCTGTACCAGCCCATGCTGGCCGGCCACAAGGACGGCGCCGTCGAGCGCTTCACGCTGCCCAAGCCGGGCGGCAAGCGCGCCTTCGAGGTGATCGGCATCCCGCTGCGCAAGCCGGGCTTCTACGTGGTCGAACTGGCCAGCCCGCTGTTGGGCGGCGCGCTGAGCGGCAAGCCGCGCACCGCCTACGTCAACGCGGCGGCGCTGGTGACCAACCTGGTGGCCCACTTCAAGCACGGCGCCGAGTCCTCGCTGGTGTGGGTCACCTCGCTCGACAAGGGCCGGCCGGTGGCCGGCGCCAAGGTGGCGGTGCGCGACTGCGCCGGCAAGCCGCTGTGGCAGGGCAGCACCGACGCCAATGGCGTGGCCAACATCCGCCAGGAGCTGGCCCGCTTCTCCTGCGGCTACAACGACAGCTACTTCATCAGCGCCCGCAGCGGCGCCGACATGACCTTCACGCTGTCGGACTGGAACCGGGGCATCGAAGCCTGGCGCTTCAACCTGCCGACCGACGACGTCCGCGCCGACAACACCATCGCCGCCACCGTGTTCGACCGGACGCTGCTGCGCGCCGGCGAGACGGTGCACATGAAGCACTTCCTGCGCCGCCACGTCGCCGCCGGCCTCGCGCTGGCCGGCGCCGGCAAGGCGCCGGACAAGATGTTCATCCTGCACGAGGGCAGCGAGCAGCGCTACGAGCTGCCGCTCAGCTGGCGCCACGGCGCCGCCGACAACAGCTGGCCGATTCCGGCCGAGGCCAAGCAGGGCTGGTACAGCGTGCTGCTGGACGGCCGCATGGCCGGGCGCTTCCGCGTCGAGCAGTTCCGCGTGCCGACCATGAAGGCGCTGCTGCAGGGGCCGAAAACGCCGGCCGTGCTGGCCGCCAAGCTGGACCTGGACGTGCAGCTCAGCTACTTGTCCGGCGGCGCGGCGGCCGGCGCGCCGGTCAAGCTGCGCACGGTGATCGAACCCTACGCCGCCAGCTTCCCCGACTACGACGGCTTTAGCTTCAGCGCCGGCGACGTCAAGGCCGGCGTGGAGAAGAGTGGCGCCGTGTTCGACGACGACGAGGGCATGTTCGAGGAGGAGGGCGGGCGCGCCGGCAGTGCCAACGACGCCGACGCCGAGGCCGACGCGCCGAAGAGCGGCGCCGTGCGCACGCGCAGCCTGACCCTGGACGGCGCCGGCGGCGCCCGCGTCAGCATCGACCAGCTGCCGCAGGCGGCCACGCCGCGCAATCTGCTGGCCGAGCTGAGCTACCAGGACGCCAACGGCGAAACGCTGTCGGTGGCCACCCGTGTTCCCTTGTGGCCGTCGAGCTACCAGATCGGCATCGCGCCGGACGGCTGGGTGCTGAGCAAGGACGCGCTGAAGTTCCAGGTGGTGGTGCTCGACCTGCAGGGCCGGCCGGTGGCCGACGCGCCGGTCAGCGTCGACCTGTTCCAGCGCATGAACTACTCGCACCGCCGCCGCCTGATCGGCGGCTTCTACGCCTACGAGAACAGCAGCGAGATCAAGGCGCTGGGCGCCGCCTGCGAGGGCCGCACCGACCAGCGCGGCCTGCTGCTGTGCCAGACCAAGGCGGCCGCCTCGGGCAACCTGATCCTGCGCGCCCGCACCGAGGACGCCGCGCACCACGCCGCCACCACCCATATCGACACCTGGGTGGCCGACGGCGACGACTGGTGGTTCAAGGCCAGCGACAACGACCGCATCGACCTGCTGCCGGAGAAGAAGCGCTACGAGCCGGGCCAGCAGGCCAGCTTCCAGGTGCGCATGCCGTTCCGCCAGGCCACCGCGCTGGTGACGGTCGAGCGCGAGGGCGTCATCGACAGCTATGTGCGTGCGCTGTCGGGCAAGGCGCCCACCTTCAGCATTCCGATCAAGGCGCAGTACGCGCCCAACGTCTACGTCTCGGCGCTGGTGGTGCGCGGCCGCGTCGCCGGCGCGGCGCCGACCGCGCTGGTCGACCTGGGCAAGCCGGCCTACAAGCTGGGCATCACGCCGCTGCGCGTGGGCTGGGCCGGCAACGAATTGAAGGTGCAGGTCAGCGCCGACAAGGCCGTCTACAAGGTGCGCGAGAAGGCCAGCGTGGCCGTGCGCGTGACGCGCGCCGACGGCTCGCCGGTGCCGGCCGGCGCCGAGGTGGCGCTGGCTGCGGTCGACGTCGGCCTGCTCGAACTGATGCCCAACGCCAGCTGGGAGCTGCTGGAGGCGATGATGCAGCAGCGCAGCCTGCAGGTGCAGACCGCCACCGCGCAAATGCAGGTGGTGGGCAAGCGCCACTTCGGCCGCAAGGCGGTGGCGCCGGGCGGCGGCGGCGGCAAGGGCGGCGGCCGCGAACTGTTCGACACGCTGCTGTTCTGGCAGGCCCGCGTCGCGCTCGACGGCAGGGGCGAGGCCACCGTGCAGGTGCCGCTCAACGATTCGCTGACGGCCTTCCGCATCGTCGCCGTCGCCAGCGCCAACGCCGACCTGTTCGGCACCGGCAAGACCGAGGTGCGCAGCTCGCAGGACTTGATGCTGTTGTCCGGCCTGCCGGCGCTGGTGCGCGAGGGCGACCGCTTCCAGGCCGGCTTCACGCTGCGTAACACCAGCGACGCCGAGATGCAGGTCGAGCTGGCCGCCAGCGCTGCCGGCAAGGCGCTGCCGGCGCAGAAACTGACGCTGGCCGCCGGCCAGGCGCGCGAGGTCGGCTGGGATTATCTGGTGCCGCTCGGCGTGGCCGAACTGGCCTGGGACGTCAGCGCCAAGGTGGTCGGTGCCGACGGCGCCGGCGACCGCCTGCGCGTCAAGCAGAAGGTCAAGCCGGCGGTGCCGGTGCAAACCATCCAGGCCACGCTGTTGCAGCTCGATGGCCCGCAGTCCATGCAGGTGCGCATGCCGGCCGACGCCCAACCGGGCCGTGGCGGCCTGCGCACCTTGTTCAGCGCGCGGCTGGGCAGTGACCTGCCCGGCGTGCGCGAGTACATGACCATGTATCCCTACACCTGCTTCGAGCAGAACACCTCGCGCGCCATCGCCCTGCGCGACGCCGCCATGTGGGAGCACCAGGCCGCCAGCCTGCCGGCGCACATGGACAGCGACGGCCTGGTCAAATATTTTTCGCTGATGGAGCGGGGCAGCGACAGCCTGACCGCCTACGTGCTGTCGGCGGTGCAGGAGGCCGGCTATCCGATTCCGCCTGAACTCAAGGGCCGCATGGAGGAGGCGCTGCTCGGCTTCGTCCACGGCCGCGTGCTGCGCAATTCGGCGCTGGCCACGGCCGACCTGGCGGTGCGCAAGCTGGCCGCGCTGGAGGCGCTGTCGCGCTCCGGCCGGGTCGGCGACGCCGAGCTGGAGTCGTTCTCGCTGGAGCCGAACCTGTGGCCGACGTCGGCGGTGATCGACTGGTATCTGATCCTGCAGCGCAGCCCCAAGCTGGCGCAGCGCGATACGCGCATGGCGCAGGCGCAGCAGATCCTGCGCGCCCGCCTCAACCTGCAGGGCACCACCATGACCTTCTCCACCGAGCGCAGCGACAACTGGTGGTGGTTGATGTCCTCGGCCGACGCCAACGCCAACCGCCTGCTGCTGGCCATGGCCGACAATCCGGCCTGGCGCGCCGACATGGGCCGGCTGGCGCGCGGCAGCCTGGGCCGCCAGCGTCGCGGCCACTGGGACACCACCGTCGCCAACGCCTGGGGCGTGCTGGCGCTGGACGCCTTCTCGCGCAAGTTCGAGGCGACGCCGGTGACCGGCGCGGCCAGCGCCAGCGTCGGCGGCGTGTCCGCCAGCGCGACCTTGGACGCGGCGCATCCCACCGCCAGCGTCATGCTGCCTTGGCCGCGCGGCGCGGCCGACCTGGCCTTCAAGCATGGCGGCGCCGGCAAGCCCTGGGTGACGGTGCAAAGCCTGGCGGCGATCCCGCTGAAGGCGGCGCTGAGCACCGGCTACCGCATCAGCAAGACCATCACCCCGGTCGAGCAGAAGACGCCGGGCGTCTGGTCGCGCGGCGACATCTACCGCGTCCACCTGGATCTGGAGGCGCAGTCGGACATGACCTGGGTGGTGGTCGACGACCCCATCCCGGCCAGCGCCAGCGTGCTCGGCACCGGCCTGGGCCGCGATTCGACCATCGCCACCAGCGGCGAGCGGCAGCGCGGCTGGGTCTGGCCGGCCTTCCAGGAGCGCAGCTTCGAGGCCTTCCGCAGCTACTACGAGTTTGTACCGAAGGGGAAGTGGAGCGTCGAATACACCGTGCGGCTCAACAACGCCGGCCAGTTCAACCTGCCACCTACCCGCGTCGAGGCGATGTACAGCCCCGAGATGTTCGGCCTGCTGCCCAACGCGGCGTTGGGCGTCAAATGAGCCTGCGGGTGACAGCCGCTCTGGTGCCGGCGCTGCTGGCGCTGGCCGTCGGCCATGTCGGCGCCGCCGTGCCCACCCCGCAGCAGGTGAGGGCGGACTACCGCTCCTCCGACGCAGAGCTGCTCGACCGCCACGGCGAACCGCTGCAATCGCTGCGCATCGACCTGGCTGCGCGCCGCCTGCGTTGGGTGGCGCTGGCCGACATATCGCCGGCGCTGCCGCTGGCCGTGCTGCAGGCCGAGGACCAGCGCTTCATGCAGCACGACGGCGTCGACCTGAAGGCGATGGGCCAGGCCGCCTGGGACAACCTGTTCCGCAGCCGGCCGCGCGGCGCCTCCACCTTGACGATGCAGCTGGCGGCCCAGCTCGACCCGGCCCTGCGCGGCGGTGCGGCCGGCCGCAGCTGGGGCCAGAAGTGGGACCAGATCCAGGCCGCCCGCGAGTTGGACGCCGCCTGGAGCAAGGCCGAGATCCTTGAAGCCTATTTGAACCTGGTGTCGTTCCGTGGCGAGTTGCAGGGCGTCGGCGCGGCCGCGCGCGGCCTGTTCGGCAAGGCGCCGTCCGGCCTGGACGTGGCCGAGTCGGCGATCCTGGCCAGCCTGCTGCGCGCGCCCGGCGCCGCGCCCAAGCTGGTGGCCAAGCGCGCCTGCGCGCTGGCGCGCGAGCTGAAGCCCGGCGCCAACTGCGGCGCCATCGAAAACACCACCGTCGTCGCGCTGAGCCGGCCGCTCAGCTACACGGCGCCGCCGGCGGCCCAGCAAGTGGCGCGCCAGCTGCTGCGCGGCGCTGGCCCGGCCACCCGCAGCACGCTCGACGGCGCCTTGCAGCGCTACGCCCTCGACACTCTGCGCCGCCACCTGATGGCGCTGCGCGCCCGCAACGTCAACGACGGCGCCGTGGTGGTGCTCGACAACGCCAGCGGCGACATCCTGGCCTGGGTCGGCAACGCCGGCGGCAGCGAGGTCGATGGCGTGCTGGCGCTGCGCCAGGCCGGCTCGACGCTCAAACCCTTCCTCTACCAGCTGGCCATCGAACGCGGCCAGCTGACCGCCGCCTCGCTGCTCGACGACAGCGCGCTCGACGTCAGCACCGACGGCGGCCTCTACGTGCCGCAAAACTACGACCGCCAGTTCAAGGGCTACGTCAGCGTGCGCACCAGCCTGGCCAGCTCGCTCAACGTGCCGGCCGTGCGCACCCTGCAAATGGCCGGCCTGGACCGCTTTCACGAGCGCCTGCGCGCGCTCGGCCTGGACAGCCTGGGCGAGCCGGCCGACTACTACGGCTACTCGCTGGCGCTCGGCTCGGCCGAGGTCAGCCTGCTCGAACTGAGCAACGCCTACCGCACCCTGGCCAACGGCGGCCTGTGGAGCGCCACCGGCCTGCTGCCACGGGCCGCCGCGCCGCGCCGCCGCGTGCTCGACGTGCGCGCCAGCTTCATCGTCGGCGACATCCTGTCCGACCGCGCCGCGCGCAGCCTGACCTTCGGCCTGAGCAACGAGCTGGCCACCGGCTTCTGGAGCGCCGTCAAGACCGGCACCAGCAAGGACATGCGCGACAACTGGTGCGTCGGCTACACCGACCGCTACACCGTCGGCGTCTGGGTCGGCAACTTCGACGGCCAGTCGATGTGGGACGTCTCCGGCGTCACCGGCGCGGCGCCGGTCTGGCACGACGTGGTCGACTATCTGCACCGCCAGCGCCCCGGCAAGGCGCCGCCGGCGCCGCCCGGCGTGCTGCGCCAGGCGCTGAGCTACCGGCCGGCCTTCGAGCCGGCGCGCGTCGAATGGTTCCTCAAGGGCAGCGAGAGCGCCGTCGTCGAGCTGGCCGGGCAGGGCGGCCGGGCGCCGCGCATCAGCTATCCGGCGCCGGCCAGCATCATCGCCATCGACCCGGACATCCCGCCGGCCAGCCAGCGCGTGCTGTTCCAGGCGCAGGCGGCGGCCGGCCTGCGCTGGCGCCTGGACGGCGCCGACCTCGGCCCGGCCGGCGCCGACCACGCCTGGCAGCCGGTGGCCGGCCCGCACCAACTGGCGCTGGTCGACGCCGACCAGCAGGTGGTCGACACCATGCGTTTCGAGGTGCGCTAGCCGCATTTGGTGCCGCGCCACCGCGCCGGAAATCGTTTGCGCATGTAATCAATTTTGGGTACATTTGATCTGTTTGGACAAACTGCGGAGGCGCCGTGAAGCAGAGTGAGTTTGTCAGGTGGCTCAAGCAGTTTGGGGCGACGTTCGAAGATGGTCGCAACCATGTGAAAGTCAGACTGAACGGCAAGACCAGCTTCCTTCCCAGGCATCCAGCGAAAGAACTCAAAACCGGACTGGTCGAATCTGTCAAAAAACAGCTTAACTTGAAGTAATGCGTCTCCACCAGGGAGGCGGAATTAGGGGGGGGGGCTTATGAAATATCCTGCATGCTTCACGCCGGAAACGGGCGGTTTCGTCGTCACCTTCCGCGACATCCCGGAGGCGGTGACGCAAGGTGACGATGCTGATGAGGCGTTTGCGATGGCCAAGGACGTGCTGCTCGCATCGATGGAGGTCTATTTCGACGAGAAACGCCAAGTCCCGCCGCCATCGGCCGCACTGCCCGGCGAGCGTTTGATCCCTCTGCCGGCAAGCATCGCGGTCAAAGTGTTGTTGCTGAACGAAATGTTGGCCCAGGCGGTAATTCCCGCCGAACTGGCTCGGCGTATGCTCACTACCCGTCAAGAGGTCAATCGCTTGATCGACTTGACGCATACCACGCGCATCGATCGGATCGAAGACGCGATGACCGCGTTGGGTAGGGATTTGCAGTTGACCGTCGTCTGATCGGCGCCCGCCGCGAGTTCCCGCACTGTTGAATGCTTTGCCCAAGAAAAAAGCCGGCGCGAGGCCGGCTTGGTGTGCTGCGTAGAAACCGCCTAGTCGCGGCTGCCGCCGCCGAAGCCCAGCAGCGACAACAGGCTGGTGAAGATGTTGTAGACGTCGAGGTACAGGCTCAGCGTGGCGCGCACGTAGTTGGTCTCGCCGCCGTTGACGATCTGCTGCACGTCGTACAGGATGTAGGCCGAGAAGATGGCGATGGCGATCACCGAGATGGTGATCGACAGCGCCGACATGCCCAGGAAGATGTTGGCGACCGAGGCCAGCAACAGCACGATGACGCCGGCGAACAACCACTTGCCCATCGCCGAGAAGTCGCGCTTGGACACGGTGGCCACGCTGGCCAGCACGGCGAACACGGTGGCCGTGCCGCCGAAGGCGGTCATGATCAGGAAGCCGCCGTTGGCGTAGCCGAGCGTGCGCGTCAGCAGCGGCGTCAGCATCAGGCCCATGAAGAAGGTGAAGCCGAGCAGCAGGGCGACGCCCAGGCCGCTATCCTTGTTCTTCTCGATGGCCCAGATGAAGCCGAAGGCGACGCCGAGGAACAGCAGCGCGCCCATGCCGCCGCCCAGCATCGGCACGTGGAAGGCGACGCCGATCACGGCGCCCAGCACGGTCGGGATCATCGACAGGGCCAGCAGCCAATAGGTGTTGCGCAGCACATTGTGGCGCACCGCCGCCTGGCGGTTGCCGCTCAGGTCATAGGTATTTTGTAAGTTCATCATGCCTCCAATTCGTTGGTTCAGGGTACAGCGTGATAAAAGCATAGCACGTTGGGGCAAAAGCGCGCAAAATCGGCGTCAAATTGCCCGCCGCCAAGGGTTTCCTATAGGTAAAATCGGCCCGGCGACGGCGCAAACATCGGGCGCGCCGCCCTTGTCTAGTCCAATATCGGATAGATGGGGTGTTCTATGGTAAAATCAAAGGTTGATTGAGCTATCAATTTTGTTTTAAACCTTTCTTTTTATTGGAGTTTTTAAATGGCTATCGAACGCACCCTGTCGATCATCAAACCTGACGCAGTTGCAAAAAACGTCATCGGTCAAATCTACAGCCGTTTTGAAGGCGCTGGCCTGAAAATCGTTGCAGCCCGCATGACCCAGCTGTCGCGCGAAGAGGCCGAAGGCTTCTACGCCGCCCACAAAGAGCGCGGTTTCTTCAAGGATCTGGTTGACTTCATGGTCTCCGGTCCTGTCATGATCCAAGCCCTGGAAGGCGAAAACGCCGTTCTGGCCCACCGCGACCTGATGGGCGCGACCGATCCGAAGAAAGCAGAAAAAGGCACCATCCGCGCCGATTTCGCCGAATCGATCGACGCTAACGCCGTGCACGGTTCCGACGCTGTCGACGCCGCTAAAGTTGAAATCGCCTACTTCTTCCCAGAAGCCAAAGCGTAATTATTGACGGCCTTCGGGCCGTGGCAGTACCCCGTTCCCGCCGCGCTGCGCGCGCGGGAACGAGTTTTTTTGAACTGAATTGAGCCTGCAATGAGCACGACCACGAACGCCACCCTGACCAACTTGCTGGATCTCGATCCCGCGCAGCTCATCGCCTATTGCGCCGAGTTGGGAGAGAAGCCGTTCCGCGCCAAGCAATTGCAGCGCTGGATACACCAATTTGGCGCCGCCGACTTCGACTCGATGACCGACCTGGCCAAGTCGCTGCGCGACAAGCTGGCCACCCGCGCCGAAGTGCGCGCGCCGGCCGTCATCAGCGACCACACCTCGACCGACGGCACGCGCAAGTGGCTGGTCGACGTGGGCAACGGCAACGCCGTCGAAACCGTGTTCATTCCGGAAGACAACCGCGGCACGCTGTGCATCTCGACCCAGGCCGGCTGCGCCGTCAACTGCCGCTTCTGCTCGACCGGCAAGCAGGGCTTCAACCGCAACCTGAGCGTGTCCGAGATCATCGGCCAGCTGTGGATGGCCGAGTTCGAGCTGCGCCGCACCAAGGGCATCGAGCCCGGCCCCAAGGGCGAACGACAAATCACCAACGTGGTCATGATGGGCATGGGCGAGCCGCTGCTGAACTTCGAGCCGACCGTCACCGCCCTCAAGCTGATGCTCGACGACAACGCCTACGGCCTGTCGCGCCGCCGCGTCACCCTGTCGACCTCGGGCGTGGTGCCGATGATGGACAAGCTGTCGCAGGAGGTGCCGGTGGCGCTGGCCGTGTCGCTGCACGCCTCGAACGACCCGCTGCGCGACGGCCTGGTGCCGCTCAACAAGAAGTACCCGCTCAAGGAGCTGGTGGCCGCCTGCAAACGCTACCTGGAGTTCGCCCCGCGCGACTTCATCACCTTCGAATACTGCATGCTCGACGGCGTCAACGACTCCGACGAGCACGCCCGCGAGCTGGTCGCCCTGGTGCAGGACCGCCAGCACGGCGTCAACTGCAAGTTCAACCTGATTCCGTTCAACCCCTTCCCGGAGTCGGGCCTGCTGCGCTCGAAGAATCCGCGCATCAAGGCCTTCGCCCAGGTGCTGATGGACGCCGGCATCGTCACCACCATCCGCAAGACGCGCGGCGACGACATCGACGCCGCCTGCGGCCAGCTGGCCGGCGAGGTGCAGGACCGCACCCGGGTAGTGGAGCGCATGGAGAAAATGGCCGAGTACCAGCAAAAGTTCGGCGCCGACTTCGGCAAGATCGTGGAAATCCGCTCCTGATGACGGTCCTGGCGCACCGCTGCCGCCTCTGCCTGGCCGCGCTCGGCCTGGCCGGGTTGCTGGCCGGCTGCGCCGCGCCCGGCGCGGGGGAGGCGCGCGGCCAGAGCGGCAAGGCCGAGCTGACCACCGCCTCGGACCAAACCTCGGCCCAGCGCCGTGCGGAAATCCGCATGCAACTGGCGGTGGGTTACTATGAGCAGGGCCAGTACACGGTGGCGCTCGACGAGGTCAAGCTGGCCCTGGCGGCCGACCCCGACTACGCCGACGGCTACGGCATGCGCGGCCTGATTTACATGGCCATGGGCGAGACCGGCCTGGCCGGGGACAACTTCACGCGCGCCCTCAAGCTGGCGCCGGACAATCCCGACCTGGCCAATAATTACGGCTCCTTCCTGTGCCAAAACGGCCGGGTGGACGAGGCGATGCGGTATTTCGACGCGGCCCTGAAGAACCGCGCCTACGCCTCGCCGGCCAAGGCCCTGAACAATGCCGGCTCCTGCGCGCTGAAGCGCAAGGACTACGCCGGCGCGGAACAATATCTGCTGCAGGCGTTGCAGTTGACGCCGGACCTGGCGGCGACCAACGCCAACCTGGCGCGCGTGTACTATGTGCGGCGCGACTACCAGCGGGCCGGGTTTTTCATTTCCCGGCTGGGCAAGACAGCAAAGATGGAGAGCATGACGGCCGATGTGCTGTGGCTCGCGATTAAGGTGCAGCATCAGCTCGGCGATGCGGGCGCGGAAGCTGGTTGGGCGACGCAATTGCGCCGCCACCACGCCGGCTCGGCCGAGTATGCTGCTTATCAACGTGGGGCGTTTGATGAGTGAAACAGGGATACCAATGAATTCAGAGTGGGCAGAACAGCCAAAGGACCAGGGCAGCAGCCTGGCCACGCCCGGAGCACAACTGGCGGCCCAGCGCGAAGCGATGGGCTGGTCGGTCGAGCAGATCGCCGACCAATTGAAACTGGCGCCGCGCCAGGTGGTCGCCCTTGAAGCGGGCGACTTCGCCGCGCTGCCCAACATGGCGGTGGTGCGCGGTTTCGTGCGCGCCTACGCCAAGGTGGTCAAGCTGGACGCCACGCCGCTGGTGGCGATGATCGAGGTCGGCACGCCGCCCAGCGCCGAGGCCGCCCCGGTCCGCCGCGAGATCGCCGCCACCTTCACCGAGTCGCGCTTCCCCTCGCTGACCGAGCGCTCCAGCAAGCCGGCCGGCTGGCTGGTCGGCGCCGTCGCCGTGGCCGTGGTGGCCGCCGCCGGCGCCTACGCCTACCACGCCGGGCTGGTTTCGCCGGCCATGTTCAGCCGCGCCGACAAGGACGCCAGCGCCTCGGCGCAGGCCGAGAAGCCGGCCGACAAGCCGGCCGAAATTGCCCCGCTCGAGACCACGCTGGTCAAGCCGGGCCAGGAGACCGCGCCCATGCAGTCGATCTCCGTGCCCTTGATTTCCGTCGCGCCGCCGGGCGGCACCGCCGCCACGCCGGCATCGGCGCCGGCGCCGGCCGCCGCGCCGGCCGCCGCCACCCCGGCGCCGGCCGCCGCCACCCCGGCGCCGGCCGCCGCCGCCGGCAGCACGCTGGTGCTGAAGGTCAACCAGGACTCGTGGATCGAGATCCGCCGTCCCGGCGCCGCCGCGCTGATTTCGCGCCTGGTCAAGGCCGGCAACACCGAAACCTTCGAGATCAAGGACCCGGCGTTGCTGATCGTCGGCAAACCGACCGGCGTCGAGGCGACGCTGGGCGGCACGCCGCTGGCGCTGCCGCCGGTGGCCGGCGGCACCATCTCGCGCGTCAACATCAAGTAAGCAACCGTTAGCCAAACAGCCAAGATTATGTCTTCTACGCAAACAGCCATCCCCTCCGGACCGTCCCCGCGCGGCGCCCGCCGCCGCGTGCTGGTGGCGCACGGCAGCCGCCAGATCTGGGTGGGCGGCGACGCGCCCGTGGTGGTGCAGTCGATGACCAACACCGACACCGCCGACGCCGTCGGCACGGCGATCCAGATCAAGGAGCTGGCGCGCGCCGGCTCCGAGCTGGTGCGCCTGACGGTGGACCGGCCCGAGGCGGCCGCCGCCGTGCCCTACATCCGCGAACAGCTCGACAAGATGGGCGTCGACGTGCCCCTGGTCGGCGACTTCCACTACAACGGCCACACGCTGCTCAACGACTATCCCGACTGCGCCCGCGCGCTGTCGAAGTACCGCATCAACCCGGGCAACGTCGGCAAGGGCGCCAAACGCGACAGCCAGTTCGCCCAAATGATCGAAGTGGCCGCGCGCTACGACAAGCCGGTGCGCATCGGCGTCAACTGGGGCAGCCTGGACCAGGCGCTGCTGGCCCGCATCATGGACGAGAACGCCGGTCGCGCCGAGCCGTGGAGCGCCCAGGCCGTCATGTACGAGGCGCTGATCACCTCGGCCATCGAGAACGCCGTGCGCGCCGAGGAGCTGGGCCTGGGCCGCGACAAGATCATCCTGTCGTGCAAGGTTTCCGGCGTACAAGACCTGATCGCCGTCTACCGCGAGCTGGCGCGCCGCTGCGACTACCCGCTGCACCTGGGCCTGACCGAGGCCGGCATGGGCAGCAAGGGCATCGTCGCCTCGACGGCGGCGCTGTCGGTGCTGCTGCAAGAGGGCATCGGCGACACCATCCGCATCTCGCTCACGCCCGAGCCGGGCGGCGACCGCTGCAAGGAGGTGGTGGTCGGCCAGGAGATCCTGCAAACCATGGGCCTGCGCAAGTTCACCCCGATGGTGATCGCCTGCCCGGGTTGCGGCCGCACCACCTCGACCACCTTCCAGGAGCTGGCCGACAACATCCAGACCTATCTGCGCGAGCAGATGCCGGAATGGAAGAAGAGCTATCCGGGCGTCGAGGCGATGAACGTGGCCGTGATGGGCTGCATCGTCAACGGCCCCGGCGAATCGAAGCACGCCAACATCGGCATCAGCCTGCCCGGCACCGGCGAGTCGCCGGCCGCGCCGGTGTTCGTCGACGGCCAGAAGTTCGCCACCCTGCGCGGCGAGCGCATCGTCGAGGAGTTCCAGGCCATCGTGCTGGACTACGTGCAAAGCAACTACGGCAAGACCGTCACCGCATAAAAAGAATAGAAGAGAAGACCATGTCCGAAATTAAAAAAGAAAAAGCCGAGAAGATTGTCGCCGTCAAAGGCATGAACGACGTCCTGCCGGGCGACGCCCACCTGTGGGAACTGTTCCAGAACACCGCCCAGTCGGTGGTGCAGAGCTACGGCTTCCAGCAGATCCGCACGCCCATCGTCGAGAACACCGCGCTGTTCGCCCGCGCCATCGGCGCCGTCACCGACATCGTCGAGAAGGAAATGTACTCCTTCACCGACTCGATGAACGGCGACCAGCTGACCCTGCGCCCCGAGGGCACCGCCGGCGTGGTGCGCGCCGTGCTCGAGCACAACCTGGTCTACGAGGGCCCCAAGCGCCTGTGGTACACCGGCCCGATGTTCCGCCACGAGAAGCCGCAGCGCGGCCGCTACCGCCAGTTCTTCCAGTTCGGCTGCGAGGCCGTCGGCTTCAACGGCCCGGACATCGACGCCGAAATGATCATGCTGTGCCGCCGCCTGTGGGACGACCTGGGCCTGGAAAACATCCGCCTCGAGCTGAACTCGATCGGCGACGCCGAGGAGCGCGCGCGCCACCGCGTCGACCTGATCGCCTACCTGGAGTCGCACGAGACCCTGCTCGACGCCGAGGCCAAGCGCCGCCTGCACACCAATCCGCTGCGCATCCTCGACACCAAGAACCCGACCATGCAGGAGATGGTCAACGGCGCGCCCAAGCTGCTCGACTACCTGGGCGAGGAGTCGCTGGCCCACTTCAACGGCGTGCGCAAGATTCTCGACCACAACAACATCCCCTACGTGATCAACCCGCGCCTGGTGCGCGGCATCGACTACTACAACCGCACCGTGTTCGAGTGGGTCACCGACGAGCTGGGCGCCCAGGGCACCGTGTGCGCCGGCGGCCGCTACGATCCGCTGATCCAAATGTTCGGCGGCAAGCCGACGCCCGCCGTCGGCTTCGCCATGGGCATCGAACGCCTGATCGAGTTGATGAAGGCGGCCGGCGAGCCGGACCAGCCGAACCAGTGCGACGTCTACCTGGTGCACCAGGGCGAGCAAGCCCAGCTGCAAGCCTTCGTGCTGGGCGAGCGCATCCGCGACGCCGGCCTCGACGTGGTCATGCACGCCTCGACCGCCAACGGTCCCGGCAGCTTCAAGACGCAGATGAAGAAGGCCGACGGCAGCGGCGCCGCCTTCGCCGTCATCCTCGGCGAGGACGAGGTGGCCAACCATTCGGCCAGCGTCAAGGCGATGCGGGCGGAGGAGGGCGAGCAGCAGCAATCGACCGTTCCCTTCGACGACGTGGTCGACTTCCTGGTCGACCAGATCACCGGCGGCGACAACCACCACTACCATGTGCACGACGAGAACTGCAAGCACTAGGCAGACCAGCAGTCCAGCAGTCCATTAGCAAGCACGATCCACTAACCTTTACCTGACCAATACTCATGGCATACGATCTCGAAGAACAAGAACAACTGGCGACCCTTAAAGCGTGGTGGAACCAGTATGGCAACCTGACTTCCTGGGTGCTGATCGCGGGCATGGCCGCCTACTCGGGCTGGACCGGCTGGAACTACTACCAGGGCAAGCAGGCGGCCCAGGCCTCGGCGCTGTACGACGAGGTGCAGCACGCCATGCAGGGCAAGGACAACGCCAAGGTGCAGCGCGCCGCCGGCGACATGCAGAGCCGCTTCGCCGGCACCGCCTACGCGCCGATGAGCGCGCTGACGGCCGCCAAGAGCGCCTTCGAGGCGGGCGACATGAAGGCCGCCAAGGCCCAGCTGCAATGGGCCGCCGAGCACGGCGAGGAAGAGATCAAGGCGCTCGCCAAGCTGCGCCTGGCCGGCGTGCTGCTCGACGAGAAGGCCTACGACGAGGCGCTCAAGGTGCTGGCCGGCGACACGACGGCGCAGTTCGCCGGCGCCGTGGCCGACCGCAAGGGCGACATCCTGGTGGCGCAGAACAAGCTGGTCGAGGCGCGCGCCGCCTACCAGGCCGCGCTGGCGGCGATCGACAAGAAGAACCCGGGCCGCCGCCTGATCGAGTTGAAGTTCGAAGCCATCGGCGGCACCGTGCCGGCCGACCAGGCCGCCGCGTAATCGAAGTCCAGAACAAGGTTAAACTTATGCGTATTACCGGAATAGTTGTTGGTGCAGGCCTGCTGGCGTTGACGGCCGGTTGCAGTTCGCTCAATCCGTTCGCCACCAAGGATCCGAAGACCCAACCGGCGCCGCTGGTCGAGCTCAAATCCAGCATCGCCGTGCGCACGGCGTGGAAATACTCGGTCGGCAAGGCCGGCGTGGCGGTGTTCTCGCCGGCGCTGGCCGGCGACAGCCTGTTCGTCGCCAGCGCCGACGGCGCCATCGCCCGCCTCGACGCGGCCAGCGGCAAGGAACAATGGCGCGTCAAGGCCGGTTCCGACCTGACCGCCGGTGTCGGCAGCGACGGCAACGTGGTCGCCGTGGGCGGCACCAAGGGCGCCATCCTGGCCTTCGACGGCAGCGGCAAACCCTTGTGGAAGGCGCAGGCCTCGAGCGAGGTGCTGTCGGCGCCGGTGGTGGGCGGCGGCGTGGTGGTCGTGCGCAGCGTCGACAACCGCATCACCGCGTTCGAAGCCAAGACCGGCGCGCGGCGCTGGACGGTGCAGCGCACCACGCCGGCCCTGACCCTGCGCAACGCGCCGGGCATGGTGGTCGACGGCGCCAACGTCTACGTCGCCCAGCCGGGCGGCAAGCTGCTGGCGCTGACCCTGGCGGCCGGCGTGCCGCGCTTTGAAGTCGTGGTCGGCGAGCCGCGCGGCGCCACCGAACTGGAACGCGTCACCGACATCGCCGGCATGCCGGTGGTGTTTGAAAAAGACGTCTGCGTGGTCTCCTACCAGGGCCGGGTCGGTTGCTTCGACTCCACCACCGGGGTGGCGCGCTGGACCAAGGACACCTCGTCCGACACCGGCGTGGCCGTCGACCAGCGCTTTGTCTTCGTCGCCGACGACAAGGGCGCCGTCTCCGCCTACAGCCGCGAAGGCGGACAGAGCGCATGGAAAAACGACAAGCTGGCCCTGCGCCGCTTGTCTACCCCGCTGTCGTACGGTCGCGCAGTCGCGCTCGGCGACTACCAGGGTTACATCCACTTCCTGTCACGGGAAGATGGAGCTTTAATAGGTCGCGTCAGCACCGACGGCAGCCCGATTCAATCGGTACCCGTCATCGCCGGCACGAATTTGATTTTTCAAACCCAATCAGGGACAGTGACCGCTCTCGCGGTCGAGTAATACTAAATGAAGCCGGTAATCGCACTAGTGGGTCGACCCAATGTTGGGAAATCGACCTTATTCAATCGTCTGACCCGCTCGCGCGACGCGCTGGTGGCGGACTTGCCTGGGTTGACGCGTGATCGTCACTATGGCGAGGGCCGTGTCGGCGAACGTCCCTTCCTCGTCATCGACACGGGCGGCTTCGAGCCGGTCGCCAAGGAAGGCATCATGTTCCAGATGGCGCTGCAGACCAAGCAGGCCGTCGCCGAAGCCGACGTCGTCATCTTCCTGGTCGACGGCCGCCAAGGCCTGACGCCGCACGACAAGACCATCACCGACTTCCTGCGCAAGAGCGGTCGTCCGGTGCTGTTGGTGGTCAACAAGTCGGAGGGCATGCGCTACACCGCCGTGGTGTCCGAGTTCTACGAGCTCGGCCTGGGCGACCCCTACGCCATCTCGTCGGCGCACGGCGACGGCGTCGTCGACCTGGTCGACGAGGCGCTCAACCTGGCCTTCGCCCAGCGTCCGGACGAGCCGGAGGAGTTGGAGAAGGTCGACCGCGGCATCAAGATCGCCCTGGTCGGCCGGCCCAACGTCGGCAAGTCGACCCTGATCAACACCCTGCTCGGCGAGGAGCGCGTGATCGCCTTCGACATGCCGGGCACCACCCGCGACTCGATCGAGATCCCCTTCGAGCGCGAGGGCAAGCAGTACACGCTGATCGACACGGCCGGTATCCGCCGCCGCGGCAAGGTGTTCGAGGCGATCGAGAAGTTCTCGGTGGTCAAGACGCTGCAATCGATCTCCGAGGCCAACGTGGTCGTGCTGCTGCTCGACGCGCAACAGGACATCTCCGAGCAGGACGCCCACATCGCCGGCTTCGTGCTCGAGACCGGCCGCGCGCTGGTGGTGGCCGTCAACAAGTGGGACGGCCTGCGCTCGGACGAGCGCGACGAGATCAAGATCGACATCGACCGCAAGCTCGATTTCCTCTCCTTCGCCAAGACGCACTTCATCTCGGCGCTGAAGTCGCAGGGCATCGGTCCGCTGATGAAGTCGCTCGACGCCGCCTACGCGGCGGCCATGGCCGACCTGTCGACGCCGAAGCTGACGCGCGCCCTGATCGAGGCGGTGGAGAAGCAGGAGCCGCGCCGCAAGGGTTCGATCCGACCCAAGCTGCGCTACGCCCACCAGGGCGGCATGAACCCGCCCGTCATCGTCATCCACGGCAACGCCCTGGACGCCGTCGGCGAGCCCTACAAGCGCTACCTGGAGAAGCACTTCCGCGACACCTTCGCCCTGGTCGGCACGCCGCTGCGCATCGAATTGCGCACCGGTAAGAATCCATTCAACAAAACGCAGAAATAGTATGATTTATGCAGGTGCGCCCTGCAAAGAAGGCGAAAACAGGTTACAGTAGCCTCAAAGCATCACTCTCCCGGTGGGAGAGTGGTGTTTCTGCACTAGGAAGCACTTGAAATCGAGCGAATCGCCTCCAATTCCTACACAACAACATAAAACGGAGCTGTTATGAGCAACAAAGGGCAACTGTTACAAGACCCATTCCTCAATGCCTTGCGCAAAGAGCATGTTCCTGTCTCGATCTACCTGGTCAACGGCATCAAGCTGCAGGGCCATATTGAATCCTTCGACCAATACGTCGTTTTGCTGCGCAACACCGTCACCCAGATGGTCTACAAGCACGCCATTTCGACCGTGGTGCCGGCCCGCGCCGTCAACCTCAACATCGAATCCGAAGCGGAATAAGCGATTGCGCCATCCGCACCACCGCCTCCCAGCCTCCCGTCTGAACGCCCCATGCGCGCAGCTTTAGTCGGCGTCGACTTCGGCCAAGGCGACTTCGCCGCCAGTGTCGAGGAACTGCAGTTGCTGGCCCGATCGGCCGGGGCCGATCCGGTCACGACCATCACGGCCAAGCGCTCCAGTCCCGACGCGGCCTATTTCGTCGGCAGCGGCAAGGCCGACGAGATCGGCCTGTCCGTGCTCGACCACGGCGTCGAGATCGTCATTTTCAACCACGCCCTGTCGCCGGCCCAGCAGCGCAATCTGGAAAAGCGCCTGAACATCCGCGTGCTCGACCGCACCAGCCTGATCCTCGACATCTTCGCGCAACGCGCCAAGAGCCACGAGGGCAAGCTGCAGGTCGAGCTGGCCCAGCTGCAACACTTGGCCACCCGGCTGATTCGCGGCTGGACCCACTTGGAACGGCAAAAGGGCGGTATCGGTCTGCGCGGTCCCGGCGAGACCCAGCTCGAGACCGACCGCCGGCTGATCGGCGAGCGCGTCAAGGCGCTGCGCGCCCGTCTCGACAAGCTGCGCAAGCAGCACGAGACGCAGCGCCGCGCCCGTGGCCGCAGCCAGACCTTCTCGGTCTCGCTGGTCGGCTACACCAACGCCGGCAAGTCGACCCTGTTCAACGCGGTGACCAAGGCCGGCGTGTACGTCGCCGACCAGTTGTTCGCCACGCTCGACACGACCTCGCGCCGGGTCTACATGGGCCAGGACGTCGGCAACGTGGTGATCTCGGACACGGTCGGCTTCGTGCGCGAACTGCCGCACCAGCTGGTGGCGGCCTTCCGCGCCACGCTGGAGGAGACCATCCACGCCGACCTGCTGCTGCACGTGGTCGACGCTTCGTCGCCCTCGCGCATGGAGCAGATCGAACAGGTCAACCTGGTGCTCAAGGAGATCGGCGCCGACCACATTCCGCAGATTCTCGTGTGGAACAAGATCGACGCCGCCGGCCTCGAGCCGCTGGTCGAACGCAACGAGGAGGGCGGCCTGTCGCGCGTCTTCATCAGCGCCCACACCGGCGCCGGCCTGGACCTGCTGCGCGACGCCATCGTCGAGTCGGCCAAGAAGGCGCCCGGCGCCCAGCACTTGTACACCGAGGGCGGCGGCGCCGACCTGCAGCGCGAGTGGCAGGACTGGCAGAGCCAGCAAGACCAGGAACAGCAGGATTTGCAGGACCAGGATTTGACGGACGAGCGCGACCCGGACCAGGCTGACGAAGCTGGCGGGCCGGATAGTATTCCAACCATCACTCATGTCGGATCACATTAGCATGCTTGTCTCCTCTCTCATGAAAAGAATCGGCTTGAAGCTGTCGCTGAACGACCCGCGCTGGGGTTCAGGTAACAAAGACGGCAACAAGCAAGCCCAAGAAGGCAAAAAGCCAGGCGAGGGACCTCCCGACCTGGATCAGCTGTGGCGCGATTTCAACCAACGCCTGAACGGCCTGTTCGGCCAGAAGAACCGTCCGGACACCCCCGGCGGCGGTGGCGGCGGCCGTCCCGACATGAAGGGCGCCGGCATCACCGCCGGCGCCGTCGGCGCGGTGGCCGCGCTGATCTGGCTGGCCAGCGGCTCGTTCATCGTGCAGGAAGGCCAGACCGGGGTGGTGTTCACCTTCGGCAAGGTCAGCCACACCACGCCGGCCGGCTTCAACTGGCGCTGGCCGTATCCCTTCCAGCACGACGAGACGGTCAACGTCTCGCAGGTGCGCACGGTCGAGGTCGGCTATCGCTCGAACATCAAGAACAAGCAGGCGCGCGAATCGCTGATGCTGACCGACGACGAGAACATCATCGACATCCAGTTCGCCGTCCAGTTCAAGCTGAAGGACCCGGTGTCTTGGCTGATCAACAACCGCGACGCCGAGGAAACCGTGCGCCAGGTCGCCGAGACCTCGATCCGCGAGATCGTCGGCAAGAGCAAGATGGACTTCGTGCTCTACGAGGGCCGCGAAAAGGTCGCCTTCGAGACGCAGCAGCTGATGCAGCAGATCCTCGACCGCTACGCCTCCGGCGCGCAGATCACCAACGTCACCATGCAGGGCGTGCAACCGCCCGAGCAGGTGCAGACCGCCTTCGACGACGCCGTCAAGGCCGGCCAGGACCGCGAGCGCCAGAAGAACGAAGGCCAAGCCTACGCCAACGACGTGATTCCAAAAGCGCGCGGCGCCGCCTTCCGCCTGGTGCAGGAGGCCGAAGCCTACCGTTCCATGGTCACCGAGAACGCCGTCGGCAACGCCAACCGCTTCAAGCAGGTGCTGGCCGAGTACCAGAAGGCGCCGGCCGTGACGCGCGACCGCATGTACCTGGAGACGATGCAGCAGATCTTCTCCAGCGCCAGCAAGGTGATGGTCGACGCCAAGTCGGGCAGCAACCTGCTGTACCTGCCGCTGGACAAACTGATCGCCCAGGCCGCCGCCAGCGACGCCGCCAAGGCCGCCGTGCCGTCGTCGACCAGCGTGCTGCCGGCCGACCTGATGCCGACGGTCGAGATGTCGCGCCCGCGCGACGGTCGGGCGCGCGAATCCTCACGTGATCGGGAGAGCCGTTAATGAATCGTATAGTTACCACCCTGATCGCCGGCTTCATCGCCCTGATGTTGCTGTCCTCGACCGTGTTCGTGGTCGACCAGCGGCGCTACGCCATCGTCTTCGCCCTGGGCGAGGTCAAAGAGGTGATCAGCCAGCCGGGCCTGCACTTCAAGCTGCCGCCGCCGTTCCAAAACGTGCTGTATCTCGACAAGCGCATCATGACCATCGAGTCGCCCGAGGCGGACCGCTTCATCACCGCCGAGAAGATGAACATCCTGGTCGACGCCTTCGTCAAGTGGCATATCGTCGAGCCCAAGCTGTACTTCGTCAGCTTCGGCGGCGACGAGAGCCGGGCGCGCGACCGCATGTCGCAGATCGTCAAGGCGGCGCTGAACGACGAGATCACCAAGCGCACCGTGCGCGAAGTGATCTCCGGCCAACGCGGCAAGGTGATGGAGGCGATCCGCACCAAGGTCGTGCTGGAGTCCAAGCAGATCGGCGTCGAGATCATCGACGTGCGCCTCAAGCGGGTCGACTACGTCGAGCAGATCAACGCCTCGGTGTACGACCGGATGAAGGCCGAGCGCGTGCGCGTGGCCAACGAGCTGCGCTCGACCGGTTCGGCCGACTCGGAGAAGATCCGCGCCGACGCCGACAAGCAGCGCACCGTGATCCTGGCCGAGGCCTACCGCGACGCCGAGAACATCCGCGGCGAGGGCGACGCCAAGGCCTCGCAGACCTACGCCGAGGCGTTCGGCAAGAACCCCGAGTTCTACAAGTTCTACCGTAGTCTGGAAGCCTACCGCGCGACGTTCAAGAACCATGGCGACGTGATGGTGATGGACTCGAGCTCGGACTTCTTCAAGTACTTCAAAGGTTCTGGCGCCGCCGGCGGCGCCGCCGCGGCCAAGAAGTAAGCCCCTGGAGGCCGGGGGCGGCCAGCGCGGTTTTCCACCAGAAAACCGCCGCCGCCGCCCCCGGCCACCGGCTTTTTGCCGGCTCCCCGCGCGAATTTATCCATTCGCCTTCCGATTTCGCGTAAAATATCAGGTTCGGCCTTCCGCTTGACGGTCGCGGCCACGCGCCTCACGGTTCATTTTTTAATCCTTTTCCGTATCCAGTTTCCCCATGCCGAATTGGCTTCTGCCCGAGAATATCGCCGACGTTTTGCCGTCGGAAGCACGCAAGATCGAAGAACTGCGTCGCCTGATGCTGGATAATTTCCGTCTATACGGATATGAACTAGTGATGCCGCCGCTGCTCGAATACCTGGAGTCGCTGTTGACCGGCGCCGGCCAGGACACCGATCTGCGCACCTTTAAACTGGTCGACCAGATTTCCGGTCGCATGCTCGGCCTGCGCGCCGACATGACCACCCAGGTGGCGCGCATCGACGCCCACCTGCTCAACCGCGACTCCGTCACCCGCCTGTGCTACGCCGGCAGCGTGCTGCACACCCGTCCGTCGGGCCTGCACGCCACCCGCGAGCCGCTGCAGATCGGCGCCGAGATCTACGGCCACGCCGGCCTCGAGGCCGACGCCGAGATCCAGGAGTTGGCCCTGGCCTCGTTGGCCCTGGCCGGCTTCGCCGAGGTGCGCCTCGACCTGTCGCACGTCGGCGTGCTGCGCGCCATCATCGGCGCCGACCCGGCCGCCGCCAAGGACGAGGCGGCGCTGTACCTGCTGCTGCGCGCCAAGGATGTGCCCGGCCTCGACCAGCTGACCGCGCACTACGCCGCGCCGGTGCGCGCCGCGCTGTTGGCCCTGCCCAACCTGTACGGCGACGTCGAGGTGCTGGCCCGTGCCCGCGCCGAGCTGCCCGACCTGCCCGGCATCGCCAAGGCGCTGGCCGAGCTGGCCGCGCTGGCGGCGTCGGCCATCGGCCGCGCCGAGGTGGCGATCGACCTGGCCGACCTGCGCGGCTACCAATACGAGAGCGGCGCGATGTTCGCGCTGTACGTGCCCGGCCTGCCCAACGCGGTGGCGCGCGGCGGCCGCTACGACCACGTCGGCGAAGCCTTCGGCCGGGCCCGTCCCGCCACCGGCTTCTCGCTCGACCTGCGCGAACTGGCGCGCCTGCTGCCGACCGCCGAGCGCAAGCACTCGATCCGCGCACCGTGGGGCAACGCGCCCGAATTGAAGGAAAAAATCGCCGAGCTGCGCAAGTCCGGCGAAGTGGTGATCCAGTCTCTGCCGGGTCACAGCAACGAGCAGGATGAGTTCGAGTGCGACCGCGCGCTGGTGCTCGCCGACAATGGTAATAACTGGATTCTTAAAAACTTAGGTTAGTGTGATGTCAAAGAAAAATATGGCTAAGAACGTCGTCGTCATCGGTACCCAGTGGGGCGATGAAGGTAAGGGCAAGATCGTCGATTGGTTGACCGATCATGCACAGGGTGTGGTGCGCTTCCAGGGCGGCCACAATGCCGGCCACACGCTGGTCATTGGCGGCGTCAAGACCGCGCTGCAACTGATCCCGTCGGGCATCATGCGTCCAGGCGTGGCCTGCTACATCGGCAACGGTGTGGTGGTCTCGGTGCCGGACGTGCTGCGCGAGATCGACAAGCTGGAAGCGGTCGGCGTCGAAGTCGCCTCGCGCCTGAAGGTGTCGGAAGCCTCGCCGGTCATCCTGCCTTACCACAGCGCGCTCGACGCGGCCCGTGAAGCGGCCCGTGGCGCCGCCAAGATCGGCACCACCGGCAAGGGCATCGGCCCGGCCTACGAGGACAAAGTGGCGCGCCGCGCGATCCGCATCGCCGACCTGCTCAACGAGAAGCGCTTCGCCGAAAAACTGGCCGAGAACCTCGACTACCACAACTTCGTGCTGGAAAACTACCTGAAGGCACCGAAGGTCGACTACCAGAAGACCCTGGACGACGCGCTGGCCTACGTGCCGCGCCTGCGCCCGATGGTCACCGACGTGTCGAGCGCGCTGTACGCCGCCCACAAGGCCGGCGCCAACCTGCTGTTCGAAGGCGCCCAGGGCTCGCTGCTCGACGTCGACCACGGCACCTACCCGTTCGTCACCTCGTCGAACTGCGTGGCCGGCAACGCCGCCGCCGGTTCCGGCGTCGGCCCGAACATGCTGCACTACATCCTGGGCATCACCAAGGCCTACACCACCCGCGTCGGCTCCGGCCCGTTCCCGTCGGAACTGCCGACCGACGCCGGCGTCGGCCACCACCTGGCCCAGGTCGGCCACGAGTTCGGCACCGTGACGGGCCGCGCCCGCCGCTGCGGCTGGTTCGACGCCGCCCTGCTGCGCCGCTCGGTGCAGATCAACGGCGTCACCGGCATGTGCCTGACCAAGCTCGACGTGCTCGACGGCCTGGAAACGCTCAAGCTGTGCACCGGCTACACGGTCGACGGCAAGCATGTCGACATCTTCCCGGCCGGCGCCGAGGAAGCGGCGCGCTGCGTGCCGATCTACGAGGAAATGCCGGGTTGGACCGACAGCACCGTCGGCGCGAAATCGCTCGCCGCGCTGCCCGCCGCCGCCCGCGCCTACATCAAACGTATCGAAGAGTTGGTCGGCGTGCCGGTCGACATGGTATCGACCGGTCCAGATCGCGAGGAAACGATCGTCCTGCGCCACCCGTTCGAGTAATTCAGCAATAAAGGAAACATCTGCATGACGAACCCACAAACCAACGACAAGCATCTCTGGGTGTCTTGGGACGAGTACCACCGCCTGATCGAGCGCCTGGCGCTGAAGGTGCATGAATCGGGTTGGAAATTCGACCAGGTGTTGTGCCTGGCGCGCGGCGGCGTGCGTCCGGGCGACGTGTTCTCGCGCATCTTCGACGTGCCGCTGGCGATCCTGTCGACCAGCTCCTACCGCGAAGAAGCCGGCACCGTGCGCGGCGACCTCGACATCGCCAAATACATGACGATGACCAAGGGCCCGCTGCAAGGCAAGATCCTGCTGGTCGACGACCTGGCCGACTCGGGCGTGACCCTGGTCAAGGTGATGAAGCATTTGACCGACAACTTCGAAGGCGTCACCGAGGTGCGTTCGGCGGTGATCTGGACCAAGGGCAGCTCGGTGTTCAAGCCGGACTACCAGATGGAAGAACTGCCGCACAACCCGTGGATCCACCAGCCGTTCGAAGACTACGACGGCCTGCGTCCGCACCAGTTGGCGGCCTGGATCAAGAAGGGCGAGAGCGCCGCGTAAGCAGCCTCGAGCAACAAAAAAAAGCGACCGCGAGGTCGCTTTTTTTTTCGCCCGCCGCGCCGTGCGCGGCCGTCTTGCCGCTTGTTCAGCCGGCGATGATGGTGTTGTCGGCGGGGCCGCTGGCATCGGCCGGTACCGACACGGTGGCGCCTGGCGTGGTGTGCACCGTGTTCAGGTTGCCTTTGATGGTGATGACGGTGTTGTTGGTGCCGCGCACCACGGTGCCTGCCGGCACCATGACGCTCTGGCCGGCGTTGAGAATGACGCTCTTGCCCGCCGCCAGCACCGCCGGCTTGCCGGATATGGTCGGCAGGGGCAGGCCGGCGGCCGGGCCGGCGTCGTAGCCGCCGCCGCAGGCGCTGAGACCGGCGAAGGCGAGGGCGGTCAGGAGTTGTGCTGATTTCGTCATGTGGCTCGTCTCTAGTTGTGAATTTTATAATTCGCAGCATAGGATGGGGCCGCTTCTTTGTCCATAGAGGAAAGCCTCGAAAATGTGGCCGAGGAAGAGGTGCCCGAGGGCTTCCCGGCGCAGCGGCGGCGCCTGCGCGGAGAGCAGTGGAGGCTGGATTTTTGAGTGAATAGGCTGCTTTGTAGTAACATTGTGGAAGGGGCGTCATAGCCGCTATCCACCGTTTCAGACAAAGCCCTCAATGACCCAGAATTTTTTCCAGACCTTCATCCTGTTGCTGCTGGTGACCGATCCCTTCGGCAATGTGCCGCTGTTCGCCAGCGCGCTCAACCCGGTGCCGCTGGCGCGCCGGCCGCGCATCGTCATCCGCGAGTGTATGATCGCCTTCGTGCTGTTGCTGGTGTTTATGTTTTTCGGCCGCCACTTCCTCACCGCCTTGCAACTGTCCGAGGTGTCGCTGCGCATCGGCGGCGCGGTGATCCTGTTGCTGATCGCGATACGCATGATCTTCCCGCATCCGGACGGCGTGCTCGGCAAGACCGAGGGCGGCGAACCCTTCATCGTGCCGCTGGCGATTCCGGCCTTGGCCGGGCCGTCGGCGCTGGCTACGGTGCTGCTGTTCTCGCGCGAGAGCACCGGCGAGATCCTGGTCCATGTCGCCGCGCTGACCGCCGTGCTGGCGGTGTGGCTGGCCGTGTTCCTCGGTGCCGAGCGGCTGCAGAAGGTGCTCGGCCCGCAGGTGATGACGGCCTTCGAGCGGCTGATGGGTTTGATACTGACGGCGATGTCGGTCGAGATGCTGCTGGGCGGCATCCGCGAGTTCGTCAAATCCCTGTAACGCGCACCGGGCCGCCCGCCCGGCACGGCCCTACGGCGCGGCGATGGCGGCCAGGTTGTCGGCGCCGGGCGCGCCGAACAGCTGCTGCTTGAGCACGTGCAACTGGTCGCGCACCTGCGCGGCCTTCTCGAACTCCAGGTTCTTGGCGTGGTCGAGCATGGCCTTCTCCAGCCGCTTGATCTCCTTGCTGATCTGCTTCTCGCTCATCGCCTCGTACTTGGCGGCCTCCTGCGCCACCTCGCGTTCCTCGCGCGCGTCCTGCGGGCTGTAGACGCCATCGATCAGGTCGCGGATCACCTTGGTGACGCCGCGCGGCACGATGCCGTTGGCGGCGTTGAAGGCGATCTGCTTGTTGCGCCGCCGTTCGGTCTCGTCGATGGCGCGGCGCATCGAGTCGGTGATGCGGTCGCCGTACAGGATGGCGACGCCGTTCAGGTTGCGCGCGGCGCGGCCGATGGTTTGGATCAGCGAGCGCTCGGAGCGCAGGAAGCCCTCCTTGTCGGCGTCGAGGATGGCCACCAGCGACACCTCGGGCAGGTCGAGGCCCTCGCGCAGCAGGTTGATGCCGACCAGCACGTCGAAGGTGCCGATGCGCAGGTCGCGCAGGATCTCGACCCGCTCCACCGTCTCGATGTCGCTGTGCAGGTAGCGCACTTTGATGCCGTGGTCGCCCAGATACTCGGTGAGCTGTTCGCTCATGCGCTTGGTCAGCGTGGTCACCAGCACCCTCTCGTTCTTGGCGATGCGGTCCTGGATCTCCGACATCAGGTCGTCGACCTGGCTGCTGGCCGGGCGCACGATGATCATCGGGTCGACCAGGCCGGTCGGCCGCACCACCTGCTCGACCACCTGGTCGGCGTGGGTGTTTTCGTAGTCGGCCGGGGTGGCCGAGACGAACACGGTCTGGCGCATCTTGGCCTGGAACTCCTCGAACTTGAGCGGCCGGTTGTCCAGCGCCGACGGCAGGCGGAAGCCGTAGTCGACCAGGTTGGTCTTGCGCGAGCGGTCGCCGTTGTACATCGCGCTGAGCTGGCCGATCAGCACGTGCGACTCGTCGAGGAACATCAGCGCGTCGGCCGGCAGGTAGTCGATCAGGGTCGGCGGCGGCTCGCCCGGCAGCGCGCCGGACAGGTGGCGCGAGTAGTTCTCGATGCCCTTGGTGAAGCCGATCTCGGCCATCATCTCCAGGTCGAAGCGGGTGCGCTGCTCGATGCGCTGCTCTTCGATCAGCTTGGTTTCGCGGCGGAAGAACTCGAGTCGCTCGCGCAGCTCGTCCTTGATGGTTTCGATGGCGCGCAGCACCGTCGAGCGCGGCGTGACGTAGTGCGAGCCGGGGTAGACGGTGAAGCGGGCGATCTTCTGCTTGACGCGGCCGGTGAGCGGGTCGAACAGCTGGATCGATTCGAGCTCGTCGTCGAACATCTCCAGGCGCACCGCCAGCTCGGCGTGCTCGGCCGGGAAGATGTCGATGGTGTCGCCGCGCACGCGGAAGGTGCCGCGGCCGAAGTCGACCTCGTTGCGGGTGTATTGCATCTGGATCAGGCGGGCGATGATGTCGCGCTGGGCAACGCGGTCCTTGGCGCGCAAGGTCAGGATCATCTGGTGGTACTCTTTCGGATTGCCGATACCGTAGATGGCCGACACGGTGGCGACGATGATGACGTCGCGCCGCTCCATCAGCGACTTGGTGCAGGACAGGCGCATCTGCTCGATGTGCTCGTTGATCGACGAGTCCTTCTCGATGAACAGGTCGCGCTGCGGCACGTAGGCCTCGGGCTGGTAGTAGTCGTAGTAGCTGACGAAGTATTCGACCGCGTTCTCCGGGAAGAACTCGCGGAATTCGCTGTAGAGCTGGGCCGCCAAGGTCTTGTTCGGCGCGAAGACGATGGCCGGCCGGCCCATGCGGGCGATCACGTTGGCCATGGTGTAGGTCTTGCCGGAGCCGGTCACGCCGAGCAGGGTCTGGTAGGACAGGCCGTCGCTGATGCCCTCGCACAACTGGGCGATCGCGGTCGGCTGGTCGCCGGCGGGTGGGAAGGGCTGGTGCAGCTTGAACGGGGAATTCTCGAATGTAACCACGTTGGGCGCGCAGTTGTCTACTAATGGTAATTCTGCCATGTTCTCTGCCATATCCTCAGACCTTTGTTAAAATATTGGCCTGCCAACGGCCCTGGTGCGGTAACTCAGGGCTACTGCAGACAACCCGCCGCGAACCGCCTCCAATCGAATCGAATCTTATCATGACGAACCCTTCCGTTTCAGCCAGCCTGTTCAGCGCCATCGAGATGGCCCCCCGCGACCCTATCCTGGGCATCACCGAAGCCTTCAATGCGGATACCAATCCGGCCAAGATCAATCTTGGCGTCGGCGTCTATTATGACGACAACGGCAAAGTGCCGCTGCTGGCGTGCGTGCAAAAGGCGGAAGCGATTCTGATCGAACAGGCCGCGCCGCGCACCTATCTGCCGATCGAAGGCCTGGCGGCCTACGACAAGGCGGTGCAGGAGCTGGTGTTTGGCGCCGACAGCGCCGTCATTCAAGAGCGCCGCGCCATCACGGTGCAGGCCATCGGCGGCACCGGCGCGCTGAAGATCGGCGCCGACTTCCTGCAGCGCTTCGCGCCGGGCGCCCAGGTCTACATCAGCGACCCGAGCTGGGAAAACCACCGCGCCCTGTTCGAGAGCGCCGGTTTCGTCGTCAACAACTACGCCTACTACGACGCCGCCACGCACGGCGTCAACTTCGCCGGCATGCTGGCCGACCTGAAGGCGATGCCGCGCGGCTCCGTCGTGCTGCTGCACGCCTGCTGCCACAACCCGACCGGCGCCGACCTGAGCAGCGCCCAGTGGGACGAGGTGATCGCCGCCGTCAGCGCCGGCGGCCTGGTGCCCTTCCTCGACATGGCCTACCAGGGCTTTGGCGCCGGCATCGCCGAGGACGGCGCGGTGGTGCGCCGCTTCGCCGCCGCCGGCGGTCCGCTGCTGATCTCCAACTCGTTCTCGAAGTCGTTCTCGCTGTACGGCGAGCGCGTCGGTGCCTTGAGCGTGGTGGCCGCCAGCGCGGAGGAGGCCGGCCGCCTGCTGTCGCAGCTGAAGCGCGTGGTGCGCACCAACTACTCGAACCCGCCCGTGCACGGCGGCAAGGTCGTCGCCACCGTGCTGACCACGCCGGAACTGCGCCAGCTGTGGGAAGAGGAGCTGGCCGGCATGCGCGTGCGCATCAAGGAAATGCGCGACGCCTTCGTCAAGAAGCTGAAGGAAAAAGCGCCGGAGCACGACTTCGCCTTCGTGCGCGACCAGGTCGGCATGTTCTCCTATTCGGGCCTGAGCAAGGCCCAGGTGGAGCAGTTGCGCGCCCAGTCGATCTACGCCGTGGACACCGGCCGCATCTGCGTGGCGGCATTGAATTCGCGCAACATTGACATCGTCATTGACGCCATCGCCAAAGTCCTTTAAGATCTTGCTTCTTCGGGTTGATCGAAAGATTGATCCGGAAGGCAGCACGGAATACGAATCAGATTGCTTCATCAGAACCTTGATGGCGTGAAAGAAACAGTATAAAATGTTGCCTCTAATCCCTGATAGCTCAGTTGGTAGAGCGACGGACTGTTAATCCGCAGGTCCCTGGTTCGAGTCCAGGTCGGGGAGCCAGAATTTAAAAGGCCGCATCGAAAGATGCGGCCTTTTTTGTTTTTTGCGCCTGGCATGGATGCGTTCCTGCTCGGCCGCCACCGCCAACGGCTCCAGTCCGGACTGGCTGGGCATGACGCGGCCCCGCGAGTGACCGCAGGGCCGTGTTGTTTTCTCCGCCGCCGGCCTATTTGTGGGGCCGCATCTTGATCACGCGAGAAACTTGGCTGGGGGTGAGTCCGGCGCCCTGCGTGAAGGGAGTGCATTCGACCTGCGTCGTATAGGTTTCCTGCGCCGCGAAATGGCCGACGAAGCGGTATCGATCCGAGTCCTGGCGAATGAAAACAGGCACCGGTTCGGCTTGGCGCGACAGCGTAAGGCCGGCAGCTCGCGCGGACGCGCCACTATTGCAGACGATGTACTCTGGCGCCCGTGGATTCAATTCGAGGCGCAGGCAGGCTGCGACGATTTTTCCATTGCTGGCAGGCAAGAACGAGTCCTTGTTACCGCCTACAGTCTGATGAATGTTTTCACGGCTGTAGTCTTTGTTAAGTTCGAACATAAATCTCTCCATTCATCCGTACAGCGGTTGCTGTATGAATGCATTAGGATAGAGAATCACTCGTAAATTTTTTGTCAATCTTGCTGCGATTTGTATATGCAATTCGTAAAATTCCGCGGCCGCTGGGCGTGGCAAGCCGTCAATTGGCTCGGGGAGGGGGGGCGACTGTGTCGACAACCTCGGGAAGCATATTGCTGGCCGGGTGTGTCTTGCGGTGACGGGTGCTGGGTCGGCAACTGTGGCAAAAGTTTCTACGTAGTAATAAATATTCCATTTCGGTAATTTCATCGCTATCATTCAGGAAGTTAAGTCGCGCTCCCGCGCCGACCCTGAAGGAAGCCCATGCCAGCTCTGCACGCCGCCCCCGTCAATCGCCACTACCTGGACAAGGTGATGGCGGTGGCCGAAATCATGGCGGTGGAGGTGATCGTCGACATCCTTGACGTGCGCGGCTTGAAGCTGGTGGCCAAGGGCACCAGGGTCACCCGGGCGCTGCAGGAAAAGCTGATCCTGCACAAGCTGCGGCAGCCCTTCGAAAGCTGCGTGCGGGTGAGCGGCGGCGTCGATCAGAGGGCCATCGCCGGCATCGCCGGCCGCCTCGTCGAGACCAGTCCCTCGCTGGCCCACATCCTGCGCGCCAGCGGGAAGGGCAGTGCGGCGGTGCTGGCGCAGCTGGCCCGGCTGGAGTTCGGCGACGCCCTGCGGATGATGTTGACCGTGGCCGACCGCAACGGCGCCCACGCGCTGGAGCACGCCGTGCTGGTCAGCCTGCTGTCCGTCTGCATGGCGCAGAAGCTGGGCCTGGGCGAACAGGATCAAATGGTGGCCGGCCTGGCGGGCATGCTGCACGACATCGGCGAGCTGTACGTCGCGCCCGCCTTCCTGGCACGCGGCAAGCGGCTGCTGCCGCACGAGTGGTCGCACATTGTCGTGCATCCGCGCATCGGGCAGATGTTGATCGACGAGTTGGGCGGCTACCCGGCGGCGGTCGGGCGGGCGGTGGCCGAGCACCACGAGCGCTTCGACGGCAGCGGCTATCCACGCCAGATCGGCGGCGGCCAGATCAGCGCGCCGGGCCAGGCGGTGGCGGTGGCGGAGGTGATCGCCGGCCTGCTGTTGACCGACCATCCGTTGGAGCGGGCCGAGTTGGCGTTGAAGATCATTCCCGGCGAATACTCGCACGAGCTGTTGTCGGCCATTTCGGGCGCGCTGCGCATGGCCACCCCGGACGCGGCGGCCGATCCCGTCCGCGCGCAGGGCGGGGAGGGCGTGGAACACCTGTTCTGGCGCATCGCCGCCATCCTCGACGTTGGCGAGGGCTTGATGGTGGGGGTGGCGGCGAAGTCGCCCGGCATGCTGGAGCTATTGCATAAGACGATGGAGCGGGTGCGCACCATCCGCCGCGCCTTTATCAGCACCGGCCTGGACGTGTATGTGCGGCCGGAGTCGGACCTGGGCGCCGGCACGGACCAGATGCTGCTGTTCGAGCGCGAGGTGGCCGGCCGGGAGATCCAGTGGCGGCTGCGCGATATCGCCCGCGACCTGGCGCTGCAAACCTCGGCACCGGACGAGCAGGTGCTGCTGGCGCCGCTGGTGCGCATGCTGGACGACGACCTGCCCGGCGCGGCGCGCGCCAAGCCGCTCGCGCCCGCGCCGGCGGCCTGGAGCGGTTCGGTTTTGGCCGGCGGCAGCATGCGGCATGGCGGCGCCTGAGGGCGGCGCGCGCTGCCGCACGCCGCCGCCGAGTGCTCCGCTTGGCATGTTTTTCATGCACACAATTTTTTTGCGAAATAATTTCCATTCGGGGCAACCAAATGCGCGTTGAACAGCTATAATGCTGCCTCTGTTCCCTGATAGCTCAGTTGGTAGAGCGACGGACTGTTAATCCGCAGGTCCCTGGTTCGAGTCCAGGTCGGGGAGCCAGAATTTCGAAAGCCACGTTGCTTAGCGTGGCTTTTTTAATGAGCGCCGGGAGCCGAAGCCCGGCATGCAGCAGGTGGGAATCTTCCGCCTCGGCCTCGCCCAAAGCGAGATCGGCATAGTTAATTCGCGCACTTTTCCCTGATAGCTCAGTTGGTAGAGCGACGGACTGTTAATCCGCAGGTCCCTGGTTCGAGTCCAGGTCGGGGAGCCAGAATACAGCAAGACCAACAAGCCCAGCCTTCACCGGTTGGGCTTTTTGCGTTTGGAGGCTGGATGTTCCAGCATCGCGGGCCGCAGAGATGCCGTTGGAAGTCGGCATGGCCTCATGTAATTCGTGACAATATGTGAGGTTTTCGTTTGGGCAAGGTGTTATTCTGATCGGGTGCGGCAGAATTCGGCCGGGTGCGGCAATTGCGATATCAGACCTTCTGCGCTTATCGAGCGATCGGGCAAACGGTCGCATCGTCGTAAAGATGATGGTGCGCGTACACTGACCCGCAAACTGGAGCCCCATTCTGTGAATCCGCAGGTCCCTGGTTCGGGTCCAGGTCGGGGAGCCAACATATCGAAAGTGGCTGGATTTGTCCAAGCACTCAATTCTCAACGTCACCGACGTCATGCTGCCTTTCGAGCCTCGCATTGTCGATCTCGGGCGCCAGACCGTGCTCAGCGAGCGCCACCTGTTGCCTGCGTTGCTGGAGCTTGAAGCTTTCTTCCTGGCAATCCGGTTGCATGTGGATTTGACGCTGGAGCGCGCGCAGCCGGTCAAGCTGGGGAAAACGTATCCGCTCGGCCAATGTCTTGAAATCTCGCAAGCGGTGATGCGGCTGCTGGAGCAGGGCGATGTGTCCGCAGTGCGGCTGTCGGATGCCGCCGTTGCCGGCCGAAAGGCATTTGCCGCCTTCCGTAAGGCTGGCGGCGCGTTCCGCCTAGTGTGGGGTGATCTGCGTGGCGAATTTTTCCAGAACGCCTTTCAGCTGGGCACCTTGTATCTGGATGTTTCCAACGATACGGTGACCCCTGCCAAGCCCAAGGTGGAAATCCTGCCATTCGAGCAGGCGCGCCTGATACCGATCGCCGATTACCGTCATTTCGCGCGGATTTCCTCGCGTTACTGGAAACATCGCGTCTACCCGAACCATGTGCTGCCCGAGTTGGCGCCGTATTGTCCGCTGATTCATCTCGCGGCGGATGGTGTGCTGGCGATCATGGACTGCACGGAATATATGGTTGGCATGACCAGGGCGGGGCGCTTCGCGCCCAGCGAGGCAGTGCTGTCGGACCAGCCGATGCCGGCCGCCTTGTTTCAGTACATTGTGCAGGCATTGGGCGAAGTAAAATTGACATTGCCGCGCACGGCGGAAGAGGGGCGAGTCATGGCGCTGCGGGCTTGCCGCGAATACCGCAGCAAGCGCTGCTACGCCGTGCCGCGCCATGGCGCAAAACTCGTCATGGCTACCCATGAAATCAATCGCAGCTTGCTGCACGCGAGCACGGCCCAGCCTTACGTCGCGCCATCTGAACCACCCCCTACACCTGTAAAAAGTGGAGCTGGCATGAACGCACCCGGGAAAATTACGATCAATGGCACGGAGTTCAGTGCTGCCGCCATGTCCGAAGAAGCGCGCCGGAATTTCGATATGGTGCGAGTCATCGACGATAAGCTTGTGGAGCTGCAACGTGACCTGGAAATCCATCAAGCCGCCCGCAACGCGTATATCGAGGCGTTGGTGAAATCGCTGTCTGCGGCGCCCGGGCGGGACCCTGCGACGGATGGTTGATGTCGCAGTTCAATTTTATTTCCTTTTGAAATGCAAGATATTTTCTCGCGATATGCGGAATTCATGCTTGCTTAGCTGAAAACTGTTGTATATGGCGCAGCTATGGCTATATTGGTCTTGCTATACCCACTATCAATGCCAGACAATACCGCCTTTCTGCAAGTCGGCACATTCCAGACATCTTCAAGATGCGGGCCAGACCAGCGCCCGCCACCATCCCGGCCAGTTCCTTTACGCGAACCGCCGCCAAGGCGAGGCGCATGGCGCGCCCAGTTTTTGCCGAGGGCGGGGTGATCCCCCGCTTGCGCCGCCGCCCCGGGCCAGACCGGGCGGATTGGACGGCGTCCATACAAGAGGAAGCAGGAGACAACTGTGAACCACTCTTTGTACGAATTTTATTAAACCGAGGAATGCAAATGATCAAACTGTCCAAGATGCACAAGCGCCTGTTGGCGCTGGGTGCGGCGATGCCTATTGGCTCGGCCATGGCGCAAAGCGTCCCCGCCAGCGCACCGCAACTGGAAACCGTCACCGTCACGGCGCAGCGCCGCACCGAGAACATCCGCGAAGTGCCGGTGTCGGTGTCGTCGCTGAACAATGAGAAGCTCGACGTGCTGCTGTCCGGCGGCCAGGACATCCGCCTGCTGGCCGGCAAAGTGCCGAGCCTGAACGTGGAGTCGTCGACCGGCCGCGTCTTCCCGCGCTTCTACATCCGTGGCTATGGCAACAGCGACTTCTCGATCTTCGCCTCGCAGCCCGTCTCGCTGATCTATGACGACGTGGTGCAGGAAAACCCCATCCTCAAAGGCTTCCCGCTGTTCGACACGAAGAACGTCGAAGTGCTGCGCGGCCCGCAGGGCACCCTGTTCGGCCGCAACACCCCGGCCGGCGTGGTCAAGTTCGAATCGGAAAAGCCCAACCTGAAAAAGGTCGAGGGCTACTACAACCTGTCGTGGGCGACCTACAACACCGCCAACGTCGAAGGCGCCGTCAACGTGCCGCTGAGCAAGGAATGGGCGCTGCGCGTGTCTGCCCTGCGCCAGCACCGCGACAACTTCGTCGACAACACCACCACCGGCAAGCAGGACGCGCTGGAGGGCTACAACGAGCACGCCGAGCGCGTGCAGCTGCTGTACGCGCCGAACGCGGCCTTCAACGCCCTGTTCAATGTGCACCAGCGCACCACCACCGGCAGCTCGCGCGTGTTCCGCGCCAACATCATCAAGTTCGGCAGCAACGACCTGGTCGACGGCTACGACAACGGCAAGGTCGCCAACAACGGCCTGAACTACCAGAACCTGCGCACCAACGGCGCCAGCATGCGCCTGAGCTGGGACCTGGACGCGGTCAAGCTGTTCTCGATCACCGGCTACGAGTCGGTCGGCAAGTACGAAAGCCGTGGCGACATCGACGGCGGCAGCGTGCAGCCGGGCGTGCCGTTCCAGGTGGAATCGGCCGCCACCATGCCCGACCTGAAGCAACTGAGCCAGGAGTTCCGCGTCGAATCGAAGAACGCCGGCCCGCTGAACTGGCAGAGCGGCCTGTACTACTTCCATGAGGACGGCAAGGGCGGTTCCGACGGCTTCGACAGCACCAAGGGCAACATCCAGACCTCGCACCTGCTGAGCCAGCAGGTCAACACCGCCTGGGCCGCCTTCGGCTCGGTCAACTACGCGGTCAGCGACGCCTTCTCGCTGCGCGGCGGCCTGCGCTACACCTACGACAAGAAGCGCTTCGCCACCGTCGAGGCGGTCAACGTGGTGCAGATCGCGCCGCAGTCGGTCGGCGAGAGCAAGTCCAAGGTCAACTGGGACGTCAGCGCCGTCTACAAGCTGAACAAGGACGTCAACGTCTACGCCCGCGTCGCCACCGGCTTCCGCGCGCCGAGCATCGCCGCCGCCAACGACAAGGTCGCCATCACCGTGGCCGACGCCGAGACCATCACCTCCTACGAGGCGGGCATCAAGGCCGACCTGTTCAACCGCCGTGCCCGCGCCTCGTTCAGCGTGTACGACTTCGACATCAAGAACCAGCAGCTGACCGTGGTCGGCGGCCAGTCCAACGTCACCAAGCTGATCAACGCCGCCAAGACCAAGGGCCGTGGCGCCGAGATGGATCTGGAAGGCTTCGTCACCAGCCAGTTGAAGATGAGCATCGGCGGCAGCTACAACTTCACCGAGATCCGCGATCCGAGCCTGAGCCTGCCGGCGTGCCGCACCTGCACGCCGCTCAACCCGGTCGTCAACGGCCAGATGCTGCTCAACGGCAACGCGCTGCCGAACGCGCCGAAGTGGATCGCCAACGCCACCGCGCGCTACTCGATCCCGCTGGAAAACGGCGAGTTGTTCCTGTTCACCGACTGGTCCTACCGCACCAAGGTCAACTTCTTCCTGTACGAGTCGAAGGAGTTCACCGGCAAGCCGCTGACCGAGGGCGGCGTGCGGATCGGCTACATCTGGCAGGATGGCAAGTATGAGCTGGCCGCCTACGGCCGCAACATCACCAACAAGCAAGTGGTGACCGGCGCCATCGACTTCAACAACCGCACCGGCTTCGTCAACGAGCCGCGCCTGTGGGGCGTGCAGTTCAAGGGCGGCTTCTAAGTCCTTGCCGGCGATACCCTCCGCCTAAAAAACCCAGCCCTCGCCGGCTGGGTTTTTTATTTGGTGCGCCACTGGGAAAACGACATTTCCTTGCGGAATGTATGAATCAGGTGGACGGGATATACACGGTTCAGTATTCTCTAGGTATTCGGCCGTGCGAGCGCCGCCTTCCCCTGGGGGAGGCGGAACCGCGTTTCGCGGGCGCGCCGGCAAGCAAAGGGGAAAGGCCATGCAGATCACCGAGGCGGCGCCGCAGACAGAACTGCTGGTGGCCGAATTGCCCGCCGGGCGGCCGCTGGCGCCGTCGGCGTCGTTGGCCGTGCGGCGCATGGGCGAGCTGGAGGGCGCGGTCAATCAGCTGCGCGACCGGCTCGCCGCCATGCCGGCCGGCGAGGCGTGCTCGCCGCAGCGGCGCGAGGAGATCGGCCGCCTGCTCAGCCAGGTGGCCCTGTTCCGCTTGGCGCTGACGGACAACAAGTAGGTTTCAAAAATAATTAGGGGAAAACATGACCATGAACGACAAGGGTATTGTGTACGGCACGGAAGACCTGCTGACCAGTCTGTGTAACTCCGTGACACGCGTGCTGGGTATCGCCACGCAAAGCAAAGTCTATTACTCTGCCATGGTCCAGCGCATCACCAAGGTTGGTTTGAAGCCGGACATCGGCTGTTTCGTGTTGTTCGACGGCGGCTTCACCGGCCTGGTGGTGCTCAACTTCGCCGCCGACACGGCGATGGAGATCTACGAGCGCTACATGCTGCACATGGGCATGCCGAAGTCCGAGCTGGCCAGCTCGCACACCTCGGACGAGGTGTCCAACATCCTCGGCGAGTTGATGAACCAGATCGTCGGCGACTTCACCGGCAAGGTGCGCCGCGAGCTGCAGACCAACATCACGCAGAACCAGCCGAAGATGCTGGTGCTGACCAAACAGGTGATGCTCAGCGTCGACACGCCGCTGGACCGGCCGGAGATGCGCCGCGTCTCCTTCTACACGGAGAAGAGCAACATCTTCTACCTCGAGCTGGCGATCGACCGCACCGAGTTCGTCCGCCTGTACGACTTCGACCCCAACGAGGAGACCGATCCGGACACGCTGATGGACAAGGAGCGCGCCAACATGGACGCGGAAAGCTCGCCGCCGGCCTCGGACGCGGGCGACAACGACGAGCTGCTCAAGTCGCTGGGCATGTAGCGGACGGGGCGGTGGCGCCGCGTTTTCCGGTGCCGCCAAAAATCCCCGCAGGTGAGCTGGACAGCGGAAATTTCGCCGTATATAATGCGGCCTCTTTTCCCTGATAGCTCAGTTGGTAGAGCGACGGACTGTTAATCCGCAGGTCCCTGGTTCGAGTCCAGGTCGGGGAGCCAGAACACATAGAAAGCCCAATCCTAATCCGGTTGGGCTTTTTTGCGTCTGGGCGCGACGGTGGCGACGCTTGGCGACAGACCGCCTTGCGCGGGATGAAAGGAGCGCTGCGGCGGGTTTGATGTGCGTCATGCCTGCGGCGGGACCGACTTTTATGATGGAGGTCGGGAGGGCGCGTGTCGTCTGGTGCGCACCGGATCCCGTCAGCAGGTGCTCAGGCACCACAAGGGAGGAATGATGGCAAACAATCTGATGCGATTTGACCCGTTTCGCGATTTGACGCGCTTCGATCCGTTCCGCGACATAGACGAACTGTTCCGCGATTTCTCGCCCGCCGCCTTCCGTGGCGGCATGGAGGTGGCGCCACGGTTGCGCATGGACGTCAACGAGAACGAGCAGGAGTATCTGGTGAAGGCCGAGATCCCCGGCGTCAACAAGGAAGACATCAAGGTGGCGATCAACGGCAATCAGGTGTCGCTGTCGGCCGAGATCAAGCAGGAAAAGAGCGAGAACGAGGGCGGCAGCCTGCGCAGCGAGCGCTACTATGGCCAAATGCAGCGCAGTTTCACGCTGCCGCAGGAGGTCGACGACGAGCAGGCCCAGGCGCGCTACGAGAACGGCGTGTTGCACCTGAGGCTGCCGAAACGCAGCGGCGGCGGCGGCAAGCAGTTGGCGATCCAGTAGCCTGCGCGTGGGCGCAGCCGGCGCACCCATCGCAGGCGGAGGCCGTGGTGGGATGGCTGCGGCAGTGATGGTGGCGCGACGATGCTGGTGGCCGGCCCTAGTGGCTGGGCGCGCGGCAGGCCGGGTCGTTGTCCCAGCGGCCGGAACAGATGCGCGAGCGGCACAGCATGCCCTCGATCTGTCCCAACTGCTTGCAGCGCTGCAGCAGGCCGGCGGTGGCGTCGCCGTCCTTGCGCTCGACCACGTCGCGGCTGTTCTCTGCGACCACCATGGTCGGCTGGCTGGCGTGCGCCACCAGTGCCGCCAGCAGGGTGACGTCGGTGTCGGCGGCCAGGGCGGTGCTCGGCTGGAAGGACAGCGTCGCGGCTTTTTTAAGCTGCGCCGGGGGCCGGCTGTTGTCGCGGGCGCCGGCGCTGTCCGCCAAGTTCCGGCCGGCACCGGACGGCGCCGGTGTCGGCTTGCTAGCGCCTGCCTTCGACGTGCTGGCCGCCGACGCGGCCGTCGGGCTATGCGCCGCGTTGCCGGTGTTGTCGGCGGCGTTGGCGGCCTTGGCCACGATGTAGTCGGCGCGCCTAGCCGGCATTGCCGCTTTGTTGGCAGGCCGGCCCACCAGCTTGTCCGGCCGCACAATGTCCACCACCGGCTCATTGTTCCGTTCACTACTCCGTTCGTAGTTCCGCTCGTTGCCCCTAGCCACGGGCAGGGTGCTGCTCGGCTCGTTGATGATGGCCGCCGGTGCCGTTCTGTTCACCAGGTCGGCGAGCGGCGGCGTGCTCGCGCCGTCGTTGGTGGGCGCGCGCGCGCTCAGCGGCAGCGCGTGCCGCAGCGGCGGGGCGCCGTCGCGGTGGGTCATCCAGGCCAACACGCTGAGTATCAACAACAAGGCCAACAGGGCCAGCGTCCAACCGTTGAGTTGCAGGCGGGTTAGGCGGTTCGGCGCCAGCATGGCGCCGCCATGCTCCAGGCTGGCCAGGATGCGCTGGCCGCCGGTGTTGCCGTTGCCGACCGTGCCCTTCGACAGCAGGTTCGGCCTTTGATTCGAAGCGTCCAAAATATCCTCCCTGACTTTGATATAGCCTTCGATGCGATTTGTTGGCAGGTCTACGATGTAGCGATCTCGACTGGGCTGACAGCAAGTGTCCGATCTGCGCGTCCGGCCCGCTTTGACGGAGCGCACCATGTTTCTCTTTTCCGTGCTGCTATTTTTCCTGCTGGCCTGCGCCGGCGCCTGGCTGTTGTTGTTCGACGGCGGCCGCGCGCTGGTGACGCAGTCGCTGGCGCAACTGGGGCGCCGCTTGGAGCAGCGCTGGCAGCGGTTGAACCAGGCCGGCGGCCAGCGGGCCGCCGCTGCGGGGCAGGGCGCGCGCGAGGGCGCACGCCAGGGCGCGGCGCGGCTGCTGCGCTGGCTGCGCCGCCGCTGCCTGTTGCTGTTGGCGGCCGGCGTGTTGCTGACCGTGCCGCCGCTGCTGGCCTGGCTGGTCAGCGACGGCAGCATGCTGGGCGGTTTCGACGGCGCGGCGCACGACGTCAACCCCCAGGTGCTGGCCTTGTTGGAGGGCGAACAGCTGGCGCCGCCGCTGTCGCCGCCACCGCTGGCCTTCACCACCGCCGAGGTGGCGCAGGTGCGGCCCCTGCTCGACAGCGCCAACCGCAACTGGCAGCTGCTCGACGCCGCCTTCGCCCAACGCCTGCTGCTGGTGTTTAAGATCATGAAGGAGAGCCACGGCTACGACATGGCGATCCTGGAAGGCTACCGCAGCCCGCAGCGGCAGGATCTGCTGGCCGCCGCCGGGTCGGCCGTCACCAACGCCAAGGCCTTCCAGAGCTACCACCAGTTCGGCCTGGCGGCCGACTGCGCCTTTTTGCGCAACGGCAAGCTGGTGATCTCGGAGCGCGACCCCTGGGCCATGCGCGGCTACCGTCTGTACGGCGAAACGGCCGAGACGGTGGGCCTGCACTGGGGCGGCCGCTGGACCATGATGGACTTCGGCCACACCGAGTTGCGCCTACCCGGCACGGTGAGGAAATAAGCCGCTTGGCCCTTGCGATCATTGTTTTCGGTCAAGAAATCGCCGCATCGAAGGTGGCACCATGGCTCGGTCTGCCCGGCCAGTCGCCGCGCCCGTTCCCAGCCCACCTTGCGAGCCCGCCCATGATGCGACGAATCTGGATTTTCCTGACCGACCGGCGCTACTGGGCCGTGATGGGCTTTGTCGCCCTGGCGGTGGTGTTCTACTTCGGCGCCGAGCGGCTGGAGCTGGCGCTGATCTGGGCCGTTGCCGGAATGGCGCTGGCGTTGTTGTTGTGGGTGGTGGTGTGGTTGGCGCGGCGCGGCTACGCCAAGCGCGAGGCGCAGTTGCTGGGCGACGCCATCAGCAGCCAGGCCGCCGCCGAGGCGGCAGCGGCGGCGGCCGATCCGGCGGCGCCGCCGGAGCGGGCCGAGGTCAAGCTGCTGCGCGAGAACATGCTGAAGGCCATCGCCACCATCCGTGGCTCCAAGCTGGGGCAGAGTTCCGGCGCGCGCGCCCTGTACGAGCTGCCCTGGTACATGATCATCGGCAATCCGGCGGCCGGCAAGAGCAGCGCCGTCACCAATTCCGGCCTGCAGTTCCCCATCGCCGAGGCCAAGGTGGTGCGCGGCGTGGCCGGCACCCGCGATTGCGACTGGTTCTTCACCACCGACGGCATCCTGCTCGACACGGCCGGCCGCTACTCGGCCGAAGAGGGCGACCGCGCCGAGTGGTGCGGCTTCCTCGACCTGCTGAAGAAGTACCGCAAGCGGGCGCCGATCAACGGCATCATCATCGCCGTCAACGTCTCCGAGCTGCGCGGCGGCAACCCGGAGGCCAGCATAGCGTTGGCGCGCAAGCTGCGCCAGCGCGTGCAGGACCTGATCGAGCGGCTGGAGGTGTTCGCGCCGGTGTATGTGTTGTTCACCAAGGCCGACCTGCTGGCCGGCTTCGGCGACTTCTTTGGCCGCGCCGAGCGCAGCGAGCGCGAGCGCGCCTGGGGCGCCACCATGCCCTACAAGCGCAAGGCCAGCAGCCAGCAAGTGCTGAGCTTCTTCGAGCACAGCTTCGACGAGCTGTGCGCCGGCGTGCAGGAGCTCAGCCTGGCCAACATGGGGCGCGGCCGGCGCGAGCACATGGCGGCGGGCGTGTTCACTTTTCCGATCGAGTTCGCCAGCTTGAGGGTGTCGCTGCGCGCCTTCCTGGCCACCTTGTTCGAGGAGAACGCCTTCCAGTTCAAGCCGGTGTTTCGCGGCTACTACTTCACCAGCGCGCTGCAGGAGGGCGTGCCGGCCAGCGACGAGTCGCTGCGCATCGCCCGCCGCTTCGGCCTGAAGGCGGCCCAGGAGCCGGCCGGGGAGCCGCCGGCGCAGTCCGGCTACTTCCTGCTCGACCTGTTCCGCAAGGTGATCTTCGCCGACCGCGACCTGGTGTCGCAGTACGCCAGCAAGAACAAGCTCCAGCTGCGCTACGCCGCCTTCTTCGCCGCCGTGATCATGCTGGGCGTGTCGCTGGGCGGCTGGAGCTGGTCTTATTTGGGCAACCGCCAGTTGGTCAGCAATGTGCGGGCCGACCTGGACAAGATCGTCAAACTGCAGGACCGGCGGCTGGACCTGCAGTCGCGCTTGGAGGCGCTGGATATCTTGCAGGACCGCATAGAACAGCTCGATACCTACCGGCGCGAGCGGCCGTGGTCGCTGCGCATGGGGCTGTACCAGGGCGAGTTGTTGGAGCGCAAGCTGCGCGAGGAGTATTTCGCCGGCGCGCGCGAGGTCATGCTCAAACCGGTGGTCGGCGGCCTGGAGGCCCTGCTGGCCGAGATGAACGCCAACGCCGACCAACTGCGCCCGGCCGGCCGGGGCGCGGCGGCCGTCGGCGCGGTGGGCGGCCCGCTGCCGGCGGTGGCCACGGCTGCTGCTATGGCCACGGCTACAAATGCGGCTGCGGCCACGGCCACAGCCACGGCTGGCAACGCTGCGCCGACGCCAGCCGGCGCGCCGGTCGCGTCGCATGAGGCCGCGCAAGCCGGCAGGGCGCCCACCTCGGCCGAGCCGGCCCCGGGCGGGGCGGCGGCCCCGATCGCGGCCCCGGCCGCCGCACCGCTGGCCGCCTCGTCGGCCTCCCCGCGCCAGTTCCTGGACGCCTCGCCGACCAACGTCGAGGACGCCTACAACGCCCTGAAGACCTACCTGATGCTGGTCGACAAGTCCCACGCCGAGCCCAGCCACCTGAACGACCAGATGACGCGCTACTGGCGCGGCTGGCTGGAGGCCAACCGTGGCGCCATGCCGCGCGAGCAACTGATCCGCAGCGCCGAGCGGCTGATGACCTTCTACCTGGGCCAGATCGGCGACACCAGCTGGCCGCGCGTCGAGCCCCGGCTGGCGCTGGTCGACCAGGCGCGCGAGAACCTGCGCCGGGTGGTGCGCGGCATGCCGGCGCGCGAGCGCGTCTACGCCGACGTGCGGGCGCGCGCGGCGACCCGCTTCCCCGGCGTGACGGTGGCGCGCATCGTCGGCGAGCAGGACCAGGCCTTGCTGGCCGGCAGCCACGCCGTGGCCGGCGCCTTCACCCGCGAGGCGTGGGAGAAATACGTCAACGCCGCCTTCAAGGAGGCCGCCACCCACGAGCTGCAAAGCGCCGACTGGGTGTTGAAGACCGCCTCCAAGGACGACCTGACGCTGGAGGGCAGCCCGGAGCAGATCCACAAGGGCCTGGTCGACCTGTACAAGGCCGACTACGCCCGGGAGTGGCTGAAGTTCGTCCAGGGCGTCAGCGTCGCCGACTTGAACGGCTTCAACGGCGCCGTCAGCGCGATGAACCGGCTGGGCGACCCGCAGTCCTCGCCGATCGCCAAGCTGCTCACCACGATCTACGAGCAAACCTCGTGGGACAACCCGACCCTGATGAACGCCGACATGCGGCAGGCCCGCAGCGGCGCGGTGGAGTGGGTCAAGAACCTGTTCTCGCGCAACGCGCCGTCCGGCCTGGGCGGCGTCAACGTCAACCTGCAGCTGGACCAGAGCAAGCTCGACAAGCCGATGGGGCCGATCGGCCGCGAGTTCGCCGGCGTCGGCAAGCTGGTCTCGGCGCGCGACAAGGACGCCTCGCTTATGCGCTCCTACATGGAGGCGCTGTCCAAGCTGCGCAGCCGGCTCAACCAGTTGAAGAACCAGGGCGACCCCGGCCCCGGCGCGCGCCAGTTCATGCAGCAGACGCTCGAGGGCAGCGGCTCCGAGCTGGCCGAGGCGCTGCGCTACGTCGACGAGCAGATGCTCACCGGCATGAGCGACAGCCAGAAGCAGGCCATCCGGCCGATTTTGGTGCGGCCGCTGATGCAGACCTTCGCCGTCATCATCGGCCCGGCCGAGGCCGAGCTCAACAAGACCTGGCTGGCCCAGGTGTACGAACCGTTCCAGCAGTCGCTGGCCAACAAGTACCCGTTCGCGCCCAACTCGCGGGTGGAGGCCAGCGGCGCCGAGATCGCCCAGTTCTTCGGCCCGGACGGCCTGATCGCCAAGTTCGTCGGCACGGCGATGGGGCCGCTGGTGGTGCGCCGTGGCGACGTGCTGGCGGCGCGCACCTGGGCCGACATGGGCATCGTCCTGCAGCCGCAGGTGGTGGCGCGCTTCCCCGGCTGGATCGCGCCGGTCGGCGCCGGCGGCGTGGCCACCGCCTCGGCGGCGGCGCAGACGGTGTTCCAGATCCAGCCGATGCCGGCGCCCGGCACGCTGGAGTACACCGTCGAGATCGACGGCCAGCAGCTGCGCTACCGCAACACGCCCGCGCAGTGGAGCAACATGGTCCATCCCAGCCCGCAGGGCGCGCCCGGCGCGCGCATCACGGCGGTGGCCTTCGACGGCCGCAGCGTCGAGCTGTTCAACGAGCCGGGCCAGTTCGGCCTGAAGCGCATGATCGACGCCGCCGCCAAGAAGCGCAAGGAGGGCGGCGTCTACGAGCTGCGCTGGAGCAACGGCGCGATCACCGTCGCGCTCGACCTGAAGATCACCAGCAGCCCGGAGACCAGCGGCGCCGGCGCCGCCCAGCCGCAGGAGCAGGGCTTCCGTGGCATGCGCCTGCCAGAGACCATCGTCGGGGCGGCTAAATGAGCCGCGCGCCGCAACGCATCCGGGTCGGCTACTTCGGCAAGATCGCCAGCCGCAGCGACTTCGTCAAGGCGGCCGACAACCCGGCGCTGGTCGAGCTGCTCGACCAGTGGCTGGCCGGGGCGATGAGCCAGCTCACCGCCGAGCCGCGCTGGAAGCAGTACTACGACGCGCTGGCGCCGCTGCACTTCGCCTTCGTCGGCACGCGCAGCCGGCGCGCCGTGGCCGGCCACCTGGTCTCCAGCGGCGACCAGGCGCAGCGCCGCTACCCCTTCCTGGTGATGTGCGCGCTCGAGGTCGCCGCGCCGGCCGCCTTCGTGCCGCTCAGCCCGCTGGTGCTGGCGCCGCTGTGGCTGACCCTGGCGCCGCTGGCCGGCCAGGTGCTGGCCGCCGCCGAGCCGGCCGCGCCGCTGCACGCGCTGGCCGGCGCGGTGCTCGAGCTCGATCCGGCCAGCGCCGAGCACGAGGACGGCTTCCTGCACTTCCTCGACCGCCACAACCTCGCCGCCCTGCGCGCGATGCTGGGGCGCCGCGAGGTGCGCCGGATGATCCTGGCCGTCGGCCTACTGCTGCAGCCGGTGCGCGCCAGCGACGCGGCGCGGCTCGAGCGCGGCCTGGCCCTGCCGCTGCCGCAGGAGGAGCGCTACCGCTTCCCCGTCGCCGCGTTCTGGCTGGCGCTGGTCGGCCCCTTCCTGCAGCAGGGCGACTTCGAGCTGGGCCTGTTCTTCACCGCGCTGAACGGCCGGCCGGCGCTGGTGCTCGGCTTCGGCGGCGCCGCGCCGGACACGCTGCGCGCCATCATCGACCCGCACTGCGCCGCCGAGCAACTGATCGACTTCGAGCGGACCGAGTGGGTCGATGCCACCCTGGCCGAGCAGCCCGCCGTGCAGAAGTTGTCGAACTATCTGGAGCAGGACCAGCTGTCGCTGCGCTCGGTCTACGCGCTGTTCCACGAAGCCTTCGTTTGAGTCCGCCAGGAGTGTCGCCATGCGCTATCGAGCCAGTCTGTTGTCGCTTTGCCTGCTGGCCGGCGCCGGCGCCGCCCAGGTGCCGCCGCCGGCCACGCCCAAGCCGGGCCAGATCGTGGTCAACGGCACCGTGCCGGACGAGGCCAGCAAGGCCGCGCTGCTGGGCCGCCTGCGCGAGCTGTACGGCGCCGAGCGGGTGGTCGACCAGCTCGGCATCGGCAGCGTCTCGGTGCCGCCCAACTGGGGCGGCTATGTGCAAAAGCTGATCGGCCCCAACCTCAAGCTGATCAGCAAGGGCCAGGTCAAGGTCGACGGCAACAACGTCAGCCTGCGCGGCGAGGTGGCCAACGAGGCGCAGCGCCAGCAGATCGCCAGCGACATCGCCACCAGCCTGAACCCCACCTACACCGTCAACAACGGCCTGCGCGTCTCGGCCGCCGAGCAGAACCTGCTCGACCAGACGCTGGCCATGCGCATCATCGAGTTCGACAGCGGCAAGGCGACGCTGACCGCCTCCGGCCGGGGCATCCTCGACGAGATGGCGGCCGCCCTGCGCAAGGTGCAGGGCAAGAAGGTCGAGGTGATCGGCCACACCGACAACGTCGGCCTGCGCCAGAGCAACCTGGGGCTGAGCCAGGCGCGCGCCGAGGCGGTGCGCCTGTACCTGGGCGAGAAGGGCATCAGCCCGGACATGATCGCCGTCTCCGGCCAGGGCCCGGACCGGCCGGTGGCCGACAACGCCAGCGCCGACGGCCGCGCGCGCAACCGCCGCATCGAGTTCCGCATCGCCCAGTAGGGGGCGGCGGCGGTCCGCGCCGCCGCCTGTTTGCAGCGCACAAGAGGAGAAGACGATGGAGCAGTTGTTGCCCTACTACCAGCGCGAACTGGCCTGGTTCCGCGAAAATGGCCGCGAGTTCGGCGAGCGCTTCCCTGGCATCGCAGGCGAGCTGCTGATGTCCGGCGTCGCCTGCGAGGACCCGCACGCCGAACGGATGATCCAAGGCTGCGCGCTGCTCACCGCGCGCGTGGGGAAACGCCTGGACGACGACTACCCGCAGTTCAGCGAAACCTTGCTGGAAACGCTGTATCCGCACTATCTGCGCACCTTCCCCTCGTGTTCGATCGCCCAGCTCATCCTCGACGTGGCCGGCGGCAAGGACGCGAGCGCGGTGGTGGCGGTGCCGCGCGGCACCCTCATGCACACGGCGCAGGTGGCCGGCGTGCGCTGCCGCTTCAGCACCGCCAGCGCGATGACCGTCGCCCCCGTCAGGCTGGCCAGCGTGCGCTTCGATCCCATCATCAACGCGCCCGCCTCTGTGCGCCTGGCGCGGGACGCCAGCGCGGGCATCGATATCACCATCGAAACGGACGAGGCGGAGGGCTGGCAGCGGCTGGGCCTCGGACAATTGCGCGTCTTCATCGACGGCGAGCCCTCGTTCTGCGCGGCGGTGCGCGACGCTCTGTTCATGCGCGTTTGCGGCGCCTATGTCGATGCCGCCGACGGCGGCCCCTGGACCGCGCTGGAGACGTCGCCGATCCGCGCCGCCGGCTTCGACCAGGAAGACGCCCTGGTGCCCGTCGCCGCCCGCTCGCACCCGGCCTACCGCCTGCTGACGGAATACTTCGCCATGCCGGAAAAGTTCAACTTCTTCGACATCGCGTTCGACCAAATCACGCCGCTGCTGCCGGCGCGCTGCCGACGCTTCACGCTCCATCTGGCGCTGCGGCTGCGCGCCGACGCCAGCCTGGCGCGCACACTGGGCGGCCTGTCGGCGCAGAAGCTGTTGCTCAACTGCGTGCCGGTGGTCAACCTATTCAGGAAGGCCGGCTCGCCGGTGAAAATCTCGCATACCGCGCCGGACTACCCGCTGCTGGCGGACGGCCCGCACCCCGAGGCCTACGAAATCCATACCGTCGAGTCGGCACTGTTGATGAACACAGGCAAGAAAGAGCGGACCGCCCACCAGTTGCAGCCGTTTTACAGCCGCCACCACGGCCAGGGGGCGGCCAAGGACGCGCGCTACTGGGTGGTGCGGCGCGACGAGATGGTGGCCGAGCTCAGTCCCGGCCACGAATTGCGCATCGCCCTGGTCGACCACGACTTGACACCGATCGCCGCCGACATCCAAACGCTGTCCGTTGAATTCACCTGCAGCAACCGCGACCTGCCCAGCGCGCTTGTCTACGGCCAGCCCGGCGACGACATGACTGTCGACGGCCTGAACCAGACCGCCAGCGCGCGCTTCCTGCGCAAGCCGAGCGCCGCCTGCCGTTTCGACGCCGGTAACGGCGCCCATTGGCGGCTGATCTCGCACCTGTCGCTCAACCACCGCTCCTTGTCGTCCGTCGGCGTGGAGGAGTTCCGCCAGATGTTGACGCTGTACGACCTGCCGCGCTCGCCCATCACGCAGCGCCAGATCCAAGGCGTGGTCGGGCTGGAGTACAAGGTCGTCATGGCCTGGGTGGAGGGCACGCCTTGCGCCGCCCTGATGCCCGGCATCGAGGTGCGCATGACGTTGGACGAGGAGGCCTTCGTCGGCGGCGGCATCCACTTGTTCGCCCAGGTGGTCGACCATTTCTTCGGCCTGTACAGCCAGATCAATGTGTTCAGCCAACTGCTGGTCTTGTCGAAACGCAGCGGAGAGGAGTTGCTACGATGCCCACCGAGAAGCGGGGAAGCGCTGCTGGCGTGATGCAGCGCCTGTTCGACCGCCCCCATCAGTTCAAGTTCGTCCAGGCCGTGTGCCTGCTGGAGCGCTGGCTAGTCCAGCATGGCGTGCCGCGCGAGGCCGCGCTGACGCGATACGTGCGATTTCAGAACAGCATCTCGCTGGGCTTTCCCGCCAGCGAGATCGAGGCCCTGCTGCCGGAGCTCGGCGTGGCCGGCGGAAGCGAGGCCGACATGCTGGCCTCGCTGCACAGCGGCGCGCTCAAGCATATCCACATCACGCCCGCCTTCATCGGCTTCCTCGGCGCGCAGGGCGTGCTGCCCAACCACTATACCGAGCGCATCGCCGCCAAGTTCCACCTGGACAAGGACGCCGGACCGCGCGCCTTTTTCGATATGTTTTCCAACCGCATCGTCGCGCTGTTCTACCAGGCGTGGCGCAAATACCGGCTGGAACTGCCGCACGGCGCCGACGGCCAGGATGGCTTGCTGCCCTTGTTGCTGCTCCTGTCGGGCACGCCGGCCGGCAGCACCGGCCAGCCGGTGCCGGACGAGGTGGCCGCGTATTACGCCGCCGCCTTCCGCCAACGGCCGACCTCGCCGCTGCTCATCGAACGCGTGCTGGCCGACTATTTCGGCATTCCCGTCAAGGTCGAACCGAATCTGGGCCATTGGCAGAACATCGCGCCGGCCCTGCAGGCGCGGATGGGCGGCAAGATCGCCCGCCTGAACGTGAGCTGCCTGATCGGCCCGCGCACCTGGCGCCGCGACATGCGGGCGCGCATCAAGCTGGGGCCGCTGAGCAGGGCGCAGCACGCGCATTTCCTGCCCGATGGTGAAGGCGCCGCCGCGTTGAAGAACATGCTGTCGATGTTCGCCACGCCGACCCTGCAATACGAAGTGCGCCTGGTCCTGCGCGCAGCCGACATCGGCGGCGTCTGCCTGTCGCCGGCCGCCGACGGTGGCGGGGCGCGGCTGAACCGGGACGCCTTCCTGGCAGCCGGCCCCGGTGGCAGCGACCGCGACGACGCCTTCTACATCATCGACGCGTTGTGATTTCGCCTCACCGGCATCGGCCTTGCGCAGGCACAAGGCATTGCCGAGCTTGCTCGCTACAGTGCAATTTCGCCATCACGTATCCGAATGATAAGGAACAGCCACCATGAACCTGCTGCAAGGCGCCACCGAACTCATCGCCGCGTTCAGCGACGACCCGCAGGGCCAGCGCCTGCTGCGGCTGGAATTCCCCAACGAGGACGGCCCGCCAAGCATGATGCTGGCCAACGCCCTGGTCGCAGAAGAGACCGTCTCGCGCGACTTCATCTTCACCGTGGAGGTGCTGTCGGACGACGCCCGCATCCCCCTCAAACCGCTGATGGGCAAGATGGTCACCATCTCGCTGGTGCGCGACGACGGCAGCCTGCGCTATTTCAACGGCTACGTGTTCGCCTTCCGCATGCTCAAGACCGACGGCGGCTTCGCCTTCTACGAGATGGTGCTCAAGCCCTGGCTGGCCTTCCTGCGGTTGCGGCAGGACTGCATGGCCTACCAGAACCTGACGCTCACCGAGTTGTTCGATCAGATGTTCCTGAATTATGATCAGCGCGACTACCGCTACGATCTCGTCAGCCAAGCGCCTATGCTGAAGTTGGCGGTGCAGTACAACGAGAGCGACTACAACCATTTCCACCGCCGCCTCGAGGCCTGGCACGGCCACTATTTTTACGAGCACCGGCGGGACGGCCACACCCTCGTCATCGGCGACGACAGCACCTTGGCCGACCCCATCGACGGCGACGGCGTGATGGACTTCCAGAGCCAGGCCGGCGCGCTGGAGGACGACGGCGTGAGCCAGTGGAGCCCGGCGCGGCGGGTCGGCCAGGGCCGGGTGACGCTCAACAGCTACAACTTCAAGATCGCCGGCAGCGAGCGGCCCGAGCGCGACTCGATGAACCGCCAGGGCGACGTCGCCTCCTACGAGGTGTACGAGGACACCGGCGGCTATGGCTTCAAGAACTACCAGGACGGCGAGGCGGCGGCGCAGCGGCGCATGGAGGCGATCGACGCCCTGGGCCAGGACTTCGCCGCCGGCAGCAACGACCGCCGCGCCGAACCGCGCCGCTCGTTCAAGCTGGCCGGCCACTTCAGCGGCGGCTACAAGCCGGTCGGGCCCGGCGAGCCCTGCGGCGACAACGTGTCCGAGCGGGAATACCTGATCCTCTCGGTGCTCCACCGCGCCAGCAACAACTACCAGGACGGCAAGGGCGCCGCCTCGCACTACCAGAACACCTTCACCTGCCTGCGCAAGAACACCCCTTGGCGTCCGCAGCGCGGCTTCAACAGCCGCGACGTGCGCATCCACGGCATCCAGTCGGCCAGGGTGGTCGGCCCCCAAGGCGAGGAAATTTACACCGACGAATTCGGCCGGGTCCGCGTCCGCTTCCAATGGGACCGCAAGGGCAAGTCGGACCAGGCCAGTTCGCCGATGGTGCGCGTGATGACCGGTTGGGCAGGGGCGCGCTACGGCCAGATGCATATTCCGCGCATCGGCCAGGAGGTCATCGTGATGTTCATCGACGGCAACTGCGACCGGCCGATGATCATCGGCAGCGCCTACAACGACAGCAACATGCCGCCCTGGGAACTGCCGGCGAACAAGACGCAGAGCGGCATCCTGACGCGCTCGACCCGGGGCGGCAACCGCGAGACGGCCAACGCGCTGCGCTTCGAGGACAGGAAGGGCGCCGAGGAGGTCTGGCTGCACGCCGAGCGGGACCTGCGCGGCGAGGTCGAGCGCAACGAGTCGCACACGGTCGGCAACGACCGCCGCAAGACGGTGGGGCACGACGAAACGGTGGAGGTCAAGCACGACCGCACCGAGACCGTCGGCAACGACGAGAAGATCACCGTGCACGGCAAGCGCGGCGAGCGGGTCGACCACGACGAGGAGATCGACATCGGCGAGAACCGCAGCGAGACGGTCGGCCACAGCGAAAGCGTGACGATAGGCCGGCACAAATCGGAGCGGGTGGCGCTGACCAAGGAGGAGACCATCGGCCTGGGCAAGTCGCTGTTCGTTGGCGCGGTGTATCAAACCACCGTGCTCGGCGCGATGAACACCTCGGTCGCGATGGCGCAGACCGAGGAGGTGGCCTTGTCGAAGACGGTCATCGTCGGCGAGCGCAGCTCCTTGACCGCCACCGAGGAGCACACCATCACGGTGGGCAGCTCCGTGCTGACCATCACGCCAACGAGAATCGAGATCATGGCCGACGAAATCCTGATCAAGGGCCGCAAGAAGGTCGAGGTCCACGGCGACGACGTTGACAACAATCCGGGCTGACCATGGCCGACAACAATCCAGATGCGACGCCGGACGCGCCGGCCCGACCCGCCGCGCCCGATGCGGCGGACCTTGCCGTTGCCGGGTTGGCGTTCGACAACCGCACGCCCTATTCGGCCGTGCAGTTCGACATCGTCGACCAGCACGGCGGCGCCTTCCATGTCTTCGTCGCCAAGATAGGCTACGCCCTCGGTCCCTGCGACGCGCAGCGCTGGGCCAGCCTGACGGAACTCGCCGCGCCGGCCGAGCTGAACACGACGGACCGCCACGTCGACGACAACCCGGCCGCGAGCGTGCTGGAGGAAAGCGACCTGGCGCCGCACAAGCCGCGCTGCGACGTGATCGTCGTCGGCAGCGCCTACGCCCCGAAAGGTGTCGCAGTGGATGCGTTTCCCGTGCGGCTGGCCGTCGAGACCGCCGGCACCAAGGCCAAGCGGCTGGTCGACAAGGTGTTGGTCGTCAGCGGCGGGCGGCAGTTCCAGAAACGCGGCGTGTTGACGCGCCTGCTGGGCCTGCCCATCCGCCTGGCGACGCTGGGCCTGGCCTCGCTGGGGACCTGGACTTTAAGCCTGCCCGGCCGCCTGACGCAACTGCCCCTGCGCTACGAGTACGCCGAGGGCGGCCAGTGCCGCATCAACCGGGACGATCCGGCCGCCGCCAGGGTCGAGAAGAAATATCGGCTACCCGACTCGGCCAAGCCGCTGCAGCCCGGCGACGCCATCGCCCACGAGGCCTGCGATTCCAATCCGGTCGGCCGGGGATTCACCCGGCAATGGTTCCTCGCCGCCAGCCAGGCCAGCTCGGTGGACGCCGCGCAGATCACCCGCCGCGACAGTCCCTGCTCGGCCAAACAGTTCATGGCCTCCGCCAAGGGCGCGCCGTTGCCCGAGCCGGCAGGCTTCGGCGCCATCGGCCGCGCCTGGCTGCCGCGCCGGACGTTGATCGGGAAAATCGAGGAGAAGGCGCATCGGGCGGTGAACGAGATCCGCAACCTGCCGGCCGAGTTCGATTTCGGCTATTGGAATTGCGCCCCGCGCGACCAGCAGTGCGATTACCTACGCGGCCAGGCGCGGATCGCGCTCACCAACGTGTGTCGTCACGACGCGCCGTTCGCCTGGATCGACGAGGTCGGCAACACCATGCTGCGTCTCGTCCTGCCCCGGCAGGAACTGCTCGTCCTCGCCGCCAACGGGAACAAGGAATTGATCACGCTGCGGCTCGACCTCGACACCGTCTGCCTCAAGCCGGACGGCGCCCGGCTCGAGCTGGTTTGGCGCGGCAACCTGCCGAGCGAGCTCGGGATCGTCGCCGCCAGACTGATGCACATCACCGAGGCGGCGCAGATCGAACGGCTCGACATGCTGGTGCGGCACCAATGGGGCGGGGACGGCACAGCAGCCGCGCCCGCCGCCCGGTGATCCGCCATGGCCAACGAAACCGTCACCAAGTCCAAACGCTTCTATTGCGTCAGCCTGATCCCGGATATTTGCAAGACGCCGATCGGGCCGAGCACGCCGCCGATTCCCTATTCCATCATCGGCGAGTTCGCTGACGCCGTCGGCGCCTCGCCCAACGTCAAGTCGCAAAGCGAGCCGGTGATCTTGCACCAGCGCAGCTACATTCCCACCGTCAAGGGCGACGAGCCGGGCACCGCCGGCGGCATCAAGAGCGGCACCACCGGCAAGCGGGTCGAGACCAAGACCGCCAGCAGCAGCTACCGCGCCAACGGCAGCTACCTCGTGCAGGTGGGGCGCGAGGTGTGGATGAACGACAGGAACACCATCGGCAAGATCTATGAACGGGGCGGCGAGCTGCCGCGCAGCCGGCTGCAACAGATCAACGCCATGGTGGAGGAGAAGCTCGGCGAGCTGACGGCCGACGCGCGGGCCGGCTTGACACCCGCCGCGCAGGCGTACAAGGACAAGGTGTCGGCGAAGCTGCACAAGTCCGGGGCGGACACGATGGCGCTGGGGGGCGACATACTTACTAGCAGCGCGGTGATCGGGGGGGCTGGCGTGGTTGTGGCAGCAACAGGTGTCGGCGCTCCCGTCGCGGCCGCGATGGAGGCGACGGCCGCCACCGGTGCGGCCGTCGGCGGCATCACGACGGGAGCGGGAGCGGCGACCGACACCATTGCGACGGTATTGGACAGGGGCGCCGATTTTATTCTGACCGGCAAGGCTCCGGATGTCGTGTCCAGCGCGATCGACATCGGCACCAATTTGGCCGAAGCAGCCGTGTTCAGCAGACTAGGCGCGGCGGGTGGATGGCTGAAGAAAAAATTCCCATCGCTGGGCAAACTATTTAAGGACAAACCCGCCCCCGGCAAGAAATCCAACAAGCCGCCGCCGCCGCGCCCGCCGGACAAGCGCGACGGCGGCAAGACCACCAAGAAAAAGGACGAGAAGTCCGATCCGCCGTCCGACTGTTGCCCGAAGAACGCCGCGCCCGGCAAGAAAAAGGTGCGCAGCAGGCACCCGGTGCACTTCGGCACCGGCGAGGAAATCCTGCACCAGGCCGACTTCGTGCTGGAGGGCGCCGAGCCGCTGGTGTGGACGCGCTGCTACCGCTCCAGCGCGGCGACGCAGGACTGGGGCCTGCTGGGCGCGCGCTGGTCGACGCCGTTCACCACCAGCCTGTCCGTCTGCGCCGCCGGCGTCGTCTACCACGACGAGGCCGGCCGTGCGCTGCGCCTGCCGGCCGTCGCCATCGGCCAGCCGCACGACAACCGCAAGGAAGGCTTCGTCGTGGCCCGCGCCAGCGCCACCGAGTTCACCCTCACCTGGCGCGACGGCAGCGTCGACACCTTCGCGCGCGGCGCCGACGGCTGGCTGCCGCACGGCTACCAGGGCGTCAACGCGATGCGGCCCGCTTCCGCGCCGCTGCCGGTCGAGCGCTACCTGCTGCGCCGCAGCGCCGGCCGCGACGGGCGCGGCTTCAGCGTCGAGCACATCGCCGACGCCGAACCGGGCACCGTGCTGCTGCGCGTGCGCGTCGACGACGGCCACGTCGTCGAGGCCATGCGCGCGGCGATGCCGGGCCGCCAGCCCGCGTCGGCGAAGGCCGTGGAGGCCGAGCGGGCGCGGCCGCCGCGCATCGGCCGGGTCGAGGAGGTGCGCGCCGACGGCACGCGCATCCGCCACGTCCGGTACCACTACGAGGTCGAGGACGGCGACACCCCGGCCGGCGCGGCAGCGACCGCAACGGCAACGGCAACCGCAACCGCGACAACGCCGCCCCAACGGCACAACCTGGCGCGCCAGACCGACGTGACCGGGGCCAGCCGGCACTACGAGTACCGCCACCACCTGCTGACCCGCTACACAAGCTACTCCGGCTTCGCCCACGGCCTGCGCTGGACCAGCCAACAAGCCCTGCTGGAACGCTGGAGCGGCAACCCGCTCGACGAGCCAAGCCTGCTGGAGCAGTTCCCGATCACCTTGGACAACAGCCACCGCGCGCGCGCCGTCGCCACCACCACCGCCGACGGCCGCGACCAGGTCCAGATCGCCTACCTCGACGCCGACACCAGCCGCGTCGTCGAGGCCAACGGCGGCGTCCTCGACTACCGCTTCGACGCCAACTGGCTGGCCACCGAGGTGCGCCGCGTCAACGCCGCCACCGGCGCCGCCAAGTCGCTCGGCCGGCGCGAATGGGACCGCGACGGCATGCTGCTGGCCGAGGTCGACGGCGCCGGCAACACCTCGCGCTACGCCTACGACGCCGCCGGCAACGTCACCACGGTGACCGACGCGCGCGGCGACCGCAGCACAATAGACTACGACGCCGGCAACCAGCCCGTCGCCGTCGTCGACGCGCTGGGCAACACCACCCGGCACAGCTACGACGCGCAGGGCCGCCTGCTGTCGACCACCGACGCGCTGGGGCACACCACCCGCTACAGCTACGACCAGCGCGGCCGGCTGGCCCAACTGACCGACGCCAAGGGTGGCAGCAAGACTTTCAGCTATGACCGCGCCGGGCGCCTGTCCAGCCACACCGACTGCTCCGGCTACGAGACCCGCTACAACTACGACGCCAACAACCGCCTGGGCGCCGTCACCGACGCGCTAGGCAACGAGGTGGGCTACCAGTACGACCGGCTGGGCCGGCTGCAAACGCTGACCCGCGAGGACGGCACGCAGGAACACTTCGCCTACGACATCGAAGGCAAGCTGCTCGCCCACACCGACGCCAACGGCGCCCGCACGCGCTACGCCTACAACGGCCACGGCATGCCCGTCGAGCGCGTCGACGCCCTGGGCGGAACGCTGCGCTACGGCTACGACCTGGCGTTGCAACTGGTCGAGCTGGTCAACGCCAACGGCGACAGCTACCGCTTCGCCTACCACGAGGAGGGCTGGCTGACGGCCGAGACCGGCTTCGACGGCAAGACCACCAGCTACACCTACGACCGCGCCGGCCAACTGTCGGCGGCCGACAGCGCCGGCCAGCGCACCGAGCTGCTGCGCGACGGCCTCGGCCAGCTGCTGGTGAAGGTCACCGCCGACGGCCCGGTGCGCTACGCCTACGACGCGCTGGGCCGGCTGGTCGCCGTGACGGCGCCGCACGCCGAACAGCGCTACCGCTACGACGCGCTGGGGCAACTGCTGGAGGAGCGCGGCGCCTACTATTCGACACCGGTCGCCGACACGGTGGCCGTCGACGTGGGGGCCGCCGCCGAGCGCGTCGCCGACCACGTGTTCGCCACGACGCACGTCTACGACGAACTCGGCAACCGGGTCCAAACCGTGCTGCCCAACGGCCGCCAAGTCGACACGCAGCGCTACGGGTCGGGCCACTGGCACGGCGTGCTGTGGCAGGGCACCTCCGTCATCGATGTGGAGCGCGACCGGCTGCACCGGGAGAAGCGACGGAAACTGGGCACCGGCAAGCAGCGGATGGACGGCCGCCGCGGCTACGATCCCCAGTCGAGGCTGGTCGAAATGACGCTGCGCATGGGTCCCGTGGCCTCCGACGTGTACGCCCTGCGCGAACGCCGCTTCGAGTACGACCGCGCCGGCAACCTGACGCAGATGCGCCACGGCTGGCACAGCCGCGACGAGACCCTGGGCACCTTCACCTACACCTACGATCCGCTGGGGCAACTGCTCTCGGCGGGACAGCGCGACCTGGACGAGGTCTTCGCCTTCGATCCGGCCGGCAACCTGCTCGATCCGGGGCCGGAGCGCAGCGCATGGGAGCGGCAGACTTCCGCCTGGCAACAGCAGCCGCCGCCTGCGCCGATGGCGCCCGTCACCCACAACCTGCTCAAGCGATATCGGGACACCAGCTACGAGTACGACGGGCAGGGCAATACGGTCAGGAAGAGCTTCGGCCAAGCCGGGAGCATCTATGGGGCGACAGAGCTTGAACTGAGCTACGACGCCGAGAACAGGCTGACCCGCGCGGTCAAAACCGGCTACCACTCGCGGCATAGCGCGCAGTATATTTATGACGCCTTCTCGCGCCGCATCGCCAAGCGGGTGACCGAGGAGCGTTGGAGCGATAAGCAGGAGCGCGACACCGAACCGGCCGCCAAAACCACCCACCACGTGGCGCTGTTCGTCTGGGACGGCGATGCGATGGTGCAGGAACTACGGCAAGACGACACGGTCACATACTTGTACGAACCGGACAGCTTCGTGCCGCTGGCACGGATCGCGTCGGCCGGCGGCTTCGCCCTGGACGAGGACGCGGCGCGGGCCGAGGCCCTTGCACCCGGCGCCGGCGGGAGCGCGGCCTTCCATCTAGCGCGCATCGCCTCGTGGCATCTGCCGAGCGTCAACGGCGACAAGGAGAAACAGGCGGCGACGGCAACGGCGGAGGCCGCCGCCGAGGAGCTGCACCTGGCCGCCCGGCGACAGCTCGAAGCGGCCGCCAACGACGCGGCGCCACGGGACCGCATCGATTTGTACAGCTGCGACCACCTGGGCACGCCGCGCGAGATGTTCGACGCGCAAGGCCGTACGGTCTGGAGCGCGAAGTACAAGGCCTGGGGCAGGGTTTTCGAGGAGAAAAATCATGGGATCGAGCAACAGCTGCGATTCCAAGGGCAGTATGCGGATGCCGAAACGGGGCTGCACTACAACCGCTATCGGTACTATGACCCGGAAGCAGGGCGCTACCTTACCCAAGATCCAATCGGGTTGCTCGGGGGCGTGAACGGCTATTCTTATGCGCTGAACCCCACAGGCTGGATTGATCCTTTAGGATTAAGAAATAAGTGCAATAGGAACTCAGCATGCGATCCATGTGACGGCATCAATCCATCTGCTGAGGCAAGGGCATGGCAAGGCGAAGGTGATTATCCAGGAATAGATAAATACAAAAATAAAGTCGTAAAAAAAGGAACTGTTTTCTATGCACTTACGCATGCCAAGCAACTGACCACACCATCGTATTTCACAAATGGAAAATCACTGGCCTCAGCGAATTGGAAGACAGATAAAATTACAGCCCTCCTACAAGTCAAGAGTTCGTTAACGGTTCCGGGCGCATACGCCCCAAGAAATCAGGTTAGGAAATTTATTGTAAATCGCGATATTTGTGTTGCAACTGGCATAACAGCTGGAAATGGGCAATATGGCTCAGGCGGTGGCCATCAGTTTTTCATACCAGAGAATCAGAAAAATGGACTTACGCCGGGAAACATTATTTTATTGAGGTAAGCATGAATATAGATATAGATACAGGAGGAATTTTTGAGGGCGGCAATGCTATTTTTTGGAAAGGCATGACTGAGAAGGATGTGCTATTAATTGATTCCATTGAATTATCAGATTTTTTAAGAAGGAAGAGGATGTCTTTCTGCCACATTGAGACTCCGCTTGTAATATTTGGATTAATATTTTCTATTTCCATTGTATTTCAAGACTCAATAATTAAGAAAATAGAATTAAGATTAGATGATAGTTGTGGTTGTAGTGGTATAGGCAGTGCTGGTATTGAGTCGGGGCAAGATCCTCTCGGTGCGATGAAACGTTTTTTTTTAAAACTGCTATCAAAAATTGAGAATATAGCGCCAAATATTGTATTTCTTCCAGAAGTCGGATTTCGCCATAAATGGGGGAAGATAGTAGTTATTGAAAACATCAAAAACTTCGATTGCTACATAGTGATCGAATATTGAGATCTGATGCAGCGCTATTTTTGAATAAAAATTACGGTAAATTATAGAGTTATGTTTAAGATATAGATTGAGTAATATTATATGGCAGTTGTGATTTCAATTTTCCGTATCGACTTTGAAGAAGTGAAATATTTAACATTGCTCATCTTTGGTTTCAAGTAGAGATTGACAAAACTATAAAATATAGTGATCGTGGAATTAAGTGATTTTTGAATTAATGATGAAATGTCAGAATTTTCAACAATAAGTTGTAACGGTTGCCAAAAGATACGATGCTAAATAGAGTGTCTTATGCTACGTAAATAGAATTAACAAATTAGTATTTTGTTTCTATAAGTGAAAAAAATTCAATTATTGAAAATGTTTCTTGAGAATGAAATGAAAAAAAATATCGTCAAAATAAATTTACGTGAACGTCTCCTCTGTAGATCCAGTCTCGAGGATTTTATGCTGGAAGAATCCTCACTGAATGACGGTGTCGCCGGAAATACTATTTGCGAACGATTGAGCGCTGCATTCAATGCGACTGAAAATGCACAAGAAAAAATTCAATTATTATACTTATTTAGAAAAGAGAACTGCAAGATTCCCGGTGCAAGCGATAAGAAATATAATGGAATTGTGATAGAGTTTGGCACAAATTCCGGGGTCGACGCGCTCGCGGTTTATTCGGATCTACAAGGGGGCTGGTTTAGTGGCAAAGATAACAACCTATTAGAGTTCGCTATTTCCGGGCATGCGGAGTCTGTCTACCGACAATTGCGTGATGCGGCAGATCGTGCCATTTTGCAGACTACGTCACATCCTACTGATGTTCCAGGCCCGCCGCCCCCGGGGAATATATTGATCAATTTCCTCTCTGAAACTGGTATTTCATTTGGAGGGGGCGCGAGTCGTGATGTAGCGTCGGATAGGTTCGGTGGTCCAATAATTCATGCGGCGTTGCAGTTGCGGAAGCTAGTTCTTGGCATGAATTAGGCAGGGCAGCAGCGCCTCGTTTGAGGTGTGTGACTGGGCCACTGGTTTCAATTAGAACAACTACCGGGACGGCGAACGGAATTCGTCCCGTAGACGACATTGTCGCTCTATAACAAATCCCATCGAGAATCGCAATCAAGGCAAGGTAATCGTCACATTCGCCGGCGGCGGCGCCAGCTTGACCAGGTCCGTATACCCCGCCAGGCTGTCCTGCGTCGAGTGCCTCAGCGAGGACTCCAGGCCGGCGTAGGCGCCCAATCCAATCAATGCGAACACCGCCGACAAGGCCCACAGCGGCAAGTCGCTGCGCAGCTTGTTGACGATCTGGTCGGGCCGCTCGGCCTGCGGCGCGAAGCCGCGACTCTTGCCCTTGATGTGGACGATCTCGTCGCCCACGCGGGCGGTGATGTAGGCGAGCTTGTCGATGGTGTCTTCCGTAAAGCGGCCGTGGAATCCCAGCAACAGGCACATGTGGAATACCTCCAGCGCCTGCAGGCGCATGCCGCCCTTGCTGCGCAGCGTCTCCAGCTGTTCGAAGAAGTATTCGCCGGCATGTTGATCGCGGAACACTTTCAATTGCAGTGGCTGGCTCTCGCACGCCTCGCGCAGGCTGACGCTGGAGTTCAGCATGAACTCGTCGAAGGTCGCACAGAAGGCGAATTTGGCGGCGTCGATATCCTCGCCGGGAATCTGTAGCTTGCGCGCCTCGCGGTCGAAGTCGGCCAGGAAGGAGACGATATTGTGTACGAAGGGGCTGCGCTTGCGCGACTTGCGCGCCCCGACTCGTATTGCTGAACCGGGCTTGGCGGCCCGCTCGGCGACGCTGGCTGCGCCGTCGGCGGCAAGCGCCTTGCTGCTGGTGGCGGCGTCTGCCTCGGCGTCTCCATCGCCATCGCCATCGCCTTCAGAGTCGGAGAGCGCGGTGGCGCCGTTCAGCACCAGGAACAGCGCGTAGAAGCCTTCGTGCATCAGGTCGACCAGCGTTGGCGGATGGCCGCTGTCCAGGCGCGTGTCGCGGGTCTGCCGGCGCTGGCCGCCCAGCAAGGTGGGGTTGGTGCGCCGTTCGGTATGGGAAGTCATGCGGTCACCGCGATCAGTTCGATTTGTAGGTCGTCGATGCCGTCCGGAATATAGAGCGAGATCGCCTGTGCCTTCAACATCTGTTCATAGAGCACGCTCTTGTTGTCGAGCGCGAAGTAGTAGGTGTCCGGCTGCACGGGGATGGCGGCCGGCACGCGCGCCGCGTGCACCAGCTTGATGCCCGACAGGGACGACAACACGCATCTTTCGAGGTCGTCCGGTCCGCCCAACTTGATGTGTCGGGGCACCGTATCGACCAGCTCGAGCGCGGGCAACGCGGCGCTGACGGCCAGGTAGAGCGTGGTGGCGTGGTCGATCTTGCCGGAGTCGAGCCTGCCGCCGTAGTAGTAGGGCTTGGTTTCCTCCAGCGCGATGGAAAAGCATTTGGTGGAGATCACCGTGGTGAGCAGCTCGCGGATGATCGTGTCCAGCTGTCCAAAGCAGCGGCCGAGATCGTTGTGCTGGTACTTGGGCAGGTCGCTCAGCGTGTAGCTCTTGGAGTAGGTCATCAGGGCGCCCGCCAACCCCAGCAGCGCTTCGAACAGGCGCTCGGGATGCAGCTCCGGGTGGTGCATGTAGTGCGTCAAGGTGGCGGCGGCGGTGCTGGCGGTGTGCAACAGCCAGAACGAGGAGACGTCGCCGGAGCGGAATTCGATCACATTGCGGCTCGGTTCGCGCATGTTTCCCAGCAGCGCGTTGACCTTGGCTTGCAGCGCTTCCATCAATTGTTTCAGCTGCGCTGCCAACTGGGGCGCGCTGTGCACCGCCACGCTGGGCGGGACGAAGCTCGGGTCCAGCTCGAAGCCGCCCGTCACCGTGCGGCGCAGCTTGATGATCGGAAAGCTGTCGTAGGCGCCGAGCGGCTCGCGGTCGGACACCAAGCGCATGGTTTTCCTCAGGTAGCGGATCTGCTCGACCTCGCCCTCGGTGAACAAGTCCGAGGTGGCCCGTCCCACTTGGCTGAAGCGCGCGCCGCCGTGCTGCTGGCCCGCCACGGCGACGTTGTCGCCGTCGATGTTGAGCATCGGCAGGGCGGCGTGGTAGGTGATCTCCTGCACCTCCGAGGGCAGGGCGGCCAGATCGATCGGCGGCGGCAAGGGCTCGCTGTTCGGCGCGTCGGCGAAGTCGCCGCTGCGGAAAAACGCCGACAGCGCCGTCGCCTCCAGCTTGTTGGCCGCGAGCGAGTCCAGATTCCACTCCACCCGCTGCACGCCCCACAGGAACGGGTTTAGCGCGTGGGCGGTCTGGCGCAGGCGCGACTCGTGGTACAGGTCCTGCTGCTGGAATTGTTGAGCACGCAAGTAATCGGCGGCGCCCCACAATACTTTCAACGGATTGCTCATGCTCCCTCCTTGGAATGAACTTTCGCTCAGCGGCAGCGCACCGCCGCCAGCGGCTTGCCGGCGGCGCCGGCCAGCGCCGGCGCGCCGGCGCCCATGCTCAGCGCGCAGGCGTGCATGCCGACGGTGATGCCGGACTGTTCGGCCTCGCTGGCGGCGAAGGCCAGGCGCCAGCGCTGCTCGGCCGGGGCGCGGAACAGCGCCACCAGGCCGATCACCTGGGCCTCGCGCGTGACCTGCTCAACCACCTCGTAGCGCTGGCCGGGGATCAGCAGCACCTCCTTGACCTCGAGCAGGTCGTTGCCCAGCAGCTCGCGCTCGGTGTGGGCGTTGAGGAAGCCCTGGTAGGCGACGCGCTCGAAGGCGGCGCCCTGGCGCAGCTTGTAGATGCGCGCCACCAGGGCCAGCGGACGGCCGTCGGCGTCGGCGTTCAGGTTGGCGCCGGCGTGCAGGCGGATGGCCACCTTGCGCGGCGGCTTCTGCGCCTCGGGCAGCTCGGGCGGGCGGCGGATGCCGACCATCTCCAGCGCGGCGCTGGCCAGCGTGCCGCCGGCGGCGGCGCAACCGGCCAGGGCCGACAGGCCGGCCGCGACGATCAGGGGGGGGAGGGCGCGCTTCATGTTTTCTCCAGGCGATCCCTGCATTAAAAGCCGGCGCGGCGGGGCCGGCCTTGCTCCGCCTCAAGCCGGGCGCCGATGGCCGCTGTCTACCGGCTTGCAAGTGTTGATGATAGGCAACGTCCGCGGGGTAGCGGCCTCGTCCCTTGAGACAGCGCAACCGGCGCCGCCGGGCTTGCTCCAATAATGGCCTCCAGCCGTCCGAGCTCGAACCATCCATGTAGACCAAGGAGCAGCCCACAATGAAGCCATCCGCCATCCTCCCCTGCCTCGCCTGCGCGCTGCTGCTGTCCGCCTGCGCGACGGACGGCGAGCAGACCCGCAGCGACAAGCTGTCCGCCTCGACGCTGGAGCGCGCCCTGGCCGACGCCGACAACGCCGTCGCCGCCGGCCAGGGCGAGCGCGCGCAGAGCATTCTGAAAAGCGCCGCCACCACCTATCCCGCCGACAAGACGCCGTGGCTGCACCTGGCCCAGCTCAAGTTCGACCGCGCCAGCTACGGCGAGGCCATCATGCACGCGCTCGAGGCGCTGCAGCGCGATCCCAACGACAAGCTGGGCAACAGCATCGTCGCCGTCAGCGGCCTGCGCCTGTCGACCAAGGCGCTGGCCGACCTGAGCCAGCAGAACAACCTGAACGGCTCGCTGCGCTCGGAGGCGCAGGACCTGGCCAAGCTGCTGCGCTCGAGCCTGGGCGAGGACGTGCTGGTGCCGTCGGCCGCCGCGCCGCGCCGCGCCGCCGCGCCGGCGAAGCGGCCGGCCGGCGCCGCGCCGGCGCCGGCGCATTCGGCCAAGCCCTCCAACCAGTCCAACAGCAGCGATCCCTTCGGCGCCCTCAAGTGAGCGCCTTCCCCGTCCTTTCTTGATGGAGTAGCTATGGCAAACGGAGACAGTGTGCAAAAGCGCCTGACCAAGGTGCGTCCGCCACGGGTGCAGATGACCTATGACGTGGAGATCGGCGACGCGATGGAGAACAAGGAGCTGCCCTTCGTGGTCGGCGTGGTGGGCGACTTCGGCGCCAACCCGGACGTGGAGCAGAAGCGCCTGAAGGAGCGCAAGTTCGTCAACATCGACAGCGACAACTTCGACGAGGTGCTGGGCGGCGTGGCGCCGGCGGCGCGCTTCCTGGTGCCCAACCAGCTCAGCGGGGAGGGCGGCGAGTTCGCCGTCGACCTGCACTTCCGCGCCATGGACGACTTCCGCCCCGAGTCGGTGGTGCGCCAGGTGGCGCCGCTGTCCAAGCTGCTCGAGGCGCGCACCAAGCTGGCCGACCTGCGCAACAAGCTGGCCGGCAACGACAAGCTGGAGGACATCCTCACCGACGTGCTCAACAACACCGAGCAGCTGGCCCAGCTGAAATCCAACCCGCCGGCGCAGGAGGAATGACATGTCCGCCCAATTGAACCCAGCGCAGGCCGCGGCGGCCGCCGCCACGGCGGAAGCGGCGCCGGCCAACCTGCTCGACCAGATCGTCGAGCAAAGCAAGATCGCCAAGTCCAGCGTCGAGCACGCGCGCGCCAAGGACCTCATCTCCGAGCTGGTCAGCCAGGTGCTGCAGGGCACGGTGGTGGTGTCGCACAACCTGTCGGCGACGCTGGACGCGCGCGTCGCCGAGTTGGACGGCCTGATCTCGAGCCAACTGAGCGCCATCATGCACGCGCCGGCCTTCCAGAAGCTCGAGCAGAGCTGGACCGGCCTGCACTACCTGGTGCGCAACTCGGCCACCGGCCCGGGCCTGAAGATCCGCATGCTCAACGCCACCAAGCGCGAGCTGGTGAAGGACTTCCAGAGCGCGCTGGAATTCGACCAGAGCAGCATGTTCAAGAAGGTCTACGAGGAGGAGTTCGGCACCTTCGGCGGCGCGCCCTACGCGGCGCTGCTGGGCGACTTCGAGATCTCGCGCCAGCCCGAGGACATCTATTTCGTCGAGCAGATGTCGCACGTGGCGGCGGCCGCGCACGCGCCCTTCGTCAGCGCCGCCGCGCCCGAGCTGTTCGGCCTGGAGAGCTACGGCGACCTGGGCAAGCCGCGCGACCTGTCGAAGGTGTTCGACACCGTCGAGTACACCAAGTGGAAGGCCTTCCGCGAGTCCGAGGACGCGCGCTACGTCGGCCTGACGCTGCCGCGCTTCCTCGGCCGCCTGCCGTTCAATCCGGTCGACGGCACCACCGTCGAGGGCTTCAACTTCGTCGAGGAGGTGGACGGCAGCGACCACCACAAATACCTGTGGTGCAACGCCGCCTACGCCTTCGGCGCCAAGCTGACCAAGGCCTTCGACGACTACGGCTGGTGCGCGGCGATCCGCGGCGTGGAGGGCGGCGGCCTGGTCGACGACCTGCCCACCCACACCTTCAAGACCGACGAGGGCGAGGTGGCGCTGAAGTGCCCGACCGAGGTGGCCATCACCGACCGCCGCGAGAAGGAGCTCAGCGACCTCGGTTTCATCTCGCTGGTGCACTGCAAGAACACCGCCTACGCCGCCTTCTTCGGCGCGCAGTCGGCGCAGAAGGCCAAGAAGTACAACACCGACGCGGCCAACGCCAACGCCGTGCTGTCGTCGCAGCTGCAGTACATCTTCGCCGTCTCGCGCATCGCCCACTACATGAAGGCGATGATGCGCGACAAGGTGGGCAGCTTCACCGCCGCCGCCAACGTCGAGGATTTCCTCAACCGCTGGCTGATGAAGTACGTGCTGTTGGACGACAACGCCAGCCAGGAGCAGAAGGCCCAGTTCCCGCTGCGCGAGGCCTCGGTGCAGGTGCACGAGGTGGCCGGCCGGCCCGGCGTGTACCGCGCCGTGTCCTTCCTGCGGCCGCACTTCCAGCTCGACGAGCTGTCCGTTTCCCTCCGACTGGTCGCGGAGCTGCCGAAGACGACCAACACCTGAAGTCCCATCGAACCCAACATGAGGAGCACGCAATGGCAATCGACGTCTACCTGTTCATCGACGGCATCAAGGGCGAGTCGGCCGACGACCGCCACAAGGACTGGATCGAATGCAAATCGGTCAGCTGGGGCGTGGAGCAGCCCAAGTCGGCCACCGCCTCGACCGGCGGCGGCCACACCGCCGAGCGCTGCGAGCACCGCGACATCGTCATCGCCAAGCTGGCCGACCTGTCCTCGCCGATCCTGCTGCAGACCTGCGCCGCCGGCCGCACCATCCCCAAGGCCAAGTTCGAGTTCATGCGCGCCGACGCCATGGGCGAGCGGGTCAAGTACTTCGAGATCGAGATCGAGAACGTGCTGATCGGCGAGGTCTCCCCCAGCGTCGACGAGGGCGACATCCTGACCGAGCAGGTCGGCTTCAAATTCTCCAAGGTGCGCTGGAAGTACACCCAGCAAAAAATCACCGGCGGCGCCGGCGGCAACACCTCCGGCGGCTGGGACTTGTCCAGCAACCGCGTGATCTGAGCAGCTGCGGGACGGCGGCGCGGCCGGTCCGGCCGCACCGCCCGCGCCGCGCGGTCCCCGCCACATCCCTGTTGTGAAAGAGCGCAAGCCGGCGCCCCGGCGCCGCGCTGCCGTCGCGCGGCCCGCCAGCGGCCGCGCCATCCGACCAACCCTAGCGCAGGCGGAGCACCAGCATGAGCATCAATCTGAAAACCCTGATCGGCAAGCTGAACGACACCACCCGGCTGGCCGCCACGCGCGCCGCCAGCATCTGCGTCGGCCTGGGGCAGTACGAGGTCGACATCGAACACCTCTTCCTCGCCCTGCTCGAGCAGGAGCACTGCGACTTCGTGCAGATCGCCCGCAAGTGCGACATCAGCCCCGGCGCGCTGGAGGCAGACCTGCGCCGCGAGGTGGCCGGCTTCAAGACCGGCAGCAGCCGCACGCCGGTGTTCTCCAAACACCTGCCGACCTTGTTCGAGCACGCCTGGTTGATCGCCTCGCTGGCCACGCCGCAGCCGGACAACATCCGCAGCGGCCACCTGCTGCTGGCGCTGCTGACCGAGCCGGACCTGGCCCAGCTGGCGCAGCGCGGCTCCCGCCTGTTCGGCAAGTTCCCGCTCGACCAGCTCAAGCACCACCTCGACAAGTTCGCCCACGGCTCGCAGGAGGAGAAGGTGGCCGCCGCGCCGGACGCCGAGGCGGTCGGCGAGATGCTCGTCCCGGGCGCCAGCCGCACGCCGGCGCTGGACCAGTTCACCAGCAACTTGAGCCGGCTGGCGCTGGAGGGCCGGCTCGATCCGGTCATCGGCCGCGAGGCGGAGATCCGCCAGGCCATCGACATCCTGATGCGGCGGCGCCAGAACAACCCCATCCTGACCGGCGAGGCCGGCGTCGGCAAGACCGCCGTGGTCGAGGGGCTGGCGCTGCGCATCGCCGCCGGCGCAGTGCCGCCGGTGCTGCAGGGCGTGCAGATCCACACGCTCGACATGGGCATGCTGCAGGCCGGCGCCAGCGTCAAGGGCGAGTTCGAGAGCCGCCTCAAGCAGGTCATCGACGAGGTGAAGAAAAGCCCGCACGCCATCGTCCTGTTCATCGACGAGGCGCACACGATGATAGGCGCCGGCGGCCAGGCCGGCCAGAACGACGCCGCCAACCTGCTCAAGCCGGCGCTGGCGCGCGGCGAGCTGCGCACCATCGCCGCCACCACCTGGAGCGAGTACAAGAAGTACTTCGAGAAGGACGCGGCGCTGGCGCGGCGCTTCCAGGTGGTCAAGGTGGAGGAGCCGTCGGCGCAGGTGGCCTGCGCCATGCTGCGCGCCATGGTGCCGCTGATGGAGCGCCACTTCAAGATCCGCGTGCGCGACGAGGCGGTGACCGAGGCGGTGCGCCTGTCGCAGCGCTACATCAGCGGACGGCAACTGCCGGACAAGGCGGTCAGCGTGCTCGACACGGCCTGCGCCAAGGTGGCGCTGGGGCAGAGCGCGGCGCCGGCCCAGCTGGAGGCGGCCGCCGCCAAGCTGGCGCAGCTGGACGCCGAGATCGCCGCGCTGGAGCGTGAGGAGGCCGAGCTCGGCGCCGACCTGGCCGGCCACGGCGCGCACGACGCGCACGGCGCCTACCAAGCGCACCATACGCACCATACGCAGCACGGGCGCCTGCCGCAGCTGCGCCAGGCGCGCGACGAATGCCGGTGCGAGCACGGCCTGCACGCCGAGCGCTGGGAGCACGAGAAGGCCATCGCCGCCGAGATCGCCCAGCTGCAGCAGGACGGCGAGGCGCAGGCGGCGCGCGCGCTGCGCGAGGAGCTGGTGCAGCTGCAGGGCGACGCGCCGATGCTGCCGCTGGAGGTGGACGGCCACGTGGTCGCCGCCATCGTCTCCGCCTGGACCGGCATCCCGCTGGGGAAGATGGTGCGCGACGAGATACGCGGCGTGCTCAAGCTGCAGGAGGCGCTGCGCCAGCGCGTGCTGGGCCAGCCGCACGCCATCGAGGCGGTGGCGCAGCGGGTGCGCACCTCGCGCGCCAACCTGGACGACCCGGACAAGCCGAAGGGCGTGTTCCTCTTCGTCGGCCCGTCCGGCGTCGGCAAGACCGAGACGGCGCTGGCGCTGGCCGACCTGCTGTACGGCGGCGAGCGCAAGATGGTCACCATCAACATGAGCGAGTACCAGGAGGCGCACAGCGTGTCCGGCCTAAAGGGCTCGCCGCCCGGCTACGTCGGCTACGGCGAGGGCGGCGTGCTGACCGAGGCGGTGCGGCGCAACCCCTACAGCGTGGTGCTGCTCGACGAGATCGAGAAGGCCCACCCCGACGTGACCGAGCTGTTCTTCCAGGTGTTCGACAAGGGCGTGCTGGAGGACGCCGAGGGCCGCGAGGTGGACTTCCGCAACACCATCATCATCGCCACCTCCAACGCCGGCTCGGCGGCGCTGATGCAGGCCTGCCTGAACAAGCCGGAGGCCGAGCTGCCGTCGGCCGAGGAGCTCGAGCAGCTGTTGCGGCCGCAGTTGATGAAGCACTTCAAGCCGGCCTTCCTCGGCCGCCTGAAGGTGGTGCCCTACTACCCGATAGTCGACGCGGTGCTGGCGCAGATCATCGCCCTCAAGCTCGAGCGCATCGGCCAGCGCATCCAGGCCAACCACCAGGCCGAGTTCAGCTACGACGAGGCGCTGGTGGAGGCGGTGCTGGCGCGCTGCACCGAGGTCGACTCCGGCGCCCGCAACGTCGACCACATCCTCAACGGCAGCCTGCTGCCGCAGCTGGCCGAGGCGCTGCTGGCGCGCATGGTCGACGCCGCGCCGACCCGCAGGATACGCGTTGGAGTGGACGACAAGGACCAGTTCACCTACGCCATCGAGTAGCGCGGCACTAGTTCACTATCACGGAGGATCGTCATGTTCAATATCGCCCAACTGCTTGTTCCCATCAGCGTCGCCAACGCCTGCGGCGACGACATCTCCTTCAGCAGCGAGGTCGACGACATCGCCAGGGCGCGCCAGCACGACGACCCCAGCCTGGACCAGGGCGAGTGGGTGGTGGCGTTGAAGGAGGCCGACTGGCCACTGGTTGCCAGCCGCTGCGCCAAGCTGATCGCCGCCAAGAGCAAGGACCTGCGGCTGGCGGTCTGGCTGGCCGAGGCGCGCGCCAAGACCCACCACTTCCGTGGCCTGGGCGACGGCTTCGCGCTGCTGGCCGGGCTGTGCGAACAATACTGGGACGGTCTGCATCCGGCCGCCGACGACGGCGAGTACGAGCAGCGCATCGGCAACCTGTGCTGGCTGTTGTCGCGCACGCCGCAGCTGGTGCGCGAGATGCCGCTGACCGAGGGCCAGCCCTTCGGCCTGGCCGATTTCGAACGGGCGCGCCAGCGCTCGGCCGGCGGCGAGGCCGGTTCCAGCCAGCCGTGGGGCGTCGCCGCCCCAGCCAGCGTCGAGCTGACCCTGGCCGAGCTGGAGGCGGAGCGCCGCCGCAATTCGCCCGACTTCAACGACAAGCTGTTGGCCGACGCCGAGTTTTGCATGGCCATGCTGGAGCAGCTGGAGCGCGTGTTGGACCAGCGTCTTGGCGCCGACGGCCCCGGCTTCAGCGTGGCGCGCGAAGCCCTGCGCGGCGCGCTGCACGCGATCGCGCCGCTGGTCGCCAGGGCCGACGCGGTCCATGGCGCCGCACCGACGGCAGGCGAGGGCGGGGCGCCGGCCCCCGGACGGTTCGACGGGCCGCTGCACAGCCGCGCCCAGGCGCTGGCGCAGCTGCGCCAGGTGGCCGACTTCTTCCGCCGCACCGAGCCGCATAGCCCGGTCGCCTATCTTGCCGACAAGGCCGCCAACTGGGGCGAGCTGCCGCTGCACCTGTGGTTGCGCGCGGTGCTCAAGGACCCCGCCGCCGTCGCCCAGTTCGACGAGCTGCTCGGCGCCCCGCCCGCCGCCGAGTGAGGCCAGCGCCTACGTCTTCGCCGCCGGCGTGGCACAATGCATTCTGCGGCGCCTTGCCGCGTCACGCGAGGATGCGACGATGAAGAAGTGGCTGCTGCCGTTACTGGCTGTGTTGATGTTCAGCGGGTGCGTGGGCAAGCCGGACGGCATTGACCCGGTCGGCAATTTCAACGCCGATAAATATCTCGGCAAGTGGTTCGAAATCGCCCGCATGGACCACTCCTTCGAGAAGGGCCTGAGCAAGGTCAGCGCCGAATACAGCCTGCGCGAGGACGGCGGCCTGAAGGTGGTCAACCGTGGCTACGACGCCGCCAACGGCAAGTGGAAGGAGGCCGTCGGCAAGGCCTACTTCGTCGGCGCCAAGGACCAGGGCCACCTCAAGGTGTCCTTCTTCGGCCCGTTCTACGCCTCCTACATCGTGTTCGACCTGGACCAGGACAACTACCGCTATTCGCTGGTCTCCGGGCCGGACCGTTCCTACTTCTGGCTGCTGTCGCGCAGTCCTGTGATGGACGAGGCGACGCGCCAGCGCCTGCTGGCCAAGGCCGCCGCGCTGGGCTTCGACACCACCAAGCTGATCGCCGTGGCCCAATAGTCCGGCAGCCCGATAGGCCGGCAGCCCGATAGGCCGGCAGGGAGGCCGGCGGTACAATGGCGGCCTATGTCCCATGCCGCCGAATCCAACCACCCGCCACGCGCCCGCCGCGTTCTTTGCGCGCGCTGCCAACGGCCGCAGCCAACCTGCATCTGCCACTGGGTGACGACGCTGCCGAACCAAGTCGACGTGCTGCTGTTGCAGCATCCGCTGGAGGTGGCCAACGCCAAGGGCAGCGCGCGCCTGCTGAACCTGTGCCTCGAGCGCAGCGCGATGGTGGTGGGCGAGGCCTTCGATCCGGCGGCCCTGCGCGCGCTGCTGCAGGGCGACGGCCGCCGCGCCGTGCTGCTCTACCCTGATACGGCCGACGAGCGTTCGCTCGGCATCCCCGCGCCGCCGCCGTTCGAGCCGCAGTGGATGGGCGAGCCGCAGCGGCTGCGTCTGGTGGTGTTGGACGGCACTTGGCGCAAGAGCCGCAAAATGCTGTATCTGAATCCGCTGTTGCAGCAGCTGCCGCGCCTGCCGCTGCGCGACACGCCGCCGTCGCACTACCTGATCCGCAAGGCGCATCTGCCGGACCAGTTGTCGACCTTGGAGGCGAGCTGCTACGCGCTGGCCCAGTTGGAGGGCGCGCCGCACCGCTACGATCCGCTGATCGCCGCCTTCGACGGATTCGTCGCGCAGCAGCAGGGCTATGTGCCGCCGCGCGCGGCGCCGGCGACGCCGAGCTAGCGGCCAGCCAAAGGCCCGGCCAGCGTGCGGGCCGATCGGCCGATCAAGCTCGGCGGCTCATGAAATCAGCTTGAGCCCCGGCGGCAGCGCCTCGCCCAGCATGCGCTTTTCGCTCAGCTGGTCGAGCTGCACCACCTCGCCGACCATCGCCGACCAACTGGCCGGCGCGCCGGCCGCGCCCAGCCGCCGCACGATCTCGGCGCGCAGTTGCGGGTTGATGTCGCGCGAGCGGTCGCCCGTCATGCGCGCCAGGTGGGCCGCCGCGAAGCCGGCCGGCTCCACCTTCTTCCAGTCCAGCGCCAGAATGGCGGCCAGCCACTGCTCGACCGTTTCCACCGGCGCCACGTCGTGGGCGCTGCCGTGGAAGGGCTGGCGCGCGCCGACCCGGCCCAGGCCCCACAGGTACTTGGCCTGAGCGGCGTCCGCCTTGGGGCCGGCGGCCTGCTCCAGCTGGTTCAGCATCCACGCGCCGATCTCGGCCTTGTAGTTGCCGGGGATGCGTTCGAGCGAGGCGCCCAGGCGCAGCATGTCGTCCTCGCTGCCGCCGATCAGCGTGGCCGGGCGGCGCGCCCGCTCCTGCAGGTCGGCCTGCACGTTGAAGGCGAAGTCGTCGAGCAGGCGCAGTTGCGCCGTCGCGTCCAGGCCGCCGCAGACGCGGCGCCACAGCGTCCACCACTCGGCGCACACCTGGCTGTCCTTGGGGTGCTGGGCGCCCGGTGCGAACAAGGCCCACAGCTGTTCGATGCGCCACTCGTCTAGGGCGTAGCCGAAGCCGGGGCGCAGGCAGTAGCCGGCCAGGTTGAGCCAAACGCGCTCGTGTTCGGCCGAGCGGCGCCGGCCCTTGGCGCGTTGCAGCAGGGCGTCGAACAGCTGGCGCAGCATCGGCGTTTCCCAGCGGTCGCGGCTGCCGAGCAGTCCCTCGAGCTGGACGCGCAACTGGCGCACGTCCTTCGTCTCGACCTGCTGGGCGCGGCCGCCGAAGATGCGGTCGATTTTTTCCAACGCCTCGTCGAAGCGCGGCGGCAGCTTGGCCTGCTCGCTGTCGTCGTCGGCTTGGCCGCCGCCGGCGCCCCGGCCGGCCGCGCCGGCGTCGCCGCCGTGCTCGCGCAGCTGGAACTGCAGCAGCCAGCGCTGCGCCTTGTCGCCGCCCTCGGCGGTGGAGACGCAATGCACCTCCAGCGTGCCGACCTCGGTGAGCGCCGTGGCCAGCTGCACCGGCACCTCCTTGCGGGTGTTGTCGCCGTCGGCGCGCAGCACGGTGGCGATGGTCGGCAGGCGCTGGTAGTCGCCCTGGTTCAGGTCGACCAGTTCGCCCAATTGCGGCTCGGCGCCGGCCTGGCTGGTCGAGGAGACCAGGTAGAAGCGCACCGGCCGGCCCAGACGCAGCGCGAAGCTGCGCTCGGCCAACAGGATCTCGCGGCCCTCGGCGCTGCCGCGCGGCAGGATGCAGATGGCGCGGCGTGGCTGGTCGCCGTGCGCGTCTTCGTCGAGCACCAGGAAGTAGCTGCGCGCCGAACCGCCGCCGATGGTCGGCGCCCGGCCCAGTTGGCCCAGCGCGTAGGCGACGCCGCCACGGGCCACGGCGACGTCCGGGTTGTCGTTGTGGAGCACGCGCAGCGGCTGGCCGCGCCAGGTAGCCAGCACGGCCTCCAGGCGCTTGGCCAGCGCGTTGGCGCGGAACACGCCGCCGTTGAGCAGCAGCGTGTCCGGGATCACCGGCGCGGCGCCGGGCGGCAGGCCCAGCGCCTCGCGCGCGGCGCCGGCGTGCTGCTGCAGGAAGGCCGCCAGGTGGCGCGTGATGGCCGCGTCGGCGGCGTAGGGCAGGCCGAACTCGACGATGCCGCCACGGCCCCGTTTGGGCTGCTCCCACACGTCCACCTGCGGCAAGAAACCGTCCACCACAAGGTGCTCGACCTCGTCGCGGCTCAGTTCCGCCGAGCGGCTGGCGCCGATCAGGCGCGCGCCGGCGCCGAGCAGGGTGACGTTGACCTTGTCCGGCGCGTCGGCCGCCAGCAGTTGTTCCTTGGCGGCGCGGCAGCGCTCGGTCAGCTGCGACAGGCGGCTGGCCGATAAGCGTGCGCCGCCCTGCGGATCGCCGGCCGCCAGCCGCGCCTCGACCAAGTGGGCCAAGGCCAGGTCCATATTGTCGCCACCGAGGATCAGGTGGTTGCCGACGCCGATGCGGCTGATGCGCGGTTCGCCGTCCACCAGCTCGACCTTGATCAGGCTGAAGTCGGTGGTGCCGCCGCCGACGTCGCACACCAGCACCAGGCGGGTCTGCGCCAGTTCGGCGGCCAGTTTGGCGCGGTGGCGGAACAGCCAGTCGTAGAAGGCCGCCTGCGGCTCCTCCAGCAGGCGCAGCGCCGGCAGGCCGGCCAGCCGCGCCGCCTCCAGCGTCAGCGCGCGGGCGCCCTCGTCGAAGGAGGCGGGAATGGTTAACACGATCTGCTGTTGTTCCAGCGGCTGCTGCGGGAAGCGGGTGTTCCACGCCGCGCGCAGGTGCGCCAGATAGCTGGCGCTGGCCGCCACCGGCGACACGCGCGCCACCTCGGCCTCGGCGCCCCACGGCAGAATCGGCGCCATGCGGTCGACGTTGGGATGCGACAGCCAGCTCTTGGCACTGGCCACCAGCCGGCCCGGCACCTGGCCGCCCAGCTTGCGCGCGGCACGGCCGATGACCACCTGTTCCAGGCCGGCCACGTCGTCCTGATGCCACGGCAGTTGTAGCTCGCCCGGCGCCAGCTCGCCGGCGGCCGGGTGGTAGCGCAGCGACGGCAGCAGCGAACCCGCCGCCACCTCGCCGGGCGCCACCAGCTGCTCGATCTCGAACAGTTTGATCTGCTCCTTGCCGGGCTTGGCGCCCGGCGCGGAGTAGGCCAGCACCGTGTTGGTGGTGCCCAGGTCGATGCTGACGAGGTAGTGCGCCATGCTTACGCTGCGGCGCTGCCGCGCACGTCGAACTCCACCTTCCAGCGCTGGCCGTCCTTGGCCACCGCCAGCAGCTCCAGCGTGCCGGAGTCGGTGGCCAGCGCGTGCAGCTTGACCTGCACCACGTCGCCCGACTGGCGGCCCTCCGGCGACAGCGTGGCCTGGATCTCGTTGAGTTCGATCAGCTCGTCGGCCTGCCAGAAGTCGAGCAGGTCGCCGATCTGGTCCTGCCGCCGCACCGAGGAGCCGAAGAAGCGGAAGTGCACCGGCTCGCCGACCACCAGGCCGAACTCCTGCGCCGGCAGTTCCATCTCGCCGCCTTCCTCCATGCCGAACGGCGCCACGCACAGCGCCTGGATCGGCGGCTCCATGCCGGGGATGGCCGGCATGGCCGACTCCACCGCGACGTAGTAGGAGCGCGCCGTGCCGCCGCGAATGCGCACGCCGCTGCCGCGCCGCACGTAGCTGTAGTAGGCCGCGCCGCGCGCCACCGCCAGGTCGAGGTCGGCGCCGCCCAGCATGCGCGCCGGCTCGGCGCCCTCCAGGTACAGCCAGTCGTTGATGGTGCCCATCACGCGCTCGGCCAGCAGCGCCGACTTGAACACGCCGCCGTTGAACAGCACGGCGGTCGGATGCAGGAAGGTGGCGTCCGGCGCGGCGCGCCCGGCGAAGCCTTCCAGCTCGGCGGTGGCGCCCAGCTGGCGCGCCAGGAAGGCGGCCAGGTGGCGCGTGATGCCGGCGTCCTGCGCGTAGGGCAGGCCGAGCTGGGTCAGGCCGGCGCGGGTGCGCACGGCCGGCCGCGCCGCCGCGTCGACGGCGGGGAAGAAGCCGTCGAGGATGAAGGTGCTGACCTCGTCGCGGGTCAGTTCGGTGCGGATCGAGCCGCCGATCAGCTTCGAGCCACGGCTCGGCACGACGATGGGCCAGGTGTCGACGCTGGCGTCGGCCAGCAGGGCCTCCTTGGCCGAGCGGCAGCCGTAGGTCAGCGCGCGCATCTGCCAGGCGTCGAGCTGGTTGCCGCCGGCGGCGACCTTGCGCGCCACCAGGTGGGCCAGCGCCAGGTCCATATTGTCGCCGCCCAGCAGGATGTGGTCGCCCACGGCGACGCGGTGCGGTTCCAGCACGCCGTCGCGTTCCAGCACGGCGATCAGCGAAAAGTCGCTGGTGCCGCCGCCGACGTCGACCACCAGGATGATGTCGCCCGGCTTGACCTCTTTGCGCCAGCGGCCGTCGCTGCCCTGGATCCAGCTGTACAGCGCCGCCTGCGGCTCCTCCAGCAGGGTCAGCGTCTCGTAGCCGGCGGCGCGGGCGGCCTCGGCGGTCAGCTCGCGCGCGCCCGGATCGAAGGACGCCGGAATGGTCACGGTGACGGCCTGCTCGGCGAACGGCGCCTCGGGGTGGGCCTTGTCCCAGGCCTGGCGCAGGTGCGCCAGATAGCGCGTCGAGGCGGCCAGCGGCGAGACGCGGCTCACTTCCTCCGGCGCGTCGTTGGGCAGGATGGCGGCGCGGCGGTCGACGCCGGCGTGGCACAGCCAGCTCTTGGCGCTCGAGACCAGGCGGATCGGCGTGGTGGCGCCACGGCTGCGCGCCATCTCGCCGGCCACGGCGCTTTGCTCCGCCTCGCTTTGCGGCCAGGGCAGGGTCAGTTCGCCGGGCGCCAGTTCCTCGGCGTGCGGCAGGTAGAGGAAGGACGGCAGCAGGGCCAGGTCCTCGACGGTGCCGGGCGCGGTCAGCTGGGGAATGGCCAGCACGTCGTGCGCGGTCTTCTCGCCGTCGCTGGCGAGCAGGTCGACGTAGGACAGGGCGCTGTGGGTGGTGCCAAGGTCGATGCCGATGGCGTAGCGTGGCTCGCTCATAATTCCACCTCCGCCGGGGCCAGTACCGATGCGTCGTGCGCGTCGGCCAGCTTGGGCAGGCGCACGCTGGAGGCGCGCCAGCCGCGATGGCTCAAGGCGCCACGGAACGGCGCCTTGCCGACCACGTTGCCGGTCAGGCGCACGGCGCCGGCGTCGAAGCCTTCCTCCAGCACGATGCGGCTGCCTTCGGCCTCGCTGCGCACCGCCTCGATGGTGAAGTGCTCGCGCAGCACCTTGCTGCAACCCTCGTGGACCACGCGCGCGGCGGCGCCGATGTCGGCGTCCGAGTAGGCGCTCAGGTTCTCCTGGGTGAAGTCGATCAGGCGGGCCTCGCGCTGGAACAGGGTCAGCAACTGCAGGGCGGCGTCCGGCGCGGTGTCGCGCAGTGGCGCCGGTGCTGGTGCCGGTGCCGGTGCCGGAGCCGGGGCGGGCGCCGGTGCCGGCGTTGGAGCTGGCGCGGCGGCGACCGGCGCGGCGGCCGGCGTGGGTGTCAGCGGCGCGTCGGCCAGGCGCACGATGCGCGCGGCGTATTCGGCGTCGGACAGGGTGCTGAAGAAGGCGCCGAAGGCCAGGGGGATTCTGCGCCAGAACGAGGGCAGAGCCGGTGTGCTCGAATTGTTCATAGTGTGCTCGCGAGTAGTCAATATCGGGGCGCCGCCACGCTCATGGGCGGCATCCTGAAAAATGTGTGGGTGGGTCTGGGGCGCGGGGCCCGCCATGCCGCAGAAAAACACTGGGCGAGGCGCGGGGATCGTCGATCCCCGGATTTGTTGGCATGATACCAGCAAGCGGGCGGCCGCCACAGTGTCTCAGCGCAAGGCGCGGGGCTGGATGTGCGCTGGGACGATGATATTTTTTCATGGTTGAGCTTGATAAGCCGATTCGCCCGGCATAGAATACTGTGCATATATACAGTATTGGTGGGTGGGCTATGCCGGATGACGAAGAACAAGAAGGGCAGGTGATGCTGCCGCCACGGCCGCTCAAGGCGAGCAAGGGGCGCGGCGCCGTGTCCAACCTGCAGGGCCGCTTCGACAAGCAGGCCCGGGAGGAGTACGACGACGGCTGGCCGCGCGAGGAGGAGGAGCCGCGCGCGTGGAAAACCCAGGTCACCGAGGAGCAGGCTAAGACCATTCTCAGCCGCAACAGCTCGCCGGATCTGCCCTTCGGCGTCTCGCTCAACCCCTATCGCGGGTGCGAGCACGGTTGCATCTACTGCTACGCGCGGCCGACCCACAGCTATCTTGGGCTGTCGCCGGGGCTGGACTTCGAGAGCAAGATCTTCGCCAAGGTCAACGCGCCGGAACTGCTGCGGCGCGAGCTGGGCAAGGCCTCGTACGTGCCGGAGTCGATCGCGCTGGGCGTCAACACCGACGCCTACCAGCCCTGCGAGCGCGAGCTGCGCCTGACCCGCCGCATCCTGGAGGTGTTGCAGGAGTGCGAGCATCCGGTCGGGCTGATCACCAAGTCGGCGCTGGTCGAGCGCGACATCGACATCCTCGCGCCCATGGCCGCCAAGCGCCTGGCCGCCGCCGCCGTCACCCTGACCACGTTGGAGCCGTCCATCGCGCGCACGCTGGAGCCGCGCGCGGCGGCCCCGGCGCGGCGCCTGCGCACCATCCGCACGCTGACGGACGCCGGCATTCCGGTCAGCGTCAGCATCTCGCCCATCATTCCCTTCGTCACCGAGCCGGAGATCGAGCACCTGCTGGAGGCGGCGCGCGACGCCGGCGCCGTCCACGCCCATTACGTGGTGCTGCGTTTGCCGTGGGAGGTCAACCCCCTGTTCCAGCAATGGCTGCAGGCGCATTTTCCGGACCGGGCGCAGCGTGTCATGAACCGCGTGCGAGAAATGCGCGGCGGCAAGGACTACGACAGCGATTTTTCCACCCGCATGAAAGGCGAGGGCGTGTGGGCGGAGTTGATACGCCAGCGTTTCCAGATCGCCGTCGCCAGGCTCGGCATGACGGGGCGCGGCGACCGCTTCAAGGGGCTGGACACCTCGCTGTTCCGGCGGCCGCTGGTGATTCCGCCGCTGGGCTCAAAGGCAAAGGAGGGCTCGGCCGGACAAATGGATTTGTTCTGAGGCGAGAGGCGGCCGGAAATGTGTGGCCCGGTGGCGTGCCGCGACGGCGGGCACGCCTTGGGCGCGGCTAGCGCAACAAAATCGGTGGGGCGGGCTTACGCGTCCCGCTTGGTTTGCTCGGCCGGTTTGGTCTGGTTGGCCAGCTCGGCCAGATGCTGTTCGATGGCGAACACGTGCGGGTCGCTCTTGCCCAGCTCGCGCAGGGCGGCGGCCAGGTGGTTCAGGTAGTCGCTGTTGGGGCCGCTCGGGCCGCTGGATTGGGCGATCTGGCGCGCGATCTCCAGCTCGGAGGCGGCGCCGAGGAAGGCGGTGTTGTCTTCGGTGGCAATGTAGACCAGGCCCGGCACGCTGCGGCCGTCGTCGAACAGGATGGCGGTGCTCAGGCGCAGGTAGCCGTTCTTTTCGCGGTGGTCGAGGTGCTCGAACACTTGCGGCGTGACCAGGTAGGCCATGCCGTGGCAAATGGCACCGGCCTCGGGGATGATGGTGACGACGCGGCCCGGCGCCTCCGGCGTGCCGCGATGGTCGTGCGAGCCTTGCCAGAAGCGGCGCGTCCAGCCGGCGATGCTGGCCGGACGCCGTTCGAGGTAGGGAAAGTCGGCCTTGTAGATCAGCGAGCCGTAGCCGAACAACCAGACGCTGTGCTGGCCGTCGAGATTGTTCATCAGCTTGTTGGTGGCGATGGTGTCGGCGTTGCTGCGTTTGGATTGCTTGGACATGGTGTGCAAATGGGCTGGCTGCCGGCGAATAGCTGCGGTTGCGCAATTATACGGGCGCGGCGGCCGGCCGCCAGCCATGGTTGGCCACCGCGCCCGCGTTGGGCTTGGTGGCCGAGGTGTGAAGTGTGAACCTGAGCAGCTTAGAAGCGGCTGCTCAGCGTCAGGCTGACGTTGCGTGGCGCACCCGGTTGAATCTGCACGTTGTTGATCGCCGATTCATAGAAATGCGCGTTGCCGAGGTTGTTCAGCTTGAGGCGCAGGTCGTAGGCCTTCTGGTGGTAGTTGAACGTCGCGTCGACGCGGGCGTAGCCGGGCAGGCGCACGGCGTTGTCGGACAAGGCGAACTGATCGCTGTTGACCAGCACGCCAAGGCCGGCGCTGTAGGTATCCGAGAACGACTGGTCCAACCACAGGCTGGCGCGGTGGCGGGCGGTCATCTCGGCGCGGTTGCCGCTGGGGATGTCGTTCGAGGCGACGATGCGCGCGTCGTTGTAGGTGTAGGCGGTGCTGAGGCGGCCGCCCTGCCACAGCGCGCCCTGCAGTTCCAGCTCGACGCCCTGGTTGCGCTGCTTGCCCACTTGCAGCTGGCGAAGGCCGGCCGGATCGCTCGGGTCCAGCGTCAGCTGGTTGCGTTGCTCGATGCGGAACAGGGCGACGGTGGTGAAGAAGCGTTTGTTGAGCCAGTCGCGCTTGTAGCCGATCTCCTGCAGATCGGTCTGCATCGGCTTGACCTGCTTGAGCGGCGTGCTGGAGGTGTACAGCAGGTCGCCGCCGGCCGGCTGGTGCGAGCGGCTCAGGTTCAGGTACAGCGATTGCGTGTCGTCGGCTTGGTAGACCAGGCCGACGCGGGGCGAGGCCAGCTTGTCGCTGCGTTCGCTCAGCTCGTTCTTTTTGAGGTGGTTGATTTGTTCCTGGCGGAAGCGGTCGAAGCGCACGCCCAACAGCGCCTTCCACTGCGCGCCCAGGCTGATCTGGTCTTGCAGGTACAGGGCGGCTGTTTTGGCGGTGAAGCTGTTGTCCAGAGACAAGGGCAGGCCGTTGAAGTCCGGCGCGGCCAGCACGTGTTGCGGCGCGTACAGGTCGACAGGGAAGGCGATCGCCGTCTGGCCGGTGCGCACGTCGCGTTTTTGCTGCGCCAGTTCCACGCCGGCCAGGATGGTGTGGTTGGCCAGCGCGTAGGTCAGCTCGGTTTGGTTGATCAGATTGCGCTGGTTCTGCGGGAAGTAGGTGATCTGGCGCGACAGCGTGCCGTTGGCGTTGACGCGGCGGTTGCGCGTGTTGACGCCGGACAGGTCGGTGTGGCTGTACTGCAGCGTGTTGTTGAGCTTGAGCTGCTGGTTGATGCGGTGGTCCAGGCTGGCGCGGACGATCTCGCTGTCGGTGTCGGTGTAGTCGTAGCGCTCGCCGTAGAAGGTGCCGGCCGGCACGTCGAGCGGACGCCCGTTGAGCGAGGGCACGCCACGGTCGGGCGTGCGCTGCTCGCGCTGGATTTCGGCCTGCAGCAGCAGGCTGGTGTCGGCGCCGAGCCTGATGGCGGCCGAGGGGGCGATCAGTTTGCGGCTGTGTTCGACCACGTCGCGGTAGCTGTCGCCGCTGTCGTAGACGCCGATCAGGCGGGCGTTGACCTGGTCGTTGAGGGCGCCGCCGACGTCGACGCTGACGCGGCGTTCGCGGTCCGAGCCCAGCGTGGCCGAGATCTCGCTGGCCTGGCCGGCCTTCGGTTTCTTGCTGACGCGGTTGATCAGGCCGCCGGCCGAGCCGCGTCCGTACAGTGCCGCCGCCGCGCCCTTGACGACCTCGATTTGCTCGGTGGTGGCCAGGTCGCGGAAGTATAGGTTGTCGTCGCGCATGCCGTCGACGCTGGTGTCGCGCAGCGAATAGAAGCCGCGAATGTAGAACTCGTCGCGGCGGCCCTCGCCCTGGCCGGCCACCACGCTGCTGACGTAGTCGAGCGCGTCCTTGCTGCTCAGGGCGGCGCGGTTGCGCAGGCTCTCTTGCGTGACCAGGCTGATCGACTGCGGCGTCTCCAGCAGCGTGCTGGCGGTCTTGGTGGCGCCGGCGATCAGCGCCTGGCCGCCGTCCTTGCTGGCGGAGACGGTGATCTGCGCCATTTCTTGCGTGGTTTGGGCGCCGGCGGCGGAGTGGACAAGCAGAACGGACAGCAGCAGGGGGAGGGGTTTCAGTGCGGGACGAAGAATGGCCATGGATCGTTAGCGTAAAGTTGTGTTGAATGCGTTGAGCCGACGCGGGACGGGCAAGCGCGCGGGGAGAATTGCATAGATTGCAAATCTTAAGTTGCACGGATGGGAATGTCAATGATAGTGATTCGTATTTGCGATAATGCTTGCGGCGCCGCCTCTATGCGGCGTCGTACTGCGGCGAGGAAAGTGGCGAGCACTGGCCGGGTGGGCCCGGACGTGCACGCGGCGCGGCGCGGATTGTCCGGCAGTGCCAGGGGGACTGGCCGGCAGCTCAGGCGTTGCGCGTCACCGTCACGTTCCACTCGTGGGTGTCGACGAACTCGTGCAGGAAGGCGACGAAGCTCTCGGCCGCCGGCGACAGCGCGCGGGCGTTCTTGGTGTAGACGAAGAAGCGGCGCGTCAGCTCGGGGTCTTGCAGCAGACGCATCCGCAGGCCGTACAGCTTGACCATCGGCTCGGCGTAGGGCAGGCAGACGGTGATGCCCAGCTTGGCGCTGACCATGGCCAGCGCGGTGGTCATGAAGGTCACCTCGTTGTAGGGGCTGAGCGACAGCTCGCGGAAGGACACGTGCATGTCGTGCAGCAGCCGCTCGGTGAACTGGCCCTGCAGCGCGATGAAGGGGAAGTCGTTGACGTCGGCCCAGCTGACGCGCTCGCGCTGCTCCAGCGCGTGGCCGGGCGGGAACACCAGCACGAAGGGCATCTCGAACAGCACCTGGGCGTCGATCTCGGCCGTCGGCTCGCGCTCGGGGCCGATGCCGAAGTCGACCTCGCCGCTGAACACGCGCGCCGAGACGTTCTCCACCGGACAGTCGACCAGCTTGACCTGCACGTCCGGATAGGCCAGCCGGTAGGCGGCGATCACCTCCGGCAGCAGGGTGCAGGACATCATCTGCGGCGCCGCCACCCGCACCATGCCCTTCTTCAGCGCCTTGCGGTTGGCGATGTCGGCCATGGCGCCGTCCAAGTCCTGCAGCATCTTGTCGAACAGCGGATACAGCTCGCGGCCCAGCTCGGACAGCTGCGCCTTGCGCGTGGTGCGCTCGACCACCTTCACGCCGAGCAACTGCTCGAGCTCCTTGATCTGCCCGCTCAGGGCCGACTGCGTCACGTGCAGAATTTCGGCGGCCAGCGTGAAGCTGCCGGTCTTGGCGAGCGCCACCAGGGCGCGCATTTGACGCAGGCTAGGATTCATAAGGAATTCTGATAAGTGGAGGTAAAAATACTGTTTGTATGATATCTGAAACTGGCATCTAATGCTCAGCATAGATGCCGCGCCCGTCGCTAGTGCCACACTGCCGACCCGCAGCGAACGAATTCACCCCCGGAGACAACGATGAAAATCAAACAAATCCACCATGTGGCCTACCGCTGCATCGACGCCAAGCAGACCGTCGACTGGTATGTGAAACACCTGAACATGAACTTCGTGCTGGCCATCGCCGAGAACGAGGTGCCGTCGACCAAGGCGCCGGACCCGTACATGCACGTCTTCCTCGACGCCGGCCACGGCAACGTGCTGGCCTTCTTCGAGCTGCCGACCCAGCCGCCGATGGACCGCGACCACAACACCCCGGCCTGGGTGCAGCACCTGGCGCTGGAAGTGGGCAGCATGGAAGAGCTGTTGGCCGCCAAGGAGCAGCTGGTCGCCGGCGGCATCGAGGTGCTCGGCCCGGTCTACCACGGCATCTTCAAGTCGATCTACTTCTTCGACCCGAACGGCCACCGCCTCGAACTGGCCGCCAACATCGGCACGCCGGAGATGATGCAGCAGCTCGACTCGGTCAAGTGGGAGATGTTGGAAGAGTGGTCGCGCACGCGCAAGGCGCCCAAGCACGCCGCCTGGATGCACGCGCCGGAAGCGGAGGTGAAGGCATGAAGCTCGCCAGCCTGAAAAACGGCGGCCGCGACGGCGCCCTGGTGGTCGTCAGCCGCGACCTGAACAACTACGTTGCCGTGCCGCAGATCGCCGCCACGCTGCAGCAGGCGCTGGACAATTGGGACGCCATCGCGCCTCAGCTGGAGCAGGTCTACGCCGCGCTCAACGCCGGCACCGCCGCGTTGGCCCAACCCTTCGAGCAGAGCCTGTGCCACTCGCCGCTGCCGCGCGCCTACCAATGGGCCGACGGCTCGGCCTACATCAACCACGTCGAGCTGGTGCGCCGCGCCCGCAACGCCGAGGTGCCGGCCTCGTTCTACACCGACCCGCTGATGTACCAGGGCGGCTCGGACAGCTTCATCGGTCCGCGCGACCCGATCTTCGCGCTGTCGGAAGACTGGGGCATCGACCTGGAGGCGGAAGTGGCCGTCATCACCGGCGACGTCGCCATGGGCGTCTCGGACGCCGACGCCGCCAAGGCGATCCGCCTGGTGATGTTGGTGAACGACGTCTCGCTGCGCAACCTGATCCCCAACGAGCTGGCCAAGGGCTTCGGCTTCTTCCAGTCTAAGGCGGCCAGCGCCTTCTCGCCGGTGGCGGTCACGCCCGACGAGTTGGGTGGCCACTGGGCTGACACCAAGCTGCACCTGCCGCTGTTGGTGGAACTGAGCGGCAAGCCCTTCGGTAAGCCGAACGCTGGCGAGGACATGACCTTCAACTTCGCCCAGCTGGTGGCGCATGCCGCCCGCACCCGCGAGCTGGCGGCCGGCACCATCATCGGCTCCGGCACGGTGTCGAACAAGCAGGGCAACCTGCACGGCTCGAGCATCGACAACGGCGGCGTCGGCTACTGCTGCCTGGCCGAGGTGCGCATGTACGAGACCATCGAAGGCGGCAAGCCGAGCACCGGCTTCCTCAAGTTCGGCGACAGCGTGCGCATCGAAATGCGCGACGAGCAAGGCGCCAGCATCTTCGGCAGCATCGACCAGACCGTGGCGCACTACCAAGAGCGCCGCTGAGATGAAGCTGTACACCTACTTCCGTAGCTCGGCCGCTTATCGGGTGCGCATCGCGCTGAACCTGAAGGGGCTGGACTACGAAGCGGTGCCGGTGCATCTGCTGCGCAATGGCGGCGAGCAGCTGGCCGAGGCCTACCGCGCCGTCAACCCCAGCGCGCTGCTGCCGGCGCTGGACGACGACGGCGCGCTGCTCAGCCAGTCGCTGGCGATCATCGAGTATCTCGACGAGACGCGGCCGCTGGCGCCGCTGCTGCCGGCCGACGCGCTCGGCCGCGCCCGCGTGCGCGCGCTGGCGCAGACGGTGGCCTGCGACATCCATCCGCTGGCGAACCTGCGCGTGCTCAAGTATTTGAAGGGGCCGCTCGGTTTGTCGGAGGAGGTCAAGCTGCAGTGGGTCGTGCACTGGGTCGGCGAGGGCATGGCGATGTTGGAGGCGCACCTGGCGCGCGATCCGCACACCGGCCGCTTCTGCCACGGCGACACGCCCGGCCTGGCCGACTGCTGCCTGGTGCCGCAGGTGTTCAACGCGCAGCGCTTCGACATCGACATGGCGGCCTATCCGACCGTCATGCGCATCCACGCCAACTGCGCCGCGCTGCCCGCCTTCGTCCAGGCGCATCCGGCGCAACAGCCGGACGCCGAGTAGGCGGACTGCAGGTCCAGAGGGTCAGACCCTAGGGTCTGACCCTGCTTCGCCGCCGCCGCCGCCGGGCTTCATCTGCCTCGCGGCTGTTGGCGAGTCGCCCGGCTCAGGCGGCGCGCAGCGCGTCGACGATCTGCATGCGCGCCGCCCGCAGCGCCGGCAGGAAGCCGCCCACCATCCCCATCACCAGCGAGAACAGCAGCGTCTTCACAATGATCGCGGCGTTCAGCTTGAAGCCGAAGGCCAGTTCGGAGAAGGACTGGAAGTTCGTCGTCGAGAACGACAGGAACTGCATCAACGAGGCGAAGGCCAAGCCGACCACGCCGCCCACCACCGCCAGCAGCATAGCCTCCGTCAAAAACGCCGCGAGGATGTTCCTGCGCTGGAAGCCCAGCGCGCGCAAGGTGCCGATCTCGCCGACCCGGTTGGCCACCGAGGCGTACATGGTGATGGTCGCCCCTATCATCGCGCCGATGGAAAAAATCACCGACAGGGTCAGGCCGAGGATGCTGATGAAGGTCGACAGCGCGAGCGACTGGTCCGAGTAGAAGGTCTGCTCGCGCTTGGCCTCCAGGGTCAGCCGCTGGTCGCCCTCGATGTCCTTCTTGAAGCCGTCGAAGCGGCCGCTGTCGCTCAGGCGCAGGACGACGGACGAGTAGGCGTTGCGGCGGAAGGCCTGCATCAACTGGTCGGCGTCGCCCCAGATCTCCGAATCGAAGCCGCTGTTGCCGGCGTCGAACAGGCCGACCACGGTCCACTCGCGCTGGCCGAAGCGCAGCGTCTCGCCGATGCCGGCGCCGGAGAAGCGCCGCGCGATGCTGGCGCCGGCAACGATCTCCGAGGCGCCCGGGCGGAACATGCGCCCCGCCGTCAGCTTGACCTGCGGCCGCAGCGTCAGCGCGCGCGCGCCGACGCCACGGATGATGATGTTGGACGGCTTGTCCGAGCCGCGCTTGTTGAGCGAGATGAGCACCAGCGTCTCCTTCGACAGCATCGGCTGGCCGTCGGCGCCCAGGCCGATGGCCGCATGGCTGGCGACGATGTTGGCCTGGGTGCGGTCGACGCCGCTCTGCACCTCGGTCTCGGCGGAGCGGCGGATCAGCACCACGTTGTCGTACTCGCCGGTGGTGACCAGGGTGTTGCGCAGGCCCTCGTCGAGCATCAGCACGGCGGCGAAGACGAACACCACCAGCGCCAGGCCGCCGGCCGTCAACGCCGTGGTCAGGCGGCGCGCCCATAGGTTGCGCGCGATGTAGGAGAGGGGGATGCTCATGGCGCCTCGTTCATTGGTGTGCTCATCCTATGCTGCGCAGGCCGTCGACGATGTTGACGCGGATCGCCCGCAGCGTCGGCGCGATGGCCGCCACCACGCCGATGCCCAGCGCCGCCAGCACCTGCTGCAGCACCGTCAGCGGCGCCACCTCGAACACCGGGAACATGGTGCCCATCTTGGCGCCGAAGCCGGCCGCCACCGGGTAGAGCAGGGCGATGCCCAGGCCGGCGCCGGCCAGGGCCAGCAGCATCGACTCGCCGAAGATCATCAGCGCCAAAAAGCCCGGGCCGAAGCCGAGCGCCTTCAAGGTGGCGTACTCGCCGAGCCGCTCGCGCGCGCTCATCGCCATGGTGTTGGCCATCACCGCCATGATGATCAGGATGACCACGAAGGACACCACGCGGATCGCCACCACGATCGCCTCCGACATCGAGACGAAGCCGAGCTGGAAGGCCTTCTCGGTCTCGGTCAAGGTCTCGGCCAGCGAGTTGCGGAACTGCGCGTCGATGGTCGCCGAGACGGCGGCGGCGTCCTCGGCGCGGGCGATGCGCACCACGTAGACGCCGATCTGGTTGCCGCGCCGTGGCGCCGTCTTCAGGATGCTCTCGTTGATGTAGTCCCAGTGGAAGAACATGGTCGCCGTGTTGGTGCCGGTTTGCCGCCCGTCGTAGATGCCGCGCACCACGAACTCCCAATTGCCCGGGTAGATCGTGCCCTTGATCGGGATGATGTCGCCGAGCTTGAAGCCGTACTCCTGCGCCAGTTTGCGGCCGACGATGGCGCCCTTGCGGTCGCGCAGGAAGGCGGCGCGCTCGGCCTCGGGCAGCAGGTAGTCGGGGTAGATGTCGAGATAGCTTTGGCCGGAGATGGCGAACTGGGCGAAGAAGTTCTTCGGGTCCTGGTAGACGCCGCCGAACCAGTTGGCGTAGCCGACCCCGGTCACGCCGTCCACGCCGCGCAGCTTGGCCTGGTAGGACAGCGGCAGCGGGAACACCAGCGAGGTCTTGTTGCGCGTGATGAGCGTGGTGTTGGAGGCGCCCTCGGCGCCGGCGTACCAGGCGTCGACCACCGTTTGCAGCAGGCCGAAGGAGAGCGTCGCCACCACCAGGCCGAGCACCGTCAGCATGGTGCGCAGCTTGTGGCGCAGGGCGTTCTTGATGATCAGGCGCAGCGCGTACATGGGCTAGCCGGCCACGGCCGGTTCGGCCATCAGCTCGCCTTTTTCCAGGTGCACCATGCTGCGCGCCTGCGCCGCCGCGTTGGCGTCGTGGGTGACCATGATGATGGTCTTGCCGAGCTCGCGGTTGAGCTGGTTCAGCAGGGCCAGCACCTCGCCGGCCGACTGGCGGTCCAGGTCGCCGGTGGGCTCGTCGGCGACGATCAGGGTCGGGTCGGTGACGATGGCGCGGGCGATCGCCACGCGCTGCTGCTGGCCGCCGGACAGCTCGTTGGGCGTGTGGTCCATGCGGTCGGCCAGGTTGACCATGGCCAGCGTCAGCTCGACCCGCTCGCGCCGTTCGCGCCGCGACAGCTTGGTCAGCAGCAGCGGCAGCTCGACGTTCTCGAACGCCGTCAGCACCGGCATCAGGTTGTAGAACTGGAAGATGAAGCCGATGTTGGTGGCGCGCCAGCGCGCCAGCTCGCTTTCGCCCATGCCGGCGATGTCCAGGCCGGCCACGCGCAGCACGCCGCTGTCGGGCTTGTCGATGCCGGCGATCAGGTTGAGCAGGGTGCTCTTGCCCGAGCCGGAAGGGCCCATCAGCGCGGTGAAGTCGCCCGGCTGGATGGTCAGGCTGATGTCGGTCAGCACCGGCACGATCTGCCCGCCGCGCCGGTAGGACTTCACCAGGTGTTCGATCTGGACCAAGGGTTGCATGGGTTCTCTCTGCCTATTTCTTCACCACGCCGACCAACTGGCCGTCGTGCAGCTTGGCGTCGGGCGCCAGCACCACCTTGTCGCCGGCCTTCAAACCCTTGACCTCGACCAGCTCGCCGATCTTGCGCCCGCTGCTCACCGCCACCTGCTTGAGCTTGTCGCCGTCGACCACGAAGGCCGCCGGCTTGCCTTCGCGCGTGACGATGGCGCCCGGCTGCACGGCGCTGACGGCCTGCTTGTCCTCGGCCGGCACCGGCTTGGACAGGAAGGCCACCTTTGCGCTCATGTCCGGCAGCACACGGGCGTCGCGCTCGGCGAAGCGCACCTTGACCAGCAGGGTGGCCTTGCTGCGGTCCACCGTCGGCACCATGCGCGAGACCACGCCGGCCAGGCGCAGCTCGGGGAAGGCGTCGAGCTGGATCTCGGCCGGCTGGTCGACGCGGATCTTGCTCAGGTTGGACTCGGAGACGTCGGCCTCGACCTCCAGCGTGTCCATGTCGGCGATGGTGACGACGGCGCCCTTGCTGTCGGCGGCCGACGAGAACGGCGTGATGTTGTCGCCCACGTTGGCGCTCTTGGTCAGGATCACGCCGTCGAAGGGGGCGCGGATCACCGTCTGGTCCAGCGCCACCTGGGCCACCTGGGCGTTGGCCTGGGCCGCCGCGATGCCGGCGCGGTAACCGCTGATGTTGGCCTTGGCCTTGTTCAGCCGCGCCTGCGCCGCGTCGTAGGTGGCGGCGGCGATGAATTTCTGTTTGAGCAGGTCGGCGGCGCGCTGGAAGGCGGCCTGGGCGTCGGCCAGCTCGGCCTGTCCCTGTTCCAGGTTGGCCTGGGCCACCTTGATGTTGGCCTGCGCCTGGCCCAGGCTGGCGCTGACGTCGCGGTTCTCCAAGCGGGCGATGACCTCGTCCTTCTTGACCCGGCTGCCTTCCAATACGCCGAGCCATTCGAGCCGGCCGGTGGCCTTCGACGACAGCGCCGCCTTGCGCTGCGCCACCACGTAGCCGGTGGCGTTGAGCAAGGTGTAGTTCTGCGCCGGATAGGTCTGCGCCACCGTCACCGTCTCCACGCTGGGCTTGCCGTTCAGCAAGCGTCCGGCCGCCGTGGCCAGCACCGCCAGCGCCACCGCGCCGACCGCCAGCTTGACCCAGCGCCGCCGCCGCGAGCGTTGGCCGGGAATCTGCGCCGTCGGCGCCCGTTCGATCTTGAGCTTGGAGATGTCTGGAGTTGCCACGTATTACCTCGAAAAGGATAGGGCTGAGCAGTGGGACGGGGAAAGACCTGATAATCTTGCTATATAGTTGAAATAAACGCAAGAGGTCGCGGGTAAGCGGGGCGCATTTAAGTGCCGCGCCGGGCAATTCGGAAAAATGCGCGCGCCGCCGCGTGACAGATGTATCACAGCCGCATGAAGGCCATATGAAGGTCGTATGACGGCCACACTGACGGCGGCGCCTCGCCGCGGCCGCCCTTGCGCTACAATTTGCCCTTTCCCGCCGTCACCGACCATTTCCGCAATGACCATCCCGAGCTCCATCCTCGCCGCGCTGGCGCGCGCCCACGTCTCCTGGCAAGCCATTCTGAGCGAGGGGCTGCAGGCGGTGCAGGCGGCCGACCCCGCCTATCTGGCCGACTTGGCCGCCGACGCCTACCTGCCCACCGAGCAACGCCTGTTCGCCGCCTTCGCCCTGCCGCTGCAGCAGGTGCGCTACGTGCTGGTGGGCGAGGGGCCGTATCCGCGCGCCGAGAGCGCCACCGGGGTCTGCTTCATGGACGGCGCCGTCGGCAGCCTGTGGTCGGCCGAGCCGGGCGGCGGCCTGTCCAAGCCGGTCAACAAGGCCACCTCGCTGCGCAATTTTATGAAGATGTTACTGGTTGCCGATGGTCAGTTGTTGGCAGACAACACCGCCGGCGCCGCCCTGGCCGGGGTGGCCGAGCGCGCCCGCGCCGGCGCCGCCATCCAAACCCTGGCCCAGTTGCAGGACAAGTTGACCGCCCAAGGGTTCCTGCTGCTCAACGCCTCGCTGGTGTTCCGTGCCCACGTGGCGCCGGTCAAGGACGCCAAGGCCTGGCTGCCCTTCTTCGAGACGGTGATGGCCGGCCTGGTCCGCCAGGCGGCGGCGACGCCGACGCTCGTACTATGGGGGAAGATCGCCGAGCAGCTGAATAAGTTGCCGGTAATGCAAAAGTTTCCGCAGATCGTCACCGAGCATCCCTACAACCTGAGTTTCATCGGCAACGCGTCCATGCATGCGCTGTTCCGACCGATGCGCCTGCTGCGTGTGGAGTGAGGGGGAAGGGGCGGGGAAGGGCGGGGGAAATGGGCCGGCAAAGCGTGGGGCCATCCGACGCGATACGTCAAAGTTTGGTATACTTGACTAAATCGTTCAACTAATCAGGCTTTGGTCAGTTGCAAGACGATATTTTAACCGAGTTGAACCGAGGTAGTGATGCGTCTGACCACCAAAGGCCGTTTTGCTGTGACTGCGATGATCGATCTGGCTTTGCGCCAAGGCAAAGGCCCGGTCACCTTGTCGGGCATCAGCCAGCGTCAGGCCATCTCCCTGTCGTACCTGGAGCAGTTGTTCGGCAAGTTGCGCCGGCATGAGATCGTCGAGTCGATACGCGGACCGGGCGGTGGCTACAGCCTGGCGCGCCGGGCCGACAAGGTCACGGTGGCCGACATCATCATCGCCGTCGACGAGCCGCTCGACGCCACCCAGTGCGGCGGCAAGGAAAACTGCCACGGCGCCGACGCCGCCAGCGGCGCGCGCTGCATGACCCACGAGCTGTGGGCCACGCTGAACGAGAAAATGGTCGACTACCTGGATTCGGTGTCCTTGCAGGATCTGGTCGACCAACAGAAACAAAAGAACGCCGAACAAAACGTGGTGGTGCTGCATCGCAACCACGCCGCGCTTGGTTAATTATCGGACATTAGGCTGCTTGAAACGCATTGGAGTTATCTAGATGAATGCCCCTGAAAAAAACATCGCGCCGGTTCAGTTCCACACCGCCCCGCATTTCCCGATCTACATGGATTACTCGGCGACGACGCCGGTCGATCCGCGCGTTGCCGACATGATGATTCCGTATCTGCGCGAGCAGTTCGGCAATCCGGCCTCGCGCAGCCACATGTACGGTTGGACGGCGGAAGCGGCCGTGGAAGAGGCGCGCGGCCACGTCGCCGCGCTGGTCAACTGCGACCCGCGCGAGATCATCTGGACCTCCGGCGCGACCGAGAGCAACAACCTGGCGATCAAGGGCGCCGCCCAGTTCTACAAGACCAAGGGCAAGCACATCATCACCGTCAAGACCGAGCACAAGGCCGTGCTCGACACCGTGCGCGAACTGGAGCGGGTCGGCTTCGAGGCCACCTACCTGGAACCGCAGGACAACGGCCTGATCACCATCGAGCAGCTGACCGCCGCCATCCGGCCGGACACCATCCTGATCTCCGTGATGCTGGTCAACAACGAGATCGGCGTGATCCAGCCGATCGACGAGATCGGCGCGCTGTGCCGCTCGCGCGGCATCATCTTCCACTGCGACGCCGCCCAGGCCACCGGCAAGGTGCTCATCGACCTGCAAAAGAGCAAGGTCGACCTGATGACCTTCACCGCCCACAAGACCTACGGCCCGAAGGGCATCGGCGCGCTGTACGTTTGCCGCAAGCCGCGCGTGCGCATCGAAGCGCAAATGCACGGCGGCGGCCACGAGCGCGGCCTGCGCTCGGGCACCCTGCCGACCCACCAGATCGTCGGCATGGGCGAGGCCTTCCGCCTGGCCAAGGTCGAGATGGACAGCGAGATCGTGCGCATCAAGGCGCTGCGCGACCGCCTGGCCAGCGGCCTGCAGGGCATCGAGGAAACCTATATCAACGGCGACATGGAGCACCGCGTGCCGCACAACCTGAACGTCAGCTTCAACTACGTCGAGGGCGAGTCGCTGATCATGGCGGTGAAAGATCTGGCGGTGTCGTCCGGTTCGGCCTGCACCTCGGCCAGCCTGGAGCCGTCCTACGTGCTGCGCGCCCTGGGCCGCAGCGACGAATTGGCGCACAGCTCGATCCGCTTCACCATCGGCCGCTTCACCACCGAGGCCGACATCGACTTCGCCGTCGAGCTGATGAAGACCAAAGTCGCCAAGCTGCGCGAGCTGTCGCCGCTGTGGGACATGTTCAAAGAGGGGATCGACATCAGCTCGATCCAGTGGGCCGCGCACTAAGCCCTGCCGGGGCCGGTCGCCACATCGCGTTTTCATCGAATTCAGAATACTAGGAGCATCAAAATGGCTTACTCAGAAAAAGTGTTGGACCACTACGAAAACCCGCGCAACGTCGGCGCCTTCGAAAAGGGCGACGACAGCGTCGGCACCGGCATGGTCGGCGCGCCGGCCTGCGGCGACGTGATGAAGCTGCAGATCAAGGTCGGCGCCGACGGCCTGATCGAGGACGCCAAGTTCAAGACCTACGGCTGCGGTTCGGCCATCGCCTCGAGCTCGCTGGTGACCGAATGGGTCAAGGGCAAGACGCTGGACCAGGCGCTGGCCATCAAGAACACCCAGATCGCCGAGGAACTGGCGCTGCCGCCGGTCAAGATCCACTGCTCGATCCTGGCGGAAGACGCCATCAAGGCGGCGGTCCTGGACTACCAGACCAAGCACCCGGTCGCCGCCTAAGCTCTCATTTAGGCGCGGCGAACGTATTGTGTTACACCGGCCCGGCGCGAGCGCGCGGGGCCGGGACGGAGAAACGAATGGCAATCACACTGACCGAAAAAGCAGCGAAACACATCACCCGCTACATCGAGCGGCGCGGCAAGGGCGTCGGCCTGCGCTTCGGCGTGCGCACCACCGGCTGTTCCGGCCTGGCGTACAAGCTCGAGTATGTGGACGAGGTGGCGGCCGAGGACAGCGTCTTCGAGTCGCACGGCGTGAAGGTCTTCGTCGATCCGAAGAGCCTGCCCTACCTGGACGGCACCGAACTCGACTTCGCGCGCGAAGGCCTCAACGAGGGCTTCAAGTTCAACAACCCCAATTTGAAGGACGCGTGCGGTTGCGGCGAAAGCTTCCGCATTTGAGCGCGTCACCGCCGCCGCGCTGTGGCCGTCTGCCGGACGCAACAGCGCGCGGCCAGACCCGATAGACCCCAGCCATGCAAAACCACTTCGACCTGTTCAACCTGCCGCAGCGCTACGCCGTCGACGGCGCCGCCCTCGACGCCGCCTACCGCGAGGTGCAGAGCCGCGTCCATCCGGACAAGTTCGTCAACGCCACCGACGCCGAGAAGCGCGTCGCCATGCAGTGGGCGACCCGCGCCAACGAGGCCTACCAGACGCTCAAGCACGCGCAGAAGCGCGCCCAGTACCTGTGCGAGCTGAACGGCGTGGACCTGCAGACGGAGTCGAACACGGCCATGCCGATGGCCTTCCTGATGCAGCAGATGGAGTGGCGCGAGGCGCTGGCCGAGGCGCGCGCCGGCCGCGACGCCGCCGCCCTCGAGGCGCTCGACCGCGACATGCGGCTGGAACGCAAGGCGCAGCTGCTCGGCATCGCCCAGCAGCTCGACGGCGGCGACTTCCACGGCGCCGCCCAGGGCGTGCGCGCCCTGATGTTCCTCGACAAGATGCAACAGGAAATCGATAGCGTGTTCCAGCTGTTCGAGGATGTCTGAGGCGGCCCGCCGCCATCGCCCTCGACGCCCCATCCGTCCTAATTCAATCTGAGCCGCAAGGCACGAAATATACATGGCACTTCTGCAAATCTCCGAACCAGGCATGTCGACCGCGCCGCACCAGCACCGGCTGGCCGTGGGCATCGACCTCGGCACCACCAATTCGCTGGTGGCGACCGTGCGCAACAGCATCCCCGAAGTGTTGAACGACGAGGAGGGCCGCCCGCTGCTGCCGTCCGTGGTGCGCTACCTGCCCAACGGCCACGCCAACATCGGCTACAAGGCCCAGGCCGCGCAGACCACCGATCCGAAGAACACCATCGTCTCGGTCAAGCGCTTCATGGGCCGCGGCCTGCACGACATCGCCTACGCCGAGAACCTGCCCTACGACTTCCAGGACACGCCCGGCATGGTGCAACTGAAGACCATCGCCGGCATCAAGAGCCCGGTCGAGATCTCGGCGCAGATCCTGGCCACGCTGCGCCAGCGCGCCGAGGATTCGCTCGGCGACGACCTGGTCGGCGCCGTCATCACCGTGCCCGCCTACTTCGACGACGCCCAGCGCCAGGCCACCAAGGACGCCGCCCAGCTGGCCGGCATCAACGTGCTGCGCCTGCTCAGCGAGCCGACCGCCGCCGCCATCGCCTACGGCCTCGACAGCGCGTCGGAGGGCATCTTCGCCGTCTACGACCTGGGCGGCGGCACCTTCGACATCTCCATCCTCAAGCTGAGCAAGGGCGTCTTCGAGGTGCTCTCGACCGGCGGCGACTCGGCCCTGGGCGGCGACGACTTCGACCACCGCCTGTTTTGCTGGATCCACGAGCAGGAAAAGCTGGCCCCGCTGTGCGACGAGGACACCGCGATCCTGATGGTCAAGGCGCGCGAGGCCAAGGAGCTGCTGTCGAACAAGGACGACGTCACCGTCGACGCCGTGCTCAACTCCGGCGAGGAGGTCCACCTGCGCATCACCGCCCAGACCTTCCAGGAGATCACCAAGCACCTGGTAGGCAAGACCATGAACGCGATCAAGAAGGCCCTGCGCGACGCCAGCGTCGACGTCGACGACGTCGACGGCGTGGTCATGGTCGGCGGCGCCACGCGCATGCCGCACGTGCAGCGCGCCGTCGGCGAGTTCTTCCACACCATCCCGCACGCCAACATCGACCCCGACAAGGTGGTCGCGCTGGGCGCGGCGATCCAGGCCAACCTGCTGGCCGGCAACCGCGCCGCCGGCGACGACTGGCTGCTGCTCGACGTCATCCCGCTGTCGCTGGGCATCGAGACGATGGGCGGCCTGGTCGAGAAGATCATCCCGCGCAACTCGACCATCCCCTGCGCCCGCGCCCAGGAGTTCACCACCTTCAAGGACGGCCAGACCGCCCTGGCCGTGCACGTGCTGCAGGGCGAGCGCGAGTTGGTGAGCGACTGCCGCTCGCTGGCCCGCTTCGAGCTGCGCGGCATCCCGCCGATGGTGGCCGGCGCCGCGCGCATCCGCATCACCTACCAGGTCGACGCCGACGGCCTGCTGTCGGTCTCGGCGCGCGAGCTGCGCTCCGGCGTCGAGGCCTCGATCAGCGTCAAGCCGTCCTACGGCCTGGGCGACGACGACGTCGCCCGCATGCTGCAGGACTCCTACCAGTCGGCCGACGTCGACATGGTCGCCCGCGCCCTGCGCGAGGAGCAGGTCGAGGCCGAGCGCATCCTGCTGGCCACCCAGTCCGCGCTGGACGAGGACGGCAATTTGCTAGACGCCGCCGAGCGCCCCGCCGTGGACGCGCTGATGCAGCGCGTGCGCGACGCCGTCGCCGCCTCCGTGGCCGGCACGCTGGACCACGCCGGCGTCAAGGCCGCCGTCGAGGCGCTGGCCAACGGCACCGAGGACTTCGCCTCGCGCCGCATGGACCGCAGCGTGCGCAGCGCGCTGGCCGGCAAGACGCTGGCCCAGGTCGTTTAATTCAGAACATCACAGAGGTAACACAAGTGCCACAAATCGTATTCCTGCCCCATCCCAAACTGTGCCCCGAGGGCGCGGTGGTCGACGCCCCAGCCGGCAAGACGCTGTGCGACATCATGTTGGAGAACGACATCAACATCGAGCACGCCTGCGAGAAGTCCTGCGCCTGCACCACCTGCCACGTGCTGGTGCGCGAGGGCTTCAGCTCGCTGAGCGAGGCCAGCGAGACCGAGGAAGACCTGCTCGACAAGGCCTGGGGCCTGGAAGCCGTGTCGCGCCTGTCCTGCCAGTCGGTCGTCGCCGACGTCGACCTGGTCGTCGAGATTCCGAAATACACGATCAACCATGCCAGCGAGGGCGGTCACTGAGACCGGAGCAAGCGATGAAATGGACTGATATCTCCGCGATCGCGGAAGCCCTGTACGACAAATTCCCGGACACCGATCCGGGCACCATCCGCTTCACCGACCTGCACAACTGGGTGGTGGAGTTGGACGGCTTCGACGACGACCACAGCCGTGGCGGCGAGAAGGTATTGGAAGCCATCCAGGCGGCGTGGATCGATGAAGCGCGCTGAGCCAGCGGCCAAGGCCGCCAAGGGCGTCAAGGGTGAAGTCGCGACCACCACCAGCGCGGCAGCGATGCCGGAGATCCGCGAAGGCCAATCGGTCGCGCTGCTGCAAGAGCTGCACATCCTGACCCGCGACGGCAAGATGAACCAGGACAGCCGCCGCAAGCTCAAGCAGGTCTACCACCTGTACCAGTTCATCGAACCGCTGTTGCGGGAAGTGCAGGCCGACGGCGGCGCCGGCGTGTCGCTGGTCGACCACGGCGCCGGCAAGTCCTACCTCGGCTTCATTTTGTACGACCTGTTCTTCAAGGCCTTGAACGACGGCTCGCACATCTACGGCATCGAAACGCGCGAAGAGCTGGTCGCCAAGTCGCAGGAGCTGGCCAAGAAGTTCAACTTCCCCGGCATGTCCTTCCTGCCGCTGTCGGTGGCCGAGTCGACCGAGTCGAAGCTGCTGCCCGAGCGTATCGACGTCGTCACCGCCCTGCACGCCTGCAACACGGCGACCGACGACGCCATCCACTTCGCGCTGAAGAAGAAGGCCCGCTTCATGGTGCTGGTGCCGTGCTGCCAAGCCGAGGTGGCCACCGTGCTGAAGAAGAACAAGGCCAAGGCCCTGGGCAAGAGCGCGCTGACCGAGCTGTGGCGCCATCCGCTGCACACCCGCGAGTTCGGCAGCCAGATCACCAACGTGTTGCGCTGCCTGCAACTGGAGGCGCACGGCTACCAGGTCAACGTGACCGAGCTGGTCGGCTGGGAACACTCGATGAAGAACGAGCTGATCATCGCCAGCTACAAGAACCTGCCGCGCCAGCGCCCCACCGAGCGCCTGCAGGAAGTGCTGGAAACGCTGGGTCTGGAGGAGATGGGCAACCGCTTCTTCACCGAGCAGCTGGCCAAGGCCGCCGTCGCCCAGTAAGCCCCCCCCCGGCGGGGTCAGTGCCGACATTCGGACACGAGCTCAAGCACAAGGCGGGGTCAGTGCCGACATTCAGACACGAGCTCAACAGCTGGTCTTGCCAGCGAAACTCTATATTGCTGAGTCCGTGTACGAATGTCGGCACTGACCCCGGCGTTCCTGACCCCGGCGTCCACTAACTGTGTGCCTCATCCGCCCGCCGGTTTCGCCCGGTGGCGCGGCGGCGGGTACAATACCGCCTTTCCTCCGTTTTCCTTTTCGACTCAATGACAGACTCCACCAAAGATTCCACCGTCCGCCTCGCCAAGCGCGTGTCGGAAATGCTCCCTTGCTCGCGGCGTGAAGCCGAGCAGTACATCGAGGGCGGCTGGGTCAGCGTGGACGGCGTCGTCGTGGAAGAGGCCGGCGCCCGCGTCAGCGAGGAGCAGGCCATCGCCGTCGCCAAGGACGCGACCTTGCTGGAGATCCTGCCGGTCACCATCCTGCTGCACAAGCCGGCCGGCTTCAATGCCGACATCGGCAAGGACGGCGCGCCGGCGCTGAGCTGCCTGAGCCTGGAGTCGCGCACGGCCACCTGCCGCCAGCAGCGCTTCCTCAAGCGCCACCTGGGCGGCCTGACGCTGACCAATCCGCTCGCCACCACGGCCAGCGGCCTGGTCGTGTTCACCCAGGACTTCCGCGTCGCCCGCAAGCTGGTCGACGAGGCGGCGCGGGTCGAGCAGGAGATCATCGTCGAGGTCGCCGGCAACATCGTCGAGAACGGCCTGGCCTTGCTCAACCACGGCCTGCCGTTCAACGGCAAGCCGCTGCCGCCGATCAAGGTCAGCTGGCAGAACGAGACCCGCCTGCGCTTCGCGCTGAAGGGCGTGCTGCCGGGCCAGATCGAGCACATGTGCAAGATGGTCGGCCTGAGCGTGGTGGCGATGAAGCGCATCCGCATCGGCCGCATCGCCATGTCCAGCCTGCCGGTGGGCGAGTGGCGCTATCTGCAGGAATTCGAACGCTTCTAAGCCAGGCGGGGGAGGGCGCGGCGCAAGTCGTGCCGCAATGAAAAAGGCCGCGATCGCATCGCGGCCTTTTGCTTGTCGGTGGAGCTACGCCGCCGCAGCGGTCTTGCTCTTCTTCGGCGGCTTGGGCAGTTGCACCAGGCGGGTGCCGGTCAGCTTGTCGTGCAGGAACTGGCGGTCGCGGTCGAGCAGGGCGGTGGCGGCCCACACCAGCACGCCGACGCCAACCGCACCCAGCGCCTGCCACTTGTGCAGGTCGAGGGCGTAGGCCAGCAGCAGCGCCGGCAGCACCCACATCCAGCTCAGCAGATAGCGCACGGTGGCGGCCTGCAGCGATAGCGGGCCGCCCTTGGCCAGCACCACCTTGATGCGCCAGGTGCGCATGGCCAGGGTCTGGCCCTCGCGGCTCCACTGGTGGATGAAGTAGGTGCCCAGCACCAGGAAGAACAGCGCCTGGCGTAGGTGCTCGGCGGTCTTGCTGTGGCTGCCCTGCAAGGCCAGTTCCAGCGCAAGGAAGGGCAGGAACAGCACGGCGAAGCCGAGCAAGGTCTCGTAGACCATCGAGATCAAGCGGCGTGCAAGGGTAGGTGTTGCGACCGGCGCGGAACTATTTGACATTGCTTGGCGTTGGCGGCGTGGCCTGGGTGCTGGTGGGGACGGCGCTGGCGGGCGTTGCCGCAGTCGCTGGCGTGGCGCTTGTCGGAGCGGTGGCGCTTGTCGGAGCGGTGGCGCTTGGCGCCGCTGTGGCGGCGCCCGGCGCCGGCGTCGCGGGGGTGGCGCTGGCGCCCGGCGCCGGCGGCGTCGCCGGGGCAGCTTGGCCGCCGGCCGGCGGGATCGTCGCGCCGGACTTGATCGGCGCCACGGTCTTGATTTTGTTCTGCGCCGGCGTCGGCACGTTGGCGACCTGCTTCTTCATCGCCGCTTCCGCCGCCAGTTTTTTCTTTTGTTCTTCGGGCAGCTGCTGGTATTGCTCCCAGTGGGCCGACTTTTTCCCCATGTCCAGTTTCTGCCCGTTCACCAGCTTCTGCGTGGCGGCGAAGTTCTGCCGCACCACGCGGCGCTCTTCCGGCGTCAGTTTGATCCACTCGCGCATGCGCTCCTGCACGCGGGCCTGCTCGTCCGGCTTCATCGAGGTGTAGCGGTTGGCGATCTCCAGCCATTTCTGTTTGCGCAGCGGCTCCAGCGCGTTCCACTCGGCCGCCAGCGGCAGCAGCGCTTGCTGTTGCACCGGGTTAAGATTTTTCCACTGGGTTTTTTCCGTCGGCTTGGCGACGGCGGCGTGCTGCTTGCCGCCGGCCACGGGCTTGCCCGGCGCCGATGTCGTTGCCGGCGCTGGGCCGGCGGCGGCGGCGGGGGTGCTCACTGGCGCCGCCGGGGCGGGCGCCGGGGCCGGTTGTGTCGCGTTGACCCAGGAAGCGCCGCCGACCGCGAGCGCGGCGAGCGCGGCGAATCCCGCGCCCAGTTTTGCCCGACCGCTGAAACGCGCCATGTTTATTGCTCGCTTTTCGTCAGGTAGGCGTTGAAACCGTGGTCCATATAGGCCGACAACGGCAGCTCGTCCGACAACACGGCGGCGTCCACCTCGGCCAGCTCGGCGACGCGCTCCTGCTCCTCGTACTGGTAGAGGCCGACCATGCCGGCCACCAACACCAGCATCGGCACGGCCACGCCCATCCGGCCCAGCCAGGAGAGCGGTTGCGCGAAGAAGCCGGCGCCGCCGCCGGTGGCCAGCGCGCGCTCGCTCACGCGCACCGGCGCGTCGGCCTTCTTGCGCGCCATGGCGGCCTTGCGGGCCGCCGCCAGGCGGTCGGTGGTCGAGGCGGGCAGCTCGTCGAGCTGCTCGTTGAGCGCGTGGCGCACTTTGTAGGCGAAGTTCAGATCGTCGGTGTTCATAATTTGATTCCTTTGGCTTTAAGCGATTCGGCGAGGGTGTGTGTTGCGCGTGAGCAATGTGTCTTCACGCTCCCCTCGGAACATCCCATCGCTTCGGCTGTTTCAGCCACGTCCATGTCCTGCCAGTAACGCATGAGGAAGGCTTCCCGTTGACGCGCCGGCAGTTTTTGCACCTCGCCGTCAATTAGTTGCAAGGTTTGTGCCCGCTCGACCTTGTCGGCGCTCGACTCGGACGCCTCGGAACCCTGTTCCGCCTCGTAGGAGTCGAGTATATCAAAGTCCTCGCTGCCCTCCTTGGCGCCGCCCATGCCGGAGAACAGGCTGACCCAGGTGTTGCGCACCTTTTCGCGGCGGAAATAATCGAGGATGGTGGTCTGCAGGATGCGCTGGAACAGCATGGGCAGCTCGGCGGCCGGCTTGTCGCCGTATTTCTCGGCGAGCTTGATCATCGCGTCCTGCACGATGTCCAGGGCCGATTCGTCCTTGCGCACTGCGTAGACGGCCTGCTTGAAGGCGCGTCGCTCGACGTTTACGAGAAAGTCGGATAATTCTTTGTCTGTTGCCATGCGTCGTGGGGAGGGTACTGCCGGGAGGGCTCAGGTTAAGTGAGGCGTACGGCGCCAGGGATGCGAGCTTGCGGCGTTTTGCGAACTGTGCGCATGCTAGCAAAAATTGGCCATTTCTGCATGTTTTTTACGTCAAAGCGGGGCGCAAATCGCCGATTTTCATAAATGTCCTTGCTCAAATCTGTGCCGCGTAGTACCGTATGGGACGCTTTGATCACCCCGAAGCTCTATGGTCTGGTCGCCGCTGGCACACAACGCCGCACACGACACGACGCGCTTTCATATGTAGGCAGTTTGCTCTAACCCGCGCCACAAGCGCGAGAGGTACGCACAACCGCTACAGAAAATCCGGCCAAACGAGTTTGCGTCCAGCGACGCTTTGCACGCTATCTATGGGTAGCGGAAGAAGTGCCGTGAACGCATAAAAAAGGGAAGCAGGACAAGCTGTAGCTGTAGGCATACTTCGTGAGGAAAGAGCATCCGATCAATCTCCAATGGACCTTGAAAGGAATGTTTTATGAATACCGAAGCAGCAGGACAATTCACCGGCGCGGAAATACTGGTGCGCTGCCTGGCCGAGGAGGGCGTTGAACACGTCTTCGGCTATCCGGGCGGAGCCGTACTGTATATCTACGACGCCATCTTCAAGCAAGACAAATTCCAACACGTACTGGTACGCCACGAGCAGGCCGCTATCCACGCCGCCGACGCCTATTCGCGCAGCTCGCAAAAAATCGGCGTCGCCCTGGTGACCTCCGGCCCCGGCGTGACCAATGCCGTCACCGGCCTGTCGACCGCCTATATGGACTCGATTCCGATGGTGGTGATCTCCGGCCAGGTGCCGAGCCACGCCATCGGCCAAGACGCCTTCCAGGAATGCGACACGGTCGGCATCACCCGCCCCGTGGTCAAGCACAACTTCCTCGTCAAGGACGTCAAGGACCTGGCCGAAACCATCAAGAAAGCCTTCTTTATCGCCCGCACCGGCCGTCCCGGCCCCGTGCTGGTGGATATCCCGAAGGATATCTCGATGCACAAGACCACCTACTCGTATCCGAAAGAGATCGAGATGCGGTCCTACAAGCCGGTCGACAAGGGCCACTCCGGCCAGATCCGCAAGGCCGTGCAGCTGCTGTTGCAAGCCGAACGCCCGATGATCTACACCGGCGGCGGCGTGATCCTGGCCAACGCTGCGCCCGAGCTGAACAAGCTGGTCGACAAGCTCGGCTTCCCGGTCACCAACACCCTGATGGGCCTGGGCGCCTACCGCGCCTCGAGCGAGAACTTCGTCGGCATGCCCGGCATGCACGGCACCTATGAAGCGAACATGGCGATGCAGCACTGCGACGTCCTGATCGCCATCGGCGCCCGCTTCGACGACCGCGTCATCGGCAACCCGAAACACTTCGCCTCCAATCCGCGCAAGATCATCCACGTCGACATCGACCCCTCGTCGATCTCCAAGCGGGTCAAGGTCGACATCCCGATCGTCGGCAACGTCAAGGACGTGCTGATCGAGATGCTGGCCCAGCTCGACGCGGCGGAGCAGAAACCGAACCTGCCGGCCGTCAAGGACTGGTGGAAACAGATCAACGAATGGCGCGGCAAGCAGTGCCTGGTCTACCCGACCTCCGACCTGGTCATCAAACCGCAGTCGGTGGTGCAGAAGGTCTTCGAAGTGACCAAGGGCGACGCCTTCATCACCTCGGACGTCGGCCAGCACCAGATGTGGGCGGCGCAGTACTACCCCTTCGACAAACCCAAGCGCTGGATCAACTCCGGCGGCCTCGGCACCATGGGTGTCGGCCTGCCCTACGCCATGGGCGTGCAGATGGCCAATCCGGACGCCACCGTCGCCTGCATCACCGGCGAGGGCTCGATCCAGATGTGCATCCAGGAGCTGGCGACCTGCAAGCAGTACCACCTGACGCCGAAGATCATCATGCTCAACAACCGTTTCCTCGGCATGGTGCGGCAGTGGCAGCAGATCGACTACGGTTCGCGCTACTCCGAGTCCTACATGGACTCGCTGCCGAACTTCGAGAAGCTGGCAGAGGCCTACGGCCACGTCGGCATGCGCATCGAGAAGCCGGGCGACGTCGACGGCGCCGTGCGCGAAGCCTTCGGCATGAAGGACCGTCTGGTCTTCATGAACTTCATTACCGATCAATCGGAAAACGTATGGCCGATGGTGAAGGCGGGCAAAGGGCTCTCTGAAATGCTGTTGGGTTCGGAGGACTTATAAGATGCGACACATTATCTCTGTATTGCTGGAAAACGAAGCCGGCGCCCTGTCGCGCGTGGTCGGCCTGTTCTCGGCCCGTGGCTACAACATCGAGACGCTGACCGTGGCGCCGACCGAAGATGCGACCCTGTCGCGCATGACCATCGTCACCAGCGGCTCGGACGACATCATCGAGCAGATCACCAAGCACCTCAACCGCCTGATCGAGGTGGTGAAGGTGGTCGACCTGACCGAGGGTGCGCACATCGAGCGCGAGCTGATGCTCATCAAGGTGCGCGCCGTGGGCAAGGAACGCGAGGAGATGAAGCGCACCGCCGACATCTTCCGCGGCCGCATCATCGACGTGACCGAGAAGACCTACACGATCGAGCTGACCGGCAACAAGGGCAAGCTCGACGCGTTCATCGACTCGATCGACCGCGCCTCCATCCTGGAAACGGTACGTACCGGCGGCTCCGGCATCGGACGCGGCGAACGCATCCTCAAAGTTTGACCGAGTACCGGGCGGCGCCCGCCGCCCGGTACGACTCCCCTGAACAACACACTACAAAATACATAGGAATTATCATGAAAGTTTTCTACGACAAAGACGCCGACCTCTCCTTGATCAAGGGTAAAAACGTTGCCATCATCGGCTACGGCTCGCAGGGCCACGCCCACGCGCAAAACCTGAGCGACTCCGGCGTGAACGTCACCGTCGGCCTGCGCAAGGGCGGCGCCTCGTGGACCAAGGTCGAGAAGGCCGGTCTGAAGGTTGCCGAAGTGAACGACGCGGTCAAGGCCGCCGACATCATCATGATCCTGCTGCCGGACGAGAACATCGCCCAAGTCTACAACGAAAACGTCGCCCCGCACGCCAAGCAAGGCGCGGTGCTGGCCTTCGCCCACGGCTTCAACGTGCACTACGGCCAAGTCGTGCCGCGCGCCGACCTCGACGTCATCATGATCGCTCCAAAAGCGCCAGGCCACACCGTGCGCGCCACCTACACCCAGGGCGGCGGCGTGCCCCACCTGATCGCCGTCTATCAGGACAAGTCCGGCATGGCCCGCGACATCGCCCTGTCCTACGCCTCGGCCAACGGCGGCGGCCGCGCCGGCATCATTGAGACCAACTTCCGCGAAGAAACCGAGACCGACCTGTTCGGCGAGCAAGCGGTTCTGTGCGGCGGCGCCGTCGAACTGATCAAGGCCGGTTTCGAAACCCTGACCGAAGCCGGCTACGCTCCGGAAATGGCCTACTTCGAGTGCCTGCACGAACTGAAACTGATCGTCGACCTGATCTATGAAGGCGGCATCGCCAACATGAACTACTCGATCTCCAACAACGCCGAATACGGCGAATACGTGACCGGCCCTAAAGTCGTCACCTCGGCCACCAAGGACGCGATGCGCCAGTGCCTGAAGGACATCCAGACCGGCGAATACGCCAAGTCCTTCATCCTGGAAAACAAGGCCGGCGCACCGACCCTGATTTCCCGTCGCCGCCTGACCTCCGAGCACCAGATCGAAGAAGTCGGCGCCAAGCTGCGCGCCATGATGCCTTGGATCGCCAAGAACAAGATGGTCGACCAGTCGAAGAACTAAATCGCTCGACGGATTGCCGGGCGTCAAATTTAGGGTCAGACCCTTAGGGTCTGACCCTGGTTGGTTGGCGGCATCCCGGCGCCATACGCTTGAAATTGCGAAATGTTACAAACGCTCACCATGTCTTACAGTTTCGGCTGGCGGATTCGGGTAAAGTTGCTGTAATCACCAGTTCTGCTGGTTTCGCGCACAATGGGGCTTCGGCCCCATTTTCGCTTTTTCAACTATGGAGAACGTTTATGACCCGCATGAAAAACCTCGTTGTCGCCGCCGCCTTGGCGAGCGCCTCGCTGTCCGTCCAGCACGCCTTCGCCGCCGAGACGCTGCCCACCAGCGGTACGCTGGTGGTGGTGCCCGCCTTCGGTGAAGTCAAGCACGCCAACGACCAGGCCATCGCCACGCTGGCGATCGAAGAGACCGACAAGGACAAGGCCGCCGCCGCCTCGCGCGTCAACCAAAAGATGAAGCAGGGCATTGAGATCCTCAAGAAAGAGGACCCGCAAGCCAGCCTGAAGACCCAGGGCTACTACACCTACGCCGTGTATCCGGAAGATCGGCCGCTGCCGAACGGCCTGATGCCCAAGCCGCGCCTGCCGACCGCCTGGCGCGTCGGCCAGTACGTGCAGCTGACCACCACCAATTTGGCCGGCCTGCCGAAGACCGTCGCCGCCGCCCAGCGCGTGCTGACCCTGAACGGCATCCAGTTCGGCCTGACGCCGGAAACCACGCGCAAGCTGGACGACCAGCGCATCGCCGCCACCTACAAGAACCTGAACGAACGCATCGCCTCGATCGCCAACGCCATGGGCCGCAAGCTCAGCGACGCCGTGCTCGACACGGTCGACTTCGAAGGTTCGGGCAACTACGCCCAGCGCGAAGGCGGCGCCGCCGCGCCGATGATGATGCGTTCGGCCAAGATGATGGACAGCGCGCCGGTCGAGGAGCCCAGCTTCGAGCCGGGTGAGACCACGCTGCAAATGAACGTGGTCGGCAAGGTCAAGTTCAAATAAGCAGGTTCAAGTAAGCAGGTTCAAGTAAGCAGGTTCAAGTAATCAAGTTCAAGTCCAAGTAGTTCCGTTTCACCCGCCCTTGCCGACCAAGCCGGGGCGGGCCCGCTTGCAGCGCCTGTCCGGCCGTCTGGCCGGCGCCGCGCCCGGCCGCCGCAGGAAATGCCGGGCCGCCGCGCGAACCCCCTTTTTTGTTTCCTCCTCCTCTATAATGATGGCGCAATCAACACCGTTACCGACACGCCCGTTGTACTTAGAAATGGAACCCTATGGCAAACTTTCCCCGTCGCAGAGCCAAGAATGGCGCCGCACCAGCAGCCAAGCCGAAGGCTTCGCGCTTTAGCAAGTTTGCGCGCCAGCCGGTGGCCGAGGGTGGCGCCAAGCCGCGCCGTCGCGGGATCTACCTGTTGCCCAACGCCTTCACCACCGCCGCCCTGTTCTGCGGCTTCTACGCCATCGTCATGGCGATGAACCAAAAATTCGAACACGCCGCCTGGGCCATCTTCATCGCCATGGTGCTCGACGGCCTGGACGGCCGCATCGCCCGCCTGACCAACACCCAGAGCGAATTCGGCGCCCAGTACGACAGCCTGTCCGACATGGTCTCCTTCGGCGCCGCGCCGGCGCTGGTGATCTACGAGTGGTCGCTGCGCGGCCTGGGCAAGCTGGGCTGGATCGCCGCCTTCGTCTACTGCGCCGGCGGCGCGCTGCGCCTGGCCCGCTTCAACACCAACATCGAGGTGGTCGACAAGCGCTTCTTCCAGGGCCTGCCCAGCCCGGCGGCGGCGGCCCTGGTCGCCGGCTTCATCCTGTTGATGGACGACCTGCAGGTGCCCGGCATCCAGCTGCCCTGGGTGTCCTGGGCCATCGCCCTGTTCGCCGGCCTGACCATGGTCACCAACGTGCCCTTCTACAGCTTCAAGGACGTCAACTTCCGCAAGTCGGTGCCCTTCATCGCGGTGTTCCTGATCGCGCTGGCCTTCGCCCTGGTGTCGATCGACCCGCCCAAGGTGCTGTTCCCGATCTTCATCGCCTACGGCCTGTCCGGCTACGTGATCTACTTCTGGCGCATGGCCAAGGGCAAGCCGGTCAGCATCATCCAGACCGACCACGAGCCGGTCGACCCGAGCGAGCGCCACTAAGCCGCAGCGCCCGGCGCGGCGGGCGGCCTCGATAGTTTTTTTGTGTACAGCCATGGAGCAATCATGAATACGCCTTCGAACCGCCTGATCATCTTCGACACCACCTTGCGCGACGGCGAGCAATCACCCGGCGCCTCCATGACGCGGGAGGAGAAGCTGCGCATCGCCAAGCAGCTCGAGCGGCTGCGCGTCGACGTCATCGAGGCCGGCTTCGCCGCCGCCTCGCAGGGCGACTTCGAGTCGATCAAGGCGATCGCCGGGGCGGTGCGCGAGTCGACCATCTGCTCGCTGTCGCGCGCCAACGACCGCGACATCGCCCGCGCCGCCGAGGCGCTGGCGCCGGCCGAGCGCAAGCGCATCCACACCTTCATCGCCACCTCGCCGCTGCACATGGAGATGAAGCTGCGCATGCTGCCCGAGCAGGTGCTCGAGCAGGCCAAGAACGCGGTGCGCTTCGCCCGCCAGTTCACCGACGACATCGAGTTCAGCCCGGAGGACGGCAGCCGCTCCGACGAGGACTTCCTCTGCCGCGTGCTGGAGGGCGTGATCGCCGAGGGCGCCACCACCATCAACTTCCCCGACACCGTCGGCTACGCCGTGCCGGAGATCTTCGGCGAGACCATCCGCCGCCTGCGCGAGCGCATCCCCAACTCCGACAAGGCGATCTGGTCGGTGCACTGCCACAACGACCTCGGCCTGGCCGTCGCCAACTCGCTGGCCGGCGTGATGATAGGCGGCGCGCGGCAGATCGAATGCACCATCAACGGCCTGGGCGAGCGCGCCGGCAACACCGCGCTGGAGGAGGTGGTGATGGCGCTGCGCACCCGCGCCGCCTACTACCAGCTGGAGGTCGGCATCGACACCACGCAGATCGTCGCCGCCTCGAAGATGGTGTCGCAGATCACCGGCTTCGCCGTGCAGCCGAACAAGGCGGTGGTCGGCGCCAACGCCTTCGCCCACGCTTCCGGCATCCACCAGGACGGCATTTTGAAGGCGCGCGAGACCTACGAGATCATGCGCGCCGAGGACGTCGGCTGGACCGCCAACAAGATCGTGCTGGGCAAGCTGTCGGGCCGCAACGCCTTCAAGCAGCGCCTGCAGGAGCTCGGCATCGAGCTCGACTCCGAGGCCGAGGTCAACGCCGCCTTCGGCCGCTTCAAGGAGCTGGCCGACCGCAAGACGGAGATCTTCGACGAGGACATCATGGCCCTGGTGTCGGACGAGCAGCAGGCCCACGACAAGGAATACTACCGCTTCGTCTCGCTGGCGCAGCGCTCGGAGACCGGCGAGACGCCGCGCGCCACGGTGGTGTTCTCGATCGACGGCGCCGAGGTGCGCTGCGAGGGCAGCGGCGACGGCCCGGTCGACGCCACCGTCAACGCCATCGAGAGCCGGGCCGCCAGCGGCGCCGAGCTGGTGCTGTTCTCGGTCAACGCGATCAGCACCGGCACCCAGTCGCAGGGCGAGGTGACGATGCGCCTGTCGCATTCGGGGCGCATCGTCAACGGCGTCGGCGCCGACCCGGACATCATCGTCGCCTCGGCCAAGGCCTACCTGTCGGCCTTGAACAAGCTGCACTCGAAGATCGAGCGGCTCAACCCGCAGAACTGAGGCGGGCTGCGCCGATCCGGCGCGGCAGGCCGACGCACAGGGCGAAGGGGATCAGCATCGGGTACAGGCTCCAGATGATGCGCCCGTCGATGCGCACCGACAGCGCGGCGTACAGCGGCGGCAGGATCATCAGCAACAGCAGGCTGTCGAGCGGGCGCAGCGCGGCGGTGGCGTGGCGCCGGCCGAGCACGGCGAGCGGCACCACCAGCGCCGCCGCCGTCGCCAGCGAGACCAGCGAGCGGACGTCGCCGAGGGCGCCGAGCAGGGTCTGCAGGCTGGGCGTCCAGGTGTAGCTGGGTAGGCCGGGCAGCAGCCACCAGCGCAGCACGACGATCCAGCCGCCGGCCAGCGCCAGCGCGCCGAGCGCGGCGGCGAAGGGCAGGCGGCGCATGGCCAGCAGCCAGACCAGCAGCAGGATGTTTTCCTCGCGTACGGCGGTGCCGAGGATACCGGCGGCGGCGGCCAGCCAGGGTTGGCCGGTCAGGATGCCGAGGACGAACACGGCGCGGGCGAAGATGGAACCGGGGTCGACCAGCAGATAGGGAGCGTACCAGAAGGTCGGCACGGAAACGATCAACAGCAGGCCGGCGCCGACCACGCGGCCGCGGCTGAAGCCGAGGCGGGCGGCGGTCAGCGCGATGACAGCGGCGGCGCCGCTGATCAGCAGCCAGTTCAGCGCGGCGAAGGCCTTGTGCAGCTCGCCCGGCAGGGCGGCGGCGATGGCCGGCACCAATATTCGGTAGGGGAAGGGCGCGCGTAGTTCGTTGAAGGGCAGGTCGCCGCGCAGATAGCGCGCGGTGTTGAAGTAGGCCAGCGAATCCTCGACCGTGCCGCCCCAGCGCCAGGCCATGACCGCCAGCGCCAGCGCGGCGAAGCCGAGCACGATGGCGAGCCAGTGGCGCGGCGACAGCAGTGTTGGGGTGGAAGGTGCGGCGGGGGCGGTGGGCATAGGGTTGGGTCCGGATGGCGTGTCGAATGGTCCGGATTTCATGGTTGTTAACATTTCTTTTTTGACAGTGAAAGCCGGGCCGCTATTGTAGCGCAAGCAGGAGCGCCATGTTCCTTCCACGGCCAAGGTGCGGCGCCGCCACTAGTGGGAACGGCGCGGCTCGCGCTCCGGGTCCGGCCCGTTCAGCAGGCTGTTCACGCTGCCGTCGGGGTTGAACTGCACATACATGATCGAGTTCCACACGCCCTGTTCCTTGTAGCGGTAGAGCCAAGCCTCCAGGTGGTTGAACGGGTAGCGCTGGCGGGCGAAGGGCTGGCCGAAGGTGTGCAGGATGCTGTCCCGGTTGTCGCGGCCAATCTTGACGGCGGCGAACTTCTCACTGCTCAGCACCTGTTCGTAGGACAGCAGGCGGCCGTCGGCGTCCAGCCTGGCCATATAGGTGGCCTGGCCGCTCGGTCCGGTGGCGTATTCGAGCAGCGTGGCGTCGCCCTCGCGGTAGCTGGCGCTGGGGCGGCCCAGCCGGCTTTGCAGCTCGGCGGCGCTGGCGCCTAGCGGTGGCGGCGCGCCGCCCGGGCCGGCGCAGGCCCCCAGCAGCAGGGAAGAAATTGCTATTGCAACCATCTTTTTCATGTCCGCCTCCGTTTTCTGGCATTGAACTCATAAGAATTGTAGCCAACACTGGATACAGCCGCCGCTTTTTCCGATATACTTGCGGGTCTGGTCTTTTGGCCGGAATTCTTTTGAAGTTCACGATGCCTAGGGTTCAGACTCCGGGCACCGCATGTTAAAGGTAAAATCATGACCGTAGAAAACATCAACAAAGCCGCGATCATCGCGGACAACGCCCGTGGTCAAAACGACACCGGCTCCCCAGAAGTTCAAGTTGCGCTGCTGACCGCACGCATCAACGAACTGAACGGCCACTTCAAAGCACACAGCAAAGATCACCACTCCCGTCGTGGTCTGATTATGATGGTTAACCGTCGTAAGAGCCTGCTGTCGTACCTGAAGGCCAAAGACGCTACCCGTTATCGCGATCTGATCGCTAAACTCGGTCTGCGTAAGTAATTTTTGCGTCACCCGGTTTAAACAGAAATGCCTGCGCCAGTTCGCTGACGCGGGCATTTTGTCATTTGGGCCGAACACATGCCAAATGGCACGGGCTCTTGCCCGGAGACATGGATTCCCAGTTTTGTAGCAAGTTTCGTAGTAAAGGCGGCGCCGCAGCATGCCGCCTGTGGTGAGGTGAACGACAGCCCCTGAAAATCTGTCGGCAATTAGAAAGGGATTACCCATGTTTAACAAAGTTACGAAAACCTTCCAGTACGGTCAACACCAGGTCACCCTGGAAACCGGCGAGATCGCTCGCCAGGCTTCCGGCGCCGTCCTCGTGTCGATTGAAGACACCGTGGTCCTGGCGACCGTTGTGGCACGCAAAGATGCCAAGCCAGGCCAGGATTTCTTCCCCCTGACCGTCGACTACGTTGAAAAAACCTATGCTGCCGGTAAAATCCCGGGCGGTTTCTTCAAGCGCGAAGGCCGTCCTTCGGAAAAAGAAACGCTGACCTCGCGTCTGATCGACCGTCCTATCCGTCCGCTGTTCCCGGAAGGCTACCTGAATGAAGTGCAGATCATCATTCACGTGCTGTCGGTCAACCCTGAGATCGATCCGGACATCGCCGCCATGATCGGCGCCTCCGCCGCCCTGTGCATCTCCGGCGTGCCGTTCAACGGCCCGATCGGCGCCGCCCGCGTCGGCTACGCCAACGGCCAGTACATCCTGAACCCGACCGTCGCCCAGCTGAAAACCTCGGAAATGGACCTGGTTGTCGCCGGTACCGAAACGGCCGTGCTGATGGTCGAATCGGAAGCCAAGCAGCTGTCCGAAGAAATCATGCTCGGCGCCGTGGTGTTCGGCCACGACCAGATGAAAGCGGTCATCGACGCGATCCACGAACTGGTGCGCGACGGCGGCAAGCCGGAAGTCGAATGGGCCCCACCGGCCAAGAACGAAGTCCTGATCGGCCGCGTCGAGCATTTCGGCGGCGCCAAGATCCGTGACGCCTACCTGACCAAAGACAAGCAAGAGCGCACCGCCAAGCTGAAGGCCGCCACCTCCGAAACGCTGGCCGAGCTGGGCGCCGAAGCGGCCGCCGCCGGCGCCGCACCGGTCGACGCAGCCGAAGTCAACAACATCCTGTTCGACATGGAAGCGAAGATCGTCCGTTCGCAGATCCTCGACGGCGAGCCGCGCATCGACGGCCGCGACACCCGCACCGTGCGTCCGATTTCGATCCGCACCTCGGTGCTGCCGCGCACCCACGGTTCGGCCCTGTTCACCCGTGGCGAAACCCAGGCGCTGGTCGTGGCCACGCTGGGCACCGCCCGCGACAGCCAGAAGATCGACGCGCTGATGGGCGAGTTCACCGACTCGTTCATGCTGCACTACAACATGCCTCCGTTCGCCACCGGCGAAACCGGCCGCGTCGGCACGCCTAAGCGCCGCGAAATCGGCCACGGCCGTCTGGCCAAGCGCGCCCTGATCGCCGCCCTGCCATCGCCGGAAGAGTTCAGCTACTCCGTGCGCCTGGTGTCGGAAATCACCGAGTCGAACGGCTCCTCGTCGATGGCCTCCGTCTGCGGCGGCTGCCTGGCACTGATGGACGCCGGCGTGCCGATGAAAGAGCACGTGGCCGGTATCGCCATGGGCCTGATCAAGGAAGGCGGCAAGTTCGCCGTGCTGTCGGACATCCTGGGCGACGAAGACCACCTGGGCGACATGGACTTCAAGGTCGCTGGTACCCGCAACGGTATCACCGCGCTGCAGATGGACATCAAGATCATGGGCATCACCAAGGAAATCATGCAAGTGGCGCTGGCGCAAGCCAAAGAAGGCCGCGAGCACATCCTGGGCGAAATGCAAAAAGCCATGCCGCACGTGAAGACCGAGCTGTCCGACTTCGCCCCGCGCCTGATCACCATCAAGATCAATCCGGAAAAAATCCGTGACGTGATCGGCAAGGGCGGCGCCGTCATCCGCGCGCTGACCGAAGAGACCGGCACCCAGATCGACATCAGCGACGAAGGCGTGGTCACCATCGCCTCCGTCGACGCCGCCGCCGGCCAGGAAGCCAAGCGTCGCATCGAAGAGCTGACCGCCTCGGTTGAAGTGGGCAAGGTCTACGAAGGCACCGTGCTGAAACTGCTGGACTTCGGCGCCATCGTCCAAGTCATGCCGGGCAAGGACGGCCTGCTGCACATCTCGCAGATCGCCAACGAGCGCGTCAACGCCGTCGCCGACTACCTGAAAGAAGGCCAGCAAGTGCGCGTCAAGGTTCTGGAAACCGACGACCGCGGCCGTCTGAAGCTGTCGATGAAGGCCGCCGCTGAAGAAGCCGCAGCCCAGTAATCCCCTCGGCTTCGGCTGAACAAAAAACCGCCAGCGCGCAAGCCCTGGCGGTTTTTTTGCGTCCAGGCTCACCCGGCAGGCGCTGCGGCAGCCAGGGTCAGACCCTAGGGTCTGACCCTCGTTCCGGCCTCAGCCAACCGCCAGCGGCAGGCGCACCTCGACCAGCAGGCCGTGGCCCGGGCCTTGGCCGGCGTCGCGCAGGGCGATGCTGCCGCCGTGCTGGCGCGCCACCGCCTGGGCGATCGACAGGCCCAGGCCGCTGCCGCTCTGCGTCTGGTTGGGGTCGCGGAAGAAGCGGTCGAGCACCCGCTCGCGCAGCGCCGGCGCCACGCCCGGCCCCTGGTCGCTCACCGCCAGCACGGCCTGGCCGGCCTCGCGCCGCAGGCTCACCTGCACCAGGCCGTCCGCCGGGCTGTACTTGATGGCGTTGTCGACCAGGTTGTCGACCAGCGAGATCAGGCTTTCGCGCTGGCCGTGCAGGTACAGCTCGGTGTCGGCGTGCAGCTCCAGCTCCACCCGGCGCGCGCTGGCCAGGCCGGACAGCGCCGCCATGCGGTCCTGCAGCAGCTGGGCCAGGCCGACCGGCGCGCCGGCCTCGCCGGCGGCGCTGGCGTCGCTGCGCATCAGCATCAGCAGCTGGCTGACCAGGCGGGTGGCGCGGCCGCCGCTGCTGAGGATGCCCTTGAGCAGCTGGCGCTGGCGCTCGTCACTGGCCTGGCTGTGCAGCGCCTCGACGTTGACCTGCATCGCCGCCAGCGGCGTGCGCAGCTCGTGGGCGGCGTCGGCGATGAAGCTGCGCTCGCGCACGGCGCTGTCGTCGACCTGGCGCATCAGCGTGTTGATGTTGTCGACCATGCCGACCAGCTCGCGGTGCTTGGCCGTGTAGCTGAGCGGACGCAGGTTGTGCGGGCCGCGCGCGGCCACCTCGCGCGCCACCTGGCTCCACGGCCGCAGCGCCAGGCGGATCGACAGCCAGGTAGGCAGCAGCAGGAAGGGCAGGCTGATCAGCAGCGGCAGCAGGTAGTAGCCGTGCGAGTTGATGGTGATGAAGATGTGCACGCCGTCGGCCGGCGCCAGCATGGTCAGCACAGTGCCGCTGGCCGACTGCTTGCTGCGCGCGCGCCAGCGCTTGTCGCCGGCGTAGAAGGTCTCGACCACGTTCAGCTTGCGCGTGCCCAGCTCGCTCGGCGTGCCGTGCGAGCGGTAGATCTCGCGGCCGCGCTGCCGCACCACGATGCTGGGGCTGAGCATGGGGTCGTCGGCGGTGCCGTAGTTCTCGCGCACCGCCAGGTCCATCATGTTGATGACGTGCTGGCGCTGCTCCGGCGCGTCGGCCAGGGCGTCGGCGGCGGCCAGCACGGCGTCGAAGATGCGCTCGGTCGACAGCAGGTTCAAGTCCTTGCCGCTCTCGTTGATGACGAAGCCGGTGGCCAAGGTCCACAGCGCCGTCAGCAGCAGCATCTGTGCCACCATCAGGCGCCGCACCAGCGTCGGCGCGGCGATGTTGCGCCACCAGTGGCGCATCATCGGGCGCCGTCCGTGGCCGGGCCGTGCTGGTCGATCACGTAGCCGACGCCGCGCACGGTGCGCACATAGCCCTCGCCGATCTTGCGCCGCAGGTTGGCCATGTGGACGTCGAGGGTGTTGCTGGCGTTGGCCTGGGCGCCGGGCAGGGCCTGTTCCTCCAGGCTGCGCCGGGTGATCACGCGGTTGGCGCGCATCAGCAGTATCTTCAGCAGCAGGTATTCGCTGGCGGTCAGCTCGACCGGCTTGCCGTGCACCTGCACGCGGCGGGTCGGCGCGTGCAACTGTAGGCCGCGCAGCTCCAGCGTTTCGCCGTCGAAGCCGTAGCTGCGCCGCGCCAGCGCGCGCACCCGCGACAGCAGCTCGGCCAGCTCGAAGGGCTTGACCAGGTAGTCGTCGGCGCCGGAGTCGAGGCCGCGCAGGCGCTCCTGCAGCGCGTCGCGCGCGCTCAGGATCAGCACCGGCAGGTCGTGCTTGTCGCGCCGCAAGCGGGTCAGCAGGCTCAGGCCGTCGCCGTCGGGCAGGCCCAGGTCGAGCAGGATCAGGTCGCAGGTGTCGGCCGCCAGGTGGCGCTCGGCGTCGTCGAGCTGGCGCACCCAGACCACGTCCATGCCCTGGTCGCTGAGGGCGATGCGCACGCCGTTGCCCAGGTCCAGGTCGTCTTCTATCAGCAGTATCTTCATGGCCGGTATTTAACCACCAATTCCTGAAGAACAGCTAAAGAAGGCGGGGCGCGGCGTCTTCATGCTTTCTTCATCAAGCGATCAGATTGGCTTCATGCCACTGGGGAATACTGCGGGCAGTCGATCCTTAGCCACTCGCCTCTCAACCTGGAATGGAAAACCATCATGAATAGCAGTGTTATCAAAGCCGTCCCCGTCTTGTTGTTGTCCTTGTTGGCCAGCCGCACCGTTGCCGCCGAAGAGAACGTCTTCACCGTCGGCGGCGGCGTGGCCGTCGGATCGCGCTACTCCGGCTCGGACGAGCGCATGGTCGCGCCGGTGCTGCAGCTCGACTACGCCATGGCCAACGGCCTGTTCGCCAGCACCATGCGCGGCCTGGGCTACGGCGGCAGCGCCGGTCCGCTCAAGTACAGCGTGGCGCTGGGCGTGCGCGGCAGCCGCAGCGAAAGCGACGAGCGCGGCGTCGCCGGCAAAACCGGCAGCAAGTATCTGAAGGGCATGGGTGACATCAAGACCAGCGCCACCGCAAACTTCGGCTTGAGCTACGCCATCTTCGAGCGCGTCGAGGTGAGCGCCCGCGCCGAGTTGCCGGTTTCGCAGCGCGACAACGGCGCCAGCTTCGGCATCGGCATCACCGGCCAGCTGTACCAGACGCCGAGCGACAGCGTCAGCCTGAGCCTGGGCGCCAACTTCGCCGACAGCAAGTACGCCAAGACCTACTACGGCGTCAACGCCACCCAGTCGAAAAACTCGGGCTACCGCGAGTTCACGCCGAAGTCCGGTCTGTACGGCGTCGACGCCGGCCTCAGCTGGACCCACACCTTCCAGGCCAAGTGGTCGCTGACCGGCATGGCCGGCGTCAGCTCGCTGAACGGCGACGCCAGCAAGAGCCCGCTGACGCGCAAGAAGACCGCGCCGACCGCCGCCATCTACGTCAGCCGCAGCTTCTGAGTGTCGCTGCGCCTGGGGTGGGGGCGCCAGCGCCTGCGCCTCGGGCTGCGCTGGCGCTGAGGTTGAGACAGAATTGACACGCGTGCGCCGCTTGCGTAGGCTGTGCTGCCGCCATCCCGCCCGCAGAGGCGGGATGTTTTCTTTCCTCACTTGTTTTCTCACTCAATTTGTCATGCCGAACCCAACACGCGCACTGCTCGCCGCCGCCCTCGTTTGCTGCGCCGCCCTGTCGACCACGCCGGCCCGCGCCGCCGGCTGGGGCGACTGGAACGACGCGGTGGAGCCGTTCCCGCTGTACGGCAACAGCTACTACGTCGGCGTGGAGGGGCTGAGCGCGGCGCTGGTGACCTCGCCGGCCGGCCACATCCTGATCGACGGCGGCCTGCCCGAGTCGGCCCAGCGCATCGCCGCCAGCGTGCGCCAGCTCGGCTTCCGCATCGAGGACGTCAAGCTGATCCTGACCTCGCACGCCCACGTCGACCATGCCGGCGGCCTGGCCGAGCTGCAACGCATGAGCGGGGCGACGGTGCTGGCCAGCCCGCTGGCGGCGCTGGCGCTGCGGCGCGGCAAAGTCGAGCGCGCCGACCCGCAGGCCAGCGACAGCACGCCGTGGGCGCCGCTGGCCCGCGTGCGCACGGTGCGCGACGGCCAGACGGTCACGCTGGGCGGCAACAAGCTGACCGCCCACTTCACGCCGGGCCACACGCCGGGCGGCCTGAGCTGGAGCTGGCGCGCCTGCGACCGCCAGGGTTGCGCCAACATCGTCTATGCCGACAGCATCAACCCGATCGCCGCCGCGCCGTTCAAGTTTTCCGCCAGCAGCAGCTATCCGGCGGTGTTGCGCGACTTCGAGCGCAGCTTCAAGACCATGGAGACGCTGCCCTGCGACATCCTGGTCACTGTGCACCCCAACGCCGCCCAGCTGTGGGAGAAGATGGCGGCGCGCGAGGCGGGCAAGAATCCGCTGCTGTCGAGCGGCGCCTGCAAGGCGTATGCCGAGCTGAGCCGGACGGCTTTGCAGAAGCGTCTGGCGGAGGAGGGCGGCAGGCAGTGAGGGCGGGCCGGCTGATTCATCGGTGGGCCGCCGCAACGTAACCCGAGGGTCAGACCCTAGGGTCTGACCCTGGCTTGGCGCTCCGGGGCGGGTCTGAACTCGACGCTTGTGGTCTCGCCTAGTCGACATAGGCCAGCGGAGGGCGCGGCCGCGCCGGCTTGGCCGGCGCCTTGGCGCGCGCCAGCGGCACCCGGCGCGCCGCCGGTGACGCCATCGGTAATCCCGGCGGCAGTCCGGCCGCCAAGCCGGCGCCCGGCTGGCCGTCGCCCAGTTTGAAGATGCTGACCGCTTGGGCCAGCAGCAGGGACTGCTCCTGCATGCTCTCCGCTGCCGCTGCCGCCGCCGCCTGTTCCACCAGCGCCGCGTTCTGCTGCGTCATCTCGTCCATCTGGCCGATGGCGCGGTTGACCTCCTCGATGCCGACGCTTTGCTCGCGGCTGGCGGCGGTGATGTCCTGCATGAAGTCGGCCACCTGCCGCACCGACGTGACGATCGCCGTCATGGTCTGCCCGGCCGAGTCGACCAGCCGGCTGCCGGCGTCGATCCGCTCGACCGAGTGGCCGATCAACTCCTTGATCTCCTTGGCCGCGCTGGCGCTGCGCTGGGCCAGGTTGCGCACCTCGCCGGCGACGACAGCGAAGCCACGGCCCTGCTCGCCGGCGCGCGCCGCCTCCACCGCCGCGTTGAGCGCCAGAATATTCGTCTGGAAGGCGATGCCGTCGATGACGCCGATGATGTCGACGATCTTGTACGAGCTTTGCTTGATCGAACCCATGGTGCCGACCACCTCGGCGACGATCTGGCCGCCCTCGGCGGCCACGCTGGACGCCGTGGCGGCCAGCTGGGTGGCCTGCTGGGCGTGCTCGGCGTTCTGCTTGACGGTGCCGGTCAGCTCCTCCATCGAGCTGGCGGTCTGCTCCAGCGCGCTGGCCTGCGCCTCGGTGCGCGAGGACAGGTCGGCGTTGCCGCTGGCGATCTCGCGCGAGGCGACGGTGATGCTCTCGGTGCCGTTGCGCACCGCGCCGACGGTCTTGACGAGGCTGTCGTTCATCTCGTGCAGGGCGGCCAGCAGCTGGCCCGTTTCGTCGTTGGACGGCGAGTCGATGTTCAGCGTCAGGTCGCCGGCGGCGACGCGGCGCGCCAGCCCCAGCGCCTCGTGCAGCGGCGCGGTGATGCTGCGGCTCAGGCGCCAGGCCACCAGCAGCGCCAGCGACATGGCCAGCGCGCAGATCAGCATCATCGCGCCGTTGGCGCGCCGGCTCTCGCTGTCGAACTCGTCCAGGCTGTGCTGGATCTCGCGGTTCTGCAGGCCGGCGATGCGGTCGATGGCGGCCAGCCACTTGTCCTGCAGCGGCGCCACCTGGCCGGTCAGCACCTTGAGCGCCTGGCCGGCGTTGAAGCCGGCCACGTACTCCTCGGCCTGCTTCATGAAGGGCAGGCTGGCCTTGTCGTAGCCCTGCATCTCGGCGACGATGGCCTGCTCCTCGGGGTTCAGGCGCACCGCCTCCAGCTTGGCCAGGTTGTCGCGGTAGCGCTTCTGCTCGGCGACTATGTTGGCCATCTCCTTTTGCATCTGGTTGAGGTCGGTGGTGGCGCCGATGTTGCGCGCAGCCAGGCCCTGGCGGAACAGGTTTTGTCGCATCGCCGCCACCTGGGCCGACTTGGCGTTGCTGCGCTCGACCGAGCGGGTCAGGTTGTCGCGGGTCTGCCGCGTGGCCAGGGTGCCGACGGCGGTGATGCCGGCCATCAGCACCAGCATCAGGCCGAAGCCGAGCATCAGGCGATAGCCGATCTTGATGTTGTTGAGCTTCATTTTCTGTCTCCATAGTGCCGGACTGTCGCCGGCTTCTTGTTGTGAAATGATGTGCGGGTGTGGCGGAAGGCGCGCGGAAGCGAGGATGTGGCAACCCGCAATGCGGCTGGATCGGGGGGGGGGGGGGGGGGGGGGGGGGGGCGCTCCACTGGGGCAGCGGCGCCTATCCAGGGTCAGACCCTCAGGGTCTGACCCTCGCTCTCGGCCTGTGGCCGGGCTGGCCGAAAGCGAGCGGGGAAAAGGATTGGCTTACACGCTCAGGTCGACGCGCTGTTCCGTGGCCGGATCGAAGAACACCGCCTTCGACAGGTCGAAGGCCAGTTTGACGTCGTGGCCGGGCAGGGCGCCGGCGCGCGGGTGGGTGCGGCAGGTGGCGCGGATGCCGTTGAACCAGGCGAACACCAGGGTGTCCGGGCCGGTCGGCTCGGTCATCTCGACCACGCAGTCGACCTCGGTCGGGTGGTAGCGGCCCTCGGCCGAGGCGCGGCGGGCGCTCTCGGCGTCGGTGACGTGCTCGGGGCGGATGCCGAGGATGATGTCACGGTTCTGGTGCTGCTTGAGCACGCTGTTGTCGCCCGGCACCGGCAGCAGGGTGGTCACGCCGCCGTGCTCCAGGGCGAAGGCGGCGCCGTCGCCCTGCGGCACGAGCTTGCCGCGAAGGAAGTTCATCGACGGCGAGCCGATGAATCCGGCCACGTACAGGTTGTCCGGCTTGTCGTAGATGTCCTGCGGGCTGCCGTACTGCTGCACCACGCCGTCGCGCATCACGGCGATGCGGTCGCCCAGGGTCATCGCCTCGATCTGGTCGTGGGTGACGTAGACGATGGTGGCGCCGAGGCGCTGGTGCAGCAGCTTGATTTCGGCGCGCATCTCGACGCGCAGCTTGGCGTCCAGGTTCGACAGCGGCTCGTCGAACAGGAACAGCGAGGGGTCGCGGGCGATGGCGCGGCCCATGGCGACGCGCTGGCGCTGGCCGCCCGACAGCATGGCCGGCTTGCGGTCGAGCAGGTGGGTCATTTGCAGCGTCTCGGCGACCCGGTTGACGATCTTGTCCTGCTCGTCCTTGGGCACCTTGCGGATGCCCAGGCCGAAGGAGATGTTCTCGCGCACCGTCATGGTCGGGTACAGGGCGTAGGACTGGAACACCATGGCGATGTCGCGCGACTTGGGCGGGATGTTGTTGACGACCCGGTCGCCGATCATGATCTCGCCCTCGGAGATGGTCTCCAGGCCGGCGATCATGTTGAGCAGGGTCGACTTGCCGCAGCCCGAGCCGCCCACCAGGATGATGAACTGGCCGTCCTCGATGTCCAGGTTGATGCCCTTCAGAATTTCCGCGCCGTTCGGGTACACCTTGCGCACATTACGAATAGTTAAACTTGCCATGCTATGTCTCCTGACAGTGCCGGCCATCTGGCCGGACTGGATATGAATTTGGTATGGATCGGCCGGCGCGCGGGAGGGTCAGACCCTAGGGTCTGACCCTGGGCGGGCCGGCCTATGAATCAGCCCTTGACGGCGCCGGCGGTCAGGCCGCGCACGAAGTATTTGCCCGCCACCATGTACAACACCAGGGTCGGCAGCGCGGCGATGATCGCGGCGGCCATGTTGACGTTGTACTCGGTCACCCCGGTCGAGGTGTTGACCAGGTTGTTGAGCGCCACCGTCACCGGCTGCGCGTCCGAGCCGCCGAACACCACGCCGAACAGGAAGTCGTTCCAGATCTGGGTGAACTGCCAGATGAAGCAGACCATGAAGATGGGCAGCGACAGCGGGAAGATGATGCGGCGGTAGATGGTGAAGAAGCCGGCGCCGTCGATGCGGGCGGCGTTGACCAACTCCTCCGGCACCGAGACGTAGTAGTTGCGGAAGAACAGGGTGGTGAAGGCCACGCCGTAGATGATGTGGACCACCACCAGGCCGCTGGTGGTGTTGGCCAGCTCGGCCATGCCGAGCAGGCGCGCCATCGGCAGGATCACCACCTGGAAGGGGATGAAGCAACCGACCATCAGCGCGGTGAACACCACGTTGGAACCACGGAAGCGCCAGTGCGCCAGCACATAGCCGTTGAGCGAGCCGATCAGGCTCGACAGCAGCACCGCCGGGATCACCATCTTCACCGAGTTCCAGAAGTAGGGCTGCAGGCCCTCGCAGCGCACGCCGGTGCAGGCGGTGGCCCAGGCCTTGCCCCAGGCGGCGGTGGTCGGTTGCAGCGGGAAGTCGAGCAGGTTGCCCTCGCGGATCTGGTCGAGCGTCTTCAGCGAGGTGGTCACCATCACGTACAGCGGCGCCAGGTAGTACAGGGCCACCAGCACCAGCAGGGTGTAGATGGCGAAGCGGCCCGGCGTCAGGCGGCTGCCCTCGGCGTTGATATTAGCGTCCATTGCGGGCTCCTTTGGTTTCCATATACATCAGCGGCACGAGGACGGCCAGAACGGTGGCCAGCATCATCATCGCCGAGGCGGCGCCCAGGCCGAGCTGGCCACGGGTGAAGGAGAACTGGTACATGAAGATGGCCGGCACGTCCGACGAGTTGCCGGGGCCGCCGGCGGTCAGCGCCATCACCAGGTCGAAGCTCTTGATGGCGATGTGGGCCAGTACGAGTAACACGCTAAAAAAGACCGGACGCAGGGAGGGGATCACGATGCGGCGGTAAATCGTCGGCAGGCTGGCGCCATCGACCATGGCGGCCTTGATGATGGCGTCGTCGACGCCGCGCAAGCCGGCCAGGAACAGGGCCATGACGAAGCCGGAGGACTGCCACACGCCGGCGATGACGACGGTGTAGATCGCCATGTCGGAGTTGACCAGCCAGTCGAAGCTGAAGTTGGGGAAGCCCCAGTCGTGCACCATCTTCTCCAGCCCGAGGCCGGGGTTGAGGATCCACTTCCAGGCGGCGCCGGTGACGATGAACGACAGCGCCATCGGGTACAGGTAGATGGCGCGCAGCGCGCCCTCGTGGCGGATGCGCTGGTCGAGCAGGATCGCCATGGAAAGGCCGATCACCAGGCAGACCAGGATGAACAGGCCGCCGAAGATGCCCAGGTTGCTGGCCGAGGTCCACCAGCGGTCGATCTCGAACAGGGTGGTGTACTGGCCGAAGCCGGCGAACTCGAAGTTCGGCATCATGCGCGATTCGGTCAGCGACAGCCAGGCGGTCAGGCCGATGAAGCCGTAGACGAAGACCAGCGAGGCGATGATGGTGGGCGAGAGCACCAGGCGCGGCAGCCAGGTGTCGGCCAGGGCAGCGAGGCGGCTGCCGGAGGCCGGGGCGCGCGCCGCTGCGGAAGGCAGCGGGCGGGCCGTGGAAACGGGTGTGGCGGACATGCAGATTCTCCAGAACTAGGGCAGAAGGACAAGGCGCGCGCGAAATCGCCGACGCGCGCCCTTTCCTGCCGCGCGCCGGCCCGGGTGGGTCGGCGCGCCTTGACAGCTTTACTACTTGCTGGCGTCGCGCGTTTGCGCAATCACCAGCTTACTTGTTGACTTACTTGTTGACCTATTTGTTCGCTTACTTGGTTTTGGCGGCCTTGGCCAGCGCTTGCACGGCGGCCTGCGGCGTCATGGCCGAGTTCATGAACTTGGCGACCACGTCCTGGATCGCGCCGGCCTTGGCCGAGTCGATCGCCATGCCGTGGGCCATGCTCGGCTCCAGACCGCCGGCCTTGCTGGCGGCGGCCATGTCGTCCATCGAACGGGTGGCGCAGGCGTCGAACTTGGCGCGCGAAACGCCGGCGCGGACCGGGATCGAACCCTTGTTCAGGTTGAACACTTCCTGGAACTCGGGGCTCATGACGGCGCTGGCCAGGCTCAGCTGGGCCTTTTGCTCGTCGGCGTTCTTGACCTTGAACATGGCCAGCGAGTCGATGTTGAAGGTGAAGGCCTTCTCGGTGCCAGGTGCTGGCAGGCACAGGAAGTCCTTGCCGGCGACCTTGCCGGCGGCGGTGAACTCGCCCTTGGCCCAGTCGCCCATGAACTGCATGCCGGCCTTGCCGTTGATGACCATGGCGGTGGCCAGGTTCCAGTCGCGGCCGGCGGCGTCCTTGTCGATGTAGGTCTTGATCTTGGCCAACGTCTCGAAGGACTTGAGCATTTGCGGGCCGGTCAGCGCGGCCTGGTCCAGTTTGACCAGGGCCTTGTCGTAGAACGCGGCGCCGCCGGTGCCCAGCACGACGGACTCGAACACGGTGGTGTCCTGCCATGGCTGGCCGCCGTGGGCGACGGCGATCAGGCCGGCCTTCTTGATTTTTTCGGCGGCGACGAAGAACTCGTCCATATTGGTCGGCGCCTTGGCGCCGGCCTTGGCCAGCACCTCGGGGTTGACCCACAGCCAGTTGACGCGGTGCACGTTGACCGGCACGGCGACGTAGTGGCCCTTGTACTTCATCACGTTCGATACCACGGACGGCAGCAGGCTGTCCCACTTGCCTTCGGTGGCGGCGGCGTCGATGTTGGCCAGCACGCCTTCCTGACCCCATTCCTGGATCGATGGGCCCTTGATCTGCGCGGCGGTCGGCGCGCTGCCGGCGATGACGCGGGCTTTCAGCGCGGTGGTGGCGTTCTCGCCAGCGCCGCCGGCGACGGCGAAGTCCTTCCACGCCACGCCCTTGGCTTCCATCATTTTCTTCAGCTCGGCGATCGACTTGGCTTCGCCGCCCGAGGTCCAGTAGTGCAGCACTTCAACTTGGGCTGCGGCGTGCACGGCCGGGGTGGCGGCGACAACGGTGGCGAGCGCCAAGGCGGCTTGGACGAAAGGTTTCAATTTCATGGTATCGGTCTTCCTAGATTGGATGATTGTAGCGCCGTGGTACGGCGCTGCTATGTCCCCTTGCGCGTGGCACAAGGGGATGCTGCGAACCCGGCAGCCGCCCCGCGCGGATACGGCGGGGCGGGCGGCGGGACTAGCTATTGGGTCTTAGCCGCGGATTACCACCAGGCTTCCAGTTGGATGCCGGCCGAGGCGCCGCTGGTGTTGCTGCCGTACACAGGACCCTGGTTGTTGAACGCGTTCACAGCCTTGGTGGCGGCGTCGTTCCATTTGCCGTAGCTGACGAACAGGCGCAGCTCGGGACGCGACCAGTAGTCCTCGCCGACGGTGATGGTCGGGGCGATGGTCAGCTTGGTCAGGCGCATGGTGTCCGGGCTGGTGTCCTTTTTCAGACGGGTCACGCCCAGTTCGGCCTGCAGCTTGAAGTTCTGCGCGAAGGCGTACACCGGGCGGGCGCCGACGGTGGTCCAGGTCTGGGCGCCGTCCCGGTCGTTCTTGTCGCGCTGGTACAGGCCGACGAACTCCATGCTGAACTGGCGGGTAGGCTGGATCACCAGGTCGTCGAACACGCGCACGCGGGTGTAGTCGGAGCCGAGCAGGGTGCTGCCCGAAGGGCCGATACGCGCGCAGCAAGGACCGTTGATGCCGGTGCCGGGGCCGACGCCGTATTGCACGCCGACGGTGTTGGAGCCGCCGAACACCTTGGCCTGGCGGTGGAACAGCGAGACCTGCCAGCCGTTGTGGGTCTTGTCGCCGTCGTCCTTGCTGCTGGCGGTGATGATCGACAAGGCGCCGTCCAGGGTGCCGTTCTCGTTGACCGGCAGGCCTTCGTAGACCAGGTTCTGGCGCACCGCCGAAGCGGAGGTGATCTTGCCGGTGACGGTGTTGACGTTGTTCAGGTCGTTATCCTTGAAGATAGCGTAGCTGAACTTGCCGGCGCCCAGCGGCAGGCCGTCGACACCGGCGCCGGTGCCGTTCATGTTGATGTACTGCAGATCGAGCATGTGGATGTCGGGACGGTAGTAGTGGCGCTTACCGGCCCAGACGATGCCGCCGTTCATGAACGGCAGGTTTTTCGCTTCGACGTAGGCCTTGGCGATGCTGGTCTTGGCGTCGCCGAAGTCCGAGCTGTTCTTGTAGGCGTCGACCCAGACGGTGCCGACGAAGCTGGCGCCGTTGGCCGACTTGGCGAACTCCTTGGTGTAGCCGAATTCGGTGAAGCTGTCGCACTCGTTGCCCAAACGGTAGGACATCGTGATGCCGCCCAGGCCGAAGCAGCTTTGCGGGCCTTTTTCCGAGCTGGAACCGGCGCCGGCGCGGACATAGCCGTGGAAGCCTTCGGTTTCGTGGTCGCCGGCGTAGGCGGCGCCGCAAGCGAGCGCCAGAGCCAGTGCGGCGGGCAGGGTTTTGAGGACGGTACGATTCATTACGATTGTCTCCTTCTGGTTTTAAGAGTGCGGCCCCGGACACGACGCTAAAGATCCCGTGTAGTCTCAAGTCCTTGCCGACGTGCTAGCCACACTTGCTGGTGGTGTTTCTTGTAGTAATTTGCTACGGCCAGCAGACAGTAACATTGCACCAAATGTGATACCAGTGAGGGCCGGCAAAGTGTGGCTAAAAGCATTAAGTGCTTGATTTTGTTGTGAAATGACACTTTCAACACGAGCGGACCGCTTACATAACTTTACAATCCACCGGCCGCGTTTTTCCCCGTCCCCACTCTGTGGCGGGGCCGGTCGCCGAGTCGCTTGCGAGCTACTAGCCTGCAACATTTCGCAACAAAAGCACACGCTTCCTTGCAAAATGGTTTACATGCTTACCAACGTTCCGCGAATGACATAATGTATAGTCTCGGCGGTATGGCGCGGCCGCGTGTGGCAGCAACAGCGGGCGCCGACATCGACAACAACAACAGGCCAGCCCAACGAGGCGGCCGTCGTAGGAGTGAGGAGACATGGGATATTTCCTGCGCCGCTTGCTGGCGCTGGCTTGCCTGGCCGCGTGCGGCGCCGGCCAAGCCGAGGGGCTGCAAGTGCTGCACTGGTGGAAGTCGGCCAGCGAGCGCAAGGCGGTCGACCTGATCGCCGCCAAGCTCAACGAGGAGAACATCGGCTGGCGCGACAGCATGATCCCCAACGGGTCGGGCGTCGGTGCCGGCATCGTGCTGCGCAGCCGCATGCTGGCCAAGGACGCCCCCGAGGTGGCCCAGGTCAACGGCATCGTCATCCGCGACTGGGCCCGGCTCGACCTGCTGCTCGACCTCGACGTGGTGGCCGCCGCCGGCAAGTGGGACAAGCTGCTGCTGCCCACCGTGGCGGCGGCGATCCAATCCGACGGCCATGTCTACGCCGCGCCGCTCGGCGTGCACCGCATCAACACCCTGTTCTACAACCGCAAGCTGTTCACCCAGTACAAGCTGGCGCCGCCGTCCACCTGGGCCGAGTTCGAGCACGCCGCCGGCGTGCTGCAACAGGCCGGCGTGGTGCCGCTGGCGCAGAGCAGCGAGCCGTGGCAGGTGGCCACCCTGTTCGAGACGCTGGTGCTGGCCGAGGGCGCCGACTTCTACCGCGCCCTGTTCCAGCGGCGCGACGCCGGCGCCTACCAGGACGCCCGCCTGACGGCCGCGCTGGGCCGCCTGCGCTACCTGAAGAAATGGATGAACCAGCCGGTGCCCGAGCGCACCTGGGACGACACCACGCGCCAGCTGGCCGACGGCGAGGCCGGCATGCTGGTGATGGGCGACTGGGCCAAGGGCGAGCTCAACGCGCGCGGCCTGGCCACCGACGAGGGCTTCGGCTGCGCCTACGTGCCCGGCACCGCCGCCTACCACCTGTACAACATCGACACGCTGAGCATGCTGGCCACGCGCGAGTCGCACCGCTCGGCGCAGGAGCGGCTGGCCGCCATCATCATGGCGCCGGCGATCCAGAACGACTACAACCAGATCAAGGGCTCGATCCCGGTGCTGCGCAACCCGCAACTGGCGAAAATGGACAGCTGCGCGCGCGCTTCGTTTAAACTGTTCTCCAGCGGGCCCCAGGCGCAGATCCCCAGCCTGGTGCACCGCATGGCCACCGACGAGCTGGTGCGCGACGCCATGGTGGCCGAGGTGCACCGGTTCTTCCTCGACGACAACGTCAAGGTGGCCGACACCCAGCGCCGCCTGGGCACCATCGCGCGCACCTTCAGCAAGACCCAATAGGCAAGACCCCACAGAACAGAACGGAACCATGCGTAAAATCCTGATCGTTGACGACGACCAAAAGACCCGGACCCTGCTCAAGACCTATCTGGAGAAAAACCAGTACGACGTCGGCCTGGCGCACAACGGCGAGGCCTTCCTGGCCGAGTTCAACCGCTACGCCGACGAGTTGTCGCTGGTGATCCTCGACGTCATGCTGCCCGACACCGACGGCTTCGCCCTCTGCAAGACGGTGCGGCGCCGTTCCAACGTGCCCATCATCATGCTCACCGCCAGCTCCGACGAGACCGACCGCATCGTCGGCCTCGAGCTGGGCGCCGACGACTACATCTCCAAGCCCTACAGCCCGCGCGAGCTGCTGGCGCGCATCAAGGCGATCCACCGCCGCACCGGCATGGACAACGTCGCCGTCGCCGCGCCGCGCTTCTACCGCTTCGTCGGCTTCACGCTCGACACGGTCGAGCGCACCGTCACCGGGCCGACCGGCGAGCTGGTGCCGCTCACCGGGCTCGACTTCCAGCTGCTGCGCTACTTCGTCGAGCACGCCGGCGACATCCTCGACCGCAGCGTGCTGTGCGAGGAAACCCGCGGCCGCGACGCCGGCCCGATGGACCGCTTCCTCGACGTGCAGATCTCGCGCCTGCGCCTGCGCCTGAACGACGCCGGCAAGAAGCCGCTGCTGATCAAGACCGTGCGCGGCGCCGGCTACGTGTTCTCGGCCGACGTCAGCGTCAGCAATGTCTAGCCTGCGGCCGGGGCGCTGGCTGGCGCGGGTGCTGCCGTCCTCGCTGCTGGGGCGGCTGTCGGTGGTGATGGTGGCCGGCGTCATGCTGACCCAGCTGGCCGGCAACTTCATCTGGGCCACCCAGCGCCGCGCCGAGGCCGAGGTCGAGGCCAGCACCGCCTCGCAGCACCTGGCCCACAGCGCCGCCAGCGCGGTGCGCTTCTTCCTCAGCCTGCCGCCCAACTACCGGCCGCTGATCATCCAGCAGTTCCGCGAGATGGGCGGCACCCGCTTCCTGGTCAACATCAACCGCGCCCCGGTCGACGTGGTGCCGATCGGCCGGCAGGCGCTGGCCGACATCGCCCTCAAGCAGGTGCGCGCCACCTTGAAGGAGGACCTGCCCAACGTGTCGAACGTGCGCATCGCCTTCGCCTGGCCGGACAAGCTGGCCGTCGGCGACGACGGCGCCACCATCAACGACCTGCCCGACAGCTGGGTGCAGCACATCGTGCTGACCAAGCCGACCGCCGCGCCCATCCTGCTGATCCAGGCCGAGATGGACCCCGGCCACTGGCTCTACCTGGCCACGCTGATGCCCAACCCCTACTTCCTCGACAGCGGCAACCCGCTGACGCGCGACCGCCTGCTGCTGCAGGCGCTGTCGCTGGCGGCCGTGCTGGTGCTGTCGATCCTGGTGGTGCGCTGGACCACGCGGCCGCTGGCGGCGCTGTCCGAGGCGGCCACCGCCTTCGGCAACGGCGAGCACATGCCGGCCCTGCCGGAAACCGGCAGCCGCGAGTTCGTCAAGACGGCGCGCGCCTTCGGCGCCATGCGCGAACGCATCCAGCGCTACATCGAGGACCGCGAGCGCCTGTTCGTCTCCATCTCGCACGACCTGCGCACGCCGATCATGCGCCTCAAGCTGCGCGCCGAGCTGCTCGACGACGACCAGCTGCGCAACGAGTTCCACGAGGATCTGGACGAGCTCGACATGATGGTCAAGGGCGCCCTGCAGACGGTGAAGGACAGCGACATCCACGAGAACCCGACCGAGATCCGCCTCGACGCCTTGCTCGGCCGCATGGTGCGCGACGCCCAGCTGGCCGGCCACGAGGTGTCCTTCGCCGACTCCGGCCTGAGCGTGGCGGCCAAGCCGCTGGCGCTCAAGCGCGCCATCGGCAACCTGCTCAACAACGCGCTGCACTACGGCAAGCAGGTGGAGATCGCCGTGCGTCCGCAGGGCAGCAACATCGAGATCGAAATCCGCGACCACGGCCCGGGCGTGCCGGAGAGCGCGTTCAAGAATTTGTTCGAGCCGTATGTGCGGCTCGAACACGGCCGCCGGCAGAACAGCAGCGGCATGGGGCTGGGGCTGGGCATCGCGCGCGGCATCGTCCAGGCCCACGGCGGCGAGCTGCTGCTCGACAACCACCCGGACGGCGGCTTCCGCGCCATCATCGTGCTGCCCGGCGCCGCCTTCACGCCGCTGGCGGCGGGCGCCTCGGCCTAGTCGGGGCGGAAGAACCGCTGGCCGCCAGCTTTCCGGTTACTTTTTGCTGAAGCGCTGCTCGAAGGTGTAGCCGCTGCCGCTGGAGATCAGCGTGTACATGTCGGTGGCGTACAGGCCGCCGGGGCCGCTGCCGCCGACCTGGCTGCCCTGGGTGTTGGCGCAGGCCCGCTCGCCGTTGCTATACGACACGCACTGCAACTGCACGCCGTTTTGCGTCACCGTGCTGACGGCGCTGCCGCTCAGCGTGGTGGTGGAGGTCGGCACCACCACGTTGACCTGGTCGACCTTGATGGTCTTGGCGGCCACGCCGGGACCGAGGGCGACGCTGCTGTCGACACTGCTCACGTAGGTCATCGCGATGTCGGCGCTGGAGCGTTCCGTGGCGATGATGGCGCCGCTGCAATCGGCCTTGTCGTAGTAGTCGGTGCGCGCCGTCAGACTCAGCGCGCTGTTGCCGACCGCCTTGATGAGGACGCCGTCGCGCTGGTGGTCGGCGCACTCGCCGGCCCATTCGCCCACATAGGCCGCCAGCGGCAGCGCCACCGGCGGTGGCAGCGGCGCCGCCGTCGTGCCGCCGCCCCCGCCGCCGCAGCCGCTGAGTAGGGTTGTCGTGGTGCAGATCAGCGCGAGCGTTTTTTTCATGTGCGGTAATTTCCTCTGGTGGTGGATGCCCCGGACGGGCCGGGCGATGGGATGGCAACGGGCTGTCGATTATATAAACATATCGTCCCGCCCAATCTATTCAATTGTTGCGATGGGCCGCCGCCGCGCGCCTCTGGCGCCGTATTTTGTCGTCTGGGCCGCAAATTGTGCAGTTCGTCGCAATCCGCCCCGGCCCGGCCGCCGCCCTGGCTATAGTGATCACATACACCAACACATCAAGCAACACATCAACGCGGCAGCCGCCCACCAGCAGGCACGCCGTCAACGCCAAGGGGAGAAAAAAATGAACATCGCTAAAAACATGGAATCGGTCTTCGTCGCCGTCGCCGTCGTTCTGGGCCTGGCCAGCTACACCACCACCGACGTTCCGGTGCGCGCCGCCATGCCGGCGGCCCAGTTCGTCGGCGCGGGCGCCACTGCGCCCGCCAAGATGCAAGTGGTGTCGGCACCGCGCCTGGCCGTCGTGCGGCAAGCCAAGTCGCTCGGCTAAGCCGACCGACCGCTGGCGCGCGGCACGGCGCGGGACGAAACCTTGTCCCGCGCCGCGCTGTGCTGCACCATTCGCTGTTTGCAGAGCCCGGCGCACGCGCCGGGCTTTCTTGCCGCTGGCTAAAAAGAACGACGTCCGAAGGAACCCGACATGAACAAACTTCTCCCATTTGGCTTGCTGTTCGCCGCCCTGTGTACGCTGCTGGGCCGCGCCCAGGCCGACGACACGGTCACCGAAACCCGCCCCATTGACGCCCGCGTGACGCGGATTAAACTGGATGGCATGGTCGATTTGAAACTGCGCCAGGGCGCCGTGCCGACGCTGACCATCACCGCCGAGCGGCGCTACATGGGCAAGCTGGCCACCTCGCAGGCCGGCGACACGCTGCACCTGGAGTCGGAGATGCGTGGCTTCAAGTTCAACAACACGGCCGTGCGCGCCGTGCTGGTGTTGCCGGCGCTGCGCGAGGTGGTCTCCGAGGGCGTCGGCATGACCGATATCGCCGGCTTCAGCGGCGACGAGTTGGAGTTGACGATGGACGGCGCCGGCAGCATGAAGGTGGCGGTCGACTACAAGAACCTGAAGGCCAGCCTGGGCGGTGTGGGCAGCATGAATTTGTGGGTCAGCGAGAACGACAGCGTGGAACTCGACCTGCACGGCGCCGGTCATATCACGCTCGGCGGGCGCAGTCGCTTGTTGAAGGCCAGCCTGGGCGGTCTGGGCGGCTTGAACGCGCACCAGTTCCAGGTCGACTCGGTGAGCCTCGACCTGAGTGGCCTGGGCAATGCGATCGTCAACGCCAAGACCAACGCGACCTTGAGCCTGTCCGGGCTCGGTTCCGTCACCGTCTACGGCAGGCCGCTCAACCGCAGCGTCAGCATCGACGGCCTCGGCAAAGTAAGTTGGAAGTAAAAATGGCGTCCCGCAGTCGGGATGAAAACGCAGTCATACCAATACCCATTTCTTACGCGACATGAAAAAACTCATATTAGCGATCAGTCTCGCCCTGGGCGCCGCGCCCGCCGCGATGGCCGGCTTCGCCGAAGGCGCGACCGCCTACAACAACAAGAACTACAGCGCGGCCTATCGCGAGATCGCGCCGCTGGCCAAGGCCGGCAACGCCGACGCGGAACACCTGCTGGGCCTGATGTACTACATGGGCCGAGGCGTGGCGCAGGACTACAAGCAGGCGCTGGCCTGGCACCGCAAGGCCGCGCTGAAGGGCAAGGCCGACGCGCAGTACGTCGTCGGCGCCATGTACTACACCGGCAACGCGGTGATCCAGGACCACAAGCAGGCCGTGGTGTGGTTCCGCAAGGCCGCCGAGCAGGGGCATGCGGACGCCCAGCAGGTGCTGGGGCTGATGTACCGCTACCACATCGGCGGCATGCCGCAGGACAACGTGATCGCCTACATGCTGTGGAATTTGGCGGCGGCCAACGGCTCGTCCAACGCCGCCGAGCAGCGCGCCATGCTGATCAAAAGCATGACGCAGGAGCAGATCGAGGAGGGCCAGTCGCTGTCCGCCGCGTGGAAGCCGGGCGTGCCGCTGCCGGGCAAGTCGCGCAGCGGGGGAGGGTAGGGGGGACTACCGCGCCTTGTCAGGCCGCCACCCCGAGGCCACCCCGAGGCCACACCGGGGGCAGACCCCGCATGGGGTCTGACCCCTATCACGCGGCCGCCGCGTGTCCGCGCGGCAGGCTGTTGCGGGGTGCTGCAGCCGCCGCCCAGCTATCGTACAATCGCCCTTCGTTCAACTGACAAGGGCAAGCCATGCGCGCCATCGAAATCACCCAGCCCGGCCCGGCCGACGTACTCAAACTGTGCGAGCGTCCCATGCCGGTGGTCAAGGTCGGCGAGCTGCTGATCAAGGTGCACGCTGCCGGCATCAACCGTCCCGACGTGTTCCAGCGCCAGGGCAGCTACGCGCCGCCGCCGGGCGCCTCCGATCTGCCCGGCCTGGAGGTGGCCGGCGAGATCGTCGACGGCGACCTGGCCGGCTCCCCCTTCAAAAAAGGCGACCTGGTCTGCGCCCTGGTGCAGGGCGGCGGCTATGCCGAATACTGCGTGGCGCCGGTGCCGCAATGCCTGCCGGTGCCCAAGGGCTGGTCGGTGCTGGAGGCGGCCTCGCTGCCGGAAAACTATTTCACCGTCTGGAGCAATGTGTTCGACCGCGCCCACCTGAGCGCCGGCGAAACCCTGCTGGTGCAGGGCGGCACCTCGGGCATCGGCGTGACGGCGATCCAGCTGGCCGCCGCCATGGGCCACCGCGTCTTCGCCACCGCCGGCAGCGACGACAAGGCGCGCGCCTGCGAGGCGCTGGGCGCCGAACGCGGCATCAACTACAAGACCGAAGACTTCGCCGCCGTCGCCAAGGCGCTGACCAGCGAGCGCGGCGTCGACGTCATCCTCGACATGGTGGGCGGCGACTATCTGCCGCGCGAAATCTCCTGCCTGGCCGACGACGGCCGCATCGGCCTCATCGCGCTGCTGGGCGGCGCCAAGTCCACCATCGACCTGGGCCAGGTGCTGCGCCGCCGCCTGAGCATCTCCGGCTCGACCCTGCGACCGCGTCCGGTGGCCTTCAAGGCCGCCATCGCCGCCCAGCTGCGCCAGCGCGTCTGGCCGATGCTCGAGGCCGGCCGCATCAAGCCGGTGATCTACCGCACCTTCCCGCTGGAGCAGGCGGCCCAGGCGCACGCGCTGATGGAGGCCAGCACCCACGTCGGCAAGATCATGCTGCAGGTGATTTGACGGCGTGGCCTGAAGGAAAATTCGATACGATTTCCGCGAAAACTTGTGGGAAATGTATCGAATTGCGGCGTTTGCGCCGCAATCGGCGCGGCCTTTGTTTGACCGGCCTTCCAGCCTCGCGTTAAAATAGCGGGTTATTGAATTTTAGGCTACTATGCGACGCAAACTCGTCATCGGCAATTGGAAAATGAACGGCAACCGCGCCGCCAACTCGGCTTTATTGTCGGGTATCGCCGCAGGTTTGACCTCGACCGGCGCCGATTGCGCCGTTTGTGCGCCGGCACCCTACCTGGCCCAGTGCCAGGCGGAGCTGGCCGGCACGGCCGTCGCTTGGGGCGCGCAGGACCTGTCGGCCCACGCCGGCGGCGCCTACACCGGCGAGGTGGCGGCCGGCATGCTGGTCGATTTCGGCTGCCGCTATGTGATCGTCGGCCACTCCGAGCGCCGCGCCTACCACCGCGAAAGCAGTGAGTTGGTGGCGCAGAAGACCGTGGCCGCGCTGGCCGCCGGCCTGACGCCGGTGGTCTGCATCGGCGAAACGCTGGAGGAGCGCGAAGCAGGGCGCACCAACGCTGTTGTTGGCGAACAACTCGGCGCCGTGCTGGCGGCTATTCCCGCCGCCGACGTGGCGCGCCTGGTGCTGGCCTACGAGCCGGTCTGGGCGATCGGCACCGGCAAGACGGCCACGCCGCAAATGGCGCAGGACGTGCACCAGGTGCTGCGCGCCCAGTTGGCCGGCGTCAATCCGCTGGCGGCGGCCGGTGTGCAGATCCTGTACGGCGGCAGCATGAAGCCGGACAATGCGAAAGAATTGATGGCGCAAGCCGATATCGATGGCGGCTTGATCGGTGGGGCGGCGCTGAAAGCGGCGGATTTCCTCGCGATCATCTCCGCTGCCGCGTAAAACTAATTTAAACTGAGAATGGAATAACATGAGTACCTGGTTCAATCTGGTCATCGTAGTACAAGTCTTGTCGGCCCTGGCCATCATCGGCCTGGTGCTGCTGCAACACGGTAAGGGTGCCGACATGGGTGCCGCCTTCGGTTCCGGCGCCTCCGGCAGCCTGTTCGGCGCCACCGGCTCGTCGAACTTCATGTCGAAGTCGACCGGCATCGCCGCCGCGATCTTCTTCATCGCGACGCTGGCGCTGTCCTACCTGTCGACCCAGCACAACACCGGTGTTTCCGGCGGCGTGATGGACAAGGTCAGCGCTCCTGTGCCGGCCACCGGCGCCGGCGCCATCCCGACCAGCGCGACGCCTGCTGCGGCGCCTGCCGCCGCCCCGGCGGCCGCTCCTGCCGCCGCCGCGCCGACCGCGAGTGGCGCCGCCGCATCGATTCCGAAATAATTCGGCTGTTGCGGCTAGTAAAGTAGTACCGACTCTTTAGAAATGTAATAAAATAACGGCTGGCCGAATTAACCCGGTCAGCCAGTAAGAAATGCAGCGAATGAAGCACGCTTCCAGCAGTCCGTGGCAGCGTTGTCGGTACCGCCCCAACAGATCGGCGCGACGCCCGCACAAGGCGTTTGACGCGGCCGCAGTGGTGGTGTCGCAGGGTGGCGCCGCCGTGTAGTTGAAGTGAAATGCCCATGGTTTTGGCGCCTCAGCCTGCGAAAACAAATGGGCATAACAAGAATCAAAGATTTATCGCTTTTCTTCTTGTTTTAACGCAATATGGCATTAACAAATGCGGAGAAACACAGTAGAATAGCGGCCTTACCGCCGACGTGGTGAAATTGGTAGACACGCTATCTTGAGGGGGTAGTGGCGCAAGCTGTACGAGTTCGAGTCTCGTCGTCGGCACCAGAAATCAGAAGCCAGCATTGGCGCATGAGCCATGGCTCATATGCCAAGCTGGCTTTTTCACGAGGATAATAGTCGTTTGATCCTGGTCTAAGCTTTCATTGATTGGGGTCAAGCGTTAAGTACGCCGCAGAACACCGTGGCGCGACCTTTAACCGACCGTTCAACTTAAGCTCATCAACCGTGAACCTCGAAAATTACTTCCCCGTCCTGTTGTTCCTCCTCGTCGGTATCGGCGTCGGTGTCCTTCCCCAAGTACTGGGCCATCTGCTTGGACCTAACAAGCCAGATGCCGCCAAACTCTCCCCCTATGAATGTGGCTTCGAAGCTTTCGAAGACGCGCGCATGAAGTTCGACGTCCGCTACTATCTGGTCGCGATCCTCTTTATTTTGTTCGATCTGGAAACGGCATTCTTCTTCCCGTGGGGCGTCGCCATGCGCGACCTGGGCTGGGCCGGCTTCGTGACGATGATGGTGTTTATCGCCGAATTCGTGGTCGGTTTTTGGTATATCTGGAAGAAAGGTGCCCTTGATTGGGAATAAGCCATGTCTATTGAAGGCGTATTAAACGAAGGTTTCATCACCACCTCGGCCGACAAGCTGATCAACTGGGCGCGCACCGGGTCGATGTTCCCGATGACGTTCGGTCTGGCCTGCTGTGCGGTCGAAATGATGCATGTGGGCGCTGCCCGCTATGATATGGACCGTTTTGGCGTGGTGTTCCGCCCGTCGCCGCGTCAGTCCGACGTGATGATCGTGGCCGGCACGCTGTGCAACAAAATGGCCCCCGCGCTGCGCAAGGTCTACGACCAGATGCCGGAACCACGTTGGGTCATCTCCATGGGTTCCTGCGCCAACGGCGGCGGCTACTACCACTACTCCTATTCCGTGGTGCGCGGTTGCGACCGCATCGTGCCGGTCGACGTCTATGTGCCGGGCTGCCCGCCGACGGCTGAGGCGCTGCTGTACGGCATCATGCAGTTGCAGAACAAGATCAAGCGTACGAATACGATCGCCCGCTAACCGGATCGCTTCAGAATATGACAACACACTTAGAAGTCCTGCAAAACGCCCTGGCCACGGCCCTGGGCGAGCGCGTCAGCACCACCGTCGCGCTGGGCGAAATCACGCTGGTGGTCAAGGCCGCCGACTATTACGGCGTCATGCAGACGCTGCGCGACGACGCGGCCCTCGGCTTCGATCAGCTGATCGACCTGGCCGGCGTCGACTACTCCGAATTCGGCGGCGAGGGTGCCTGGGACGGCCTGCGCTTCGCCGTCGTGGTGCACCTGCTGTCGGTCAAGCACAACTGGCGCGTGCGCGTGCGCGTGTTCGCCGCCGACGACGACATGCCGCTGCTGCCGTCCGTCATCAGCCTGTGGCGCACCGCCAACTGGTACGAGCGCGAAGCGTTCGACGTGATGGGCATCCTGTTCGATGGCCACAACGACCTGCGCCGCATCCTCACCGATTACGGTTTCATCGGCCACCCGTTCCGCAAGGACTTCCCGGTCTCGGGCTATGTCGAAATGCGTTACGACCCCGAGCAGAAGCGCGTGATCTACCAGCCTGTGACGATCGAACCGCGTGAAAACGTGCCGCGTGTGATCCGCGAAGAAAATTACGGGACGAAATAATGGCCGAAATTAAAAACTACACCCTGAACTTTGGTCCGCAGCACCCGGCCGCCCACGGCGTGTTGCGCCTGGTGCTGGAGCTCGACGGCGAAGTCATCCAGCGTGCCGACCCGCACATCGGCCTGCTGCACCGCGGCACCGAGAAGCTGGCCGAGCAGAAGACCTACCTGCAGTCGGTTCCGTATATGGACCGGCTCGACTACGTCTCGATGATGTGCAACGAGCACGCCTACGTGCTGGCCATCGAGAAGCTGCTGAACCTGGAAGTGCCGCTGCGCGCGCAGTACATCCGCGTCATGTTCGACGAGATCACCCGTCTGCTGAACCACTTGCTGTGGCTGGGCGCGCACGCGCTCGACGTCGGCGCCATGGGCCCCTTCCTGTACGCCTTCCGCGACCGTGAAGACCTGATGGATTGCTACGAGGCGGTGTCGGGCGCGCGCATGCACGCGGCCTACTACCGCCCGGGCGGCGTCTACCGCGACCTGCCGGACGCGATGCCGCAGCACAAGCCGTCGATCATCCGCAGCGCCAAGGCCATCGCCGGCCTGAACGAGAACCGCCAGGGCTCGCTGCTCGACTTCATCGAGGACTTCACGCGCCGCTTCCCGACCTATGTCGACGAATACGAGACGCTGCTGACCGACAACCGTATCTGGAAGCAGCGTACCGTCGGCATCGGCGTGGTCGCACCGGAGGACGCGCTGGCGATGGGCTTCACCGGCGCCATGCTGCGCGGTTCGGGCGTCGAATGGGATCTGCGCAAGCACCAGCCCTACGAGGTCTACGACCTGCTCGACTTCGACATCCCGGTCGGCACCAACGGCGATTGCTACGACCGCTACCTGGTGCGTATCGAAGAGATGCGCCAGTCGAACCGCATCATGAAGCAGTGCGTCGAGTGGCTGCGCAACAATCCGGGTCCGGTCATGACCGACAACCGCAAGGTGGCGCCTCCGGGCCGCGTCGACATGAAGACCAACATGGAATCGTTGATCCACCACTTCAAGCTGTTCACCGAGGGCTTCCACGTGCCGCCGGGCGAGGCTTACAGCGCGGTCGAGCACCCGAAAGGCGAGTTCGGCATCTATCTGCTGTCGGACGGCGCCAACAAGCCCTACCGCATGAAGATCCGCGCGCCGGGCTATCCGCACCTGCAGGCGCTCGACGAAATGGCGCGCGGCCACATGATTGCCGACGCGGTCACGATTATTGGTACACAAGATATCGTCTTCGGCGAAATCGACAGATAAGTCCTAGAGGCATAAATATGTTGTTATCAGAGCAGTGCTACAAAAAAATCGACCGCGAGTTGGCCAAGTATCCGGCCGACCAGCGGCAGTCGGCCGTGATGGCCGCGCTGGCCCACGCCCAGGAAGAACTGGGCTGGGTCTCCACCGAGACCATGCAGGAACTGGCCGACTACATCCGCATGCCGGCCATCGCCGTGCAGGAAGTGGCGACCTTCTACAATATGTACAACACCAAGCCGGTCGGCAAGCACAAGATCACCGTGTGCACCAACCTGCCTTGCGCCCTGTCCGGCGGTGAGCGCGCCGCGCAGCACCTGAAGGCCAAGCTGGGCATCGACTACCGTGGCACCACGGAAGACGGCGAGTTCACGCTGATGGAAGGCGAGTGCATGGGCGCCTGCGGCGACGCGCCGGTGATGTTGGTGAACAACCACCGCATGTGTAGCTTCATGTCCAACGACAAGATCGACACCCTGGTCGAGGAACTTAGTGGGAAAACCGTAAAATGACGTCACTCCACAATCGACACATCGATCCACTGATCCTCAAGGGTCTGGACGGCAAGAACTGGCACCTGCAGGACTACGTCAACCGTGGCGGCTACAGCGCGCTGCGCCGCATCATCGAAGAAAAGATCACGCCGGAACAGATCATCGCCGACCTCAAGGCCTCGTCCTTGCGCGGCCGTGGCGGCGCGGGCTTCCCGACCGGCCTGAAGTGGAGCTTCATGCCACGCCAGTTCCCCGGCCAGAAGTACCTCGTCTGCAATACAGATGAAGGCGAACCGGGTACTTTCAAGGACCGCGACATCATTCGTTACAATCCGCATGCGCTGATCGAGGGCATGGCCATCGGCGCGTACGCGATGGGCATCACCGTGGGCTACAACTACATCCACGGCGAGATCTTCCAGGAATACCTGCGCTTCGAGGAAGCGCTGGAAGAGGCGCGCGCCGCCGGCTTCCTGGGCGACAAGATCATGGGCAGCGAGTTCAGCTTCCAGTTGCACGCCCACCACGGCTACGGCGCCTACATCTGCGGCGAAGAGACCGCGCTGTTGGAGTCGCTCGAAGGCAAAAAAGGTCAGCCGCGCTTCAAGCCGCCTTTCCCCGCCTCGTTCGGCCTGTACGGCAAACCGACCACCATCAACAACACGGAAACCTTCGCGGCAGTGCCTTTCGTCTTGAACATCGGTCCGGAGAAATACCTGGCGATGGGCAAGCCGAACAACGGCGGCTCGAAGATCTTCTCGATCTCCGGCGACGTCGAACTGCCGGGCAACTACGAGGTGCCGCTGGGCACCCCGTTCGCCAAACTGCTGGAACTGGCAGGCGGCATGCGCGGCGGCAAAAAGATCAAGGCGGTCATCCCCGGCGGCTCGTCCGCCCCGGTGATCCGCGGCGAAATCATGATGAACACCGACCTGGACTACGACTCGATCGCCAAGGCCGGTTCGATGCTCGGTTCGGGCGCCGTCATCGTGATGGACGAAACGCGCTGCATGGTCAAGGCGCTCGAGCGCCTGTCCTACTTCTACTTCGAAGAGTCGTGCGGCCAGTGCACCCCTTGCCGCGAAGGCACGGGTTGGATGTACCGCATGGTGCACCGTATTGAAAACGGCCAGGGCCGCGCGTCGGATCTGGACATGTTGAACTCGATCGCCGACAACATCCAGGGCCGCACCATCTGCGCGCTGGGCGATGCGGCGGCGATGCCGGTCCGGGCCTTCATCAAGCAGTTCCGTGAAGAATTTGAATATCATGTCGAGCACAAGCACTGCTTAGTGCCCGCTTACATCTAAGCTGCGTCAGGTAACGATCACCATGGTTGAAATCGAAATAGACGGCAAAAAAGTCGAAGTCCCTGCTGGTAGCATGGTGATGGACGCCGCCAACAAATTGGGAACCTACATCCCTCACTTCTGCTATCACAAGAAATTGTCGATCGCAGCGAACTGCCGCATGTGCCTGGTCGAAGTGGAGAAGGCGCCCAAGCCTTTGCCCGCTTGCGCGACCCCGGTCAGCGCCGGCATGATCGTGCGCTCCGCCTCCGACAAGGCGGTGCAGGCGCAACGTGGCGTGATGGAATTCCTCCTCATTAACCACCCGCTCGACTGCCCGATCTGCGATCAGGGCGGCGAATGCCAGTTGCAGGATCTGGCCGTCGGTTACGGCAACAGCGCTTCCCGTTACGAGGAAGAAAAACGCGTTGTCAAACCGAAGGAAGCCGGTCCGCTGGTCTCGATGCAAGAGATGGCGCGCTGCATCCAGTGCACCCGCTGCGTGCGTTTCGGCCAGGAAGTGGCCGGCGTGATGGAGCTGGGCATGATCGGCCGCGGCGAACACTCCGAGATCGTTTCCTTCGTTGGCCAGACGGTCAACTCTGAAATGTCCGGCAACATGATCGACCTGTGCCCGGTCGGCGCGCTGACCTCCAAGCCGTTCCGCTACAGCGCCCGTTCGTGGGAACTGTCGCGCCGCAAATCGGTCAGCCCGCACGACGGCCTGGGCGCCAACCTGATCGTTCAGGTCAAGGGCGGCAAGGTCAAGCGCGTACTGCCGCTGGAAAACGACGACGTCAACGAGTGCTGGATCTCGGACAAGGACCGTTTCTCCTACGAAGGCCTGGAAGCCGCCGACCGCCTGACCCAGCCGATGCTGAAGCAGGGCGGCGAGTGGAAGGAAGTCGATTGGCAGACCGCGCTGGAATACGTCGCGCACGGCCTGAAGAACATCAAGCACGAACACGGTGCCGAAGGCATCGCCGCGCTGGCGACGCCGCATTCGACCCTGGAAGAGCTGCACCTGCTGCAAAAGCTGGTGCGCGGCCTCGGTTCGAACAGCGTCGACACGCGTCTGCGCCAGAGCGACCTGTCGCTGGACGCCGGCGTGACGCCGTGGCTGGGCATGTCGATCAACGACTTCGGTCGCTTGAACCGCGCCTTCGTCATCGGCTCCTTCCTGCGTAAGGACCATCCATTGCTGGCGACCCGCCTGCGCACCGCCATCAAGGCCGGCGCCAAGCTGTCGATCCTGCACGCCGCCGACGACGACCTGCTGATGAACGTCGCCAACAAGATGATCGCCGCGCCGTCCGACTGGCTGGCCGCATTGTCCGAAGTGGTGGTGGCCGTCGCCAAGGCGAAAGAGATTGCCGCGCCGGCCGGCTTTGAAGCGATCAGCGCTTCGGACGCCGCCAACGCGATCGCCGCCAGCCTGCTGTCCGGTGAAAACAAAGCTGTTCTGCTGGGCAACGCGGCGACGCAACACCCGCAGGCCGCCGCGCTGCACGCCGCCGCGCAATGGATCGCCGAACAAACCGGCGCCAAGCTGGGCTACCTGACCGAGGCCGCCAACACCGTCGGCGCCTACCTGGCCAAGGCCAACAGCGCCACCGCGCCGGCCTTCAGCACGCCTAAGCAAGCCTACGTGCTGCTCAACGTGGAAGCCGAACTGGACGCCGCCAACCCGCAGCAAGCCAAGACCGCGCTGGACAAGGCCGAGATGGTCGTCGTCCTGTCGGCCTACAAGCACGGCATGGCCTACGCCGACGTGCTGCTGCCGGTGTCGCCGTTCAGCGAAACCTCGGGCACCTTCGTCAACTGCGAAGGCCGCGCACAAAGCTTCAACGGCACCGTGCGTCCGCTGCTGGAAACCCGCCCGGCCTGGAAAGTGCTGCGCGTGCTGGGCAACATCCTCGGCCTCGACGGCTTCGACTACGAGACCTCGGAAGCGGTGCGTGACGAAGTGCTGGGCGCCGGCGTGGTCGACCTGTCGGCCCGCCTGAACAACGCCGCCAAGGCCGCCCCGGTGGCCGCCGCGCACGTCGCCGCAGCCGGCCTGGAGCGCGTCACCGACGTGCCCATCTACTTCGCCGACGCCCTGGTGCGCCGCGCCGAATCGCTGCAAAAGACCGCCGACGCGGCCGCGCCGCAAGCGCAGCTGTCGAGCCAACTGGCGCAGCAACTCGGCGTGGTCGCCGGCGACAAGGTCAAAGTGAGCCAGGGCGGCGGCAGCGCCGTGCTGGTCGCCGCGATCGACGCCAAGCTGCCGGCCAACGCCGTGCGCGTGGCCGCCGCCCACGCCTCGACCGCCGCGCTGGGCGCGATGTTCGGTTCCATCAACGTTGAAAAAGCAGGAGAGGGTAAATAATGGCTCTGCCTGAATTCGTCACCGTTATCAATAACCTCGGCGCCACCAGTTTCCTGGCGCCGGTCTGGCCGCTGATCTGGACCTTGATCAAGATCGTCTGCGTGCTGCTGCCGCTGATGGGCCTGGTCGCCTACGCCACCCTGTGGGAGCGCAAGCTGATCGGCGCGATCCAGATCCGTATCGGCCCCAACCGGGTCGGCCCGATGGGTCTGCTGCAACCGATCGCCGACGCGCTCAAGCTCTTGTTCAAAGAGATCATCATGCCGGCCAAGGCCAGCCCGGGCCTGTTCGTGCTCGGTCCGGTGATGACCATCATGCCGGCGCTGGCCGCCTGGGTGGTGGTGCCCTTCGGCCCCGAGGCGGTGTTGGCCAACGTCAACGCCGGCCTGCTGCTGTTGCTGGCGATCACCTCGATGGAAGTCTACGGCATCATCATCGCCGGCTGGGCCTCCAACTCGAAGTACTCCTTCATGGGCGCCATGCGCGCCTCGGCGCAGATGATCTCCTACGAGATCCCGATGGGCTTCGTGCTGGTCGTGGTGCTGATGGTGTCCGGCTCGCTGAACTTCATCGACATCGTCGCCGGCCAAGAGAAGGGCTTCTTCGTCGAGCACGGCGCCAACTTCCTGTCGTGGAACTGGCTGCCGCTGCTGCCGCTGTTCGTCGTCTACCTGACCTCCGGCCTGGCCGAGGCCAACCGCCATCCCTTCGACGTGGTCGAGGGCGAGTCCGAGATCGTCGCCGGCCACATGGTCGAGTACTCGGGCATGGCCTACGCCATGTTCATGCTGGCCGAATACGCCAACATGATCCTGATCGGCGCGCTCGGTTCGATCATGTTCCTCGGCGGCTGGGCGGCACCGTTCAAGTTCCTCGAATTCTGGGGTGGTTTCGGCGGCTTCTTCTGGCTGTTCGCCAAGACCTTCCTGATCGTCTCGCTGTTCGTGTGGGTGCGCGGCACCTTCCCACGCTACCGCTACGACCAGATCATGCGTCTGGGCTGGAAAGTGTTCATTCCCTTGACCCTGGTGTACCTGGTCATCGTCGCCGGTTGGATGCAGACATCCTGGAATATCTGGAAGTAAGGAAGAGAAGACAATGGAACGAATTAAAGACTTCTTCGGCAGCTTCATGCTGACCGAATTGATCAAAGGGATGGCGCTGACGGGCAAGTACATGTTCTCGCGCAAAATCACGGTGCAATACCCGGAAGAGAAAACGCCGCAATCGCCGCGCTTCCGCGGTCTGCACGCGCTGCGCCGCTACCCCAACGGGGAAGAGCGCTGCATCGCCTGCAAACTGTGCGAGGCGGTGTGCCCGGCGATGGCCATCACGATCGAATCGGAACAGCGCGACGACGGTTCGCGCCGTACCACCCGCTATGACATCGATCTGACCAAGTGCATCTTCTGCGGCTTCTGCGAAGAATCCTGCCCGGTCGACTCGATCGTCGAAACCCACGTGCTGGAATACCACGGCGAGAAACGCGGCGATCTGTATTACACGAAAGAGATGCTGCTGGCAGTGGGCGACCGTTACGAAAACGACATCGCCGCCAACCGCGCGGCGGACGCTCCCTACCGCTGATCGCCACTCTGGCGCCGCCGCGAAGTTTGCGGCGGCGACGATCGTTAATCTGTACGTCTCTTGGGTTTGTTATGGAATTTAAAACTGCTTTGTTCTACGCATTCGCCGCCGTCATGCTGTTGGCCGCGACCCGCGTTATCACGGCCCGCAATCCGATCCACGCCGCACTGTTCCTGGTGCTGGCGTTCTTCTCGGCGGCCGGAATCTGGATGCTGCTGATGGCCGAGTTCCTCGCCATCGTGCTGGTCCTGGTGTATGTCGGCGCCGTCATGGTGCTGTTCCTGTTCGTCGTCATGATGTTGGACATCAACACCGACAAGATGCGCGAAGGCTTCTGGGGCTATTTGCCGGTCGCCAGCTTCGTCGGCGTGGTCATCGTGCTCGAGATGGCCGCCGTGCTGTGGCGCGGTTTCCTGTCCTACGACCAGCAGGCCCCGGCCGCCGGCAACATCGGCGGCACCAAGGAACTGGGCATGCTGATCTACACCCAATACGTCTACGCGTTTGAAATCGCCGCCGCCGTGCTGCTGGTGGCGATCATCGCCGCCGTCGCGCTGACGCTGCGCAAGCGCAAGGACACCAAGCATTTCGATCCGGCCGACGCGGTCCGGGTCAAGCGCAACGACCGCCTGCGCATCGTCAAGATCGACGCGGTATCGACCCGCAACGCCGCCGGCCTGGCCGCCGCGGCCGCCGCGGACGCGGCAAACAAGGAGGCACCATGACTTTATCGCTCGCTCACTACCTGGTTCTTGGCGCCATTTTGTTCGCCATCGCCATCGTCGGTATTTTCCTGAACCGCAAGAACATCATCGTTCTGCTGATGGCCATCGAGTTGATGCTGTTGGCGGTGAACATGAATTTCATCGCGTTCTCGCATTACCTGGGCGACGCGGCCGGGCAGATCTTCGTCTTCTTTATCCTGACCGTGGCCGCCGCCGAATCGGCGATCGGCCTCGCGATCTTGGTGGTGATGTTCCGTAATCTGGACACCATCAATGTGGAAGACCTGGACAGCCTCAAAGGCTAAGTTTCAACCTCGAATAATAACGATTAAGGTTCATCATGGCGGGGCAAACTCTCAACCCTAACCTCCTACTTGCCGTCCCTCTGGCGCCGCTGCTCGGCGCTGCGATCGCGGGCTTGCTAGGCACTAAGTTCTTCGGCAACCTGGTCGGTCGCAAGACGTCGCACACCGCGACGATCCTCGGCGTGCTGGTCGCCTTCGTTCTGTCGGCGATGACGCTGATGGACGTGCTCGACGGCGCCAGCTTCAACGGCACCCTGTACAACTGGATGACGGTCGGCACCCTCAAGATGTCGGTCGGCTTCCAGATCGACGCCTTGTCGGCGATGATGATGTGCGTGGTGACCTTCGTCTCGCTGATGGTGCACATCTACACCATCGGCTACATGAAGGACGACGAAGGCTACAACCGCTTCTTCGCCTACATCTCGCTGTTCACCTTCTCGATGCTGATGCTGGTCATGGCCAACAACTTCCTGCAGCTGTTCTTCGGCTGGGAAGCGGTGGGTCTGGTCTCGTATCTGCTGATCGGCTTCTGGTACACCCGGCCGACGGCGATCGTCGCCAACATGAAGGCCTTCCTGGTCAACCGCGTCGGCGACTTCGGCTTCATCCTGGGCATCGGTCTGCTGCTGGCCTACGCCGGTTCGATGGACTACCAGGAAGTGTTCGCCAAGCGCGAGCAACTGGCCACCTTGACCCTGCCGGGCACCGACTGGATGCTGCTGACCGTCGCCTGTATCTGCCTGTTCATCGGCGCGATGGGTAAGTCGGCCCAGTTCCCGCTGCACGTCTGGCTGCCCGACTCGATGGAAGGTCCGACCCCGATCTCCGCGCTGATCCACGCCGCGACGATGGTTACCGCCGGTATCTTCATGGTCACCCGCATGTCGCCGCTGTTCGAACTGTCCGACACCGCGCTGTCCTTCGTGCTGGTGATCGGTTCGATCACCGCGCTGTTCATGGGCTTCCTCGGCATCATCCAAAACGACATCAAGCGCGTGGTCGCCTACTCGACCCTGTCGCAACTGGGCTACATGACCGTCGCGCTGGGCTCGTCGGCCTACTCGATCGCCGTGTTCCACCTGATGACCCACGCCTTCTTCAAAGCGCTGCTGTTCCTTGGCGCCGGTTCGGTCATCATCGGCATGCACCACGACCAGGACATCCGCAACATGGGCGGCCTGCGCAAATACATGCCGATCACCTGGATCACCTCGCTGCTGGGTTCGCTGGCTTTGATCGGTACGCCGTTCTTCTCCGGCTTCTACTCGAAGGACAGCATCATCGAAGCGGTCGCCGAAACCCACATCTGGGGTGCCGGCTTCGCCAACTTCGCCGTGCTGGCCGGTGTGTTCGTCACCGCCTTCTACTCGTTCCGCATGTACTTCCTGGTGTTCCACGGTGAAGAGCGCTTCGGCAAGGCCCACGGCCACGATGCCCACGCCGCGCACCACGCGCCGGCCAAGGACGCCCATGCCGCCAAGGATGCGCACGGCCACGACGCCCACGGTCACGACGACCATGGCCACGACGACGAGCACGAGGAAGAGCACCACGGCCTGGCCCCGGGCCAGAAGCCGCACGAGTCGCCGTTCGTCGTCTGGTTCCCGCTGGTGATGCTGGCGATTCCTTCGGTCGTCATCGGCTACCTGACCATCGGTCCTATGCTGTTCGGCAAGTTCTTCAAGGGCGTGATCTTCGTCAGCGAACACCACCAGGCGGTGGAAAAGCTGGCCGAGGAATACCACGGTCCGCTGGCGATGGCGCTGCACTCGCTGACCTCGCTGCCGCTGGCCCTGGCCTTCGCCGGCGTCGCTTCGGCCTACTACTGCTACATGGTCAACCAACGCGTGCCGGCCTGGTTCTACGCCAAGTTCCGCGCGGTCCACACGCTGCTCGACAACAAGTACTACCTCGACAAGTTCAACGAGCTGGTGTTCGCCGGCGGCGCGCGCGCCCTCGGCAACGGCCTGTGGAATGTCGGCGACAAGACCCTGATCGACGGTCTGGTGGTCAACGGCAGCGCCAAGGTAGTGGCGTGGTTCTCGGCACTGACGCGTCTCGCGCAGACCGGCTATATCTACCACTACGCGTTCGTCATGATCCTCGGCATTCTGGGGTTCCTGGTCTACTTCCTGCCGTTTTGGCACGCCTAATTAGCTGACACGCAAAGAGATAACGATAACCATGATGCAGTCAATTTCTACACTCCCTCCCTACCTGAGCCTGGCGATCTGGGTTCCGGTCCTGTTCGGGCTCCTGGTGCTGGTGCTGGGCCGGGACAGCAACGCCGGCCTGGTGCGCGTCGGCTCGCTGGTCGGCGCGGTGGTCAGCTTCCTGACCACCATCCCGCTGATCACCAACTTCGACAACGCCGCCCACGGCATGCAGTTCGTCGAGAAGACGCCGTGGATCGGCCGCTTCAACATCCTCTACTCGCTGGGCATCGACGGCCTGTCGCTGTGGTTCATTCCGCTGACCGCCTTCATCACCATCATCGTGGTGATCTCGGCCTGGCAGGTGATCCAGAAGCGCGTGGCGCAGTACATGGGCGCCTTCCTGGTGCTGTCCGGTCTGATGATCGGCGTGTTCGCCGCCATGGACGGCCTGCTGTTCTACTTCTTCTTCGAAGCGACCCTGATCCCGATGTTCATCATCATCGGCGTGTGGGGCGGCGAGAACCGCGTGTACGCCTCGTTCAAGTTCTTCCTCTACACCTTCTTCGGCTCGCTGCTGACGCTGGTTGCGCTGGTCTACCTGTACAACGTCTCGGGCACCTTCGACATCCTGGCATGGCACGCCTTCAAGCTGACGATGAAAGAGCAGATCTTCATCTTCCTGGCCTTCCTGATGGCCTTCGCCGTCAAGGTGCCGATGTTCCCGGTGCACACCTGGCTGCCCGACGTCCACGTCGAGGCGCCTACCGGCGGCTCGGCCGTGCTGGCCGCCATCATGCTGAAGCTGGGCGCCTACGGCTTCCTGCGTTTCTCGCTGCCGATCACCCCTGACGCGGCGCACTACCTGGCCAACTTCATCATCGCCCTGTCGCTGATCGCCGTGATCTACATCGGTCTGGTCGCGCTGGTCCAGAAGGACATGAAAAAACTGGTGGCCTACTCGTCGATCGCCCACATGGGCTTCGTCACGCTGGGCTTCTTCGTCTTCAACGAGATGGCAGTGCAGGGCGGCATCGTGCAAATGATCTCGCACGGCTTCATCTCCGCCGCCATGTTCCTGTGCATCGGCGTGCTGTACGACCAGGCCCACTCGCGTCAAATCGCCGACTACGGCGGCGTGGTCAACCGCATGCCGAAGTTCGCCGCCCTGTTCATCTTCTTCTCGATGGCCAACTGCGGCCTGCCAGCGACCTCCGGCTTCGTCGGCGAGTTCATGGTGATCCTCGGCGCCGTCCAGTTCAACTTCTGGATCGGCATGCTGGCCGCCACCGCGCTGATCTTCGGCGCCGCCTATTCGCTGTGGATGGCCAAGCGCGTCATCTTCGGCAAGGTCGCCAACCACCATGTGGCGGAACTGAAGGACATCAACGCACGCGAATTCCTGATGCTGGGCGTTCTGGCGCTGGCGGTGCTGGCCATGGGTCTGTACCCGGCGCCGTTCACCGACACGATGCAAACCTCGGTCGCCGACCTGCTCGCGCACGTCGCCCAGACCAAGCTGCCTTAAGAAGAAAACGGAAACGCATACATGAATACCACCAACATGATCCCGCTCTACGCAGAAGTCTTTCTGCTGGTCGCCGCCTCGGCGATCCTGCTGATCGATATGTTCCTGTCCGAGGGCAAGCGTTCGATCACGTACGTAATGTCGCTGCTGACCTTGGGCGTGTGCGCCTGGTTCAGCCTGGCCGACTTCAACGCCGGCACCACCGTGTACACCTTCTCGAACATGTTCGTCTCGGACCCGATGTCGAACCTGCTCAAGTTGTTCACCTACCTGGCCGTGGCCATCACCCTGGTCTACTCGCGCACCTACGCCACCGACCGTGGCATGTTGTCGGACAACCTGGGCGGCGAGTTCTACGTGCTGGCCCTGTTCTCCATGCTGGGCCAGATGGTGATGATCTCGGCTAACAACTTCCTCACCATCTACCTGGGCGTGGAACTGATGTCGCTGGCGCTGTACGCGCTGGTCGCCCTGCGCCGCGACAACGTCAAGGCCACCGAGGCGGCGATGAAGTACTTCATCCTGGGCGCGATGGCTTCCGGCTTCCTGTTGTACGGCATCTCGATGCTGTACGGCGCCACCGGCACGCTGGACCTGACCCTGGTCGCCAAGGCCGCCGCCAGCGGCACCGTCAAACCGACCATCCTGGTGTTCGGCATCGTCTTCCTGGTCGCCGGCCTGGCCTTCAAACTGGGCGCCGTGCCGTTCCACATGTGGGTGCCGGACGTCTACCAAGGTTCGCCAACGGCGGTGACCCTGCTGCTGGGCGGCGCGCCCAAGCTGGCCACCTTCGCCATCTGCATCCGCCTGCTGGTGGAAGGTCTGCTGCCGCTGGCAATCGACTGGCAACAGATGCTGATGGTGCTGGCCGTGATGTCGCTGGCCGTGGGCAACCTGACGGCGATCGCACAGACCAACATCAAGCGCATGCTGGCCTACTCGACCATCGCACAAATGGGCTTCGTCCTGCTCGGCCTGCTGGCCGGCGTGGTCGGCACCAATTCGAGCGGTGCCGCCGGCGCCTACAGCGCCGCGATGTACTACGCCATCACCTACGTCATGACCACGCTGGGCAGCTTCGGCGTGATCATGCTGCTGGCCCGCGCCGGTTTCGAGGCGGAAGAACTGGCCGACTTCAAGGGCCTGAGCAAGCGTTCGCCATGGTTCGCCGTGGTCATGTCGATCCTGATGTTCTCGCTGGCCGGCGTGCCGCCGATGATGGGCTTCGCCGCCAAGTTCTCCGTGCTGAACGCGGTGCTGGGCACCGGCCAGATCTGGCTGACCCTGGTCGCGGTGATGTTCTCGCTGATCGGCGCGTTCTACTACCTGCGCGTGGTCAAGATGATGTGGTTCGACGAGCCGACCGACAACTCGCCGATCGTCGTCAACACCGACATGAGCATCGTCCTGAGCCTGAACGCCATCGGCGTGGTGGTGATGGGCATGCTGCCGGGCTCGCTGCTGAACGTCTGCCTGGACGCGATGCGCAAGACCTTGAACTCCTGAGATGGACGCTTCTTCGTCTAGCTGGTTGGTGATCGCGCTTGCCATGGCGGCCGCCAACCTGCCGTTCGTCAACGACCGCCTGTTCGCCATGCTGCCGTTCAAATCGGCCGCCGGCGACCGGCGCGTGGCGGGGCGGCGCAAGCCGCTGTTCGTCCGCCTGTTGGAGATGTTCGTGCTGTATCTGGTCGTCGGCGCGGCCGGCTTCGCCCTCGAGGCGCGCATCGGCAACGCCTTCCCGCAGACCTGGGAGTTCTACGCCATCACCGGCTGCCTGTTCATCGTCTTGGCTTTCCCCGGATTTGTTGTCCGCTACCTGCGCAAGCATCACGGCTGATACACTATCGTTCTTCCCCAACGGAGTGTGCATGGACAAGCATCTGAAAGAAACCCGTATCGACGGTGAACTGGTCTACAACGGCCATTTCCTCAAAGTGCAGCGCGACACCATCGCGCTGCCAGACGGCAAACACACCGCCCGCGAGTACGTCCTGCACCCGGGCGCCGTCGTCATCCTGCCACTGCTCGACGACGGCACGGTGCTGATGGAACGCCAATACCGCTATCCCCTGCATCAAGTCTTCATCGAATTCCCGGCCGGTAAAATCGACCAGGGCGAGGACCCGCTGGCCTGCGCCAAGCGCGAGCTGGAGGAGGAGACCGGCTACTCGGCCACCGACTGGCAGTTCGTCAGCACCATCCACAACGCCATCGCCTATTCCGACGAGCACCTCGAGCTGTACCTGGCGCGCGGCCTATCGGCCGGCAAGGCCAGGCTGGACGAGGGCGAGTTCCTGGAAACCTTCACCGCGACCATCGACGAGCTGCTGCAGTGGGTGCGCGAGGGAAAAATCACCGACGTCAAAACCGTCATCGGCATTTTCTGGCTGGACAAGCTCCGGTCGGGAGCCTGGAAACTGGAATAATCCATGTCCGTCCGGCCGGCACAGGCTGCGCCGTACTCCGCCCAGGCGCGGACGGGCGCAGTCACGCCTGCCGGGCGGCGCGCGCCGGCCCTGGCTTTGGCCTTGGCGCGCAGCCTGGCCTTGGGCTGGACCTTGGCCTTGGCCATCGGCGCCGATGCCATGGCCGCGCCGGCCGCCGCTGCGGCGCAAGCCAACGCCGCCGTGCCGGGAGTCGGCGCGCGCACGCCGTTCCAGATCCGCTGCGAGGATTCGATCAGCAAGACCGTTTCGGTCCTGTCGGCGCAGCAGAACGGCTACACCATCGACAACCACCTGTCCTACCGCTCGCTGACGGTGATGAAGGGCTCGGCGCGCGGCAACAGCGTGGTGCTGGGCATCACCCGCACCGAGTCGAAGGTGAAGATCGGCCTGAGCGGGCCGATCCTGCAGGACCCGGTCAGCGGCTACGAGTGCGTCGCGCCGCAGATCAAGGTCAGCCTGTACTACGTGCCGGTGGTGATCTACGTCGGCCGCGAGTTCGAGCCGGGCACCTGCATGTACCAGGAGGTGTTGAACCACGAGCTGCGCCACCTGCAGGCCTACATGGGCCATCTGCCCAAGGTGGAGCTGGTGGTGCGCGAGGCGCTGGCCAAGCGCTTCGAGGCCAAGCCGCTGTACGCGCCGGCGGGCACGGCGATGTCGGCGCTGGAGCACGAGATCGACAGCGGCTGGCTGCCCTTCATCAAGGCCGAGATGCAGAAGGTCGAGGCGGACCAGGCGTTGATCGACACGCCGGAGGAATACGCGCGCCTGAGCAAGGTATGCAACGGCGAAGTCCAGGACATGGTGCTGCGCGGACGGCGCATCAAATAATTCACACCCGAAGCGAGAAGCACATGACACAAACTAGCCAGCCACCACGCTATTTCGCCCTGATTCCGGCGGCCGGCGTCGGTGCGCGCATGGCGGCCGACGGCCCCAAACAATATCTGACGGTGGGCGGCAAGCCGATGCTGCGGCACGCCCTCGACGCCTTCCTGGCCAGCCCCTTGATCGCCCACACCTACGTGGTGGTCAGCCCGGAGGACGGCCAGATCGCCGCCGTGCTGCCGCCGGCCGGCGTGACGGCGCTGCGCTGCGGCGGCGCCACCCGCATGGACTCGGTGCTGAACGCGCTGCGCGCGCTGCAAGGCCAGGTCGGCGAGAACGACATGGTGCTGGTACACGACGCGGCGCGGCCCGGCCTGACGCCGGCGCTGATCGCCAAGCTGATCGCCGGCGTGGCCGACGATCCGGCCGGCGGCCTGCTGGCGCTGCCGGTGGTCGACACGGTCAAGCGCTACACAGCGGCCGGCGCGGGCGGGGAGGGCGCGGCGAACGTGGCGACCGTGCCGCGCGACGGCCTGTGGCTGGCGCAGACGCCGCAGATGTTCAGCTACGCGCTGCTGGCGCGCGCGCTGGGCGCCGCCACCGACGCCAAGGCCATCACCGACGACGCCAGCGCCGTCGAGGCGCTGGGCCTGTCGCCGCGCCTGGTGGAAGGCCATCCGCGCAACCTGAAGGTGACGCTGCCGGCCGACATCCGCATCGCCGAGATGTACCTGGCCGCGCCGCAATGACCCACACAACCGAGTACGAGACGACCCCATGACGACTGCCACACTTCCCGCACTACCGTTCCGCATCGGCCAGGGCTACGACTGCCACGCGCTGGTGGAGGGCCGCAAGCTGATCATCGGCGGCGTGACCATTCCACACCACCTCGGCCTGCTGGGCCACTCCGACGCCGACGTGCTGCTGCACGCCATCACCGACGCCATCCTCGGCGCCGCCGCGCTGGGCGACATCGGCAAGCACTTCCCGGACACCGACGCGCAGTTCAAGGGCGCTGATTCGCGCACCCTGTTGCGCGAGGCGGCGCGCCGCGTGCAGGCCACCGGCTACGTGGTCGGCAACATCGACGCCACCATCATCGCGCAGCGGCCGAAGATGGCGCCGCACATCGCCGCCATGTGCGCCAACGTCGCCGAGGATCTGGGCGTGGCCGCCGGCCAAGTCAACATCAAGGCCAAGACCAACGAGAAGCTGGGGTATCTGGGGCGGGAAGAGGGGATCGCCGCCGAGGCGGTGGCGCTGCTGCTGCGCGCTTAGGAAGGAATAGCGCCGCCCCGGCCGCGACATGCGCGGACGGGGCGGCGGTGATCTGGCGCCGTGCCGCTCGCGCGGCCGGCGCCCGGGTGGCGCCCGGCCGGAGGCGCTGCCGCCGGCCGGCGTGCGGCAGTTGCTGCGGCGCCTAGCCGCGCGCCGGCGCGACCGGCTGGACTGGCTCGCCCGGTTCGCCCGGCTCGCCCAATTCGCGCCAGGGGCCGACGCCGCCGCTCTCGGCCTTCGCCTCGATGCGCTTGACCACGCTGCAGCCCGGCCGTGGCGCGGCCGGCGCGTCGACGTTGATGAAGTTGGCCTGCACGGCGGCCGGCGTGATCCTGACGTGGATGAAGCCGATCGCCTGTGCGTCGCACCAGTGCACGTCGGGGCTCTGCTCGGCGAGCAGGCGGCCGAAGGGCACGTCCTCCACCTGGATCAGCTCGGCGAAGGTGGGGCCGGTCAGGGTGCTCGACGACACCTCGACGGCGACGCGGCGCTGCTGGTGGTGCAGCTCGTTGGCCCAGGCCATGTGGCTGTCGCCCGACAGCACCACCGTGCGCGCGCCGGTGCGTTCGATCATCTCGTAGAGCCGTTTGCGCTCGGCGCCGTAGCCGTCCCATGAATCGAGGCCGACCATCGGCATCTTGAAGCGGCTCAGTTCGTACAGGGCGTTGAGCATCGCCGCCAGGCCGGGCAGGGTGCTGGGCCGCGTCTTGCGGCCGGGCGCGCGCACCCACGGCGTCAGGTCGGGACAGACGGTGCTGGCCATCACCGTCTCGCTGGCGAACAGCACCCAGGGGCGGCCGGCCTTGACCGAGCCGCGCATCTCGCCCTCGACCCAGCGCATCTGCTCCTCGCCGAGCATGCGGCGCTGCGGCGCGTCGAGCTTGCGGCGCAGCGCGGCGGCGTCGGGCACGCGCTTGATGTGCGCCGGCAGCGCCGCCGGCGCCAGCGCCAGCAGGGCCGGATCGCTGACCGGCACGGGGTGCGCCGGGTCGCTGACGTCGAGCAGGCGCCACTCGATGTCGCGCGTCAGGCTCAGTTGCCGGTCGCGCGCCTTGAGGCGGGTCTCCGGCAGGATCAGGGTGGCCAGCTGGCCGAAGGCGAAGCTGCGTTCGACGTCGTAGCGGCGCAGCTGCGGCGCCGGGTCGCGGATCGGCATCCACTCCAGGTAGGCCTGCACGGCGACCGCCTTGCGCGCCTCCCACGGGCCGTCGCGCTCGCTCACGTGGTTCTGCGCGCCGCCGCTCCAGTCGTCGTTGGCCAGCTCGTGGTCGTCCCACATGCAGATCCACGGCGCGCGCGCGTGCGCCGCCTGCAGCGACGGATCGGAGCGGGTCTGCGCGTAGCGGCGCCGGTAGTCGTCCAGCGTGACGGTGTCGTGCGCCGGGTCGGGCAGGTGCACCAGCTGTTCGCGCGTCAGGTTCTTCAGGCCGTATTCGTAGATGTAGTCGCCGAGGAACAGCACGACGTCGAGCCGGGCCATGGCGGCCATTTCGGCGTAGGCGTGGAAGTAGCCGCGGAAGTAGACGGCGCAGCAGCACAGCGCGATGTTGAGTTCGGCCAGCGCGCCCTGCGGCAGCGTGCGCGCGCGGCCCACCGGCGAATGCCGGCCCAGCGCCGTGAAGCGGTAGAAGTAGTCGGTGCCGGGGCGCAGCCCGTCGACTTCGACCTTGACGGTGTAGTCGCGCGCGGCGTCGGTGCTGAAGCCGCCCTCGGCCAGCGGACTGGCGAAGTCGGCGCTGGCGGCCAGCTGCCAGCGGCCGTTGACGGGCTGGCCGGGCGGCGCGTCGGAGACGCGGGTCCACAGCAGCAGGCCGTCGGCGTGCGGGTCGCCGCTGGCGACGCCGTGGCGGAACGGGGTGGCGCCGGGCGCGGCGGCGCGGCCCGGTGTGGCGATGCCCAGCGCGAGGCCGGCACCGAGGAATTGACGTCGATCGTGGCGCATGGTCAGAAGCTCGCAGTGGTGGTCAGGCCGACGGTGCGCGGGGCGGCGCGCAGCAGCGGGGCGGTGGTGGCGGTGACGGTGCCGACGCCGCTGTAGCGGCGGCTGTCGGTGAGGTTCTTGACCCAGCCGGCCAGCGACCAGCGGCTGCCGAAGCGCAGTTCGAGGCGGGCGTCGCCGACGAAGTCGCCGCCGATCGCCTGGAAGTTGTCCAGCTCGCCGTAGTACTTGTCGATCCAGCGCCCGCTCAGGCTCGACACCAGCACGGTGCCGGCGCCGACCGGACGCTGGTAGCGCACGGTCGCCGAGGCGGTGTAGGCGGGCGTGTTGGGCAGCTTGCTGCGCAGCCGGCGGGCGCGTTCCAGCGGGTCGTCGGAGGCGACGTCGGCGATGCTGCTGCGCAGCGTCGACAGGCCGAGCACCAGGTCGAGGCCGCGCATGGGGCGGGCCACCACGTTCAGTTCGGCGCCGACGATGCTGGCCTTGGCGACGTTGGTGCGCACGCCGGTGGGCACGTTGGCGATGTTGCGCACGCTGCTGGCCTGCATGTCGCGGTAGTCGTAGTAGAACAGCGAGGCGTCGACCTGCAGCGGGCCGTTGGGCAGGTATTTGACGCCGCCCTCGTAGGCGCGCACCGTCTCCGATTGGAACGGCAGCGCCTCCTCGCGCGAGGTGATGGTGGAGCCGTCGAAGCCGCCGGCCTTGAAGCCCTGGCCGAAGGAGGCGTACAGCATGGTGGCCGGGGTGGCCCGGTAGCTCAGCGTGCCCTTGCCGGACCAGCGGCCGTCGCGGAAGTGCTCGTCGAAGTGGACCGGCACCTTGGGGAAGGCCAGCCGGTTGAGCGAGGTGGCGTAGGGGTTCAGGTCGAGCGAGCTGCCGGCGAAGCCGCTGCGCTCGGTGGTGTAGCGCAGGCCCAGGCCGACGCTCCAGTACTGGCCGATGGTTTTGCTCAGGTCGCCGAACAGGGCCTGGCTGTCGCGGCTTTGCCGGTAGTCGGTGGCGTAGACGGTGCGCAGGTAGTCCGACGAGTCGAGCGCGCTGCGCATGTCGACGCTGTCGTGGAAGAGCATCGCGCCGAGCACCCAGTCGAGGCCACGTTCGGCGCCGTCGAGGTTGCGCAGGCGCGCCTCGAGCAGGCGCTGGTCGACCCGGTCGGCGTAGTCGATGTCGAAGTAGCGGATCGGCTGGCCGTCGTTCCAGCGGTAGCTCTGCTGCAGGTGCTCGTAGCCGGTCAGCAGCGACAGCAGCAGCTCGCCGGGCAGCTCCTGGTCCAGCGTCAGCGAGGCGCCGTGGCTGTCCTTGCGCAGCGCCGGCGTGATGTTGGAGTCGACCGTGTAGGGCGCGTTGGGGGCGAACTTGCCCGAGGCCAGGGTGCGTTCCGGCAGCTGGGCGCCGCCCGACTCGTGGAAGCCGTGCAGGTTGAGCAGCAGGCTGCTGCCGTCCACCGGCTTGAAGGCGATCAGCGCGCGCGCCGCCGAGAAGGCGCTGGCGGCCGACTTGGCGTCGGCCGCCGGCGCGGCGTTCTTGGCGATGGCCGGCGCGGCGCTGACGCCGCCGTAGGCGCCCGGGCCGAGGTTGGTCTGGTAGCCGTCGCTGCGGTCGTAGACGCCGGCCAGGCGCACCGACCAGTGCTCGTCGAGCGGGGTGCCGACGGCCGCCTCGCTGCGCACGTTGCCGTAGTCGCCGACGGTCAGGCTGGCCTGGCCCTCGGTGGCCCGGCCCGGCTTGCGCGAGATGACGTTGATGGCGCCGGCCGTGGTGTTGCGGCCGTACAGGGTGCCCTGCGGCCCTTTGAGCACCTCGACCCGGGCGACGTCGAACATCTGGCCGCCGATCAGCGCCGAGGAGCCCATATAGACGCCGTCGAAGTGCACCGCCGCCGACGGGCTGCCGTTGGGGCGGAAGTCGTCGTTGCCGATGCCACGGATGGTGAAGGTCTGCACGGTGCGGCCGCCGACCAGCTGGTTCGACGCCACCAGGCCGGGGGTGTACTGCGACAGCGCGACGAAGTCGTTGACGCCCAGCTCGCGCAGCCGTTCACCGCTCATGCTGAGCACCGCCGAGGGCACCTCGAGCAGGGTTTGCGGGCGCTTCTGCGCGGTCACCATCACCGTCGCCAGGGCGGTGTCGTCGGCCGCCGTTGCTGCTGTTGCTGCTGCTGCCGGGGCGGCGACGGGAAAAATGACGAAGGCGTTGCCGGCCTCGCGGCGCAGTTGCAGGCCGCTGCCGCCGAGCAGCGCGGCGAGCGCCGCCTCGGCCGGCAGCTGCGCCTTGACGCCGTGGCTGCGCCGGCCGGCGACGTCGTCGAGTTTGTAGATTAGCTGCACGCCCGAGCGGGCGACGAAGCTGTCGAGCGCCGTTTTCAGATCGCCGGCGGCGATGTCGTAGGCCTGCGTCTGGGCCTGGGCCGCGACGCTGACGCTCATTCCGCACAGCAGCGCCAGTGCCGTGTTGCTACCCCATCCTGATGATTTCATGTCCACTCCGTCCGCAGCTTGATTGCTGCTTATGGATGAAGACGTGCGGCGCAAGCCGATCCGCCATGCCGGCGCGGAAAATAGTTCAGCGCGAGACCAGGATCTCGTCGTGCCCGTCGCGCACGGTCAGGCCGAAGCCCTGCTGCAGCAGGCGGGCGAAGGCCTCGACGTTGCCGACCTCGAAGCTGCCGCCGATGCGCAGCTCGGCCGTGGCCTGGTCGACGATGCGCAGGCGCTTGTGGTTGTAGCGGTTGAAGGCCTCGGCGGCCTGGCCCAGCGTCATCTGGTCGAGCACCAGGCGGCCCTGGCGCCAGCTCAGGTCGCGGGCGATCTGCTCGGCGCTCTTGCGGCCGACCAGCACGTGCTCGGCGTCGGCCACCACCAGCTCGTTTTGTCCCAGCACGGTGGCGGCACCGTCGCGCGGCCGCGCCGCGCCCACCGTCTCGACCTTGACGCGGCCGCCGACCACCTCGACGCGCACCAGGTCCTTGTCGCGCCGCACCGAGAAGCGGGTGCCCAGCACGGTGATGCGCTGCGTGCCGGCCTCGATCACGAAGGGATGGGCCGGGTCGTGGGCGATGTCGAAGTAGGCTTCGCCACGGTCGAGCCAGACGGTGCGCTGGCGCGCGTCGACGCGGCTGCGCAGCCGCGTGTCGGTGTTGAGCACCAGCTGCGAGCCGTCGGCCAGGCGCACGTTCTGCCGCGCGCCGTGCGCCACCGTGTAGCTGACCTCGGGCGCGGCGCCGCGCCAGACGGCGGCGCCGCCGGCCAGGCCGAGCGCCAGCAGCAGGCCGGCGGCCAGGCGCCAGGCTTGGCTCGGCGGGCGCAGCGGCCGCACGGCCGGCGGCGGCACTAGCTGCTGCTGTTGCGCTTGCGCTTGCGGCTGTGGCGCCATGGCGCGCAGGCGCGCGGTGTCGCGCCAGACGGCGTCCAGGCGCAGGTAGGCGACGCGGTGCGCGGTGGCGGCGCCCAGCCAGGTGTCGAGCGCGTCCTGTTGGGCGGCGTCCCAGCGCGCGCCGTCGCGCGCCGCGATCCAGTCGGCGGCGCGCGCCTCGATCTCGGCGTGGGAGCTCAAGCGGACTTCAGGCGCTTGCGGCATTTGTTCCCCAGTGTGGCGGCGAGCGCGCCCAGGCCGTCGCCCAGCAGCGCGGTGGCGATGGCGCGTAGCCCCTTCGATAGCTGTTTCTCCACGGTGTCCTCGGTAATACCCATCGCCTGCGCCACCTCGCGCTGCGACAGGCCGTTGATTCTTCTTAGCTGCACCACCTCGCGGCAGCGTGGCGGCAGCTCCTGCAGCGCCCCTTCTAGCTGGCGCAGCTCGCTGCGGGCGCTGACATGGCGCTCGGGACTGAGCTCGTCGACGGCGAAATCGAGCGTCGCCATGTCGGCCACCGCCTCGATCGACACCACCTTTTCGCGCCGTGCCCGGTCGATCAGCAGGTGGCGCGCGGTGGCGAAGACGAAGGCGCTGGCAGAGCGCGGCAACTCGCGCGCGGCGGCCTCGTAGACGCGCACGTAGATGTCTTGTCGCAGGTCGGCCGCCTCGCTGGCGATGCGACAGTTGCGGCGCAGGTAGCGCATCAGGGCCGGTTCGAGCGGCAGCACCGCGCTGACGAACCACTCATCCAGGTCATATTTTGGCACAGGTTTCTCACTCTTTCGCTGGTCGTGTGCAATCGCTCCCAGCCGTTTCAGCCCGGCCGACCATGCCGCCTACCGATCTAGACGAGCGAGCGGCGGCGATCCGCCATGCCGCCGGCGGATTTTTTTTGCATCGAGGGGAGGGCCGCCGGGGCCGGAGCGCGCCTTGGTGGGCGGTCTGGCCGGGCGCGGACGTCGCGCGGGCGGCGGCTTGCATGCGGGTAGCAAGTTACAGGGCAATTGTGAAACGCTGATGACAGCGGCGGCCGTCGGCGAAGTCAAGGCCAGGGCCGGTAAGAAGCCGGCTTGTCTGGCGGAGCGCAGAACGGTATTGCCGATAGGACAGTGGCGTTGTCGTGGTGCAGTAAAACGCCGTTGCCGGCCGGGCGGTGGCGCCGCCGTCCCCGCGTGGCTAGGCTTTTCCGTGCATTTCGCCACTTATTTCCTGCTAGTTTCGTGGTGTAAATGGAAATTATTTTGTAGGGAAATGTTAACAATTAATATAAATAGTTTTTACTCGCCAAGGTATTTTCTTTACATGGTTGCATGATTGGATAACCATTGCTCAATGGGTTCGCTTGTGCAAATGGCATTGTTCGCACGCCCGACCCATCAATCCAAAAGTCGTATCGCGCGGCGCGGCGGGACAGTTGCAGGACGTGCGCGGTGACGGTGCGGCATCCACCACTTTCACGGAGGCGAGTATGAATGTGCAGCAGATGTTGAAGCTTGGCGTTTCGGTCGTGGCCATCGCGGCCTGTTTCGGCGCGCAGGCCGGGTCGAATGGCGTGACGGCGACCATTACGCCGGAAAAGAGTGCTCTTGGTTCCAGCGACGACGTGGTCGTCAACGTCACCATCACCAACACCTCGTCCAAGCCGCAGTACATTCTGAAATACCATTTGCCGTCGGCCGACATCAGCGAGCCGCTGTTCGACGTGACCCGCGACGGCGTCAAGGTGGCCTACCTGGGCAAGCACTTCAAACGCCGCAATCCGCGCCCGGGCGAATACGACATGCTGCCGGCCGGCGCCTCGTTGAGCCAGCGCGTCGAGCTGAGCGCGCTGTACGACTTCAGCGTCACCGGCGACTACGCGGTGCGCTACCACACCGCCTCGCTCAACCTGTTCAACGAGGCCGGCGGCAGCGGGGGCCGTGTCGCGCTCGACGCCGAGGTGGCCCCGGCCAGCGAGATCGGCGAGATCGATTCCGATACGGCCAGCCTGTGGGTGGAGGGTGTGCTGCCGCGCGGCGCCGAGCCGCAGGCGTCGCGCTTGCTGGAGTCCATGCGCGAGCAACTGGCCGGCAGCCTGAGCTTCGCCAATTGCAGCGCCTCGCGGCAGAGCCAGATCACCTCGGCGCTGACCGCCGCCAAGAGCATGGCCGCCAACGGCAGCAGCTATCTGAACGCCGGCACCGTCGGCACGCGCTACACCAAGTGGTTCGGCGCCAACAACGCCAGCCGCTACGCCACCGTCAAGTCGCACTTCACGGCCATCAAGGACGCCTTCGCCAACAAGCCGCTGGTGGTCGACTGCGGTTGCACCGACAGCGCCTACGCCTACGTCTACCCGAGCCAGCCGTACAAGATCTACGTCTGCAACGCCTTCTGGCCGGCGCCGACCAGCGGCACCGACTCGAAGGGCGGCACGCTGGTGCATGAGATGAGCCACTTCACCGTCGTCGCCGGCACCGACGACTGGGCCTACGGCCAGTCGGCCGCCGCCAGCCTGGCGACCAGCAATCCGAGCAAGGCGGTCGACAACGCCGACTCGCACGAGTACTTCGGCGAGAACACGCCGTCGCTGCCGTAGGCGCTTAGCGTGGCAAGGAAAAGCCGGCTCGGTTCGCCCAGCCGGCTTTTCCTATTCCCGCGCGGCCGGCGCGGTGTAGTTGAACTCGGTGCTGGCGGGGGCGATGGGACTGGCGGCCTCGAGCGCCGCCAGGTCGGCCAGGTATTCCCCGGCGTGGCTCAGGCGGTAGCGGTGGGGGCCGGCGGCGAAGGCGTAGCTGTGGCTGATGTCGATGCTGTGGCTCAGGCCGCTGTGCGGCGCCAGTGCCAGGTAGTCCCTGGCCGTCAGCGGGCCGCGCTTGATCATCATGCCGATGTAGTCGACCGACTTGCCACTGGCGGTGTCGACGATGTCGAACAGGCGGCCGGTCAGCTCGGTGGCGCTGGCCAGCGACTTTTGCACGTACACCGGACGGGCGCTGTGGTTATGCAGCGTAATGCGCACCAACACCTTGCCGTCGCCGCTGTCCACCTGCAACTGCTCGCCGACGGCGCCCGGCGGCGGCGGCGTGGCGTGCACTAGTGTGCTGGCGCACAGCAGCAGCGCGGCGCCGGTCCAGACCGCCAGTGGCATATTCGTCATGCTTGTCTCCCGATTAATCCGTAAGCTGATTGTGCGCCGGATTGTCGGAACCGCCAAGCTCGTTTTGCCGCAAGGGGTTAGCGCGGTTGGCGCCGGCGCCAGCCGCTCAGCAGCGCCACACCGGCCAGCAGCATGGCGTAGCTGGACGGCTCGGGTACCGGCTGCAGCGCGTTGAAGCCACCGATCTGTTCGCCCACGTAGTCGCCGACCCATTCGTTGAGCGTGTTGCCGTGTGGCGTTTGAGAAGACAGCGGATCGACCAAACCCTCGTCGTCGAAACGGCCCTTGTACTTGTAGAATTCAAAACGCACCGCCAGCGCGGGATTGCCGGCCAGGTCGATCGACTTGCTGACCTCGTCGACAAAGCCCGGCTGCAACACCTGCCATTCGATTTCCGTCTCGGCCTTGTCGTGCAGGGCCGCCACTGCGGGGTTTTCGAAGGCATGGTGGCCGCCCATCAACTCGTTCAGGTCGACGTTGTCGGGCAGGCTGGTCTGGACGATCTTGACCCAGAAGGCGTTGTCCTGCTTGACCACGGGGTTGACCTGTTGGGCGGCGATCACCGCCACCACCGGCGCCTGCGCCTGGCCCGGCGGCGGCGTGAACACCACGGGCGGGATGGCCACGTTGGTCGGCGTCAACTCGCCCGGCGCGCCACCCTCCACCAGCCAACTGTAGGTGGTGCGGGTGGGCGAACCCAGCGTGCTCACGCCGAAATGGTCGCAGGGCACGTTCGGATAGTTGACGTTGCCGAAGCTCCAGCAACTCTCGCCCGGCGTGGCGAAGGTGCCCGAGGAGGTGCCGGTGCTCCAGGCGCCGCCGACGTAGCTGGCCTGGTAGGTGATTCTGGCGCCGACCACGGCGCCGCCGCTGAGCAGGTCGGTGACGGTCGGAATGCCGTAGCGTTCGACGTCGCCCGGCGACGGGGTGCCGAAGTTGCGGTTCAGGCCGAACACGTCGATGATCTGGCTCTTGTCTATTCCTTCGAGGTCGATCTGGAAGCCGCGCGCGGTTTGCCCCGTGTCGTTGACGACATCGAAGTTGGCCAGCGAACCGAAGGTGCTGGTGGCAGAGGCCAACAGCGGCGCGCTCAGCAGCAAGGTGGTCGTGATCCGTGCGAGTGACATGGCTTTCTCCTGTTGGGCGCCGGTGGTGTGGACGGCTTGGCTGGACGGCCGGCGCCGCCACGATGGGCGGGCTGGGCTGTTTGTTCCAGTCTAGGAGTGCGCCGCGCCGACGTCACCGCGCGTTTGTGCGGCAGATCATTTTTGCGCGGAATATGCGGCCGGGCGCAACACTTGGCCTGCCGCTGCCGCTGCCGCTGCCGCTGCCGCTGCCGCTGCGCTGGCCGGCTAGTCGTCCAGCGCGCCGTGGCGCCGCTTCAGCCTGGCGTGGCGGTGGCGGAAGACGAACAGGTAGAGCGGCCGCAGCAGGGCGCCGACGAGGGGCAGGCGCGGCAGCATGCAGACCGTGTCGACCACTTCGCAACCGCCATCGACGGCCCGGACGGCGCGTTCGTGGCGCCAGGCCCGGTTGACCCAGGACGAGGAGGCCTCGACGAAGCGCCGCTCGCCGCCCAGCGTCAGCGTGCCGAAGGCGTGGCGGTCGACGGGGAACAGGCCGAGCAGCAATATCCAACTCTTGAAGTAGGGGCCGGCGCCGCCGAAGTCGCGCAGTTTCAGGTGGCGCCAGGCGGGCGGCGCGGTCATCCGTAGCCACGGGCCGAGCTCGTAGTTGACGGTGGCGATGGACTGCTCGCCCCAGAGTGTTTCGGCACGCACGTTGAGCTTGCTGGTGACGACAATGGGCTGCATAGGGCGGGTGTTTCGTTGGCAAGGGTTGACCAAGCGCGCGGCAAGCCCCGTCCTTTAGGGCGGGGAGGATGTCAAGGGGCTTGCTGTGCAACAGGGAGTAAGCTAAAGGCACAGGTGCAATGTGTTGCATAGCAAATTCACAATGTCCGTACCCAGTATGGAAGACTGAAAAAGCTTGTGTTCGCCCGGTAGGATTTTTTGTGTCATCGGTTCCGCCAGTTCCAATCCATTTTCACTGTTGGTCAGCATCACAAAGCCGTCGCCCGTTTGAATGGAGGCAATGACGAACGCACGATAACCAGTGTTATTGCCCCATTGCCAAATATAGCGAGTATCTTGATCGCGCTCGATTCCCCAGCCCAATCCCCAACTGAGGCCCAGGCTTGGATCAACAGTGACGGGTGAGCCGCTTATCTGCTTGATCACCGCGTCGTCGTTGAGCACCTCGACGAGAAATCTTCCATAATCCGCCGCGCTGGTGTAGAGGGAAAAAGCGGCAATCGGGCTTCTCAAATCCATTGCCGCCCTCGGCGTTCCGTTCGCTTTGGCCCCAGGCAGAAGGTGTTGCGCGATTCCTTCGTTCCACACGTAGCCACTGTGGTTCATGGTCAAGGGCTTGAATACCTGCGAGCTCATGAACTGGTCCAGCGGCTGATTGGTGACGGCCTCCACCGCCCGTTGCAGCAGTACGTAGCCTTCCCCTGAATACTCCCATTTTGTACCCGGAGTCGAGTCGAAATTCAGTGGTCCGGAGGCCCAATTCGGTAATCCTGACGTATGGTTCAGAACCATGCGGACGGTAATTGCCTGAAGTCGAGGGTCGGTCACCAGATCGGAAGGCTCCGCTTTCAAAGGATAGAATCGGTGCCGGTAGCCTTGCGGTAAATACTTCACTAGCGGCACGTCAAGCTCCAATTTTCCTTGCGCTACCAGCTGCAGAACCGCATAGGCAAAGACCGGCTTGCTAAGCGAAGCCGCTTGGAAAATGCTGTCTGAATTCAGCGTCGGGGCAGGTGAACAACCGGTCGCGGATTCAATGGAATCAAGCTTTCGGTTCTTGATGACTGCGACCGCCACACCGCAAACATGGTGTCGCTCTGCAAGAATTTTTAATGTTTCATGCAGATTACTTGATCTTAAATCGATCCGATTGGACGAGGCGCAGCCGGACAAGAATATTGATATCGCTGGCATCAGCAATAAGAAACCGATATGCCGGGCAGCTAAGGCACTTCGCTTGGACGTGGACACTCGTGGTGGTCGCATGGGTCCGGCGCTACAGGGCGGCGTCGACCAGCAGTTCGGGCCGCAGGGCGCGGATGCGCAATTCGGTGAAGTAGCCGCCGGCCTCGTTGTAGCGCAGGAAGTGGCGGCCGCAGTTGAGGCAGCGCGCCACCTGGCTGCGGTTGCACGGATAGTAGCGCGGCGCGATGGGCGCGTTGTCGCTGTCGTAGCGCGTGCCCTGCGGGTGGTATTCGACGAAGGTCGGCTCGTCGTAGGGATCGTCGACCAGCGTGCCGACTTCCTCGAAGCGGTCCAGCTCCAGCGAGGTCGGCAGCTTCTGCCAGGCGGCCAGCGCGACCGTGCTGCAGCTGCATTTGGCCGTCACCTTGGCCGAAGCGGCGGCCAGTTGCGACAGGGCGGGGAAGTCGATTTTTTGCATAGGGTGCCAGTACCAGGAAAGGCCGGCGGCGCACAGGGCCGGCGGCGAAATCCTATTCTAGCGCAACATTGCCTCGCTATTAAGTCGGGCGGCGGTTACTGCGGCGGTTGCGCCCAGCACCTGTTTGATAAGGGGGGGCATGCCGAGCCGGTCAGCGCTTGGATACGCCGCGCCGAACGACGCCACCGACGATGTGGCCAGGGTCCGCTTCTGGATGTTCGGCGGTGAGCTTGATCTCTTCGTCGACCATTTTTTTCAGTCGCACGAAGTCAGTTTTGGATGTACTTGACGAGGATGTCAACTTCCCGTCGGGTGGCTTTTCTGAATGAAATGGGGTGGATTTCATCTTCTGTCTCCGTATGTGCAATTGAAACCACAATGCCCGCCAAAAATCCGAGCGTGATAATGCGTTGCTCGGCTTAAGGGAAACGATCATCTCGGAAAGTAAATGTAGAGCCAGCGAATACCCGTTCGACGTCCGCAAAATCGAGACCATGGTCGCTTAGATTGCGCTTTCGTTTCGCCTCACTCCAAGTGAATTTTATCGAGTTCATTGTAGGTGGGAGAGCCGGGGGGATCAAGCGATCTGGTATGCATTCACATCTTGCCAAATCTCTGTAGCCTTGCGACTCGAATTGAGCAAAGCGGGTGGAGACTTGCAGATGAATTGCCAGAGCGTAAATCTTCATCAACACGCGGCCCTCGGTGAAGCTGGAAAGCTAGGCTGGAGCGCTAGATCGGGAAGATCAGGCAGGTGGTGGTGGCGAAGGCGTACAGCTTGCCGTTGGCGTCGGTGATGCGGCCCTCGGCGACGGCGACCTGGCCGCCGACGCTGACCACCTTGCCCTCGGCGCGCACCGGCCCGGTCTGGTCGCTCATGCCACGGATGTAGTTGACCTTCAATTCCAGCGTGGTGTAGCCCTTGCCGGCGGGCAGGGTGGTGTGGATCGCGCAGCCGACCGCCGTGTCGAGCAGCGTGGCGGCGTAGCCGCCATGCACCGAGCCGCTGGGGTTGTAGTGTTCCTGCCCTGGAGTGCCCTGGAACACGGCGCGGCCGTGCTCGACGCTGATCGGCAGAAAGCCCAGCAGCTTGGCGATGGGCGCCGGCGGCAGCTCGCCGCTGCCTATGCCGCCGAGGAATTCCAAGCCGCTGCGTTCGCGCAATTGCTCTCGAGAGGCCACGCCCGGCTCGCCCATGCGCGCCTGCATCGCAGCCGCCTCGGCGTGCCAGGTGTCCAGTGTGCTTGCTTCCTTCGATGCGTCCTTTGTTGCGTCCATGATGGTCGTGTCCTTCAAATAGTGTGGAAATGGGTGTGGGTACACTATAATGCATTTCGTGATTAACGTGTATCTACACCTATTTTGATGAGCAAACTAGACACTTCCCCCTTGGTCGCATGGCGCGGCTGCACCTGTTTCGAACTGCGCAAGTTGACGCGCATGGTGACGCGGCTGTACGACCAGCATCTGGCCGTGGCTGGCTTGAAGACCACGCAGTATTCGCTATTGATGCACGTGAAGCACGAGGCGCTTCCGGTGACGCGCCTGGCGGCGCTGCTGGGCGTCGAGCGGACCACGCTGAGCCGCAACCTCAAGCCCTTGCTGGAGGCGGGCTGGGTGACGTTGCAGCCGGGCGCCGATCCGCGCCAGCGCATCGTCACCATCAGCGCGGCCGGCGGCGACAAGCTGCGTGCCGCGCGCGCCGCCTGGCGCAAGGCGCAGGCCGCGCTGGAGCAGGCGCTGGGGACGGCCGCGGTGCAGGCGCTGCACGGGCAGATCGATCTGTCGATGGAGCGCTTGGCGCCGCTGCTGGATGCGGGATTGCGCTGATGGAGGCGTCAGCGTAGCTCCTTGTTCATTTTAGCTTAGACCCTTTTTATCGGGCCTGGATACCGCGCTAGCAATGGGTCAGCGGTAATCAATGTAATGCCCTCAACAATTGCTTGCGCGACGAGGATGCGATCAAAAGGGTCTTTGTGAATCGGCGGAAGGCCATCGATGGCAACGGCATGCTCGCTAGTAATCGGCAATTCATCATACCCATTGTCAAGCAGTCCTCGACGCAGGATGCGAGGGTCTATGCGGAAGTCGCTGCGGCCGAGTCCATGTTTGATGGCGATTTCCCACAGGCTTGCCGGACTGAATAGTAGCTCGTTTTGAGGATCATCCAGCAGAGCGCGGGCGACAGCGGATAACTTGTTGGCTGGCCCTGCCGTCCACAGTAGAACATGTGTATCCAGTAGCAACTTCACTTGTCACCCGCCGAATAGCCGTTCGATTTCCTGGTCTCCCATACGATCGAAATCGTCTGGGACGGAGATTTCTCCATTGAGGAAGCCGAGGCGGCGGCGCGGTTGCACGACGACAGGTGCGTCCAATGCGCTTACCTTCACCAATGGTTTTCCAGCCTTGGAGATGATGAATGACTCGCCCTTGGCCGCTTCTTCAACAAGGCGAGAAAGATGTATCTTGGCTTCGTGGATGTTGAAGGTCTGCATGAAGTGCCTCGACTAGATTGACTTACGTTAGTTTATCCTCTGCCGTGCGTGTGTCAACCGTCGGCCCCGGCCGGGATGGGAGCCAAAGCTCGGCTGCGAAGGGGGGGGGCAGAGTCCGCATTATGTCACCGCTTCCGTCACGGGCGCGCCGGAACTAATCCAACTGACGAGTAAATGCCGCTCTTCCTCGGTGATGCCGGTTCACAGCTAGCCGGCGCTAAATTTTCGCTGCACGTCCGCACGCCAAACGGCGGCTTCCGCTTCCACTTCTTCCGCCAGTAGTACATCGCCGGCATTTGCCTCATCGATGCCGGCTTGTACCGCTTGGCGAAATTGGACATCATATTCGACCGCTTCTTGCTGCTGTCGTTTGACGAAGTCACGCATGAACTCACGCATGAGTTCTATAGTGGATCCCGAATTTGAGACGATGGTTTAAGCTGTGGTCCGTGAAAGGATGACAGCAAATGAGTGAAGGTAAAAAGCGGCGAGTGCACACGGCGGAGTTCAAGGGCAAGGTGGGCCTTGAGGCGGTGCGCGGGGTGAAGACGGTGACGGAGATCGCGCAGGAGTACGGCGTACATCCAGTCCTGGTTGGCCAATGGAAGAAGGAAATCCTGGACAACGCGGCAGCCTTGTTTGATGCCAAGCGTGGTCCCAAGCCAGTCGATGAAAGCAGCCCGGAAGACAAGCTGTATGGCGAGATTGGGCGGCTGAAGATGCAGGTCGATTGGCT
>NZ_FOTW01000072.1 GCF_900114705.1 Rugamonas rubra
GCCATGGTGCCGCGATTGGCGGTCGCGCTGGCACAGACGAGGCCGTGCCCGAAACGGTTGGTGCTGGGAAAGGCTGATGTAAGAACATAATCAGGTGGTGGCCCGTGTCGGCGGTTTTCCCGCACGAAAACATGACGGGGAACCCGGCGTGAAAACAATCTGGCGAGGGCTGCAGGATATTCAAGTTTCGGCTCAGACAATCAGGACGTTACGCGAGATGGGCGCATTGCAAGACTGAGTTGTGTGTAATAGAATGAGTTGAAGCCCGTCGGGATGATAGCTTCCATCTGTTGTCGGCTAGGCGCCCTATACATCAACTGCTTTAATGCCGCAAAGTGGGAATTTAACGAATCAAATTCATCGAAACGTGCCTCTGGAATCGAGCTAAAAACTCAGAAAAAATTTCTTCGTCGAACGTGCACTTGACCTCGCTTCCATTACATGACAGTTCGAGTACATGGACCGGTGTTGGACCTCTCGCTACCCAAGCCTGCGCAGTCTTTGCAATGCCACCGTTCTCAAGCCGCGCACATATGTCAATAACAAGTTGAAAGCTTAAAACATTTAGATCGGGAGCGACAGACGAAATATGGGAATTTCTTCTAAAATCACCGATGGAGAATTCTTTTAATTGCCCGATCGGAATTGACACCTGATGATTATTAATCTGCATCTCACCCATGAATGCAAGAGCGCAGATTGGATCGCTTCCCCACGCTGTTCTAGTGTGCTGAAGACTAACTAAACGCGGCCCAGCAGCAGTAAGTCGAAGCGATATATGAGTTACCCCTTCAACAGACGCGGGAATTGAATTGCCGTCAAATCCGTAGAGTTCAGGAAAGTATATTAAAGAAAAATTTCCTCCCGTCGACTTTGCCGCAAGATCAGATACTACGCTTGCATATTCTGATCTCAATACACCCGAAAAGAGCGCCGCATTATAAATTGCTGCATCAACATGAGCTCCCTCGTTTCCTGGGGTTGGCGACGGCAATTCCACCGCAGGTGTACGTTCCATCGCACGAATCAGTGGAATCGCTCCGCTTCCAAGTACGACTATCTTTCCAAAACCGTTGGTTTCAGCCAGCTTTGCGTTGTGATAAAAATGATTGAGAAAGCCATCCGAATTTTTACAAATAAGTATAAAGCTTAGTTGTAAATCATTACGTTTAATGTAGTCTACTACTTCGGCATGAATTGATTCGCAGTATGCGCCACAATAAGAAAGCTTAGTTTGGACGTGTTTGAACACTTGCTCAGCATGTGCAACCATGCCAGCGAACAAAAAGTAAGCCCCTTCTAACTCGAGGAACCAGTGTTTCTTCGCCAGTCCAACGGGGCGTGTACCCATTAGACCTTCTCGCGACTCTTGTCCAGTAATTGGGGTATCTATTGGCACAGATACTGCCACTTCTTGACTAATCAAATTATCTGTAATCGCGATTGGAATTGTAGTAGAAAATAATAATGCAACAACTGTCAAGATATGGCACTCCTATACTTAAGCTCACGCCTGAAGAGTGAGGTTTGATATATGTCGCCCCTCGCCTGTTCTACATAAATCGACCTGATTATGTTCGTTCGTCAGAACTTTGCCACTCCAGTTGAGTCAAACCTATCAGGATGGCAGAGCCACTGAAGGGG
>NZ_FOTW01000022.1:0-55868 GCF_900114705.1 Rugamonas rubra
CACCGGCAGGAACCTGGCGGCCCGCACGGTTGGCGCGCAGGCCACCGAGGTAGCCATCCGCGCGGGCGTGCTCAATCGCATGACCTCGCTGGCACGCCCTCAGTCCGTCCGTATCGCGTAAATTCATGGGGGAAGGGGAAAGTCCCAGTTAGACTCGATTTATGCAACAACGCCAGTGAAAGAAGTAGACCAAGCGTGGAATGAGCTATGAACGCGTTTCCCCCTCGGGCCTATTTTTGGCAATAGGTGCGAAGGTCCGAGATGGGGCGGAGCGGCAGTTCATTTGAATGAACCCGAAAAAAATCGGCGGCTCAGCATGTCGCTGAGCCGCCGATTTTTCATCCGCAGGCCGCGCCGCTGAGCTTGCAGCGGGCGCCCTTCGGCCAGACTTAGTCGCCCGTGGTGGCGACTGGCGCGTCCGACGCCTTGGTCGGTGGGTTTTTCACGCCGACGGCGCTGAAGACCTTAGGTACTTTGGTGATCAGGTTGGCGGCCAGTTCCAGCTGGTTTTTCAGGCTGCCGGCGGCGTCCTTGACGGTGCCCAGTTTCGACAGGTTGGCCGGGTTGCCGGTCAAACCGCTGATGACGCCCGACGATTGGCCGACCAGTTCCTTGTCCTTCAGCGCTGCCAGGATGAAGTTGGAGGCGGCGCCGGCCAGCTTCTGCTTCTGCTTGGCGTCCATCTTCTTGATGTCTTCGTTGGCGACCTTGTCGAAGTCCTTGGCGTTGAGCAGGGCGGCCTGCGACTTGACGATCTCTTGTTCGATCGCGCCTTTTTCCTTGGCGTCGGTTTTTTCGCTGGCTTGTTTTTTCAGCGCGTCGATCTTGGCGATCTCTTCCTTCGAGGCCAGCGACGAGACCATCTGGTCGAGCGAGCTGCGCATCAGGGTTTCGGCGATGCCGGCGTTTTTCAGGAAGCCGTCGACGTCGACGCTGGCGCCGCTCGAACCGCCCAGGCTAGGCAGCGACAGGCCGCCCAGGCCGGCTTGGGCGCCGGCGCTGGCGCCGAGGATCAGAACGATGGCTGCGGTTTGTACGGTGGTGCGGAAATTCATGGTGTCGCCTTCTTCAGTTGGTGGTGGGTAAAACGATTTTTGTTGCGAGCGTGCCCATCAGCTTGTCGGCCTCGTCGAGCACGTCCTGCAGGATCAGCTTGCTCACGTCGCCGGCGCGGCTGGATTTTTGGTAGCCGGTGCTTTTGAAGTTGCCTTCCAGGCCCTGCTTGGCGACGACGGCGCCGTCCTTGCGCTGGCGCAGGGTGTAGCGCGCCGTCATGGCGCGTTGGCAGGTGTCGCCGCATTCCTCGGCGCCGGCGTCGACCCGCTGCACCGGCTGCACGCACAGGGCCACCGTCGGCACGTCCCACTTGATGGCGGCGCTGAAGCCGCTGCCGGCGTGGATGGTGGCGTCGGCGATCTGGCGCACCTCGGGGGCGTAGTAGGGGCCGGGCATGGCGCGCGCCAGGGCGACCGAGCTGACGTTTTCGAAGTCGGGCGTCTTGACGGAACCGAGGCTCTCGGCGTCCGGGCACAGCGTGAAGGCGGTGGCGGACTTGGGCGCGGTGCCCAGGCGCAGCGCCTCGAACACGTCGCCGGCCTGCACGGCCGGTTGGCCCTTGCCCAGCGGCAGCAGGGTGGCCAGCGCCGTGTCGGCGCCGTTGCGCGCGCCGGCCACCGCCTCGTAGACGGGGAACAGCACGCTGCGGCTCTTGCCGCCGATGTTGAACTGGGTCGGGTGCAGCACGTAGCCGGGTGCCTTGTTGGCGTAGACCTGGTTCGGCGTGGCAACCAGCACGCCGTCGGCGTCGGCGCGCTTGACGGTGGCCGTGTCGGGCTGGCCCTCGGCCATCTCGCCCATCTTTTGCGCCAGGGCCAGCAGGGCGTTCTTGATGGCGATCTCGCGCCGCGCCTGCGGCGCCAGGTCGAGGCCGCGCACCACGTCGATGGTCTGGGCGTCGTGGCCGGCGGCGGCGAACAGCACGCGGCCGCTGGTGTCGATCAGTTCGGCGTAGGCCTTGGCCTGGACGCCGCGCTTGGTCTGGAAGCCCAGGTTGGTGTTGGTCTCGTGCTGGATCGGGTCGCTCACGCGCAGGCGCACGATCAGGTCGGGCGTGTCGCGCTGGCTGGTGGTGCTGCTGCTCAGGTCGGCGTTCTGCACCACCGCGCGCAGCAGGCCGGCGAAGCTGGGGTTGACCTGCACCATGGTCAGCGGCGCCTTGGCGGCCAGTTCCTCGGAGAACAGCTGGGTCAGGTAGTCGGCCGAGAAGCCTTCCGGCACCTGGTCCATCACCACGGTGGCGCGCGGGCGCAGGCGGCCGTCGATCTTGCCGACGACGAACTTGTGGAAGCGCGCGCCGGTGCCGATGGCGTCGGCCAGGCCGATGCGGGCGACGGCGTAGTCGGCGGCGGCGTAGACCACCTTTATGTTCTGCGACTGGTCGTCGTCCAGGCTGTCGCCGGACTGGATGCCCTGGCGGTAGCCGCTCGACAGCAGCAACAGGCCGTTCTGCTGGCCGGTGACGGTGGTTTCGATGGTCTTCGGCTGGAAGTCGGCGCCGGCCTGCTTGCCCAGCTGGGCGATCAGCGCGGCCAGCGACTTGGCGTACAGCTTGTCCTCCTCGGCCTGCTTGCCGCCGCTGGTCAGCACCGCGGCCGGCAGCAGGGCCGCCGCCGCGTTGGTGCTGGTGGTGGTGAACAGGATCTCGCCGGTGGCGACGTTGGTGAAGTAGACGCTGCCGGTGACCGGGGTCATCAGCTCGTAGTTGCCGTCGGCCTTGGGGGCGTAGTAGGCGGCCATGCGCGTCAGGTGGAAGGAGACGGCGAAGGTGTTGGCGGCCGACTGCTTGGTCAGCGCGCGGATGCGGCCGGCGAAGGCCGCCTCCAGCGTCGCCTTGACCTGCTGCTTCAGCTGGCCGATGTCCTGGCTTTGCATGAAGCGTTGGTCGATCGCCGTGTTGCCGGCGTTCCAGAACACGCCGGCGACGGGGAAGACCATGGCGTCGGCGCTGGCGGCGGCCTGGCCGGCCAGGCCGGCCAGGGCCAGCGCGGCCAGCAGGCGGCTGACGTTAAGATTGAGCATGGGGGTTTTCATCGCGCGCTTATTGCTTCTTGGTCTTGGCTTTCGGCTCGGCGCCGCCGCACTTGGTCAGGCACAGGGTCAGCAGTTCGCCCTCGGCCTTGCCGTCGAGCTCCTTGCCGGCGAAGGCGGCCTGGCCGGCGACGGCGCCGTAGACGGCTTCCATCGCGTCGCCCTTGCCCTTCAGGGTCAGGGTCAGGGTGACGCCTTCTGGGCCGTCCGATTTCTTCTCGATGGCGCCGACGCCGTCGATGTCGCGCAGCGCCTTGGAGAAGGCCATGCGCATCGGCAGCGTCAGGTTGGCGCCCTTGAATTCGACGGTGTATTGGCGGCCGCGGGCGGCGCGGTCGGCCCAGTAGCCCAAGGTCGACGAGGCGAAGGAGGGCGCCATCATGCGCGCCACCTTTTGCGTCGCGGTGGCGGCGCAGGCTTCGATGTTGGCGCCGCTGGCCTGGGTGCTCTCGGCCATCGAGGCGATCAGCTCGCCGCCGGCGGTGGCGTAGGTCTTGACCTCGGCGTTGACGACGCAGCCCATGTCGCCGGTGGACGGGTTGAAGTCGCCGGAAATCACGGTGGCCGAGCCGACCATCAGGAAGTCGGCGTTGGCCTTGCTGCGGGCGAATTCGGTGAACTTGGTCATCTGCACGCTGTCCGACAGCATGGCCAGGTTGATCGGCTTGTCGCCGAAGAACTTGCCCTTGGCCATGCTCGAGTCGAGCAGGCGCAGATCGTAGTCGCGCAGCTTGCCGGAGAACTCGTTGAGGAACAGCGGACGGCTGGTCGGCTTGGAGGTGTCCTGGTACTTGACCAGTTTCTTGTAGCTGGCCGTCTCGTGGCTGGAGGCGGCGACGTTGCGCGCGTTGATCGAGGCGCTGGCCGACTTGGAATTCGAGGCGGCGGCGTAGTTTTCCTTGGCCGACAGGGCGGCGGCCGAGGACTGGCTGCCCGACACGTTGCTGCGGTTGCCGGCGGCGAAGGACTCGTCGCCCGAGCGGGCCGCGACGGCGGTCTGCGAGCTGCCGTTGACCTTGCTCGCCGAGGCCTGGCTGGCGTTGACGCTGGCGCTGTAGCCAACCGCCGAGTTGGCCGAGGCGCTGGCCGAGGAGGCGCGGATCGACTTGTCGCGGAAGGACGAGCCGGCGTCGTATTTCATCTCGACCAGCTCTTCGAGCGGCATGCGCAGGTCGCGCGTGCTGGTGAGGAACTCGTCGACCAGCATCAGGATGCCGAAGGAGCGGTCGTTCAGCTTGTCAAGGTCGGTGCCACGGATGGCGTTCTTGATCTGCTTGCGGTCGACGTTGACGGCGACGCGGGTGACGAACTCGCCGCCCACCGATTCCTCGGAGGTGACGCGGATGTCGCGCATCTGCTTGGACACCTCGGCGACGATGGGGGCGAAGCGCTCCTCGCTGGCGTCGAGGGCGGTGGCGTCCTTGATGGCCTTGAGCACGGCGTCGCGCACGGCCTCCTGCTTGGCGGCGCCACGGATGGCGGCGGCGTTGCCGGCGCCCAGCGGGGCGCGGCCCTCGCCGATGACGGAATCGTCGGTCGGAGCGGCGTTGGCGCCGGCGGCGAGCGCGAGTGTACCCACGGCCACGCAAATGGCCTTTTTCAATACGTTATGCATAGTTTGTCCTTGCTCGGCCGGGCCGAGGCGCGATTTTTTTGGGAGGGGGAGGCTTAGTCTTTTGGCAGTTCGACGACGATGTCGCCGGCGCGGATCACAGTCTTGTCCTTGGTCTCGCTGATGCCGACGGCGCCGCCGGCTGCGTTGCTACCGCCGGCCGAGAGTATCGTCTTTTCGCGTTTGGGGAAGGAGCTGTCCATTAACTCGGTGAACGCGGCCATATTCAGCAGCGGTTGCAGATTGGCGTTGCTGACGATCTCTTTATCGTCCTTCAGCCCCTTTTTGATGGCCGATTCCAATGCCGCCAGCGCGGCGTTCTTATCGCCCAATTGGGCGCGGGCCTGGGCCGCCAGATAATAGCCGTCGTAGGCGTCCGGGGTTTTCTTGATCAGCTCCTCGGCGGTTTTGGCCGCCTCGGTGAAGTTTTTCTGCGTCAGGTTTTGGGTGGCGCGGGTGCGGATCGCCTCGGCGCTGGCGAAGGGGCCGCTGTCGCAGGCGGACAGCAGCATGGCGGCGGCGACCGCCGTGGTCAGGACGAGTTTTTTCATCGGAAGTTTTTCGAGATGGTGATGGAGTAGGAGCGGCTGAACTTGTCCTGGCACAGACCCTGCAGCGCCTGGCCGGTGTAGCCGCTGTTGCTGTCGTTGCGCACCTGGATGTAGCACTTCAGCGTGGAGCCGTAGGCGCTCAGGTTGCCGGTCAGGGCGAAGCGGCGCGGGCAGTCCGGGTCGTCCGAATTGCGGCATTCCTCGGCCTGCACATACAGCCGCTCGGGGCCGCCGGCGACGGCGTTGAACACGGCCAGATGGGCGCCGTCGGCGACGTAGCGGGCCTCGAGGACCTCGCGTTTGCCGCCGGCGTTGGGGCTCAGTTCGACCGTGTGGAAGGCCGACAGGTCCGGCGTGTCGTTCAGGTTTTGTGGATTGTAGGGGGCTTCGGGCGGGGTGGCGCAAGCGCAAAGCAGGGCGGCGGAAAACAGTGCGGCGACGGCGGAAACAGAACGCATGGAGGACTTTGTTTCTAATTTGCAATGTCGCGATATTAGCTCACATTATGAATCCGGCGCAAATTTTATTTACTAGTAATGCAATTTGTTAATATTGTGTAAAGTTTTATCTAATATTATTTCGCCACCAGGCTGGTTTGAATGGTGGCGCGCGGTGTTTTCTATGCTAGGGAGAAAAAAGAACGGGTATGGCGATGCCAATCGTCGTGCGGAAATCGACACAATCATACTGATATGCTCGATCTATGCAACAAACAGTCAACCGGGGCGCGGTTTTTCCCGCGCCCCGAGCTCGCTACACTCGCTGCATTGCATTGTTGCCCAATTCGAGGAGCCCGACTGATGAACACCCTGCGCCTGCATTACTTTTTCGATCCACTGTGCGGCTGGTGCTATGCCAGCGCGCCGGCCATCGCCGGCCTGGCCCTGGCCTTTCCGGACTCGCTGGAGTTCATGCCGTCCGGCCTGTTCGCCGACGAGGGCGCGCGCGAGCTGTCGGCCGACTGGGCCGACTACGCCTGGCGCAACGACCAGCGCATCGAGCAGCTGACCGGCCAGCGCTTCACCAGCGCCTACCGCGAGCAGGTGCTGGGCGGCGCCGGCGTGCGCTTCGACTCCGGCCCGGCCAACCATGCGCTGACCGCGCTGCGCGAGCTGGACGCCGACCTGGAATGGCGCTACCTGCAGGCGATCCAGTTGGCCCGCTATGTCGACGGGCGCGACACGGCGCGGCCGGCGGTGCTGGGCGCCATCGCGGCGCAAGTGGCGGCCGAGTGCGGCATCGCCGTCGACGCGGCCGAGTTCGCCGAGCGGCTGCGCGGCGATGGGGCGCTGCGGCAAGCCACCGCGCGCCGCGTCGCCGCCACGCGGGACGCCATGCGCCGCCTGGGCCGCTCCGGCGTGCCGCAACTGCTGGTCAGCGTGGCGGGGCGGCAGCATGGTTTGTCGGGCGAGGCCCTGCACGGCGGCCTGCCGGCGCTGGTGGCGACGATACAGCGACTGGGGCAGGCGCTGCCGCTGTCGGCCTAGGCGGCGGACCGGGCGCGGCCACGCCACGCCAAACGGAACGGGGCGGGCGCCGCCTACGCGTCGCCCGCCCCGCCCGTGTTGCAACGATGGTTTAGTACTTGTCGGACTGGTCGGTCTTGCTGCCCGACAGGGTGCCGCTCTGGCTCAGCCCGCCGCCCTGGCTTTGCGTGCCGCCTTGGCTGCCGCTTTGCTGGGTGCCGCTTTGCAGCGAGCCGCTGCTTTGGCCCATCACGCTGCCGGTCGAGGTGACGCGGCCGGCCAAGTTCTGCTGGGTGCCGTAGAAGCCGTGGATGCTGCTGCTGAACTCGTTGCTGGCCATGTCCGGCCAGTCGTCCTTGTTGAAGCCGGGGGCGGCTTTCAGGCGCTCCTTGGACACGTCGAGCAGGAAGCGTTGGTTGGTGGTGTCCAGTTGCAGGCTTTGCCATGGCACGGCGAACAGCTTGTCGCCCATGCCCAACCAGCCGCCGAAGGACAGCACGGCGTAGGCGATCTGGCCGCTCTGCATGTCCAGCATGATCTCCTTGATGTCGCCCAGATCCTCCTCCTGCTGGTTGTAGACATCCTCGCCGATCAGGGTGTCGGCACCCATCAGGCGCGGTCCCGGGCCCTCGTCGTCGCGGTCGCGGTAGATGCCGAAGGTGTCACGGTCCGAATAGCTCATCTTGTTCTCCTTTGCTGGTGGTGTTCCTCGTTGAAACAGTCCCGTCGCAGGATGGCCGGCTAGTCCTTGCTTGCCGTTGCCATGCGTGCGGCGGGTGTAGACATCATGCTCACAGTGCTGTCTTTTTGCCATCGGTGCACGCGCAGTGCCGCTGTAGGATAAAGTTTAGTTCCCGGGGAACATATGGCCTCCGCTTGACGGATGTTAATTTATCAACATAGAATTCCCCTCCCTTTCCACGTTGGAGCTCCCATGTTCAAGCAGTTGGTGGTCGCCGTGATTTTCCGCATCAAATAGCATGCGCCGCCACGACATCGTCGACCACGCGCCGGCCGGCCAGCCGTTCGGGCTGGACTGGCGCCGCGCGGCGGACGGCGTGGTGTTGCCGCTGGTGTTGGCGCGCTTCGACAGCGCCACCTTCGCGGCCGGGCGCTTTGCCGAGGCCGGGCTGGCCTGTCCGGCGCAGATCGCCGGCAGCGTGCGCAAGCGCCAGGCCGAGTATTTCCACGGCCGCCTGTGCGCGCGTCAGGCGCTGGGCGCGCTCGCCGCGGCGGGCGACTTGTCCGCCGGGCACGGCGTCGGCGAGGTCGGCGTCGGTGCGCAGCGCGAGCCGCTGTGGCCGGCCGGCGTGGTCGGCAGCATCAGCCACAGCAAGACGCTGGCGGCGGCCGTGGTGGCCGACGCGGCGCGCTGCGGCGGCATCGGTCTGGACATCGAGGAGTGGGCCGACCGCGCCGCCGCCGAGGCCATGCCGGGCCTGGTGGTGTCGGCGCGGGAACTGGCCTACCTGCGCGGCTTTGAACGCGAGATGGCGCGCGAACGCCTGCTGACGCTGGTGTTCTCCGCCAAGGAGAGTTTCTACAAGGGCGCCTTCGGCGCGGTGGGGCGCCTCTTCGATTTCAACGCCATCGAGCTGGCGCGGCTGGACTTGGACGCCGGCAGCTTGCGCTTCGCGCTGGCCGAGACGCTGAGCCCGCAATTCCAGCTCGGCCAGAGCGTCACCGTCGAGTGCCGCGTGCTGGGCGCGGCCCATGTCGCCAGCCTGTTCGTTTGGTAAGCGCTTCAGCATCGGCCAGCACCACTGCGCCGTGTGCGGCGTGCTGGCCGACGAGCTGCCGCCGCGTCGAGCGCCGCCGCGTCCGCCCCGGTGCCAATGACCACCGTCGAAGTCGCCGCCGCCCTCCTGAAGAACGAGCGCATCGAGCTGTCGCCGAAGATCGGCACCACCGTGTATTCGCTCGACCGCCACTTGATCGAGGCGCCGGGCGCGCCGGGTTTGACGCATGGATGGAGGAACGCGCCGCTCGGCAACATTGATGGACGCCTGGCATTGATGAACGTGTTCGACCGTTCCTATCCGTTGCGCGACGGTTCCGGTGTCGGCGTCGGCGCGCCTCAATATGGTGCGCGCCGAACCATCTACGCCGGCATCTCCAGCAGCTTCTGATCGGCTAGAGTGGTATAAATGAAAGCGGCCCGGGACTGGAAGCCCGGGCCGCTATTTTTTGTGTAAAGTGAAGAAGCCCAATGTCAATAAGGCTTTGTTTGATGCCGATCAATTCGACTCGCAGGTAATTACTTTGCGATGGGAAATAATCCAACTGTCGACATCCTCGCGCACCAGCACGTCGCGCTCGGCGTCGAGCACGTAGCGGTAGCCCTGGAACAGGTAGTTGTCGCCGGGCTCGTAGCCGAGCGCGCTGGCGCCGTGGATCTCCAACGGGGCCTTGCCCGGCAGCGGGCATTCTTGCAGCAGCTGCTGTAGCGAGGGCGGCAAAGTGTGGGTGAATGCTTGCATGCTGGCTGCTCTTTCAAGTGAGAGATCAACGGCTTGACGTCACCAAGATAGCACTGTCGGCAGAGCCTGAAAATAGGCCTGCGCGTAAAAATAAAAGATAAATATTGATCGCTTTTTGGCGCGGAATTTGCGGCCTGTCGCGGCGGCGCCGATGCGCTGCGCGACGCGCGGACAAACTGTCGTTTAGATTCATCGGCTTAGTGCCGGAACTGAATTTGATGCATGACATCGAAACGGATTGCTCGGGCGGACCTGCGCATCGTTGTGTCGACGCACATCGGCGCAAGCGGCGGCAAGCTCGGCACCGCAAATACAACAGCGGATATTTCCTCATTCAAACTTGCCGAAGCTCACGTCCCCCATGTGTTTCTGCTCCAAAATGGCGCATAATTAGCGGCTGCGCTGTTGGACCAGCAGTCGACGAGGCGTTAGCCGATTTTTTTGTTAATTTTTGAACGAATTGAATACTATGACCGAGATCACGTCCTTACGAGACATTCCAAAAGAAAACATCTTCCGCAAGGGCGACACCTTCGTCCTGTTCGGCGAGTTGTTCGGCCGTGGCTACGTCAACGGCCTGCTGGATGAGGCGCGCAAGGCGGGCATGAACATCGTCGGCATGACGGTGGGTCGCCGCGACGAGAACCAGCAACTGCGTCCGCTCGACGCCGAGGAATTGGCGACGGCCGAGGCCAATCTGGGCGGCCGCGTCATCAACGTGCCGCTGATGGCCGGTTTCGATCTGGACGCGCCGGACGGCGAGCCGACCCCGACCGCGCTGCTGGCCGGCATGACCCTGAAGAGCTGGCAAGAGGACAAGCTGGACTGGGCGCAAATCGAGCGCTGCCGCGCCGCCGGCACGGCGCGCTTCAGCGCCTCGGTGGCCAAGGCCATGGCCGAGCTGGACAGCCTGATCCCCGACGGCAGCAATGTGTATTTCGCCCACACGATGGCCGGCGGCATTCCCAAGGTCAAGGTCTTCCTGGCCATCGCCAACCGCATCTACAAGGGGCGCGGCGAGCGCTTCATGTCCTCGCGCGCGCTGCTCGACAGCGACCTGGGCAAGCTGATCTTGATGAACTTCGACGAAGTCACCGCCAACACCTTCCAACATCTGATCGACGGCAGCGCCGCCATCCGCGCCCGCCTGGAACAGCAGGGCGGCCAGGCGCGCTACAGCGCCTACGGCTACCACGGCACCGAGATCTTGATCGACGACAAGTACCAGTGGCAGACCTACAGCAACTACACCCAGGGCCGCGCCAAGATGCGCCTGGAGGACGTCGCCAAGGGCGCCTGGGCCAAGGGTGTCAAGGCCAGCGTGTTCAACTGCCCGGAAATCCGCACCAACTCCTCGGATATCTTCGCCGGCGTCGAGCTGTCGCTGTTCCCCCTGTTGAACGCGCTGAAGAAGGAGGGCGGCACCGCCTGGAGCCAGCAGCAGTGGGAGGTTTGCCAGAGCTTGCTGGAAGATGGCGTGTCCTTGCAGGACTTGCTCGACCGCATCGCCGCCTACAACGGCGACGCCACTAGCGTCCTGTTCCGCAACTTCGCCGCCTGGCCGATGGACAACACGCCGGAGCTGGCCGAGGTCATGATCGGCACCTCGGACAGCATCACCAAGCTGCACAAGACCCGCGAGGCGCTGATCACCGACCATTTGAGCTCGCTGGTGCTGGAAGGCACGGGACCGTTGATGTTCCACGAGATGTCGGCGCCGCGCGCACCGGTGATCTGGCTCAACCACGACATCATCGCCCGCCAGCTGAACTCGGTGCACAACAACTAAGCGGCTTGCCCTCGGCAAGCGTTTGAAAACGGGCGCGCGTTGCGAAACGCGCGCCCGTTGTCGTTTCGGCCGGCCATGCTGCGCCGCAGCGCGTCTCGTCCGCGTTTGGCGTTGGTCGAAAATCGCCCGGAAGACGCGCCAAAACACGTGTAAACCTCCTCCCCATGCGCTGAAAATGCGCAGTTCTGCCTCCCCCTGCGGCATCTCCATTATTGATGCATATCAACTTTGCAAATATCTTATTGCATTAGTGAATGAGAATCAGTATCATTCGCATTTTAACGTGTAACTTAATAACAACTGGGTGAGTTGATGTCTATTACAAAAAAAACGTTGGTGATGGCAATTGCAAGTATTGGTTTTCAACCGGTCTACGCGGCGGACGCGGCCAGCTCGGCCGTGAGCGGGGACGTCGAGCAGGTCGTGGTCACGGCCACGCTACGCGCCCACACCATCGCCTCGGCGCCAGCCTTCATGTCGGTGGTGACGGCGGAGGACATCGCCAAGTCGCCGGTCAACAGCCTGGCCGACCTGCTGCGTGAAACGGTCGGCGTGAGCAACTTGGCCGACGGCACCGGCCGCGACGAGATCATCATCCGTGGCCTGGCCGGCAAGTACACCTTGATGCTGGTCAACGGCAAGCGCCTGTCGTCCGGCGGCGCGCTGTGGCGCGGCAGCGACTTCGACTTTAATTCGATCCCCTTGAGCAGCATCAAACGCGTCGAGATCGTGCGCGGCCCGATGGCGGCGCTGTACGGCTCGGACGCCATCGGCGGCGTGGTCAACATCATCACCAAGGCGCCGACCAAGGATTGGAAGAGCAGCGTCAGCGGCGAGTACCGCAGCATCGCCTCGGGCGACGAGGGCAGCGAGTACCGCCTGGGCGCCTCCACCTCGGGCGCCATCAACGACCGTCTGAGCCTGTCGATCAGCGGCGAAACCTCGGACCGCGACGCCTGGTACGCCACCTCGGCGGCCGACACCACCCGGCCGCCGAGGCTGGAAGAAAAGAATACGCGCAACCTGGTGTCCACTCTCAGCTACCAGTTGTCCGACAAGCAGAGCATCGACCTCGACCTGGGCTACAACAACGACAAGCGTCCGCGCGGCCTGTACTACTACGCGCTGAACCCGCGCACCCAGAAGGAATCGCGCGACTACCGCGACCAGGAAATGACCCGCTACACCTTCGGCCTGACGCACCGGGCGGAATGGGACTGGGGCAGTACCACGGCCTACGTGAGCCGCGAGCAGGCCACCATCGACGACTACAACAGCCGTTACCCGACACCGCAGACGCGCACGCTGAAAGAGGAGAACACCTACGCCAAGATGTACGCCAACTTCGCGCTGGGCAGCAACGCGATCAGCGCCGGCGTCGACCTGCGCAAGCAGGTGATCAAGGACCCGCTGACCTACCTGGTCAGCGGCCAGCACAAGACCAACAACCAGGCGCTGTTCGTCGAGGACGAGATCGCGCTGAGCAAGGACCTGAGCCTGACCCTGGCCGGCCGCGCCGACCACGCCGACTCCTTCGGTAATCATTACTCGCCGAAGGCCTACCTGACCTACCAGGCGAGCAGCGCGGTGACCGTCAAGGGCGGCGTCAGCAAGGCCTTCAAGGCGCCGGAGGCCTATCAATTGAGCAAGGAGTACAGCGTCATCAGTTGCGGCGGTAGTTGCTACCTGGGCGGCAACCCCGACCTGCAGCCGGAGAAGAGCCTCAACTACGAGTTCGGTGTCGAGCTGCACCAGCAGCACTGGAACCTGACCGCCGCCGTCTTCAAGAACGATGTCGACAGCATGATCATCGCCACCTATGACGGCGTGGCCAACAGCCGCCAGTGGGTCAACGTGGCCAAGGCCAAGACCAGCGGCCTGGAAGTGCAGGGCGACGTCGACCTGAACAAGGCCTTCTCGCTGAGCGCCAACTACACCCGCCTGAAGGCCGACTATACCGACGAAACCGGCAAAGAGGTCAAGCTGGAGAACCGGCCGAAGAACATGGCCCACGTCAGCCTGAACTGGAAGCCGATGGACCGCCTGCAAACCTCGCTGTCGGCCCACTACACCGGCGAGCAGATCTACCAGGGCAAGACCCTGCCGGCCTACACCCGCGTCGATCTGGCCTTGTCGGGCAAGGTCAACGACAAGCTGACCGTGCGCACCGGTGTCAAGAACCTGACCGACGTGGACCTGGAGAAGAAGAGCAAGGACTTCCTCTCCTTCGAACTGGGCCGCAACTACTACGTGAGCGCCTCGTACAACTTCTAAGCACGGCGCTTGTTTGATCGCCTGATGGAATGCCCAGCAGTCGGGCATTCCTTTTTGATTGGAGGGATTGTGATGACGATATCAGTACCAAGCGGAGAAGAGGGCCGCCTGTCCGCGCAGGCGACCATGCAATTCTTGTCGGCCCACCGCTGCGTTCGCGCCGAGGGTGTCGCCGAGCGCATCTGCCTGCCGGTGGACGCCGACGGCCAGGGCGACGCGCGCTTCCAGCGCGCTGTCGCCGAGGCCCTGCAGCACGCCCGCAACCGTGGCGTGGCCAAGCCCATCGCCATGGGGGCGATTCCATTCGACCTGAGCCAGCCGGTCTACCTGACCATTCCCCACCGTTACGAAATGAGCACGCGCGAGACGCTGGCGGCGATGGACGCGCTCGACGCGCAGTCGGCACCGAGCCGGCCGACCGCGCCCATGCCGGCCTTGCTGAGCGCGCACAGCGTGCCCGAGGCGGCCCGCTTCAAGCAGGCGGTGCAGCAGGTCGTGGCCAATTTCCAATTCAGCGACATCCGCAAGGCGGTGCTGTCGCGCATGCTGGAGCTGGAGCTGGCGGCGCCGGTCGACGCCGCCCAGGTCTTCGCCCGCCTGATGGCGCAAAACAGCAGCGGCTACCACTTCCGCCTGCCGCTGGCGGACGGCGCCGAGCTGGTCGGCGCCAGCCCCGAGTTGCTGGTGCGCACGGAGGGCGGCCGTCTGTATTCGAATCCGCTGGCCGGTTCGGCCAAGCGACAGGGCAACGCCGAGTTGGACTTCCAGGTCAGCAACGCGCTGCTGCAGTCCGGCAAGGACGGCTATGAACACAGCCTGGTGATCCAGGACATCGAGCGGGTGCTGGCGCCGCTGTGCCGCGCGCTCGACGTGCCGCCGCAGCCGACCCTGCTCAGCACGGCCGCCATGTGGCATCTGTCGACCCGCATCGAAGGCGAGCTGGCCGACCCGGCCATGACGGCCTTGCAGCTGGCCTGCCGCCTGCATCCGACGCCCGCCGTGTGCGGCTACCCGACGCGCCTGGCGCGCAAATTGATCGAGCTGGTCGAACCCTTCGAGCGTGGCATGTTCAGCGGCATGGTCGGCTGGTGCGACGGCGAGGGCAACGGCGAGTGGGCCGTGACGATCCGTTGCGGCCGCATCCAGGACAAGCGCATCCAACTGTTCGCCGGCGCCGGCATCGTCGCCGACTCCTGCCCGGAATCCGAGTGGGCCGAGACGCAGGCCAAGCTGCAAACCATGCTCAACGCGGTCGGCGTGACATTGCCGCCCGCCGCCACCACCATGACCACCACCACCGTCGCCAGCGCCGCCGCCAACGCCGTGCACACCCAACGCAGCGAGGAGCTGGCATGATCGATTTCACCCCCTGGCCGGCCGAGTTCGCCCGCCGCTACCGCGAACGCGGCTACTGGCAAGACCTCTCGCTGGGCGAGGTGCTGGGCCGCAACGTGGCGCTGCGGCCGGACGCCGTCGCCATCCTGTGCGGCGAGCGCAGCTATAGCTACGCCGAGCTGGACCGCCAAGCCGAGCGGCTGGCCCAGGCGCTGCTGGCGCGCGGCCTGCGCGCCGGCGACACGGCCCTGGTGCAACTGCCCAACGTGGCCGAATTCTATGTGAGCTTCTTCGCGCTGCTGAAGATCGGCGTGGCGCCGGTCAACGCGCTGTTCAGCCACCAGCGGCTGGAGCTGTCGTCCTACGCCGAGCAGCTGCAACCGCGCCTGCTGATCGCGGCGGCCGGCCACGGCCTGTTCGGCGACGGCGCCTTCGCCGGCGAGCTGCGCGGCCTGGCGCCGGCGCTGGACACGGTGCTGGTGCTGGGCGCCAACGGCTATGCCGACGAGCTGTCCGCCCTGTTGACCATCGACGCGGACGGCGACGCCCCGGCGATGCCGGCGCAGCCGTCGGCGCCGTCCGAGGTGGCCTTCTTCCAGCTGTCCGGCGGCAGCACCGGCACGCCCAAGCTGATCCCGCGCACCCACAACGACTACCACTACAGCGTGCGGCGCAGCGCCGAGATCTGCCGGCTGGACGAGGCCACGCGCTTCCTCTGCGCGCTGCCGGCGGCGCACAATTTCCTGCTCAGCTCGCCAGGCGCGCTGGGCGTGTTCCACGCCGGCGGCACGGTGGTGCTGGCGCTGGACCCCGAGCCGTTGCGCTGCTTCGAGCTGATCGCCCGCCACGGCGTGACGATGGCGGCGCTGGTGCCGTCGGCCGTGGCGCTGTGGTTGCAGGCGGCGCCCGGCCGGCGCGCGCAGCTGGCCACGCTGCGCCTGCTGCAGGTGGGCGGCGCCAGCTTCGCCGAGGCGCTGGCGCGGCGCGTGCCGGAGGAGTTCGGCTGCCGTCTGCAGCAGGTGTTCGGCATGGCCGAGGGCCTGGTCAACTACACCCGCCTGAGCGACAGCGACGAACACGTCTACACCACCCAGGGCTGCCCGATGAGCGCCGACGACGAGGTGCGCGTGGTCGACCTCGACGGCGCGCCGGTGGCCGACGGCGTCAGCGGCATGCTGACCACCCGCGGCCCCTACACCTTCCGCGGCTACTACCGCGCGCCCGAGCACAACGCCCGCGTGTTCGACGCCGACGGCTTCTACGCCACCGGCGACCTGGTGCAGCGCGGCGCCGACGGCTACCTGCGCGTGGTCGGCCGGGTCAAGGACCAGATCAACCGGGGCGGCGAGAAGATCGCCGCCGAGGAGGTGGAGAACCTGCTGCTGAAGCATCCCGGCATCGTCCAGGCGGCGCTGATCTCGGTGCCCGACGCGCTGCTCGGCGAGAAGAGCTGCGCCTGCGTGGTGCTGTCCGACGCCACGCTGCGCCCGGTCACGCTGCGCAAGTTCCTGCGCGAGCAGGGCGTGGCCGAGTTCAAGCTGCCGGACCGCTTCCAGATCCTCGACCGGCTGCCGCTGACCGCCGTCGGCAAGACCGACAAGCAAACCCTGCGCGCCCAGCTGCACACCGCGGCGGCGGCCGTCGCCTGAGTTGAATTCGCCGTTCACACGATTTGATTGAGAGAGATTCATGTCCATTCCCGCCATTTCCAGCTACACCATGCCGCCGGCCGGCGAACTGCCGGTCAACCGCGTGCGCTGGCAGGTCGAGCCGCAGCGGGCCGTGCTGCTGATCCACGACATGCAGGACTACTTCCTGCGCTTCTACGGCGCCGACAATCCGCTGCTGCGCCAGCTGGTCGACAACATCGCGGCGATCCGCCTGTGGGCCAAGTCGCGCGGCGTGCCGGTGGTGTACACCGCGCAGCCGAGCAAGCAAAGCCCGCAGGAACGGGCCCTGCTCAACGACATGTGGGGTCCCGGCCTGACCAGCGCCGAGCCGGCGCTGCAGCAGGTGCACGCGGCGCTGGCGCCGGACGCCGACGACACGGTGCTGGTCAAGTGGCGCTACAGCGCCTTCCAGCGCTCGCCGCTGGAGCAGATGATGCGCGAGCAGGGCCGCGACCAGTTGCTGATCGTCGGCGTCTACGCCCACATCGGTTGCCTGACCACGGCGCTGGACGCCTTCATGCGCGACATCCAGGCCTTCCTGGTGGCCGACGCGGTGGCCGACTTCTCCGAGCGCGAGCACCGCATGGCGCTGGACTACGTGGCCGGCCGCTGCGGCGCGGTGATCGACACCGCCAGCCTGCTGCCGGCGCCGGCGTTGGCGTTCACGCGCGAGCGCCTCAAGCTGATGCTGCTGCGCCACATCGACGAGGCCGAGGGCGAGGTCGACCCGGACGACAACCTGATGGACTACGGCCTCGACTCGGTGCAGGTGATGGCCCTGGTGGCCGAGTGGAAGAAGCTCGGCCTGGACGTCAACTTCGCCGACCTGGCCAAGACCCCGACGCTGAACGCGTGGTGGGACTTGCTGGCGCAGCGGCAGGCGGCGTGAGCGGACCATGAAACGGGACGACTCGGCCGAACTGGTGCGCACCCATCCGCTGCGGCCGGAGCACGGCCCGCTGCTGCAGTTCGAGGGCAAGCAGGTCTGGGTGACGGGCGCCGGGCAGGGCATCGGCCACCAGATCGCGCTGGCCTTCCGCCAGCTCGGCGCGCGCGTGGTCGGCATCGACCGCCACTTCGAGAGCGAGCTGGGCACCCGGCAGGGCAAGCGCTATCCGTTCAAGACGGCGCGGCTGGACATCGCCGACCGTGGCCAGGTCGAGCGGACCTGCCGCCAACTGCTGCTGGAGACGCCGAGGTTGGACGTGCTGGTCAACGCCGCCGGCGTGCTGCGCCTGGGCGCGCTCGAGACGCTCAGCGAGGAGGACTGGAAGAGCACCTTCGACATCAATGTCGGCGGCGTCTTCTACCTGCTGCGCGAGCTGATCCCGCAGTTCAAGGCGCAGCGCGGCGGCGCCATCGTCAGCGTGGCGTCGAACGCGGCCCACGTGCCGCGCATGAACATGGGCGCCTACTGCGCCTCGAAGGCGGCGCTGGTGAGCTTGAGCCACTGCGCCGCGCTGGAGCTGGCCGAGTTCGGCGTGCGCTGCAACCTGGTCTCGCCCGGCTCGACCGACACGCCGATGCTGCGCGCCATGCTGCCCGGCGCGGCCGGCCTGCAGCGCACCATCGACGGCCTGCCGGACATGTTCAAGCTGGGCATCCCGCTGAAAAAGATCGCCACCGCCAAAGAGGTGGCCAACGCCGTGCTGTTCCTGGCCTCCGACCTGGCCAGCCACATCACCATGCAGGACCTGGTGGTGGACGGCGGCGCAACCTTGGCCGCCTGAGCGGCGGCCCCGGGCCGCCGCATTTTCACATCTCAATATGGAGGCATCCGTGCACATACTGTTTTTCGTTCTGACCTGGCTGGCCTGCGCCATCCTCTACCTGAGCCACCGCCACCAGGGCTGGTTGGCGCAACCGTTGGCCGCCACGCCGTGGCGCGCCGTCGGCGCCGCGCTGCTGTTGCTGGCGCTGGGTTGCGGCCTGGCCGCCTTCAGCGCCATCACCGCCGTGTTCGGCTGGCTGATGCTGCTGATGCTGGCCTTCAGCGTGCTGCCGTTTTTCTCCCTGTGGATCAAAAGGATGCGCCGTGAACAGCAAGCCTGAAAAGAAAGCGCCCATCCGTCCCGACTGGTGGAGCAAGACCCTGGTCGGTTGCGTGCTGGGTTGGACCTTGGCGCTGGCGCTGGCCGGCCTGTTCGCCTGGGCCGGCCCCGGCGGCATCGCCGCGCCGCAAAAGAACCAGTTCGTGATGTGGTTGATCGCGCCGATCTGGATGATGGTGTTCAGCCTGAGCTATCTGTTCCGTAGCGGCTTGAGCGCGCTGGGCTGGCTGGGCGCCGCCAATCTGCTGGCCTATGCCGTGCTGTTTATGTACCGTGGACTTCCAACATGAAAATTCGTAGCGACATCCTGCGCATCTACCAAGCGCTGCACACCTGGGTCGGCATCGGTGCCGGCATGCTGCTGTTCATCGGCTTTTTCGCCGGCGCGCTGACCATGTTCAAGGGGCCGCTGGACCGCTGGATCAGCAGCCCGGCGCAGACCCTGCGGCCGGTGGCGCAGGCCCAGCTCGACCCGCTGGTGCGCCAGGTGCTGGAGCAGCACCCGTCGGCGCGCAAGGGCTTCACGCTGCACCTGGAGCAGCACGAGAACGTCGCCGCGCCGGTCAGCTGGAGCGGCGACGAGGGCGGCCGCGAGATCGACCTGTCGGCCAAGCGCTGGCAGGCCACGCTGGACGGCGACGGCAAGCTGGTGGCGCAGCAGGAGCTGCCCTCGCTGCTGGCCCAGCTGATCGACATGCTGCACCGCACCGGCGGCGTGCCCGGCACGGTGGGCGACGAATACCTCGGCATCTACCTGATGGGCGTGGCCGGCGTGATGTACTTCCTGGCCCTGGTGTCGGGCGTGGTCCTGCTGCTGCCGACGCTGGTGAAGGACTTCTTCGCGCTGCGCGCCGGGAAGAACCGCAAGCGCTTCTGGCTCGACGCGCACAACGTCGTCGGCATCGCCAGCCTGCCGTTCCACATCGTCATCAGCGTGACGGTGATCGTGTTTGCCTTCCACGACCAGTTCTACGACAGCCTGCAGGACGTGGTCTACGGCGACACGCCGATGTTCCAGCGCGGCGGCGGCAAGCCGGTGCCGCACTCGGTCAGCGAGATGCTGCCGGCCACCACGCTGATCGCCAAGGTGCAGCAGACCGCGCCGGACTTCCACATCAGCGAGATGCTGTTCATGGGCCTGGACGGGCCACGGCCGATGATACGCGCGGCGGTGGTCAATCCGCGCCACCTGGTGCACGGCCCGGAGTCGGCCTACGTGATGATCAATCCGTATAGCGGCGAGGTGACCAACAAGACCATGCTGCCGGGCCACGCCGACACCTGGAGTTCGCTGGTGACGCCGCTGTTCGCGCTGCACTTCGGCAGCTACGGCGGCAACATGATGCGCTGGGTGTACTTCGTCTTCGGCCTGAGCGGCGCCTTCCTGTTCTATTCGGGCAATCTGCTGTGGGTGGAGAAGCGCCGCAAGAACCAGATCCGCGACCAGGCGCCGCCGCGCCAGACGCTGACCACCATGCGCATGGCCTCGGCCACGCTGGGCGTCTGCCTCGGCTCGGTGGCCGGCGTGCTGCTGACCATGGTGGCCGGCAAATGGCTGTACGGCTCGGCCGCCAACATCAACTCGGCCTATCTGGCGGTGTACTACAGCGTCTTCCTCGGCGCCGTGGCCTGGGCCTTCTGGCGCGGCCCGGCGCGCGGCGCGGTCGACTTGCTCAAGCTGTGCGCGCTGGCCTCGCTGGCGATTCCTCTGACCTCGCTGGTCGCCGCGCTGCTGCCGTCGCTGGGCCTGTGGGCGCACACCAGCGCCGCCACGCTGGGCGTCGACTTCGCCGCGCTGGCCGGCGCCGCGCTGCTGCTGTACGGCGCCCGCCTGACCGCGCGCCGCGTGCTGCACGGTCCGGTGGACAGCGTCTGGTCGGCGGTGCCGGCATGAGCGCGGGCCTGGCCGACGATCTGCTCGGCCGGGCCGACCTGGGCGGCGAGGCCTGGTGGCGCGAGGTGCGCCAAGCCGGCACGCCGCTGTGCCGCGCGCTGCCGGACGGCCAGTTCGAGCTGAGCTTCCTGTGGCGCGACCCGGATGGCGGCCCGGACCGTTCCGACTGCCAGCGTGTCTATCTGGACGTGTATTCGCACACGCCGCATCCCACCGACGCGCTGACCAGCATGGCGCGGGTCGGACACAGCGACGTCTGGTTGTGGCAAACACGACTGTCGGCCGACTGGCGCGGCAGCTATTTCCTGATGCCGGCCAACGGCGAGCAACTGCCCCCGGCGGCGCCGGCGGCCCGCTCGACGCTGCGGGAATGGTGGATCGCCCTGATGGCGAGCATGGCGCAGGCCGATCCGCTGAACCGCCACACGCCGCACAAGGGCAGCTGGGGCGGGCCGCTGTCCGCGCTGCGCTTGCCGGCGGCGCCGGGCCACGCGGCCTGGGAGGCGCGCGACGCTGTGCCGCAGGGACGGCTGCTGGCGCAACGCTGGAGCAGCGCGCGGCTGGGGCGGGAGCGCGATGTATGGCTGTACCGCAGCGGCCCGGCTGCCGCCGATACCGATACCGATATCCACGGTGCCGCGCTGCCGCTGGTGATCCTGCTCGACGGCCACTACTGGGCGCGGCATATGTCGGTGTTCGGCCCGCTGGACGCCATGACGGCGCGCGGCGAGTTGCCGCCCGCCCTGTACCTGTTGGTCGACGCGCTGGACCCGGCGACGCGCGCCATGGAGCTGCCCTGCCAGGCCGATTTTTGGCTGGCCTTGCAGGAGGAGCTGCTGCCGCAGTTGCGGGCTGTGCAGCCTTTCAGCGAGCGGCCCGGCGACACGCTGGTGGCGGGGCAGAGCTTTGGCGGCCTGGCGGCGCTCTACGCGGCGCTGCGCTGGCCGGAGCGCTTCGGCATGGTGCTGAGCCAGTCCGGTTCGTTCTGGTGGGCGCAACCCGACGAGCCCGGCTGCGCCGGCGCCGCCGAGAACACGGACGAGAACACGGACGAAAGTGCCGTCGGCGGCTGGCTGACGCGCGCCGTCAACGGCGGCCTGGGCGCGGGGAGCCGGCTGCGGGTCAAGCTGGAGGCGGGCTGCTACGAGACGGACATGGCGGCCGAAAGCCGTGCCATGCAGGCGGCGCTGCGGCGCGCCGGCCACGCCGTGGACTACGCCGAATTTCGCGGCGGGCACGACTGGTTGTGCTGGCGTGACGGCCTGCTGGCCGGCCTGGGCGAACTACTGAATTCAAGAACCTGAGACGAGAGGACCACATCATGAGTCACGAAAACTATCTGAACCCGTTCGACGACGAACAACTGCAATTCACCGTATTGAGCAACGCCCAAGACCAGTACAGCCTGTGGCCGGAGTTCGCCGAGCGGCCGCAGGGCTGGGAGACCCGCTTCGGCCCGGCCTCGCGCAGCAGCTGCATCGACTTCGTCGAGCGCCACTGGAAGAGCATCAATCCGTTTAGCGCAGCGCGCTGAGAGGGCATCCGCATGAATCGTCCCCAAGCGCAGCAAGAAGTGCTCGTCCCGGCCGCCGCCGGCCAATCCCGCGAGCTGCCGTTGACCGGCAGCCAGCAGGGTATCTGGCTGGCCGACCAGGTGTCGGAACAGAAGAATAGTTATGTGATCTCGCATTGGATCTCCTTCACGGGAGAGCTACAGCCCGAGTTGCTGTGCCAGGCGATCCGCCAGGGCCTGGCCGAGGCGGACACCGTCACCGCGCGCTACGCCGGCGGCAGCCAGCAGCTGCGCGACGGCCTGGGCGCCGCCGACATCGCCGCGCCCGAGCTCTTCGACTGGCGCGGCCAAGCCGACGGCAAGGCGCGCGCGCTGGAGTGGATGTGGGCCGACACGCGCGCCGAGCTGCCGCTGGACGGCGACCTGCCGCTGTACCGCCAGGCCTTGTTCCATGTCCGCGACGGGCAGGGCGGCGACAGCTGGCTGTGGTATCAGCGCTTCCACCACATCATGCTGGACGGCTTCAGCTTCACCGCGCTGACGCGGCGCATCGCCGCGCTCTACACGGCGCTGGCGCAGGGAAGGGCGGCGCCGGACGGCACGCTGATCGGCGTCGCGGCGGTGGTGGATGAATATCTGGCCTACCAGGCCTCCGAGCGCTGGAGCGCCGACCAGGCCTTCTGGCGCGACTACTGCGAAGACATGCCGGCCCCGGCCAGCCTGTCGACGCGGGCGGCGGTGGAGGAGGCGGGTGGCGCCGGCTTGATTACCTTCGACCTGGCGCTGCCGGCCGCCACGCTGGCGCGCTTGCGGGCGCTGGCATCGGCGCCGGCAGTGGCGCCGGCCGGCGCGGCGGCGACGGCTGCCGTTGCGACGACTGCCGTTGCGGCCGCACGCCTGGCCGCGCCCGACCTGATCATGGGCCTGCTGGCCGCCTACCTGTACCGCATGACCGGCCAGGCGCGCCAGGCCATCGGCGTGCCGTTCATGCGGCGCATGGGATCGGCCGCCATCCACTCCTCGGCGCCGGCGGTCAGTGTGCTGCCGCTGCGGGTGGAGATGGCGGCGGAGATGGACTGGCGCGCCGTGGCGGCCTGCTTCAAGCGCGCGCTGAAACTGGTGCGGCCGCACCAACGCTACGACGCCGAGCAAATCCAGCGCGACATGCAGTTGGTCGGCTCCGGCCAAAAGCTGTACGGTGCGCTGATCAACTACAAGCTGTTCGACTACGAGCTCGACTTCGGCGGCGCCGAGGGGATCACCCACCACCTGGCCACCGGCCCGGTGGACGACCTGGAGTTCGGCCTGCTGGTGCACGGCGAACAGATCGCCATCGAACTGCGCGCCGACGCCGCGCGCTACCAGACGGGCGATCTGGCCGAGCACGCGCAACGCATCGTCCGCCTGCTGGAGAGCTGGCTGGCGCAACCGGAACAAGCGGTCGGCCGATTGTCGCTGATGGCGGCCGACGAGCAGGCGGCCGTGGCCGAGTGGTCGACCGGCCCGGCGGTGACGCCGGCAGAGGGCGTGCACAACGTGCTGGATCTGCTGACGCTACAGGCCGCGCTGCGTCCCGACGCCACCGCGCTGGTCAGCGGCGCCGAGCACTACAGCTTTGCCGCGCTGGCCGGCCGCGTGGCGCAACTGAGCCGCCTGCTGATCGCGCGCGGCGCCGCGCCGGGCACGGTGGTGGCGCTGGCCATGCCGCGCTCGGCCGACACGGTGCTGGCCATGCTGGCCATCCTGAACAGCGGCGCCACCTTGCTGCCGCTGGACCTGGACTACCCGGCCGAGCGCATGGCGATGATGTGCGAGGACGCCAACCCGCTCCTGCTGCTGAGCCGCAGCGACTGCGCGGCCGAACTGCCGGCGGCCATTCCCCGGCTGGACCTGGACGCCGCCGCGCTGCGCGCCGAGCTGGCCGGCCATGCCGCGCACGGCCTGGACGCCGACGAGCGCGCCGCCCCGCTGACGGCCGACTCGGTCGCCTACGTCATCTTCACCTCCGGCAGCAGCGGCCGGCCGAAGGGCGTGATGAACACCCACGGCGCCTTGTTGAACCTGTTCGCCTCGCACCAGGACACCATCTACCGCCCGGCGCTGGACGCCGTGCGCGCGCGCCATCCGGGCCGCGCGCTGCGCGCCGCCCACACCCATTCCTTCTCCTTCGACTCGTCCTGGCTGCAGCTGTTCTGGCTGCTGCACGGCCAGGAGCTGTACGTCTTCGACGAGGACACCCGGCGCGACGCCCACGCCCTGGTGCAGGAGGTGCGCCGCCTTTCGATCGACGCGATGGACCTGCCGCCGTCCTTCCTGGCGCAGATGCTGGGCAGCGGCTTGATGGAGCCGGGCGCCCAGCAACCCAGCCTGATCCTGATCGGCGGCGAGGCCGCGCCGGCCGCCCTGTGGCGCCAGCTGCGCGCCGTCCCCGGCCTGCTGTCGCATAATCTGTACGGCCCGACCGAATACACCGTCGACACGCTGCGCGCGGCGCTGGCCGACAGCGAACGGCCGCTGATCGGCCGGCCGATCGGCAACACCTCGGTCTACGTGCTCGACGCCCGCCTGCAGCCGGTGCCGGTCGGCGTGGTGGGTGAGCTCTACCTGGCCGGCAAGGGCCTAGCCGCCGGCTATCTGGCGCGCGGCGGCTTGAGCGCCGGCCGTTTCGTCGCCAACCCGTTCGCCGCCGAGGCCGGCGCGCGCATGTACCGCAGCGGCGACCTGGTGCGCTGGAACCGCGAGGGTCGGCTGGAGTTCGTCGGCCGCGGCGACGACCAGGTCAAGGTGCGCGGCTACCGCGTCGAGATCGGCGAGGTGGAGAACGCGCTGTCGCTGCTGCCCGGCGTGGAGAGCGCGCTGGTGCTGGCGCAGGCCGTCAACAATAGCCATCGCCTGATCGGCTATTGCGTCGCGCCGTCGTCCGAAGGCGGCGACGTGGCGCAGCGCGGCGCTGCGCTGCTGGCCGCGCTGCGCCGGGCGCTGCCCGACTACATGGTGCCGTCGGCGCTGGTGATACTGGACGAGTTCCCGCGCAACGTCAGCGGCAAGATCGACCGCAAGCGCCTGCCCGCCGCGGCCGTCCACAGCGCCGGCGGCGCGCCGGAGAGCGCGGCCGAGGCCCTGCTGTGCCAACTGATGGCCAAGGTGCTCAAGCTGGAGCGGGCCGGCGTGGAGGACGACTTCTTCGCCGTCGGCGGCGACAGCATCTCCGCCATGATGTTGTGCGGCGAGCTGCGCCGCGCCGGCCACACCCTGCGCCCCAGCGCGGTGTTCGCCCAGCGCAGCGCGCGCGGCATGGCGGCCGTGCTGACAGCCGTGCCGGAAGCGGGCGCCGAGGCGGCCCTCGCGCCGGCATGGACGGTGGCGCCGGCCCAACTGGCGCTGCTGCGCCAGCGCTACCCGGACTTCGCCGAACCGGCGCCGGTGCTGCCGCTGCAAAAGGGCATGCTGTTCCACGCCCAGCTGGGCCAGCAGGCCGCCAACTACAACGCTTTCACCCGCCTGCAATTCACCGGCGCGCTCGATAGCGGCCGTCTGCGCCAGGCCCTGCAAGCGGTGCTGAGCCGCTACCCGCAGCTGGCCGGCTGGTTCGACATGGAGACCGGCGACGAGGCGGTGTTCCTGCTGCCGCGCCAGGACGGTGCCAATGCGTTGGCCTGGCCATGGCAGGAGCACGATCTGTCGGCCTTGAGCGCGGAGCGGCGGGCCGGCGGCCTGGAGGAGATTGGACAGGCGCTGCTGGAGCGCGACTACCCGACCGACCAGGGCGCCGGCATGTTGAACGCCGCCCTGGTGCATCTGGACGGCCAGCACCACGTGCTGCTGCTGGTGATCCACCATCTGGTGGTGGATGGCTGGTCGACGCCTTTGCTGCTGCGCGACCTGCTCGCCGCCTACCGCGACGACGTAAGCATCTTGCCGGCGCCGCAGGCCGGCTACGCCCAGTTGATCGGCCAACTGGCCGGCCGCGAGCAGGCGCCCAGCCGGGCGCTGTGGCGCGAGACGCTGGCGCAGGTCCAGCCGACGCTGCTGTTCGAGCAGATCCCCGCCGGCGCGCCGGTCAGCGAATTCGAGCTGACCTTGCCGGCCGCGCTGAGCGGCGCCCTGATGGCGCAGATCCGCGCCCGGGGTTTGACCTTGAACGTGTTGATGCAGGGCGTGTGGGCCTGCGTGTTGGGCAGCATCGCCGGCCGCAGCGACGTGGTGTTCGGCACCCCGGTGTCGGGCCGCAGCGCGGCCATCGCCGGCATCGAGGAGCAGGTCGGCCTGTTCCTCAACACCCTGCCGGTGCGGGTGCAGCTGGCGCCGCAGCAGTCGCTGTGGGAGCAGCTGCCGGCGATGCAGCAGCGCCACATCGAGCTGCTGGAGCACGATGGCCTGGGCCTGGCCGAGATCCAGCGCCTGGCCGGCGCCGCCACCCTGTTCGACACGCTGCTGGTGGTGGAGAACTACCCGGACAACGCCTACCTGGAGCAGCAACTGAGCGGTAGCGACGGCCAGCCGCTGCGCGTCGGCGACATCCACAATCGCGGCTACAGCCACTATCCGCTGGCGCTGCTGGTGCTGCCGGGCGAGTCGCTGACGCTGCTGGTCGAGTATCGCGGCGCGGTGGCCGAGGCGCAGGCGCTGGCGCAGCGCGTCGAGCAGCTGTTGCGCAGCCTGGTCGAACAGCCGGCGCTGCCGCTGTCGCGCTACCCGCTGCTGCACTGGCGCGAGGCCGCGCTGCTGGCCGAGGTCAACGCCACCGACCGCGCGGTGGCGCCGGCCACGCTGCAAAGCGCGCTCGCGGCGCAGGCCGCCCGCACGCCGGACGCGCCGGCGCTGCTCGACGCGCGCCAGCGCCTCAGCTACGCGCAGGTGCGCCGCCAGGTGCACGGCCTGGCCGCGCAACTGATCGCCGCCGGCGTGCTGCCGGGCGACGTAGTGGCGGTGGCCTTGCCGCGCTCGGTGCGTTTGAGCCTGGCCGTCATGGCGGTGATCGAGGCCGGCGCGGCCTACCTGCCGCTGGACCTGTCCTATCCCGACGAGCGGCTGGCCTACATGCTGGGCGACGCCGCGCCGCGCCTGCTGATCTGCCAGGGCGACGCGCGTGAACGCTTCGGCGCCATGGCGCATAGCGCGGCGCTGCTGTCCTTCGACGCCTTGCTGGCGGACGCGGTCGACCACCCGGCGCCGCAGGTGGCGCTGACGCCGGCGCATCCGGCCTACCTGATCTACACCTCCGGCACCACCGGCCGGCCGAAGGGCGTGCTGGTGTCGCACGGCGCCATCGTCAACCGTATCGAATGGATGCAGCACATGTATCAATTGGGCAGCGCCGACGTGGTGCTGCAAAAGACGCCGAGCAGTTTCGACGTCTCGGTGTGGGAGTTCTTCTGGCCGCTGATGGTCGGCGCGCGCCTGGCGATGGCCGAGCCGGAGGCGCACCGCGATCCGCAGGCGCTGGCGCAGGCGATCGTCCTGCACGGCGTCACCTGCCTGCACTTCGTGCCGTCGATGCTGGCGATCTTCAGCGCCCACGCGCGCACCCTGGCGGGCCGGCGCGGCGGGGTCTGCCCCAGCCTGCGCCTGGTGTTCTGCAGCGGCGAGGCGTTGAGCAAGGCGCAGGCGCGCGAGTTCTCCGGCCTGATCGGGGCGCAGCTGCACAATCTGTACGGCCCGACCGAGGCCGCCGTCGACGTCACCTACCAGCCGGCCTTTGGCGCCGGCCTGGACGGCGAGGGATTGGGCGTGCCGATCGGCCGGCCGGTGTGGAACACCCAGCTGCGCGTGCTGGACCGCTATCTGCGGCCGGTGCCGCCGGGCGTGGCCGGCGAGCTGTATCTATGCGGCGTCCAGCTGGCGATGGGCTATCTGGGCCGGCCCGAACTGAGCGCCAGCCGCTTCGTCGCCGATCCCTTCGGCGACGGCGCACGCATGTACCGCACCGGCGACGTGGTGCGCTGGCTGGCCGACGGCGCGGTCGAGTACCTGGGTCGGGCCGACGACCAGATCAAGATCCGTGGCCAGCGCGTCGAGCTGGGCGAGATCGAGACGGTGCTGTTGGCGCAGCCCGAGGTGGCCAAGGCGGTGGTGCACGCGGTGGTGCTGGGCGCGCAGGCGCAGCGGATGGAGGGCGGCGAGGACCACCGCCAACTGGTGGCCTACCTGGTGCTGCGCGACGGCGCCAGCCTGGACGCCGGCGCCATCCGCGAACGGCTGGCGCAGCGCCTGCCGGCCCACATGGTGCCGGTGGCTTGCGTCGAACTGGCGCAACTGCCGCTGAGCGCCAACGGCAAGCTGGACCGCAAGGCCCTGCCGCTGCCGTCGCTGGGTGCGGCGGCTGGCGAAGGTGCCGGCCGCGCGCCGGCCGCCGGCCTGGAAAGCGTGCTGGCGCAAGCCTTCGCCAAGGTGCTGGAGGTGGAGCGGGTCGGCGCCGACGACGATTTCTTCGCCCTGGGCGGCCACTCGCTGCTGGCCATGCGGCTGGCGGCGGAACTGCGCCGCGTGCTGCAGCGGCCGGTGCCGGTCGGGCAGATCATGACCGCGCCGACGGTGGCGCGGCTGGCCGCGCAGATGCCGGGCGATCTGCTGCCCGGCGCGGTCGGCGGCGACGGCTTCGAGCCGGTGATCGAGCTGCGCGCGGGGCAGGGCGCGCCGCTGTTCTGCGTCTATCCCGGCTCCGGCTTCGCCTGGCAGTACAGCGTGCTGCCGCGCTATTTGAGCGGCACGCAGCCCATCGTCGGCCTGCAGTCGCCGCGCCCGCACGGCGTGATCGCCAGCAGCGCCGACATGGAACAGCTGCTTGAACGGCAGCTGCGCACCGTGCGCGAGATCCAGCCGCAGGGGCCGTACTACCTGCTCGGCTATTCGCTGGGCGGCACGGTCGCCTACGGCATGGCGGCCAAGCTGCGCGCGCTGGGCGAGACGGTGAACTTCCTCGGCCTGCTCGACACCTACCCGGCCGAGGCGCACGACTGGTCCGATCCGCAGGGCGCGGAGGCGGCGATGGGCGCCGAGCGCGAACAGGAACAACTGCTCAGCGACGCCTATGCCGACGGCGACGACGCCGCCATGGGCGACGAGCCGGCCCAGCTGCGCCAGGAGAAGGAGGCCGTGTTGGGGCAGGTCTTCGCCAACTACAAGGACGCGGTGCGGCTGTTGTCGCGCACCGTCACGCCGGACTACGACGGCGCCGTGACCCTGTTCGTCGCCGAGCGGTCGCTGCCCGACTACATCGCGCCGCGCGCCAGTTGGGAGAAGCACGTGCAGCGCTTGCAGGTGCACAGTCTGGCCGACTGCTCGCACGAGAACATCCTGTCGCCGCAGAGTATGACCACGCTTGGCCCCTTGCTGGACGCGGCGCTGCGCCAGGCGGCCAAGCCGGAAGCCGAAGAAGTATGGACGTTGGAACCATTGAAAGTGAAGCTGGCATGAGCAAGAAATCCTCCCTGTTTGTCGACCTCGGCCTGTTGCGCCGCAACCGCGATTTTTGCAGCGTCTTCATCGCCCGCACCATCTCGCTGCTGGGCCTGGGCATGTTGTCGGTGGCCGTGCCGATGCAGATCTACGCGCTGACCGGCGACAGCTTCCACGTCGGCCTGGCGATGGCGCTGGAAGGCGCCGGCATGTTCGTCGGCCTGCTGCTGGGCGGCGTGCTGGCCGACCGCTACGACCGCAAGAAGCTGATCCTGTTCGCCCGCACGGTGTGCGGCGTCGGCTTCCTCGGCCTGGCCGTCAACGCCTGGCTGCCGGCGCCGTCGCTGTGGGCGGTGTATGTGCTGTCGGTGTGGGACGGCTTTTTCGGCGCGCTCGGCGTGACCGCGCTGATGGCTTGCATGCCGCTCATCGTCGGCCGCGAGAACCTGATGCAGGCGCGCGCCATCAGCATGGTCACGGTGCGGCTGGCGACGGTGATCTCGCCGGCCATCGGCGGCATCATCATCGCCGCCGCCGACGTCGGCTGGAACTACCTGGTCGCCGCCATCGGCACCGGCCTGACCCTGCTGCCGCTGCTGCGTCTGCCGGCCATGTTGCCGGCGCCGGGCCCGGCGCACCATCCGCTGCGCGCCTTGGCCGACGGCTTCCGCTTCCTGTTCACCAATCCGGTGGTGGCCAGCACCGCCGTGATCGGTACGCTGATCACGCTGACCACCACCATTCGCGTGCTGTTCCCGGCGCTGGCGCAGACGGCCTTCGGCGGCGGCGCCTTCGAGGTCGGCATGATGTACGCCGCCGTGCCGCTGGGCGCCACGCTGGGCGCCATCGTCAGCGGCTGGACCGGGCAGTTGCAGCGTCCCGGCCTGGTGATGATGCTGGTCAGCCTGGGCGCCTTTGTCTGCCTGATGTTGATTGGCTTGAACCGCCACTTCGTGCCGACGCTGCTGTTGCTGGTGGTCTTCGGCTATCTGGTGGCTATCGCCTCGCTGCTGCAGTACACGCTGGTGCAGGGCCACACGCCGGACAATTATCTGGGCCGGGTCAACAGCCTGTGGACGGCGCAGGACGCGGCCGGCGACTCGCTCGGCACGCTGGGCATCGGCCTGCTGGGCAAGCTGTTGTCCTCGCTGGGCAGCATCTTCTTCTGCGGCGCCGCCGCCACCGGCATCGGTCTGCTGTTGCTGGGTAGCTTGCGCGTGCTGCGCCAGGCGCCGATGCACGACGCGGCGTTGAACGAGCAGGCCGGCGCGGCCTGAGCACAGGCGGGCCGGGGCCATGCGCTGAGATGGTTCTTCACGGATGGGAGGGATGCTGGCTTAAGCCCTCAAGGCAAGGGGTTTGACCCCGCACGGGGTCAGACCCCGACCGTGGCGGATCGGGGTGTGGGGGTAATAAACGCGGATGCGCCGGCTACGCGGCGCGCGCCAGGAACAGCATGTTGTCGGTCATTCTGGCCAGGCGCTGCAACTCCTCGTGGTTGGACGCCAGCAGCGCCTCGTAATAGTCGGTGCTGCGTTGCTGGCCCAGCGCCACCTCGGTCTGGCCGAGCAGGTTGGCGATCGGCGTGCGCAGGTCGTGCGCCATGTCGGCCGAGACCTGGCTGAGGCGGGTGAAGCCGTTGGACAGCCGCTCCAGCATGGCGTTGAAGGCGTCCACCAGCAGGGCAAGCTCGCGCGGTGCGCCGGCGCCGTCGAGGCGGGCGGCCAGGTTGGCCATGCCGATGCCGTCGGTCTGGCGCGCCAGCTCGCGCAGTGGACGCAGGCCGCGCCGCACCAGGGCCAGCGCGGCCAGGGCGGCCAGCACGGCGCCGGCGCCGGCCGACAGCAGGATGCGCTCGCGGTACTGCGCCAGCATGTGGGTGCGCTCGCCCATGGCGCGGCCGGCGATGATTTCCAACGGCCGTCGCGGATCGTCGCTGCGGGCGCTGGCGGCCAGCGCGATGAAGGGCACGCCGTTGGCATCGAACGTATGGCGCACCGCCGACAGCGTCAGCGGCGCCTCCGGCGGCAAGGGCGCCAGCTCGGGGATGGGCATGGCGCCGGGGTTGACCTCGATCAGCGGCGCCTGGCCGGCGAAGCGCAGCACCAGCAGCGCCTCGCGGTTGCCCAGCATGTTGGCGAACAGGCCGGGCTTGGCGCGGACCAGCTCCATCGTGTTCTCGTCCTGTAGCAGGACGCGGATCTGCTCGACGCGGTTGAGCAGGGCGGCGTCGTCGCGCAGCGTCAACTGCTGCTCCAGCTCGCGGTAGAGGAACACGCCGAGCGCCGCCAGCAGCGCGAAGCACAACAGCGCGAACAGCGCCGCCAGCCGCCTCGTCAGCGCATAGCCGGGCGGGCGCGCGCTCACGGCGCCAGCCCGCAGCGGTAACCGACGCCGCGCACCGTGTGGATCAGGCGCGGCGGCGCGAACGGCTCCTCGACCTTTTGCCGCAGGCGGCGCACGGCGACGTCGACGACGTTGGTGTCGCTGTCGAAGTTCATGTCCCACACGCGCGAGGCGATCAGCGAGCGCGACAGCACCTGCTCCTGGTGGCTGAGGAAGAAGTGCAGCAGCGCGTACTCCTTGTTGGTCAGGGCGATCGGACTGGCGCCGCGTTGGGCCTGGCGCAGCGCCGTGTCGAGGCGCAGGTCGGCCAGGGTCAGGGCGCCGTCGTCGTCCGGCGTTTGCAGCTGGCGGGCCGGCGCGCGGCGCAGCGCCACGCGCAGCCGCGCCAGCAGTTCGGCGAAGGAGAAGGGCTTGACCAGGTAGTCGTCGGCGCCCAGTTCCAGGCCCTTGAGGCGGTCCTCCAGCGTGCCGCGCGCCGACAGGAACAGCACCGGCGGCGGCTCGCGCTGCTCGCGCAGGCGGGCCAGCAACTGCCAGCCGTCCAGCCCGGGCAGCATGACGTCGAGCACGATGGCGTCGTAGCGGGTGGCCAGCGCCAGGCGCAGGCCGGCGGCGCCGTCGCGCGCCAGGTCGGCGGCGTAGCCGGACTCGATCAGGCCGTTGCGCAGATAGTCGCCGGCCTTCGGTTCGTCCTCAACCACCAAGATGCGCACTGTGGTTCTCCATGGGTTCCATCCCTGCCAAATAAGCCGCTATCGAAGCCGCCACCGAAGCCGCCACCGAAGCCGCTACTCTACCCGAAGGGCGGCGGCGCTGCCGGCGCGTGCGATAATCGCCGGTTTTGCCGCCCGCCTTCGACCCGATCACGGCGGCGCGCGTCATGAACGGGAGAGTTATGTTGTCGATGAAGCCGGCCGAAATCAAGGTCAATCTACTCAGCGGACTGACCGTCGCGCTGGCGCTGGTGCCGGAGGCGATCGCCTTTGCGCTGGTGGCCCACGTCAGCCCGATGACCGGCCTGTACGCCGCCTTCATCATGTGCCTGGTGACGGCGACGCTGGGCGGCCGGCCCGGCATGATCTCCGGCGCCACCGGCGCGCTGGCGGTGGTGATGGTCAGCCTGGTGCTCAGCCACGGCGCCGAATACCTGTTCGCCACGGTGGTGTTGATGGGGCTGTTGCAACTGCTGTTCGCCGCCTTCAAGCTGGGCAAGTTCATCCGCATGGTGCCGCACCCGGTCATGCTGGGCTTCGTCAACGGCCTGGCGATCGTCGTCTTCCTCGCCCAGTTCGGCCACTTCAAGCTGCCCGGCGGCGGCTGGATCGGCGGCGCGCCGCTCTACGTGATGCTCGGCCTGGTCGCGTTGACGATGGCCGTCATCTACCTGCTGCCGAAGCTGACCACGCTGCTGCCGGCCTCGCTGGGGGCGGTGCTGCTGGTGGCCGCGCTGGTCAACCTGCTGGGCATCGAAACCAAGACGGTGGGCGACATGGGCTCGATCGCCGGCGGCCTGCCGCAGCCGCACCTGCCGCAGGTGCCGCCGACGCTGGCCACGCTGTACATCATCTTCCCCTACGCGCTGGTGCTGGCCGCCATCGGCCTGATCGAGACGCTGCTGACCTTGAACCTGATCGACACCATCACCGACACGCGCGGCCGCCCCAACCGCGAGAGCATGGCGCAGGGCCTGGCCAACGTGGTGGCCGGCCTGTTCGCCTCGATGGGCGGCTGCGCCATGATCGGCCAGAGCATGATCAACATCGACAACGGCGCGCGCCACCGCCTGTCGGGCATCGTCGCCGCGCTGTTCCTGCTCGCCTTCATCCTGTTCCTGTCGCCGTGGATCGAGAAGATTCCGCTGGCCGCGCTGGTCGGCCTGATGTTCGTGGTCTGCGAGAAGACCTTCGCCTGGGGCAGCCTGCAGGCGCTGCGCAAGATCCCGCGGCAGGACGCCGTCACGGTGGTCGGCGTCACCGTCATCACCGTGCTGACCGACCTGGCGGTGGCGGTGCTGGCCGGCGTGGTGTTCGCCGCGCTGGTGTTCGCCTGGCAGCACGCCAAGCAGATCCAGGTGCGCGTCGAGACCGACGCGCGCGGCTGGAAGGTGTACCGGCTGCAGGGCTCGCTGTTCTTCGCCTCGGCCAGCCAGTTCGCCGGCCTGTTCGCGCCGAAGGACGATCCGGCCGACGTGGTGATCGACTTCGGCGCGGCGCGGGTGGTCGACCATTCGGCCATCGAGGCGATCGACGCCTTGGCGGCGCGCTACCAGCAGGCGGGCAAAACGCTGCACCTGCGCCACCTGAGCGCGGACTGCCGGGAGATCCTGGGACGGGCCGGCGCGCTGGTCGAGGTGAACGCCGACGAGGACCCGCGCTACCATGTCGCCGACAGTAAATTAGGCTGATGCGATGGACCGCCATCATTCGAACGGTACTATGGCTTTCGGTGCCGAACAATCTTTATTCAATGTTGCCCTTGATAAATTAGTTGCATAGAGTGTAAAATGCGCTGCCCCGTTATTGGGGAGGCGTTTGTATCGCCTCAAAATCAAAAAAGAACAGGATTGAAGATGAAACAACAATTTATCGCCGCTCTGATCGGTGCAGCAATCGCTTTCCCAGTTGCCGCGCAAGCTGAAGGCTACTTCGTCGGCGGCAACGTCGGTCGCTCGGAACAGAAACTGGACGCTCCAGGTTTTTCGCTGAAAGACAACGGCACCGGTTTCAAACTGAACGGTGGCTACCAGTTCACCGCCAACTACGGCGTTGAAGTTGCCTACGTAAACTTCGGCAAGGCCGAAATCAACAACGGCGGCGGCTACATCAAGTCGGAGCCACAAACCGTCTTCGTCGCCGCTACCGGCACCCTGCCATTGAACAACGAGTTCTCGCTGTTCGGCAAGGTCGGCATCGCGCAAAACCACGTTAAAGTCACCGCTCGCGCGCCAGGCTTCAACTCGTCGGAAAGCGAAAACCGCACCACCGCCGTATTCGGCATCGGTGCTGCTTACCAGCTGAACAAGAACGTTTCGTTCGTTGCTGAATACGAAAACTTCGGCAAGATCGCCAAAGACGAGCCAGTCAGCCTGAAAGCCGACATGCTGTCCGTAGGCGTTCGCTACAGCTTCTAATTCCCCCGGGAATTGACGCATTGAAAAGCCGGCCTCGCGCCGGCTTTTTTGTGTCCGCGCCCGCCGCGCGGGCGCCGGCGGGCCGGATCAGCCGCGCAGCGGTGTGATGCGGTAGACGCAGCGGCGCGCGCCGGCCAGCAGGTGCTCGGCGCGCTCGACGGCGACGCCCTCGCCGAGCACGCGGCGGAAGATGTCCAGCTCGGAGCGGCAAAAGCTCTGGCAGCTGGCGGCGGCGGCGCAGATCGGACAGTGGTTCTCGATCAGCAGCAGGCTGCCGTCGTCCTGCGGTTCGACCTCGGCCATGTAGCCCTCGGCGCTGCGCAGCCCGGCCAGCGCGGCCGCGCGCGCCGGCCAGTCGGCCGTGTCCGGGCCGAGCCGTTCGCGGTACTGGCGTTCGCTGTCGAGCTCGCGCGCGGTGATCAACTGCTCCAGGCCGGCGGCGCCGAACAGGCCGCGCACCTGCTCGATCAATTGCAGCGTCAGGTCGGCGTGGCGGTCGGGGAAGCGGGCGTGGCCGGCCGCCGTCAGGCGCCAGTGGCGCGCCGGGCGGCCCACCTTGTCGGCCGTCTCCTCGAATTCGACCAGCCCCTTGTCCTGCCAGGCCTCGAGCTGGCGGCGCGCGCCCATCGAGGTCAACTCGAGCAGCGCGGCCAACTGCTGCGCCGTCTGCGCGCCGCGCGTCTTGAGCAGGTACAGCACCTGTTCGGCGGTGCTCACGATTGCACCACGCGCAGGCTGGCGTTGGCGGCCATCTCGCCGCGCCAGGTGTGCAGGCGCCAGGCCGAGCTGGCCGTCAGCGCGGCGCCGAGCAGCAGGATCAGGCGGGTGTCGATCAAGGTCAGCACGGCACCGGCCAGCGCCATCAATATGTTGGCCAGACAGAAGGTGGTGGAGAGCAAGCCCATCACCGCGCCCTGGCCGTGGTGGCCGAAGCGCTCTGCGCACCAGTTCGGCACGATGGCCATGTAGAAGGCTTGCGGGATGCCGAACAGGACGATGGCGGCCAGGCCGACCCAGGCGTTGCCGGCCGCCAGCACGACGACGGCCGTCGCCGTGCCGGCGGCGTACAGGCAGGCGCGGCGCAGCGGGTCGCGCTGGCTGGGGCGGCCGGCGAACCAGGTGGTGGCGATCATCACCGAGCACATGGCGGCGGTGGTCCAGGCGATGCCACGCGCGCCGTAGCCGGGCACCTCCACCAGCCACAGCGGATAGAACTCGTAGAAGGCGGTGACGCCGCAGGTGTAGGCCAGTTGCACGACGAAGAACTGGCGCAGCTCGGCGTGGCGCAGCAGGTTGAGCGCGTGGCCGTCGCGCGCCACCTGCCACCAGGAGGTGTTGGCGCCGTTGGGCGCCTCGCGCGGCAGGGCCACGGCGACCAGCGCCGCCGTCACCGTCAGCGCCACCGTGGCGACCCAGAACGGCGTCGTCACGCCCCAGGCCAGCGTGGCGCCGGCCAGCAGCGGGCCGGCCAGCCAGCCCATGTAGAAGGCGCCGTTGAGCCAGGACAGGGCGCGCAGGCGCAGGTCGCCCTGCAGGCGGTCGGCCAGCAGCGCGCGCGCCACCGAGCCGTTGCCTTCGAGCAGGCCGGTGGCGAAGCGCGCCAGGATGAACAGCGGATACGATTCGAGCACCAGCGCCCAGGCCGTCAGCGCGTGGCCGAGCGCGGCGCCGAGGGCGGTGACCAGCAGCACGGGGCGGCGGCCGTAGCGGTCCGACAGCGGCCCGAGCAGGGCCGAGCCGATCAGCAGGCCGAGCGGGTTGATGGTCAGCGCCAGGCCGAACAGCAGCTTGGGCGGCAGGCCGAGGAAATGGTTCAGCCCGTTGCTGACGCCGGCGGCGAACAGCGGCGGCAGGATGGGGTAGGGCAGCGCCGCGCCGATGGTCGACAGCAGCGCCAACAGGCAGGCGGCGGTGATGAGCAGGGATGATTTCATGTTGGCCATTCAAGTGTGCATGAATGGCAATATACCGGGCTCCACAATATAAGTAAACTAAATCATTTACTTATTTGCCGACATATCCGACGCCTTGCTCGCCTTGCCATCGGCTTGGCCGGGCGAGCGCAGCGGTTCGATCAATTGCCGGGCGAAGGTGGGCGGCAGCGGCGTGTCGGTGCCGTAGGCGGCCGGCCAGGTCGGCGGCAGATGCAGGGTGCCGAACAGCTTGTCGCACAGCGGCAGCATGGAGGCGTAGTTGTGGTTGATGAACTCGTGGCGGCTGTGGTGCCAGTGGTGGAAGCCCGGCGTAGCGATCAGCCATTCCAGCGCGCCGAAGCGCAGGCGCAGGTTGGAATGGATGAAGAATCCCCAGATCGTGCCCAGCACGATCAGCCCGGCCGGCGCGACGCTGCCGCCGGCGCTGGGACCGGCCAGGCCCAGCAGGTAGAGCGGCAGCATGCCGCACAGGCGGGTGACCACCGTGTCCACCGGATGGGAGCGCGTGTTGACGAGGAAGTACATCTGCTCGGGGCTGTGGTGGATGGCGTGGAAGCGCCATAGCCAGGGGATCTCGTGGCTGAGCCGGTGGCCCCAGTAAAAGCCGATCTCGCCGACGACGAAGGCCAGCGCCAGGCGGGCCGCCAGCGGCAGGGCGCCCAGGGCGGCCGGCACGGCGGCCGGGACCAGCTGCTGCGCCGCCAGCGCGAGCAGCGACAGCGGCACGCTGAGCAGCATGGCCGGCAGCAGGCTGCTGAGGAAGTAATAGGCCAGGTCGCTGAGCAGGTCGGCGCGCGCGGGGCGGCCGGGCCGCACGGCCAGCCAGCGCTCCAGCGGCACGAAGATCACCGCCAGCAGGACCAGCCACACGCTCAGGCGAAACACGCTGAGGGCGAAGGCGGGCACATGGGCGAAAAGGCTGTGGATCAGGTTCATATCGGATGCATCCGTCTAAAACGACAAAACCGGGCAGGGTTGCCCCTGTCCGGTTCGCGGTCAATCTCGCGCTGGCTTGATCAGGCCGCGTTGCCCTGGCGGCGGCGCGCCATGAAGCCAACCATGCCCAGGCCGGCGAACAGCATGGCCCACGAGCTAGGCTCCGGCACGGCCGAGGTCATCGAGACGCCGTCGAGCAGCGAGAACGGCGGTTTGCCTTCCGGCGTGCCGACCGCCAGGAAGGACAGGATCTGGCTGGTGCCGGCGGCGGTGAAGGTCATGCTTTCCTTCATCCAGCCGCTCGAGCTGTGGCTAGGGTTGTGGTAGACCGCGGTCGACTGCTGGGTGGCGGCGTTGTTGCCCAGGTTGACCACCCATTGTTCGGTGGTGGCGCCGTCAAAGCCGGACTGTTGCGCGGCGGCCCATTCGAAGTTCACGGTGTACTTCTGGCCAACGACCAGGCCGTTGATGGTTTGCTGGATGGGCGAGACTTCGAAGGCGCCGTCGGCGGCGATGAAGTTGCCGCCGTTGTGGCTGGTGGCCAGCGGGTTGTTGCCGCCATTGTTGGCGCCCCACAAGGTCAACGCGCCGTAGGAGCCGACCGAGCCGGTGGTGTCGGCCGAACCGGCGGCGAAGACGAAGTTGTAGCCGTTCGACGACCAGTCGCTGACGGTGACGTTGTGGTTGAACTGGCCGATGCCGCTGACCTGCTCGAAGCCGCCGTTCTTAACCAGTTCGGTGGCTTGCGCCGAGAAGGTGCTAAGGGCGGCGAAACCGGCGATGGCCAGCTTGATGGTGTTCAAACGCATGGATGCTCCAAATATTGTGGTTCTTACTGCGCCTGGCGCGGCGGGCGGATCGGTGGACGCGCCCGTCGTGCCGCTTGGGCAGGAGAAGGATTTAGTGAAGGCGAGAGAATAGCATTTGATTGCATTGAAGGCAATCAAAATGTTTATTTTTCAATTTTATGTGGCGCCCGGAGGCGCTTGTCGGAGTGCCCCGGCCGTGCCGCCGTGCCGCCGCTCAGCCGATCAGTTCGGCGATGCGCGCGGCCAGCCGCTCGGTCAGCCGGTGGACGTGGTAGCCGTCGACGAAGCCGTGGTGGGCCTGGATCGAGAACGGCAGCGTCAGCGTGGCGCCGGCCGGCGCGCTGAAGCGGCCCCAGGCGATCAGCGGGATGTCGGCCTCGTGGTGGCGGTACAGCGGATGCTCGATGGCCGTCAGGTCCAGCCACGGCAGGCAGGTGTTGTAGACGTTGTCGCGCATCTCGCGCGGGCTCAGGTCGGCGCCGGTGTTGATCAGCGCCCGGCTGGCTTGGGCGACGCGGCCCGCCGCCACGCTGCGCTCGACGAACTCGGCCAGGTCGGGCGAGCGGACGAAGCGGGCGTAGTTGAGGTTGTTGTCCTGGTTGAGCACCGTGTAGGAGCCGTAGAACTGCTCGATCTTGATGACCTCGCCGTCGTGGACGCGGTACAGGAAGTTGTCGATGGACTGCACGCTGTCGAGCAGGCAGTAGAGGAAGAAGTGGAAGGGCGGTAGTTGGCGCGCCTTGCAGAACGGACGGAAGTCGGGCAGCGTCAGCGCCATGCCCAGGTTGATGCGCGGGTTGTCGAAACCGGCGAACAGCTCAAACCGGTCGCGCCGGTGTTCGAAATTTTTCATGCGGCAAGTTTAACCGATGGCGCCGCTTAGTTGCACTGGTAAATGGCCAGGCCGGCCTCGCCCTTGCCGTAGTCCAGCCGGTGCCAGCCGGTCAGGCCGAACGGCGTCTTGACCAGCAGGGCCAGCTTGTCGCGCGCCTGCGCCGACTTGCCCGGCAGCAGGCCGATGACGTGGACCGTGCTGCCGGCCGCGACGGTGGCCACCACCGTGCGGCTGGTCGGCGAGTCGTACAGCGCGGTGGCCTGTTCGACGGTGCTGTCGACGCCGATGTAACTCAGCGGCTGCGCCACCTCGACCAGCGCCTTGCCCCTCTGCGCGATCTTGCGGGTGCTGCGTTGGCCGCACAGCGACAGGTGGGTCTGGTTCAAATACGCCGCGCCGTTGCCGGCGAAGTACCACTCGGCGTCGTCCAGGTCGAACACCTCGTAGCTGCCGAGCAGGGCGCCGGAGGCGGCGTCGACCAGTTGGTAGGACGAGGGGAAATGCACGGTGTTCTGGATAGCGTCGAGGTGCACCCGCAGGTTCGGGCCGAAGGCCAGCGTGCCGAGCCGGGTCTTCTTGAACACCCGGCCGGGGTCGTCGTCCTGTTGCACGGGCTTGCCGCTCCACTTGAGGAACTGGGCCGGGCTGTCGACGTGGATGTGCGGAGCGGCCAGCGGCTTGTCGGCGAACGGCCGCGCGGCCGCGTTGTCGCCGGCCGAACCGGCCAACGCCGGCGCCGCCGCAGCGCAGAGCGCCAGCGCCAAGGCCAGGGCCTGGAACACGGGCGGCAGGCGCCGGCCGAGCGGACCGGGACGTTGTCGGCGCATCAGCCGCCGACCCGCTTGGGGCTGTGGCCGAGTTTCTGCAGCGCCGCCAGCACGGTGTCGCAGTGGTCGCCCTGCACCTCGATGACGCCGTCCTTGACCGTGCCGCCGCTGCCGCAGGCGGCGCGCAGCTGCTTGCCGAGCGCGGCCAGCGCGGCGGCGTCGAGCGCCACGCCCTTGACCAGGGTGACGCACTTGCCGCCGCGTCCCTTGGTCTCGCGCGACACGCGCACCTTGCCGTCGCCCGCCGGCGCGGCCTTGGCCTGGCCTTGGCAGGCGCAGGCGGCCAGCGCCCGGCGGCAAACGGGACAGGTGCGGCCCAGCTCGGTGGAATACACCAGGCCGCTGTTCGAACTGCTTTTCATCATGGTATGTCTTGCGGTGGGGTGGGGTTAGATCAGGTCGCGCTGGCGGCGGAAGGCCAGCCAGCCGGCCGCCACGGTGAAGCTGGCGACGATGCCGACGATGATCCAGAAGCCGCCATCGTCCTGCGCCAGCGGGATGCCGCCGACGTTCATGCCGAGCAGGCCGGCGATGATGTTGATCGGCAGGGCCAGCACGGTGACGATGGTCAGCACGAACAGGCTGCGGTTGTTGCCCTCGTTGACCAGGGCGGCGATCTCCTCCTGGATCAGCTTGATGCGCTCCTGCAGCGAGGCCATGTCGGCCAGCACCATCGAGAACTCCTCGGTGGACTCGCGCAGCTCCTGCGCGTCGAGCTCGGCGACCCAGGCGGGCGGGCGCTGCAGCAGGCGGAACAGCGCGGCCGGCTCGGGCGCCAGCAGGCGCTGCAGGCGCACCAGCACGCGGCGCAGCTCGCCGAGCGAGGCGCGCTTGGTGTTCAGTTTGCCGGCCAGCAGGTTGTCCTCGATGGCGTCGACGCGGGCGATGGCGGCGCGCACGATCTTCAGCAGGCCGTCGGCCTGGTCGCGCAGCAGGTGGATCAGCAGCTCGACCGAGGAGCGCAGGTTCTCGCCGTTGCGCACCGCGTTGCGCAGGCCGTCGATGGCCTTGAGCGGCTTGCGCCGCGCGCTGATGACCAACTGCCGGTCGACGCTGAGCCACAGCGTCGAGATGTCCGAGGGCTCGAAGGAGAAGTCGTGCAGCACGTCGTTGACGACGGCGATCAGGGTGTTGTCGGCCTGCTCGATGCGGGTCGAGCGGGGGCCCTCGTGCAGGCTCTCGTGGAACTCCTCGGGCAGGCGGGTGTGCTCGTGCAGCCACTTCTCGCTGGCGGTGTTGGCCAGGTTGAAGTGCAGCCAGATGAACTCGCCGGGATGGGCCTCGCGCGCGGCCAGCCAGGCGCGCGCCTCGTCGGCCTCGATGGCCAGGCCGTGCGCGGCGCGGCCGAACAGGTAGCCGCAGACCAGGCCGGATTGGTCGGAACCGTAGGACAGCGGGGCCGCCTGCATGCTAGACCAGCAGCGCCGCGCTCATGGCGGCGGCGTCGATCTCCGATTCGGCCAGCATGGCCGCCAGCGTTTCCTCGTCGATGAACAGGTCGATCACCGAGTCGGCGTGGGGCGGCAGTTCGCGCGGCGCCGACTGCAGCGGCGAGGCGACCGGCGCCAGGTGGTTGGCCAGCAGCAGGGTGTCGAGCAGGTTGTCGGGCGGGATCGAGAGGAAGCTGTCGCGCAGGCCCTCGATGGCCTCGGCCACCTCGTCCGGGATGCACAGCTTGGCCATCACCTCGCGCAGGATGATCTCCTCGCTGGCCGGCTGCCAGTTCTCCGGGTCCTCCTCGAGCAGGCCGGGGAACTCGTCGGCGCGCGACAGCAGGTAGAAGCCGCCGACCTCGTGCACGATGGCGGCGAACAGCGCCGTGTCCGGGTTGATGTTGGTGACCTGGCGGGCGATGATGCGGGCCAGCGCGGCGACGTGGATGGTGTGGTCCCACAGCTGCTCGGCCTTGGCGCGCACGCCGGGGTCGACGATCTTGCTGCCGAACTGGCGCACCACCATGGCGGCGGCCAGGGCGAACAGGTTCTGGTAGCCGATGCGCATGATGGCGCCGCGCACGTTGGTGATGGCCGGCGCGCCGGCGCGGTTGAACATCGCCGAGTTGGCGATGGCGACGGTGCGCGCCGCCAGCAGCGGCTCGGCCAGCACCAGGCCGATCGCCTTGTCGATCGGGCAGTCGGGATCGTCCAACGCCAGCTGTACGCGCAGCGCGGCGTTGACGCTGGTGGGAAAGACCAGTTCGCCACGAATGGCGAGGGCGGCGATGTGGCCGAATGCTTCGAGTTTATTCATGTACAAAATTATACGTCAGGCACGACTCCAAGCTCAATGCAATGATGCGCTTTGTGGTCGGAATGGAGCGGGCGCGACGGCAGGCGCCCCGGCGCGCGTTGGCGCGCCGGGGCGGGGCTCAGGCGTTGGCCAGTTCGGGCCGGCGCTGGGCGCCGTCCTTGCTGTAGCGGGCCACCGACAGGTCGGCCGACAGGATGGCCGGGCGGCGCGCCGAGATGATGTCCGCCAGCAGCTGGGCCGAGCCGCAGGACATGGTCCAGCCCAGCGTGCCGTGGCCGGTGTTGACGAACAGGTTGCGCAGGCCGGTGCGGCCGACCACCGGCGTGCCGTCCGGCGTCATCGGCCGCAGGCCGGTCCAGAAGGTGGCCTCGGCGGTGTCGCCGGCGCCGGGGAACAGGTCGTTGACGACCATTTCCAGCGTCTCGCGGCGGCGCGGATTGAGGCGGGTGTCGAAGCCGGCGATCTCGGCCATGCCGCCGACGCGGATGCGGTCGTCGAAGCGGGTCACGGCGATCTTGTAGGTCTCGTCGAGGATGGTCGAGGTGGGCGCGGCGCCGGCGTCGACGATGGGCACGGTGATCGAGTAGCCCTTCAAGGGGTAGACCGGGATCTCGACCAGCTGCTTGAGCAGCCGGGTCGAGTAGGCGCCCAGCGCCACCACGTAGGCGTCGGCGCGCACCAGCTCGGCGCCGCACTGCACGCCGGCGATCTCGTCGCCGGCCGTGGCCAGCCCGCTGATGTCGACGTTGTAGCGGAACTTGACGCCCAGCTCGACGGCCATGGCGGTCAGGCGGGTGGTGAACAACTGGCAGTCGCCGGTCTCGTCGTTGGGCAGGCGCAGGCCGCCGACCAGGCGGTCCTTGGACTTGGCCAGGCCCGGCTCGACGCCGACCAGCTGCTCGCGGTTGAGCAGCTCGAAGGGCACGCCGGTGTCCTGCAGCACCTGGATGTCCTTGGCGGCGTCGTCGAGCTGCTTCTGGCTGCGGAACAGCTGGGTGGTGCCCTGTTGGCGGCCCTCGTACTCGATGCCGGTGGCGGCGCGCAGGGTCTTGAAACAGTCGCGGCTGTATTCGGCCAGGCGCACCATGCGCTCCTTGTTGACGGCGTAGCGCTCGGGTGTGCAGTTGCGCAGCATCTGCCACATCCACTGCAGTTGGAACAGGGTGCCGTCCGGGCTGATCGACAGCGGCGCGTGGCGCTGCATCATCCACTTGACGGCCTTCAGCGGGATGCCGGGGGCGGCCCAGGGCGAGGCGTAGCCGGGCGAGATCTGGCCGGCGTTGGCGAAGCTGGTTTCCAGCGCCGGGCCGGGTTGGCGCTCGAGCACGGTCACGTCGTGGCCGGCCTGGGCCAGATAGTAGGCGCTGGTGACGCCGATGACACCGCTGCCGAGAATAACTACGCGCATTTTCCTGTCCCCTGAATTTTTTTAGACTATGACCAGATAAAGCACTATGATATGTTCATTCAGCCAGTGTTTGTTACTGTATAACCAGCAAAATTTAGTGGAAATTCATGCGAATTCACAAGGAGTCCGTCCGCAGCCTGGACAAGCTCGACCGCAAGATCCTGCGCATCCTGCAGGACGACGGGCGCATCTCGATGAAGGACCTGAGCGAGCAGGTCGGCCTGTCGATCACCCCGGCCATCGAGCGCGTCAAGCGCATGGAGCGCGACGGCGTCATCACCGGCTACCACGCCCGCGTCGACCCGCCGGCGCTGGGCGCCAAGCTGCTGGTGTTCGTCGAGATCACGCTGCACCAGAAGTCGGCCTCGGTGTTCGAGCAGTTCCGCCGCGAGGTGCTGCGCATCCCCGAGGTGCAGGAGTGCCACCTGGTGTCGGGCGACTTCGACTACCTGATCAAGGCGCGCATCCACGAAATGGCCGAGTACCGCAAGCTGCTCGGCGACATGCTGCTGCAGCTGCCCGGCGCGGCGCAGTCGAAGAGCTACGTGGTGATGGAGGAGATCAAGGAGACGCTGATCCTGTCGACCGAGGCGCCGCAGTGAGGCGGGCGCGGAGGCGGCGTTCACTGTAGTTGTTGTAAAGCAACCACGACTGGCGCGTTCGGCAATGGTTTCTAGCAAAACGATAGTGTTTTTCGTACAAGCAGTACGGCAGGCATTGTCTTGCTTCAGTTAGAATGCTTGCAGGGCAATCGTTAAGAACTGGAGCAGTTGTGAACAGCAATAACGGCAATCCCCCGGTCCAGCAGCACGAGCACAATGTGCATGTGCGCTCGCTGGACGAACATCTGTCGTCCGACCAGAGTTTCAGCTCGGCCTACGCGCGCGCGGTCGGCGCCATCGCCGCCGCGGACGGCGCACTCACCTTGGCGCAGTTCGCCGCCGTCACCGACATCGCCGGCGAGGGCAAGGCCTCCGCCGTCTTCACCGCGCTGGTGCTCAACACGATCGAATCCGGTGTCAGCATCGACTGGGCGCTCAACGCGCTGGCGCGCAGCTGCGCCGGGGTCGAGCAGGCGGCGCGCGACTCCGCCTTCAACATGAGCTTGCCGCTGCTGGCGCTGCACGGCGCCGAGGCGCGCGGCCTGGCGCAGCGGCTGGCCAAGGCGCTCGGCGTCAAGCCGGCCGACGGCCTGGCCGGTCTGCCGGCCGGCGACGAGCGCGGCCTGCTGGCCAACCTGGGCGAACAGGCGCGCAAGCTGGTCAAGGGCCGCTCGCTGGCCGACGTGGTGGCCGACTTCGGCCGCAGCACCGGCCAGCCGGCGCTGCTGGAGCAGGCGCGCCAGTTCCAGTCCGGCCAGATCGACCAGCTGCAGCTGCGCCAGCAGGTGCAGGGCGCGATGCAGGCCATCGCCGGCGCCATCCAGGCCTACCAGGAGCAGGCGCAGATGCTGCAGGTGGGCGAGGCCAGCGCGGCCAGCGTGATCAGCGCGGCGCAGGAGCTCAAGCAGCAGGTGCAGCAGCGCCTGACCCTGATCGACGCGCGCATCGCCTACGAGCGCAGCATGCTGGTGCAGGAGATCGACGACGCCGTGCACGACGCCGGCAACGCCATCGAGCTGGCCATCACCGACCGCCTCAACACCGACAAGTGGAAGGACGAGGAGGTGTGGGGCAGCATCGGCCGCAACCAGTTCGGCCAGGAGATGGAGCGCCGGCTCGACCGGGTGGTGCGGCGCAAGGAGGAGGCGCTGCACCTGCTCGAGCAGGACCTGCGCCTGTTCCAGCAGGCCATGCGGCTGAGCCAGTCGTCGGTGTTCCAACGCCAGCACCACACCGCGCTGGCCCGGCTGATGCCGCGCCTGCGCATCGGCACGCGGCTGGCCAACAGCGCCGACACGGCGGCCAACGTCACCCTGATGGGCGGCGCGGTGGCGGCGGCCGGCACCGGCACCGCCGCCTACCTGTTCGGCGCGGCGGTGATCCTGCCGGTGGTGGCGCCGGTGGCGCCCTTCGTCGGCGGCGCGGTGCTGCTGGCCGGGGTGTTCAAGTGGTTCGCCGACGGCGGCAAGCGCAAGCGCTCGGAGATCCGCGACAAGCGCGCCGCCTTCGAGCAGGAGTTGCGGCTGCAGCTGCACCAGGCCGAACTGAGCTTCCACGCCCAGCTCGACCTGGTGGCCGACGGCTTCCACGGCTCGGCGCTGCACCTGCTGACGCCGATCATGCTCGAGGCCGAGGCGGCCGGGCGCGTGCAGGGCATGCGCCAGCGCGTCGCCGACCGCGTCATCGCGCAGGCGCAGGCCGCCATCAAGCAGCTCGACACCGAGCTGGGCAAGGGCTAGCGCGCCGGCGCGCCAAGCGACATCGAGACAACACCATGCGCCCGATCACCTTGGTGGCGCTAATGTTCGCCGGCGCACAGAGGAAATTTAACTTGCAGAATAGAATCAATTGAAGCAGTGGGCAGCGGTCGTCGCGGGGGTGTCGCGACATGCCGGATTGCTGGCGCTGGGCTTGCCGAAACAAACATACAAGAAAGCACATCATGAAGAGCATCAAATCCATCGTTGTCGCCGCCGCCTTGCTGGCCAGCGGTAGCGCCGCCTACGCGCAGGACGTCGGCGTCTCGATCAGCATCGGCCAGCCGGGCTTCTACGGCCGCATCGACATCGGCGACGCGCCGCGTCCGCAACTGGTGTACGCCCGTCCGGTGATCATCCAGCGGCCGGCGCGCTATGTGGAAAGCGCGCCGATCTATCTGCGCGTGCCGCCCGGCCACGCCAAGCACTGGTCCAAGCACTGCCGCGCCTACAACGCCTGCGGCCAGCAGGTCTACTTCGTGCAGGACCGCTGGTACACCAACGACTACGCGCCGCGCTACCGCGCCCAGCACGGTGAGGGACGCGGCCACGACGGCAACGGTCGCGACGAGCGCCGCGAGGACCGCCGCGAGGACCGTCGCGACGAGCGGGGCAACCACGGCAATGGCAATGGCAACGACCATGGCAACGGCCATGGCAAGGGCCACAACAAGGATTGAGGCCGACCGCCGACCGCCACCCGGCGGTGCGGCGCCAACATGACGGCCGGCGGGTCGAAGGGGAGGGGCGTTTGCACAGCGAAATCGTGATTGTCGGCGGCGCCGCCGCCGGCGAGCTGGCGCTGGCGCGCTTCCTGATCAAGCGCAGCATGCCGCTGGTCAAGCTGCACTGAGCGCGGCGGCCGGGCGGAGAAAACCCGGCGGCGAAACCCAGGGTCAGACCCCTAGGGGGCTGACCCTGGCTCTGCGCCGTTGGGTGGTTTTGTGGCCGCCGGCGTCTTCGGCAGGATCACGGTGAGCATGGCGCCGCGCTGCGGCGCCGCGCCCAGCGTCAGGCTGCCGCCCAGGTAGAGCGCGCGCTCGCGCACCAGGCGCAGGCCGAACTTGCCGTCGGTCGGGTCGGCCGCCTCGGGCAGGCCGACGCCGTTGTCGCGCACCGTCAGCATGACGGCGTCCTCGTTGTCGTCGACCACCACCTCCACCTCGCTGGCCTGGGCGTGCGCGATGACGTTGTTGAGCGCCTCCTCCAGCGCGCGCAGCAGCACCACGCCGTGGCCGCGGCCGCAGTCGAACTCCTCGTCGGGCAGGCTGCAGCGGGCGGCGACCTGCTGCTGCTGGCCGAACTGCGCCACCAGCTCGGCCAGCGCGACGCGCACGCCGAGGAATTCGAGCTTGTCGTTCCACAGGCGCAGCTGCATCTGGCGGTTGGTGTCGATGATGTTGAGCAGCAGCTGCTTCATGTGCGTGGTGCGTTCGAGCAGCGCCGGCTCGGCCGGCATCTTCTGCGTCAGCAGGCCCAGATGCATGGTCAGCGCCGTCAGCGAGGAGCCCAGGCTGTCGTGCAATTGACGCGACAGCGAGCGGCGCTCGTCGTCCCAGCTGTTGTGGACATGGCCGAGCAGTTCGCTCAGGTCGGCCGCGCGCTGGGCCGGCGTGGCGGCGGGTGGGGTGGGGTGTGCCGGAACGGACATGGTGGTCTCTTGCTGCTCTCTGTTTTGGGTGAATCGGCCGCTTGTGATGGCCGATCATACCTGAGGATTGCAACTCGTGGCGCACCGCCGGACACGGCTGTGCTTTTGCCGCCGGCGCAGTGTTCGTTCGCGCACAGTCGGCGCGCGGCGGCGCTGCGATAGTGGCTGCTTCAACCATCGAAAGGAACCGCCATGAACATCGACACCGTTGTGGACCAAGCCTATCTCGGCAAGAGCTTCCGCGAGCTGGCCGCCGCCCCGCTCAGCGCGCTGCGCGGCGTCAGCGCGGCCGACGCCAAGGCGCTGGCGAAGGCCTTCAACGTCACCACCGTGCGCGAGCTGGCCGAGCTCGACTATGTCAAATGGGCGCGCGCCATCACCACGCTGGCCGAGTGCGAGCAGCCCGGCAGCGGCGAACTGGCCAGGGAGACGCTGCTCGACGAGGCGGTCGAGATGACCTTCCCGGCCAGCGATCCGCTGTCGGTCGACGCCGGCGTGACCCGCATCGAGGTGGCGCCGGACATGGTCGACGCCCAGGGCGACCACCAGAACGCCGGCCGGGTCGAGAAAAGCACGGCGGCCGGCGTCAAGGGCGCGGCGCGGCAGGCCGGAACGCAGCGAGGCTGAGAAACCCCGCCGGCGTAACTCTAGGGTCAGACCCTAGGGTCTGACCCTGGCTCTGCGCCTTTGGGTGGTGTTGGCGCCGCCGGCGGCTCAAGTGGCCCAGCGCTGGCGGTAAGCCCTCAGGCCGGCGTCGGCGCCATGCCGCGGGCCGGCGCGGCGGCGGCCGGCGCCACGCAGCAGCGGTTCTTGCCGCTGCGCTTGGCGCAGTACAGGGCGCTGTCGGCCACCGCGATGAGGGCGTCGACGGCGTCGGCGTCGTCGGGGAAGATGCCGATGCCGATGCTGGTCGACAGGTTCAGCTGCAGGCCGTTGACCAGGTAGGGCGCGGCCACCACCTCGATCAGCTTGGCGGCCGGTTCCTGGGCGTCGCCCAGGCAGGCCAGGTCGCCCATGACGATGACGAACTCGTCGCCGCCGACGCGGGCCACGGTGTCCTCGCGGCGCGAGGCGCCGACCAGACGCTGCGCCACCTGCTTGAGGATCTCGTCGCCGTAGGCGTGGCCGTGGGTGTCGTTGATGGTTTTGAAGCCGTCCAGGTCCAGATACATGACGGCGGCCTTGTTCTGCTTGCGCATGGCGTGCTGCAGGGTGTTGGCGATGCGGTCCTCGAGCAGGCGGCGGTTGGGCAGGCCGGTCAGTGGATCGTGCAGCGCCAGTTCCTGCTGCTGCTTGCTGTACTGCGCCAGCTCCTTGTACAGCAGGCGCACCTCGAGCATGTTGTGGATGCGCTTGTGCACCTCGAGCAGGTCGAAGGGCTTGCTGATGAAGTCGCGCGCGCCGGCCTCGAGGGCGGCGATCTTGAAGCTGGGCTGGGCGGTCAGCGCCAGCACCGGCAGGTAGCCGCCCTGTTCGATCTCCTTCAGGCCCTTCATCACCTGGAAGCCGTTCAATTCCGGCATCTGCAGGTCGAGCAGGATCAGGTCGTAGCAGTGCTGGCGGTGCAGCGGGCAGACCTGGTCGGGCAGCATGGTCGAGGTGACGTCGGTGTAGCCGGCGTCGCGCAGTATCTCCAGCATGAGCTCGACATTGTCGGCGCAATCATCGACCACCAGGATCTTAGCGTGAAGGATGTCGTCTCGGCTGGGCATAGTTGTCTCGGTCGCTGCTCTGTAGGTGGTCCACGGCCGGGGCCGGGATGTAGTCAAATCATAATGCGCCAGCCAGGCGGGCGGCGCACGGGTGGCCCTGCGGAATCAAGTATTTCCGTGTGGAAATTAATTGTACCCGCTTTTCGTCTGCGAAGTGTAGCAAAAATGAATTGAATTGCTTGTAGGACGGCGCCGCACGTGCCGGTAGGACATCTTATTTCCTTCGGGGTAATGGCTCGGCGGAACCGGCGGCGCCGCTGGCGGCGGCCGGGTATTTCTGCTTAACATTGATTATAGGCTAGTAAGCTTTTTCCCGGTTTTCAAGCGGGACGCGCCCCGGCCACCGCCGCGATCAAGGCGGCCGGCTCGACCGGCTTGGTCAAATGGGCGCGGAAGCCGCTCTGCAGCGCCTTGATGCGGTCCTCCGAGCGGGCGAAGGCGCTCAGCGCGATGGCCGGCAGGGCGGCGCCGGCCGGGCCGAGGGCGCGCACCCGCTCGAGCAGGGCGTGGCCGTCGACGTCGGGCATGCCGATGTCGCTCAGCAGCAGGTCGCAGGGCGCGCTGCGCAGCAGGGCCAGCGCCTCGGCGGCGCTGGCGGCGGTGCGCACGCGGGCGTTGCAGTCGCTCAGGATGCGCTGGATCAGCTGGCGGGCGTCGGCCTCGTCGTCGACCACCAGCACGCGCAGGCCGGCCAGGTCGGTGCGCGGCGCCGTGGCGGCGGCCGGGGCCGCCGCGCCCGGCACGCGCGGCGGGTCGGCCGGGCGCGCCGCCAGCGGCAGGCGCAGCGTGAAGCTGGCGCCGCGCCCGGCGCCGGCGCTGGCGGCGGCCACCGTGCCGCCGTGCTGCTCGGCCAGGTGTTTGACGATCGACAGGCCCAGACCCAGGCCGCCGTGCTGGCGCGTGGTCGACGAGTCGGCTTGGCGGAAGCGCTCGAACACGTGCGGCAGGAAGGCGGCGGCGATGCCGCTGCCGCTGTCGGCCACGGTGATCTCGACCTGGCCGTCGGCCTCGCCCATGGCGATGTGCACGGCGCCGCCGCGCGGCGTGAACTTGAGCGCGTTCGACAGCAGGTTCCAGAGGATCTGCTGCAGCCGGTTGGGGTCGGCCATCACCAGCCCGACCCGGGGCGCGAAGCGCTGGCCGATGCTGATGCCCTTGGCGTCGGCGGTCGGGCGCACCGTCTCGATGGCCGCCTCGAGCACGCCGAGCGGCGCCAGCGGGCGCATCTCGAGCAGCACCTTGCCGGAGGTGATGCGGCTCATGTCGAGCAGGTCCTCGATCAGCTGGGCCTGGGCGCGGGCGTTGCGCTCGATGGTCTGCAGGCCGCGGTGCAGGTCGGCCTGGTCGCGGCTGCCCCGGCGCAGCACCTGGGCCCAGCCGAGGATCGCCGTCAGCGGCGTGCGCAGCTCGTGCGACAGGGTGGCCAGGAACTCGTCCTTCAACTGGCTGGTGCGCTCGACCTCGGCGCGCGCGCCGCGCTCGCTGTCGAGCAGTTCGCGGCGCTCCTCGGCGGCCTGCTGGGCCGCCTCGTACAGGCGGGCGTTGTCGATCGCCACGCCGGCCTGGGCGGCGATGCCGCCGAGGATGCGCTCGCTGCGCTCGCCGAACATGGCCGGCTCGGGGTGGCCGAACACCATGCTGCCGACCACGCCGCCGGCGCGCGACAGCACCGGCACCGCCAGATAGCTGCGCATGGCCGGCCCGTCCGCCGCCGCGTCGCCGGCGCAGTGCCGGTAGCGCTCGTCGCGCAGCAGGTCGTCGCTGCGCACCGTGCCCTCGCCGCGCAGGGCGGGGCCGAACAGGGCGCCGCCGCGCTCGCCGCAGGCCGCCGCGAAGCCGGCCGGCGGCCGCCCCGACACGGTGTGCAGCAGGCGCGCAGCACCGCCGGCGCCGGCGCCGGCCTCGGCGCCGTGGTAGAGGAAGGCGCCGAAGCGCGCCCCGCTGATGCGCGTGGCCGCGTCGGTGACCTCCTGCAGCAGCGGGCGCAGGTCGCGCGTCGAGGCCAGCGCGTTGCCGGTGCTGTTGAGCAGTTCGAGCACGTTGCTCTCGTCGCGCAGCGCCTCCTGCACGCGCTTGACCTGGTCGACGTCGGTGCTGGTGCCGAACCAGCGCAGCAGCTGGCCGGTGCTGTCGCGCACCGGGTTGGCGCGGGTCAGGAACCAGCGGTACTGGCCGTCGGCGCCGCGGATCGGCAGCTCCATCTCGAACGGCGCGCCGCTGCGCAGCGACTGCTGCCAGCGCTGGCGCAGCGGCTCCCGGCAGGACGGCTCGTAGGCGTCCTGCCAGCCGTCGCCCACCACCTCGCCGGGCGCGGCGCCGGTGTAGGCGTACCAGCGCTCGTTGTGCCAGGCCACGCTGCCGTCGGCGCGGCCGATCCAGGCCAGTTGCGGGATCGAGTCGGCCAGCGCGCGCAGCTCCTCCTCGCGCTGGCGCAGGCTGTCCTCGGCGGCCTTGCGCGCGCTGATGTCCTGCGCCATGCCGGTCATGCCGAGCAGCACGCCGTCGTCGCCGAAGTTGGCGTGGCCGACCACCGAGACCCAGCGCCGCTCGCCGTCGCCGCGCTCGATGCGGCATTCGATGTCGCAGTCGCTGTGGCTGGCGAAGGCGTCGAAGAAGGCCAGCCGGGCCGGCTCGCGGTCGGCCTCGAGCAGGCGCGCGCGCAGCTGCGGCCAGGCCAGCGCCTGCTCGGCCGGCAGGTCGAAGATGTCGGCGGCGCGCCGGCCCAGCGTGACCAGGCCGCTGCCGGCGTCCCACAGCCAGTCGCCCAGCTTGCCGGCGGCCAGCGCCACCTGCAAGCGCTCGGCGCTGTCGCGCAGGGCGCGCTCGCCGAGCTTGCGCTGGGTGATGTCCTGCAGGGTGGCGGTCAGGCCCTCGGCCGACGGGTAGGCGCGCACCTCCAGCCAGCGCTTGCGCGGCGCGTAGTACAACTCGAAGGCGACCGTCTGGCGCTGCTCCAGCGCCTGGCGGAACTGGCGCTCCAGCACGCCGCCGCACAGCGCCGGGAAGGCCTGCCACAGGGTCTGGCCGGGCAGTTGCAGCGGCGCCGCGCCGGGCGGGCGCAGCAGCTCCTCGGCCTGGGCGTTGAGGTAGCCGATGCGCCAGTCGCGCTCGATGACGGCGAAGCCGTCGGTGATGCTTTCGAGCATGTTGCGCATCCGCTCCTCGGACAGGCGCAGCGCCTCGCGCGCGGCGCGGGCGTCCTGCTCGGCGCGCTGCAGCGGCGTGGCGCCGGCGCCGGCGTCGAGCAGGGCGCCATGGCCCTCGCGGCCGGTCATCCGCGCCCCTCGGCCCGGCGCGCGGCCGGGCAACGGTGGGCGGCGGAGGGAACGGCGGGGCGGGGCTGGAGGAGGGACGTCATTTGCTTGTAAACACCGTGGTCGAACTTGCGGGCGGGCCGGCAATGGGTAAATGGCTGGCTGAGTGCCTGGCGTGCGGCGTGCCGCCGGCCGGCATTGTAGCGCTTTGTTGTAATTTTACACTGCACGGCAGCCGGTTTCGCGCACCGGATCGCGGCCGGCGCCGCGCCCCCTGCGCCGGGAGAAACAGGCATCTCGCACCATGCTACACCGACCGGCGGGGCGGCGGCCGGTGCGGGGCAATGGAAATTTCTTGTTGGAATTTGCTGCGGCGCCGCGCCGCAGGCCGCGCGGGCAAAAAAAAACCCGCTACGGGAGCGGGTTAAATCTATTTCCTTGGAGGAGATAGAGGAGACAGGTGAATTATGCTGCGCTGCGAAAAACAATGCCAATTTTTATTCGTGATGAGAGAAATCACTAGCATGAATGCAGTGACATCCGCACAACACGTCCCGGCCTGCGGGCGCGGAAAGGTGTAAGCTTGCCAAGTTTGCGGCCCGGGCCGCGCAGCATATCGAGAAAGCGAGAAAGATGGCCACCGTAGTCAAGCACCGCAATGTGAACATCGTTCTGTTGGAGCCGGGCGAGGAGTTGGCCGCCCATTGCCACGCCGGCGACATCGCCATCGTCGCCGACCGGCAGGGCTGGTGGACGCGCTTCGTCGGCCCCGACGGCCAGGTCGACAGCTACGATGTTCCCTATGCCTCGCGCAACGAGGCGCTGTGGGCGGCCAAGGCGGCCGCCGAGTTCGGCCTGGACTGAGGCGCTCCGGGCATTGTTGCGGCGACCATGGGGAATGGTCCGCCCCTCCGTGCTTGGCGTGCCAGGAAATAAGCTTGAAATTGGGCTGGACAGCGCCGCCGAAGCTCCCTATAATCCTGCTTCTTTCGGGAAGCAAGCTTTCCGAAGGATGCGAATAGACGTGGTTTAGGCGAGTTGCAAGATAGTTGGTTTGGTCGATTTATCGATTGTCCAACGAAACGGTTGAAAAAATCGAATTTTGCAAAATTAAATAAATGCGTTATAATGTTGCTTAAGCGGCTGTAGCTCAGCTGGATAGAGTACTTGGCTACGAACCAAGGGGTCGTGGGTTCAATTCCTGCCAGCCGCACCAGAATGTTGGGACCAGATCGAAAGATCTGGTCCCTTTTTCTATTTCCGCCCCATCCTTTTCCCACTCCACACAAAAAAACGCCCGATGCGGGCATCGGGCGCTCTGTCATGCGCGGACCGGCGTCGCCGTCCGTCTCTGACTTTCGTTTAGGCCTTGCGGCGGCGCGCCAGCGCGCCGACCAGCAGCAGGCCGGCCATCAGCATGGCGTAGGTTTCCGGTTCCGGCACCGCCGTCACGTTCGACTGGTCGAACTCGACGCGCAGACCAGTCGGATTGCCGCCGTTCTGGGCGTAGTTGGTGACCACGAAGTCGAGCGAGTTGGCGCCGCTGAGGAAGTACGACGAGGCGCTCAGGCTGGCCCAACTGCCGTTGCCGAAACCGTTGGTGGTGCCCAGCGCGTGGCCGTTCAGATACACGGTGGCGGCGTTGTCGGCGGCGAAGCGGCCGCTGAACGAGGCGCTCGCCGCGTCGTAACCGCTCAGGTCGAAGCCCAGGTGCCAGGTGTAGGTGTTGTTCGCGCTCGGGTCGAACGATTCACCCTGCAGTGCGGTCGGCATGATCCAACGCGAGGTGGCGGTGTTGGCCGACCAGTGGGGGAAGGGGAAGGCGCCGGCGGTGGCGGTGACGTAGCTGGCGTTGCCGTTCAGGGTGTAGTTGCCGTCGACCAGGCCGGCGGCGGCGCCGGTGTTGACCAGGCCGTTGATCGTGTCGGCCTGGGCGGCGCCGATGGAGGAGAGGGCCAGTGCTGCGGCGAAGATTGCGGTTTTCATGATGGTTTTCCTTATATTGTCCATAAAAGAACACTGCTGAATGGGGCAAACCATGTGTGGCCGCAGGGTGGGGGCGGGAGGCCATTGCCGTCTAAAGTGTTCGCAGGGCAATTTTCATTACCTTGAGATAATTATGATATGGATCAAATAGAATGTCAAAGAAATACTTGCAATTTCCGTAAGGAAACATCGCGCCGGTCCGCCATCGCGCCGGCGTGCGGCGATGGCTCTGCCCAAAAGAAAACGCCCGCTGCGTTGGCGCAACAGGCGTTGTTTGGGCGGAGGCGGGCGCCTGGCCGGCGCCGGCTTCAACTGCGGCGCAGGCGTCCGGCCGCGCCGACGAGCAGCAGGCCGGCCAGCAGCATGGCGAAGGCTTCCGGCTCCGGCACGGCCGTCACCTGCGAGCTGAGGAATTCGACGCGCAGGCCGGTCGGGTTGCCGGCGCCGTAGGCGTCGTTGGTGATGACGAAGTCGAGCGAGTTGAGGCCGGCGACGAAGTAGCTGGCGGCGCTCAGCTGGCGCCAGTCGTTCTCGCCGAAGCCGCTGGTCAGGCCGATGGCGTGGCCGTTCAGGTAGGCGGTGGCGCGGTTGTCGGCGGCGAAGCGGCCGCTGAAGGAGGCGCTGGCGGCGTCGAAGCCGCTCAGGTCGAAACCCAGGTGCCAGGTGTAGGTGCCGGGCGAGGTGTGGTTGAACGATTCACCCTGCAATGCGGTCGGCATGATCCAGCGCGAGCTGGCGGTGTTGGCCGACCAGTGCGGGAAGGGGAAGGCGGCGTCGTTGGCGGTGACGAAGCTGGCCTTGCCGTTCAGTTGGTAGTTGTTGTCGACCAGGCTGGCGTCGACGCCGGTGTTGACCAGGCCGTGGATGGCGGCGGCCTGGGTGGTGCCGGTGGTGGCCAGGCCCAGCGCGGCGGCGAAGATCAGTCTATTCATCATGTTCGGGTGTCCTCAAAAAGTATTGCCGGGGAAGGCGAACCATGAAGACCGCGACGGAGGCGCGACTGGCTATTGCCTTGAAAGGTGTTTCGTAAGCAACTTACGTTACCATTTAATAATTATGGATTATATTTTAAGCAATGTCAAAAGATTATTTGTATGGATGTGCTAAGCGCCGCCGGGTCGCTGGCCCGGCGCTTGGCGCGGGCCGCAAGGCGCAGCGCGCTGACGGGGGAAAACGGCTGTATGCAGAAAGCTTCGCCTTTTTCAAAACCCCTGCTATAATGCTGGCCTGCGCGGCTGTAGCTCAGCTGGATAGAGTACTTGGCTACGAACCAAGGGGTCGTGGGTTCAATTCCTGCCAGCCGCACCAGAA
>NZ_FOTW01000022.1:56273-146199 GCF_900114705.1 Rugamonas rubra
TAATCTTGTCTTTCGCGGCTGTAGCTCAGCTGGATAGAGTACTTGGCTACGAACCAAGGGGTCGTGGGTTCAATTCCTGCCAGCCGCACCAGAATATCGGGACCAGATCGCAAGATCTGGTCCCTTTTTCTATTGTGGGCTTCAAAAAGGTCGCGGCAAGAGGCCGGGCACCTGGTGTAGTGTTGCGTCCTTGTTGACGCATAAAAATGCGCCTTTGCCCGCCATGCGTCGTTGCCAATCCTCGCGATAGCCCGCTATCGCTCCGGTTGGCGCCTAGCCTGGCGAGCAAATGCATCATTTTTATATGCGCCCCCAAGAACGCAACACTACACTAGATGCCGAACTTCTTGAGTAGGGCTGGCAACAATTGCGCGAGAAAGATGGCGGTCACCACCCACATGATGATGCTTGTCTTGGCTTCCGCCAGCGCGGCCTTGTTTTCGGCCTTGGCTTCCGCCACCGCCGCCTTGTTTTCGGCCTTGGCTTCCACCACCGCCGCCTTGTTTTCGGCCTTGCTTTCCGCCACCGCCGTCATGGTTTTGGCCAGGCCTTCCGCTAGCGCCGTCATGATGTCGGCCTTAGTCTGGGCGAGGTCGGATTTTGTGGCGCAAGTGGTCTTCAGCACCGCAAGATCAATTTTGATCACGGCAACGTCGGCTTCCAACTTGGTCAGGCGAGCTTCCATACTTCCATCATAGGGTGGCCCGCCGCCGACGTCAAACGGCACACTTTCCTCTTTTTGGGACTCCCAAGGGTCTTCGGCGGCGCTACTCATGGCTACCCCTATTTCAATGTCTGCAATCAAGAAACCTGCGGAACGTCCTTGGGCATGAGGCTGATGCGCCGACGGCAGGCGAACATGCTGAACGCACCGATGCCGATCAAGCCGTAAGTGCCCGGCTCCGGCACCGTCGCCAGCGGATCGACGGCGGCAAAGCCGTCCAGGTAGACGTAGCCGAAGTGTCCCGTGGGATTGCAGTCGGCGGCCAGCAGCGAAAGGGTGAAGTCGTGCCCCTGCAAGGCGGAATCGATCGACAGTTTCTCTATCTGCCAGTCGGCGGTGTAAAAGATGTCGTTCAACTTGGAGAAACGCGTGTCGTCGCCCTTTTCATCCCTGCCGGCGTTGTAGATGCGGCTGATGAGCAGGGCATGGGTGGTGTCGTCGGTCAGGGTGATCATCATTTCGGCCGACTCGTCTTGCTCGTGGCCGCCGTTCCGCAAGACCGCCTTCCAAGCGAAGAAGATATTCTGATCGGTGTAGCCGCTGACCTTCTGGCTGATGGCCGACACGAAGCCGCCGGAGACGGTGTCCTGCGCGCGGTAGGAATAATTGCCTTGATAGACGGTGGAGCCCAACAGGCCGCCCAGGTTCGGATCGACGGTGCCGTTGGCGATGAGCTTGGATCGGCTTGGCGCGCTCGCGTTGTAGAGCGCGCCGTTGGGCAACACCATTGCCGGCGTCAGAGCGGCGTTCAGATCGTTGCCACGAAAACCCTCGCCGCTGACCCCGCCGCCGGCCGTGCCGTCCTCGAAGCCGCCGTTGGCGAACGGGCCGGCCCTGGCGAGCTTGCTGGCCGCGCCGAGCGCGCAGGCGATACACAAGACTATTCCCTTACTCATCGTTCTTCTCCGGTGACTTTTACTTGTGGAAAGCGGTTCGGGGGGGGGGGATCCCCCCAGCGACCCAGAGCAAGCGGCATGCCCGAAAACCTAAGTCACTGAACCGTCAAGGAAAAATCTCGGCGCGGCCGAGTTCGCTCGGCGCCCTGTAAAGAAAACCGCGAGGGGAAACGCCGGCTGGTTTTCCGTTCGGATACTCCCGCCGGCGCCGGCGCCGTGGGCGGGGCGCCGGTGCGGCACTTTCCTATTGGCATTTCCAGCGAAATGGACCATGATTTGACGGTTCATCGACGAGGGAGTGTGCATGACCATCATCACCTGCATTGAGGATCTGCGCCGGCTGGCGCAAAGGCGCGTGCCGCGCATGTTCTACGACTACGCCGATTCCGGCTCCTGGACCGAGTCGACCTACCGCGCCAACCACAGCGATTTCCAGGCCATCAAGCTGCGCCAGCGCGTCGCCGTCAACCTGGAGAACCGCACGCTGGCCGGCAGCATGGTCGGCCAGCCGGTGGCCATGCCGGTGGCGCTGGCGCCGACCGGCCTGACCGGCATGCAACACGCCGACGGCGAGATCCTGGCCGCCCGCGCGGCGGAAAAATTCGGCGTCCCCTTCACCCTGTCGACCATGAGCATCTGCTCGATCGAGGACATCGCCGCCCACACCACGGCGCCGTTCTGGTTCCAGTTGTACGTGATGAAGGACCGCGACTACATCAACCGCCTGATCGACCGCGCCAAGGCGGCGCGCTGCGGCGCGCTGGTGCTGACGCTGGACCTGCAGGTGCTGGGCCAGCGGCACAAGGACCTGCGCAACGGCCTGTCGGCGCCGCCGCGCCTGACCATTCCCAATCTGCTCAACATGGCCAGCAAGCCGCGCTGGTGCCTGGGCATGCTGGGCACGCGCCGCCGCGGCTTCGGCAATATCGTTGGCCACACCTCGTCGGTAACGGACATGTCCTCGCTGTCGGCGTGGACCAGCCAGCAGTTCGACCTGAGCCTGTCGTGGAAGGATGTGGAGTGGATCAAGCAGCGCTGGGGCGGCAAGCTGATTCTGAAAGGAATTATGGACGCCGAGGACGCGCGCCTGGCGGTGGAGAGCGGCGCCGACGCCCTGGTCGTCTCCAACCACGGCGGCCGCCAGCTCGACGGCGCGCAGTCGTCGATCGGCGCGTTGCCGGCCATCGTCGAGGCCGTCGGCAAGCACATCGAGGTGCACATGGACGGCGGCATCCGCTCCGGCCAGGACGTCATCAAGGCACTGGCGCTGGGCGCCAAGGGCGTCTACATCGGCCGCCCCTTCCTTTACGGTCTGGGCGCGATGGGCGAGCAGGGCGTCACTAAATGCTTGGACATCATCCGCAACGAGCTCGATTTGACGATGGCCTTCTGCGGCCTGCGCGACATCGCCGATGTCGACCAGAAGATACTGCTGCCCGGCACGTATTGACCGGGCCGGGCGCCGGCGCGTGGCCGGCCGGCGCCGCAGGGGCTTACGGTATCATCCAAGGGAACAAATACGCCTGCGCCAGGGTGATCAGGCCGACCAGCACGGCCAGCATCAGGCTGTGCTTGACGGTGAAGCGGAACAGGTCCGATTCGCGTCCCACCAGGCCGACGGCAGCGCAGGCCACCGCGATCGACTGCGGCGAGATCATCTTGGCGGTCACGCCGCCGGTGGTGTTGGCCGCCACCAGCAGGGTGTCGGAGACGCCGATCTGGTGCGCCGTGGTGGCCTGCAGGTTGCAGAACAGGGCGTTCGACGAGGTGTCCGAACCGGTCAGGAACACGCCCAGCCAACCGAGCAACGGCGAGAAGAAGGGGAAGGCCGCGCCGGTGCCGGCCAGCAGCAACGCCAGGGTCGAGGACAGGCCCGAGTAGTTGGCGACGAAGGCGAAGGCCAGCACCATGCCGATCGAGAAGATCGGCTTGGCCAGCTCGCGCACCGTTTCGGCGAAGGTGGCCACGGCGTCGCGCGGCTTCATGCGCAGCATCAGCAGCGTGGTGATGGCGGCGAGCAGGATCGCGGTGCCGGTGGCGGCCAGCCAGTTGAAGGAGTAGACCGCCGTGTAGGGCGTGGCGACCTTGACGATCGGCACCATCTTGATGACCAGCTTGTCGAGCATCGGCACCGGCACGTTGATGACGGTCCAGGCCAGCTCGCCGGTCTTGGCGAACAGCGCCTTGAAGGGCTTGAGCGACCAGAGGGTGACGAACACGGTGAGGACCAGGAACGGCGACCAGGCCTTGAGCACCGCGCCGAGTGGTTGGTTGGCGATCTTGACGGTTACTTCCTGGCCGGGGAAACGGAAGATGCGTTTCGGTTTCCAGAACTTGAGGAAGACCGCCAGCGAGATCAGGCTGACCAGGGCCGAGGTGATGTCGGGCAGTTCGGGGCCGATGTAGTTGGCGGTGAAGAACTGGGTGACGGCGAAGCTCAGGCCGGTGACCAGGATCGCCGGCCAGGTTTCGCGCACGCCGCGCCAGCCGTCCATGATCAGGATGACCCAGACCGGAATCAGCATCGACAACAGCGGCAGCTGGCGGCCGGCCATCTGGCCGATCTTGAACGGGTCGATGCCGGTGACCTGGCCGGCCACGGTGATGGGGATGCCCATCGCGCCGAAGGCCACCGGCGCGGTGTTGGTGATCAGGCACAGGCCTGCCGCGTAGAGCGGATTGAAGCCCAGCCCGACCAGCAGGGCGGCGGTGATCGCCACCGGCGCGCCGAAGCCGGCGGCACCCTCGAGGAAGGCGCCGAAGGCGAAGCCGACCAGCAGCATTTGCAGGCGTTGGTCCTCGGTCAGTGAGACCACCGAGGCGCGGATGATCTCGAACTGGCCGGTCTTGACGGTGATTTTATAGAGGAACACGGCGGTGACGATGATCCAGGCGATCGGCCACAGGCCGTAGAGGAAGCCGTAGCCGGCCGAGGCCAGCGCCATCTGCACCGGCATGCCGTAGAAGAACACCGCCACCAGCAAGGCCAGCAGGACGGTGATGGTGCCGGCCACGTGGCCCTTCATACGCAGCAGCGTCAGGGCGACGAAGAAGAAGATGATCGGTATGGCCGCGACTAGCGATGAAAGCCATAGGTTGCCTACTGGATCGTAAATTTGTTGCCAAGCCTGCATGGTGGGTCTCCTCCGGGGTAAATAATCTTGTTGTGGTGTGGCTTTTTTCGCAAAACACTAAGGGGTCAGCACCGCTCCCCGCCGTCGCCGCGGCTGCATTCCTCCAGCAGGTAGGCGACCGAGCGGTAGTTGCGGCCGGTCTCGGCGGTGAGGCCGATCTCGCAGGTGCGGTTGGTCGACACGCCCTGGCAGCAACTGGTGGGCAGGGCGGCGTGCACCTTGCGCAGGGCGTGGGCGTTGAGCTCGGGCACGACGAAGCCACGGTCGCCGCCGAAGCCGCAGCACAGCACGCCGTCGGGTTCGATCATCTGCTCGGTGCAGGCCGCGACCAGACGGCGCAGCTTGCCGTCGGCCTGGGCGCCGCGCACGCTGCAATTGATGTGCAGGGCGATCGGCTCGGCGCTGCGGGTGATGCGCAGGCGCGGCAGCAGCGCGTCGTGGGCGAACTCGTGGAAGTCCAGCAGGCGCAGGCGGCCGGCCAGTTGCGCGTGCATGCGCGCCGAGCAGGAGCTGGCGTCCATGATGACCGGGTAGTAGCCGCCGTTGCCGTCGTCGGCCGCCTTGAGCAGCGCGGCGCAGACGGCGTCGGACATGCGGTTGGCGTCCTCGTCCATGCCTTTGCTGGACAGCATCTGGCCGCAGCACAGCGTGTCGACCCGCTCGGGCAGGCGCACCGCGTAGCCGGCGCGCGCCAGCAGCGTCATGATGACCTCGGCCAGGCCGGGCTCGCCGCCCTGGTTGGCGCCGAAGATGCGCCCGCCGCAGGCCGGGAAATACACCACCGGATCGCCGCCGCCGGCCGCCTGGCGTAGTGGCTGCTGCGACTGCGGCTGTGGCAGCTGCGGTAGTGGTGGCAACGGTGGCGTGGTGCCGGCGCGCGGCATGCCGCGCTTCCAGGCGCCGCCGGACAGGCGCGACAGCACCGTCTCGCCGAGCACGCCGGCGGCCACATGGCCCACCTTGAGCGCGGCGCGCGACAGGCCGGCCACGGCGGCCGGATGGTCGGCGCTCCAGCTGCCCAGCTGGCGCGCCACCGGGCCTTGGGCGCGGCCGCGCAGCAGGCGGATCAGGCCGCCCGTGTCGATGCCGACCGGGCAGGCCGTGGCGCACAGGCTGCAGCCGGCGCAGGTGTCGATGCCCTGGTAGTCGAAGGCGTCGCGCATGCCCTCGTCGTCCAGGCCGGCCAGGGCGCGGGCCGACATCTCGCGCCAGCTGGCGATGCGCTGGCGCGGCGACAGGGTCAGCTGGTGCGACGGGCACATCGGCTCGCAAAAGCCGCACTCGATGCAGCGGTCGATGCCCGGTTCGGCGGCCGGCATTGGTTTCAGGTGGCGCAGGTGGGCCTGCGGATCGTCGTTCAGGATGACGCCGGGGTTGAGCAGATTGAGCGGATCGAAGGCGCGCTTGATGCGGCGCATCAGCTCGGTGGCGTCCTTGCCCCATTCCTTCTCGACGAAGGGGGCCATGTTGCGCCCGGTGCCGTGTTCGGCCTTGAGCGAGCCGTCGTACTTGTCCACCACCAGCAGGCAGACCTCGTCCATCAGGCGGGCGTAGCGCTGCACCTGCTCGTCGCTGGCGAAGTCCTGGGTGAAGACGAAGTGCAGATTGCCCTCCAGTGCGTGGCCGAAAATGATCGCCTCGTTGTAGCCGTGGCGCAGCAACATGGCCTGCAGGTCGAGCGTGGCGGCGGCCAGCGACTCGATCGGGAAGGCGACGTCCTCGATGATGACGGTGGTGCCGGCGGCGCGCACCGCGCCCACCGATGGGAAGGTGCCCTTACGCACCTTCCAATACATGGCGCAGGTGTCGGCGTCGGTGGAGAAGGCGGCCGGCTCCAGCGTGGCGATCTCGGCCATGGCGCCCAGCGCCAGCGCGATGCGCTGCTGCAGGCCGGCGGCCGTGTCGGCGCGCACCTCGATCAGCAGGGCGGCGGCGTCCGGCCCCAGGGTGCGCATCACGGCCGGCAGGCCGGGCGTCTCCTGCACCGAGCGCAGGGCGGCGCGGTCGAGCAGCTCGACCGCCGCCACCGGCTGCGGCTTGAGGCGGATCACCGCCTGGCAGGCCGCGTCGATGTCGGCGAAAAACACCAGCGCGCTGGCCTTGTGCGGGTCTTCCACCACCGTGTTGTAGGTGATTTGCGAGATGAAGCCGAGCGTGCCCTCGGAGCCGATCATCAGGTGGGCCAGGATGTCGACCGGGTCGCGGTAGTCGAGCAGGGCGTTGAGGCTGTAGCCGGTGGTGTTCTTGATCTTGTATTTGTGGGCGATGCGCGCGGCCAGCGCCGGGTCGGCGCGGGTGGCGTCGGCCAGGGCCGCCAATTCGGCGAGCAAGGCCGAGTGGCTGAGCCGGAAGCTGGCGACGCTGGCGGCGTCCTCGGTGTCGAGCAGGGTGCCGTCGGCCAGCACGACGCGCATGCCGGCCAGCGTCTGGTAGCTGTTCTGCGCCGTGCCGCAGCACATGCCTGAGGCGTTGTTGGCGGCGATGCCGCCGATCTTGCAGGTGTTGATCGAGGCCGGGTCCGGGCCGATCTTGCGGCCGAACGGCGCCAGCCGCGCGTTCACCGCCGCGCCCACCATGCCCGGGCCGCAGCGCACGGTGGCGCCGTGCGGCGCCACGTCGCAATTGGCGAAACCGTCGCCGATCAGGGCCAGCACGCTGTCGGTGACGGCCTGGCCGGACAGGCTGGTGCCGGCGGCGCGGAAGGTGACGGGCTGGCGGTGCTCGCGCGCCAGTTCCAACAAGGCCTGCACCTGCTGTTCGGACTCGACCACGGCGACCACGGCCGGTGTCATGCGGTAGAAGCTGGCGTCGGTGCCGTAGGCCAGGCGGCGCAGCGGGTCGGTGACGACCTGCTTGGCCGGCAGGATGCTGGCGATGGCGGCGATCAGGGCTTTCATGCTTGCCCCGCTTGGCGCGCTTCGCCTCGACCCCGGCGCAGCGGGGCGGGCGTGGCGTTGCCGATGATCTGGGCGTGGCGTGGCTTGGGCGGATAGCGCCGATTGGCTTGCATCGTTTGTCTCCTTCTGGCTGTCTTTTTTTTGGTAAAGTGGTCTTACCACTTTCTGCGGTGAACTATAGAGGCATGGAAATGGCTTGTCAATGCCTTATCTTTGGGCAGTGCGTTTGTACAACAGGTTAGGGCGAGGCGTTTTGGACGACTCGGGTTGACAGATCGGAAGGTGCTAAATATGATGGAAAGTGGTCTTACCTCTGAAAACGCCGATGCCCCAACGCCCCGCAGTTCCCCGCCTGTCCGACATCGTCGCCAACGACCTAGAAAAACGCATCCTCGAAGGTTCGCTCAAGCCGGGCGACCGGCTCGGCTCCGAGCGCGACCTGGCGCTCGAACTGGGGGTGTCGCGCCCGTCCCTGCGCGCGGCCATACAGAAGCTGGTGGACAAGGGCCTGTTGACCACGCGCCACGGCGGCGGCACCCATGTGACCGACCGGCTGGAGGCGCATTTCGTCGACCCCTGGCAACAGATGCTCAGCGGCCATCCGGCGCTGCAGCGCGACCTGCTCGAATTCCGCCAGATGTTGGAAAGCCAGGCGGCCTCGCTGGCGGCCGAGCGGGCCACCGAGGCCGACCTCGCCCGCCTCGACGCCGCCTATGCCGAGTTGGAGACGATGTATGCCGACGGCGACCTCGACTCCTGCATCGGTATCGACGCGGCCTTCCACCAGGTGATCGCCGAGGCGGCGCACAACGCGCTGATCGGTCACCTCAGCGCCAGTTTGATGAAGGTGCTGCACAGCGATGTGGCGCGCAACCTGGAGCACCTACACGCGCAGCCGCCGCGCTGGGACTGCCTGCAGGCGCAGCACCGGGCGATCTGGCTGGCGATCCGCGAGCGCAAGCCGGAGGCGGCGGCGCAGGCGGCGCGCCAGCACATCGAGTTCGTGCGCCAGAGCATGGCCGAGAACGCGCAGGAGGACGAGCGGCGTGGCAGCGCGCTGCGCCGCCTGGGCGAGACTGGCGCCTAAGAGCCGGGCGCCTGACATGGGCGGCCGCGTTGGGCAACGCCGCCGCCGAACCGCCGCTCGCGCGGCAAACAGCTGGCGTTACTTCGGCCAGCGAGCGGAGTAGTTCTGCTTGATGAATTCCGCCACGTCTTCCAGGGCGCCATAGCCTTTGGCCTTGTCGGAATCAAACGTGGTGTACATAAAGCCATTCACCCCCGTCACACCATTTTTCTCCGCCTCGCTCAGGCTCTGCATCCAGGCGCGGACGTTGGTCAAGTCCGCCACATCGTAGTATCCGGCGATCATCTGCTTGTTGCCGTGTCCGGCGAAGAATTTCAGCGAATCGACGGATTTTCCATCCTTGGGATTGCTCCAGTTGACGACGGTGGTGTCGGTATTGAGCCCCTTCCATGAATTCCGCAGATCGCCATTCACCGCCCAATAGACGGGAACGGCGTTCACGTAAGGATCGAACATGTCGTTCCAAACATACAGCTCCGGTTTGTTGACGCCCGCCGCCAAGGTGTCCTGGTGTTTCTTGAACATATTTGCCAGATACTCGCCGGCGCTGCCGGGAGGGCAGACCGGGTCCCAGTTCAGCAAGCGATTCTCGTCGTAGTACAGGAAGAATTTTTTTGGCGAGTCGAGCAGTCCATACACCTTGTCAAAGTACTCCTTTTGAATGTCGAAGAAGCTTTGATGGCAGGCGCTCGCCGGAGTGCTCCAGGCCGATGTCATATTCCGGCCGGATTGATACGCGGAGACCCGCAACACGTCGCCCTCGCGGATGCTGCTTTCTTGCGGCAAGGTGAGGGAGCCGACTTCGACAACATAATCCTTCGATTCGACATACGTGATGCTGCGATCCTCGGACTGCACAATGACGGGCAGGGATTTGTCCGTCCGGCGGACGGTATGCGCTAAACCGATTTCATTGATTTCAACGTCGTCCAGCCAGGCTTTGCCCAGTTTGTACTTTCCGTTCGACCACGAGCCCAGGTAAAACTTGAGTCGGTCAAAGTTGCCGGTGTTGAAGTCGATATCGTATTTCGTCCATTCTTGCGTCGCGGCGAACCCGTTTGGCTCCTTATTCCATTGCCCTTTGCTATCGGTGCCCCAACCAAGGCCGGCCGACGCATTGCTGTATATTGGCTGACTGGTATCGGCGCCGTGGATCTGGATTCTCAGCGGGGCATCGTAGTTTTCCGTTTTCACCCAAAATGACATCCGGTAGGCGCTGTGTTTTCTCAGACCGACCAGTTCCCTGTGTATCCTGGCCAAATTCGTCGTGCTGGCCTGGGTGAACTTGATGGACCGATTTCCCGTGTGGGCGACGGAGGTGTCAAAACTGACGCCGCCGCTGGCGGTGTCGAACAACTTCCAAGCGCCGTCGTTGTTTTCGAAACTACTGTCGGTGACAATCGATTGACCAAGCGGGACTGCTTTTCCGTCGTGAACGAGAAATGGTGTTTCCTGCACGGGCAATGCCTCAACGAGTTGGGGGGCCGCCACGGCGGGGACCTCGGGGCCGCCACCGACGGGAATGAGCTCAATGCCGGTCGACTTCGCAAAATCGACGATCGCTTTAAAATTGCCGTAGTAGGTCGAGACGGCAGAGCCGGTGCGTTGAATCATCACCCCGTACGAGCCGTAGCCCGACGAGTTCAACGCGATACCGTTGTACCCTGCGGCTTTGGCCCGGACGATAATCTCTTTCAGTTTCTGAAAGTCGGCATCCAGCGCCACGTTACCACCGAAGTAGACCCAGCGCTTTTCAAAACAGTTGACGCAGGATGGAGTCGAACTGTTTTCCGCAAAAGCGCTGTGCGATGTGAGGCTGCTCAAGAGTGTGATGACTGCCAGACTGAGTTTGGAACGGCGCATGTTGAACTTTCATTTCATTGTTGGAAATGATATCAAACTAAAATTGTTTCCTCTTTACTAATCGATGCGTGTCTCAGGCCACCACGTTGTTCGGCCGTCCCGCCGCCCACGCCTCGATGTTGTCGACCAGCTGGTCGGCCAGCGCCTGCATGGCCTGGCCGCTGGCCCAGGCGTTGTGCGGCGTCAGGATGAAGTTGGGCAGGCGCAGATTGAGCAGCGGATTGTCGGCCGGCGGCGGCTCCTGCGTCAGCACGTCGAAGCCGGCGCCGGCTATCACACCGCCCTCCAGCGCCACGGCCAGCGCCGCCTCGTCGACCAAGCCGCCGCGCGCGGTGTTGATCAGCAGCGCGCCGCGCTTCATGCGCGCCAGCTCGGGCGCGGCGATCATGTTGCGCGTCTTGTCGTTGAGCGGCAGGTGCAGGCTGATCACGTCGGACGTCTCCAACAGTTCGTCCCAACCCACCTGGCGCACCTCGGCGTCGTCGATCGGCGAGCGGGTGTGCACGATCACGTTCATGCCGAAGGCGCGCGCCAACCGCGCCGTCGCCTGGCCCAGCGCGCCGTAGCCGACCAGGCCCAGCGTGCTGCCGGCCAGGTCGGCGATGGGATGCTCGAACAAACAGAAGCGGCTCGAACGCTGCCACAGGCCCGCCTCGACGTCGGCGCGGTAGGCCAGCAGGTTGCGCCGCAGCGCCAGGATCAGCGCGAAGGTGTGCTCGGGCAGCGTGTGCACGGCGTAGTTGCGGATATTGCAGACGGCGATGCCGCGCGCCCGGCAGGCCGCCAGGTCGATCACGTCGGTGCCGGTGGCGGCGACGGCGATCAGCTTCAGCTTCGGCAGCTGGGCCAGCGCGGCCTCGCGCAGCGGCACCTTGTTGGTGATGGCGATGCTGGCACCGCGCAGGCGCGCGACCACGCCGGCCGGGTCGGTGGCGTCGAGCGCGGCGTCGCTGCTCGCGCTAGTGCTTGCGCTCGGATACTCGCTCCAGCGGTGGGCGAAGGCCGGCGCGCGCAGCGTGGCGACCAGGCTGGCGCGGTCGAGGAAGACGATGTGGTGGGCAAGCGCGGCGTTCATATGGCGACCTCGAAGGTGGTGGGGCGCGCCGATGCCTTGGGCAGGCGCATGCCGGGGTGGTTGGAAAACAGTTCGGCGACCCATTCGACGAACACCCGCACCTTGGCCGACAGGTGGCGGTTCTGCGGATACACCACGTGCACCGGCAGCGGTTCGGAGGTCCAGTCGGGCAGCAGCAGCTCAAGCCGGCCGTCGGCCAGCATCGGCTCGAGCAGGAAGTTGGTCATCTGCAGAATGCCCAGGCCGGCCAGGCCGGCGGCCAGGTAGGCGTTGGAGTCGTTCAGGGCGATGCGGCCGGGCAGGGGGATGCGGTACTGCTCGCCGTCGCGGGCGAAGTCCCAGTCGAAGATCTTGCCGGTGCGCGCAGAGAAGTAGTTGATGCACTGGTGGCGTTCCAAATCGCTCGGATGGGTCGGCCGGCCGAAGCGCGCCAAATAGGCCGGCGCGGCGCAGGTGACGAAGTGGATGATGCCGACCCGCCGCGCGATCAGGCTGGAGTCGATCAGCGCGCCGCCGCGCACGGCGCAGTCGACGCCTTCCTCGATCAGGTCGACGGTGCGGTCGCTGCAACCGAGTTCCAGCGTGATGTCCGGGTAGCGGGCGAAAAAGTCGGGCAGGGCGGGGATCAAAATGTCGCCGGCCAGGCCGGTGGGCGCGTCGACGCGCAGCCGGCCGCTCGGGCTCAGGCGGGTGCGCGACAGCGACTCCTCGGCCTCGCGCACGTCCGACAGGATGCGCAGGCAGCGCTCGTAATAGGCGGCGCCGTCGGAGGTGACGCTGACCATGCGCGTGGTCCGGTGCAGCAGCTTGACCGCCAGCGCCGCCTCCAGCGCCTGGATCAGGGTCGACACGGTGGCCTTGGGCAGCTGCATGTTTTCGGCCGCGCGGGTGAAGCCGCCGGAGTCGACCACCTGCACAAACACTTCCATCGCTTGTAGTTTATTCATCTTTCATCCTCATTGTTCGGATTCCTGAACAATCAATTCGATTTTACACTCTTTATCTGATTGTAGATCAAGTCTATGATTGCTGTACTGCAGCATGGGTTCAACAGGAATCCAAGCAGCTCCGGCAGTTCGCCGTTCACTGGAAGGGAAATATCATGGCATATCGAGATGGATTCTTTGCGACGATCGCGCTTGCGCTCAGTTCGGTCGCCTTGGCCAGCATCGTGTATACGGACGAGTATTCGCACGCGGCGCAAGCCGAGGCGAACGGCTACCGTGCCCTGGCCCTCCAGGTGAGCAGCGACAGCAGCCTGGCTTGTGTCGACGAGTTCGAGTCGACCGCCGGCGTGCCCGCCGCCAAGCAGACGGCGGTGCGCTAATGAGCGAACCGCTGGCGCAGCCAGTCGAGCAGTGGCCGTTGGCCGCCGACCTGAAGATTCGCAACCTGTCGGTCAACGGCGCGCAGACGGCACTGCCGGCGCGGCTGTACTCGCACGGCGAGACCGCCAAGCGCGACTCGCTGATCGTCTTCTTCCACGCCGGCGGCTTCGTCGGCGGCGATCTGGAAGACGCCGACATGTTCCTGCGCCATCTGGTGAGCTGCAACGCAGACCAGTTAGTGCTGGCCTCCAGCTACACGCTGGCTGGGGTCAGCCCGTTTCCCGCCGCAGTCGAGGACGCCCATGCCGTCCTGCTGTGGGCCAAGAAGTACAAGAGCAAGCTCGGGTGGAGCGGCAAGCAGTTGATCGTCGCCGGCATCGAGGCCGGCGCCAATCTGGCGGCCGTGTGCACGCTGATGGCGCGCGACCGGGGCGGCCCGGCGCTGGCCGGCCAGATCCTGATCATGCCGATGCTCGATCCCGGCCTGACCAGTTGCTCGATGCGCGAGCTGCCATCGGCGCGCGAGATGGTCGAGGTGGCCGACGCCTGCGCCGCCGGCTATCGCGGCTACCTGCCGAACGCGGCCGACCGGACCCATCCGTACGCCTCGCCGCTGCAGTCGAGTCGATTGAAGAACCTGCCGCCGGCGCTGATCCTGTCGGCGGAGGACGACCCCTTGCGGGACGAAGCAGAACAATATGGCAGTAAGTTGATCGCCTGTGGCGTCAAGACCACCGTCAGCCGGCTGCCGCCCGCCCCCCTGCAGGAACCGGGGGCACGCAACGAATGCGCCTGCAAAGTCATCGCGCTCGGAGAAATCGCCGGCTTCATGGCTAGCCTGGATAGGCCGGAGTCGCCGGCCTGACAGGGTTTCCCACCCCTTCAGCAGTAATCCGCAGTAAGCCGCAGTAACGAGTAGAACGACGCCACCAGCCCTGGTGGCGCCGCAGGACCGTGCTTTCTCGAAATTTTCGCCGAGTGGGCCGGGCTCGCCATCTTTATTAAATATTTTCATACAAAAAGGAATCAACATGAAAAACATTAAACAATTGACCGTCGCGGCAAGGCCTTTGGCCGCCGCCATGGCGCTGGCGGGACTGGCCGCATTCGGCCTTTCGGGTTGCGACACGGCCACCGGCAAAACGGCGGAAGCGCCGGCCGCCGGCGGTCCGCCGATCTCCGCCGCCGTGGTGGTGGAAAAGCAGATCACCGAAACGCAGGAGTTCTCCGGCCGCATCGAAGCCGTTGAACGGGTCGAGATCCGTTCGCGCGTCAGCGGCTTCATCACCGCCGTCAACTTCAAGCCGGGCAGCGAAGTCAAAAAGGGCGACGTGTTGTTCGTCATCGATCCGCGTCCCTACCAGGCCGAGATGAACCGCGCCGAGGCGGCCGCCTCCTCGGCCCGCGCCAAGGCCGACCTGGCCAAGCTGGAGCTGTCGCGCGCCGAGAAGCTGTTGGCCGACAAAGCCATCGCCCAGCGCGAGTACGACGAGAAGGCCTCCGGCCTGAAGGAGCTCGACGCCAACGCCCGCGCCGCCTCGGCCCAGTTCGAAGCGGCCAAGCTGAACCTGAACTACACCCAGGTGCAGTCGCCCATCAACGGCCGCGTCAGCAAGGCCGAGATCACCGTCGGCAACCTGATCGACGGCGCCGCCATCCTCACCTCGGTGGTCTCGACCGACCGCATCTACGCCAGCTTCGAGGGCGACGAGGACACCTTCCTGCGCGTCGGCGCCCAGTCGCACAAGGGCGAGGCGGTGATCGTCAAGGTTGGCCTGGCCAACGAGAGCGGCTACCCGCACGAGGGCAAGCTCGACTTCGTCGACAACCAGCTCGACCCGCAGACCGGCAGCGTGCGCATGCGCGCCACCTTCGCCAACGTCGACAACGCGCTGGTGCCGGGCCTGTTCGCCCGCGTCCAACTGGGCGCCGGCAACGGCGGCAAGGAGGTCACCAGCGCGCTGATGATCAACGAGCGCGCCGTCGGCACCGACCAGAACCGCAAGTTCGTCTTCGTCGTCGGCGCCGACGGCAAGGCCGAGTACCGTCCGGTCAAACTGGGCCAGACCATCGAGGGCATGCGCGTGGTGCGCGAGGGCCTGAAGGCCGGCGAGAAGATCGTCGTCAACGGCCTGCAGCGGGTGCGCCCCGGCGCCCCCGTCACGGCGCAAACCGTGGCCATGGATTTCGATCCGGCCGCCCCCGCCACCACGCCGGATAGCAAGCCCGCCGCCAAAACCGAGGCGAAAGACGCCAAGGTCGCGGCCAAGGCGGCGACGACCACCAAGGAATAAACACCATGAACTTTTCCCGCTTCTTTGTCGACAAGCCGATTTTCGCGGCTGTACTGTCGATCATCATTTTCGTGGCCGGCCTGCTTGCGATCTTCAAGCTGCCGATCTCGGAGTACCCGGACGTGGTGCCGCCCTCGGTGGTGGTGCGCGCCCAGTACCCGGGCGCCAACCCGAAGATCATCGCCGAAACCGTGGCCGCGCCACTGGAAGAGCAGATCAACGGCGTTGAGAACATGCTCTACATGGACTCGCAAAGCACCTCGGACGGCTCGCTGATGCTGACCGTGACCTTCAAGATCGGCACCAACGTCGAGCAGGCTGAAACGCAGGTGCAAAACCGCGTCCAGCGCGCCCTGCCACGGCTGCCGGAAGAGGTGCGGCAGATCGGTGTGACCACCGTGAAGTCCTCGCCCAACCTGACCATGGTGGTCCACCTGGTCTCGCCGGACGGCCGTTACGACGACCTGTACCTGCGCAACTACGCGATCCTGAACGTCAAGGACCAGCTGGCGCGCATCCCCGGCATGGGCGAAACCAATCTGTTCGGCTCGGGCGACTACGCCATGCGGATCTGGCTCGACCCACAGAAGGTCGCCGCGCGCAATATGACGGCGGCCGACGTGGTCGGCGCCATCCGCGAGCAGAACGTGCAGGTCGCCGCCGGTGTGATCGGCGCGGCGCCCAACAAAAACAGCGAGTTCCAGCTGACCGTCAACACCCAGGGCCGTTTGCAATCGGTCGAGGAGTTTGGCGAGATCATCGTGCGCACCAACGCGGACGGCGCCCTGACGCGCCTGAAGGACGTGGCACGGGTCGAGCTGGGCTCGAACTCTTACGCCCTTCGCTCACTGCTGAACAACAAATCGGCGGTGGCGATCGGCATCTTTGAAGCACCCAACGCCAACGCCCTGCAGCTGTCGGCCGACGTGCGCGCCAAAATGGCGGAGTTGAAAAAGGACTTCCCGCAAGGCGTCGACTACGACGTGGTGTACGACCCGACCCAGTTCGTGCGCGAATCGATCAAGGCCGTCATCCATACCCTGCTCGAGGCGGTGGCCCTGGTGGTGCTGGTGGTGATCATCTTCCTGCAAACCTGGCGCGCCTCGATCATCCCGCTGCTGGCGGTGCCGGTGTCGATCATCGGTACGTTTGCCGTGATGCTCGGCTTCGGCTTCTCGATCAACACACTGTCGCTGTTCGGGCTGGTGCTGGCGATCGGTATCGTGGTCGATGACGCCATCGTGGTGGTGGAGAACGTCGAGCGCAACATCGCCAACGGCCTGACGCCGCGCGACGCCACGCTGCAGGCGATGAAAGAGGTGAGCGGTCCCATCGTCGCCATCGCCCTGGTGCTGTGCGCCGTGTTCGTGCCGATCGCCTTCGTTTCCGGCCTGTCCGGCCAGTTCTACAAGCAGTTCGCCCTGACCATCGCGATTTCGACGGTGATCTCGGCCTTCAGCTCGCTGACCCTGGCGCCGGCCCTGGCCGCCGCGCTGCTGAAACCGCACGACGCGCCGAAGGACGCGCTGACCCGCCTGATGGACAAGCTGTTCGGCCGCTTCTTCAACTGGTTCAACCGCTTCTTCAACCGCGCCTCGAGCAACTACGAGAGCGGCGTCAAGGGCGTGTTGCGCCGCAAAGGCGCCTCGGTCGGCGTGTACATCTTGTTGGCCGCCGCCGCCGCCTTCATGTTCAAGGCCGTGCCGCCGGGCTTCGTGCCGGCGCAGGACAAGCAGTACCTGGTCGGCTTCGCCCAGCTGCCGGACGCCGCCTCGCTCGACCGCACCGACAGCGTGATCCGCCGCATGTCCGACATCGCCATGAAGATCCCCGGCGTGGAATCGTCGGTGGCCTTCCCCGGCCTGTCGATCAACGGCTTCACCAACGCGCCCAACGCCGGTATCGTCTTCATCACCCTGAAGCCCTTCGGCGAGCGCACCAAGGCCAGCGAGAGCGGCGACGCCATCGCCGCCGAGGTGAACAAGCAGATGGGCGCCGTGCAGGACGCCTTCATCATGGTCTTCCCGCCGCCGCCGGTCAACGGCCTGGGCACCACGGGCGGCTTCAAGATGATGATCGAGGACCGTGGCAACCTGGGCTACGACGAGTTGTACAAGGCGGTGCAGGCGGTGCAGATGAAGGCCTGGCAGAATCCGAAACTGGCCGGCGTGTTCTCCAGCTACCAGATCAACGTGCCGCAGCTGTTCGCCGACGTCGACCGCGCCAAGGCCAAGCAATTGGGCGTGCCGCTGCAGACCATCTATCAAACGCTGCAGATCAACCTGGGTTCGCTGTACGTGAACGACTTCAACCAGTTTGGCCGCACCTACCAGGTGCGCGTCCAGGCCGACGCCAAGTTCCGCTCGCACGCCGAGGACATCGCCCAGCTCAAGGTGCGCAGCGACAAGGGCGAGATGATCCCGCTGTCGTCGCTGATGCGCGTCAAGGACAGCTACGGCCCGGACCGCGTGCAGCGCTACAACGCCTACGTCTCGGCCGAGATGAACGGCGCGCCGGCTCCCGGCGTGTCGTCCGGCGAGGCGCAGGCCGAGCTGGCCAAGATCGCCGCCGAGGTGCTGCCGAAGGGCGTCACCTACGAGTGGACCGAGCTGGTGTACCAGGACATCCTGTCCGGTAACACGATGATCTACGTGTTCCCGCTGTGCGTGCTGCTGGTGTTCCTGGTGCTGGCCGCGCAATACGAGAGCTGGACCCTGCCGCTGGCGGTGATCCTGATCGTGCCGATGTCCATCCTGTGCGCCCTGATCGGCGTCAAGCTGACCCACGGCGACAACAACGTCTTCACCCAGATCGCGCTGTTCGTGCTGGTCGGGTTGGCGTCGAAGAACGCGATTCTGATCGTCGAATTCGCCCGCGAGCTGGAAGACCACGGCCGCACCACGGTGCAAGCCGCGCTGGAAGCCTGCCGCCTGCGTCTGCGGCCGATCCTGATGACCTCGATCGCCTTCATCATGGGTGTGGTGCCGCTGGTGTTCTCGCACGGCGCCGGTTCCGAGATGCGCCACGCGATGGGTGTGGCGGTGTTCGCCGGCATGCTGGGCGTGACCTTCTTCGGCCTGTTCCTGACGCCGGTGTTCTACGTGCTGCTGCGCACCCTGGCCAAGCGCCTGGAGAAAAAATCCGTCGCGGCCGATGCGGTCGCGGTGAAACTGGAAGGGACTCATTAATATGAAACGTATGACATTACCGCAAGGCCTGGCGCCGGCCCTGTCGGCGCTGACGGCGGCGCTGCTGCTGAGCGCCTGCGCCGCGCCGGAGTTCAAGCAGCCGCAGATGGACGTGCCGGCCGCCTACAAGGAAAACCAGGCGCCGGCCACGCCGCTGGTGCAAACCGCCGCCGACGGCAGCAAGTGGAAGCAGGCCAAGGCGGCCGAAGCCCAGCCGCGCGGCGAGTGGTGGCTGGCCTTCAACGACCCGGCCCTGAACGGGCTGATCGGCGAGGCCACCAAGGCCAACGCCAACCTGGCCGTGGCGGCCGCCCGCGTCAAGCAGGCCCGCGCCATCGCCGGCGTGGCCGAGGCCGACCGCGTTCCGCAGATCGGCGTCGGCGTCGGCGCCCAGCGCAGCCGAGCCTCGGCGCAGTCGCTCGGCCTGGCGCAGGGCAGCGCGGTGGCCCCGGCCACCAGCTACTCGGCCAACCTGACGGCCAGCTACGAGGTCGACCTGTTCGGCCGCGTCAGCTCCAACGTCAGCGCCGCCCGCAGCGACGCCGCCTCGGTCGAGGCGACCTACCGCTCGGTGCTGCTGGCGGTGCAGGCCGACGTGGCGCAGACCTACTTCCGTCTGCGCGCCACCGACGCCGAGCTGGAGACGCTGAACCGCACCGTCGAGCTGCGCCAGGAGAACGTCAAGGTCAACCAGCGCCGCTTCGACCTGGGCGACATCGGCGAGTTCGACCTGGCGCGCGCCAAGACCGAGCTGGCCACCAGCCGCGCCGAGGCGATCGGCCTGCAACGCCAGCGCGTCACCACCGAGCACGCGCTGGCGGTCCTGCTGGGCAAACCGGCGGCCGCCTTCACGGCCGGCGCCAGCCCGCTGCTGGACACGGCGCTGCTGCCGACCATCCCGCAGGGCATGCCGTCGACATTGCTGGAGCGCCGGCCGGACATCGCCGCCGCCCAGCGCACCATGGAGGCGGCCAACGCCCGCATCGGCCTGGCCCGCGCCGCCATGTTCCCTGCGCTGACCCTGAACGCCAACGGCGGCGGCGTGTCGGACACCTTCTCGGACGTGTTCAAGTGGAGTAGCCGCTCCTGGCTGCTGGGCGCGCTGATGTCGATGCCGCTGATCGACGGCGGCCGCAACAAGGCCAACGTCACGCGCAGCGAGGCGGCGTTGGAGGAGTCGGTCGGCAGCTATCGCCAAAGCGTGCTGACGGCCTTCGCCGAGGTCGAGGACAACCTGGCCGGCCTGCGCATTTTGGCCGGCCAGACGGCGCAGATCGACGACGCCGTGGTGTCGGCGCGCCGCTCGGCCGACCTGGCGCAGAAGCTGTACACGGCCGGCCGCTCCAGCTATCTGGACCTGCTGGACGCGCAGCGCAACCTGGCCAGCGTCGAGCGCAGCGCGGTGCAACTGCGCGGCAACCGCGCCGTCACCACGGTGGCGCTGATCCGCTCGCTGGGCGGCGGCTGGGATAGCGCGGCGCAGTAAGTCTAGTTGGTGGTAAACGAAAAACGGCGGACGCGCGAGCGTCCGCCGTTTTTCATTTCCGCGCCGGCGTGCGAAAGCCGGGGGGCGCTGCGTCTGTCGCCAAGTTAAGCCCGTGGCGGCGCCCAACGCCGCCACAGGCAAAGAGCCGGGGCGGGCGAGGCGGCCGCGTAACATAAAAAAGGTTGCCAACTATGAACTTTATGGCACACTATGAAGCATTCCATTCCAATAAAAACGCACTTTGCCGGAGATGAGACATGGCCGATCCCGATAGCCGACGCGACCACGTCGGCTTGTTCCTCAACCTGGCCGGCGAGCGCCGCACGGCGTTCCAGTCCGAATGCGGTGAGATGTTCGGCCGTTTGCTGCTGGCCGACACCATCGACACGGCCGTGGCCAGCCTCGGCCGGCAGAAGGTCGACCTGATGGTGGTCGACCTGGGCGGCTTCGAGGGGGCGGTCGAGCTGGCCGCCGTGGGCGCGCTGATCCGTGGCCGCAACGGCGCGCCGACGCTGGTGCTGTGCCCCTACGTGAGCAGCTGCTGGCTGCCCGAGCTGATGGCCTGCGGCCCGCTGCACTACCGCATCACGCCCATCCTGGCCGCCGAGACGCAGCAGGCGGTGCGCCAGGCGCTGGCCGCGCCGCTGGACGCGGCCGCCGCGGCCCAGCAGGTGTTGCTCGACAAGGAGAAGGAGCTGCGCGACCTGCTGACCATCCAGCGCAGCCTGCAGCGCGCGCTGGGCAGCATCGACGAGATCGGCATCATGGCCTCGCAGGTCTGCCTGGCGCTGTGCAGCTTCCCCGGCGTGCGCCACACGGCGCTGCTGCACATGAAGGAGCGCGGCGACCTGCAGCTGATGGCGCAGGAGTCGCGCAACCACCTCGACATCGGCCGCCTGATGGGCCGGCGCGACCGCCTGCTGCAGTCGCCGCTGCACGAGATCTTCCCGCCGCTGCTGGCCGTGGCGACGGGCGAGATGGTGCTGCTGGACGCGCCGGAGAAGGCCGGCGACCCGGAGCTGGCGCTGAGCCTGCACGACCGCGACGTGCAGATGGTCTTGGCGTTGCCGCTGCGCAACGAGCCGGGCGGCCCGGTGCAGGGCGCCATCAGCTTCATGTTCGACCGCCACCTGCAGTTCTCGCGCGAGCAGTTCGCCTGCTTCGCCAGCCTGGCGCAGTTCGTCAGCTTCGCGCTGGGGATGAGCGAGCTGAAGCACCAGAACGACGCGCTGGCCGGCAAGCTGACGCAGATGAGCACGGTCGACGCGCTGACCGGCGCGGCCAACCGGCGCAAGGGCGAGGAGATCCTCGACAACGAGATCCGCCGCGCCCGCCGCTACGGCCTGGAGCTGGCGGCGATCTCCTTCGACATCGACAACTTCCGCTCCGTCAACGACCTGTACGGCTATCCCATCGGCGATCAGGCGCTGCGCGTGGTGGCCGGCACCGTCTCGGCCCGGCTGCGCACCTCCGACACGCTGGCGCGCATGCGCGGCGAGGAGTTCATGATCGTCGCCACCCACACCGGCGCGGTCGACGCGCTCAAGCTGGCCGAGAAGCTGCGCGCCACCATCGCCGACACCGAGCTGCCCGGCTGCGACACCGTCACCATCAGCCTGGCGGTGGCGCAGGTGGCGCCGGACGAGGGCGTCAGCGCCGTGCTCGAGCGGCTCGACGCCGCGCTGCACCGCGCCAAGCGCTCCGGCCGCAACTGCGTCGAGCTGGCGATGCCGTAGGCGGCCGGATCGGCGGCGCGGCGCCGCCATGTCTAGACCAGTTCGCTCCGATGGCGTACGCTGGCGGTTTTCAGCGTCATGGATTCGACATGCTTCAATGGTTAAGGCATTACCGGCGCGCCCAGTTGCCGGGCGACATCAGCGCCGGCCTGGTGGTGGCAATGATGATGATCCCGCAGGGCATGGCCTACGCCATCGTCGCCGGCCTGCCGCCGGTGGCCGGCATCTACGCCAGCATCCTGCCGCCGCTGGTGTACGCCCTGTTCGGCAGCAGCATGACGCAGTCGGTCGGCCCGATGGCCATCGTCTCCTTGATGACGGCGGCGGTGATCGGCCCGCTGGCGGCGGCCGGCTCCGGCCTGTACACCGTGCTGGCGGCCCAGCTGGCGCTGGTGGCCGGCGCCGTGCTGCTGCTGTGCGGCGCGCTGCGCATGGGCTTCCTGGCCAACTTCTTCTCGCGCCCGGTGATGGGCGGCTTCACCTTCGGCTCGGCCGTCGTCATCGCCCTCGGCCAGCTGCACGCGCTGCTGGGCGCCGACGCGCTGCATGATTTGTCGAAGCTGCAAGTCCACGCCCCCAGCGCGCTGCTGGGCGGCGCCTCGCTGCTGGCGCTGCTGCTGGCCAAGCGCTACATGGCGGCGCTGCTGCGCCGCTGCGGCCTGCCGACGGCGGCCGCCGAGATCGGCGCGCGGCTGGCGCCGATGCTGGTGGTGCTGACCGCCACGGCGCTGATGGCCTGGTCGGATTTGCCGGCGCGCGGCGTGCGCCTGACCGGCGCGGTGCCGGCCGGCCTGCCGGGGCTGAACCTGGCGATCTCGGCGGCGCACTGGAGGCCGCTGTTGCAGCCGGGCCTGCTGATCGGCTTCATCGTCTTTTTGATGAGCATGTCGGCGGCGCAGACGCTGGCGCTCAAGCGCAACGAGAAGCTGCTCAGCAACCACGAGCTGGTCGGCCTGGGCGCGGCCAACGTCGCCAGCGCGCTGAGCGGCGGCTTCCCCGTCACCGGCAGCATCTCGCGCTCGGCCGTCAACTTCGCCGCCGGCGCCAACACGCCGCTGGCCAGCGTGTTCACCTCGCTGCTGCTGGCCGGCGCGCTGGTGGCGCCGACCGGCTGGCTGGCGCTGCTGCCGCTGCCGACGCTGGCCGCCACCATCATCGTCGCCGTGCTCGGCATGCTGGAGTTCGACACCCTGCGCCTGGCCTGGCGCTACGACCGTGGCGACGCCGCCGCCTGGCTGGCCAGCGGCGTCGGCGTGCTGGCGCTGGGCGTCGAGGCCGGCGTGGTGATCGGCGTGGCGCTGTCGATGGGCACCCTGATCTGGCGCGCCAGCCGGCCGCACATCGCGGTGCTGGGGCGCATCGCCGGCAGCGAGCATTTCCGCAACATCGAGCGCTATCCGGCCGAGACGCAGCCGGGCTTGCTGATGCTGCGGGTCGACGCCAACCTGTTCTTCGGCAACGCCGAGGCGGTCAGCGAGCGGGTCGAGGAGGAGCTGCGCGGCCACCCCGGCACGCGCCACCTGGTGCTGGTGATGTCGGCGGTCAGCTCGATCGACACCACGGCGCTGTTCGCGCTGGGCGAGCTGAACGAGAATTTGAAGCGGCGCGGCATCGGCGTCCATCTGGCCGAGGTGAAGGGGCCGGTGCTGGACCGGCTGCGCCACAGCGAGTTGTTGGCGCGCTTGAACGGACGCTTGTTCCTCAGCACGGCGATGGCTTGCGACGAGTTGCAGCGTTTTCTTGTGGTGGAGTGATACCCCGTTCCGGCGCTTAGCGATACACTTCGCGCCGATTGCCAAGGCTTAGGACGGTGATCAGAATTTTCTTGTCCTGAATCTCGCAGATAAGGCGCCAGTCGCCGACCCGATATCTCCAGAATTCCCCCAACTCGCCGCCGTGGAGGGCTTCACCGATGGCGCGCGGATCGTCGAGAACGGCCACCCGTTCGCGCAGGAAGGTAAGTATGCGTTGCGCGACCGGGCGATCCAGTTTTCCGAGCTGTTTCTCTGCGCTGGCCGAGAAGCTAATCCGCCAGACCAAGGCGCGCCTCGACATCGTCTAACGTGGCGGTGTGCTCTTCTTCGCTACGAATACGTCGGACGATTTGCTCCGCCAAATACAGGTCTTCCAGATCGTCCAGATGCTTCAAGATAGCTTCTCGGGCATGAAATGTCTTGCTGCGCCCGGTGCGCTTGGCAAGCTTGTCGAGCCGGGCCTCGATCTCTTCCGGTAGGCGAATCGCCAGCATGGTGTGCTCCTCAGATGCGGGGAATAGGTAAATCCCTGCGTGATTTACAAGTATAGCCCAGCGCCGCCAGGCCGATGCCGAGCAGGGCCAGCGCGCCCGGTTCGGGGATCTCTTGTTGCAGCACGAGGAAGCCGCGTATCTCGCCGGCCGGGAACAGGCTGGTGTGGATGTTGAAGTAGGCGCTGCGGTCGGCCAGGCCGGCCAGCAGGGCGTCGCGGGCGTTGCCGACGCCGCCCAGGGCGGTGACGAAGGCCGGGTTGTAGGCGGACGGGTTGCCGAGGTTGAAATTGGCGGCGTAGCTGCCCACGGTGACGCCGGCGGGGAAGCCGGGGAAGCTGGGCACCGGCGTGGCGACGCCGGCGTTGCCGGCCTGCGGGGCCGCCGTGCAGCAGTGGATGTGGGCGGCGCCGGTCTGCCCCAGCAGGCCGGAGAAGCTCACTTCAAGGTGCATGGTGTCGGCCTGGTCGTCGATCACCAGCAGCACGTTGCCGCCGCCCGGCGAGGCGTTGGCCGGCACCTCGTTGGCGCCGGACAGCACGGCGCTGTAGGTCAGCAGGTTGGCGTTGGCCGGGCCGGCGCAGAGCAGGGCGGCAAAGGCCAGGGAGGCGGTGGCGCCGAGCGGCCGGCCCCGGCGGCACGGCCGGCGCCGGAGGGTAGGGCAGGCGAGCGGCGCGGCGGCGCTCGGCGCGGCAGCGGGGCGCGCGGACCGGGCCGGGCGGAGCAGCAGCCCGGCCGGCTTGGCCGGGTTGAGCACGCTGAGCAGGTTGAACAGGCTGGCGGGGCGGGCGGTGCGGTCCATGGCGGTCTCCTGGTTGGCTGGCTGAGTTCGGTGAAAGCGAAAAGCGCGCCAGCGCCGCCGCGCCCGGGCGGCGGACGGCCCGGGCCGGGGTTTGTCAAGCGCGCCGACAGCGCTGTCGCCGGATGATCCTCCCGGGCAACAATTAATTGGACTTGCCCGGCAATAGAACCTATGATTTGGGCAAGAACATGGATCATCCGGCAACCCCACCTGAATCGGCCCACCATATTGAACCCGCCCGCTAGCCGTTCCGGCCGCATCTCCATCGCGCTGTTCGTCAGCGTCGCGCTGACCGCCGTGGTGACGGTGGTGTTGACCACCTTCGCCCTGTATTTCTACGAGCTGGAGAAGGCGCAGCGCTGGCAGCAGCTGCACAGGACGCTGTCGACCAGCGCCGACGAGCTGGCCGTGGCGGTGGCGCTGCCGGCCTGGAACTTCGACGAGACGCAGATCGTCACCATCATGAAGAGCGGCCTGAGCAACCGCGACCTGCACGCCAGCGTGGTGCAGCCGAGCTCGAGCAAGCATCCCTACATCCTGGTCCGCAACGCCGCCGGCCAGCTCGACGCCGCCGAGCAGCTGCCGGCCGGCGCCGAGCTGCTGGTGGAGAAGCGGCCGATCAACGCCGGCGGCCAGACCATCGGCAGCATCAGCGTCTACGCCTCGCCGGAGGTGCTGCTCGAGCAGCTGCGCCAGCGCCTGTACGCCATCGGCGGCATGATCCTGGTGCTCGACGTGACGCTGGTGCTCAGCCTGTACCTGTTGCTGTGGCAGTTGATCCTCAAGCCGCTGACCACCATCGGCCGCTACGCCGCCAACGTCAAGGCCGGCCTGAACCCGGGCGCGGCGCCGCCGCGCGACTGGTTCTTCGGCGAGCTGCGCACGCTCAACAGCTCGATCCGCGAGATGGTCGCCCTGCTCGACAGCCGCTACGTCGCCATGCACGCCAGCGAGGAGCGGCTGCAGATCGCCAGCAGCGCGGCGGCGATCGGCATCTGGGACTGGAACATCCTCACCGGCGAGGTGGTGTGGGACGAGCAGATGTACCGCCTGTACGGCCAGGAGGGCCAGCGCGTCGACAAGCCCTTCGAGCTGTTCGTCCGCATGGTCCACCCGGACGACGCCATCCCGGCCCGCGCCATGCTCGACCAGGCGCTGGCCGGCGACGGCGAGTTCGACATCGAATGCCGCATCATCTGGGACGACGCCAGCGTCCACTTCATCAAGGCCGACGCGATGACCTTCCGCGACGGCGAGGGGCGGCCGGTGCGCATGGTCGGCGTCAACTACGACATCACCGCGCACAAGGTGGCCGAGCAGGAGCTGCGGCGCCACCGCATCCACCTCGAGGAGCTGGTGGCCGAGCGCACCGCCGCGCTGTCGGTGGCGGTGCTGCAGGCGCAGGCGGCCAACCAGGCCAAGAGCATCTTCCTGGCCAACATGAGCCACGAGCTGCGCACCCCGCTCAACTCGGTGATCGGCTTCTCGCGCCTGATGGCCGACTCGAAGAACATGCTGCCCGACGAGAAGCGCAACCTGGCCATCATCCACCGTTCCGGCCACCACCTGCTGACCTTGATCAACGACATCCTCGAGCTGTCCAAGGTCGAGGCCGGGCGCGCCGTGCTGCAGACCGAGGTGGTCAACCTGGCCGAGATGATGCAGGAGGTGATGGACATGGTCAGCATGCGCGCCGGCCAGGGCGGCGTCGAGCTGGTGCTCGACTGCGCCGGCATGCCGGCCGGCGCCCGCGTCGACGGCACCAAGCTGCGCCAGGTGCTGCTCAACCTGATGTCGAACGCGGTCAAGTTCACCGAGCGCGGCAGCGTCACCCTGCGGGTGCGCGGCGCCCAGCGCGGCGGCCACTGCGAGCTGTCCTGCGCGGTGCTCGACACCGGCCCCGGCATCGCCGCCGAGGACCAGCAGCGCATCTTCGAGCCCTTCATCCAGGCCGGCAGCGGCGGCGCGCGCGAGGGCACCGGGCTGGGCCTGACCATCTCGCGCGAGTTCGTCGCGCTGATGGGCGGCCAGCTGACGGTGCAGTCGACGCCGGGCCACGGCGCCTGCTTCCAGTTCGCCATTCCGGTCGAGGTGGCCAGCAGCCTGCCGCTCGAGCCGGGCCTCGAGGTGGCGGCGCTGGCGGCCGAGCAGCGCGGCCGGCGCATCCTGATCGTCGACGACAACGAGGACGGCTGCGCCCTGTTGCGCAGCCTGCTCGGCCCGCTCGGCTTCGAGCTGCGCAGCGCCGGCGACGGCCTGCGGGCGCTGGCCGAGGTCGACCAGTGGGGCCCCGAGCTGGTGTTCATGGACTGGCGCATGCCCGAGCTCGACGGCCTGGAGGCGACCCGGCGCATCCGCGCCAACGGCGCCGTCGTGCAGCCGCGCATCGTCATGCTGACCGCCTCGGCCTACGCCGAGGAGCGCGCGGAGGCGCTGCAGGCCGGCGCCGACGAGTTCATGCGCAAGCCGGTCGAGCAGGAGGCGCTGTACCTGCTGCTCGAGCAGCAGCTCGGCCTGCACTTCCTGCGCCGGCCCAGCCACGGCGCCGGGCTGCCCGGCGGGCCGCTGTCGCGCGCCGACCTGGCCGCGCTGCCGGCGGCGCTGCGCGCCAGCCTGCGCGGCGCCGTGCGCGAGCTCAACCTGGCGCGCGTGGCGGCGCTGCTCGAGCCCTTGCCGGCCGAGCAGGCCGTGCTGGTCGGCCGCATCGAGCACATGCTGCGGCTGCACCAGTACCCGCAGCTGTGCGCGCTGCTGGAGGAGGCCGGGCCGCTGGCCCTGAGCGCCTGAGCGCCTGAGCGCCTGATGGTCTGGGCTGCCGGGCGGCCGTCCGGCTGCGCCCGGCCGGGGCGGTATATGATGGCGGGTGGAACACCCTGTTTGGATCGATTTTAGGCAGAAAGAGCGCTACATGCATCGGGATTTGTCGGAACAACACACCAAGGGCGAAGTGCTGATCGTCGAGGACACGCCGGCCTCGCTCAAGCTGCTGAGCGACCTGCTGACCGAGGCCGGCTACTACGTGCGGCAGGCGCCCAACGGCGAGCTGGCGCTGTGGACGGCGCAGTCGCGCCCGCCCGAGCTGATCCTGCTCGACATCCGCATGCCCGGCATCGACGGCTTCGAGGTGTGCCGCCGGCTCAAGCAGTCCGAGTCGGCCGAGCTGCGCCAGGTGCCGGTGATCTTCCTGTCGGCCCAGCACGACACCGACGACAAGGTGCGCGGCTTCGCGCTGGGCGCCGTCGACTTCATCCCCAAGCCCTTCCAGAGCGAGGAGATCCTGGCCCGCACCGACGCCCACGTGCGCCTGGGCCGGGCGCAGAAGGCGTTGGCGGCCGAGCGCGGCCTGCTCGAGCAGCGCGTCGCCGAGCGCACCGCCGAGCTGGCCGAGCTGGCCGCCTCGCTCGAGCAGGAGGTCGGGCGGCGCCGCGCCAACGAGGAGTTCCTGCGCCTGGCCGGCCAAGTGTTCGAGGCGACCCAGGACGCCATCGTCATCACCGACACGGCCGGCGTCATCGCCGCCAGCAACCCGGCCTTCACCCGCATCTCCGGCTACAGCGCGGCCGAGGTGGTGGGGCAGAGCGTGCGCCTGCTGCACGCCGGCGAGCAGAACGCGCCCGCCCTGCAACTGCTGCTGCAGGCGCTGCAGACGACGGCGCACTGGTCGGGCGAGATCCTGGCGCGGCGCAAGAGCGGCGACACCTACCCCGGCCTGCTCAGCGTCTCCTGCGTCAAGGACGGCGCCGGCGCCGTGGTCAACTACGTCGCCGTGTTCATGGACATCACCGAACGCAAGGCCGAGCAGCACCTGATCGACTTCCTCTCCAACCACGACGCCCTGACCGGCCTGCCCAACCGCCTGTTGGCGCGCCAGCGCTTCGAGAACACCATGGCGGCGGCGCGCCGCGAGGGCCAGTGCGTGGCGGTGATGTGCCTCGACCTGGACCGCTTCAAGAGCATCAACGACTCCTTCGGCCCGCAGGTCGGCGACCAGGCGCTGCAGGTGGTGGCGCGCTTCCTCAGCCAGGCGGTGGGCGAGGGCGACACCGTCACCCGCCAGGGCGGCGACGAGTTCCAGATCATCCTGCAGGACGACGTCGCGCTGGGCCGCACGCTGGCGCTGGCGCAGCGCGTGCTGGCCGGGCTGCGGCGCGAGCTGGCCATCGGCGGCCAGCAGATCTCGCTGACCTCGAGCATCGGCATCGCCGTCAGCCCGAGCGACGGGGTCGACCTCGACGAGCTGGTGCGCAACGCCGACACGGCGCTGTTCCGCGCCAAGGAGACCGGGCGCGACCACTACGCCTTCTTCACCGAGCGGATGGACGCCGAGATCCGCGACAAGCTGGCGATCCAGGCGCAGCTGCGCGGCGCCATCGCGCGCGACGAGTTCGAGGTGCACTACCAGCCGCAGATGTGCCTGCGCACCGGCGAGCTGCTGGGCGCCGAGGCGCTGCTGCGCTGGGACAACCCGGTACTGGGCAAGGTGCCGCCCAACCGCTTCATCCCGCTGGCCGAGGAGTACGGCATGGTCACCGCCATCGGCGAGTGGGTGCTCGAGAGCGTCTGCGCACAGATCAAGCTGTGGCACGACGAGGGCCTGGGCGACATCAAGGTGGCCGTCAACCTGTCGGCCGGCCAGTTCGGCCACGACAACACGGTGGCCTTCGTCGAGGCCACCCTGCGCCGCTTCGGCGTCGCGCCGGCCAACCTGGGCCTGGAGATCACCGAGGGCACGGTGATGGGCGACCCGGACAAGGCGGTCGCCGCGCTCAAGTGCCTGAAGGACATCGGCGTCTCGATCTCGCTCGACGACTTCGGCACCGGCTATTCCAGCCTGGGCTACCTGAAGCGCTTCCCGATCGACGTGCTGAAGATCGACAAGTCCTTCGTCGACGACGTCACCACCAACGCCAACGACGCCGCCATCGCGCTGTCGGTGATCTCGCTGGCGCACAACCTGAACCTGCGCGTCATCGCCGAGGGCGTCGAGACGCGGGCCCAGGTCGACTTCCTGGCCGAGCGCGGCTGCGACGAGATGCAAGGCTACTACTTCAGCCGTCCGCTCGCCGCGCCGGCCTTCACCGCGCTGCTGCGCCAACCGCGCAAGCTGTTCGACCAGTAGGCGGCGCGCCCGACCGGGCCGCCGCCGTCTTCGTTCGTTGTCACCCACAGGAGAACCATGGATAAGAAGTTAGCCGCCGCCCTCGCCGGCGCATGCATATTGTTGGCCGCCGCCGCCCCGGCGCAAGCGGCCGCCGCCCAGGGCGCCGGCCGGGCCGACGCCCGCTTCAAGGCGATCTACACGCAGGAGTGGCAATGGCGGCTGGGCCAGCACCTGGAGGACGAGGAGGACGACGACAACGGCGTGCGGCCCGACCTGCCACGGGTCGACCCGGCCACCCAGCGGGCCCGCCTGGCCTACTGGCAGGGCGTGTTGAAGCGCCTCGACGGCATCGCCCCGGCCAGCCTGTCGGCCGCCGAGCGGGTCAACTACGCGGTCTACCGCGCGCAGATCGCCGTGTTCGTCGCCGACCAGCGCTTCCGCGAGTTCGAGAAGCCGCTCAACGCCGACTCGGCCTTCTGGTCGAACCTGGCCGACGGCGCGCGCAAGCACTTCAGCAAGGCCGCCGAGTACCGCGACTACCTCAAGCAGTTGGCCGACGTGCCGCGCTACTTCGGCGAGGAGACGGCCAACATGCGCGCCGGCCTGCGGCGCGGCTTCACGCCGCCGAAGGTCACGCTGAGCGGGCGCGACGCCTCGATCAGCTCGGTGACCGAGGCCAAGACGGCGCAGGACACGGTGTTCTACACGCCGTTCAAGCAGATGCCGGCGACCATCCCGGCGGCCGAGCAGGCGGCGCTGCGCGCCGCCGCCGCCAAGGTGATCGGCGAGGCCGTGCAGCCGGCCTATGGCGCGCTGCTGCGCTTCATGCGCGAGGAGTATGTGCCGCGGGCGCAGGAGGCGCTGGCCGCCGAGAGCCTGCCCGACGGCAAGGCCTACTACCAGGCCAAGATCGTCGAGTACACCACCACGGCGCTGAGCGCGGTGCAGATCCACCAGATCGGCCTCGACGAGATGGCCAAGATCCGCGCCGAGATGGGCGAGACCATCCGCCAGACCGGCTTCGCCGGCGAGCTGCCGGCCTTCCTGCAGTTCCTGCGCACCGACCCGCGCTTCTACGCGCGCACGCCGGAGGAGCTGATGATGCGCGCCGCCCACATCGCCAAGAAGTTCGACGCCAAGGCCGAGCAGTACTTCGGCTACCTGCCACGGCGCCGCTTCGCCATCACCCCGGTGCCGGCCGACCTGGCGCCGTTCTACACCTCGGGCCGGGGCGGGCCGGGCGTCTACCTGGTCAACACCTACAACCTGCCGGCGCGCGCGCTGTACAGCCTGCCGGCGCTGACGCTGCACGAGTCGGCCCCCGGCCACGCCTTCCAGATGCCGGTGGCGATGGAGCAGAAGGGCCGGCCGCCGTTCCGCCGCGCCTACATCTCGGCCTACGGCGAGGGCTGGGCGCTGTACGCGGAGCGGCTGGGCAGCGAGATGGGCATCTACGAGACGCCGTACGAGACCTTCGGCATGCTCAGCTACCAGGCCTGGCGCGCCGCGCGCCTGGTGGTCGACACCGGCATCCACGCCAAGGGCTGGACGCGGGCCCAGGCGCAGGCCTATTTGCACGACAACACGGCGCTGTCCGAGCACGAGATCGAGACCGAGGTGGACCGCTACATCTCCTGGCCGGGCCAGGCGCTGTCCTACTACCTGGGCGAGATGGCCATCTTCAAAGCGCGCCGCAAGGCCGAGGCGGCGCTGGGCGCCAAGTTCGACATCCGCCACTTCCACGACACCGTGCTGCAACTCGGTTCGGTGCCGCTGCCGGTGCTGGAGGCGCGCATCGACGCCTTCATCGCCGAGGGCGGCAAGAGCCCGTATCCGAAGCAGGACTGAGCGCGGCCGCTCAGCGCGGGTATTTAACATGTGTGTGACAATTCGCGTATTTCTTCCTATGAATAAATAGCTAGAATCCGCTGCCGCCGCCTAGCCGGCGGCAGCGTCTCCTATCTTATTCGAAGGGCATTTTCTTGAAAAAATCATTCCTGTTGGCGGGCGCACTGAGCGCCGCGCTGGCCAGCTACCCCGCCGTCGCCGCCGCCCCAGTCACGGCCGCCGCCGCCGCACCGTCGCCGCAGGCGCAATCCGAGTTCATCGACGCCATGAGCGCGGCCGCGCTCGAGCTGAAGGGCGAATTCCGCGCCGACGAAGACCTGGCCAAGGCGGCCGAGCGCTACCGGCGCTTCGAGTTTACGCCGGACACCAGGAAGAAGCTGATGGCCGTGTTCGGTAGCGAGCATCCCTTCGAGATGGTCAGTACACCGTTGTCGAAAGGCGGCACGCGCTTTGTCCTGACGCTGCCGGCCCACAACTACGTCTCGCCGGGCGGCACCAACGTCAACTGGAGCGCGCTGACCCTCGCCGTGCTGAGCGACAAGGGCGACAAGCGGCGCAGCATCAGCGGCGACTGGTCGTCGCTGATCGCTGTCGGCCAGGACATGACGGTGGCGGTGCGCGACGTCAGCTACGAAGGCAAGCAGAGCCGTGGACCCGGCGAGATTTGGTACGGCAAGCAGCACATGCGCGTTGGCGGCGTTATGCTCGACGGCGACGGCGCCATCTCGGCCAACGCCACGGTGGCCAGCCCCGGCCAATCCGGCGCGGCGCGCGGGAGCACCACCGGCCCGGTCTGGCTGAAGGGCGTGGAGTTCGACTTCGACCTGGCGCAACGCGGCAAGGCCAGCAACCTGGCCTACCGCATCGGCATCGATTCGATCAGCGTCGCCGAGCAGCAGGTCGAGCGATCCAACCTCGCCCTACGCGTGCTGAACATGGACACGGCGACCTTGGCTGCGTTCAACCGCGAGTTGCAGGAATTGAACCGTAGCAAGCAGCCGGCCGCCGAGCAGCAACTGGCCATGCTGGAGGTGATGAAGCGCTTCGGCAAGTCGCTGATCAAGCAGGGCGCGGCGCTGGAGATCGACGACCTGAGCGCCAGCTACAAGGGCAGCAAGGTGGCCCTCAAGGGCAGCTTCGCTTTCAAGCAGGTGGTCGACGCCGACTTCGACGCGCCGATCCGCCTGCTGAAAAAGCTGGTGGCGCGCGCCGAGATCCGCCTGCCCCTGGCCTTGGTCAAGGACGTCTCCGGCCAGCTCGCGCGCAGGCAACTGGCGCCGCGCAGCGCCGAGCCGAGCTTCGAGAACGAGGTGGCGGACGCCGCCGAGAGCATGGCTAACGTGGTCATCGGCAAGCTGGTCGGCGACGGCTACGCCCGCATCGAGAAAAACGAGCTGCGTTCGAGCATCGTCTTCAAGGACGGCAAACTGGTGGTCAACGGCAAGACCATCACGCTGCCGCTGCTCGACGCGCTGATGAGCGGACCGATCACGCCGCCGGCCGAAGTGCCGGGCAAATGCCACTGGCCGGAGTTCCCCGTCAACGCGGCGGCGAAGAACCTGACGCTGCAGTACGACATCGGCGCCGACGGCCGCGCCGGCAAGATCACCGTGGTGCAGGGCAGCGAGGTGGCCGAGTTCGACGCGGCGGCCATTGCCGCCGTCAAGGCCTGCCGCTGGACGCCGGCCAGCAAGGACGGCAAGCCGGTCGGCTCGCCGATGACGCACAACTTCCGCCGCAGCTATCCGGCGCTGCCGCCGGGCGTGTCGGTCGAGCGCGCCAAGTAATAAACCGGCGCGGCGGGCGGCCACGGCCGCCCGCCATTTCCCTCCAAGTGACAAGGCGCGCGCGGCAGTTGCCGCTATGCCGTCGGCGGGACGTTTTTTGACCAAAGGATCGCTTTGAACAAGATATTTTTGCTGGCCGGCGCCTTGCTGGCCGGCCATCCGGCGTTCGCCGCAGAACCGCCACCTGCGCCGGCCGTGGAGGCGGCGCCGCCCGCGCCGCAGCGCACGCGCTTCGACCATGGCGAGTTGCTCGCCACCGCCATCGGCGCCGCCCACGACCTGGGCGCCTTGTTGGGGCCGGAAGACACGCTGGCCAAGGCGCTGGCGAACTACCGGCAGTTCGAGCACAGCCCCGCTACCCGGCGCAATCTGCAGTCGGTGTTCGGCGACCAGCGGCCCTTCGAGTTCAGCGGCGTGGCCGCCGGCAAGGGCGCCACCCGCTACCGCCTCGGTTTCCCCGGACGCGGCTATCTATCGCCGAGCGGCAGCAATTACAGCTGGTCGGCCTTCAAGCTGGACCTGTTGCGCAACAAGGCCGAGACCAGGCAGCGCGGCAGCGCCGAGTGGAAGCTGGTGTCGGTGTTGAACGAGGGAAGTTCCCTGCTCGGCGCCAACATGTTCTACGACAGCAAGCAAACCCGCGCGCCCGGCGGGCTCTGGTACGGCAGCGAACGCTATCGCATCGGCACGCTGATGTTCGGCGGCCTGGACGCGCCGGCCACGCCGGCCGCAACGGCCGCAACGGCCGATTCCGCCCGCAGCGCCGAGGGCGGCCCGGCCGGCGCCGCCAGCGACGTGGACAAGGGCCGTAGCGGCACCATCCAGGGCCTGGAACTGCGTTCGGACATGCGCCAGCGCGGCGCGGTCACAGAGCTGCGCTACCAGCTGGCGGCACAGTCCATCGTGGTCAAACCGGGGCCGCTGCCGGTGCAGGATGTGAGTCTGAAGCTGCGCATTCTCAACGTCAACACGGCGGCGCTGAGCGATTTCCGTCGTGGCCTGCATGCGGTGGTGTTCGGCCGGGTGTCCGCCGACGAGCGGGGCGGCCTCATGCAGCCCCTGTGGGAGCGCCTGCTCAAGACCACGCTGACCCAGGGCGTGGTGATGATCGTCGACGAGCTGAGCGCGCGCTACAACGGCAACGAGGCGGCGCTGAAGGCGCGCCTGAGCTTCGACCAGCTGCGCGAGGACGACGTGGCGACGCCCGGCGTGCTGTTGCAGAAAATGGTCGCCGACATCGACCTGCGCGTGCCCGTCGAGCTGGCGAAGGATCTGGCCTACGTCATGGCGCGCCCGCATTTCGGCGCCGACATGGACGAGACCAAGCTGCGCGCCAGCAGCGACGCGGTGGCCGCCAAGCTCATCGGCAAGCTGGTCGGCGGCGGGTTCGCCCGCGTCGAGCGCAACGAGCTGCGCATGACGATCCAGTTCAAGGGCGGCAAGCTGAGCGCCGACGGCAAGCCCCTGTCGCTGGCCGTTTTCGCCGGTGGTTGATTGGCGGCGGCGCAACACCGTTGCCCCCGCGCACGATTAAAACCCGCCGTTCGGCGTGCCAAAGGCTAGAATGCGCTTGCAGTTTCTGTCCCTGAAACCAACTTGAGCATTTGTTTGAATTCCTTTTCATTGTTACGCGGCATGGCGCTCGCCGCCGTCCTTTCCGGCCAGGTTCTGGCCGCCCCGTCCCAGTCGCCGTCCCCGTCGCCGTCCCCGTCGCCGGCTGCGGCCGACAACTCGCTGCTGACCTTCAACGGCCTGAGCGCCGCCCAACTCTCCGCCCCGGTGGTGCCCAAGGCCAAGGGCGCGCACGTGCTGCGCGCCCAGGTGCTGCTCGACCGCGCCCACTACGCCTCCGGCGAGATCGACGCCGCCTTCGGCAGCAACCTGCGCCAGGCCATCATCGGCTTCCAGAAGCTCAAGCAGCTGCCGCTGAGCGGCGTGGTCGACGCCGCCACCTGGGCGCTGCTGGCGGCCGACCAGGCGCCGATCCTGGCCAGCTACGTGCTGAGCGCGCAGGACGTCGCCGGGCCGTATGTGCCGGTGCCGGCCGGCATGGCGGCCAAGAGCAAGCTGAGCGCGCTGGGCTACGGCAGCCTGCTCGAGGCGCTGGGCGAGCGCTTCCATTGCAGCCCGGCCCTGCTGCGGCGGCTGAACCCCGGCAAGACGCTGAGCCGGGGCGGCGAGGAGATCCTGGTGCCCAACGTGGCCGCCGCCGCGCCCTTGCCGAAGGCGGCCAAGATCCTGGTCGACAGCGTCGAGGGCACGCTGACCCTGCTCGACGCCGGTGGCACGCCGTTCGCCCAGTTCCCCGCCAGCACCGGCAGCGCCCACGATCCCTTGCCCTCCGGCCAGTGGCAGGTGAGGGCGGTGGCCATGCGCCCGGTCTACCAGTACAACCCCAAGCTGTTCTGGGACGCCAAGCCGGGCGAGCTGGCGGCCAAGATCGAGGCCGGGCCGAACAACCCGGTCGGCGTGGTGTGGATAGAGCTGAGCAAGCGCCACTACGGCATCCACGGCACGCCGGAGCCGGCCAACATCGGCAAGACCCAGTCGCACGGCTGCATCCGCCTGACCAACTGGGACGCGCTGGCGGTGGCCAAGTCGATCAGTGCCGGGGTGGTGGTGTTGCTGCAGGAGTGAGGGCGGGGCGCCTGCCTAGTTGGACAGGCTGATCAGATAGTTGCGCAGGTTGATGCCCTTGTTGGTCAGCCCCAGCTTGTTGCGCAGGCTGTTGCGGTGGTTCTCCACCGTTTTCGAGGCCACGCTCAGGCTCTGCGCGATCTCCTTGGTCGACTTGCCGACCTTGATGAACTTGGCCACTTGGATCTCGGACGGCGTCAGCAGGGCGTAGATGTTGGCGTCGAGCGCGTCGTCGTCGCTGACGGCGGAGGCGACGATGCCCTCGATCAGATCCAAACACATCAGCAAAATAGGGTCCTGGATCGACGCCTTGACCTGGCGGATCTGCGGCAGGTGCTGGCTGCTGATGCGCTCGAGCACCTCCTCGATCTCGCCGCCGTTCTGCCACTCGCGGAACTCGGTGAGCGTCTCGGTCAGGCTGTAGAACTTGGCGAAGTCCGGGTTCGGATAGCGCTCGTCCGTTTCCTCCTCCTGCGTGCCGACCTCGATGTGCCATAGGTCCTGCTGCACGCGGAACAGGTGCAGCTTCAACTCCCGGTTGAAAAACTTCCAGCCGTCGGCGCCGCTGACCGAGGTTTTGACCAGCGCCTTGATGGCGGCCAGGTTGTCGTGGCCGATCAAAAATCCGAAGTGCTCCAACTCGGTCGCGTTCTCGTGCGAGGGGTAGTTGTGGGTGAGGATGGCGCCGGAACTCAAAAAGCTGATGACGAAGATGTGGCGGTGCGCCAATACGTACTGAAACGACTTGATCTTCAGTTCGAGCTGATGGATGAGTTGGGCGTTGCGATCTTCGTTCATGGTGTGCGTAGGGCCTGCGACAACGGCCATTTTAGCCCAGCCGGCGGCCGGCCGGGCGATTCAATCGCGGCGCCTGCGGCGGGCGCGGCGGCGGCAAGCCACGATTAGCCTGCTTGAGATACCACCTATAGACCAATAAAGTGGTAAATAGGCATTAAATTGTTGACACTACCCATAAAACACCTATACTACACCCATCAACACCTAGTTATACTGGGCGGCACCACCGAAACTCCTCCCCCTTTAAGGACCGAGAGATGCAAATTGGTATCTACGCTGGTTTCATGCGCAAGGCACGACGACTGTGTTTGCTGGCGCTGCTGGGCGCCAACGGCGCGACGGCGGCCGCCTTGCCGGCAGGTCCGGCGGGGGAGGCGGCCACGGCGCCCGGCCAGGTGCGCCTTGGCGCCGAGGACGCGGCGGCCCTGCGCGGGCGCGGCTACACGGCGGCCTTGCTGATGCACACCAGCTCGGAGTTTTCCCGGGCGCTGTGCGCTGGCGCCGGCGCCGTGTTCAAGGAGCTGGGCATCAAGGTGGTGGCGCAGACGGACGCCGAAATGGACCCGAAGAAGCAGCGCAGCGATCTGGAGACCGTGCTGGCGCTCAAGCCGGACATCATCGTCTCGCTGGTCATCGACCCGGTGTCGGGCGCGGTGGCCTTCCGCCAGGCGCTGCGCCAGGGCGCCAAGCTGGTCTTCATCAGCAACGCGCCGCAGGGTTTCCGCCACGGCCGCGACTACGCCGGCATCGTCACCGACGATCTGCCCGGCATGGGGGCGGCGGCGGCCAAGCTGCTGGCCGACAGCATCGGCGGCAGCGGCGAGGTGGCCGTGATCCACCACGCCGCCAACTATTTCGTCACCAACCAGCGCGACGCCGCCGTGCGCCGCGAGTTGGCCCGCTATCCGGCCATCCGCGTGGTGGCCGCGCCGGGCATCGCCAATCCCAACGACGGCGAGGTGGTGGCCGCTGCCATTCTGACCCAGCACCCCAGGGTGAAGGCGATCTACGCGCCGTGGGACCTGATCGCCGAGGGCGTGACGGCGGCGCTGCGCGCGGCGGGACGGCGCGACGTCAAGGTGGTGACGATGGACCTGGGCGCGGCCAACGCGCTGGACATGGTCAAGCGCGGCAACATGGCCGGCATCGTCAGCGACATGCCCTACGACATGGGCCGCAGCCTGGCGACGATGGGCGCGCTGGCCATGCTGGGGCGGCCGACGCCGGCCTTCGTCACCTACGCCGCGACGCCGGTGACGCCGGCCAACCTGGCCGAGCAGTGGCCGCTGGCGCTGCGCCGGCCGGCGCCGGCGGCGCTGCGCAAGGCGCTCGAGGCGCGCCAGTGACGGCGGCCGTGGACCTCGCCCTGAGCGGCGCGGGCGCGGCGCCGGCGCTGCGCGCGCGCGGCCTGCGCAAGGGCTTCGACGGTAACCTGGTGCTCGACGGCGTGGACTTCGCGTTGGCCGCCGGCGAGGTGCATGCCGTGGTGGGGAGCAACGGCGCCGGCAAGTCGACGCTGGTCAAGCTGCTCAATGGTTGCCACCAGCGCGACGGCGGCACGCTGGAGTTGTTCGGCGCGGCGGTCAACTTCTCCTCGCCGCGCGCGGCGGGCCGCGCCGGCATCGCCATGGTGTACCAGGAGCTGAGCCTGATCGCCTCGATGAGCGTGGCGGAAAACCTGTTCATGGCGCGCTGGCCGTGCAGTGCCGCCGGCTGGCTGGACGAGGCGGCGCTGGCTGGCGCGGCGCGCCGCCTGCTGGCCGAGCTGGGCATCGCCCTCGACCCCTGGCGCTGCGTCGCCGAACTGAGCGCCGCCGAGCAGCAGTTGCTGGAGATCGCCAAGGCGGTGGCGCGCCAGGCCCGCGTCCTCATCCTCGACGAGCCGACCGCCGCGCTGTCGGCGCGCGAGAGCGCGCTGTTGTTCGCGCTGCTGCGCCGCCTGAAGGGGCAGGGCGTGGCGGTGGTCTACATCAGCCACAGCCTGGGCGACGTGTTCGCTGTCTGCGACCGCGTCAGCGTGCTGCGCGACGGCCGCATGGCGAGCTGCGCGGCGGTGGCCGCCACCAGCATCGCCACGGTGCTGGCCGAGATGGCCGGCCGCCCGCCGGGCGCCGCCGGGCAGCAGCGGCCGCAGCGAGCGCCGCGGCCGGCGGCGGCGCCGGTTGCTGCTGCGGCGGCGGATTCGGCGGCCGGCGCCGCGCCGCGCACGCCCTTGCTGGAATTGCGCAACGTGGCCACGGCGGCGCTGGCCGACGTCTCCTTCGCCGTCTATCCGGGCCAGGTGGTCGGCCTGGCCGGCCTGCTCGGCAGCGGCCGCTCGCAGATCCTCGCCGCAATCTTCGGGCTGGCGCGGGTCGAGTCGGGCCAGGTGCTGCTGGCCGGCGCGCCGGTGACGATAGGCACGCCGCGCCAGGCGATCGGCCTGGGCATCGTGCTGCTGCCGGAGCAGCGCCGGCGCCAAGGCCTGGCGCTCGAGCTCGACGTCGCCGACAACGTGCTGATGGCGCGCCACGGCCAGGCGCGGCCGTGGCGCTGGCTGGTGCCGGAGCAGGAGCGGCGCAGCGTGGCGGCGCTGGCGCGCCGCCTGGGCTTGCGCGCCGACGGCGCCGGGCGGGCGGTGCGCTACCTGTCGGGCGGCAACCAGCAGAAGGTGGTGCTGGCCAAGTGCCTGAGCACGCCGGCGCGCGTCATGCTGCTCGACGAGCCGATGGCCGGCATCGACCTGCAGGGCAAGTTGGCGATCCTGCGCATCGTCGACCAGTTCGCCGCCGAGGGCAACGCGGTGCTGCTGGTGTCGAGCGACTACGACGATATCGCCGGCGTCTGCGACCACACCCTGCTGGTGCGGCGCGGCCGCATCGCCGGCCAGTTGGCGGCCGGGCAGGGCGCGGCCGGCATTCTGGCGGCGTTGCAGTGAGCCGGCGGCGCAACACATAACAATTCTAAGGGGAGCAAAGATGGAGCAAGTCGTCAACCGCAGTGAGGCCGTCGTCGCGCCGCAGCGCCAGCATTTCGCCTGGCGCAATTACCTGATCTATCTGGTCTTCGCCGGCCTGTTGTTGCTGTTCGCCGTGCTGCTGCGCGACAAGGGCTTCCTCGACCCCGCCAACCTGATGAACATCGCCCGCCAGACGGCGGTGATCGCCATCATGGCCGTCGGCATGACCTTCGTCCTGTCGGCCGCCGAGATCGACCTGTCGTTCGGCGCCGTGGTGGCGCTGGCGGCGGTCACGGCGGCGCTGCTGTTGCCGCACGGCGTGCTCGCCGCCGTGCTCGGTGCGCTGCTGGCCGGCGCCGCCTGCGGCCTGCTCAACGGCCTGCTGGTGGCGCGCGTCGGCATCCCGTCCTTCCTGGTCACGCTGGGCATGGGCGGCATCGTCGCCGGCGTGACGCGCTGGATCAGCGGGCTGCAGTCGATCCCGCTCGACCACGAGGGCTTCGCCTTCGTCTTCGGCTCGGGCGACATCGGCCCGCTGCCGGTGCTGTTGTTGTGGATGCTGCTGGTCGGCGGCCTCGGCCACGTGCTGCTGCGCAAGACTGCCTTCGGCAAGCAGGTGCTGGCCAGCGGCGGCAACAAGATCGCCGCCATGTATTCGGGCATCGACGTGCCGCGCGTCAAGTTGCAGGTGCTGCTGCTCAACGCCGTGTTGGCGGCGCTGGCCGGCATCCTCTATGCCGGGCGCATGCAGAGCGCCCGCTACACGCTGGGCGAGAACGACCTGATGATGGTGATCGCCGCGGTCATCATCGGCGGCACCAGCCTGTTCGGCGGCAAGGGCAGCGTGGTCGGCTCCATCGTCGGCGCCCTCATCATGGGCATGGTCAACAACGCCCTGGTGCTGATGGGCCTGAACGTCGACCAGCAGATGATACTGCGCGGCCTGATCATCATCGGCGCCATGACGCTGACCATGGGACGCCTGCGCAAGCGCTAGCCGCCACCCGCCACCTGTTCCACCCCCGTTCCACCGCCCCGCGCCCGCCCCCGGCGAGCGCGCCGGCTTCCTGTCGCCTAAAAATTGGAGTGTCGCACATGTTTGAATCGTTTCTCGACCAGGCCGCGCGCAGCGTCGGCTGCTGGTCGCTGGAGGAAAAAGTCGGCCAGCTGTTCATCCTGGCCTTTCCCGGCAAGGACGCCGAGGCGGCCCGCACGCTGATCGAGCGCTACAACCTGGGCGGCTGCTACCTGAGCCAGGACAACGCCGCCACCTTCGCCGAGGCGCGCGCGCTGACCGCCTCCCTGGCCGCCATCGCCGCGCAGCGCCGCTCGGCGCCGCCGCTGCTGCTCGGCGTCGACCAGGAGGGCGCCTGGAGCGTGCTGACGCCGGAGTCGACCACCGGCCCCGGCAACCTGGCGCTGGGCAGCGCCGACAACACCACGCTGACGGCGGCGATGTACCAGGTGTTCGGCGTGGAGATGCGCAGCGCCGGCTTCAACTGCGTGCTCGGCCCCTGCGCCGACGTCAACCTGAACTGCGACTCGCCGATCATCGACACGCGCTCCTTCGGCGAGGTGCCCAAGCGGGTCTCCATGCACGTCGCGGCGGCGGTGGCCGGCGCCCACGCCGGCGGCATCGTGGCCTGCGCCAAGCACTTCCCCGGCCACGGCGACACGGCGGCCGACAGCCACCGCGAGATCCCGCAGGTCGACAAGCCGCTGGCGGCGCTGTTGCGCGAGGACCTGGCGCCGTTCCAGGCGGCGGTGGCGGCCGGCGTCGAGCTGGTCATGACCTCGCACATTCGCTATCCGCAGATCGATCCGCTGCACCCGGCCACGCTGTCGGCGCCGATCCTGCAGGGCGTGCTGCGCGGCCGCCTGGGCTTTCGCGGCATCGTCATCTCCGACAGCATGAACATGGGGGCGATCCGGCACAACTACGCGCCGGTCGACGCCGCCATCCTGGCGCTGCAGTCGGGCATCGACATGATTATGCTGTCCGAGGAGCACTACGACCACGACAGTGGCTACCTCGACAAGCAATTGGCGATGATCGCCGCCGTCGTCGCGGCGGTGGCCGACGGCCGCATCGGCCGCGCCGAACTGGACCGCATCGTCATCCGCGTGGTGGCCTTCAAGCTGGCCCGCCTGGCCGGCATGGCCCTGCACCAGCCCTACGACGAGGCGGCGCACCGCCGCACCGAGCGGCTGGCGGCGGCGGCCGCCGTCAAGGTGCTGGCCGACCCGGCCGGCAACCTGCCGCTGGCGCCGGCGCGCCAGCTGGTGGTGGTGCAGACCAGCCCGCCGGCGGCCTACGCCAAGCTGACCAACGGCCGCGGCATCGGACCGAACCAGGCGGTGCCGGCCTTCGAGTATTTCGCCGCCCAGCTCGGCGCCGGCCTGGGCAGCGCCTGGCCGCAGGTGTACGACCACGCCGCCGCGCGCGCCTGGCTGCGCGGCGTGCGACTGCTGCCGGACCAGCTGGTGTTGGCGGTGGTGGAGAACTATCCGCTGCCGGGCGAGGACTTTCCGCAAGGCGAGGCGGCCGAGCTGCTGGCCGACCTGGCGCAGGTCTTCGGCCGCCAGTTGGTGGTGGTCAGCCTGCGCAACGGCTACGCGGCGGCGCCGCCGCTGGCCGGCCACCTGTGCGCCTTCGGCAGCCGCGAATGCAGCGCCAGGGCGGCGGCGCGCGCCTGTCTGGAGGGGCGCGGCGAGGTCGAACACATCGGGGAGGGAGGTGGCAGGGTCGCGCTGGGGTAGTGGCAAGGGTGAGTAGTCAACAATTAAAAATTCGATAAGTGGAGATAGGACAAATGTTAGATTTGATGACGCAAAGAACCTTGATGAGTATCGCCGTCGCCGGCGCCTGCTGTTTGCACGCGCTGCCGGCGCGGGCCGCCGAGGCGGCCGAGCAAATCCAGGAGGTCAAGGTGACGGCAACGCGCCACACCACGTCGCTGCTGAAGACGCCGCTGGCGATCAGCGCGATCAACCAGGAGAGCCTGACCCGCTCCGGCATCACCGACGTGCGCGGCCTGTCCGGCGCGGTGCCCAACCTGCAGATGTCGACCGCCGTCGATTCCGGCGTGCAGATCGCCATCCGCGGCATCAGCACCAAGAACTTCACCGAGACGGCCGACCCCTCGGTCGGCCTGCACGTGGCCGGCATGTACTCGCCCCGGCCGCAGGGCGCGATGGCGCTGATGTTCGACCTGGACCAGGTGGAGGTGCTGCGCGGCCCGCAGGGCACGCTGTTCGGCCGCAATTCGACTGGCGGCAGCATCAACATCATCCCGGCCAAGCCGGAGTTCGGCAAGACCTACGGCAAGAGCGAGCTGGACCTGGGCAATTACAACCAGCGCCAGGTCAACGTGGTGCAGAACATCGGCGTCAGCGACACGCTGGCCCTGCGCGCCACCTTCATGAAGGTCAAGCGCGACGGCTGGATCAACCAGACGCAGGACTTCACCGACGTCGACCTGCCGTCCAGGGGCTTCCGCGCCGACGGCATCCCGGACGTCGACCAGCGCCACAACAGCAAGGTCGACAAGGCCGACTTCTACAACAACAAGAACGAGTGGGCCGGCCGCCTGTCGGCGCGCTGGCTGCCGAGCCGCGAGCTGGAGGTGCAACTGGCCTACGAGCGCTTCCAGAACAACGGCGCCGGCAACCTGATGATGAAGGACTGCGAGCAGGCCGCCGGCACCCGCTACGCCTGCACCGGCGGGCCGTGGGACGTGAAGATCAACCTGCCGGGCAAGATCGACATGTCGATCGACACGCTGCGCTCCAACCTGGCCTGGAGCATCAGCCCGTCGAGCAAGCTGGAGTACGGCTTCGCCCACGCCGTGCAGAAGCGCAGCCAGCAGGCCGACGACGACGCCGGCTACCATCCGGTGGCCAGCCAGGTGACGGCGCGGCTGCCGCTGACGGCGGCCGGCGACTGGGGCATCTGGCCGGTGCTCGACAACAACTCGCGCACGCTGGACTCGAAGTACGTCTCCAACGTCCACGAGCTGCAGTTCAAGCAGAACTTCGACACCCTGCAGTACGTGGCCGGCGCCTTCTGGATGCACGAAAAGAACGCCATCAACTACGCCCAGGAGTACATGGTCAACCCGCCCTATGGCTTCGCCATCAGCCAGTACTACAACCAGCCGGACCGGCAGATCGACGCCAAGGCCTTGTTCGCCCAGACCGACTGGAAGTTCGCGCCGGGCTGGACCGCCACCATCGGCGGGCGCTACAGCTGGGATTCGAAGGCCGACAAGAACGGCAAGGTGTTCGGCGGCGACTGGGACGCCAGCAAGGCGGCCTACTACAACGGCCAGTTCAAGCCCGGCGTGCCGGGCACGCCCGGCTTCCGGCCGCACAACAGCGCCGACCTGACGGCGGGCATGGGGCCGCTGGCCGGCACCGGCGCCTACGGCCTGTATCCGGCGCCCTTCCTGAACGACCACGAGATGAGCTGGAAGCACTTCACCTACCGCCTCGGGCTGATGAAGCAACTCAACCCGAACGACATGGTGTACACCTCGCTATCGACCGGCTACAAGTCGGGCGGCTTCGCCGACCAGGACGACGCCTGCGGCGGCAAGCAATGCGTCGACGGCCCGGCCGGCCCGCACATCACCTTCTTCCCCTACGGCCCGGAGACGGTCACCAACCTCGAGCTGGGCTACAAGGGCAAGCTGCTGGAGAACCGCATGAACCTGTCGGCCACGCTGTTCTACAGCCGCTACAAGGACAAGCAGGAGTGGGGCAACTTCTTCTCGGCCAAGGTCAAGCACGACGGTCCCTGCCCGGTCAACGACATCAACTGCGACGTCATCGTCAAGGGCATGACCAAGAACGTCGGCGTGGTCGACATCCCCGGCCTGGAGCTGGAGATGGACTACCGGCCGTGGCGCGGCGCCCGCCTGGGCGCGTCGTTCTCCTACATCAACACCAAGATGCGCGACTATCCGACCTACAGCGACGGCTACGCCTGCGACTACCGCGCCGAGGCGGGCGCCGCGCCTTGCCCTGCCGTCTACAGCGGCAGCGACCCGACGCTGGTGGGCAAGCGCGTCTACGACGTCACCGGCAACCATTTGCCGCTGGCGCCGAAGTACACGCTGGGCCTGAACTTCTCGCAGAACATCGTGCTCGACAGCGACTACGTGGTGGTGCCCTGGGTGTCGCTGAAGTGGCAGGACAAGATGTACTTCTCGCTGCGCAACCTGGACAATCCGCACATCTCGGACTCGCAGAAGGCCTATTCGACGGTGGACGCGTCGATCAAGCTGATCGCGCCGAAGTACTGGCACGCCGAGCTGTACGTGCTGAACCTGAGCAACACCAAGTCGAAGAACTCGGCCAGCTTCAGCAACGGCTTCATCAAGGGCGCCTGGAACGATCCGCGCATGTTCGGCCTGCGTGTCGGCGTCGAGTACTGATGCGGCGGCGGGGCGGCCGCGCGCCGCCCCGCCTGTCGCCAAGCCATCCACTTGTAGGAGGAAGCAGAACATGCCGCACACCACGGGCGCCAGCCTGGGCATCACCTGGGAATGCGTCGCCAACCGCGCCGACGACACCCTGCTCGCCGAGCTGGGCATCACCAACCACGGCGCCACCGCCCTGCCGGCGTCCGGCTGGGCGCTGTATTTCAACACCTGCCGCATGATCGACGGCGCCGGCGTGAGCGGCGGCGCCGTCGTCGAGCATGTCAACGGCGACCTGTTCCGCCTGCGGCCGGGGCCGGACTGGGGCGCGCTGGCGCCGGGCGCCAGGCGCGTGCTGCGCTACACGGCGGCGCAGTGGTGCATCAGCGCCACCGACGCGCCGCTGGGCTTCTATCTGGTGCGCGGCGACGGCACGGCGGCGGCGCGCGCCGAGCCGATCGGCGATCCGGCCATCGTGCCGTTCAGCCGCGCCGAGCAAACCCGCCGGGGCGGGGCCGACCTGCTGGCGTCGAGCACGCCGGCCTCGCGCTTCGAGGAGAACCGTGGCTTGACGCTGCTGGCCGAGGCCGAGCACGGCCGCATCACGCCGACGCCGCTGCACAGCGAGTTCCAGGCCGGCGCCGGCTGGCCGATCGGGGCCGACACGCACATCGTCCACCCGCCCGAGCTGGAGCGCGAGGCCTTGCTGCTGCAGGCGGCGCTGCGCGACGTGGCCGGCGTGAGCCTGGCGCGCGCGGCCGCCGGCGGCGGCATCCGTTTGCGCCTGGGGCCGGTGGCGCTGGCCGACGGCGCCGCGCCGGCCGAGGCCTACCTGCTGGAGATCGGCCCGGCCGGCGTCGACATCACCGGCGCCAGCGCGCACGGCGTGGCCAACGGCATCGCCACGCTGCGCCAGCTGCTGCCGCCCGAGGCTCGCGCCGGCGCGCCGCTGCCGCTGACCTTGCCGCACTGCCGGGTGGCCGACGCGCCGCGCTTCGCCTATCGCGGCATGATGTTCGACGTGGCGCGCCACTTCGCCAGCAAGGAGACGCTGTTGCGCCTGCTCGACTGCATGGCCATGTACAAGCTCAACCGTTGCCACCTGCACCTGAGCGACGACGAGGGCTGGCGCCTGGCCATCGCCGCGCTGCCCGAGCTGACCGAGCACGGCGCGCGGCGCGGCTTCAGCGTCGGCCAGCGCGACAGCCTGTATCCGTCGTTCGGTTCCGGCGCGGCCGGCGCCTCGGCCGGCAGCGGCCACTACAGCCGCGCCGACTTCGTCGAGATCCTGCGCTTCGCCGCGCAGCGCCACATCACCGTCGTCGCCGAGATCAACCTGCCGGGCCACGCCCGCGCCGCCATCGAGTCGATGAAGCGGCGCCAGCGCCGCCTGCTGGCCGAGGGCCGGCCCGAGCTGGCCGACGAGTACCTGCTGCACGACCCGGACGACAGTTCGCAGTACACCTCGGTGCAGCTGTGGCGCGACAACGTGGTGTGCATCGGCCGCGAATCGGCCTACCGCTTCCTCGCCACCGTGCTGGCCGAGCTGCGCGCGATGTACGCCGAGGCCGGCCTGGCCCTGACGCTGGTGCACGGCGGCGGCGACGAGGTGCCGCACGGCGCCTGGGCCGGCTCGCCGCTGTGCCAAGACTTCCTGCGCCGGCACGGCCTCGCTTCGCTGGCCGAGCTGCGCGAACACTTCCTGGCGCGCTACCGCGCCATGCTGGCCGGCCACGGCGCCGCCCTGGCGGTGTGGGAGGAGGCGGCGCTGCTGCGCCAGCCGCCGGGCGCGCGGCCGCCGCAGGCGCCCAATCCGCGCTTCGCCGACGGCGGCGTGCAGGCCCACATCTGGCACAGCGCCTGGGGCAGCGGGCGCGAGGACTACGCCTACCGGTTGGCCAACGCCGGCTATCCCGTCGTGCTGGGCAACGGCAACGCGCTGTACTTCGACCTGGCCCACGCCAAGGACGCCGCCGAGCCGGGCTACTACTGGGGCGGCTTCATCGAGACGCGCACGGTGTTCGAGTTCTGCCCGCTCGACATTTTCCGCGACGCCCGCCGAGACGTGTTCGGCCAGCCGCTCGACCAGCAGCGGCTCGCCGCGATGACCCGGCTGGACGCGGCCGGCCGGGCCCGGGTGCTGGGCCTGCAGGGCCAGCTGTTCGGCGAGAACGCGCGCAACCGCGAACGACTCGAGTATTTGCTGCTGCCGCGCATGCTGGCGCTGGCCGAGCGGGCCTGGGCGGCCGACCCCGGCTGGAGCGACATCGCCGACGACGCGCGGCGCGCGGCGCGCATGGCGGCCGACTGGAACGTGTTCGCCAACCGCCTCGGCCAGCGCGAGCTGCCGCGTCTGGACGGCTGGCTGGGCGGCTTTGGCTACCGCTTGCCGCCGCCGGGCTTGGCGCTGGAGGACGGTCTGTTGCACGCCAACATCGCCGCGCCGGGGCTGGCGCTGCGCTATACGCTCGACGGCAGCGCGCCGAGCGCGGCCTCGGCCTTGTACCGCGCGCCGCTGGCGTGGCAAGGCGGCGTGCTGACCATGGCCGCCTTCGGCCGCGACGGCAGGCGCGGCGCCAGCGCGCAGTATCGCGACGATGGCGGCATGCCAGGAAAGGCGGCGTCGTGAAGGCAAACATCGCTACGACGCGGGCGCCCATGTGGTGGGTGCCCAGCTTGTATTTCGCCCAGGGCCTGCCGTTCGCCGTGGTGATGGTCATGGCCGGCATCATGTACAAGCGCCTGGGCATCGCCAACGGCGACATCACCTACTGGACCAGCCTGCTGGGCCTGGCCTGGGTGGTCAAGCCCTTGTGGAGCCCGCTGCTCGAGCTGAGCGGCAACAAGAAGACGGTGGTGGTGCTGTTCCAGGGGCTGGGCGGGCTGGCGCTGATCGGCGCCGGCCTGACGCTGCGACTGCCCGGCTTCTTCGTCTTCAGCGTGGCCGCGCTGGCGCTGGCGGCGATGGCCTCCAGCAGCCACGACGTGGCCGCCGACGGCCTGTACATCCAAAGTCTGTCGCCGCGCGAGCAGGCCGTCTACGCCGGCTGGCTTGGCACGTTCTGGAACGGCGGCAAGCTGTTCGTGCAGGGCGCCCTGGTGGTGCTGGCCGGCCAGCTGGAGGCTAGTTTGGGCGTGCACGCGGCCTGGAGCCTGGTGCTGGCGCTGCCCGGCGCCATATTGTGCCTGCTGGCGCTGTACCACTGGTGGGCGGTGCCGGGCGCGGCGCCGGCCGCCGGCACGCCGCTCAGCGTCGCCACCGTGGCGCGCACCACGGCCGAGGTGTTGGGCAGCTTCTTCCGCAAGCCCGGCATCTGGCTGTCGATCGTGTTCATCGTGCTGTTCCGCGCCGGCGAGGGGCAGGTGCAGTCGATCGGCCGGCTGTTCCTGATCGAGGCGCGCGGCAACGGCGGGCTGGGCATGAGCACCGCCGACATGGGCCTGGCCTACGGCACCTTCGCCAGCGTCGCCTTCGTCGCCGGCAGCATCCTGGGTGGCTACTTCGGCGCTTGGCGCGGCCTGCGGAAGTCGATGTTCCTGATGATACTGGCGATGAACGCGCCCAACCTGACGTTTTGCTATCTGAGCGTGTACCTGCCCAGCGGCATGTTGGAAATCAGCGCCATACTCTGCGTCGAGATGTTCGGCTTCGGCTTCGGCTCGACCGGGCTGGTGTTGTACATGATGCAGGTGGTCGCGCCGGGCAAGTATCCGACCGCCCATTACGCGCTGGGCACGGGCATCATGCAACTGGGCCTGGTGCTGTCGACCATGGTCAGCGGCAAGATCCAGCTGTGGCTGGGCTACCAGCACTTCTTCATCTGGGGCGTGTTGGCCGCGGTGCCGGTGTTGTTGCTGTCGCTGTTCGTGGCGCTGCCGGGCAAGGAGGCGGCGGCGCGGGACGAGGCGCCGGCGGCCGGGCGGGCGGTGTCGGCCTGAGGCCGGCCCCGGCCTTGCTCGGAAAGCGGGTATGGATAGATGGAAAAAATCCACCGGCGCGATGTTTGCGCGCGGCCGCGCTGCGCTACACTGGCAGGCGCGCCGCCGCTTCATCGATCAATTGACGAAAGGAATTCCCCCATGCCAGCCCGCCAGACCGCCGCCGATTTCGATCCCGAAGTATTGAAACTGTTCGACCAATACGTCCACGGCCGCCTGTCGCGGCGCGGCTTCCTCGCCTCGGCGGGGCAGTACGCGGTGGGCGGGGCGACGGCGGCCGGCCTGCTCGGCGCGCTCAGCCCGAGCTTCGCGGCGCCCATCGTCGACGCCGCCGACAGCCGCGTCAAGGCGCGCTTCGTCGAGTATCCCTCGCCGCTGGGCAACGGCACGGCGCGCGGCTACCTGGTCGAGCCGGCCAAGGCCAAGGGTAAGTTGCCGCTGGTGCTGGTGGCGCACGAGAACCGCGGCCTGAACCCGCACATCGAGGACATCGCGCGCCGGCTGGCGCTGGACGGCTTCATCGCCTTCGCGCCGGACGCGCTGTTCCCGCTGGGCGGCTATCCGGGCGACGAGGACAAGGCGCGCGCCCTGTTCGGCAAGCTCGACAACAACAAGACGCGCGGCGATTTCGTCGCCGCCGCGCACCTGCTGGAGAAGCTGCCCGAAGGCAACGGCAAGGTCGGCGTGGTCGGCTTCTGCTACGGCGGCGGCATCGCCAACTACCTGGCCACCGAGCTGCCGGAGCTGGCGGCGGCGGTGCCGTTCTATGGCGCCCAGCCGGCGCCGGCCGACACGGCGCGCATCAAGGCGCCGCTGCTGATCCACGACGCCGGCAACGACGAGCGCATCCGCGCCGGCTGGCCGGCCTACGAGAAGGCCTTGAAGGAGGCCGGCGTGGCCTACCAGTACTTCGTCTATCCGGGCGTCGAGCACGGCTTCAACAACGACACCACGCCGCGCTTCGACGCCGCCGCCGCCAAGCTGGCCTGGCAGCGCACGGTCGACTTCCTGCACGCCAAGCTGGGCTGAGGCAGCCGGCGCGACATCTTCGCGCCGCCGTTCGATTGCGCACATACGCCGCCTTTGCAATGCCGCACTATCTGGGCACGCACACAAAGGAGACGTTCCCATGCAAGCACATTCAGCACCAGCCGCCGCGCTGTCGTTCATTCGCGGAGGGCCTGCACATGTCCAAAGCTAAACAGAACGGCGCCAACGGCGGCGCCGCCGCGACCAGTCCATCCGCCATGCCGTCTGCCAGCGTCGGCAACGGCGGTGAGTGGCACCAAGGGCAGGCGGACGGCACGCTCAGCACCAACCAGGGCCTGCCCGTTGCCGACAACCAGAACTCGCTGCGCGCCGGCGCGCGCGGTCCGACGCTGCTCGAGGACTTCATCCTGCGCGAGAAGATCACCCACTTCGACCACGAGCGCATCCCCGAGCGCATCGTCCACGCCCGCGGCACGGGGGCGCACGGCTACTTCGAACTGAGCGAATCGCTGGCCCCGTTCAGCCGCGCCAAGGTGCTGACCGAGGTGGGCCAGCGCACGCCCCTGTTCGCCCGCTTTTCGACCGTGGCCGGCGGCTCCGGCTCGTCCGACACGCCGCGCGACGTGCGCGGCTTCGCCGTCAAGCTGTACACCAAGGAGGGTAACTGGGACCTGGTCGGCAACAGTATCCCGGTGTTCTTCATCCAGGACGCGATCAAGTTCCCCGACCTGATCCACGCCGTCAAGATGGAGCCGGACCGCGGCTTCCCGCAGGCCGCCACCGCCCACGACACGTTCTGGGACTTCATCTCGCTGACCCCGGAGGCCATGCACATGGTGCTGTGGGCGATGTCGGACCGCACGCTGCCGCGCTCGCTGCGCATGATGGAGGGCTTCGGCATCCACAGCTTCCGCCTGCTCAACGAGGGGGGCGAGTCGACCTTTGTCAAGTTCCACTGGCGGCCGGCGCTGGGCCTGCAATCGACCATCTGGGACGAGGCCGTCAAGATCGCCGGCGCCGACCCGGACTTCCACCGGCGCGAGCTGTTCGAGGCGATCAGCAACGGCCAGTTCCCGCAATGGGACTTGGCGGTGCAGCTGTTCACCGAGGAGCAGGCCGCCGCGTTCCCGTTCGACCATCTCGACGCCACCAAGCTGATCCCCGAGGAGTTGGTTCCCTTGAAGACGATCGGCCGCATGGTGCTCGACCGCTGGCCGGACAATTTTTTCGCCGAGACCGAGCAGGTGGCGTTCTGTCCGTCGCACCTGGTCCCCGGCATTGACTTCTCCGACGACCCGCTGCTGCAGGGGCGCCTGTTCTCCTACCTCGACACGCAGCTGTCGCGGCTAGGCTCGCCCAACTTCCACCAGTTGCCGATCAACGCGCCGCAATGCCCGTTCGGCAACGGCCAGCGCGACGGCCATATGCAGACGCAGCGGCCGAGCGGCCGCGTCGCCTACGAGCCCAATTCCTTGTCCACCGAGACGCCGCGCGAACGCCCCGACGGCTTCCGCAGCGCCGCCGTGGCGGCGGACGGCGCCAAGGGCCGCATCCGCGCCGCGTCGTTCGGCGACCACTACAGCCAGGCGCGCCAGTTCTACCTCAGCCAGGGCGTGCACGAGCAGGCCCACATCGCCTCGGCGCTGGTGTTCGAGTTGTCCAAGGTCGAGCATCCGCACATCCGCGCGGCGATGGTCGGCCACCTGCGCCATGTCGACGCCGACCTGGCCGGGCGCGTGGCGGCGGGGCTGGGCATCGAGCGGCTGCCGGAGGCGCCGGCCGCCATGCAGCCGGTCCAGCAATTGCCGCCGTCGCCGGCGCTGCAACTCATCGGCAAGATGAAGGCGACGCTGGAGGGGCGCGCCGTCGGCCTGCTGGTGGCCGACGGTTCCGACCGCGCGCTGGTCGACGGCATCGTCGCGGCGGTGAGGCAGGCCGGCGCCGGCTGCAAGATCATCGCCCGCCGCATCGGCGAGGTCGCCTTGTCGGACCAGTCGCGCCTGAAGGTGGACGCCCAGTTGGCCGGCACGCCGTCGGTGATGTTCGACGCGGTGGCCGTCGTGTTGAGCGCCAAGGCCGGCGCCGAGTTGAGCTTGGAGGCCGCCGCCGTCGACTTCGTCCGCGACGCCTTCGGCCACCTGAAGGCCATCGCGGCCGACGACGGCGCCCGCGCCCTGCTGGCGAAGGCCGGTGTGGTGGACGACGAGGGCGTCGTCGCGGCGGCCGACTGCGCGGCGTTCGTCCGCGCCGCGATGACGCGCCAGTGGGGCCGGGAGAAGTCGGTGCGCACCCTGGCCTGAGCGGCGCCGCCGGCGGCCGGTCCGCCGGCGCTTAGGGTCGCGTAGGGTCGCTTAGGGGCGCGGCTGGGGCAGGGCGGGCGGCACGACGATGGCGTCGTTCAGGCGGAGGAATTTGAAGCCGGCCAGCTTGCGCCCGTTCCTGCCGGCGCGGGCGTTTTGCTGTTCGCGTTCGGCGGCGCGGGCGGCGAACTGCTCGAAGCTTTCCTCGCGCACCTGCGGCTCGGCCGAGTGGAGGAACATGCGCTTGCCGTCGGCCGTCGTGACGACCAGGCCGACGTGGGTGGTCAGGTAGGCGCCGTCGCGCAGCGAGACGACGTTGACCATGTCGCCTTGCTCCAGCTGGGCGAGCACGCCGTCGACGCGCTCCTTCGGCACGTAGTATTCGGTGCTGACCTGCACCGGCAGGCTGACCTCGGTGTGGTGCTGGGTGCGCAGGAAGCGCTGGCGGTCCACCGTCAACTGGTAGGAGGCGGCGAAGTCGCCGGCCAGTTGGCGCGACACGTCGGTGAGCAGCCAGGCGTTGTTCTGGTTCCAGTCCTGCTCGGTGTAGTGGTTGCGGCTGGCGACGCCGATCACGCCGTCCTTGTAGCGGATGCGCTGCAACATCCAGAAGAACTCCTCCCAGTTGCGCGACAGCGCCATCGCATACGTGTGTTCGGCGAACACCACGCAGTCGCTTTGCGCCAGGCTGAACAGGGGCAGCGTGTCGTGGATCTGGTAGGGGAACTCGCCCAGCAGGTTCAAGGCGTAGGGCTGGCCGAGGTTGCGCCGGCCGATGGCGGCGATGCGCTTGCGCAGGTCCGGTTCCGCCACCCGCATCCGGGCGATGTAGGCGCCGGCTTCGGCCGGCGTCATCTGGAACAGCTGCTTTTGCGGCGGGGGCGGCGCTGTCGTCGCCGCTTGGGCGCCGGCGCCGGCGCCGGCGGCCAGCAGCGCGGCCAGCGCGAACGACGCGATCTTGTGCGGGAATTTCATCGGCTCAAAAGTCTAAGACTGTACAACAAGCGGGGCGGCCCGGGGGGATTTGCTGCACTGCGCCGCCGGCCGCCGGCCGCCGCCGCATCGCCCGCTTGCCGCGCCGGCGGAGCCGCCGCGCCGCCTTGCGGGATGTTTAGCCGATCTCGGCCGTGTCGGCCTCTGCGCGATCCCACTGCGGGAAGGGATCGGCCAGCCGCGCCCACGCGGTGGGGCCGGCGGCCAGCTCCCGCTCGGTCAGCAGGCAGGCGTGGAAGGCGCGCTCGATGGCGGCGCGGTCCATCGCCTGGCCGATGAACACCAGCTCGTTGACCCTGTCGCCGTAGGGCTCCTGCCAGATCGCCTCGATCTCGCGGCGGTCGGCGTGGCCCTCGGCCGGCCAGTTGTGCCGGTCGCTGGCGGCCCACCAGTGGCCGACCGGCTCGGCCGAGGCGACCTTGCCGGCGCGCGAGTAGGCGACCGCCCAGTCGGGCCGGCTGGCCAGCCAGACGTAGCCCTTGGCGCGGATCAGGCCGGCGAAGGGCTGGTCGAGGAAGCCGTCGAAGCGCTGCGGGTGCAGCGGCAGGCGGCTGCGCAGCACGAAGTTGGCGATGCCGTACTCCTCGGTCTCCGGGGTGTGGATGCCGGCCAGCTCGCGCGCCCAGCCGGCCATGGCGCTGGCCTTCTCCAGGTCGAATTTTCCGGTGCCGAGGATCTTCTGCAACGGAACCTGGCCGCGCCGGGCGTAGACCAGCTCCGCCGTCGGGTTCAGCGCGCGGATGACGGCCTTCACGTCGGCCAGTTGGGCGCCGGTGACCAGGTCGGTCTTGCTGACCACGACGACGTCGGCGAACTCGATCTGCTCGCACAGCAGGGCGGCCAGGCTGCGCTCGTCGCCCTCGCCGGCGGTGGCGCCGCGCTGCGCCAGGAAGTCGGCGCTGTGGTAGTCGTCGAGCAGGTTGAGGGCGTCGACCACGGTGACCATGGTGTCGATGCGGGCGACGTCGTTGAGCGAGTCGCCGTGCTCGTCGGCGAAGTCGAAGGTGGCGGCCACCGGCATCGGTTCGCCGATGCCGGTTGATTCGATCAGCAGGTAGTCGAAGCGCTGCTCCGCCGCCAGCTTGCGCACCTCCTCCAGCAGGTCTTCGCGCAGTGTGCAGCAGATGCAGCCGTTGCTCATCTCGACCATCTTCTCCTCGGTGCGCGAGAGGGCGGCGCCGGCGCTCTCCGCGCCCTTGCGCAGCAGCGAGGCGTCGATGTTGACCTCGCTCATGTCGTTGACGATGACGGCCACGCGCAGGCCCTCGCGGTTGGCCAGCACGTGGTTGAGCAGGGTCGTCTTGCCGGCGCCAAGAAAACCGGAGAGGACGGTGACGGGCAGGCGCGGATCGGATTTGGGCATGGTGGGGCTCACAGGTGGATGCGCGGCGGGGCGCGTTGTTATTGCAATCGAGTTGCATCATAACGTCGCCACGTCTCTAATGCAAGATAGTTGCATTAGAATTGTTCGGCTGGCGGCTGGCGGCTGTGCTTTGCTGTGGTGCTTGGAGGCGGGGAAAGGGCGGGGGCGCGCGCGGCGCTCAGCCGGGCTTGACGCAGTTCGGGCAGGTGCCCTTGATGAGGAAATCGACTTCCTGCGTCTGGAAACCGGCCGGCAGCTTGATCTTGCGCGGCAGCGGCACGTCGGTGAAGCAGGTCACCACGTCGCACTTGGTGCATTGGAAGTGGGCGTGCTCGTGCGCGTGGTGGCCGGCGCCGGCGCTGAAGCGCCAGACCTGGTCGGCGCCGGCGATGCGGTGCACCAGTTCGTTCTCGGTCAGCCATTCCAGCACGCGGTACAAGGTGACCGGGTCGAGCGCCTCCCCGGCCAGTTGGTCGAGGATCTCGTGGTGGGTCAGCGAGCCGCCCCGGCCCAGCAGGAAAGCCAGCACGATGACGCGCTGCCGGGTCACGCGCGCACCGGTGGCGCGGATCTTTTCTTCGGCTTGGCTGGCGATGGAGGGCTGCATAGTGTCTCGGTCGAATCGGGTGGGAAGCCCCGCCATGTTACCACGGCGGCCCGCGCGTCAAGCTTCAACGCAAGTCGTTTGCGTTTGTGGGAGTGCTGCCATTGGCCGGGGCTAGCGGTCGCCCATCCGCCGCCCTGGCTTCGCTGTCGTTCGCGCGCGCTTGGCGGGCCAGCCATCGCTGGCTAAGGTTTGCCGGCGTCGAAGCGCGCGGAGATGACGTCGCGGTAGAACTGGCCCGCCGCGTCGCTGCCGCCGATGACGTACAGGCGGCCGTCCTCCTCCACCGCCGCCAGCCCGGCGCGGCCGGTGGGCAGCTTGCCGGTGGGCGTGATGCGCCAGCGGCCCAGCGCGTCCGGCAGGCCCTCGTTGCGGTGCACATAGGTGAAGTTGATCCAGTTGGCATAGGCGCCGGTGCCGGGCTGGCCGCCGACGGTGAAGATGAGCGAGGAGTTCGGCATCGTCGGCACCGGCGCGAACACGCTGGCGTGGCCGTACAGGCCGGAGGTCAGGCGCGCCGCCGAGCTTTGCCAGGGCTTGAGCGTGCCGTCGGGGCGCGGCATGGCGACCTGGACGTCGTCGAACACGTCGTACAGGTCCAAATCGCCCCAGCCGCCGAGCACCACGATGTTCTTGTGCACGGCCAGCGCCTGCGGGCTGCTGCGGCCGCCCTTGAGGTGGAAGTTGGCGATTTGCCAGGGACCGAGCTGGCAGTTGTTGTTCAGTTTCGCCACTTCGACGGTGTCGAGGTGGACGGTGTCGGCGCCGATCTGCGTGACGCCGGCGACCGCGTACAGGTAGCTGCCCTGGTCGGTGTGAATGGCCACCAGGCTGTGGTTGGAACGCGGCGTCTTCAAATGGCCGGCGTTGGTGGTCCAGGCGGACAGGTGGCCGTCGGCCTGGATGCGGGCGTACTGCACGTCGTCGTAGTAGGTGAGCGAGGTCGGCGTGGACGAGCTGCCGCCGGCCAAGAACAGGCAGCCGCCGGCGCGGGTGGTGGCGGCGCCGGCGCGCGCGTTCTGGAACGACGGTTCGGCCGTCCACGGGCCCAGGCGGCCATTGGCGCCTATGGTCGAGCGGCGCACGCTGTCGTAGTAGGTGACCACGCCGCTGCTGGCGTCGAACTGGTATCCGCCGGCGACGTAGATCTGTTTGTTGGCCAGCGTCGCGGCGAGGTAGGTGCGCGGCTCGGGCAGCTGCGGCTCGGTCTCGAAGGGGCAGAAGGCGGGGGCGTCGGTCGGCATCCAGGACTGGCGGCAGTCGCCGTTGTCGGCGAAGGCGCTGGGCAGGGCGAAGGCGGCGAGCAGCGGGAGGTGGGTGGGTTTCATGTTCGGCTCCATTTCGGGTGTGCTGTGCGGTTTGCTGAGGATTCAATCTGCCCTCGGATTGCCGGCGCATTGATCTTTATGCTAGACCCAAGCTGAGCGGTTTCTTTGTGCGGTATTAAGGATCGTGTTCCGCAGGCGAGTGGCCATATTTGCACCATTTCGGTGCGTGCAACTCGGATTGGTGCAGATTCATTGAAAGGCGATCAAGTAATTCAACGCCGCGACTGGCACACATCTTGCTCATGTCAATAGGTAGCGTTACCTATTGCAAAGCCACCATGCCCGATTGCCTGTCCAGCCGAGAACCAACCGTCAGCCCCAGCGCCTGGCAGGCCAGCCTCGCGCTGCGTTTCGCCGACGATGCCGGCACCACGCGCTTGGTCGACAAGCGCCACGTCGGGCCGCTGCGCGTGCAGAAGGCGCTGTATCCGGAGGGCGGGGCGGTGTGCCACGCCATCGTGGTCCATCCGCCCGGCGGCGTGGTCGGCGGCGACCGGTTGGCGATCCGCGCCGAGGTCGGCGCGCAGGCGCGCGCGCTGCTCACCACGCCGGGCGCGGCCAAGTGGTACAAGGCCAACGGCAAGCGCTCCCGCCAGGACGTGCGGTTGGAGGTCGGCGCCGGCGCGTCGCTGGAGTGGCTGCCGCAGGAGACCATCTTCTTCGACCACGCCGACGTCGCGCTGGAGCAGCACGTGGCGTTGGCGGCGGACGCCAGCTACATCGGCTGCGAGATCCTGTGCATGGGGCGGCGCGCCTCCGGCGAGTCGTTCAGCGCGGGACGTGTCAGCCAGCGCAGCCAGATCCAGCGCGCCGGAAAATTGATTTGGTGGGAGCAGGGCGTGCTGCTGGGCGGCCGGCTGGATAGTCCGCTGGGGCTGCAGGGCGCCTCCGTTTGCGCCACCCTGATCGCGGTCGGCAAGCCGCTGCCCGCCTCGGTGCTGGACCAGCTGCGCGCCGACCTGGCCGCCCTTGCCACACCCTCTGGCGCGGCGAAGGTCGGCGTCAGCCAGGCCAAGGGCGTGCTGGTGGCGCGCCACTTGGGCGACGACAGCGAGCTCGCGCGCCACCTCATGCTCGCCGTGTGGCGCCGTTTGCGCCCGCATCTGCTGGAGCGCGTGGCGGTGGTGCCGCGCATCTGGCAAACCTGAATTGGAATCCCCATGGACCTCACCCCAAGAGAAAAAGACAAGCTGCTGATCTTCACCGCCGGCCTGCTGGCCGAGCGCCGGCTGGCGCGCGGCCTGAAGCTGAACTATCCGGAGGCGGTGGCGCTGATCAGCGCGGCCATCATGGAGGGCGCGCGCGACGGCAAGACGGTGGCCGAGCTGATGTCGGACGGCGCCAAGATCCTGACCCGCGCCGACGTCATGGACGGCATCGCCGAGATGATCCCGGACATCCAGGTCGAGGCCACCTTCCCGGACGGTAGCAAGCTGGTGACCGTCCACCATCCGATCCCCTGAGCCGCCGCCATGTCGCCGTTCCACTCCATGCCGCCGCCCGCCATTGCCGCCCTTATCCAAAGGCGGCCCGGCCGGCCGCAATCGTCCCGCCACCCACAAGGCGACGGGTGTTCGAACACCAACCACTACCAGACATTGTTCTTACGGAGCGCATCATGATTCCAGGTGAATTCATTCTTGAAGAGGGCGAAATCGGCCTGAACACGGGCCGCGAGGTCGGCAGCGTGACGGTGGAGAACCGGGGCGACCGGCCGATCCAGGTCGGCTCGCACTTCCACTTTTTCGAGGTCAATCCGGCGCTGACCTTCGAGCGCTGGCGCGCCTACGGCATGCGGCTCAACATTGCGGCGGGCACCGCCGTGCGCTTCGAGCCGGGCCAGAAGCGCACGGTGGAGCTGGTCAAGGTGGCCGGCGAGAAGAAGATCTACGGCTTCAACGGCGCCGTCATGGGCGCGCTGCAAGCGACTCCACCGAAGGGCTGACATGGCGACCATTTCCCGCTCCGCCTACGCCGAGATGTTCGGCCCGACCACGGGCGACCGCATCCGGCTGGCCGACACCGAGCTGTTCATCGAGATCGAGCGCGACTTCGCCACCTACGGCGAGGAGGTCAAGTTCGGCGGCGGCAAGGTGATCCGCGACGGCATGGGCCAGTCGCAGCGCGTCCACGCCGAGGTGATGGACACGGTGATCACCAACGCGGTGATCCTCGACCACTGGGGCATCGTCAAGGCCGACATCGGCCTGAAGAACGGCCTGATCGCGGCGATCGGCAAGGCCGGCAATCCGGACATCCAGCCGAACGTGACGATGTCGATCGGCGCGGCCACCGAGATCATCGCCGGCGAGGGCCTGATCGTCACCGCCGGCGGGGTCGACACGCACATCCACTTCATCTGCCCGCAGCAGATCGAGGAGGCCTTGATGAGCGGCGTGACGACGATGATAGGCGGCGGCACCGGGCCGGCGGCCGGCACCTCGGCCACCACCTGCACGCCGGGGCCGTGGCATCTGCACGCCATGCTGGGCGCGGCCGACGCCTTCCCGATGAACCTGGGCTTCCTCGGCAAGGGCAACGTCAGCCTGCCGGCGCCGCTGGAGGAGCAGGTACGCGCCGGCGCCATCGGCCTCAAGCTGCACGAGGACTGGGGCAGCACGCCGGCCGCCATCGACAACTGCCTGTCGGTGGCCGACCGGATGGACGTGCAGGTGGCGATCCACAGCGACACGCTCAACGAGGGCGGCTTCCTGGAGCACACGCTGGCCGCCTTCAAGGACCGCACCATCCACACCTTCCACACCGAGGGGGCGGGCGGCGGCCACGCGCCGGACATCATCGCCGCCGTCGGCCAGGCCAACGTGCTGCCGTCGTCGACCAATCCGACCCGGCCGTTCACCGTCAACACGCTCGACGAGCACCTGGACATGCTGATGGTCTGCCACCACCTCGACTCGGCCATCGCCGAGGACGTGGCCTTCGCCGAGTCGCGCATCCGCCGCGAGACCATCGCCGCCGAGGACATCCTGCACGACCTGGGCGCGATCTCGATGATGTCGTCGGACTCGCAGGCCATGGGCCGGGTCGGCGAGGTGATCATGCGCACCTGGCAGACGGCGCACAAGATGAAGGTGCAGCGCGGCGCGCTGGCGCCGGACGGCGCGCGCAACGACAACTTCCGCGTCAAGCGCTACGTCGCCAAGTACACCATCAACCCGGCCATCACGCACGGCATCGCCCACGCGGTCGGCTCGCTGGAGGTGGGCAAGATCGCCGACATCGTGCTGTGGAAGCCGGCCTTCTTCGGCGTCAAGCCGTCGATGATCCTGAAGGGCGGGATGATCGCGGCGGCGCAGATGGGCGACCCGAACGCGTCGATCCCGACGCCGCAGCCGGTGCACTACCGGATGATGTTCGGCGCCTTCGGCGGCGGCCTGAAAAAGTCCTTCACCTTCGTCTCGCAGGCGGCCTACGACGCCGGCATCGGCGAACAGCTGAAGTTGAACAAGACGCTGATCGTGGCCAAGAACATGCGCGCGCTGCGCAAGAGCGACATGATCCACAACGGCGCCACGCCGAACATGGAGGTCGATCCCGAAACCTACGAGGTGCGCGCCGACGGCGAGCTGCTGGTGTGCGAGGCGGCCGCCGTGCTGCCGATGGCGCAGCGCTACTTCCTGTTCTGACGCGCACCGCCCCCAAGCACAAGGAACCCCATGCTGACCCTACACACCAAAATCGACCACGCCGACACCATCGCCGCCCAACTGGTGCTGCCCTACGAGCTGCGCGAGAAGTGCCGCCTGCGCGCCACCTTGTCCACCGGCGAGGAGGTGGCCGTGTTCACCGTGCGCGGCACCGTGCTGCGCGACGGCGACCTGCTGACCGGCGAGGACAAGCGCGTGGTGCAGGTGGTGGCCGCCGCCGAGCCGACCTACAAGGTCAGCTGCGCCGACGCGCACACGCTGCTGCGCTGCGCCTTCCATCTGGGCAACCGCCACACGCAAGCGCAGGTGGGCGACGGCTTCCTGCGCATCCGCGCCGACGCCGTGCTCAAGGAGATGCTGGCCGGCCTGGGCGCGCGCGTCGAGGAGGAGGCGGCCGGCTTCGAGCCGGAGTCGGGCGCCTACGCTGGCGGCCACGGCCACCATGGCGACCACGGCGATGGCGGCGGCCACCATGCGCTGGCGCCGATTCCGCTGCGCCAACGCATCCACCGTCCAAGCGACGTGGCGTGATGCAGGCCGCCGCCCTGCTGAACCTGCTGCAGTTCGCCAGCCCGGCCCTGCCGATCGGCGCCTACAGCTATTCGCAGGGGCTGGAGGCGGCGTTGGAGAACGGCATGGTGAAGGACGCCGACAGCGCGCGGCGCTGGATCGTGCGCCATCTGCACGAGGTGGTGGCGCAGTGGGAGGCGCCGGTGTGCTGGCGTCTGATGCGCGCCTTCGCCGCGCGCGACGGTGCCGCCGTGGCGCAGTGGAGCGAGCGCTTCATCGCCTCGCGCGACAGCGCCGAGTTCCGCGCCGAGACGATACAGATGGGCTTTTCGCTGAGCCGCCTGATCGCCGAGCTGGGCGTGGCGGAGGCGGCGGCGCTGGCGCTGCTGCAGCGCGAGGCCGAGGTGTCGCTGCCGGCCGCCTTCGCCTGCGCCGTCGACGCGCTGGCCATCCCGCACGAGGCGGCGCTGCTGGCGATGCTGTTCGCCTGGGCCGAGAACCAGGTGCTGGTGTGCGTCAAGTCGGTGCCGCTGGGGCAGGTGGCGGGGCAGCGTTTGCTGCTGTCGCTGCGGCCCGAGCTGGAGGCGGCGGCGCGCTACGCGCAGAACGTCGCCGACGACGAGATGTCCAACTGGGCGCCGGGCCTGTCGCTGCTGTCGATGCAGCACGAGGTGCAGTACAGCCGGCTCTACCGATCCTAAACCTTTTGAAGACTGCGAGAAGACGATGACTATCCCCACCTCCAACCCGCTGCGCGTCGGCATCGGCGGCCCGGTCGGCTCCGGCAAGACGGCGCTGTGCGAAATGCTCTGCAAGGGCATGCGCGAGCAATACGACATGGCCGTGATCACCAACGACATCTACACCAAGGAGGACATGGAGATCCTGCTGCGCGCCGGCGCCTTGCCGGCCGAGCGGCTGATGGGCGTGGAGACGGGCGGCTGTCCGCACACGGCGATCCGCGAGGACGCCTCGATCAACCTGGAGGCGATCGCCCGCATGCAGGCCGACTTCCCGCAGCTCGACCTGATCCTGATCGAGTCGGGCGGCGACAACCTGGCCGCCACCTTCAGCCCGGAGCTGTCCGATTTGACCATCTACGTGATCGACGTGGCCGGCGGCGAGAAGATCCCGCGCAAGGGCGGGCCGGGCATCACCCGCTCCGATCTGCTGATCATCAACAAGACCGATCTGGCGCCGTATGTCGGCGCCAACCTGGACGTGATGGCGCGCGACGCCAAGCGCATGCGCGGCGAGCGCCCCTTCATCTTCACCAATCTGCGCAGCGGCGACGGGGTCGCCGGCGTGATCGAATTCATCCGCGAACAAGGCCTGCTGGAGCAGGTCGCGCACAACGCCAAGGAGGCCGCATGAACTATTCTAAAACCCTGTTGGCCGGCGCGCTGGCGCTGGTCTGCCTGCCGGCGCTGGCGCATCCCGAGACGGCGCCGCACGCGCACGGCTTCCTCGACGGCTTCGCCCATCCGTTCAGCGGCGCCGACCATCTGTTGGCGATGCTGGCGGTGGGCATGTGGAGCGTGCGCCAAGCGAACGCGCAGGCGCTGCCGCCGACCTTCCTCGGCATGATGCTGTTGGGCGTGTTGAGCGGCGTGGCGGGGCTGGCGATTCCCGGCCTGGAACTGGGCATCGCCTTGACGGTGGTCCTGATGGGGGCCTTGATCGCGCTGGCGGCGCGGCTGCCGGCGCCGGCCGGCGCGGCGCTGGTGGGGCTGTTCGCCGTCCTGCACGGCAACGCCCACGGCCACGAGCTGCCGCAGGCGGCCAGCGCGATGGGACTGCTGGCGGCCAGCGCCCTGCTGATTCTGGCGGGGCGGGCGCTGGGCCGGGTCAGCCCGGCGCTGGTGAGCAAGTTGTCCGGCGCGCTGATCGCCGCCGTCGGCCTGCTGCTGGTGACCGGCGTCTGAGCAGCGCTCAGGAAGGACGGTCGTCGCTGCGCCGCTCGGACAGGATGATCGGCGCCGCCTTGGCCGGATACAGGCCGAGGTGGCCGTCGAAGCCGGCGCGGATGGCGGCCATGTCGAGCTCCTGGTCGCCCGTCAGGTGGACGTGCTCGACCAGTCCCAGCGTCTTGTTGGGGTAGTCGATATACACCAGCACCAGCGGCACCTTGGCCTCCAGCGCCAGGTGGTAGAAGCCGCTCTTCCAGTTGGGCCGGTAGCCGCGCGTACCCTCGGGGGTGATGCCGACCCAGTACCAGTCGGCCGCGTTCATGCGCGCCGCCTGGGTGCGGATGGTGCCGCTGGGCGTGCCGCGCTCGACCGGCTCGCCGCCCATCTTGCGGAACCAGCCGCCCAACGGGGTCTTGAACAGCGAGTCCTTGGCCAGCCAGCGGAAGGGCAGGTTGAGCGCCCATTTGCCGACCAGGCCGATGGGGAAGTCCCAGTTCGAGGTGTGCGGATAGATCACGCAGATGCCGCGCGGGCCGGGCAGCGGGCGGTACAGCAGGCGCCAGCCGAACAGGCCCAGCACGCGCAAGGCGGCGCGCTGGCCCCAGGTCGGCAGGTCCTGCGCTTGGAGTTGGTATTTGCTCATGGTTTTCCCTGTCCTGTGGTGTGGCGTTTGTTTTGTTTTATTATCACTATTGACAGGCCGGCATTTACCTCGTCAAAAAATCCGCGCAGGCATTCTATATTGCGCTACCGCACCCAGCAAGCTTTAGCTGCCGCCGCCGCGGATGGCGGGCGGAACCATTTCGCGTGTTTCTTGTCAAACAGATCATGGTATTCACGCCGCCCGCACCCATGCGGCGGCCAACGTGATCGGGAGCTGCATGACAGCAAGAACAATATTCTGCGTGAGCTTGGGCGGCGACAATTTTGGGGAGGAATGCGGTGCGGTGGTCGAGGGTTGGGAGGTGGGCCGGGCGGCCGGCCTGGCGGAAGCGCGTCGCCTGCTGCGCCAGCGTCCCTACGCGCTGGGACTGCTGCTGATCGGGCCGCAGCGCCAGCTCGACGGCGAACTCGAGCGGTTTCTGCGCGAGCATTGGCGGCAGCACTGGGTCGCCGTGCTCGACGCCACGGCCCTGCGCAGTCCCGCCAGCCGGCAACTGGTGTTCGAGCATTGCGCCGATTTCCACACCCGGCCCGTCGACGTGCCGCGGTTGCGCCACACCTTGGGCCACGTCCACGGCCTGGCCAGCCTGCGTGCCGAGGCAGGCGCGGACGCGCCGGCGCTTTTGCGCTCCAGTCCGCTGACCGGCCACAGCGAGGCCGTGGCCACGCTGCGCCGGCAGATCGCCAAGGTGGCGGGGGCCGGCGCGCCGGTGCTGATCTGGGGCGAGAGCGGCAGCGGCAAGGAGCTGGTGGCGCAGGCGGTGCACGCCCAGTCGGCGCGCGCCGGCGGCCCCTTCGTGCCGGTCAACTGCGGCGCCATGCCGGCCGGCCTGATCCAGTCCGAGTTGTTCGGCCACCAGCGCGGCGCCTTCACCGGCGCGGCGCGCGACAAGCGCGGCCTGATCGAGGCGGCGGCCGGCGGTTCGTTGTTCCTCGACGAGATCGGCGACCTGCCGCTGGAGTTGCAGGCCAACCTGCTGCGCTTCCTACAGGAAAAGACCATCTACCGGCTCGGCTCGACGCAGAGCGTCAGCGTCGACGTGCGGGTGATCGCCGCCTCGCACGTCGACCTGCAACGGGCGGTCGAGCGCGGCAGCTTCCGCGAGGACCTGTACTACCGGCTCAACGTGCTGGCGCTGGACGTGCCGGCGCTGCGCCAGCGGCGCGACGATCTGGAGGCGCTGGCCGAGCATTTCTTCCACACCTACGCGGCCGAGCGGGCGCCGCGCGTCAAGGGCTTCAGCGCCAAGGCCCTGCAGGCGATCCGCGCGCACGACTGGCCGGGCAATGTGCGCGAGCTGATCAACCGGGTGCGGCGGGCGATGGTGATGGCCGACGGCCGCCTGATCGCACCGCGCGACCTCGGCCTGGACGAGGCCGCTGCCGCCGCGCCGGCCGACCGCGACGCGCTCGACCAGGCCCGCATCCGCGCCGAGCGCGACGCCATCGACGCCAGCCTGCTGCGGGCCGGGCGCAACATCACGCTGGCGGCGCGCGACCTGGGTGTCTCGCGCATGACACTGTACCGCCTGCTGGCCAAGCACGGCATCGGCGCGCCGGCGCGCGCCGGCCGGCCCTGAGCGCGGCCGCCGCCGGCCGCCGCCGATCCCATCCCTGTTACAGCTTGCGCACGTGAAATTCGACGCCGCCGCGCCGGCCCGGCCAGGGGCGGCGCCGGGGCCGGCACGGCGCGCCGGCGGGGTGGCGGCGGGTGGCGCGCCCGCTTGGCGTGTCACAGCGGCGTGACGAAAGGCCTGGGCACGGCGCCGGACGGCGCTCCGCGCCGACCCGGCGGACGCCGACATATCGTTGAGTTTCAATGGCTTAGCGCGCTTTTGTGGGTGGTGGCATCAACTTTGCGAAGGAGGGACAACCGGGTGTACGGCCCCCCCGGCGCAAGCCATCCCTTTGTTCAACCCACGGAAGCAGGAGCAGCTATGAAAAGAACTTTGCTAGCCACGGCCATCGCCTTGGCGTTCAGTGCCAGCGCCTTTGCGCAGACCACCACGCCGCCGACCACCGCCACGACGCAGTCGGGCATGGGCGCGCATGCCAACGACAATTCGCTCTCGTTGCAGGACAGCAGCAGCAACCGCAACAACGACAGCAGCAACAAGAACGATAACAACAACAGCAGCGGCCACGCCGTCGCCAGCGACCAAGGCATCGCCGCCAACAACGGCGCCACGGCCACCTTCACCTCGTCCTCGGCCACCGCCACCAGCACGCTGTCGGGCACCGTCAGCGGCAACACCGTGAGCAACATCGGCAACAACGCCAGCAACACCGGCGCCCTGAACGGCGGTGCCGGCGCCACCGGCAGCGGCGGTGCCGGCACCGGCGGCGCCACCAGCGCCACCGGCGGCGCCGGGGCGGGCGCCAGCGGTGGCGCCGGCGCCGCCGGCGGCGTTGGCGGCACGGCCAGCAACGGCAGCGCCAGCAACGGCGCGCCCTCGGTCGGCGGCTCGACCGGCGGCAACAGCGGCGCCGGCGGCGCCGCCACCGGCGCCAGCAGCGGCATCGCCGGCGCCGGCGGCATGGGCGGGGCGGGCGGCAGCGGCGGCGCCGGCGGCGCCGGCACGGGCGGTAGCGGCGGCGGCGGCGGCAACACCGGCGCGGCGACGGGCGGCGCGGGCGGCAACGCCGGCGGCTCGACCGGCGGTTCCGGCGGCGCCAGCGGCATGGCCAACGGCAGCAACGGCGGCAACGGCGGCGCGACCGGCAACGCCAGCGGCGGCGGCGGCGGCGTGGGCGGCTTGGCCGGCGCCGGCGGTGCCGGCGCGGCCGGCGGCGGCTCGACCAGCGGCGGCTCCAGCGCCAGCAACACCTCGGGTGGCGGCGCGGCCGGCACCGGCGCCGCCTCGGCGGCCAACAGCGGCATCATTCCGGCCGAGACGGAAACCGGCACGCCGGGCGGGCAGACGGCCGGCGCGACCAGCGGCGGCGCCGGCGGCGGCAGCGCCACGGCCGGCGACAGCAACTCCAGCTCCGGCGTGGCCACGGCCGGCGCCGGCGGCAACGGCGCCGGCGGCGGTTCGGGCGGCGCCGGCGGCGCCGGCGCGGCGGGCGGCAACACGGCCGGCAACGGCGCCGCCGGCGGCAGCGCCACCAGCGGTGCCGGTGGCGCCGGGGCGGGCGTCAGCGACACCGCCGGCAGCGGCGCGGCGGCCAGCACCGGCGCCGGTGGCGCCGGCGCGGCGGGCGGCGCCGGCGCTAGCACGGGCGGCGCCGGCGCGGCCGGCGCGGCCGGCGGCGGCGGCGGTTCGAGCGGCACGGCGCAGAACAGCGGCGGCGCGGGCGCGGCGGGCGGCGCGGCGACGGGCGGCACGGCCAGCAACGGCGCGCCGACCAACGGCAGCGCCACGGCCGGCGACGGCGGCGCCGGCGGCGGCGGCGGCGGCGGCAACACCGGCGGCGCGGGCGGCTCGGCCGGCACCAACACGGCCGGTGCCGGCACCGGCGGCGCCGGCACCGGCGGCATGGGCGGGGCGGCCGGCAACATCAGCGTCGACGCCGGCACCTTCAACATGTCCAACAGCATGAGCAGCGTCGGCCAGTCGGCCGCCGGCATCATGGTGGCCAACCAGAACAGCGGCATCTCGGCCCTGGTGCAGCAAAGCGTGAACGTGCAGGCCAATTTGGCGGTCGGCAAATAGCCCAAGGCGGCGTGGCGCGTCGGCGACGGCGCGCCACGCCCTGGTTCGGGCCGGCCGGCCCGGCCGGGCCGGTGTGTTCGGCCGGTCGGCGCCGTCCGGCGCTTCACGATGTGGGAGGGCAATATGCTCAAACTAGGAATCAAACCAAGGGCCGGCCGCGCGCTGGCCCTGTCCTTGGCCGTGTCGGCGGCGCTGGCCGCGCCGGGCCTGGCCTGGGCCGGCGGGCCGGCCTTGGCGCCGCCGCAAGCGGACGGCGCCGGTCCTGCCCCGGCCCTTGCTACACCCGGCGTTGCAACCGTTGCGACCGTTGCCACACCCGCAACACCCGGTGCCACGACGGTTGTTGTACCTGCTGTTGCGCCCGCCGGCGCCGCCAGCGAGAACGGGCCGCCTGCGCCAGCGGAAAGCGCCCCGTTCTCGCTGGCGGCGCTGGCGCCCGAGCGCCTGGAGCGCATGCGCGGCGGCGCCGACGCCGTGTGGAACGACATGAAACTGAGCGGCGCGGTCAGCGGCAACACGGCGGTCAACGTGGCCACCGGCAGCAACATCATCACCAACGGCTCGTTCGGCGGCGCCTCCGGCCTGCCGATCGCCATCCAGAATTCCGGTGCCAACGTTCTGATCCAGAACGCCACCATCGTCAACGTGCAGCTGCGATGAACCCCGCCACCCCTCGCGCGCGGCTGGCGGCGCTGGCGGCGCTGGCGGCCCTGGCCGCCCTGGCAGCCGCCGCGCCGGCCGCCGCGCTGGACATGCCCGGCGTCGGCGGCGGCAGCTACGCGGTGCCGGTGGTCGACCTGAAGGCGGCGCGCTTCGCCACCACCCTGCACCAGCGCTACGACTTCAGTTGCGGCTCGGCCGCGCTGGCCACCCTGCTCAGCTTCCACTACGGCGCGCCGGTCAGCGAGCAGGGCGTGTTCGCCGAGATGTACGCCCATGGCGACCAGGACAAGATCCGCCGCGACGGCTTCTCGCTGCTCGACATGAAGCGCTACCTGGCGGCGCACGGCTGGCGCGCCGACGGCTTCGAGCAGCCGCTCGACAAGCTGGCCGAGGTCGGCTTTCCGGCCATCGTGCTGGTGTCCGAGCGCGGCTACCGCCACTTCGTCGTCGTCAAGGGCCTGCGCGACGGCCGCGTGCTGCTGGGCGACCCGGCCGGCGGCGCGCGCGCCATGCCGCGCGCCGCCTTCGAGGCGATCTGGCAGAGCCGCCTGTTGTTCGTCATCCACGGCTGGGCCGGCAAGGCGCGCTTCAACGACGCGGCCGACTGGCGCGTGGCGCCGGCGGCGCCGCTGGCGCTGGGCGTCGCCCGCGACGGCCTGGGCAACATCACGCTGCCGAAAAACGGCGGCGGCAACTTCTGAGGGGGCGGCCATGCGCTGGCGTTCGCTGCCCCTGTTGTGCCTCCTCTCCCACGGGCTGGCGCCGGCCACGGCGGCCGACGCGCCCGCCGACGCGGCCGTCGCGGTGGCCGCAGTGGCCGCGGTGGCCGCCCCGGCCGAAGGCGCGGGGCAGCTGGCCGAGCACGCCGTGGCCGGCCCGGCCGACGGCTGGCTGCCCTTGCCCGACCACGCCCTGGAGCAGGCCCGTGGCGGTTTCGAGCTCGGCAACGGCCTGCTGGTCTCGCTAGGTGTCGAAAGATTGGTTTCGATCAACGGCAATCTTGTCGCAAGCAGTAACTTCAGTATTGCCGACGTGACAAAACTGAGCGGCGCCGAGGCCTTGCGGGCCGGCGCGGCGCTGGCGGGGCTGACGCTGGTGCAGAACGGTCCCGGCAACGTCTTCCTGCCCGGTGGCATGGACCAGGCGGGCGCGCTGGTGATCCAGAACAGCGCCAACGACCAGTTGATCCGCAGCCAGACCACCATCAGCACCACCGTCAACAGCCTGTCCCTGCTCAAGACCCTGCAGTTCGAGGGGGCCCTGCGCGACGCCCTGAGCAACGTGGTCGGGCCGAAGTGAGGCGGGCCGGGGCCGGCGCTGGGCCGGCGCGGACACGGCGGCGCTCATCCGTTCACGCGGGATCATCCATCGACCAGGGGAAAACGATGCAAACTAGTGCGAGAGGGCGTGCGGCGGCGGCCGCCGTGGCGTTGCTGCTGTGTAGCGGGCAGTCGGCCGGCCAGCCGGCGGCCACGGCCGGAGGCGGCGCGGCGGGCGGCGAGGCCGGCGGGCAGCTGGGGGACAAGCTCGAATCGATGCGGCGCCAACTGGAGGAGCAGAAGCAGCTGTTGCTACAGCTGCGGCGGCAGGTCGACGAGCAGCAGCGCAGCCTGCTGCAGCTCGGCGGCGCCATGCCGGCCGAGGCGCTGGCGGCGCAGCGCGGCACCGGGCCGGCCGAGCAGGGCGGCGCGGCGGCGCCGGCGCAAGGGCAGGGCCAGGGGCCGGCCCAGGCGCGCGCCGGCCAGGCGCCGGTCGGCGCGGCGCCGGCCAAGGACGGCCGCCCGCCCGAGGTGGCGCCGCTGTTCGAGCAGCCCGGCGTGCTCACCGCCAAGGGCCATTACGTGCTCGAACCGTCGCTGCAGTTCGGCTACTCGTCGAGCAACCGCGTCGCGCTGGTCGGCTACACCATCATCCCGGCCTTGTTGATCGGCCTGGTCGACGTGCGCGAGGTCAAACGCAACACCACCACGGCCACGCTGACCGGCCGCTACGGCCTGAGCCGGCGCATGGAAATCGAGGCCAAGCTGCCCTACGTCTACCGCTCCGACGCCACCGTCAGCCGCGAGTACTTCACCGGCGCCGCCAACGAGCGCGTGTTCGACACCAGCGGCCGCGCCGCCGGCGACGCCGAGCTGGCGCTACGCTACCAGCTCAACGAGGGCGGCGCCGACCGCGCCTACTACGTCGGCGCGCTGCGCTTCAAAAGCCGCACCGGGCGCGACCCGTTCAGCGTGGTGACCGACTGCACCAAGCGCTGCACCGGCCCGGACGCCACCGGCACCGGCCTGCCGCTGGAGCTGCCGACCGGCTCCGGCTTCTACGCGCTGCAACCGAGCCTGACCTGGCTGTATCCGTCCGACCCGGCGATCTTCTTCGGCAGCGTCAGCTATCTGCACAATTTCCGCCGCAGCAACGTCGAGCGGCGCATCCAGGGCGGCCAGTCCGAGCCGCTCGGCACGGTGGCGCCGGGCGGCGTGCTCGGCTTCAACTTCGGCATGGGCATGGCGCTCAACGACAAGGCCGCCTTCAGCCTGGGCTACGACCACAGCTCGATCGCCCGCACGCGGCAGAACGGCGTCGCCGTGCCCGGCTCGGTGCGCATCCAGCTGGGCACCTTGCTGCTGGGCTTTTCCTACCGCTTCAACGACAAGCGCACCGTCAACGTCGCCGTCGGCGCCGGCCTGACGCGCGACACGCCGGACGTCCAGTTGTCGGTGCGCATGCCGATGAGTTTCTAGCGGCCGGCCCCGGCGGCGCGGTGAACGGCGGGCCTGCGCGGCGGACGCGGGCCCCTCCTAAGGCGGGCTCGACCGAAAAGGCGGAATTGCGTTATTGTAGCGATTCAGGCAATTCTTTCAAAAAGGGAAAACATGATCCAGAAGCACACCAAATCGGTCCGCGCCGCCCTCCTGCTGGGCGCCTTCGCCGCCGTCGGCGCCGCGCCGGCCTTTGCCGCCGCGCCGCTGGCCAAGTTCCAGGCGCCGGGCTTTTACCGCGTCATGCTGGGCGACTTCGAGGTCACCGCGCTGAGCGACGGCACCGTCGAGCTGCCCGTCAACACCGTCCTCAAGTCCAGCCCGGCCAAGGTCGACCGGGCGCTGGCCAAGTCCTTCCTGAAGAGCCCGCTGGAAACCTCGTTCAACGCCTTCCTGGTCAACACCGGCGGCAAGCTGGTGCTGATCGACACCGGCGCGGCCGGCCTGTTCGGCCCCACGCTGGGCAAGCTGGCGGCCAACCTGAAGGCGGCCGGCTACCAGCCCGAGCAGGTCGACGAGGTCTACATCACCCACCTGCATCCGGACCACGTCGGCGGCCTGGCGGCCGGCGACCAGGTCGCCTTCCCCAACGCCATCGTGCGGGCCGACCAGCGCGACGCCGACTTCTGGCTCAATCCGGCCGAGATGGACAAGGCGCCGGCCGAGGTCAAGGGCTTCTTCCAGGGCGCGATGAAATCGATGGCGCCCTACGTCAAGGCCGGCAAGTTCCAGGCCTTCAGCGGCAACACCGACCTGGTGCCGGGCGTCAAGGCCTACGCCAGCAACGGCCACACGCCGGGCCACACCACCTATGTGGTGGAAAGCCGGGGCCAGAAGCTGGTGCTGCTGGGCGACCTGCTGCACGTGCAGGCGGTGCAGTTCGACCAGCCCGAGGTCGCCATCAGCTTCGACAACGACAGCAAGCACGCCGTCAGCGAGCGCAAGGCGGCCTTCGCCGCCGCCGCCAAGCAGGGCTATATGATCGGCGCGGCGCACCTGTCCTTCCCCGGCCTGGGCCACGTGCGCGCCAACGGCAAGGGCTACCAGTTCGTGCCGCTCAACTACTCGGTGCCGAAGTAAGCGAAGTCGGCCGAGGTAGGCCGAAGTAGGCCGAGCTCGGCCGGCCGAGCGTGCCGGCGGCAGACCAAGGGACTCCGCGCGAGTCCCTTGCTCATTGCTGGCCGGTGGGGCGCCGGGACCGGGCGCTTACAAATTATTGCAAAGAGTGGCGGGCGGGGAAACGTGCCGAGCGGGCTGAAGCGGTAAGATGATCGGATTGCGGCATGTTCCGTCCCTTGTCGCAACGCAGCGCAGCGCAGGACCAGGGCCAAGGCCGTGGCTGTAACTGTAGTTGTGGCCGTGCCGTAGCGCCGTCGCCGGCGTAGTTTCAGCCGCAATGGACGTCCCATTTTCCCACCGGCCCCTATGGAAAACCTCGCAGTCATACGCCGTGCCGCTGCCATCGCCATCGCCGGTTTGTTGGCCGGCTGCGCCGTCCAAACGCCGGCGTCGGGGCCGGAACTGGCCTTCGCGCCAACGCAGACCATCGCCGTGTTGAACCGCGTCACCTGGGGCGTCAACGACAGCACCGCCAAACGGGCCGGCGCCGCCGGCCTGGGCGGCTATTTGCAGGGCCAGTTGCACCCCGGCGCGGAGCGCCTGCCGGCCGCCATCGAGGCCCAGCTGGCGGCGCTGACGATCGGCCAGCGCCCGCTCGACCAGCTGGTGTTCGAGCTGGAGCGGCAGCGCAAGGAGGCCGACGCGCTGGGCGACGACGAGGCCAAGATGAGCGCGCGGCAAGCCTATCAACAGGAGCTGAACCGCCTGGCGCGCGAGGCGGCGACCCGTTCGCTGCTGCGCGCCGTCTACTCGCCGAACCAGTTGCAGGAACAGATGAGCTGGTTCTGGATGAACCATTTCAGCGTCCACCAGGGCAAGCACAACCTGCGCGCCATGGTCGGCGACTACGAGGAGCAGGCCATCCGCCCCCACGCGCTGGGCAAGTTCCGCGATCTGCTGGCCGCCACCGTCCGCCATCCGGCCATGCTGCGCTACCTGGACAACGAGCAGAACGCCGCCGGCCGCATCAACGAGAACTACGCCCGCGAGTTGATGGAGCTGCACACCCTGGGCGTCGACGGCGGCTACAGCCAGCGCGACGTGCAGGAGCTGGCGCGGGTGCTGACCGGGGTCGGCGTCAACCTGGGGCCGGACGCGCCCAAGGTCAAGCGCGAGCTGCAGGGCGACTACCGGCGCGCCGGCCTGTACGAGTTCAACCCGAACCGCCACGACTACGGCGCCAAGCAATTGCTCGGCCAGCCCCTGCGGCGGCGCGGCCCGGCCGAGGTGGACGAGGCCATCGCCCGCCTCAGCGCCCATCCGGCCACGGCGCGTTTCGTCAGCCGCAAGCTGGCGCAATTCTTCGTCGCCGACGAGGCGCCGGCGGCGCTGGTCGAGCGCATGGCGCAGACCTTTCTGCGCAGCGACGGCGACATCGCCGCCACCCTGCAAACCATGCTGGCCTCGGCCGAGTTCGCCGCCTCGCTGGGGCACAAGTTCAAGGACCCGCAGCACTACGCCGTTTCGGCGGTGCGTCTGGCCTACGACGACAAGCCCATCCTCAACGCCGGCCCGCTGCTCAACTGGCTCAAGCGCATGGGCGAGCCGCTGTACGGCCGTCAGACGCCGGACGGCTACCCGCTGACGCAGGCGGCCTGGGCCAGCCCGGGGCAGATGACCACCCGCTTCGAGATCGCCAAGGCGATCGGCGGCGGCAGCGCCGGCCTGTTCAAGGCCGACGGCCCGCAGGCGCAGGAAAAGGCCGCCTTCCCGCAGTTGTCGAACGCGCTGTACTTCAGCTCGCTGAAGGCGACACTGGCGCCGGCCACCCTGCGCGCGCTGGAGCAGGCCGCTTCGCCGCAGGAATGGAACGCCTACCTGTTGTCGGCGCCCGAGATGATGTACCGCTAACGATGCAGCGCCAACGGAGGCCAACATGAAACGTCGCACCCTACTCAAGGCCACGGCCGCGCTGCCCATGGCCGGCCTGGCCGGCCGGCTGTGGGCCGCGCCCGGCGCCGGCAACAGCCGCCTGCTGGTGGTCTTCCTGCGCGGCGGCTACGACGCGCTGAACCTGCTGGTCCCCGTCGCCAGCAAGTACTACTACGAGGCCCGGCCCAACATCGCCATCGCCGCGCCCGCCGCCGGCGGTGGCGGCGCGGCGCCGCCCAACCCGAACGCGGCGCTGCCGCTGGACGCCGACTGGGGCCTGCACCCGGCCTTGAGGGACAGCATCTATCCGCTGTTCCAGCAGGGCCAGGCCGCCTTCATCCCCTTCGCCGGCACCGACGACATTTCGCGCAGCCACTTCGAGACGCAGGACACGATCGAGCTGGGCCAGGCGCCCGGCGCCGGCCGCGACTACCGCTCCGGCTTCCTCAACCGCCTGGCCGCCACCTTGGGCGGGCCTGCGCTGTCGTTCACCGACCAGTTGCCCTTGATTATGCAGGGCGGCCTGCAGGTGCCCAACATGACCTTGCGCAACCTGGCCAAGCCGGCCGTGGACCAGCGCCAGAGCGGCGTCATCAGCGCCATGTACCAGGACACGGCGCTGGCCGCCCAGGTGCGCGAGGGTTTCAGCGTGCGCGCCGAGGTGCTGCGCGAGATGGCCGGCGAGATGGAGGCGGCCAGCCGCAACGCCATCGCCGCCAAGGGCTTCGAGCTGGAGGCGCGGCGCATCGGCCGCTTGATGAAGGAGAAGTACCGCATCGGCTTCGTCGACGTCGGCGGCTGGGACAGCCACGTCGGGCAGGGCGGCGCCAACGGCTACCTGGCCGACCGGCTGGGCGAGTTGGGGCGCGGCCTGGCCGCCTTCGCCCAGGAGATGGGCGGCGACTGGCGCGACACGGCGGTGGTGGTGGTCAGCGAGTTCGGCCGCACCTTCCGCGAGAATGGCAACCGCGGCACCGACCACGGCCACGGCAGCGCCTACTGGGTGCTGGGCGGCGCCGTCAAGGGCGGCCGCCTGGCCGGCGAGCAAAAGCGGGTCGAGGCGGCGACGCTGTTCCAGAACCGCGACCTGCCGGTGTTGAACGAGTACCGCGCCGTGTTCGGCGGCCTGTTCGCCCGCATGTACGGGCTGGGCAGCGCGCAGCTCGAGCAGGTCTTCGCCGGCGCCAAGGCGCGCGACATCGGCCTGCTCTAGGCGCGCGCTAGTTCACCACACTCAGGCCGCCGCCAGCGCCGGGTAGTCGGTGTAGCCTTCCGCCGTGGCGTGGTAGAAGGTTTCCGCCTTCCAGGCGTTGAGCGGGGCGTCCAGTTGCAGGCGGCGCGGCAGGTCGGGGTTGGCGATGAAGGCCTTGCCGAAGGCCACCGCGTCGGCCGTGCCGGCGGCCAGCACCTGCTCGGCCTTGGCCTTGTCCATGCTCTCGTTGACGATATAGACACCGCCGAACTCGCGCTTGAGCAGCGGTCCCAGGCTGTCCTCGCCGAGCGCCTCGCGGGCGCAGATGAAGGCGATCTTGCGCTTGCCCAGCTCGCGCGCCACATGGCCGAAGGTGGCGACGGGGTTCGAGTCGCCCATGTCGTGGGCGTCGCGGCGCGGCGCCAGGTGCATGCCGACGCGGTCGGCGCCCCACACTTCGATGCAGGCGTCGGTGACTTCGAGCATCAGGCGGGCGCGGTTCTCGATGCTGCCGCCGTAGTTGTCGCTGCGCTGGTTGGTGCTGTCCTGCAGGAACTGGTCGAGCAGGTAGCCGTTGGCGCCGTGGATCTCGACGCCGTCGAAGCCGGCCAGCTTGGCGTTCTCGGCGCCCTTCCTGTAGGCGGCCACCACGCCGGCCAGCTCGGCCGTCTCCAGCGCGCGCGGCAGCGGGTAGTCGCGCTGCGGACGCAGCAGGCTGACGTGCCCCTTGGCGGCGATGGCGCTGGGCGCCACCGGCGCCTGGCCGTCGAGGAAGTCCGGGTCGGAGATGCGGCCGACGTGCCACAGCTGGGCGAAGATGCGGCCGCCGGCGGCGTGCACCGCCGCCGTCACCAGTTTCCAGCCGGCCACCTGCTCATCCGACCACAGGCCCGGCGTGTCGGCGTAGCCGACGCCCTGCGGCGTGACGGCGGTCGCCTCGCTGAGGATCAGGCCGGCGCTGGCGCGCTGCACATAGTATTCGGCCATCAGCGCGTTCGGCACGCGGCCGCCGCCGATGGCGCGGGCGCGCGTCAGCGGCGCCATGATGACGCGGTTTTTCAAGACGAGGTCGCCGATGGTGAGCGGATCGAACAGAGTTGCCATGATAGTTTTCCTGTAAAAATTACCCCGGTCGTGCCGGTGGGGCGGGCCGCGTGTAACTAGAGGCCCTGGTTCATGTGGTCGATGAAGGCCTGGATGGTTTCCTCGTTGCGGCTGAAGAAGGCCCATTGGCCGACGCGTTTGGAGCTGATCAATCCGGCCTTTTGCAGCGTCGCCAGGTGGGCCGACACGGTCGATTGCGACAAGCCGCAACGACGGTCGATCAGCCCGGCGCAGACGCCCAGGTTGAGGCCGTGCTCCTGGTCGGAGAAGTACTGTTCCGGCTGCTTGAGCCAGGCCAGGATCTGCCGCCGCACGGGGTTGGCCAGCGCCTTGTGAATTGCATCGATGTCCATCGGAAGTCCATTGTTTCGCTTCTACCCGATATATGCATCGGGTTTCGGCAATTTCAATATCGGTATACTACGATATAAATAAAATTCCCGCTGGCGGCCGCATACAACGGCGGCCGGGCGGGGCGGGGCTCGCACAGGAGAGGCGCATTATCGCCCAGGTGGCGGCGCCGGTGGGGCCGTGCCCGGCGGGAATGTTGCATGGCTGGTATCATGGCGGCTCTTTTGCGCGCGCGGGGACGACCCCGCCACGAAGCGGGCTTGGCGGGGACGACCCCGCCGTTGAAGGAGAAACATATGACTTGGATCATCCTGGTGCTGGCCGGCTTGTTGGAGGTGGCGTGGGCCGTCGGCCTCAAATACACCGAGGGCTTCACCCGCCCGCTGCCGACGGCGTTGACCTTGGCGGCCATGGCCGGCAGCATCGGCCTGCTCGGCCTGGCGCTGCGCCATTTGCCGCTGGGCACAGCCTACGCGATCTGGACCGGCATCGGCACCGTCGGCACCGTCATCTTCGGCATCGCGGTGCTGGGCGAGGCCGCCAACCCCTTGCGGCTGTTGTGCATCGGCATGATCGTCGGCGGCATCGTCGGCCTCAAGCTGAGCACCGTCTGAGTGGCGGCTGCGGGCGCGCCGGCTCAGCGCTCGCCGGCCCAGCGCTGGTGGATGCGCGCCAGCTCGCCGCTGGCGTTGAGCTTGTGCAGGGCCAGCTCGATCTGGCGGGCGGCGGCCGGGTCGGCCCGCTTGCCGATCCAAAAGTAGATCGGCTCCTCGCGCAGCACCACCGGCAGGATGCGCACCTGCCCGCGCAGGCCCTGCTGGCGCACGATCCAGTTCAGCGTCAACTCGTTCATGTAGAAGAAGCGGCCGTGGCCGGCGATGATCTTGCGCAGGTTGACGGCGTTGTCGCCGGTGCTGTCGTCGACCTCCAGGCCGAGCGCGCGCAGCTGCGCGGCGTAGCCGGCGCCGCGCGAGGTGGTGACGATGGGTTTGAGCTTGAGCAGGTCGTCGAAGTTGTTGACCTCGGCCTTGTCGCCGGCGGCGGCGGCCAGCTTGTGGCGGGCCAGGTACAGCGGCTTGCCGACCCGGTTGGCGATCTGGCGCCGCCTGGGCGTGTCGAGCAGCGCGCAGGCGCAGTCGAGCTCGCCGGACTCCAGGCTTTGTTCGATCATCGGCACCGAGCGGAAGTCGTCCTGGCCGGTGAAGCGCAGCTGCGGCGCCAGCCTTTCGATCGCCGCCAGGATGTCCGGGCAGATGCCGGCCGGGCGGCCGTTGCGCCGCGTCCATTTCGGCGGCAGGCTCTCCTGCGCCATCACGCGCAAGGTCGTCACCGGCTCGGCGGCGGCGTGCGCCGCCGGCGCGCCCGTGCCCGCGCCGGCCACGGCGAGCAGCAGCATCACTAGCTTGTTCATCATAGTCTCCTGCACGTGATTCTAGCGGGATAGACCGGGCCGCGCCAGAGGCCGTCGGCGCGTTGGCGCGACGGATCAGAAGTCCGGATTGGCGCGCGCCAGGTAGAACCACTCGCTGTTGGCCTTGGCGCCGCTGTCGGGGAACAGGATCAGCCCGTCGAACTCGGCCAGCACGGCCGTGCCGTCGGCGCGGCGGCCGATCTCGTCGCCCTGGCGCAGGCGGTCGAAGCTGGACCAGACGCGGCTGAATTGGTCGTCGATGTGTTGCTTATCGTGCACAACGACCATGCTCAGCGCCTCCATCCGCGCCGGCTCGACCGGCGCCGGCGCCGCCTCGTCGACCAGGCCGAGGAAGGCCAGGGTGTTGCGGATGGCACGGTAGGCCACCTCGGGCGCCCGCGGGTCGGCGTGCTGGCCGCACTCCAACGTCAGCGCGTAGCCGCCGGTCGAGCGCATGTATTCGGTGGTGCCGACGCCGTAGCGCAGCACGGTGTCGAGCTGGCTGTCGTCGCGCAGGCGGCGCTGCACGCCGGCGCCGTAGGTGGCCAGCCAGCCGTCGACGAAGCGGCGCACGCCGAGCCGGCGCGCCAGCGCGCGCTCCTGCGCGGCGTGGCCGAAGGGCTGCAGCGGGCCGTCGTTGTCGCGCGGGCCGACCATGACGAAGGGCTCGCTGGCGGCGTTGAAGGAGTGCAGGTCGAGCAGCACGTCGTGGCCGGCCAGCAGCGGGCACAGCCAGTTGGCGACGCGGTCCTCGAAGTCCTGCGGCGCGGCGTTGGGGAACAGGTTGCGGTTCAGGTTGCGCTCGCCGCTGCGTTCGCCCTTGGCGTAGGCCAGCGGATTGGCCACCGGCACGAAGGTGACGCTGCCGGCGGCCAGGCGCAGCGCGCCCGCGTCCAGCTCGGCCATGACGCGGCCGATGCCCCGGGTGCCGCAGGTCTCGTTGCCGTGCACGGCGCCGAGCACGATCAGGCGCGGGCCGGCGCCCAGGCCGCTGTAGTTGACGGATTTGAATTGCAGTTGGTGCTGATCGCTCATGGCTGTCCTTGGCTGGGGTAGGGCCGGCGCGGTTTGGCCGCGCGGCAACGTCGGCCGATATTCTAGCCGCTGCGCCGCGCGCCGGGCTGGCGGCGGGCGCCTAGCGCTGCATTTCGATCACGTCGAACGGCGACTGCATGGTGTGGAGGAAGGCCATCAGGCTGCGGGCGCGCTCGGCGCCGTCCTGGGCGCGGCTGGCGGCGATCTCGGCGCGCAGGCCGGGCAACACCTCGACCACGTGCGGGCTGGCGTCGTAGGCGGCGATCAACAGGGCGGCCAGCTCGCCGGCGCGGCCGCGGTTGTTGCGCATGCGCTCCTCGAGGATGGCGAAGAGGGCGCGCTGCATGCGCGGCGTCGGGTTGTGGATGTAGCCGAACACCAGCGGCGTGTTGGCGATCGCCTCGCACAGCAGCTGCTCCATACGCTCGGGCTTGACGTCGGAGGCGATGTCGAAATAGGCGCCGTTCCAGCGCGTGCGCTCGTACGGGTGGCCGGGCGGGAAGGAGTCGGCGGTGTCGAAGCCGCAAATGCGGCTCAGATACTTGAGCCAGGCGATGAAGGTGGAGGTCATGCGCCATTTTATCCGCAGATCGCGGCGGCCGCAGCGGTCGATGCGGGGCGGGGTGGCGCGCCGCGCTCCATTGGGTGGCGCCGGGTGGTTCTTTTTGAATAGTTATGGATAATAAATGCTTAATTTGCAATTCTCATCGCTCTTTCCCCACCACAAGCGAGCCTGTCATGACATTTTCCGCTTCACCCGTGTTCCCGTCGCGCCGCCTGGGCGCCGCCGGCCTGGCCGCCCTGGCGCTGGCCTTGACCGCCGGCTGCAGCGGCGGCGGTAGCAACAACGGCGGCGCCACCGACGGCCAGGTCAGCCCGCCGCCGCCGGCGCCCGTGTTCGCGGCGGAGATCCGCCGCACCGGCTTCGGCGTGCCGCACATCAAGGCCGGCGACGAGGCCGGCCTGGGCTACGGCATCGGCTACGCCTACGCCGAGGACAACATCTGCCTGCTGGCCGGCCACATCGCCACCGTCAACGGCGAGCGCGCCAAGTACTTCGGCGCCGCCGGCGCCACCGGCATGACCGGCGCGGCCAACGTGCAGAGCGACTTCTACTTCCGCCTTGTCAACGACGCCGACGCCGTCGCCGTCGCGCTGAAGGCGCAGCCGGCCGAGATCCTGGCGCTGCTCAAGGGCTACGTGGCCGGCTACAACCGCTATCTGGAGCAGACCGGCGCGGCCAACCTGGCCGACGAGTGCAAGGGCCAGCCGTGGGTGCGCAAGCTGGCCGAGGCGGACATGGTCAAGTTGGTGCGCGGCTACGCCGCGGTCGGCGGCGTCGGCCAGTTCGTCGAGGCGATCAGCGGCGCCCAGCCCGGCGGCCCCTTGCCGCGCGCGGGCGTGCGCGCCAGCGGGCCGATCGGGCCGCCGGTCGCGCCGGTGCAGGAGGTGGCGCGCAATCCGATGACGCCCGAGTACTGGACGCGGCTGCACGCGCGCAGCGGCAGCAACGCCGTGGCGCTGGGCAGGGACGGCAGCGACAACGGCCAGGGCCTGCTGCTGGGCAATTCGCACTTCCCCTGGTCGGGGCCGCTGCGCTTCTACCAGATGCACCTGACCATCCCGGGCAAGCTCGACGTCATGGGCGCCTCGCTCGCCGGCCTGCCGCTGGTCAACATCGGCTTCAACCAGAACGTCGCCTGGGGCCACACCGTCAACACCTCGGCCCACTTCACCGTGTTCCAGCTGCAACTGGACCCGGCCGACCCGACCAAGTACCTGGTCGACGGCAAGAGCCGCAGCATGCTGCGCAAGCGCCTGAGCATCGACGTGCTGGGCGCCGACGGCGTGCTGCGCAGCGAGTCGCGCGAGCTGTATGTCAGCGACTTCGGCAACCTGGTGCAGATCCCCGGCATGCTCGAGTGGAAGAACGGCGTCGCCTACGCCGTGCGCGACGCCAACCTGGACAACCACCGCATGATGGAGCAGTGGTACGCGATCAACCGCGCCGGCAGCGCGGCGGAGTTGAAGAGCGCCGTGCTGCGCCTCACCGGGCTGCCATGGGTCAACACGCTGGCGGCCGACAAGGACGGCAACGCGCTGTTCCTCGACGTCACCGTGGTGCCCAACGTGTCGAGCGCGCAACAGGCCAGCTGTGTGCCGGCCCCCTACAAGGCGCTGGCCGCGTACGGCCTGTTCGTGCTCGACGGCAGCAAGGCCGCCTGCGACTGGGCGCTCGACCCGGCCGCCGCCCAGCCCGGCATTTTCGCCGCCGCCAAGCTGCCAGCGCTGAGCCGTGGCGACTTCGTGCAGAACTCCAACGACAGCGCCTGGTTCAGCAACCCGGAGCAGCCGCTGGTCGGCTTCCCCGCCATCGTCAGCGTCGAGGGTATCGCGCTCAGCGGCCGCGCCCGCCTCGGCATCAGCCAGTTGCAGGCGCGCCTGGCCGGCAGCGACGGCCTGGCCGGCAAGCGCATGTCGATGGCGCAGATGCAGGACATGGTGCTCAACAACCGGGTCTACCACGCCGAGCACACGGTCGACGACCTGCTGCGCCTGTGCGCCGGCGGCAAAACCGCGCTGGCCGACGACGGCAGCTCGGTCGACCTGACCCAGGCCTGCGCCAAGCTGGCCGCCTGGGACCGCCACGCCAACCTGGACGCCAACCTGGGCCTGGTCTACTTCGCCGGCACCTGGGACCGCATCGGCGGCGACGACAGCGTGTGGGCGGTGCCCTTCGACCCGGCCGATCCGGTGCGCACGCCGCGCGGCCTGAAGGTCGCCGACACCTTGGTGGCGGCCACGGTGCGCGCGGCGCTGGCCTCGTCGGTGCGCGACGCCAACAGCCAGGGCTGGGCGGCCGACGCCACCTGGGGCTCGATCCAAGTGGCCAAGCGGGGCGGCAGGAACATCCCGATCCACGGCGCCGCCGACCAGTACGGCGTCTACAACGCCATCGGCAGCGCGCCCGACGGCAAGGGCTTGCGCGACGTGACCGAGGGCACCAGCTATCTGCAGGTGGTCGGCTTCGACAAAAACGGACCACAGGCGCAGGCCGTGCTGAGCTACTCGCAGTCGACCCACGCCAAGTCGCCGTACTTCGCCGACCAGACCGAGCGCTTCTCGCAGAAGGCCTGGATCACCCAGGCCTACACCGAGGCGCAGATCACCGCCGATCCGGCCTACAGCAGCAAGAAAATCGCCGAGTAGGGGGCGGGCGGGCCGGCGTCTCGTCGCCGGTCCGCGCCTCCCGCCGTTTGTATTGCTTGTTGACGACACCAGTCAGCGCCGGAACGATGGAAGCGCCGTGCATGGAGTTTGGCGACTAATCGACGCCGTGGGTTTTGGGCTTCAGCTGATTTACTGCGGCTACCGTGGCGATCGCCTGTCTTTGCAAGGATTCCGCCGCCGCAGCCACCTCCTTCACCAAGGCGGCGTTTTCTTGCGTCATAGCGTCCATATGCTCGATTGCATGATTCACCTGGGCCAGATCTTCGCTTTGCGCTTTGCTGGCCTCGATAACCGAAATCAGAATTTGCGTGACCTGCGAAACCCCCTCGGCCTCGCTCCGCGTGCGGGGCGGTTGTGCCATCGTTGGTGGGACAAGCTGTTGCTGGTCGATGAGTTTTTTCAGGTCGCCAATTGCCGCCGAGCTGCGTTGGGATAGCCGTCGAACTTCCGCCGCGACGACCGCGAAGCCACGCCCGCCTTCGCCGGCCCTCGCTGCCTCGACTGCGGCATTCAAGGCCAGGATATTGGTTTGGAACGCGATATCGTCAAGCCGTGCCAGCACATCCACCAGGCCGCTCGTCTTTGCCTCGATTCCATCATGTAGCTCGACTGCTTGGCTTGGCTTGTTCGCCGGAACGGTCTCAGCAGAGGACGCCGGCGCCATGCTGTCGGACCCGGTTGGCACGGTGGGCTGGGCGGTAGTGGCGGACGTGGCGGAGATGCCGCCCACGCCTCGACGCGTCGCCGCCAGTGTGTGAAAGTTCAGGATGGTATAGATCAATCCGCCTATCCCTGTGATCAGGCCAAACGCAATGGCAATATATTCCATCATGAATCTCCACTGAGCATGCCAGACACCGTGGCGACATAAAACGCATACACGCTGGAACAGAGCACGCAAATAATTTGCATTGCTATCAGTATTCCTTGGTCGAAGGAAGTACATTCAGGGTTATTGACTGCTTGTGAAAGGTAGCCAACCAGGGCCAAAAAATAGGTTGAGGCCATGAGCAGCAGCGACATGACGTTGGCCCGGCTGCCATAAGAGATGTCGAGATTGGGCGTCGCCCTTAGAGTGAGATAGCTGGACGAGGCGAGCGACGCCGAAAAGAAAAATAGTCCTCCGTCGGAAAATATCCTGGAAGGATAGAAATGTCCGCTGTTGATGCTGACGAGCAAAATGGCGATCCAGGCCTGGACCAAACCGAGCCCGAACGTAATGAAGCTGAACAACACAAGTTTGCCGAAAACCCGCCTCATACGCTCCTCCGCCCGATGGCTTCAGGTCGACATCGCCGATGTAAGAAGAATAGCAGAAGCGCAGGCCCGGAATCGCTTCCGGGCCTGACGCGGTTTGACATTTTGTTGCGGCTGCTCGGCTTAGTGCTGGGCTGCCGCCGTTTGCTGCGCTTCCTCGCCCAGGCGGCCGGCGCGGAAGTCCTCGACCGCCTGGGCCAGCTCGGCCTGGGTGTTCATCACGAACGGGCCGTATTGCGCGATCGGCTCGCCCAGCGGACGGCCGGCGATCAGGATCAGCTTGGTCGCCGCCTCGGCCCGCAGCAGCACACCGTCGGCGCCGGCCGTGTTGGCCAGGATCGCCATGCGCCCGGCCGCCACCGCCTTGCCGCCGACCGCCACCTCGCCCCGGTAGACATACAGGAAGGCGTTGTGCCCGGCCGGCAGCGCCTGGCTGAAGCTGGCGCCGGCCGGCAGCTCGATGTCCAGATAGATCGGCTCGGTCACCTCGCGCCGCACCGCGCCGTCCACGCCGTGGCTGGCGCCGGCGATCACTTTGACGGCCACCCCCTGTTCGGTGCGGAACCGCGGAATCTGCGTCGCGTCGAAGTCGCGATACCAAGGGGCGCGCAGCTTGTCGCGCGCCGGCAGGTTCAGCCACAGCTGGAAGCCCTCCATCAGGCCTTCCTCCTGCTCCGGCATTTCCGAGTGGATCACGCCGCGCCCGGCGGTCATCCATTGCACGCCGCCGCCGCTCAGCAGGCCCTCGTTGCCGGCGCTGTCCTTGTGGCGCATGCGGCCGCTGAGCATGTAGGACACCGTCTCGAAGCCACGGTGCGGATGCGAGGGGAAGCCGGCGATATAGTCGTTGGCCTGGTCGCTGCCGAAGGCGTCGAGCATCAAGAAGGGATCGAGGCGGCGCTGCAGCGGCTGCGTCAGCACCCGGTTGATCTTGACGCCGGCGCCGTCCATCACCGGCTGGCCGTGGACGATGCGCTCCACTTCGCGTCCCTGCAGGACTTGATCGTTCCTTACCGTTGCCACTGTCGTTGCATCCATATCGATCTCCAATTCTTGTTGCCGGCCCGCCGGGCCGGCGAGGGTATGACTATCCTGCGATTACACCAGAACCGCGTTGACTTCGGCGTCCGCCTGGGCTTGCGCCTTGGCCATCGCGTCCGGTCCCAGGTTCAGGCCCTCGGCGTAGACGAATTGCACGTCGTTCAGGCCGATGAAGCTGAGGAACATTTTCAGGTGCGGCAGCTGGGTGTCGGTCGGGCCGTCGCGGTGCATGCCGCCACGGGCCACGGCGACATAGACCTTCTTGCCGCCCAGCAGTCCGACCGGGCCGGTCGGGCCGTACTTGAAGGTGACGCCGGCGCGGGCGATGGCGTCGAACCAGCTTTTCAGTTGCACGGTGATGCCGAAGTTGTACATCGGCGAGCCGATGACGATCACGTCGGCCGCCTGCACCTGGGCGATCAGCGCGTCGTCCAGGGCGACGCGGGCGGCCTGCTCGGCGCTGCGCTGCTCGGCCGGGGTGAACAGGGCTTGTAGCGTGGCCTCGTCGAGCACCGGGTGGGGCTGGGCGGCCAGATCGCGGCGGGTCAGGCTGACGTTGGCGGCGCTGGCGCTCAGCTTGGCCACGATGGCGTCGGCCAAACGGGTCGATTCGGAACCGGTGCTGCGGGCGCTGGAATTGATTTGCAGAATGTTCATGGTGATCTCCGTCTGTGTTGGGTTGTTGTTGCAGTGAGTGAACTTTAACAGTTCCAATTTTCACCCGGAAGGCCTTAGAATGGATAACATTAATCCACCAATGGAACAATCATCATGGACATCGACCCCAGCGACCTGCTGCTGTTCGCCCGCATCGTCGAATGCGGCAGTCTCAGCCTGGCGGCGCAGCGGGTGCAACTGCCCAAGTCGACCGTCTCGCGCCGCCTGTCCACCTTGGAGGGGCAGTTGGGCGAGCGCCTGCTGCAACGCACCACGCGCAAGCTGGTGCTCACCGAGTTCGGCGCCAGCCTGCTCGAGCACGCCCGCAAGGTGGCCGAGGAGACCGAGGCGGCCGCAGCGTTGGCCCAGCACCGCCAGGGCGCGCCCAGCGGCCTGCTGCGCGTGTCGATGCCGGGCGATTTCGCCAACCACGCGATGGGGACGCTGATGGCCGAGTTCATGGCGCGCTATCCGGCCATCACGCTGGAGATCGACCTGTCGCCGCGCCGGGTCGACTTGGTGGCCGAGGGCTTCGACCTGGCCATCCGCATGGGCGAGCTGCCGGACGACGCCTCGCTGGCGGCGCGCCGCGTCGCCTTCAGCTCGCTGGCCCTGTACGCGGCGCCGTCCTACACCAGCCTGCGCGGCCTGCCCGAACATCCGGACGAGCTGTTCCGCCATGATTTGTTGAGCCTGCCGCCGCGTATCAACGGCCTGAGTCGCTGGACCTTGTTGCGGGGCAAGACCACCTGGGTCAGGGAGTTGCCGGCGCGCCTGATGGCGAACTCGCCGGAATTGCTGGTGCGCATGGCCTGCGCCGGCGCCGGCATCGGCGCCAGCACGGAGCTGATCGCCGCGCCGTATGTGAGGACGGGACAATTGGTGCGGGTGTTGCCGGAGTGGGATTTCCCGCGCGTGACGGGTTGGGCGGTGTTTCCCGGCCGGCGCTTGATGCCGGCCAAGACCCGCGTCTTCCTCGACTTGTTGCAGACGGCCTTCGACGCCAGCGGCGCGGGCGGCGGGGGCGTGGCAGGCTGAGCTACCCCGCACCCCGCTACGCCACGGGGTCTGACCCCGCATGGGGTCAGACCCCTTTGCCCGCGGGGTAAGCCCAGTGTTCCAGCAATGCGGGCAGAGCTTTTTTACTTGCGCTGGGCCATCGTCTCGCCCAGGCGCACCGGGCCGGCCGGCTGCCAGGCCGGGTTGAAGGCCAGCCGGTCCTTGGGGAACAGCATGACGACGGTCGAGCCGAGCAGGAAGCGGCCCAGCTCCTGGCCCTGTTTCAGCACGATGTTCTGCTCCGCATAGCTCCACTCGCGCACCTCGGCCGTGCGCGGCGGGTTGACCACGCCGTGCCACACGGTGGCCATGCTGCCGACGATGGTGGCGCCGACCAGGGTCATGACGAAGGGGCCGTGGGCCGTCTCGAACACGCAGACCACCCGCTCGTTGCGGGCGAACAGGCCGGGGATGCCGCGCGCCGTGGTCGGGTTGACCGAGAACAGCTCGCCCGGCACGTAGATCATGCGGGTCAGCCGGCCGTCGCAGGGCATGTGGATGCGGTGGTAGTCGCGCGGGCTCAGGTAGAGGTTGGCGAAGCTGCCGTGCTGGAACTGGGCGGCCAGCTCGCGGTCGCCGCCGACCAGCGCGGTGGTGCTGAACTTGTGCCCCTTGGCCTGGAAGATCTGGTCGTCCTCGATGGCGCCGAACTGGCTGATGCGCCCGTCCACCGGGCAGACCCAGTCGGCCTCGGCCAGCGGCCGCGCGTCCGGCCGCAGCGCACGCGTGAAGAACTCGTTGAAGCTGGCGTAGTGGCCGATGTCCGGCTCGAGCGCCTCGGCCATGTTGACGTCGTAGCGGCCGACGAACCAGCGGATCAGCCGGGTGGTCATGGCGCCGCCCTTGGCGCCGGCGACACGGCCGGCGAAGTTGGTCAACGCTCCCTTGGGGAGCAGGTACTGCGGCAGCACGGCGAGGCGGTCGGACACGATGGCAATCCAGGACGGTATAAAGATGGCGAATTATAACGGCGGGCGCGGGCGGGGGAGGGAAATCTGCGCTGGTGGCCGCCGTCGAATCGGCCGCGCGGTGAAATATTCATTAACTATTGAAAAATATTTTCATTAAAATAAGCATGGCGGATGATTCTCGCCGACAATACCGCTCAATTTGCCCGCCACGATTCCCTATGCCCGCTTGCCCGCCAGCCCACACCCTCCGCTCGACCCTCCTCGCCGCCGCCCTGGCGGCCGCCTGGGGCGCGCCCGCCGCCGCCGCCGACCAGGAGGGCACACCGGCGCCGGCCGAGGCGCGCCAGGAGACCCTGAAGGAGGCGCCGGCCGCGCCGCCGGCGGCGCCGGCCAAGCTGCAGCGGGTCGAGATCAAGGCCAGCGCCGCCGGCTACAACCCGCGCCGCGACGACACCGCCAGCAAGATCATCGTCAACAGCGAGGAGATCCAGCGCTACGGCGACACCTCGGTGGCCGAGGTGCTCAAGCGCCTGCCCGGCATCACCGTCAGCGGCGGCGCCGGGCGCGGCGGCGAGATCCGCATGCGCGGCCTGGGCGGCGGCTACACGCAGATCCTGCTCAACGGCGAGCGCATGCCGGCCGGCTTCTCGATCGACTCGCTGGCGCCGGACGTGATCGAGCGCATCGAGGTGCTGCGCGCCGCCAGCGCCGAGTTCAGCACCCAGTCGATCGCCGGCACCATCAACATCGTGTTGAAGAAGGCCATCAAGAGCGCCCAGCGCGAGTGGAAGGCCGGCATCGCCAAGGGCAGCGATTTCGTCTCGCCCAACCTCAGCCTGCAGACCTCGGACCGCGACGGCGACTTCTCCTACTCGCTCGGTGTCAACCTGAACCGCTACCAGTCCGAGCGCGATTCCGACTGGCGCCAGTTCGACGCCGACGCCGCCGGCCGGCCGACACTGAGCGCCAGCACGCGGGCGCACGACAAGGGGGTGTCCAACAACCTCAACCTGGCGCCCCGGCTGAACTGGGCGCTGGCCGGCGGCGACACGCTGACCTCGCAGACCTACCTGTCGCTCAACCATTACGACGGCAACAACTGGAGCGTGCTGACGCCGCTGCTGGGCAGGGGCGGCGACTTCGACCGCCTCGACAGCCGCTACAGCAACCACAGCGCCTACGCCCGCAGCGACCTGAGTTGGATGCACAAGCTGGCCGCCGGCGGCAAGCTCGACACCAAGTTCGGCGCCAGCTTCAACCGCAACAGCAGCGACGGCGCGGTGCGCGGCCAGGACATCAGCGCGCTGAGCCAGCAACTCAAGCTGGCACTCGACCGCAAGGTGCATTCCAACAGCACCGACAAGGGCTTCAGCAGCACCGGCAAGTATGCGGCGCCGTGGCTCACCGACCACGCGCTGGCGCTGGGCTGGGACGGCGGCTGGTCGCGCCGCGACGAGCGGCGTGGCCAGCGCGAGGCCGATCTGCTGGCCGGCTGGGTCAATGAGCCGACGCCGGCGGCGCCGGGCCAGGCGCCGGCCGAAGCGCCGCCGCACGGCGCCCGTCCGCCCTTCGACGACGACCAGCAGATCCGCGCCGAGGTGCGCCGGCTGGCCCTGTATGGCCAGGACGAGTGGAACGTCACGCCGAACTGGTCGCTCTACCTGGGCTTGCGCTGGGAGGGCATGTCGACCTCGGCCGAGGGGCGCAAGCTCGACGCGGTGACGCGGCGCAGCGGCGTCTGGAGTCCGCTGATGCAGACCCTGTACAAGCTGCCCGGCGGCAAGGACCAGCTGCGCCTGGCGCTGACCCGCACCTACAAGGCGCCGTCGACCAACAGCCTGATCCCGCGCCGCTACGTCTCGAGCAACAACAGCCAGGTCGAACCCGACCGGCGCGGCAACCCGGACCTGAAGCCGGAGCTGGCGCTGGGCCTGGACGCCTCCTACGAACACTACTTCGGCGAGGGCGCCCTGCTCAGCGCCAGCGCCTCGATGCGCCGCATCGACGACTACACCCGGCCCGGCCTGCTGCGCGAGCACGGCCGCTGGGTCGCCACCACGGTCAACGACGGCCGCGCCGTCACCCGCGGCGTCGAGCTGGAGGCCAAGTTTCCGCTCAGCACCTTCGTCGCGCACGCCCCGGCGCTCGACCTGCGCGCCAGCGTCAGCCGCAACTGGTCGCGGGTCGAGGCGGTGCCCGGCCCGAACAACCGGCTCGACCAGCAGACCCCGCTCAGCGCCACCGTCGGCATCGACTACAAGAGCCCGGCCGGGGTGTTCGCCGCCGGCGGCAGCTTCGCCTTCCGCAACGGCGGAACGGTGCGCGCGGCGGCCGACCAGTACGACTACGTCTCGGTGCGGCGCGACCTCGACCTGTACGCGCTGTGGAAAGTCGACCCGAAAAACCAGCTGCGCCTGGCCGTCAGCAACGCGCTGGGGCAGGACTACCTGTCGAACTCGACCTATATCACCCGCGACGGCGGCAGCAGCCGGCGCAACTCGGTGTATCCGGGCGGTGCGCAATTGCGCCTGACGCTGGAGATGAAGCGCTAGACCGGCGGCGGGCGGCGCATCGCGCCCGATTGCGCCAAGCCGGCCGTCAGCCGGTATATTGCCCAGCTTGTTGTTGATAAGTGGGCGGCCAGCAGGATATTCCACCGCAAACCCGTCGCGTTTGAAGCGGCGGCGTTGCACTTAATCCCGCCTGATTATGTTCTTACATCAGCCTTTCCCAGCACCAACCGTTTCGGGCACGGCCTCGTCTGTGCCAGCGCGACCGCCAATCGCGGCACCATGGCGGCCATGTCGGCGCGGCGGTTGAAGCGATACTGGACCTCGGCGAGGTATCGCCGGGCATACTTCGCGAATTTAAACGCGTGGTGCGTCCCGGACAGGGCTGTTTTCAGGTTCCCCAACAAGACGTTGAGCCATTTGAACGGTTCGATCTCCGTGCCCGCCTTACCGCGCGGCGCCAGCACCACCTTATGCGTATAGCCCAGCTTTTCGAGCACTTCGAAACCCAGCAGCCCGTCGGACAAGACGCAGCTTCCCGGCGCC
>NZ_FOTW01000032.1 GCF_900114705.1 Rugamonas rubra
CGGCCATCGACCGCATCGAACGGGCCCTGGCCTTGTTCATGGTGGTGGCTTGGCGTGTCACGTATTTGATGCGCATGGGCAGAACGTGCCCGGATCTCGATGCCGCGCTGTTCTTCGATCCCGACGAAATTCGCGGCGCCCATTTGCTGACTAAAAAGAAAATGCCGGCCACGCCGCCAACGTTGAACGAAATCGTGCGCCTCATTGCCCAAGTCGGTGGGTTCTTGGGCCGTAAAAGTGACGGTGAACCCGGTGCCAAGACACTGTGGCGGGGCTTGGAACAAGTTCATGCGGCAGCCGAAACCTTACGTGCACTGCGCGACGGGCTTGGCTGATTTATGTATAACGATATGAGGCTAGGTTTCTAGAGGTGGCCTGAAGTCAATTTCCACACGAAACGGCATAGAACCATCAAAGTTAGTCAGAATTCTTCTAGGCGCGACCACTCAATTACTTTTAAGCTCAGCGTCTTTGTTCTTTGATTTCATAGGAGGCCTTCAATTCATAATCAATGGCAGAACGTGTTGAATTTGATTCCCCCTAACCCAGCGCTCTCGTGGATGCCAGCTTATCTCGACACCGACCAGCCTCGCATCCTCAGGGCTCCATAATCCATCTTTGTTCGCTGATGCAATCCACACCCCACCACCACTGAGACCCTCTGCTGCGGGTAGAAGCGCGAGCTTTCCATCTGCGGTAAAAATATTGCCATCCTTGGGATACTCAATCGCGATATCGTTGGCCACGAGGAAGTTAACTGGGAGTTTTTCCAATGAGACTGTGAGATACGCCATTGGATGCGCTTTAACTTCATTATTCTCTAATGCCTGATCGTCTAGAAGTTCTCGTGGCGTTCCATATACGATGAACATATCGTTAGCTAATATAGATATGTCATGGCGAAAACGTTCCGCCGGCAAAAATGATTTATGAAGTCTTAGCTCCGTCAAGCCTGCGTTGCTAACATGAAGGAATGCCACATCTAAAGGATCGTCTTCGTCTCCACCGTTAATAAAAGTTGCTGTGATGTATGAATTAAGCCGTGAAGGTATATGGCTATAGATAACTGCAATATCCTTATAGGCGACGCCTTTAACTACGTGAGCTGCGGTCACAATCCCAAAAATTCCATCGCGTTCAATACATGTCCCGGAGCCAATTTCTATTGGAGTACCGTTCGAACATATTACGAGAGTAACGCTGTACCTTGCAATATGATGACGAAGCGCTTCGGAACGTTGAGTAAATTCCACTAAATCATCCATTACGAAAATTCTCCAGTTGAAAATTGCTTGCCCCTTGTCGGATCGAGCGATAAATAGAAGCGTAGACAGCTATCATCGTAAATAAGTCTCTAAACATCAGTAATTGGTGCTAAAACGACGATCAACGATAGAAACCAATCGTTCTATTTGTGTAATTTTTTCATTTTTTGAATTCACTCTACAATAACGGATCAGACTTTCAAGCATCCCATGCTGGTCTACGCATTCGACAAATGTCGCTATCCAACCAACTCGATCTTTCTTAATTGATTTGAGAAGACGATCCGCTTGCAATTCAATTGGCCACAACGCACGTTTTGCTATAGGTAGAGTTTTCACAAACTCAGAAAGTAAAGTAGGATCAACAGTTTCCAGAACTGGGCAAACTGCAGGATAAAGATCCGTCAAGAGGCCTGAGTTAAATATTTTCTTCCTTTCGCTGGTATCCGTTTGAATTGGCATTACGATGATCTGTGAGACAATTTCTCGAATAAAACCTAAGTCGAAATCCCCTTTGTTAAATAAATTTTCCGTTCTCGCCAAAATAGGGAGACGACGCAGAATTCTGGCCCGCTGAATATTTTCAGTGGATTGTAGATATATGATAAATTCTGGCGCCAAAAATCTCATTAACCCGGCGCGTATGTATTTATGCTCGGCAAAGAAATCTTCTCGCGCTGCTAAATTTAGTTGCACGTAACGATAATCGTCGATGTGCTCAATCTCGATAAGACTTCTTTGTCGGGGGGCAGATCTTTCAGTGTTTATGACGCCAGGCATCAATAAACTCAAAATGGTTTCGATACCTTGTCTGAAGGTAAGTGACCCCTTACCATCCAAATTAAACTGCTCAGAAAAATGAGAGTCTTTCTTTGGTGAATCGAGTTGACGCTTGATGTAGTTAGCTAAAGCCGACGGCTTCCCTGCTACAAGCACCGATAGCGCTGCTTGCCATAATGATGATTCGGTTAAATTACGTCCTTCCGTGACACGAACACCTCGCGTCCGCTCTTTGAAAGTTCTTTCAAATACTGCCATTGCAGCGTTGGCTGCCGCTTCGAAATTTGCGTTCGCAAAAAAATCCAGAATAACGTTATATTCAATCTCGTGCTGATAAGTTAGTCCATTCAACACTGTCACAGGTAGAATTTCTGATAATGGAATATCTCTCGATTCTCTAGACAAGCGTCCTTTTGTTTTACGTTCGTAGTTCGAACGAAGGTCTTCATCCAACAGTTGCAGCTCGTGAGATTGCAGTCGATATTGTGCTTGTGCTTTTAAGCGTGCTGCAGCGACAAGAGGAGCGGAGCTAATATCCGTTCCAATGGACTGCAACAGTGCTCTGGCTTGGGTTAAGTCTAGATCTTCAAGCGTACCAAGCATAAGATGGTGATAACGGGCCTCTAGTTCTCGCTGAGCAGATGTAAATTCTTGGCCCTCTTCGTGTTCATAATATTTGATGGCTCTAAGGTGAATCGCGCTAGCAACCGGATAATCGTGTTCAACTAATATCTTTAGCATCAATTGTCGTAGATCTTTACGATGCAATAGTGCTCCTGTTTGGAGATCACGCTTCACGAGCCAAACTTGACTAGACAAGACGTTGAACATTTCCTCTGACTGTTGCAAAGTTATGTCAGATAGGCCGCATGGTTCGGCAAGCACCTTCATGATGAGTTCAGGAGTAACTCGTCGCAATATCAATCCCGGAAAAGCAAGTTTCTTTACTTTATCATTGGTGCGCATGCGCCCAAGTATTCGACGATAAATTAATCCCTGCGCTATTGTTTCGTTGATATTTCGGGAGAAAGAGTCCGAAGTGAGATCAGTTATGGCGAAGTGAGGATCAGTATTAATCCAATTAGCTATCAATTTCAGGACCAGTGGATTACCGCCAAATCGCGTTACTAAGAGATCGTAGGGCACGGGCTCGACGTTAGACTGACGGACGAGTCTTTGCAACAAACGTTTGGCATCGCGATGAGGTAGATTACCTATTGTCATCGAATGGATAGTTTGAGGCCATCTATTAATTTGTCGAACTGGTAGAACACGACCAGCCATGATTACGCGTACATCAGCCAGTTCAAATTCATGCATCAAGCTCCACAGCCACTGTTCTAATCGATTTGCGACCTCCGGGGTTTGTACTGCAACCTCTTCTAAGGTATCGAGAATAAGAATCAATGGGCCCTCTAATGAAGTCCCCCGCGTGTGGCGGTGCCACACTGAGCTAATTCCTTTCGACGCGACTGAAGAGCTGTGAAATTCGAGTTGCCCACCAGGTGTATGGCCGATTAATGTTTCTGCTACTTCCTGCCTAAAATTGTTCATGGCATTCGACCATTTAACATCCGTCAAGCCGATTTGTCTGCTTAACTCCAATGTCAGTGCGCTCGGGCTAGCGGTTGATAACTCTACACGATCAAAGTCTAGCCAAACTAACGGACTACCGTGCCAATCGTCTCCTCGTATTTGTGACACAAATTCTGCCAGCAGTGCCGATTTTCCGCTCCCACCAGGGCCTGTGATTTCTAGGCTGTTAAGTCCTGGGCCTGGCTGACGATGGACATCCGCAAAAATTTTCATCCGTCGTAGTTGCCACCAGCGGCCTAGTACTTTTTCCGAACGAGCCAATTTCAAGGAGGTTGTTGCGTCTTGACGCTCGAGATGTTGGTTTAGCAGACGAGGAGAAAAGGCTATTTTCTCTGAGTTGACGTATAGCGCAGCTTTACGCAGAAGCTGTAATGTCTCTACGGATAGTCGCCGAAATTCGACTTCACGGTTCAAGATAACGATCGCAAGCCACCGACCGAGCTTATCTTTGGAAAGCTCTTCTGCTTCTATAGCTAGTTCATAAAGGCGGTCAGGCTTTAACGATCGTAATGCTCGTACGCGTGCGTCAGGCCTTAGTGACCATTGCAGACCCTCACTGGTTTCTATTTCTACGCAAAATTCGGCTAGCCGTCGGAGTGCAGGAGGCCAATGTACATCATTAGGAGAAACGCTAAGTAGGTCTACTGGATTGAACGTATCTCTGAAGATTGCACTCTCCAGTGCATCATCGACTATGCTCGTGACGACGTCGTCTAAATTGGTCTGGATGACCATTAAGACCCTCCTGTAGTTATGAGGTGTGAAATGCGGCGGCAGTACTCGAGCGCGAGCGTTGACACACATTGGTCGACATTCTTTGGATGCAGAATTTGCGCGGCAGATTTCGTATCTATGTCCCCCTCAAATTTAGCTGCTACTATGTGGCGTTTAATCGTATTCTCCACATCTAGCACAGTTGGTTTTGATAGCCGTTCAAATTCGGTATCTTGGGGCAGGCCAGATAGCAAAACTCTTCCAAGGAATATAAAACGTAAACTTGGGATTGAGTCAAGTTGACTGAGTAATAAATTCAAAAGATGTGCCGAGGCTGTTTCAGGTAAAAACTCATCTAGATCGTCGATGACCACCCACATAATCCTTGCTCCCGCGGCCCTAACAAGTGCATCGATTAAGTGCGGCAATAACGCATCTTTCAACCATGCGGCACTTGCCGTGTGGTAATCAGTAGCGGATGGTAGCCCCCCCATTTCTTCAGGCTTGGTTCCACACCCTTGTATTAGAAATATCGCAGCCGCTGTTGCTTCCTGAGGAAAGTCGCGTGCGGATAGACGCACGACGGTGTGCTCAGATGCCGTCAATTGTGCCTCCAGAATTTCTAAACTAAAGCTACGCCCTGTTTGCAGCTCACCTTGTACCGCAATGACGCGGCAACGGCCAGCCACAGCAGAAAGCACAAGTTCTTGAAATTTCTCTCGTCCGAATACAGGATGCTTAGAGGTTGGCAGCAGAGCTAAAGGCTCGACTCCGTCGATTACAGTAGTATCAAAGCCTGCAACCGCGCCTGCTGTCGCGATAAAAGAGGTCGGTATCGCGCCATTAATTGTCTTTTGACGCAGATCGCTCCATCCCCCGGATTGGTGCAAAGCCACAGCTTCACCTAAATCATCCAAGACTAGGCCTCCTGAGGAGCCGTGGGTTGAATTCGCAGCGTGTAGGAGCCGAGCTTTTACAGCTTTGGGCCAGTACTCTATGGCGATGCCCGTAGTTAATTTGAGCTTGGCCGCACCAGGATACTGATATAGGTTGACCTGGCACGGCAGTTGTGCAGAGCGGTTTCTATCTAATGGGTAGAAGCCGCGTTCAATACCGACTGGATGAGACAAGAATATCATCGCAAAATCCAAGTGTGAGTCGAAGCCTTCAGTGGTCGCCTCCGGATCAAATTCCCAAGCTTGTCTTTGCTCCAACTCATGGGCCGGACTAGCTCCTACAAGCCAGTCGTCGTGTACTCCAACTCTTATCCCATTCTCATTTCCAACGAAGTCAAATAATACTTCCAAGCGCTTGGCAGTACGGGCCTGTGCTTTTGTTGGATCAGTTGGCTCTACCAATTCTTTTATTACATGCCAAGCAGTTAATACGACCTGAGGGCCTATTAGAAATCCGGTGCCAGTTGCATGGCTTGGATTGACACGTATCAGACAGATACGCGGTATTGCGCGCCTAAAACTGGGCAGCAGACCTGCGTCAAGGAAACCCGCCTGGGGGCTAACTAGCGCCTCTAATTGGGCTCCGGCAGGGGTTCTAGGAGAAAAAGTGTTTGCATGTAATGCATTTGTCCGTGCAAGCAATCGTACGAGTTCAGGAAGCCAGCCTGCTTCGTTTGCAGCTTGCAATGCATATAGATATTTTTGACTCGTATCACTAGGCGGAATATTAAGGGCATTGATGACCATAAGTTGGTCGCTGCCGTGGGTCTGGGCTAGTCGATCATAGATTTCTGTAAATTGCACATGACTCATAATAATCATGGCTGCGATGAGCGGATAGTTAGGGGTTCTGTTCTGAACTTCTGCCTTTACATCCATAACACACCCTGCGCTTTAAGAAACTCTACAGACTGCTCTATGCGAGGCATAGCATGTGCAAAGTTGGCTTTTCGCCAAAGTCCAGAGTAGTGAAGTCCTATTGCCCGAACATCGCCTTCTAACGCCAAAACACTTGAGCCCGATGAACCGTTTAAAGAGGTGGCGTCGTGACGGAATGTCCAAAAATCTTCATCACCTTTGGCACCGCTCGCTGCCGCAGTTATGAGGCCTGGCGACACATAACGTCTTCCATATTTTGGAAATAGTTGATTGAGAACTGCAATAATCTCATGGTCGTACTCGTTCCCAAGTTTAGGCAACTGCGGTCTGCCAGGATAGCCGACTAACATCACAGGACGATTCTTCGCGCCTGCGCTGGGGTTGGACAGAAGACCAATAGGGGCTGGAAATGGTTTGGACTTGTCAGTAGCTTCCACTCGCAATAAGGCAGCGTCTAAAAGCAGATGGTGAGATCCGTCAAGGATTGGATCGTCGCCTGCCGCCACTACTTCCGTCACCCTAAATCGCTCTAACCCATCTGACTCGTCAGGACAGTCTGAAAAATCTATTGTGATGTCAGTCTCATGCAGATCCCAATGATCTGGGCGCGTATCCTGGGGTATGGGCGTCGCGATTAATTGCAACACGTGTCGGTTAGTAAGGACTAGATTGGGACCAACGACAAAGCCAGTTCCTTTGTGCTTACCAGCCCTGTCAATGCGGCCCACACCACGAATTCGCTTGGCTAAGGTTCCGTCCAACACGTAGGGCGAAATTCGACCGGCCCATTCGTTCAACAACGGATTGTCCAAGTCAATATTGCCATTCATCGTCGCTATAGCGGGTCTCCCAGTGACGCATATAAGCGCCTCCAGTCCAACGCGCCCCGCTATGGATATTTTTGTGCTCGTGGTCATACTAAACAAAGCTTCTTCAGCACCGCCGAGCAATGTTTTTCGAAGCGATGAGCTTATGGTTAACTGCTCATTAAGCACGCTTTGCAAACGCTCCAGCTGTAAGTTTGTGCCCTCTTGTCGTAAGTAATCTCTGAGTTGGTCAGAGCTTACACTTCCCTCGCTAGCTTCCAATCTCGTCCCGCGTAAACTAATCGCTCGGATAATTTCGTCGTTGTTCACACTTTCATACGAGTCAGTCATGGTTTACGGTTTCTTCACAAAAATACAAAAAATTAAAAAATAGCAACTACGGTAGCATAAAAAAACCGTTTGTATTGTCACGCATTGTCACTTGAAGTGATACCAAGTGAAAAATGCTGGTTTGTCGAGGATTCCTGACGTGGCCAGTCAGAATTCTATTAAATTTCAGATGCAAATAGGAAATTTAAATTCCTTAGATGACAAGTTTCGTGCGATCATGTCCCTCGTCGCAGCATGCCCCTGTTCAGAGCTAGGAGTCTGCGCGGCAGAAGAAAATGAAACTGACGCGAAAAATTTTGACCTCTCAGATCGCCTCAGGATCGACGATCTCGACATTGAGAGGGGGTAAAGCCCATATCGTTATACATAAATCAGCCAAGCCCGTCGCGCAGTGCACGTACGGTTTCGGCTGTCGCATGAACTTGTTCCAAGCCCCGCCACAGAGTCTTGGCTCCGGGCTCGCCATCACTTTTACGGCCCAGGAAACCACCGATTTGGGCAATGAGGCGCACGACATCGTTCAGCGTTGGCGGCGTGGCCGGCATTTTCTTTTTGGTCAGCAAATGGGCACCGCGAATTTCGTCGGGATCGAAGAACAGTGCGGCATCGAGATTCGGGCACGTTCTGCCCATGCGCATCAAATAGGTGACGCGCCAAGCCACCACCATGAACAAGGCAAGGGCCCGCTCGATGCGGTCGATGGCCGCCAACTGCAATCCCTCGACCTTACAACCATTTTTGATCACATGGAAATAGATTTCGATCTCCCAGCGGGCCCGGTACCACTCGATGAGTTCGACGGCTTGCTCGACGCCCGACACCGGGCGGTTGGTCAGCAGGCGCCATTCGACGGCATCGTTGCCGGCCGGTGCGCCCACTTCGCGGGCCACGACGCAGGTCACTTCAAGCAGGCCGCCCTGGCCGTCGGCGATCCGGGCCTGTCTGGACCAGAGTTGCTGGCGCACGGGGCGCGCCTTTTGTTCATCGCGCGCCGGCATGGTAAAGGTGATTTCGCCCAGCATCGTGCCGCTGCAGGTGTGCCCCCACAGCTTCTCACCATTGGCCACGCTGCGGTTGTGCGTGGCGCGCACCAGCCAGTCGGCGGGCGTCTCCAGGTCGCGCGCGCGGCGCATCAACGCCACCACGTCGGCCTCCCGGTCGGCCACGTACACCAGCCGCGTGCCGGGCAGCGTCGCGGCCAACTCGGCGACGCGCTCATAGCCCTCGATCCAGCGCACACTCTCTTTTTGCCCGTGGCGCACGCCGTCCTTATCGCGCCCCTCGCGCGCCCACATCCACGCATCGAGCACACCGAGCGGTTAGCGCCCAGGCGTCACGGCGAAGGTCGGGTGCTAGTACATGCCGCGCCGCGCCTCATAGTTCAGCGGGCCCAACCCCGCCGTTTCCTGGCCGTTGAAATCGAGTTCGGTCGTGTCTTGAATGCACAGCACGACCGGATGAGGTCGCATGCGGGCCTGGGTCCGCTCCCAATGCGGCGCCAGGATGCCCTGCCAGGATACCTCGGCGTTACCGAGAAAGCGGTAGGCCGCGCAGGTTTCACTCCAGCTGTCGCAGGCCTCGGGAATGCTGGCTGTCGGTTTCGCCGTAAATCGTTCCATCAATGTTCTCGCTCGTTTGTCGAGGCGAGCATCGCCCAGGTTCAGTCCCGCAAACTCATGATCCGTCCAGCGACTCGATACCTTGGCCAATGCGTCACCCAAAGTCAGAGAGTAAACGCGATCTCGCCTGAGTTTACAAGCCCCTCAGGTAAGGCATTGAATGATAACGACTTTTTGGTACGAGTGCGGGGCCACTATCGACTTGTGTATAACGATATGGGCTAAGACCGGCACGCATATCACGACCGAATTGGACAAATTCGTCAGCGCTTGCGAAGCCATGTGGCACTGCGCTATTTGCCTCAAGCAAAGCCTTGCGTTCGGCTTCGCCAACGGTTCGGGCACCATCACGTGGGGCGGTTCCTGTTGTCGTTTGATTACCCGTGCGGGGGCCGGATGCGGACGTCCCGACTTCCGCGCCGCCACCGATGGCGCCACCACCATTGCCCCGTGCACGCTCATTCAGCAATGGATGATTGAGCAGTTTACCTTCATACTGCTCCAGCCAACCCGCCATTTTCGGCCCCAGCCGCGCGCTTTGCCGCACCTCCGCCAGCAGCGCCGACAGCTGGCCCTTGCCTCTGCTCAGATAGGCCACCACGCCAGCCAACAGGGCCAGGATAAGAATCTCGTGGCCGCGCGCAAAGGCACGCGCTGCCAGATAGGTGCTGTCGGCCAAGCGATCGACGCCGTAATGGGGCGCGTCCAGTGAATAGGCGCCCAGGTCGGGCATCCCGCCCCACGCTTCGAAGAAACCCTGCCGGTAGGCGCGTGTGGCGCGCGGCAGGCTGTCGAGCATGAACACCACCACCGATTTCAGGCCGAAAAATCCCAGCAGCAGATTGCCCGCCTGCGTCCCCAGCGCGGCACCCGCAGCGGCGCCCGGCAAGGCACCGGCGCCGAACGCAAACACACCCAGGCCGCCACCAATGACGCCGCCAATCACCGCGCCACCGCCGACGTACAAGGCGACATCGTGGCAGATTTCCCGCAAGATCGGCCAGACATCGGCCAGGCCGATGCCGCCCAACTTGGCCTGCAGTTCGCGCAGCGCGATAGATTGGGATTCGGCAACGGCTTCGCGCACGCGACGCACGCGGGCGCCAATGTACAGATACCCGTCTAGACCAAGTCGGTGTTCGAATGGACCGTGTGGACAATCCGCTAGGCGGCGCCGGGCAATGGCCTCGTCCAGCAGCGTATCCTGCTGCCGCAAGCATTCGTAATACTCGAAACGATCAAATCGATTGCCGCTCATGATGGACAGGCCGTGGGTTCATGTCCGCAAAGCATGCGCTCCCATCAATAGCAGGCGTTGACGCAACGCAAATGATTGCATGGGACACATAGTCTTGATCGACCGGCGCCAGAAACGACGCCGAACCGCGCCGCGAGCAGCCGGGGCGGCCGCCATGCTATCCTATAGGGTTGGGCGGCCGGCGCATGGCGCCGCCCCGCCGCGCACTCCCCGGACGTTCCCGAATAACCACGCAAGCCTTTGATTTGACATGACAATTACCCTCTACGGCATTCCCAACTGCGACACCGTCAAAAAAGCCCGCGTCTGGCTGGCGGAGCAGCAGCAGGACTTCACGTTCCACGACTTCAAAAAACAGGGCCTGACGGGCGACATCGTCGCCGGTTGGCTGGGCCACCTGAGCCGCGACGTGCTGGTCAACCGCAAGGGCACCACCTGGCGCGCCCTGCCCGACGAGCGCAAGGCCGCCATCGTCGACGACGCCGCCGCCATCGCGCTGATGCTCGAATTCCCCTCGGTGATCAAGCGCCCGGTGCTCGACAAGGACGGCGCCTTCGCCGTCAGCTTCTCCGACGCCCAGTACCGCCAGCTGTTCGCCCTGTAATCCCCCGCCGATTTCTTTGATCCGACTAAGCCGCATATGACTCCTTCCCGCACCCTCGCGCTGACCGAAAAACTCATCGCCCTGTCCTCCGTGACGCCCGACGACAAGGGCTGCCAGCAGCACCTGATCGACCTGCTGGCGCCGCTCGGCTTCGCCTGCGAGGTGATCGAGTCGAACGGCGTGACCAATCTGTGGGCGCGCAAGGGCACCACCGCGCCGCTGCTGGTGTTCGCCGGCCACACCGACGTGGTGCCGACCGGCCCGGTCGAGCAGTGGCGCTCCGAACCCTTCAACCCAACCCACCGCGACGGCAAGCTGTACGGCCGTGGCGCGGCCGACATGAAGACCTCGATCGCCGCCATGGTGGTGGCCTGCGAGGAGTTCACCGCCGCCCACCCGGACCACGCCGGCTCGATCGGTTTCCTCATCACCAGCGACGAGGAAGGCCCGGCCACCGACGGCACCGTCATCGTCTGCAACCTGCTCAAGGAGCGCGGCGAGCAAATCGACTATTGCATCGTCGGCGAGCCGACCTCGGACGAGACGCTGGGCGACATGATCAAGAACGGCCGCCGTGGTTCGCTGTCGGGCCGCCTGACGGTGCTCGGCGTGCAGGGTCACATCGCCTACCCGCAGCTGGCCAGGAACCCGATCCACCTGGCCGCGCCGGCGCTGGCCGAGCTGGTCGCCGAGCAGTGGGACGCCGGCAACGAGTACTACCTGCCGACCTCGTGGCAAATGTCCAACATCAACGGCGGCACCGGCGCCAACAACGTCATCCCCGGCGAGATGGTCATCGACTTCAACTTCCGCTTCTCCACCGCCAGCACGCACGAGGGCCTGAAGAAGCGCGTCCACGCCATCCTCGACAAGCACGGCCTGCACTACGAGCTGAAATGGGCGCTCAGCGGCCTGCCCTTCCTGACCCCGCGCGGCAACCTGAGCGAGGCGCTGTCGGCGGCGATCCTGACCGAGACGGGCGTGACGACCGAGTTGTCGACCACCGGCGGCACCTCCGACGGCCGCTTTATCGCGCAGATCTGCCCCCAGGTGATAGAATTCGGGCCTCCCAACGCAAGTATCCACAAGATCGACGAGCATATCGAGCTGCGCTTCGTCGATCCGCTGAAGAACATCTACCGGCGCACGCTGGAGAATCTGCTGCGCTGACGCCCGCGCGCGAGCACACCGGGGCGCGCCAGGGCGCGCGCCGAACCTAATATGACCGCATTGACCGAGATAGCCATGACCACCACTCCCTTCACCACGCCGCGCGACCTGCTGCGCTACGCCGTCACCCGCTTCAACACCGCCAAGCTGTTCTTCGGCCACGGCAGCGCCGAGGCGCTCGACGAGGCGGCCTACCTGATCCTGCACACCCTCAAACTCCCGCTCGACAAGCTCGATCCCTTCCTCGACGCCCGCCTGCTGCCCGAGGAAGTGGCCGCCGTGCTGGCGGTGATCGAGCGGCGCAGCGTCGACCGCGTGCCGGCCGCCTACATCACCAACGAGGGTTGGCTGGGCACCTACAACTTCTACGTCGACGAGCGCGTGATCGTGCCGCGCTCCTTCATCGCCGAGCTGATCCCCGACTACTTCTCGCCGTGGGTCAACGAGCCCGACAACGTGCGCAACGTGCTGGAACTGTGCACCGGCTCCGGCTGCCTGGCCATCATGCTGGCCGACGCCTTCCCCGACGCCCAGGTCGACGCCGTCGACATCTCGGCCGAGGCGCTCGAGGTGGCCCGCCGCAACGTCGCCACCTACAAGCTGGAGGACCGGGTCACGCTGATCCAGTCCGACCTGTACCAGAACGTGCCGAACAAGAAGTACGACCTGATCATCAGCAACCCGCCCTACGTCAACTCGAGCTCGATGGGCAAGCTGCCGCAGGAATACCTGGCCGAGCCGCAGATCGCCCTGGCCGGCGGCAGCGACGGCATGGACCTGGTGCGCACCATCGTCGCCGGCGCCGCCGAGCGCCTGACCGACGACGGCATTTTGATCGTCGAGATCGGCAACGAGCGCGCCTTCGCCGAGGCGGCCTTCGGCGCCCTCGGCCTGACCTGGCTGAGCACCAGCGCCGGCGACGACATGGTGTTCCTGTTGACCGCCGACCAGCTCAAGCTGTAAGCACACCGCCATCCCTTTAGACGAGCGCGCCCGGCCCCGTGGCCGGCGCGCGCCCGCCGCCCCACCGCAAAGAAAAAAATGATACGTTTCATACAAGTAAGCCTGATGCGCGGCATCAAACCGCTGCTCGAGCAGGTCGACATCACCCTCAACCCGGGCGACAAGATCGGCCTGATCGGCGCCAACGGCGCCGGCAAATCGAGCCTGTTCGCCATGCTGCGCGGCGAGCTCCATCCTGACCAGGGCGAGATCGACTTCCCGGCCAAGTGGCGCATGGCTTACGTGGCGCAGGAGACGCCGCCGCTGGAGCGCGCCGCGCTCGACTACGCCATCGACGGCGACATCACCCTGCGCAAGCTGGAGGCCGAACTGACCCGCCTGGAGGGCGAGCCGGAGAGCACCGAGAACGGCATCGCCATCGGCGAGATGTACAGCGCGCTGGCCGACGCCGACGCCTACACCGTGCAGTCGCGCGGCGAACAACTGCTGCTCGGCCTGGGCTTCTCGCTCGACCAGATGCAGCAGCCGGTGGCCAGCTTCTCCGGCGGCTGGCGCATGCGCCTGAACCTGGCGCAGGCGCTGATGTGCCCGTCCGACCTGCTGCTGCTCGATGAGCCGACCAACCACTTGGATCTGGACGCGATCATCTGGCTGGAGGACTGGCTCAAGCGCTACCCCGGCACCCTGATCATCATTTCGCACGATCGCGACTTCCTCGACGAGGTGGTCAACGTGGTCGCCCACATCGACGAGCGCAAGCTCAAGCGCTACTCGGGCAACTACTCGTCCTTCGAGCGCCAACGCGCGGCGCAGATGATCCTGGCCGCCGGCGCGCTGGAGAAGCAGACCCGCAAACGCGCCCACCTGGAGTCCTTCGTCAACCGCTTCAAGGCGCAGGCCTCGAAGGCGCGCCAGGCGCAGAGCCGCATGAAGGCGTTGGCCAAGATGGAGGAGCTGGCGCCGCTGCGCGCCGCCGCCGAATTCTCCTTCGAGTTCCGCGAGCCGCTGAGCGCGCCGAACCCGCTGCTGGTGATGGAGGACGTCGACGCCGGCTACAAGATCGAGAACGAAGAGACCGGCGACATCACGCACAAGAGCATCGTCCAGAACATCAACTTCTCGCTGCAGATCGGCCAGCGCATCGGCCTGCTGGGCGTGAACGGCGCCGGCAAGTCGACGCTGATCAAGACCATCGCCGGCGAGCTGATGCCGCTGACCGGCGACGCCACGCTGGGCAAGGGCCTCAACATCGGCTACTTCGCCCAGCACCAGGTGGAGATGCTGCGCCACGACGAATCGCCGCTGTGGCACTTGTCGAAGATCGCGCCGACCGTGCGCGAGCAGGAGCTGCGCAACTTCCTCGGCGGCTTCAACTTCCCCGGCAACATGGTGACCAGCTCGATCCGTCCGTTCTCGGGCGGCGAGAAGGCCCGCCTGGCGCTGGCGCTGATCGTTTGGCAGCGCCCCAACCTGCTGCTGCTCGATGAGCCGACCAACCACTTGGATCTGGAAACGCGCGAGGCGCTGACCGAGGCGCTGGCGCAGTTCGAGGGCACGCTGGTGGTGGTGTCGCACGATAGACACCTGCTGCGCGCCACCACCGACCAGTTCATCATCGTCGCCGACGGCAAGCTGCAACCGTTCGACGGCGATCTGGACGACTACAAGGATTGGCTGTTCCAGACCAAGCTGGGCAAGGGCACCACGGTGCTGCCGGCGGCCGGCAAGGAAAACAAGACCGACTTCCCGGTGGCCTCGCCGGTGGCCCCGGCGGCAACCGCCGCCGCCGTGCCGGTGGCCGACCGCAAGGACCAGAAGCGCCAGGCGGCCGAAGACCGCCAGCGCCTGGCCACGCTGCGCAAGCCGCTGGAACAGAAGGTCAAGCGCCTCGACGAGCAAATCGCCAAGCGCAATGGCCAGAAGGCCGAAGTGGACGCCAAGCTGGGCGAGCCGTCGATCTACGACGCCGCCAACAAGGCCAAGCTGAAGCAGCTGCTGGCCGACCAGTCCTTCTTCAGCAAGGACCTGGGCCAGCTGGAGGCCGAATGGCTCGAGCTGCAGGAGCAGCTCGAGGCGCTGGTGTAACACTCAGCCAGCTGCAAGCGCGCCCTCGGCGTTTTTGCGGATCGACATCAGCGAGTCGATGTCGACCAGGATCAGGCGGCGCCCGCCCACCTCGCCCAGGCCGAGCAGATAGGCGGCGGCCTCGCCGGCGCCGGCGTTCAGGCCGGGAATCGGGCGGATCTGCTGCGCGCTCAGCGTGACGACGTCGGTCACGCCGTCGACCACCATGCCCATCACGCAGCTCGACAGTTTGAGGATGATCACGTCGGTCGCCTCCTCCAACATCGGCGCGCGCTGGCCGAAGGCGATACGCATGTCGACGATGGGCATGATGACGCCGCGCGCCGCCGCCACGCCGTTGATCATCTCGCCCTCCGAAGCGAAGCGCTCCAACGACTTGTAGGGGCGCAGCTCCTGCACGCGCGAGAAGTCGAGCGCGTATTCCATGCCGGCCAGGCGGAAAGTCAGATATTGGCGCCCGGCGGCCGGTGCCGGAGCGGCGTCCGGCTGCTCGATGACGGCGGCGGCGCTGTGCGATACGGTGGAGTACATGATGGTCCTTTCGTCCGAGAAGTCCCGACGGCGCGTTTGCGCTGCGTTGTCCGCGTCAGGCATGTGCCATCCTAACCGCGCCACGATCTTCTCATGTTGACGACAATCAACGCCGACCGGCATGCCGCGCCGGTTTGCTACAATGGCCGGCCACCCACCCTCCCCCTCCGTCCCATGCCCCCTTCCGCCAGCACGCCGCAGTCGCCCGACCAGCCCCTCGCCGGCATCCGCGTGCTCGACCTGACGCGCCTGCTGCCCGGCCCGGTCGCCACCATGCACCTGGCCGAGATGGGCGCCGAGGTGATCAAGATCGAAGACCCGGGCGCCGGCGACTACGCCCGCACCATGGGGCCGGTGCGCGCCGAGGTGTCGCAGTTCTTCGTCGCCGTCAACCGGGGCAAGCAGTTCTTGCGCATGGACCTGAAGGACTCGGCGCAGCGCGAGCGCCTGCTGGAGATGGTCGACACGGCCGACGTGCTGGTCGAGAGCTTCCGCCCCGGCGTGATGGACAAGCTGGGCCTGGGCTGGGAGGCGCTCAAGCGGCGCAACCCCAAGCTGGTGATGTGCGCCATCTCCGGCTACGGCCAGGACGGCCCCCACGCCGCGCTGGCCGGGCACGACATCAACTACATCGGCTACGCCGGCATGCTCGAGCAGAATGCCGGCGACGACGGCCGCCCGGCCCTGCCCAACCTGCAGGTGGGCGACCTGCTGGGCGGCGCGCAAAGCGCGCTGCAGGGCATCCTGGCGGCGCTGCTGGCGGTGAAGATGGGCGGCGTTGGCCGCTTCGTCGACGTGTCGATGACGGACGCCGTGCTGGCACATAACATCATGCCGCTGGTCGGCGTCAACAACGGCGCGCCGGCCCAGCCGGGGCGCGACCTGCTGACCGGCGGCGTGCCCTGCTACACCGTGTACAAAACCAGCGACGCGCGCTACATGGCGGTCGGCGCGCTGGAGCTGAAGTTCTGGCAGACCTGCTGCGATGTTCTGGGCCGCGCCGACTGGAAGGAGCGCCACTGGCAGCTGGGCCAGCGGGTCGGCGGCGCCGACGCGATGGCGCTGCGCGCCGAACTGGACGCCGTGTTCGCCAGCCGTACGCAGGCCGAATGGACGGCATTGTTCGGCGCCGCCGACTGCTGCGTGACGCCGGTGCTGCGCACCGCCGAGGCGCTGGAGCACCCGCTGTTCCAGGCGCGCGGCATGGCCAGGCGCGCCGTCCACCCCAGCGAGGGCGAGCACTGGGCGCTGGCGCAGCCGGTCAAATTCCGCCTGTGACGACGGCGGCCCCGAGGGTCAGACCCTAGGGTCTGACCCTGGATTCCCGCCGCCGGTTTTTTCAACAGTACTGTATTGGGATTTGACGATGATTTCGATCGACTTGAACGACATCGAGTTCACCGCCATCCGCGCCCAGGGGCCGGGCGGGCAGAACGTCAACAAGGTGTCGAACGCGGTGCAGATGCGCTTCAACATCGTGCAGTCCTCGCTGCCCGAGCACATCCGCGAGCGCCTGCTGGCGCTGCGCGACAACCGCATCACCAAGGACGGCGTGCTGGTGCTCAAGGCGCAGCAGTCGCGCAGCCAGGAGGCCAACAAGGAGGAGGCGCTGCGCCGCCTGCAGGAGCTGGTCGACGGCGTCGCCGTGCTGCCGCCGCCGCGCCGCGCCACCAAGCCTACGCGCGGCTCGCAGCGCCGCCGCCTCGACGGCAAGAGCCGCGACAGCGAAACCAAGCAGTTGCGCGGCAAGGTCAGCTTGTAGCGGCGGCGTCGAGCGACCAGTCGAGCATGCCGCTGGCGCCGGCGAAGATCAGGGTCAGGCCCTTGTTGGCGGCGCGCAGCCTGGCGCGGATGTCCTTGGGCGCGCCGTCGTAGGCGGTGCCGGTGTCCGGGTTGAACACCATCGAGCGCACCAGCGTCTCGCCGGCGAACATCTGCACGCGGCAGCGCGAGCCGCCCTGCACGGCGGCGCGCTTGCGGCGCACCAGCTCCATCTGCTCGAACAACTGCTCGCGCTGCGCCTGCGCCGCCTTGGCGCTGAGCGACAGCTTGGCCACCGCCTTGAGCACCGGCCCGACCGCCGCCGCCATCTTGTGGAACAGCGGCTCCTGATCGGCCGTCAGCACCAGCTCGCGGCGGCGCAAACGGGTGGCCAGGGTCAGGTAGCTGCGCACCTCGGCCTGGCTGGTGAGCTGGTCGATCTCGGCCTGGTCGCGCTGCGCGGCGCGCTCGCACTGGGCCGCCTGCGCGCCCAGCTCGGCCAGCCGCTGCTCGTACTTGCTGGTGTCGGGCACCAGCGGGAACAGCAGCATCTCGCTCTGCTTGCGCGGGCCGGCGCGGCCGATCTCGATCTTGCGGGCGGCGATGGCGCAGCCCTCGGCCACCTTGATGAGCACCTCGTCGGCGATGATCTCGCAGTTGTTGGCCTCGCCGATCACCACCCGCGTGGCGGAGATGACGCAGCTCTCGGCGCGCGCCATCACCACCTCGCCCAGGCGGGTCTGCAGCACCGCGCCCGAGGCCACGCCCTTGACGCGGATGTCGCCGGCGGCGTTGACGGCGCTGCCGCCGACCAGGTTGCGGTACAGGACGATGGTGCCGCCGCGCGACTGCAGCTTGCCGAACACGTCGCCGTGGATGCTGATGTCGCCGCCCTCGACCAGGCGGCCGTCCTGCACCTCGCCGAACTCCTCGCACTCGCCCTTCAGGTCCAGGTTGCCGGTGGTGCGCGCGCTGACGCCGTCGCGGCTGATGATCTTCGGCCCGATCGACAATCGCTTGCTGGCCGGGTCGATGTTGAGGAAGCCCTCGACGCCGGAGACCAGGTATTCGCCGTCGGCCAGGTTCTCGATCACCGTGCCGGCGCCGGCCACGGTGTCGAGCTCGACGTCGCGCGGCAGCGGCGGTTCGATCAAAATGCCGGACAGCTCGAAGCCGCGCCGTCCCGGCGCGCGCGGCACCTTGCGCAGCAGCTTGACGTTGGGTTTGACCTGGGGGAAGCGGTTCTGGAAGCTGTGCAGGTCGACCCGGCCGTCGGCCAGCTCGCGCGGCGCGTTGCTGCGGTGGATTTCGGCCGACACTTCGACGATGCTGGCGTCCTGCCCCGCCATGGCGTTGAGGCGGCGCGCCACGATGATGCGCGCCAGCCGGCCGGCGGCGATGACCTCCTTGACGGCCGCCGCGTCGATGCCGAAGCGGATGCCCTTGCCCCACATGTCGGCGACGAACTCGTCGAAGTCCAGCTTGGCCGGCTGGGTTTGCAGCTCTGGCGCGCCCTCCAGGTAGACCGGCTCGAAATAGTACTCGGCCTCGCCGTTGACGATCTTGACCGCCTTGTACAGCGCGCGGCGCAGGCTGACCAGCGGGGCGATGCGGTCGGCGAAGCGGACCGGCGCGGCGGCCGGCGCGCCAGCGGCCGCGGCCACCTCCGCCGGCGGCGCGCCGGGCAGCGCGGCGGCGCAGTTGTACAGCGCCTTGAGGAAAACCGGGTAGTCGATGCCGACGAACATGGCGCCGGCCTGGAACACGGCGTCGACGCCGGCCAGGCAGGCGCCGGTCGGCGCGCCGGCGGCGAAGTAGACGCCGTCCTCGCGCTCGACCACGGCGCAGGCCAGCTCCTCCTCCACAACTTGTTGCACCGCCTGCGCGTCGTTGGACACCGTTCTCCCCAATGCTCTTGTCGTCGGCGCGCGCCGGCGCGGCCGGCGGGTTCACCTGATGTAATATTTTAAAAGGGTAACATGAAGCGGCGGCCGCCCGACGGCGGCGCCGCCCGGCACCGAAAATATGATGCGTAGAGCAATCATTTTTGCATCTTAACAACAAGCGGCGCGCTTGACCAGCGCCGGCGGGGGCCGATCAGCGCCGATCGGCGCCGCACGGCGCTACTCGGCGTCGGCGTCCAGATGCCAGTCGAAGCCGCCGCTGCTGCCCGAGAACAGCGTCTTGCCGGCGCCGCCGGTGCCGCGCAGGCGGTGCTGGATGTCCTTGGCCGGCAGCAGGTACAGCGGGCCGTGGTCGGCGTGGAAGGGCATGGTGCGCACCAACACGTCGCCGCTGACCATGTGCAGGCCGCAGCGGGCCCGCCCGGCCGCCGCGCGGCGCTGCTCGCGCAGGCGCTCGCGCTCGCCGCTGGCCAGGTTGAACGCCGTCTCGTGGATCTGCCGCTCGTGGGTCAAGCGGCTCAGCTCCTGCAGCTCGGCGCCGACGGCGCTGGCGATCTTGCGCAGGAACTGGCCCTGCTCCGGCGTCAAGGTCAGCTCGTGGGTGCGCAGCTTGGCCGCCAGCGCCAGGTAGCGGCGCACGTCGGGCAGCAGCGAGATGCGCTCGATCTCCTGCTGCAGCGGGACCATCGCCTGCTGCTGCGCGGCGCGCCGGGCGTCCAGCTCGGCCAGCTGCTGGTCGAAGTGGCCGACGTCGCGCACCAGCACGTGGATCAGCATCTCGATGCGCTTGCGCGGCCCGGCGCTCTCGATCTCGACGTTGTGGCCGGCGATGGCGCAGCCCTCGGCCAGCGCGATGACCACCTCGTCGGCGACGATCTCGCAGTTGCTGGCCGAGTCGATCACCACCCGGCTGGCGGCGATCACGCAATTCTCCGCCCGCGCCAGGGTGATCACGCCGCTGCGCGTCTGCAGCACGGCGCTGGAGGCGACGCCCTTGACCTCGATGTTGCCGGCGACGTTGTGCACGCTGCCGCCGACCAGGTTGGCGTTGAGCGCGACGTGGCCGCCGCGCGAGTTGATGTTGCCGTAGACGTTGCCGTGCACGGTGATGTCGCCGCCGCTCACCTCGCGCTGCTCCTGCACGTCGCCAAACTCCTCGTAGGCGCCGGCCAGCTCCAGGTTGCCGGTGGTGCGCCCGCTGACGCCGTCCATGCTAACGATCTTGTCGTTGACCGAGATGCTGTGCGACTTCGGATCGACGTTCAAAAAACCGTCCTGGGTGGCGACCAGGTACTCGCCGTCGGGCTTGCGCTCGACCACGGTGCCGGCGCCGGCCAGGTGGGCCAGCTCGAGGTCGCGCGGCGGCTGCGGCGCCAGCGGCCCGCCGCCCAGCTCGTAGCCGGGACTGCCGGCCTGGGCCGGCTGCTTCTTCAGCAGGCGCATGTTCTTCTTGATCTGCGGGAAGCGGTTCTGGAAGCTGAGCAGGTCGACCCGGCCGTCGGCGCGGGCGCGCGGCGCGTCGCTGCGGTGCAGGTCCTGCGACACCTCGACCACCATGGCGTCGATGCCGGGGCTGGCGTCGCGCTGGCGCGCCACGGTGATGCGCTCGGACTTGGCGGCGGCGATGGCGGCCTTGACGGCGGCGAAGTCGACGCCGAAGCGGATGCCCTTGAGCCACAACTCGGCGACGAACTCGTCGGGGTCGAGGCGGGCCGGGCGCTCGGGGATGACGGTGCCGTCGGGCAGCACCATCTCCTCGAAGAACAGCTGCTCGAAGAAGTACTCGGCGCTGTCGCGGTGGTTCTTCGGCGCCTTGTACAGCGCGCGCCGCTGCGCCTCGAAGGGCACGATGGCGGTGGCGAAATGGACGGCCTGGCCGGCGCCGGCAGTTGCAGGCGGCGATGGTGGCGGAGGTGGCGGATACAGCGCGGCCTGCAGCGCGGCGTAGTCGAGGCCGGCAAAATAGGCGCCCGACTGGAACACCTGGTTGACCGCCGCCTGCAGCGCGGCGGCGCCGACGCCGGGGGCGAAATACACGCCGTCCGGACGGGTCAGCAAGGCGGCCGGCACTTCCGCCACGGACGACGCGGCGGCGGCGACGGGCGCCGCCCCGGCGAGATCTGATGCCACGGTGTTCCTCTCCAGATGCGCCCCGGCGCCGGCGGAGGGAGCGGTCGGCGGACAGTGCTTACGTTATCGAAAAGTCAAGCATACACGGGCCGCGCGCGCGCAACCTTTCATTCCCAAAATTAATATTACACTTAGAGGAAGGAAATTTGCGGAAAATTACCAAAACGTCCACGCAAAAAGAAAGCCGCCTTGCGGCGGCTCAATTAACGCCGGGGCGGCGTCGCGTAAAGGTCCTGCCCCACCTCGTTGATCTGGCGTCGCAGGTCGCGCCGCTCGTCCGGCGTCAGGCGGCCGACGCGGCGGTTGATCTCGGCGTTGTGGCTGGCGTCCTGCAAGGCGCGGCGCTGCTCCTCGGCGCGCGCCTCGTAGCTGCGCGGATCGAGCTGGCGCGGGTCGCGCGCCGGCTGGCTGCGCTGGTCGCGCTGGTCGCGCGGCGCGTCGCGGCCCTGCTGGTCGCTGAAACCCTCGGCCAACGCGGCGCCGCTCAACAAGCTGGCGCCGACGGCCAGCGCGACCATGGAATATCGAACGCAAAAAGATGCGCTTGCTGCCGCGTGATTTTTTTTGTGGTCGATGCGCATGGTGTTCCTCTTCGTGAAACCGGTAAAGCCGAAAGCCTGAAATGAATCTATGTCTGGAGTGTATGATGCTTTACCCGCCCTAGTAAGTCGGATTGGGTAAAGTTTGTAACACTTTGTAATGGCTTGTCACAGACGTTTTCGTACGACGAATATGACGTTACCATAGCACCATGAATATGACAAATCTGGCTCGCCAATGACCACCTCGACCACCGAATCCGGCAACACTACCGTTAACCAGAATGGCCACCAGGCCAAGATTATGGTAGTCGACGACGACGTCCGCCTGCGCGACCTGCTGCGCCGCTACCTGACCGAACAGGGCTTCAACGTCTTCACCGCCGAGAACGCGACGGCGATGAACAAGCTGTGGCTGCGCGAGCGCTACGACCTGCTGGTGCTCGACCTGATGCTGCCCGGCGAGGACGGCCTGTCGATCTGCCGCCGCCTGCGCGGCGCCGGCGACCAGACGCCGATCATCATGCTGACCGCCAAAGGCGAGGACGTCGACCGCATCGTCGGCCTGGAGATGGGCGCCGACGACTACCTGCCCAAGCCGTTCAACCCGCGCGAGCTGGTGGCGCGCATCGGCGCCGTGTTGCGCCGCAAGGGCCCGGACGAGATCCCCGGCGCGCCGTCGGAGACGCCGCAATCCTTCGAGTTCGGCCAGTTCGTGCTCGACCTGGGCACGCGCACGCTGAAGAAGGCCGGCGAGACGGTGCCGCTGACCACCGGCGAGTTCTCGGTGCTGAAGGTGTTCGCCCGCCACGCCCGCCAACCGCTGTCGCGCGAGAAGCTGATGGAGCTGGCGCGCGGCCGCGAATACGAGGTGTTCGACCGCAGCCTGGACGTGCAGATCTCGCGCCTGCGCAAGCTGATCGAGCCGGACCCTTCCAGCCCGCTGTACATCCAGACCGTCTGGGGCCTGGGCTATGTGTTCATCCCGGAAGGCCAGCCGCGCTAAGCACTGGATGAGAGTTCCCCACTTTTCGCGTTTCGGCCGCTTCAGCAGCGGCCTGTTCTGGCGCACCTTCTTTCTGCTCGGCGCCCTGACGACGGTGAGCATGGCGGCCTGGGTCGGCATGATCAGCGTGGTGCAGCGCGAGCCGCAGGTGCAGCAGATCTCGGCCCAGGTGATCTCGGTGGTCACCATCACCCACGCCGCGCTGACCCACTCGGCGCCCGAGCTGCGCCGCGAGCTGCTGTTCGACCTGGTCTCCAACGAAGGCATCCGCGTCTTCCCGCTGGAGGACGACGACAAGGTCGAGCCGGCGCCGGACAATGCGCTGATGCCCGACATCGAGGCGCTGGTCAAGGCCAAGCTGGGCGCCGACACGCGCTTCTCGGCCGAGGTCAACGGCGTGGCCGGCTTCTGGGTCAGCTTCAAGATCGACGACGACCAGTATTGGCTGATGCTCGAGCGCGAGCGCATCCGCGGCCTGACCGGCGTACAGTGGCTGGGCTGGGCCAGCCTGGTGTCGCTGCTGTCGCTGCTGGGCGCGGCGCTGATCTCCAGCCTGATCAACCTGCCGCTGGCGCGCCTGACGGTGGCCGCGCGCGCCATCGCCCAGGGCAAACGCCCTGCTCCGCTGCCGGAAAAGGGGCCGATGGAGATCATCGAGGCCAACCGCAGCTTCAACCAGATGGTCGAGGACTTGCAGCAGGTCGAGTCGGACCGCGCGGTGATCCTGGCCGGCATCTCGCACGACCTGCGCACGCCGCTGGCGCGCATGCAACTGGAGGTGGAGATGGCCCACCTGTCCGACGAGGCGCGCGAGGGCATCCAGTCCGACATCGGCCAGATGGACGCCATCATCGGCCAGTTCCTCGACTACGCCAAACCGACCGAGGCGTCCAGCTTCATCGACGTCGACATCGGCACCCTGCTGGCCGACACCGCCCGCGAGGCCGAGCGCCTGCCGGACGTGCGCATCAGCACCGACATCGCCGAGCGCGCCCACGTGATGGGCAACGCCACCGACCTCAAGCGGGTGCTCAACAACCTGATCGAGAACGCCCGCCGCTATGGCAAGACGGCCGACACCGACGTGGCCGAGATCGACATCAAGTGCAGCGTCAAGGGCATGCCCACGGCCAGGCGCGTCGTCATCGAGGTGCAGGACCACGGCAGCGGCGTGCCGCCCGAGCAGATCGAGCAGCTGCTCAAGCCCTTCACCCGGCTCGACACGGCGCGCGGCCAGGCCAACGGCGCCGGCCTCGGCCTGGCCATCGTCGAGCGCGTGCTGCTGCGCCACGGCGCCGAACTGCACGTGCGCAACCGCGACGGCGGCGGTCTGCTGATCCAAATCGTCATGCGCGCGCTGGCTTGAGCCGGCCGCGCCGCCCCGCCCCGTTAGCGATGTTGTCCGCCATGTCCATGAATCCACCGCGCCGACGCGCGCCGCCCGCCCGGCGTGCCGACCGCCACCTTTCGCTGCTGGCGGCCATCGGCCTGCTGGCCGGCTTTGCCGGCGCGGCCGGAGCCGTTGGCGCGGCAGGTGTAGCCGTTCCCGCCGATGCGGCCGGCACCGTCGCTTCCGCTGCCAGGAGCGCGACCGCTGCGGCCGCGAAGACAGGCGGACCAGCCGGCGCGCCGCTCGCCAGCCGCGCGCCCAGCGCCGCCGAGGCGGACTCGTTCGCCGCCTTCCACCACGCGCTGTTTCCGGACGCCGCGCCGCCCAGCCCGCGATGGCGCATCAGCCGCGCCAAGGGGCAGCGCCGCTGGCAAGTGGTGGCCGAGCTGGACTCGACGCCGGAACCGGCCAGGGCCGGCCTGTGCCGCCTGCAAAGAAGCAGCTTCCACTACGATGAACGGGCGCGCAAGGACCAGCGCTGGAGCGCCGGCGACGGCGGCGCGGCATCGGCGTCAAGTTCGGCTGCGAACTCGACATCGACGTCGGCTTCGGCTTCGGCTTCGGCTTCGGCTTCGGCTTCGAGTTTGACTTATGTGTGGCTGGCTCGCGGCGCCGTTTGCACCACGCCGCAGCCCGGCCAGCCCGGCCAGCCGGCGCTGCTGCTGCCGACGCTGTCGGACGCCGCCGCCGTCGCCCTGCTGCGCGGCCAGGCCGAACTGCTGACGCGCGCCCGCCTCCTCTTCGCCGGCAACACCTCCTGCGCCCGCCTGCGCGCGCTCGACTTCACGCTGCAGGCGCTGGGACCGGCGCCGGCCGGCGCGGCTGGCGGCGGCGCCATGTACGAGCTGCGCTACCGCAGCGACCGCGGCAACGAGGCCCGGGTCGCCGTGCGCCAGCACCGCGCCGAGCTGACCGCCTGGAACGTCAGTTGCCCGGCGCCGTGACGGCCGGATAACTACCCTGCCCCGGCCCCTCGTGCGCCTCGAGCGCCCGGCGCGCTCCAGGCAAGGCGTGGGCATTGGGCGGCATGGCGCCCAACAAGCGGCTCAACAGCAGCTCGGTCGAGCCGAAGCCATACAGCGAATCGGAATCCAAGCCCCCGGTGTCGTAGGGCGCCGACTCCTCCCGCTCGGGGCGACTGGGATCGCTATCCAAATAGGTGACGCGCCAGGCCCGGTGCAACTGCTCGGCGCGACGCAGAAAGGGCGGCATCGGCCAGGCGGCCGGCTGCCAGTCGGCCACGCTGCCCAGCACCGGCCAGCGGCCGCTGGCCAGGCCCATGTCGCCGACACGCAGCACCTTGAGCGCGTCGGCCGGGGTCAACTCGGCCAGCTCGGCCAGCGCCGGCGGCGCCGCCCGCTTCGGCCCGAACAAGTACGCCAGCATGATCTTGCCGCTGGGCGCCAAGCGCGCCGCCAGTCCGCTGGCGTAGCCGCCGTCGCACAGCGGCACGGCGAACCAGCTTCCCTCGTGATATGGCTGTTTCATGCATTCCCTCCTCAATACGGCACACTGCCGGGCCGGACCCGATCACCGCCGCGCGCACCGCGACGTGCGCGCCGTGGCGCTACTCGTAGTGGTATTGCGCGGCGATCGGGCCGGCCTTGAACAGCGCCGCCTTCATTTCCTTGTCCAGCGCGGCGTCGCGCCGGCGTGTCCATTCCAGCAGCATGGCGATCTGCTGGCGCGTGGTGTTGCGTAGACTGCCCAGCAGCAGGCGCAGCTCCGGATCGGTGCACAGCTCCCAGCGCTGGTTCAGCTGGTCCAACTCGGCCAGCTTACCGCCCAGCGCGGCCAGCGCGCGGTGCATGTCCAGCGTCGGCGCCGGCAGCTCGCCGTCCAGGTCGTCCAATGATTGATGCGACATGCTGCTCTCCTTCATGACATTCGAAAACGCCATTGTCGGTCGGCCAGCCCCAAAGCTCAAGTCTAACGGCTCGCCGGCCGGAACGTCGCACGCCACCGTGGCGGCGCCGGGCCTGCGCCGCCGCGTCACAGCCGCGCCACAATCGCCGTCGCGGCGCCCGGCCGGCACCGCGCTTCGTGGTACACTACCGCCTCGCTAGGGGTCCTGGAACGCTGTTCCGGGTGAGAGATACCCTTCGTACCTGATCTGGATAATGCCAGCGAAGGAAAGCGCAAAGTGGTTCCTCCTCCTTTGAAATGCTCCTGCGCTGGCTCCGGCCGAACAAGCAGCAAGTCGGCAACGCCGACCTGAACAAGAGCACACCATGTCCACACCTCAATTCGCAGTTTCCGCCGCCGCGCTGGCGGTGTTCCAAGCCTTCGCAATGCCTGCCACCGCCGCCGAGCAGGCTATGACCGAAGTGATCGTCAGCGGCAGCCGGATCGCCTCCGCCCACGCCTCCGTGGCCGGCTTCGGCGACGCGCCCCTGCTGCAAACGCCGGCCTCGGTCAGCGTGCTGAGCTCGCAACAGATGTACGACCGCGACATTCGCTCGACCACCGACGCGGCGCGCTACGACGCCAGCATCAGCGACGCCTACAACGCCGTCGGCTACGCCGAGCAGTTCTCCATCCGTGGCTTCAAGCTCGACAACGCCTCGAGCTACCGCAAGGATGGCCTGGCCATCCCCGGCGATACCCAGATCCCGTTGGAGAACAAGGAGCGCATCGAGGTGCTCAAGGGCCTGGGAGGCCTGCAGGCCGGCCTGGCCGCGCCCGGCGGCATCGTCAACTACGCCACCAAGCGCCCCACCACCGGCGCGCTGCGCTCGGTGCTGTTGGAGGTGCGCGAACGCGGCACCGTCTACGGCGCCGTCGACCTGGGCGGCCGCTTCGAGGACAGCCGCTTCGGCTACCGCGTCAACGCCGCCGCCGAGCGCCTGCGCTCCTACATCAAGGGCGCCGACGGCAACCGCAAGTTCGTCTCCGCCGCCGTCGACTGGCAGATCTCGCCGCAGGCCCTGCTGCAGATCGACGCCGACTACCAGACCAAGTCGCAGGTCTCGGCGCCCGGCTTCCAGCTGATCGGCGGCACCGACCTGCCGCGCGTCGCCGCCGACACCATGCTCAACAACCAACCGTGGAGCAAACCGGTCGAGACCACCAGCAGCAACCTCGGCGTGCGCTTCGAATACCGCTTCTCGCCCGAGTGGAAGGCCACGTTCAGCGCCAACCAGCACCACTTCAAGCGCGACGACTACACCGCCTTCCCGTATGGTTGCTCGGCGCAGAACCTGTTCCCCGGCTTCTGCTCGAACGGCGACTACGACGTCTACGACTACGTCAGCCTGGGCGAGAAGAAGTCGCCGCTGGCGGCGCAGGCCATGCTGCAGGGCCGCTTCGCCACCGGCGCGCTGCGCCACGAGTTCACCGGCGGCGCCTCGTTCTACAAGAACAGCGAGAAGTGGGGCGACGACGTCTACGAGTACATCGAACAGCCGAGCAATATCTACCATCCGGTGGCAGTGCAGCCGTCCGGCCTGAGCAGCGGTCCGGTCACCGAGCGCCGCAGCGACAATGAGCGCGCCCTGTTCGCGCAGGACATCGTCGGCTTGAGCGAGACACTCAAGCTGCACGCCGGCGTCCGCTACGCCCAGGTCAAGCGCGACGAGTTCGTCCGCGCCGGCTTCGCCAACGCCAAGATCGACAGCGGCTTCTGGCTGCCCAACGTAGCACTGGTCTACAGCCCGCAGGACAAGCTGGCGCTGTACGGCTCCTACGCTCAGGGCCTGGAGCATGGCGGCATCGCGCCGAAGAAGACCAGCAACCAGAACCGCGCCCTCGACCCGAGCAAGTCGAAGCAGCTCGAAGTCGGCGTGAAGAGCGAGCTGACGCCGGACCTGAGCGTGAGCGCCGCGCTGTTCCAGATCCGCAAAGGCCTGGAGTACACCGACGACACCAGCAACACCTTCGTGCGCAACGGCGTCGAGCAGCATCGCGGTCTGGAGTTGGCGATCAACGGCAAACTGAGCCGCGCGCTGGCGGTCGGCGCCTCGGCCGCCGCGCTCAACACGCAGCAGAGCGGCACCGGCCGCGCCGAGCTGGACGGCAAACGGGTGACCAACGTGGCCGCCTTCAAGTCCACCGTCTACGCCGACTACGCCGTGCCGCAACTGGCCGGCCTGAAGCTGAACGCCAACTGGCAGTACTCCGGCAAGAAGGCCTTCGACAAAGAAAACACGCTGATGGTGCCGGCCTACCACGTGGTCAACCTGGGCGCCGCCTACGCCACCCGCATCGCCGGCACGGCGACCACCTTGCGCGCCCACGTCGACAACGCCTTCGACAAGTTCTACTGGCGCGACGTGACGCCGGACCTGGGCGGCTACCTGTTCCCCGGCGCCAAACGCACCTTCCGCGTCTCGGCCCAGTTCGACTTGTAATCTGCCAGAGCGGCGCTTTTCCGCCATGTCAAGCAGGAGCCAGCGGCGGAAATCCAGGGTCAGACCCTAGGGTCTGACCCTAAAATTCGCCCCTGGTTCGGCACCTGCAAAATGCACTGCAACCGCATCGCGAAGCTCTTCGCGGTGCGGGCTGAATCAATCCCCACCCGGCGGGCTGCCTCCTACTTGAGCTCCCGCCTTCCTAAGCCTGTGCTAGCTCAGGTTCTGCAACAGCGCCGCCACGCCGGCCACGCGCTGCTCCACGCTGCCGGCCACCATTTGATAGGGAATCGAACGCGCCGCCAGCTCCTCCATCAACAGGACGCTGATGATGCGGCTGACCTGCTCGCACTCGCGCTGCAGGCCCTCGGGCACCCAGGGGATGTCCGGCGCGGTGACCAGCGTGAGGTCGTAATGGTCGCGGTGCTGGTCGGCCAGCACGGCCAACTGCGGGTCGATACCAAGGAAGTAGTGGCGGCTGTAGACCGCCGTCATCAGCGGCGTGGTGTCGCAGAACAGGTAGGTGTTGGCGCGCGCTGCGGCCTGCTCCTCGCGCGCCAACTGGGTGCGGGCGATGGGGAACTGGTCGGCCGCCACCGGCACGCGCGCCTCGGTGTCGACGAACTCGCGCAGGTATTCGGGCACCCAAACGGTGTTGTAGTGCGCGGCCAGGGCCGCCGCCAGCGTCGACTTGCCGGACGAGGCGGTGCCCAGGATGGCCACCCGCAGCGGGCCGGCGCGGCTCATTTCAGCGCCAGCTCGCCGGCTCCCGGCTCGCGCCCCAGACCAGTGCCGCCGCCGGCGTCGCCGGCCGCCTTGTGCCAGGCGCGCAGGCCGACCAGCGCCATCAACACGAACAGCGCGTACAGCACGGCCGTCAGCATCAGGTGCTTGTGCACGTATAGACCGACGTAGAGCACGTCGACGATGATCCAGACGTGCCAGTTCTCGACCTTTTTACGCGACAGCAGCAGCTGGCCGACCAGGCTGCCGGCGGTCAGGAAGCCGTCGGCGCGCGGCACGTCGGTGTCGGTGTAGTGTTTGAGGAACCAGGCCAGCACGCCGAAGCCGATCAGCCAACCGGCGGCGCAGGCCAAGCGGCCGCGCCCGTCCAAACGGGTCACCGGCAGCTGCTCGTGGCTGTCGTCGCCGTGCAGCCACTGGTACCAGCCCCACACGGAGACGGCGATGAAAACCAGTTGCAGGCCCATGTCGCCGTACAGCCTGGCCTCGTAGAACACCACGCCGTAGGTGGCCGAGGAGACGATGGAGAACAGCCAGGCCCAGTGCTTCTGGCGGATGTTGAGCCACACCGTCAGCACCGACAGGATGAAGGACACCAGCTCCAGCGGCGAGATGGCAAGGCCTAGCAGGGAGAAGGATTCGTTCATGGGCGGGGCAAAAGACGGCAGGTGGGCGGAATTATGCTGGCAAACGGCTGAATATGCAAAGCCCGCGTGCCATGCGAAAGGCCGCCAGTCCTTGCGGCTGGCGGCCTTGGTCGGCGTGTGGTCATCGGGTCAAGCCTTGCGGCTCGGCCCGACGCCTACTTCCTCGCCTACTTCTTTGGATACTTGATGCTCATTTCCTTGAGCAGGTTGTCGGCGTGGTCGACTTCCTTCATCACCCACAGCATATAGCGGATATCCAGGTGGATGGCGCGGGTGATGTCGCGGTCGAAGTACCAGTCCTTGGTGATCGACTCGTAGGTCGAGTCGAAGTTCAGGCCGATCAGTTCGCCGTGGCCGTTCATCACCGCCGAGCCGGAGTTGCCGCCGGTGGTGTCGGCGCTGGTCAGGAAGTTGACCGGCACGGTGCCCAGCACCGGGTCCTTGAACAGGCCGTAGCGCTTGGCCTTGACCGCCTCGATCAGCGCGGCCGGCGCGACGAAGGGCTCCTTGCCGGTGTGCTTCTCGACGATGCCTTCGACCGTGGTGAACGGCCCCTTGCTGATGCCGTCGCGCGGCGAGTACGGCGCCACCGTGCCGTAGGTGACGCGCAGGGTCGAATTGGCGTCCGGGTAGACCGGCTTGCCCTGCGATTCCTTCCAGCCGATCACCGCCTGCATGTACTGCGGGATCACGCGTTCCAGTTGGCCGTCGACCTCCTTGCGGCGCTCCTCCAGCGACATGGCGACACCGTGCAGCTTGACGGCCAGTTGCAGGAAGGCGTCCGGCGCGGCGGCGATGGCGGCGGCGTCCTGGCCTACCCAGCCCAGGCGGCGCGCGGTGTCGCCCAGTTGCGAGGACTGGTACAAGGCCGGCACGGCGTCGGCCGCCGGCAGCAGCGCGTCCAGGCCCTGCACGTGCATGGCAGGGGCCAGCTTGGCGTAGCGCTGCAGGCCGGCGCCGAAGCGGGCCCGGTCGACCGCGCCCACGTAGGACTGTTCCAGGCGGTTCAGGCGCGCCTTGATGAAGGTCAGGTCGCGCTGCTGGAAGCCGGATTCGCGCTCGGCGTCCGGTTTGCCGTTCTCCAGCGCCAGGCGGTAGACGGTGCGCGCGCTCTTCAGCAGGTCGCTATTGGTGGCGACCGACCAGCCGAACTCCTCGTTGCTGAGGGCGATGTCGGCGGCGATGACGGCGTCCAGCTCGGCCAGCAGGGCCTGCGGCGCGCGCGGCTGCTTGGCGTACCAGGCGCGGAACTCGGCGTCCTGCACGTCCTTGACGGCGGCGATGTCCTTGCGGGCGAAGCCGTCGAGCAGGCCGCGGGTCTTCTTCATCACGTTGTGCAGACCCTTGGCGACGCTGGCGTAGCGCACCGCGTCGGCGGCGCTGCCCTGGGTACTGGCGGCGATCACGTCCAGGTCGGCCTGCAACTCGGCCACCTTGGCCGGATAGGCGCTGTCGCGGGCGTAGCGGATCTCGCTGGGCAGCTTGTAGCGGCTGGTGCGGCCAGGGTAGCCCGCCAACAGCACCGGGTCGCCGTTCTTCAGGCCGGCGGCCGAGACCACCAGGAAGTCCTTCGACTTGTAGGGCACGTTGTCCGGCGACGGGTCGGCCGGGCGGCCGTCCTTGCCGACGTAGGCGCGCAGGAAGGAATAGTCGCCGGTGTGGCGTGGCCACTCGTAGTTGTCGACGTCGCCGCCGTAGTTGCCGATCTTGTCGGACGGCGCGTAGACCAGGCGCACGTCGCGGATCATCATCTGGCGGATGCGGTAGTACTCCAGGCCGCGATGGAAGCTCGGCACCGAGCAGCGGTACATCTTGTCGGTCTCGCACTCGGCGATCAGCGCCTTGATGCTGCGCTCGACCGCCTCGTGGCGTTCGATGCCGCTCATCTTGTTGTCCAGGCCCTTGAGCACGCGGGCGCTGACGTTCTCCACCTTGTCGGTGACGTAGACCAGGGTGTTCGGGCCGCCCGGCAGCTCTTCGGCGCGGGTCTTGGCGAGAAAGCCGTCGGTGATGTAATTGTGTTCGGCCGTCGAGTTGCGCTGGATGGCACCGTAGCCGCAGTGGTGGTTGGTGACCACCAGGCCGGCGTCGGAGACGAAGGAGGCCGAGCAGCCGCCCAGCGAGACGATGGCGCTCATCGGATGCTTGGCCAGGTCGGCCAGCTTCTCGGCGGGGATGGCGATGCCGACCCGTTTCAGTTCACCCTTCAATTGCAGCAGTTGGTGCGGCTGCCATTGGCCTTCGTCGGCTTGGGCGGCGGTGGCGCCCAGCAGGGCGACCGGTAAAATCAGATGTTTCAACAAGATGTGTCCCCGGTTGTAAAATGCAGCGGCAGTATATGCTGTTCACCCGGCGCTGAAAATATTTTTTAGCTATGCCGCCGGGGTCAACCGCCCGCCTCCTCTTGTGCGCCGGCCACCGCCAGGTCGAAGCCGAGGCGCAGGCAGCAGCCGCTCCCCTCGACGTAGGGCGCCAGCGCGAAGCTGCCGCCGAGCGCGTCGACCCGCTCGGCGATGCCGACCAGGCCGAAGGCGTCGGCCTTGCCGCGCCGGCGCGGCGCGATGCCGATGCCGTTGTCCTCGATGCTCAGCTCGAGCCGGCCACCGGCCAGGCCGAGGCGGATCTGGACGTCGCTGGCGCGGGCATGGCGCAGCACGTTGGTGAGCGACTCCTGCAGGCTGCGGAACAGCACGATCTCGATCTCGCCGGGCAGCGCGGCGAACAGGTCCGCGTTGTCCACCAGCAGGCGACAGCTCAGGCCGGAGCGCTTGCGGAACTCACCGATCTGCCACTCGATGGCCGCCTGCAGGCCCAGGTCCAGCACCGAGGGGCGCAGCTGGTTCATGATGCCGCGCACGCTCTTGATGGTGCTGTCGACGTTGTCGAGCATGGCGTCGACGCGCGGTTGCAGCGGCGAGCTGTCGCCCTCGCCGCGCTGGCCCAGCATCGACAGGTCGAGCCGCAGTGCCAGCAGGTTCTGTCCCAGCTCGTCGTGGATCTCGCGGGCGATGCGCTTGCGCTCGTTCTCCTTGACCGTGGCCAGGTGGTCGCCCAGCTTGCGCAGCTGCTCGCGCGACTGGCGCAGCGCCGCCTCGGCGCGCTTGCGCTCGGCCACCTCCTGGCGCAGCGCCAGGTTGGCGGCGGTCAGCTCGGCGGTGCGGGCGACGACGCGGGCGTCGAGCTCGCGCGACAGCTCGAGCAGCGCCCGTTCGGCCTGTTTGCGCGCGGTGATGTCGGAGAACACGCTGATATAGTTGAGCACCGCGCCGTCCTCGCCGCGCACCAGGGTCAGCGACATGGCCGAGACGAAGGGCGTGCCGTCGCGCTTGAGGTTGTGCACCTCGCCCTGCCAGCTGCCGTGCGCCAGCAGGCGCGACCAGGCCTGCAGTGGAAAGGCCTGGCCGGCGCCGACGTGGCGGCCAAGGAAGCCGGGGTCGCGGCCGATGGCCTCCTCGGCCTGGTAGCCGGTGATGCGGGTGAAGGCAGGGTTGACGGCGACGACGCGGTTGTCCGGGCCGCTCACCAGCACGGCCTCCTCTATGCTGTCGAGCACCTGGTAGGCGCGCCGCCGCGCCGCCTCGCGCGCGTGCAGGTCGCCGATGTCGGTGACCACCATGCGGCACTTGCCGCCGTCGCGCTCGACATTGGCCTCGATGCGCACCCGGCCGGCGCGGCCCGGCCAGGCGAACAAGGCCACCTCGAGCACGCTGTGGGCGCCGCTGGCGTACACGCCGGCGAGGAAGCGGCGCAGCCCGGCCTGCTGCTCGGGCGCGACGAACTGCTCGAAGGTCCTGCCCAGCAGGTCGTCGCGCGGGCAGGCCAGCAGCGCGGCGGCGGCCAGGTTGGCGCGGCAGATGCGCCCGTCCGGCCACAGCGACAGGTAGCCGACCGGCGCCTGCTCGTACAACTCGGTGTAGCGCACCAGGCCCGCCTCGGCGGCGTCCTTCTGCTCGAGCAGCTCGGCCAGCACCTGCTGCTGCAGCTCCAGCTCGATCTGGCTGACCTGCAGCTCGTGCAGCTGCCTCTGCGCGTCGCTGGCGGCGGTGCCGTCCGCGGTCCGGCGCGCCGCCTCCCGGCCGGCGCGCGCGCGCGCGGGCGCGGCGGCGGTCGGCGGGGCGGCGCGCTTGCTCATGGCTTGTCGCTCGCCTCCTGGATGGCGCGCAGTTGCGCCTCCAGATGCTTGGACTCGGTGATGTTGATGAAGGTGACCACCACGCCATCGATGACGTTGTCCACCGTCCGATACGGCATGATGCGCACCGTGTACCAGCGCCCGCTGTGGGTGGGGATCTGCCGCTCGCAGAACACCAGGGTGCGCAGCACCCGCTCGGCGTCGGCCTGCAGCTCGGGGTAGACCAGGTCGTTGGCGATGTCGCCCAGCGGCCGGTTCAAGTCGCCGGGAATCAGCTTGTAGATCCGCGTGGCCGGGTTGGTGAAGCGGCGGATGTGCAGCGAGTTGTCGAGGAAGATGGTGGCGATGTCGGTGCTGTTGAGCAGATTCTTCATGTCGCCGTTGACCAGCGACAGGTCGTCGACCTTCGATTGCAGCTCGACGTTCACGGTGTGCAGCTCCTCGTTGAGCGACTGCATCTCCTCCTTCGAGGTGGTCAGCTCCTCGTTGGTCGACTGCAGCTCCTCGTTGGTCGACTGCAGTTCCTCGTTGGCCGACTTGAGCTCCTCGCGCGAGGCCTGCATCTCGGCGCGCACCGCCTGCACCTCCAGGCGCGCCTGGGCCAGCTGCTGTTCCAGCTCCTGCAGGCGCGGGTTGCTGGCGCGGCTGCGCCGTTGCGGCGGCAGCGGCGCGCTGGCGAAGGTCAGCAGCGTCATGCCGGCCAGCGGCTCGCCGTCGGCCAGGGTCTGCGCGCACAGGTCCAGCGCCAGTCCCGGGCCGTCGCCCTCCTTCAGGATCAGGCCATGCACGCAGACCATCTCCTCGCTGTCGGCGGCGCGCTTGAGCAGGTCGGCCAGCTCGTAGCGCAGGCCGGCGCGCGCCATGGCGTGGATGTTCCAGTTGGCCTTGCCGGCGGCCGGTTCCAAAAAGGCGCCGGTGCGGCCGTGGATGTAGAGGATGTCGCCCTGGGCGTTGACCAGCGCCGCCGCCGGCGTGTGCGACTTGAGCAGCTGCTGCTCGACATGGGATTGGATGTTGCCGTTCATGGGGGGCGTTCGTGATTCGTTAAGGAGCGGCGCCGGCGCGCTGGCGGCACGGGTCGGGAAGTGGTGGGCGATGCGGAGGCGCGAGGCGTCCAGCCGCTGGTAGATGCGGCCGGCGCCGGGCAGCGCGGCGAACAACTCGGTGAAGCGGCCCGGCGTGTCGGCGCTGCCGAACACCAGCAGCCCGCCCGGCTTGAGCGCGTAATGGAACAGGGGAATCAACTGGTCCTGCAACTTGACGTTGAAATAGATCAGCAGGTTGCGGCAGCACAGGATGTCGAGCTTGGTGAACGGCGGGTCGGAGATGATGTTCTGCGGCGCGAAGATGATGGCGTTGCGCAGGTCCTTGCGGATGCGGTAGCCGCCGCCATCGACCGGCAAGAAGTAGCGGCGCAGCCGCTCCGGCCCGACGTCGGCCTCGATGGTGCTGGCGAACACGCCTTGGCGGGCGCGGTCGATGGCGTCCGGGTCGAGGTCGGTGGCGAAGATCTGCAGCGCGTAGCGCCCGCCCGGCTTGAGCGCCTCGAGCACCTCGTGGAACACGATGGCCAGCGAATAGGCCTCCTCGCCGGTCGAGCAGGCCGGCACCCAGGCCTTCAGCACGGCGCCCTCGGGGGTGTCCGCCAGCAGTTGCGGCAGCGCCGTGGTGCGCAGGTAGTCCCAGATCTTGGGGTCGCGGAAGAAGCTGGTCACGCCGATCAACAGCTCCTTGAACAGCAGGTCGAGCTCGGCCGGATTGTCGCCCAGGAAGGCGACATAGGCGTCGAAGGCGTCGATCTGGCACAACTTCATGCGCCGCTCGATGCGGCGCAGCAGGGTATTCATCTTGTAGTCGCTGAAATTGGCGCCGGTCTGCCGCAGCAGCAGTTGGAACAGCTGCTGCAGCGAGGCGCGCCGCCCCGCCGCGCTCTGCGGATCGGGCAGCGGTCCGCCGCTGTGGTGGCCCCACCAGCCCAGCAGGCGCGCCATCATCTCGCCCGGCGCCGCCACCACGTCGACCACGCCGGCCGCTATGGCGCTCTGCGGCATCGGATCGAACCTGGCGCTGGCCGGCGTCTGCGCCAGCGTCAGGCCGCCGTTCTGCTTGATCGCCGCCAATCCAACGGTGCCATCGCACCCCATGCCGGACAAGATGACGCCGGCCGCCAGCGTGCGCAGCTCCTCGGCCAGCGCCTGGAAGAAGAAGTCGATCGGCCGCCGGTGGCCGCGCAGCTCGCGCGGCGCCAGCGCGGTCAGCGCGCCGTCGACGAAGCTCAGATCCTTGTTGGGGGCGATGACGTAGACGTGGTTGGCCGCCACCCGCACCGGCTCGACCACCACGCGCACCGGCATCGCGGTGACCCGCTGCAGCAGTTCGGGCAGCATGCCCTTTTGGGTCGGGTCGAGGTGCTGCACGACGACGAAGGCCAGGCCGCTGTCGGCCGGCACGCTGGCGAGCAGCTCGATGATGGCCTCCAGGCCGCCGGCCGAGGCGCCGATGCCGACCACCGGCACCGCCGCCGGCATCGCGCGCGGCGGTGCCATCGTGCCAGGCACGGCCGCCGCAAGCAGCGCAGGCAGCTCGCGCGCGGCGGCGGGCGGCGCGGCGGCGGTAGCGGTGGCGGGCGGCGGGGTCATCGTCGGGTTGGCGCGTTTGGTCATCGTGGCATGCGGTTGGAACGACGCGGGCTAGGCCGGGATGGAGCGCCGGGGAAGTTGATCTTTTTTACATTTTTCCAATCGATTATACAAAGGGATGAGCCAAACACCAAGCCCCGCCACCTCAGGGCGTGGCGTGCCAGCCGCCGCCGAGCGACTGGATCAGCGCGATGGCGGTGGTCTGGCGGTCGGCCTGGGCCTGGATCAGCGCGCGGCGCGCCGCCAGCGCGGTGTTCTGCGCGGTGACTACCTCGGTGTAAGCGACCTGGCCGGCGCGGTAGCGGTTGAGCATCTGCGTCTCGACCTGGTCGGCCGCCTCCGAGGCCAGGCGGCGCAGGTCCTGCTGCAGCAGCAGCGCGCGGGTGGCGGCCAGCTGGTTCTCGACGTCGGCGAAGGCGGCCAGCACGGTCTGCCGGTAGTGGGCCACGGCGACGTCGCGCCCGGCCTCGGCGCCGCCGACCCGGGCGGCGGTGGCGCCGGCGTTGAACAGGCTCTGGCCGGCGCTCAGGCCGAGCGACCACAGGCTGTTGGATGCATTCAGCAAGCCGCCGACGGCGCTGCCGGCCACGCCGTAGGAGCCGCTCAGGCTCAGGCTGGGGAAGTAGGCGGCGCGGGCCACGCCGATCTGCTCGTTGGCGGCGGCGACGCGGCGCTCGGCGGCGGCGATGTCCGGGCGGCGCTGCAGCAGCGTCGACGGCAGCGCCAGCGGCACCTCGGGCACCGTGGCGCGCCACGGCGCGACGGCCAGGCTGAAATCGGCCGGCGCCTTGCCGAGCAGGACGGCGATGGCGTGCTCGAGCTGGGCGCGCTGGCGCGCCAGGCCGACCAGGTCGATGCGCGCGCTGGCCAGCTGGGTCTGCGCCTGCAGCACGTCGGAGCGGGCGGCGATGCCGGCGCCGAAGCGGTTCTGGGTGATCTCCAGCACCCGCGCGTAGCCGCGCACGGTGGCCTCGAGCAGGGCCAGCTGGGCGTCGGCCTGGCGCAGCGAGAAGTAGTCGAGCGCCAGCTCGCCCTGGGCCGACAGGCGGGCGGCGGCCAGGTCGGCCGCGCTGGCGGCGGCGCCGGCCTGGGCGCCGTTGGCGCCGGCGCGCAGCTTGCCCCAGACGTCGGGCTCCCAGCTGGCGCCAATGTCGAGCTTGTACTGACTGGCGCTGCGCGTGTCGCCACCGCCGCCGGAGCGGTTGGCCGCGCCGCCCAGGTCGACGCTGGGGAACAGCGCGGCGCGCTGCTCGCCGACGGCGGCGCGGGCCTGGGCGTAGGAGGCCACGGCGGCGGCCACGTTCTGGTTCGACACCTCGACGGCGGCGACCAGCTCGTCGAGCTGCGGGTCGCCGAACAGCTGCCACCACGGACCGCGTTCGAGCGTGTCGGCCGGCGCGGCCGGCTGCCAGCCGCGCGCCTCCTTGAACTCGGCCGGCTGCGGCGTGCTCGGCGTTTGATAGGCGGGGCCGACGGCGCAGCCGCCCAGCGCCAGCGCGAGGGCCAAGCCGGCCAATGAGGCCAGCGGGCGCGCAATCGGCAGGCCGCCGGCCTTGTTGGCGTTGCTGGTATGGCGATGTGTGCTAGGTGTGCGGATCATGATGGTGTCGGCGACGCAGTTGCCTGCTCGCCGTGGATACGGCTCAGTTGTTGTTCTGCGGGGCTGCGGCGGCGCAGCTTGTCGAGCAGGATGTAGACCACCGGGGTGGTCAGCAGGGTCAGTAGCTGGCTGGCGACCAGGCCGCCGATGATGGCGACGCCGAGCGGCTGGCGCAGCTCGGAGCCCTCGCCGAAGCCTATCGCCAGCGGCAAGGCGCCCAAGGCGGCGGCCAGCGTGGTCATCAGGATCGGGCGGAAGCGCAGCAGGCAGGCCTCGCGCACCGCGTCGCGCGCGTTCAGGCCGCGCGCGCGCTCGGCCTCCAGCGCGAAGTCGATGATCAGGATGGCGTTCTTCTTGACGATGCCGATCAACAGGAACACGCCGATCAAGGCGATGATGGAGAACTCCATTTTGAACAGCAACAGCGCCAGCACGGCGCCGACGCCGGCCGACGGCAGGGTCGACAGCACGGTGATCGGGTGCACCAGGCTTTCATACAAAATGCCGAGCACGATGTAGATCACCACGATGGCGGCCAGGATCAGCAGCGGCTGCTGTTTGTTGCTCTCGTCGGCGCTGCGCGCGGTGCCCTGGAAGCTGCCGCGCACGTTGTTGGGCATGCCGATCTGCGCCTCGGCCGCGTGCACGGCGGCCTGGCCGTCGCTCAGGCTGTAGCCGTCGACCAGGTTGAACGAGACGGTGGTGGCCAGCTCGCCGTCCTGGTGGTTGATCGAGCTGGGCGTCGAGCTTTCGGCGAAGCTGGCGATGGCCGTCAGCGGCACCATTGTCGTCACGCTGTTGCTCAGGGCCGCGCCGCTGGACGGGTCGCGCGCCGCCGTGCTGTTGCTCGACGGCGCGGCGGTGGTGCTGGCCGCGCCGCTCGTGGTGGCCGTGCCCTTCGACGGCACGTGGACGTCGCGCAGCGCCTCCGGGCTTTGCGCGTAGCGCGGCGCCACCTCCATCACCACGTGGTACTGGTTCAACTCGTCGTAGATGGTGGCCACCTGGCGCTGGCCGAAGCCGTTGTAGAGCGCGTTGTCGACGTCGCGCACCGTCATGCCCAGGCGCGCGGCGCTGTCCTTGTCGATGGTGACGAAGGTTTCGACGCCGTTCTCGGCCTGGTCGGTGTCGACGTCGATCAGCTCCTGCTGGCCCTTCATCGCCTCGGCCAGCTTGGCCGCCCACAGTTTGAGGTCGGCCCGGTTGTCGCTCTTCAGCGTGTACTGGTAGGTGGAATTGCTCTGCCGCCCGCCCATGCGCAGGTCCTGCACCGGGTTGAGGAACAGCGACACGCCGGTGATTTTGGCCAGCTGCGGGCGCAGCCGGGCGATCACCGCCTGGCCCGACTCGCTGCGCTGGTCGGCCGGCTTCAGGTTGATGAACATGAAGCCGCCGCCGGCGCGGCCGCCCCCGGTGAAGCCGACCACGGTGGCCACCGCCGGGTCGCGCTTGATGACGTTGACCAGCTGGCGCAGCTTCTGCTGCATGGCCTGGAAGGAGATGCTCTGGTCGGCGCGGATGCCGCCGTTGATCTGACCCGTGTCCTGCTGCGGGAAGAAGCCCTTGGGCGCGGCCGAGAACAGGTAGACGTTGAGGGCGACGACGAAGGCCAGCGACAGCATCACCAACCAAGCGCTGCCCAGCGCCCAGTCGAGCGCGTGCTCGTACTGGCGGTGCATCCAGTCGTAGCCGCGCTCGGCCCAGCGCGCCAAGCGGCCCGGCGGCTGGTGGCCCTGGCCCGGCTTGAGCAGCCAGGCGCACATCATCGGCGTGGTGGTCAGCGAAATCAGCAGCGAGATCAAGACCGCCGCCGACAGGGTGACGGCGAACTCGCGGAACAGCCGGCCCACCTGGCCGCCCATGAACAGCAGCGGGATGAACACGGCCACCAGCGACAGGCTGATCGACAGCACGGTGAAGCCGACCTCGCGCGCGCCCAGCAGGGCCGCCTTGAACCGGTCCATGCCGGCCTCGATGTGGCGCGAGGTGTTCTCCAACACGACGATGGCGTCGTCGACGACGAAGCCGGTGGCCACCGTCAGCGCCATCAGCGACAGGTTGTTCAGGCTGAAGCCGAGCAGGTACATCACGCCGAAGGTGCCCAGCAGCGAGACGATGGTGGCCACCGCCGGCACGATGGTGGCGCGCACGCTGCGCAGGAAGGCGCTGACCACCAGCACCACCAGCACGATGGAGATCAGCAGCGTCAGCTCGATCTCGTGCAGCGAGGAGCGGATCGAGTTGGTGCTGTCGGAGGCCACCTGCAGCTTGATGTCCTGCGGCAGCTGGGCCTGCAACTGCGGCAGCAGCGCGCGCACGCCGTCCACCGTGGCGATGACGTTGGCGCCGGGCTGGCGGGTGATCAGCACGATCACCGCCGGGTCGCCGTTGAACAGGCCCAGGGTGTTGTTGCTCTCGGTGCCGTCGATGACCTCGGCCACGTCCTGCAGGCGGATCGCCGCGCCGTTGCGCCAGGCGACCACCAGCTTGCGGTAGTCGGCGGCGTTGCGGCCGCCGGCGGCGTCGCTCGGCTGCGAGTAGATCTGCAGGTGGCGCCCCTCCCCTTCGATGGCGCCCTTGGGGCGGTTGGCGTTGGTGGCCTGGATGGCGGCGCGCACGTCCTCCATCGACACGCCGTAGCGGTTCAGCGCGTAGGGCAGCAACTCGACGCGCACCGCCGGCAGCGAGCCGCCGCCCAACTCGACGTCGCCGACGCCGGGCACCTGGGCGATCTTCTGCTGCACGATGTTCGACACCGCCTCGTAGATCTGGCCGGGCGAGCGGCTCGGCGAGGTCAACGCCAGGATGACGACCGGGGCGTCCGACGGGTTGGCCTTGCGGTAGGTGGGGTTGCTGCGCAACGTGGCCGGCAGGTCGGCGCGCGAGGCGTTGATGGCGGCCTGCACCTCGCGCGCGGCGGCGTCGATCTTGCGGTTCAGGTCGAACTGCAGGCTGATGCGGGTCGAGCCGTTGCCCGACGAGGAGGTCATCTCGTTGACACCGGCGATCACGCCGAGGCGCCGCTCGAGCGGCGTGGCGACGCTGGTGGCCATGGTGTCCGGACTGGCGCCGGGCAGGCTGGCGCTGACCGAGATCGAGGGGAAGTCGACCTGCGGCAGCGGCGACACCGGCAGCGCGAAGAAGGCGCCTACGCCGGCCAGCGCAATGCCGATGGTCAGCAGCACGGTGGCGATGGGGCGCCGGACGAAGGGTTCCGACAGGTTCACGAGGCGGCTCCGGATGCGCCGTCAACGCCGGCGCCGGCGGCGCCCTTGCGGCCGGCCCAACGCCGGCCCAGGCGGTCGAAGCCGAGGTAGATCACCGGCGTGGTGAACAAGGTCAGCATTTGGCTGACGATCAGGCCGCCGAAGATGGCCAGGCCGAGCGGCCGGCGCAGCTCGGCGCCGTCGCCCCAGCCAAGCATCAACGGCACGGCGGCGAACAGCGCGGCCAGCGTGGTCATCAGGATCGGGCGGAAGCGCAGCAGCGCCGCCTGGTGGATCGCCTCGCGCGGCGACTTGCCCTGCTCGCGCTCGGCCTCGATGGCGAAGTCGATCATCATGATGGCGTTCTTCTTGACGATGCCGATCAACAGGATGATGCCGATGATGCCGATCACGCCTAAGTCCTGGCCGCTGATCATCAGCGCCAGCAAGGCGCCGACGCCGGCCGACGGCAGCGTCGACAGGATGGTCAGCGGGTGGATGTAGCTCTCGTACAGCACGCCGAGCACGATGTAGACGCAGATCACCGCCGCCAAAATTAGCCACAGCTGGTTGGACAGCGAGTTCTGGTAGGCGCCGGCGGCGCCGAGGAAGGTCAGCGACACCGACGGCGGCAGCTTGATCTCCTCGGCGGCGGCGCGGATCTCCTCGACCGCCTGGCCCAGCGCGACGCCGTCGGCCGTGTCGAAGCCGAGCGTGGTGGCCGGGTACTGCGCCACGTGGGTGATTTGCAGCGGCGCCGGCCGCTCGGTGATGGTGGCCACCGACGACAGCGGCGTGGCCTTGCCCGAGCCGGTGCGCAGTTGCAGGTTGCCCAGCGATTCGGGTGTGGTCAGCGTGCCGGGGCGCGCCTCCAGAATCACGCGGTACTGGTTGGTCTCGGTGAAGATGGTCGAGACGATGCGCTGGCCGAAGGCGCTGTACAGGGCGTCGTCGATGGCGGCGGCGCTGATCGACAGGCGGGCGGCGCTGTCGCGGTCGATGCTGATGTAGGCGGCGGTGCTGGTGGCGCCGGCGTCGGACACCACGTTGCGCAGCCCCGCCTTGGCGCGCATGCGCTCGCTCAGCTTGGCGGCCCAGGTGTTGACGGTGGCGTTGTCGGCCCCCTCCAGCGAGACGCGGTACTGGGTCGGCCCGGTCTCGGCGTCGATGGTCAAGTCCTGCGTCGGTTGCAGGTACAGCGTGACGCCGGCCACGTTGGCGGCGCGCTGGCGCAGCCGCTCCATGGTGTGGGCCTGGTCGCTGCTGCGCTCGCGCTTCAGGTTGATCAGCATGCGGCCGGTATGCAGCATGGTGTTGTTGGCGGCGTCCACGCCGACCAGGGAGCTGAGCGACTCGACGTCCGGGTCTTCCAAAATGGCGGCGGCGGCGGCCTGCTGCAACTCGGCCATGCGGGCGTAGGAGACCGACTGCGAGGTCTCGACGCGGGCCTGCAACTGGCCGGTGTCCTGGGTCGGGAACAGGCCCTTGGGTATCCAGATGTAGAGCAGCACCGTCAACACCAGCGTGGCCAGCGCCACCAGCAGGGTCAGGCCCTGGCGCAGCAACACCCATTGCAGCGCCGTGTCGTAGTGGCGGATCACGCCGTCGAGGAAGGCCTGGGTGCGGCGCGCCAGCGCGCCCGGATGCTCGTCGGCGTGGCTTTTGAGCCAGCGCGCCGACATCATCGGCACCAAGGTCAGCGAGACCAGGGCGGAGATCAGGATGGTGATCGACAGCGTGACGGCGAACTCGCGGAACAGGCGGCCGACCACGTCGCCCATGAACAGCAGCGGGATCAGCACGGCGATCAGCGACACCGTCAGCGATATGATGGTGAAGCCGATCTGCGCGGCGCCCTTGATGGCGGCGGCCATCGGCTGCTCGCCCTCCTCGATGTAGCGGGCGATGTTTTCGATCATGACGATGGCGTCGTCGACGACGAAGCCGGTGGCGATGGTCAGCGCCATCAGCGACAGGTTGTTCAGGCTGTAGCCGAGCAGGTACATCACGCCGCAGCTGCCGATCAGCGAGATCGGCACGGCCAGGCTGGCGATGACGGTGGCGCGCACGCTGTGCAGGAAGGCGAAGATCACCAGCACCACCAGGCCGACGGCCAGCAGCAGCTCGGTCTCCACATGTTCGACCGAGGCGCGGATGCCGGTGGTGCGGTCGCTCAGCACGTCGACGCGCAGCGCGCCCGGCAAGCCGGCCTGCAGCTCGGGCAGGCGGGCCTTGATGGCGTCGACGGTGGCGATGACGTTGGCGCCGGGCTGGCGCTGCACGTTGAGGATGATCGCCGGCTTCAGACCGGACCAGGCGCCCAGCTTGATGTTCTCGGCGCTGTCGACCACCTGGGCCACGTCGGTCAGGCGCACCGGGGCGCCGTTCTTGAAGGCGACGATCAGGCTCTGGTAGTCCTTGGCGGTGACCAGCTGGTCGTTGGCGTTGATGGTGAAGGAGCGCGTCGGGCCGTCGAAGCTGCCCTTGGCGCCGTTGGCGTTGGCCGCCGTGATGGCGCTGCGCAGCGTGTCCAGGCCGAGGCCGTAGGAGGCCAGCGCCAGCGTGTCGGCCTGGATGCGCACGGCCGGCCGCTGGCCGCCGCTCAGCGACACCAGGCCGACGCCGCCCACCTGGCTGATCTTCAGCGCCAGCCGGGTGTTGACGATGTTCTGCACCTCGGTCAGCGGCATGGTGTCCGAGGTGATCGCCAGCGTCAGCACCGGCGCGTCGGCCGGGTTGACCTTGGCGTAGACCGGCGGCGCCGGCAGGTCGGTCGGCAGCAGCGAGCCGCCGGCGTTGATGGCCGCCTGCACCTCCTGCTCGGCCACGTCCAGCGTCTGGCCCAGCGTGAATTGCAGCGTGATGATGGAGACGCCGGAGGCGCTGGTGGAGCTCATGCGCTGCAGGCCGGCCATTTGGCCGAACTGGCGCTCCAGCGGCGCGGTGACGGTCTGGGCCATCACCTCGGGGCTGGCGCCGGGGTATAGCGTTTGCACCTGGATGGTGGGGAAGTCGACCTGCGGCAGCGCCGACAGCGGCAGGAACTTGAAGCCGACTATCCCCGCCAGCACGATCGCCAGCATCAGCAGCGCAGTGGCCACCGGACGCTGGATGAATGGGCCCGACGGACTCATGGCGCGCTACCCTTGGCACCCTTGCCGTCGCGGTTGCGGCGGCCACCTGCGCCGGCACCGGCCGGCTTATCGCCGGGCAGCGTGACCTTGGCGCCGTCCTTCAGGCGGTCGGCGCCCTCGGTGATGACCTGCTCGCCGGCCTTCACGCCGGTCTTCAGCTGCACCTTGTCGACGGTGGCCTGGCCGCGCGTGACCGGGCGCGTCGATACCGTCTTGTCGGCGTTGAGCACGTAGACATAGTCGCCGCTGGCGCCGTGGCGCAGCGCCGTCACCGGCACCATCACCGCATCCTTGATGGTGCGCAGCTCCAGCCGCAGGTTGACGAACTGGCTGGGGAACAGCGCCATCTTGTCGTTGGCGAAGCGGGCCTTGGCCTTGACGGTGCCGGTCTGCGTGTCGACCTGGTTGTCGAGGGCGGCAAAGCGTCCCTGCCCCAGCTCCTTGCTGCGGGTGCGGTCGAAGGCGATGGCCGGCAGCGCCGCGCCCTCGTTGGCGCGCTCCTGCACATCCGGCACCTGGTCCTGCGGCACGGCGAATTCAACGTCGATGGGCGACAGCTGGGTGATGACGGCGATGCCGGCGGCGTCGCTGGAACCGACCAGGTTGCCGACGTCGACCACGCGCAGGCCGACCCGGCCGCCAATCGGCGCGACCACCTTGGTGTAGCCCAGATTCAGCCGCGCCATGCCCTCGGCGGCGCGGTCGGTCATCACCGTGCCCTCCAGTTGTTTGACCAGCGCCGCCTGGGTGTCCACATCCTGCCGCGCGATGGAGTCCTGGGTGATCAGCGTGCGGTAGCGCTCCAGCGTCAGCTTGGCGTTCTCCAGCTGGGCCTCGTCGCGCTGGCGTTGGCCGGAGGCCTGCAACAGCGCCATCTCGAACTGGCGCGGATCGATCTGCGCCAGCACCTGGCCGGCCTTGACCATCTGCCCTTCCTTGAACAGCACCTTTTGCAGGATGCCCGAGACCTGCGGCCGCACCGTGGTGGTGGCGGCCGCCGTCACGGTGCCGAGCGCGTCGAGCAGCACCGGCACGTCGGCATGCTCCGCCGTGGCCACGCCGACGGTGGTGCTGGCGCCGCCGCGCCGTCCGCCCGGGCCGCCGGGACCACCGGGGCCGCCTGGGCCGCCGGCGCCTTGCGTGGCGCCGCCGGCGCCCGTGGCCGGATGGGTCAGATGCCAGGCCAGGCCGCCCAGGCCTGCCATCGCGGCCACCGCGATCACGCCGCCGATGATCTTGGAACGGCGGCTGCGGCGGGTTGGCGCAATGGTCACGGTTGGCTTGCTCGGCATGTCTTGCGAATCCATCGCTTATCCTTGTTGATGCCGCGCGGAGGCGGCGTTGCTGGCGCCGGGCGCGGGCCACGGCTGTATTGATGTCGGGAGCGGACCGACGCAGGTGGCGTGGCCATTTGATGCGAGGACTCTAGCATATCCAATGCGGCCAAATGCTTCCGGCGGAAACAATGCGGCGATGCTGGAAACATGGCCGCGACGAGGTCGGCCACGGCGGCCGCTCCGCCCTCCCCGCCCATCGCGCCGCACGCCCGCAACCATGCGGGCTGAGGCTGCCGCGCACGACTCAGCCGAGTGGCTCAACTGCGGTAACGACTGGTTACAAACTCGCTACAAATATCTTCCCCCTACGCCGTTGGTGTGGACACGGCTGGGTGCTCAGGGTCAGACCCTAGGGTCTGACCCTACATATGCGCCGCTGGGTATTCATCCCGCGCTCCGCTTTACAAATCTTTACGCGAGCGACATCGGCCCTTTACCTCGCCGGCCCACACTGGTCCTCGTTGTCTCCCCAAAACCACTTAGAGGACTTAACATGCGTATCTTCAACCGCAACACCATCGCCGCCTTCCTGCTCGGCGGCGCCCTGGCCGCCGGCGCCGGCGCCCTCGCCGTCGAACGCCACATGGGCGGCAGCCACGCCGCCGTCGACGCTAGCGCCCACGCCGAGCGCATGCTCAAGCACCTGTACGTCGAGGTCGACGCCACCGACGCGCAGAAGGCCAAGATCGAACCGCTGGTCAAGCAGGCCATGCAGGACTTGAAGCCGATCCACGGCCAGCTGCGCGGCGCCCACGCCGAGCTGCTGACCTGGCTGGGCCAGCCGACCCTCGACGCCGGCGCGCTCGAAGCGATGCGCGTGCAGAAGCTGCAACTGGCCGACCAGGCCTCGAAACGCCTGGTGCAGCTGATCGCCGACGTCGGCGAGGTGCTCACGCCCGAGCAGCGCAACAAGCTGGCCGCCCACCTGGGCAAGCTGCACCAGCGCCGCCACGGCTAGGCACGCGTAGCCGCACAGGTGGCGGCGCAAACCCGGCGGCGGCTTGTGAAGGCCGCCGCCTGTCCGTAGAATGAATCCATGGCAGACCATATCCTTGTAGTCGAAGACGACCCGCGCCTGGCCGAGATGCTCACCGAGTATCTGGAGCAGGCCGGCTTCCGCGTCAGCAGCGCCGCGCTGGGCCGCGACGCGCTGGACATGCTGGCGCGGCCGCAGCAGCCAGCGTTCGGCGCCGTGGTGCTCGACCTGATGCTGCCCGACATGGACGGCCTCGAGGTGTGCCGCCAGCTGCGCGCCAACGTCGACACGCCGGTGCTGATGCTGACCGCGCGCGGCGACGCCATCGACCGCATCGTCGGCCTGGAGATAGGCGCCGACGACTACCTGCCCAAACCCTTCGAGCCGCGCGAGCTGCTGGCCCGCCTGCGCGCCATCCTGCGCCGCCGGCGCAGCGACGAGCCGGCCGGCGGCCAAGGCCCCGGCCGCCAGGCGCTGCGCTTCGGCCGGCTGGAGATCGACGCCGACGCCCACGCCGCCCGGCTCGACGGCGCGCCCTGCGAGCTGACCACCTACCAGTTCGACCTGCTGCTGGCGCTGGCGCAGAACGCCGGCCGCGTGCTATCGCGCGACACGCTGATGGAGCTGGTCAAGGGCGAGCAGATCGAGGCCTTCGACCGCTCGATCGACGTGCACATGTCGCGCATCCGCGCCGCCGTCGAGGACGATCCCAAAAAGCCACGCCGCATCATCACCGTGCGCGGCGCCGGCTATCTGTTCGCCAAGGTGCAGGACTGATGCCGCGCCTGTACTTCCGCTTCTACATCGCCCTGCTCGGCAGCCTGCTGCTGTTCGCCTTCGCCGTGACGCTGCTGTGGCACCGCGCCGGCGGCCCGGTGGAACGGGCCGACGCCACGCTGGCCCAACTGGTGCAAAACATGCTGCCGCCGGCCGCCGCGCCGCCGGCCGAACAGCAGGCCGCGCTGCTGCGCCTGGCCCAGGGCGTCGACGGCGACATGACCTTGTACCGCGCCGACTGGACCGAGCTGGCCAGCATCGGCAAGGGCGTGCCGCGCCTGCAATGGGGCGCCGGCACGCGGCCCGGCCGCTTCCCCGCCACCGACCTGTGGCTGGCCGACGGCCGCCGTCTGCTGTCGAGCAAGCCGCTCGGCTTCGCCCGCCCACGCGCGCTGCTGCACACGGCGCTGATCGCGCTGGCGCTGGCCATCGGCGTGGCCGCCTTCCCGCTGGTGCGCCATTTGACCAAGCGGCTGGAACGGCTGCAGCGCGGCGTCGAATCGCTCGGCGCCGGCGACCTGGCGGCGCGCGTCAAGGTCGAGGGCAAGGACGAGGTGGCGCGGCTGGCGCAGAGCTTCAACCGCGCCGCCGACCAGATCGAGCAGCTGGTCGGCGCCCACAAGGCGCTGCTGGCCAACGCCTCGCACGAGCTGCGCACGCCGCTGGCGCGCATCCGCCTGGCGCTGGAGCTGGTCAAGGACACGGTGGACGCCAAGCGCCGCGCCGGCTTGGAGCAGGACATCGCCGAGCTGGACCAGCTGCTCGACGAGATCCTGCTGGCCAGCCGTCTCGGCGCCGTCAACGACGGCATGGTGTTGGAGACGGTGGCGCCGCTGGCCCTGGCCGCCGAGGAGTGCGCCCACTACGACGAGGTGCGGCTGGAGGGCACGCCGGCAGCGGCGGCGGCCCTGCTGCGCGGCGACGCCCGCCTGCTGCGCCGCCTGCTGCGCAACCTGCTGGAGAACGCGCAGCGCCACGGCCGGGCGCCGACCCAGGTGCGGCTGGACGCCGACGCGGCGCAGCTCAGCATCCGCGTGTGGGACGCCGGGCCGGGTGTGCCGGAGGCGGAATGGGAGAGGATCTTCGAACCGTTCTACCGGCGCGGCGGCACGCGCGACAACGGCGGCGCCGGTCTTGGCTTGGCGTTGGTGCGGCAGATCGCGCGGCGCCACGGCGGCGAGGCGCGCTGCGCCGCCATCGACGACGGCCGCAGCGGCTTTGTGGTGACGCTGCCGCTGTTGGCGGCTTGAGGGTGCGGCATGCGGGGGCGGGACTTCGCCTAGGCCCAACGGCAAAGAGCCAGGGTCAGACCCTCAGGGTCTGACCCTAGGTTTGCGCCGTAGGGTCTTGCCGGCCGCACCTGCGCCCGAACCGCAGACTATGTCAAGGCGCCTCGCACAGGCAGTGCGTCAAGGCCATGAACGGTTTGCGGCTGGCGCCCAGTTCGTTCAACCAGCTCAACTCGCGCGCCGCCTCGCCGGCCACGCCGGCCGGCAGGCCGGTGCCGGCCAGGCCCAGCTTGACCTGGGCGCCGACGGCCTGCGCCACCGAGCCGCCGAACAGGTCGATCAAACGGTCGACCTTGCTGGTCTCGCGCTCGATGTAGACCACCCGGTAGTCGCCGCCCAGCTTGGCGCGCGTGGCGGCCGACTTCAAGGCGTCGCCGTAGCTGCCCAGCGTGTCGATCAAACCGCGCTCCTTGGCCTGGGCGCCGGTCCACACACGGCCCTGCGCCACCGCGTCGATCTTCTCCGGCGTGGTCTTGCGCGCCTTGGCGGCGCGGCCGGTGAAGTCGGCGTAGATGTGGTTGATGCTGCTCTGGATCACCTGGCCGAAGCGCGGGTCGAGCGGGCGCAGCGGGTTGCTGGCGTCGCCCATCCAGGTGGTGGTGGTGCCGGCGGTGTGGATGCCCAGCTTGTCGATCACCTTGTCGGCCTTGGGCAGCAGCGCGAACACGCCGATCGAGCCGGTGATGGTGGTCGGATCGGCGATCACCTCGTCGGCCGACATCGAGATCCAATACCCGCCCGAGGCGGCCACGTTGCCCATCGAGACCACCACCGGCTTGCCGGCGGCGCGGGTCAGCTCCAGCTCGCGGCGGATCAGCTCCGAGGCGAAGGCGCTGCCGCCGGGCGAATCGACGCGCAGCACCACGGCCTTGATCTTGTCGTCCTCGCGCGCCATGCGGATCAGCTTGGAGGTGGACTCGCCGCCGATCGAACCAGGGCCGGCCACGCCGTCGCTGATCTCGCCGGCGGCGATGACCACGCCGACGGCGTCGCCGGTCAGCTTGGGATGCAGGCGCGCCAGGTAGTCGTCGAAGTTGACCTGCACGAAGCTCTTGCCGTTGCTCTCCTTGACGCCGCGTTGGATCATCAACTGGCGGATCTCGTCGCGCGTCTTCAGGCCGTCGACCAGCTTGGTCGCCACGGCCAGCTTGGCCAGGTCGCCGTCGACCTTGGCGGCGTTGTCCGGCAGCGCGTTGATGTCCACCATCAGTTGGCCCGGCTGCATCTTGCGTGCCTTCTCCACCTCGCCGGTGTAGCTGGCCCACAGCGCGTTGACCAGGAAGGCGTCCGCCTCGGCGGCGGCCGGCGACGGGCCGTTGGCGATGAAGGGCTCGGCGGCGCTCTTGAAGGTGCCGACCTTGAGCAGGTTGACGGTGACGCCGACCTTGTCGAGCGCGTCGCGGTAGTAGTTGCGGTAGCGGCCGAAGCCGTCCAGCAGCACCGTGCCCATCGGGTGCATATACACCTCGCTGGCGTGCGCCGCCAGCAGATACTGGCGCTGGTCGAAGCTGGAGCCCCAGGCCACCACCTGCTTGCCGCTGGCCTTGAAGCGCTCCAGCGCGGCGGCCACTTCGCGCAGCGCGGCCAGGCCGCTGCCCTGCAGGTCGTCGGTCAGCAGCACGGCGGCGCCGATGTTGGGGTCCTTGGCGGCCGCGTCGAGCACCGACAACACGTCGCGCAGTTGGGTCATCTTGCGCGTCTCGGCGCCGCTGACCGAGCTCATCAGCGCCTCGCGGGCGTTGCCGCTGGTCTGTTCGACCAGCGCGCCCTTCAGGTCGAGCACCAGGGTGGTCTTGGCCGCCAGCGGCTTGAGGCCGCCGCCGAAGATGGTGTACAGCAGCGCCACGATCAGCGCCAGGAACAGCAGGTTGAACAGCGCGCGACGGCTGGCGTCAAGCGCGCGCCAGCAAAAGCCGAGGCCGCTGCGTAGGTAGGCAAAGGGGGATCTGGACATCGGTACTCCTGGTTGTTCTGAGTGTTGCCGGGTTGGGATAACTAATTCGTAACATTTAATTTGTGACACTGTAAGCCAAAACGCGACTCGTTGTCAGCCATCGTTTGCCACCGGCCCGGCGGACGCCGGCAGCGAAATCAGGAACAAGGCCGCCAACACCAGCGAACCATTCATGATAAGCAGCTCCAGGCCGATACGATAGCTGCCGAAAATCAACTCTTGATTGCGGTCAACGACGTAGCACAGCGCCGGCCCGGCCAGCACGGCCAAGGGCACCCAGCGCTGGCGCAGGGCGCGCCGGCTCAGCATGCCGAAGGCGAACAAGCCGAGCAGCGGACCGTAGGTGTAGCCGGCCAGTTTCAGGATCACGCCTATCATGCTAGCACTGTCTATCCATTTGAACAGTAGGACCAGCAACAGGAACAAGGCGCAGAAGCCCAGATGGACGTGGTGGCGCCGGCGCAGCTTGGCGGCCTCGTCCAGGTCGGCGCGCCGCGTCAGGCCCAGCAGGTCGATGCAAAAGCTCGAGGTCAGCGCGGTGATGGCGCCGTCGGCGCTGGGGAACAGGGCCGAGATCAGGCCGAGCAGGAAGATCAGCTGCACCAGCGCCGGCAGATGGCCCATCACCACGGCCGGGAACAGCTTGTCGCCGGTGGCGCCCACGCCGGCCAGCGGCGCGTACAGGTGCAGCAGGCCGCCGAGGAAGAGGAACAGCGCCAGCACGCCGACCAGGATGGCGGTCAGCAGCAGCATGTTCTTCTGCGAGTCGGCCAGGGTGCGCACCGAGATGTTCTTCTGCATCATCTCCTGGTCCATGCCGGTCATGGCGATGGTGATGAACATGCCGGCCAGCACCTGTTTCCAGAAGAAGGCCGGGCTGTCGACGTCCCAGGTGAACACCCGCGCCAGGCCGGCGTCCTGCATGCGCGCCAGGCTGGACGGCAGGTCCAGCTCCATGGCGTGCAACAGGTAGGCGACGCAGATGAGCAGGCCGAGCAGCATGCCGGCGGTTTGCAGCGTGTCGGTCCAGACGATGGTCTTGACGCCGCCCTCGTAGGTGTAGAGCAGTATCATCAGCAGCACCACCGCGCTGGTCAGCCAGAACGGCAGGCCCAGGCGGTCGAGGATGACGGCCTGCAGGATGTTGATGACCAGGTACAGCCGGGCGCTGGCGCCCAAGGTGCGCGACAGGATGAAGCAGGCCGCCCCGCTCTGCCCGGCGCGGCGGCCCAGGCGCACATCGAGGTAGTGGTAGATCGAGCTCAGGCGCAGCCGGTAGTACAGCGGCAGCAACACGAAGGTGACGCACAGATAGCCGAGCACATAGCCCAGCGTGATCTGCAGGTAGCCGAAGCCGTCGCGGCCGACGGCGCCGGGCACGCTGACGAAGGTCACCCCGCTGAGCGTGGTGCCGACCATGCCGAAGGCGACCAGCAGCCAGTTGCTGCTCTTGTTGCCGTTGAAAAAACTCTCGTTGGTGGCGTTGCGCGAGGTGCGCCTGGCCACGACCAGCAGCAGGCCGAAATAGGCGAGGACGACGAGGAAGAGCGAGACGGGGGACATGGGGTGTTGGCCAGAAGCAAAAATTCGATTGGCCAGCAATATACACCCGTGGCGCCGTTCCGGTGGGATGGCAAGGCGCCGGCGGCTAGCAAACCACCCACAGGCAAAGAGCCAGGGTCAGACCCTAGGGTCTGACCCTTGGTTTGCGCCGGTGGTTGAGCCTTGGTTTGCGCCGGTGGCTACTCGGCCGGCCAAGGTCGGCCGCTCAATGGCTGGCGACCCGGCGCGGCCGCTCGGCGCCGGCCGCCACGGCAATCGGATTACGGCGGTCGAGCCGGCCGCTGAGCGCCGTCAGGCCGTAGGCGCCGAGCACCACCAGCGCGCCGATCCAGCCGGTGTGCACCAGCCCCAGGTGTTCGACGATCAAGCCGCCGCCCCAGGCGCCGCCGGCGATGCCCAGGTTGAAGGCGGCGATGTTCAGGCCGGAGGCGACGTCGACGGCGCGCGGCGTGAAGTGCTCGGCCTGCTGCACCACGTACACCTGCAGTCCAGCGACGTTGCCGAAGGCCACGGCGCCCCACAGCAGCACGGCGGCCAGCATCAGCCAGGGGTGCGGCGCGGCGAACGTCACCAGCAGCAGCACGGCGGCCAGGCCGAGGAAGATGATCTTCAGCGCGGCGACCGGGCCACGGCGGTCGGCCAGCTTGCCGCCCCAGATGTTGCCGACGGCGACGGAGACGCCGTACACCAGCATCACCAGGCCGACCACGTTGGCGCTGAAGCCGGTGATGTCCTGCAAAATCGGCGCCAGATAGGTGAAGGCGGTGAAGGAGCCGCCGTAGCCGACCGCCGTCATGGCGTAGACCAGCAGCAGGCGCGGCTCGCCCAGCACCTTGACTTGTTGCAGCAGCGAGGCCGGCGCGCTGTGCTTGATGTTCGCCGGCACGAAGGCCAGGCTGCCGACAAAGGCCAGCACGCCCAGCGCGGAGACGGCGAGGAAGGTCTCGCGCCAGCCGAAGTGCTGGCCGATGAAGGTGCCCAGCGGCACGCCGGTGACCAGGGCCACGGTCAGGCCGGTGAACATGATGGCGATGGCGCTGGCGGCCTTGTCCTTGGGCACCAGCGAGGTGGCGATGGTCGAGCCGATCGAGAAGAACACGCCGTGCGCCAGCCCGGTGAGGATGCGCGCCACGATCAGCGAGTTGTAGCCGGGCGCCTTCCAGGCCAGCAGGTTGCCCAAGGTGAACAGCACCATCAGCGCCAGCAGCAGGGTCTTGCGCGGCAGCTTGCCGCTGAGCGCGGTCAGCACCGGCGCGCCGACGGCCACGCCGAGCGCGTACAGGCTGACCAGCAGGCCGGCCGACGGCAGGTTGACGCCGAGGTCGGCGGCGATGGTCGGCAGCAAGCCGACGATAACGAACTCGGTGGTTCCGATGGCGAAAGCGCTGATCGTCAGCGCCAGCAAGGCAATGGGCATGGCAAAACTCCTGTCAAAGTGGATGCCATGCAGTATCCCGGCTTTCTTTGTTTCGAAAAATACCTCCATCGACAGAACATTTTTGATCTACGAGCAACAATCGGCGCGACAGCCGCCTTTGCTGCTATCATTTCCCCATGAATTCGGAAAAACTCGCCCTGCTGCTGAGCCGTGAGATGCCTTACGGAAAATACAAAGGCCGCCTGCTGGCCGACCTGCCCGGCCACTATCTGGGCTGGTTCGCCCGCGAGGGCTTCCCCTCGGGCGAGCTGGGCGCGCTGATCGCCCTGATGTACGAGCTGGACCACAACGACCTGCGCCACCTGCTGGCGCCGCTGCGACCGCCCGGCCGGCCGCTGCCCCGGCGCGCCTAGGCCGCCGGGCCGCCAGGCCGCGATGCGGCCGGGCCGCGCCGCTCAGCGGTAGCTGGCCAGGATGCGCTCCACCGTGCCGTCCTTGACCAGCCCCTTGATGACGCGGTCGACCTCGGCGAAGGGCACGCTGGAGTGGCGTGAAAACGCGCACTGCGCCTTGAACGAGGCGAACACCAGGCCCGGCCGCAGCGTCAATTGCTTGTCCATGCGCAGCTGGTAGTCCAGCACGATCTGCGACACCAGCGCGTATTGCAACTCGCCGCTGACCACCCGGCGCAGATTGATCTCCATGGTTTCCGAATCAACGCGCATGAAGCGCTGGCCCAGCACCTGCTCGACGCGCGGATAACGGTAGGCCGCCACCGTGCCGATGGCCTTGCCGCGCAGCGCCTTCAGCGAGGGAATCGGCGGCGCGCCGGGCACGCTGGCGACCAGCTCGGCGTCCGGCAGGAAGGGTTGGCTCCAGTCGAAGTCGCCGTCTATCCAGTACGGCAACAAATAGCACATGCCGTCGGCCTTGCCCTTGGACAGCGCCCAGCCGGCCTTGTCGCCGGCGACGACGACGAACCTGGCGCTGCGCCCCAGGCGCTTGGCAATGGCCTCGCCCAAGTCGCGCAGGATGCCGCCGCCCAGCTCGCCGTTCTTGATGGCGGCGACCGGCATCACCTGGTCGGTCGAGGCCAGCATGACCAGCTCGGCCGGCGCGGCGCGCGCGGCCAAGCTCAACAGCGAACATGCCAGTAGTGCCGCCAGGCGCTTGTTCATCGTTGCGGCCGCCTTAGTCGAAGAGGAAGGGATACATCCAGGCTATGCTGCCACAGAAGGAGGGGCGCCGCAATGCCCCGGGCGCAGCGCAGCGGCGAGCCGAACCGGCCTTGCCGCGCGGCGCCTCAGGCGCCGCAGCTCAGGTCGTTCCACTCGTTGGTGTAGACCGGCACGTAGCCCAGCGGCGTCCACAGCGACAGGCGCAGGCGGAAGGCGCAGGCCTTGGCGTCGCCGGTGTCGGGCGCGTCGGTGTCCAGCGTCCAGCTGCCCGGGCCACGGTCGCGCCGCCAGCGGACGAACTTGTCGTGCGCCTCGGCGTCCGTCTGGCCCAGCTGGGCGGCGATGGCCTGGTGGCTCAGGCCGACCAGCGCGGCCGGCCGGGGGAACGGCGACACGCAGACCCAGGCCATGTAGGCGACGGCGGCGAGGAACAGAAGCAGGAAGAATTTGGACTTGATGGTGGTCATGGTATCAGCCGGAATCGGGTCCGGCCCTTTTATTGTGTTGGTCGTGCTGTGTTGAAAAAATGAAACAGGGGGGGCAGCGGACTAGTCGGGCGTTCGGCCGGGATCGGACGCCGCGATGCTCAACTCGGCGAAGCCGGTGGCGGCGTCGAACTCGCGGCCGAACACCTGGCCGGGCAGCAGCGCCAGCAGCACCTCGGCGGTGGTGCGGACGATGCAGCCGGCGCAGACGTGGCCGCCCAGCACCCTGCCCTGCGCGTCGGCCACGGCCATGTGCAGATGCGCGCCCTGCGGCGCCAGCGAGCCGGCCAGGCTGAGGATCTCCAGGTCGCCGCCGACGGTGCTGGCCTCGGGCCGGCCGGCGTAGCGCAGCTGCGCCACGCTGAGGCTGCCGATGCCCTGCAGCACGAAGCCGGCGGCCGCGCCGTGCCGCGCCAGCGCCTCGCCCAAGGCGGCGCGCAGGTCGTCGCCGGGGTGCAGGCGCAGGGGCACGGCGCGCATAGTCGCGCTATCGAAAAGACTGCGGTTCATTGCGGAATTCCAGGTGGGCTGAACAATAGCGCCAGAGTAGCCGGAAGCGTCCCGCCATCCAAGACATTTTGCAAACTTCGTTCACAAAGTGGCAATACTTTCGGCGCAACGCAACAGGCTTATCAAGCCGACCAGCCTATGTGACAAGAGTCACGGCAGTGCGCGGCCGGCGCCGCGGCCGGCGGCCTCACTTGACGGCGATCTTCTTGCCGTGGAACTTGCTGAACTCCTCCAGCGCCAGGGCGAACAGCCGCGTCTCCTTCGGGTTGAGGGCGACGAAGGGCTCGGTCTTGATGGTGATGATGTCCTTGCCGGAGTCGCGCTTCCAGGTGCCGACCACCTTGCCCTGGATCAGCATCAAGGGCTGGAACAGGCCGTTGGCCGGCGGACAGACACGGTTGTTGTAGAGCGGGTCGAGCACCATGCCGCGCTCCTTGTAGCCGAGCAGATACTCGTCGAAGGCGGGCAGCGCGGCGCCGTGGTACTGGAAGGCCGGCGGCTCGCCGGGCAAGGCCCACAGCTGGTGGCCGTGGTGGGCGTGCATCTCCAGCTCGGCCTTGATGACGTCGAGGCCGCGCTCGGCGTCGCTGGCGGTCAGGCCGGACCACCACTGGAAGTCCTTCAGCGTGGCCGGGCCACGGCTTTGGAAGTAGCGCTTGGCCAGCTCGCCGAGCGCCTGGTCGCGCTCCATCGGCGCCTGCGCCGGCACCCAGTCGTCCAACGCGACGAAGCGCTGGCCGGCGAAGCACAGCACGCCGTCCAGGGCGGCGCGCCACAACAGGTGGTAGCCGCGCTGGTCGGTGGTGGAGATGCCCTTGTCCTCCAACAGCGTGTAAAGCTCCTCGCGGGTGCGCTGCTTGCCGCCCTTCAAGGCCACCGACAGGATGGCGTGGCTGCGCAGGATGGTGCGCTCGTCGAAGCCGAGCTGCTGGCGGCGCGGCGTGCTGGCCACCACGTTGCCGGGCGCCGTCAGCGTGTTCATCCAGCGCACGTCCTCGGTGGCCACCATGTGGATGGTGCCGCGCATCAGCCAGGTGCGCACGATCTTGCCGTCGTTGATGGCCTGGGTGACGCTGGCGTCGGTCTCGTTCGGCATGCGCGCGCCGATCGCCCACTTGGCGCTGGCGTAGTCCTGGGCCTGGATCGAGCCCATCCAGGAAAGCAGCTGCTGCGCCGATGTGAAGGTGTTGCCCAGCAGCCCCTGGTTATGCAATCTCGCCGAAATAGTCATGTGTCTCTATCAGAATTGTATGTGTAGTCAGGTTGCCAGGACGGAATTTTAACAATTCCTTGGCGCAATGCGGAACCATAACCGATCTCACCACGGACGGGCCGCTTTTGCCTAGCTATTTCTCGGCCCGAACAACAGCGCGGCGGGCGCGCCGGCTCAACGGCTGTTGAAGGCCAGCCGCTTGCCCTCGCGCAGCATGCGCTCGAAGTCGGCCGCCGGCACCGGCTGGCTGAACAGGTAGCCCTGCAGCTGGTCGCAGCCCAGCTCGCGCAGGAAGCTCATCTGTTCGGCCGTCTCGACGCCCTCGGCGACGATCTCCTGGCGCAGCTGCTGGGCCATGGTGACGATGGCGCGGGCGATGGCGCAGTCGTTCTCCTCGTAGGGCAGGCCGGTGACGAAGGCGCGGTCGATCTTGAGCGTGCTGATCGGGAACTTCTTCAGGTAGGCCAGGCTGGAGTAGCCGGTGCCGAAGTCGTCCAGCGCCAGCGCCATGCCCATCGCCACCAGCTCGTTCATGATGGCGATGACGTTGTCGGCGCCGCGCACCAGCAGGCTCTCGGTGATCTCCAGCATGATCTGCTCGGGCTGCACGCCGTGCCGCTCGAGCACCGCCGCCACCCGCGCCGGCAGGCCCTGGTCGAACTGGCGCGCCGACAGGTTGACGGCGATGGTCGGCATGATCAGGTTGGCGTCCTTCCATTCGCGCACCTGGCGGCAGGCCTCCTCCAGCACCCAGCTGCCCAGCTCGAGGATCAGGCCGGTCTCCTCGGCCACCGGGATGAACACGCCGGGCGAGACCAGGCCGCGCACCGGGTGGCGCCAGCGCAGCAGCGCCTCGGCGCCGACGATGCGGCCGCTGCGCAGGCTGACCTTGGGCTGGTAGTACAGCTGCAGCTCCCGGTTGACCAGCGCCAGCCGCAACTCCGTCTCGAGCCGCAGGTGCTCCTTGGCGCGCTGGTTCATCTCCTCGCTGTAGAACAGGAAGGCCGACTCGATGTTCTGCGCGGCGCGGCTGCTGGCCACCTCGGCGTAGCGGATCAGGGTGGCGGTCTCGCGGCCGTCCTCCGGGTAGATGGTGATGCCGATGCTGGCGCCCACCTGCAGGCTGTGGCCGCCGATCTGGATCGGCGCGGCCAGCGCCGTCAGCAGCTTGCTGGCGACGATGGCGGCGTGCTCGCGCTTTTCGATGTGCAGCAGGGCGATGGCGAACTTGCTGCCGTCGAGCCGCGCCAGCACGTCGGCGTCGCGCAGCACCTGGCGGAACAGGCGGCCGATCTCGCACAGCAGCTCGTTGCCGACCTCGTGGCCCAGCGTGTCGCTGATGGCGCCGATGCGGCTGATCTCGACCACCATCAGGGCGCCGTGCTGCTGGCTGCGGCGCGCCTCCATCAAGGCCTGGTCGACCAGCTGGCTCAACAGGCACAGGTTGGGCAGGCCGGTCAGGCCGTCGTAGTTGGCCATGCGCTGCATGCGCGCCTCGGCGTCCTTGTGCACGCTGATGTCGGAGAACAGCGAGAAGGTGTGGGTGATCTGGCCGGCGCGGTCGCGCACCACGCTGATGGTGACCGACTGCGGGAACAGCTCGCCGTTCTTGCGCTTGCCGACGATCTCGCCACGCCACGGGCCGTGGCCCTTCATCGCCGCGCGCACCTGGGCGCGGAAGTCGGCGTCGTGCACGCCCGAGCGCAGCAGGTCCGGCGTCTGGCCGATGGTCTCGGCCGGCGAGTAGCCGGTGATGCGGCTGAAGGCGCCGTTGATCGAGACGATGCGCTCGTTGGCGTCGGTGATCAGCACGCCCTGGTCGCTGTCCTCGATGATGCGGGCGTGCAGGCGCAGCTTGTCCTGCTCGGACAAGGCCTCGCCCGGCGGCTGCAGGCGCACCAGCATGCCGTCGGGGTCGCCGCCGGCGTCGCGCCGCAGCGACAGGGTCAGCTCGACCCAGAACACCTCGCCCGACTTGCGCCGCCGGCGCACCTCGGTGACGGCCTGCTCGTGCTCGAAGAACAGCTCGGCGATGCTGCCGTCGTCGTCGTCCTCGGCGTAGAGGAACAGCACGTGCTGGCCCAGCGCCTCCGGCTCGGCGTAGCCGAACATCTGCTCGGCGCCGGCGCCCCAGCCGACGATGTAGCCGGCCAGGTCGAGCTCGAGCAGCGCCTCGGCGCCGGCGCTGTGCGCGGTGGCGGCCTCGGCGCGCGCCGCCGCCAGCTCGAGCAGCGCCTCGCGCAGGCTCGACAAGGCCTGCTCCTGCGCCGCGCCCGACTCCTGCTGGGCGCGTTGGCTCAGCGCCAGGCAGCGCGCGATGGCGGCGTCAAGCATGGCTGGGGGCCGCGCCGCCGGCGGTCACGTCGAGCATCCACAGGTTGGCGTCGGCGACGATGCGGTTGAAGTCGGCCGCCTCGATCTGCGCCGCCGCCAGGCCGGCGGCCAGGCCGGCGAAGTCGCCCGCCTCGGCCCGCTCCAGCAGCGCCAGCAGCGCGCCCAACTCGCCGCCGTGTTCCAGCAGGGCCAGTTGCACGGCGTCGCCGATCGGCAGCGGCCGCAGCACCTCGGCCAGCGGCAGGCCGAACAGGGTGCCCAGCAGCGAGAACATGCCGACCATGAAGCCCTGCTCCTGGCTGTGCTTGTCCATGCCGGCGGCGCGCGCCAGCAGCTCGAGCGCGCGCGCCCGCACCGCCACCTGGGCCAGCAGCATGGCCGAGCGCATGTCGCCGGAACGCGAGGAGAACAGCATCAGGTTGAGCCAGCGCCGCAGCTGCTGGCGGCCGAGGATCAGGATCGCCTGCGAGAAGCTGGTGACGCGCCGGCCGGTGCCCATGCCGAGCGAGTTGACCAGCTTGAGCAGGTGGTAGGACAGGGTCGGATCGTGGCGCAGCAGGGCCTCGATCTCGTGGGTGTCGGCCTCGGCGGCGACCTTCTGCACCAGTTGCAGGGCCAGCGCGCGCGAGGCGGCCTGGTTGCCGACCGGTTTGGGCGGCGGCGCCAGGTGCCAATCCCCGGTCACCCAGCGCAGCGCCGGCGCCAGTTGCGTGTCGAAGACAGTGTCGGCGCGGTGCAGCACGGCCTCGTCCAGGGGCTTCCAGCCGGCCAGCTGCAACGCCTCGAGCATCGGCGCGGCCATGGCGGCGGCCGACTGGGCGCGGTAGAAACACGGCCAGCGCGCCGCCAGCGCGCCCAGTTGCGCGACTGGCAGGGCCGCCAGCTGCGCGGCGGCGCCATCGGCGCCGGACGCGGCCGCGATGTCGCTGCCGAACAGCAGCGCGCCCGGGCCGCCGTCACGGTCGGCCAATAGCTGAAGGAACAGGGGCGGCACTGCGGTCGAAGCGGTCATGGAGCTTTCCAGCGGATAAAGATGAGGGGAATGAACTCGGCGCCGGCGAAATTATGGCCGGCAATCTTCCGACATCCCGCCTGAATTTTGCCCGAAACTGGCGCGATGCGGCGGGAATGCTGCATATGGTACTCTGAAATTATTGGCGTGGGTCAACACCCGTTCAATATCTAGTGTGCAAGTTTGTCAATTCCGACACGAATCATCGCCGCCGGCCCGTCCAACGCCGCCCGGCAGGTGGCGCAGCAGGCGGGCGAACAGGGCCGGATCGCCCATCCGCCCGCTCCACCAGCGCAACGCGGCGCCGCCCTCGCCCGAACGCCAGGCCAGGTAGAAGGTCTCGGCCGGCTTCGGCTCCTCCACCTGCTTCTCCACCAGCAGGCCGGCGGCGATGGCGGCGCGGGCGCAGGGCTCTGGCAGGAAGCCGAAGCCCAGGCCGGCCACCTGGTAGTCGAACTTGGCCTGCATGCTGGGCAGGGTCAGAGTGTCTTGCCCCAGCAACAGACCGACCGTGCGCGGTGCCAACTGGCGCGCCGAGTCGGCCACGCTGACGGCGCGGTGGTGCTGCAACTCGGCGCGGCCCAGCGGCCCGGCCACGGCCGCCAACGGATGGCCGGGCGCGACGGCGAAGACGAAACCCATCGTGCCGATCGCCTGCGACACGTAGCCGCCGCCGGGCGGGCCGTCGCCCGGCGCGCCCACCAGCAGGTCGACGCGGCGCTCCAGCAGCGCCTCCCAGGTGCCCGACAGCGCCTCCTGCAACACCCGCAGCCGGGTCTGCTGCGCCACCGCGTAGAAGGCCGTCACGTCGTCGCGCAGGGCGAGGGTGGAAAACATCGAGTCCATGCCGATGGTCAACTCGGTCTCCCAGCCGGAGGCCACCCGGCGCACCCGGTTTTCCAGGTCCTGCGCCGCCTTCAACAGGTAGCGGCCCTCCTTGAGCAGCTCCTGGCCGGCCGGCGTCAGCGCGACGCGCGGGCCGTGGCGCTCGAACACCTGCACGCCCAGCTCGTCCTCCAACTTGGCCACGGTGTAGGAGATGGTCGAGGGCACCCGGTGCAGCTCCTTGCCGGCGGCGGAGAAGGAACCGCGCCGCTCGATGGCGTCGACGATTTGCAGGGCTTCCAGGCTGAGTCTGAGCATTCGAAATTTTCGATAATGAAACGGTAAATTATTCGTTTTTTTAAACGATAGGACAGGAATATACTTCTCTTCATCGATGCGACGGACAGAACATCGCCAGCACGCGACGTTCGAAATTATCGCATATCAACCTAAAAAGAATGGAGTTCACCATGTTGCAAATTCGTAAAAATGAAGCGCGCGGCCTGGCCAACCATGGCTGGCTCAATTCCCACCACAGCTTCTCCTTCGGCAGCTACCACGACCCCGAGCACGTCGGCTTCGGCCCGCTGCTGGTGATCAACGAGGACCGCGTCGCCCCGGGCCAGGGCTTCGGCACCCACGGCCACCGCGACATGGAGATCATCTCCTACGTGCTGGACGGCGCGCTGGCCCACAAGGACAGCATGGGCACCGGCTCGGTGCTGCACTACGGCGACGTCCAGCGCATGAGCGCCGGCAACGGCGTGCGCCACAGCGAGTTCAACGACTCGCCCAGCGAAGGCGTGCACTTCCTGCAGATCTGGATCCAGCCGAACGTCGGCGGCATCCCGCCCAGCTACGAGGAGAAACACTTCGCGCCGGACAGCAAACGCGGCCAACTGCGCCTGATCGCCTCCGGCGACGGCCGCGACGGCTCGGTGCTGATCCACCAGGACGCCGCCCTGTACGCCAGCATCCTCGGCGCCGGCGAGCGGCTGCAACACCCGCTGGCGGCCGGCCGCCTCGGCTACGTCCACGTAATCCGGGGCGAGCTGGTGGTCAACGGCACCGCGCTCAAGGGCGGCGACGCGCTCAAACTGAGCGACGAGGCGAAGGTGGACGTGGAGGCCGGCGGCGAGGTCGAGTTCCTGCTGTTCGACCTGCCGCGCTAAGTAGGGTCAGACCCTAGGGTCTGACCCTGCCTGGCGCCGGCGCCGCCTCCGCCAAATCTGTCCGCAAATTAACATCCTTCCGAGTTTTGGTATGATGACAGGGCGCGCCGGGTCTGATCGATCAGTCCGGCGCGCCTTTTTTACCCTTTACCGAACATTTTTGAAGAGCAGACCATGCCGCACAGCGCAGACACCGCAGCAAAAGAAGAATTGGACTACACCACCTCTTGCGCCCTGCCGACGCCATGGGCCCAGTTCACCCTGCACGCCTTTGTCGAGCACGCCACCGGCAAGGAACACCTGGCCATGGTGCTGGGCGACGTCGGCAACGGCGAGCCGGTGCTGGCCCGCGTCCACTCCGAATGCCTGACCGGCGACGTGCTGTTCTCCCAGCGCTGCGACTGCGGCGCCCAGCTCGAAGGCGCGCTCAAGCGCATCGCCGCCGAGGGCCGCGGCATCCTGCTCTACCTGCGCCAGGAGGGCCGCGGCATCGGCCTGATCAACAAGATCCGCGCCTACCGCCTGCAGGAGGGCGGCGCCGACACGGTGCAGGCCAACGAGCAACTGGGCTTCAAGGCCGACGCCCGCAACTACGCGCTGGTGCGGCCGATGTTCGCCAAGTTCGGCGTCACCAGCCTGCGCCTGATGACCAACAATCCGCGCAAGATCGACGCCATGGCCAAGCTCGGCATCACGGTGGCCGAACGGGTGCCGCTGCTGGTCAACCGCAACGCCTTCAACCAGCACTACCTGAACACCAAGGCCGCCAAGCTGGGCCACATGATGACCCCGCTGACGCCCGCCCCCGCCGAGGACGGCGAACTGTAAAAAAATGCACGCGCCTCAACAAGTCAAAGGAATGCATGAAATTCATTAATTCAGCAATCGTACTCACCTTGACTTGGGCCTGCGCCGCCCTGCCCCCGGCCGCCGCCGGGCCGGCCCAGGCCACCACCCTGCCGTCGGCCCCGCCGGCCAAGACCACGGCGGCGGCCGAACCGAAGGCGCTGCCGGCGCCGTCCAGCGCGGCGCAACAACTCTACGCCTCGGCCAAGGGCGACATCCTGCAGGTGCGCTCGCTACTCAAGGGCGGCCGCACCCAGTCCTCGGTCGGCTCCGGCTTTTTGATCGGCACCAGCAACCTGGTGGTGACCAACTACCACGTCGTCTCCCAGTTCGCCCTCGACCCCGACACCTACGTCGGCGAATGGGTCGACACCGCCGGCAAGCGCGGCAACGTCGAACTGCTCGCCGTCGACGTGCTGCACGACCTTGCCGTGCTGCGCGTGAGCCGCAACGGCACCGGCTTCTTCCGCCTGCCCGAACCGCTCGCCGCCCTGACCCAGGGCCAATACCTGTACTCGATGGGCAACCCGCTCGACCTCGGCTTCGCCATCTCGGAGGGCGCCTACAACGGCGTCATCACGCGCAGCTTCTACGACCAGCTGATGTTCACCGGCCCGATCAACTCCGGCATGAGCGGCGGCCCCAGCGTGACGGTGGACGGCGCCGTGGCCGGCGTCAACGTGTCGAAGCGGCTGGACGGCGAGCTGGTCAGCTTCCTGGTGCCGGCCCGCTACGCCCAGCAACTGTTGCAGCGCGTCGCCCAGCAGGCCAAGCCGCCGAAGGACTTCACCGGCGTCGTCGCCGAGCAATTGCTCAGCCACCAGCGCGCCCTGGTCGACCGCCTGCTGGCCACGCCACTGACGCTCAAACCGATGGGCCCCTACCAGGTGCCGGTGCGCGAGTCCGAGCAGATGCGCTGCTGGGGCCGCTCCGTCAACAAGACCGAGCAATCCTTCACCGTCGACGACACCAGCTGCTCGATGGAATCGGCGATCTTCATCAGCAGCTCGCTGCAAACCGGCCAGATCGGCATCCGCCACCAGTTCCTGCGCAGCACCGGCCTGGACACCCTGCGCTTCGCCCAACTGGCCGGCAGCTCGTTCAAGAACGAGCATTTCGGCACCGGCAAGAGCAGCAGCATGACCGGCCCCAAATGCACCGAACAGTTCGTCAAGAACCGCAGCCTGCCGCTGCGCGCCGTGCTGTGCGTGCGCGCCTACCGCAAGTTCGACGGTCTGTACGACTTCGCCCTGCTGACCGCCAGCACCGACAGCGGCCAGATGAGCCTGCAAAGCCGCTTCGACGCCCACGGCGTGTCCTACCCCAACGGCCTGCGCCTGGGCCGCGCCTTCCTCGACGCGCTGGCGCGCGGCGCCAAGCCATGAAGCCGCCCTACTTCATCGAACTGCTGTCGCGCAACGGCGACGTGCTGCAACGCCAGGCCGTCGCCGCCCTGCCGATCCGCCTCGGCCGCGGCTACGACAACGACTTCATCCTCGACGACGCCCACACCGCCGCCCACCACGCAGTCATCGACGTCGACGACGAGGGCCGGCTGCGGCTGCGCGACCTGGGCAGCAAAAACGGCAGCGTGGTGCTGGGCAAGCGCCAGGACAGCGTGCTGCTCGGCGGCGACACCGTGGTGCGCCTGGGCCACAGCCGCCTGCGCGTGCGTCCGGCCGACTTCCCCGTCGCGCCCGAACTGGCCGACACCACCATGCACGGCTGGGAGGGCGCCACGCCGGCGCTGACCGGCCTGGCCATGATGGCCGTGTTCACGCTGTTGGAGTATTGGTTGTCCGACGTCGAAGCCTTCCAGCCGATCCGCTACCTGCTGGTGCTGGCCTCCGGGCTGGGACTGGGGCTGGTGTGGAGCGCCGCCTGGGCGCTGGCCAACCGCCTGTTCGGCAACCAGGCGCGGCTGGGCCGCCACCTGTTCATCCTCGGCAGCGGCCTGCTCGCGCTGGGCGCCTGGCGCTCGCTGAGCAGCGTGCTGGCCTACGCCTGGTCGGCCGAGCTGCTGACCCGCTACGGCAACCTGGTGTCGATCGCGCTGGCCTGTGGCATGGTGTTCTTCCACCTGTGGACCATCAAGCCGCACCATCCCAAACGGATGGCCTCGACCTGCCTGGTGCTGATGCTGGCCGGCACCACGCTGGTGCTGATGAGCAATCTACAAACCACCGCGCGTGCCGCCGACGAGCTGTACATGAGCGTGCTGTTGCCGCCGGCCGTGCGGCAAAGCGCCGACCACAGCGTCGACGACTTCATGGCCGCCGCCGGCAAGCTGAAGGCCAGCGCCGACGCCGCCCGCAGCAAGACCGTCAAGACCGACAGCGAGGACGACGGCGACGACGACGAATAGGCGTCGCTCAGGGCGACGGCCAACCGCGCAGCACCAGCGCCACCACCTCGTGCAACTGGGCGCGGGTGGCGCCGGCCACGGCCTGCACCGCCATGCCGTTCGACACCGTCATCACATAGCGCGCCAACTGCCCGGCGCAACAATCCTCCGGCAGGTCGCCCTCCTCGCGCGCGCGCACGAAGCGGTCGCGCAGCTTGGCCTCGTGGCAGGCGCGGCGGGCGATCAGCTCCTGGCGGATCGGCAAGGCGTCGTCGCTGCAGGCCAAGGCGCCGTTGATCACCAGGCAACCGTGCGGATGGTCCGGCTCGGTCTGGTTGTCCGCGTTGCAGTACAGGAAATTCTCGACCACCTTGCGCGCCGTCGGCTCGCGCAGCGCCGACTGGAACACCTCGCCCCGGGTCAGGGTGTAGCGCGCCAAGGCCTTGTGGAACAAGGTCTCCTTGTTGCCGAACACGGCGTACAGGCTGGGCCGGTTCATGCCCATCGCCTCGGTCAGCTCGGGCAGCGAACTACCCTCGTAGCCCTTTTCCCAAAACAAATCCATGGCCTTGTCCAGCGCCTGGTCCTCGTCGAAGGTGCGCGGCCGGCCGGTCTTCTTGCTGGTGTTAGATGAGTCTTTCATACCGATCGGTAAAAAAATTAGTTGACAGAAGTTGTACTTTGCGAGGATTATGAACCGATCAGTAAAAAACACAAGTTTTTTTACCGTCCCGTGCCTACTCCCCGCTCAAGGATCATAAACATGCAAGCTCCCGCCTCCACCCGCTCGGCCGATCCAGCCGATCTAGCAGCCCCGGCCGTCGCCGGCCCGGCCGCCCCGATCCTGGCCAACTGGCCGGCCGTGTTCTCGGTCGCCATCGGCGCCTTCGCCCTGGTCACCACCGAGTTCCTGCCGGTCGGCCTGCTGCCCTCGATCGCCGCCGAACTGCGCGTCACCGAAGGCATGGCCGGCATGATGGTCACCATCCCCGGCATGATCGCCGCCCTCGCCGCGCTGCTGGTGACGGCCGGCGTCGGCAAGGCCGACCGGCGCCACGTCGTGATTGGACTGATGAGTTTGCTCGTCGCCTCCAACATCATCGTCACGCTGTCCGACTCGTTCACCCTGATCCTGCTCGGCCGCGCCCTGATGGGCATCGGCGTCGGCGGCTTCTGGGCCATCGGCGGCGCCCTCGGCACCCGGCTGGTGCCGATCGCCTCGGCGGCGCGCGCCACCTCGATCATCTTCGCCGGCATCTCGCTGGGCACCGTGGCCGGCGTGCCGGCCGGCGCCATGATCGGCGAGCTGCTCGGCTGGCGCATGGCCTTCGCCGCCGCCGGCGTGCTCGCCGTGGTGGTGGTACTGACCCAGATGTGGCTGCTGCCGGCGCTGCCGACCAACCACGCCGTGCGCCTGGGCCAGCTGCCGCAGCTCCTGCGCCTGCGCAAGGTGCAACTGGGCATCGTCGCCATCATGCTGATTTTTATCGGTCAGTTCGCCGCCTACACCTATGTGACGCCGTTCCTGGTGCAGGTGGCGGCCATGTCGGCCAAGACCATCAGCGCGCTGCTGCTGGCCTACGGCGCCGCCGGCTTCGTCGGCAACATCATCGGCGGCTGGGCTGTCGCCAAGAGCGTGCGCGGCTCGCTGATCGGCACCGGCCTGGTGCTCGGCCTGTCGGGGCTGGCGCTGCCCTTCTTCGGCGACAACCCGGCCGCCGTCACCGCCCTGATCGTGGTCTGGGGCCTGGCCTTCGGCGCCATGCCGATCTCGGTGCAAAGCTGGATGTTCAGCGCCATGCCCGGCACCATGGAGGCCGGCGGCGCCCTGTTCGTCTTCACCGCGCAGGTGGCGTTGGCCTCCGGCGCGCTGGTCGGCGGTCTGTCGGTCGACCACCTCGGCGTGTCCAGCGCGATGACCGTCGGCGGCCTGTTCGCCCTCGCCATGGCGGTGGTGATCTGGGCCTTCGGCAAGGACAAGCCGGCCAGGTTGCACGCGGTGCACTAGGCAAAATTGAGGTTGGCGGCCGGATCAAATCCGGCCGCGTTTGAATTCGGCGAGAAACTTCTTGCAATCGGCCGTCGACAACACCTGGTCGGCGTCGCCATGCCAGGCATAAAGATAGGGCGTGCCGCCCAGCCGGTCGGTCAGCTTGGCCGACAGCAGGAAACGCGTGCCCAGCGGATACATTTCCGTGTCGACCATGCGCCGCGCGCACTGCACCGCCAACTCCGGCGAAAAAGCCTGCCCCGGCACCGGATGGATCTCGATCCGCCCGGCCCGCCACACCGACTCCACCGCCACCTGCCGGTACGCATAAATATCCCGCGCCATCACACTCTCCCGTTCGCACCACGTTGACCAAGGCCGACATGGTAGCAAACGCGGCGTGCATCGCAACGCCAACGTCCTATACTTGCTCAATGAGAGTCCAATAGTATCAATCACAGCACCGCATGTCAGGAGCGCACAATGAGCAATACAGTCAACGTGGAACGATTGAAGGGCGGCGCTTGGGCTGTGACCTCGTCGCGGCCAGACCTCCAGATGAACTCTATTCCTTATTGCCAGTCGAGGCGGGATGTAAAGCGAAATGAATGGGCAAGGTGTCCACCCGGCCGTCGCGATCAAAAACACCCAAATCGCCAGAAGGCAGGACTTCGTAGTAGTCTCCAGTGCCGCTACCGATGACAGAATAGCGCTTCCCCGGGCCGGTCTTAAGCATTTCGCCACGGTCACCACTCTTACAGTAGGCATTCCGCCGTACGCTATAGACTTTTGCTCCGACTTGTTCCAGGCTCAGGGTTAAATTGAAAGTGGATTGAGCCCATGTTCCGATGATCTTACGCTGGCGAACGGGAGGCAATTTCGGATCAACATCAAGACTGCGACCAGGCTCCACCTTGTCAATGCACAGGTATTTGTCCTTGCGCTCATCCTTGAGAAGATTATAGTGAATCGTTGTTTCCGGGTTGCTGGCAGAGTCATACCGAGCTATCCAATTTGCACTCTCCCCAGCGGTTACACCCGCTGGGTAGAGGAAAATCCGAGACTTTTGGATAGGGTTACTGCGGCAGCTATCGATGATCCGTTCAACTAAACGCTTGAGCACGCTCTTGACCTCAGTCTCGGCCAGTCGATTTTTCGAATCTTGCAGTGTGAACGAAGCGTTGACCCAGGACTGATCAGGGGTATCCGAGACCGTATAATCGGACACTTCAATCCTTCCTTCTTGCCAGTCAAAAACGTCGCTACGGACGAGGGCATACTGACATTTTTGGACTGCGGTAGCTTGACCGGTCGGTAACGCTTTAGTATCCGGCGTTGAGCGCCCACATGCCGACAAGAAGACCGCGGCAGTGGTGACAAAGATCACGATCTTACTCATTGATTGCTTTCGATTGGAATATGGGGGTGAATGTCAATTCTTGTCCGGTTGGGACAATTCCCATGATGAATGGATTGTACTGTACAGGTACAGACGAGACTCCATGCGTTGACAATGAGTTCACCAATGGCAGGCTCGAATTGCCGGCCGGCGTCTCCGTTTCACGTGCCGTCATTTACAGTAAATTCAAGCCGGAATTGGCATCAAATACGAGTGTGGAGGGTGCAGCTTACCTGCCGCAATTACTTTGTATCACCGGGAGCGCATCATGAGCGAGGCAACTTTTTCTTTCCAAGTCGACGCATCCTTGAAAGAACAATTCACGACTGCGGCGAAAGCTAGCGATACAAGCGAAGCAGAATAAAGTGGACCCGTCAGTCAAGACACTCTGCCAGTTAATTTAAGCTGTGCCCATTTCCACTTCATCAGCTGCTCGGCGCTGTCCCGTACCACTCTTTTCCTGCGGCGTTTCGCCGTCATCGCCGTACCTGTCGACGATCAACGCACCGCCGCCAATCCCATCGCGATGGACTTGATCGGGCGTCTGATACCTCAGCGACTGGTGCGGCCGCTGTGCGTTGTAGAACGCGAAATACTGTGCCAGGCCCACCATCAATTCCGCCATGTTGGCGTAGCCCTTCAGGTACACGTCCTCGTACTTCACGTTGCGCCACAAGCGCTCGACGAAAATATTGTCCAGCGCCCGTCCGCGCCC
>NZ_FOTW01000057.1 GCF_900114705.1 Rugamonas rubra
ATCGAGCGCGCGTTGGCATTGTTCATGGTCGTGGCGTGGCGCATCGCCCACTTGATGCGCCTGGGCCGCATCTGTCCGGATCTGGACGCGGGCCTGTTCTTTGATCCTGACGAAATCCGCGGAGCCTACCTGCTCACGAAGGAGCGACGGCCGGATCGACCTCCGACCCTGAACGAAGTCTTGCGACTGATCGCCCGCGTCGGCGGATTCTTGGGGCGAAAAGGCGACGGCGATCCAGGAGTGAAAACGATTTGGCAGGGGATTCAGGAAGTGCGCGTGGCCGCACTAACGATAAAAGCGCTACGCGAGGAAGCCGAGTGACTTGTGTATAAACCTATGCGTTCGAAGGTCGCGTAGTCAAATCTGGAACCCGGGAAACTCGACTGATGGAAGTTAGAGCCGGTAAATCGGCACCCCGTGAAATCGCACGAGTCAAAAACGCAGTTTTTAAAATAGCAGCCGTCAAACACGCTATGATCGAACGACACATTCTTGAATCTAATTTTTATCGCGTTAAGGCGGGTGAAGTTCTTAAATTTGAATGTAACGACCTCGTCCATCACGTCTTTGGCGACGTAGTGGTCAGTAATGGTCCGTCTGTTGCCAGGAGAGAAATCATCCGGAATCGCAGGCAAGCTATCGTCTGTCATTTTGGGTTTCGTAATTGGGTTGGCTCATATTCGCTAAAAGCGTGTCTTTTGATAAGCGGCTAGGCCCGAGAAGTCAAATGCGCGCATTATCCCCCTTCAGAGGTGATGTCGCACGGTTTTTTGCGTAGAGCCTCCACCGCCGCCGCCGCCACTGCCACTGCCACTGCCACTGCCGGCCAGGTTACATTGGCGCAACTGAGATTTTTTCTTCCTCAATGACCATTGGATGGGGCAGATACACAGCATTCCGCTATTTTTCCTGCTGCTCTGAAAATCATCAAGCTTCCCCAGCTAATTGACTACCAAGAATAATGCTTCCGGCCTTCCACCAGTGTCCGGGCCTAACCAAGTCCACCTGCGGTACCAGCTTACCTTCGACTGACGGATTAGGTGCCGATTTCCGCATGATTTGCTCTAAGCATGTTGCAGAACAGTGCTCCTTGCTCAATCGCATCATCAAGTGCAACGTGCGTGTGGGGAAACGTGTCGAACCACTGTTTTGGCATGTTGCGCTTCGTGCTCTCACGATACTCAGTCTTCAGCATTGCCATTGCATAAGATTTCATATCTAGTGCTGAATGGCTGAATGGACTCTCGCCGACGAAGCGAATGAGATACCAATACACGAATAGGAAGTCGAAGCCTGCCGGATAGGCGACGAATACAGGCTTTCCCTTGAGCGACTTGATCCAGTCAACGTAAGCTCGCATAGCACCTTCGGGCTTCTGCAATTCCTTTCTGCACGCAGCCCATGCTTCTGGTTGCGTGGCCCACCAATCGGCTGTCTTGGGATGAGGCGATGCGCCATCCAGCGTTTCAAGGTTTGCGGAGAAAGTTGAGACGAGCTTCTTGTCTGGCGTATATGCGGCAGAGCCGAAGCTCAACATGGAATGAGGACCTGGGATCGGCCCATCAGTCTCAACGTCTGTGCTTATGTATATCTCGGTCATGTAATTGAATTGGTTTGGTTTGCGGCGCCTAGTCATGTCATCCAGAACCCAAGTTCTTCGAGCACTTGCTCACATAACTGGAAATTGGCCGTAGTTCATCAATGACTTTACCCGTTCGACTCTCTCGCAGCAAACGCTTTCTGAGCAGATGTCGGTGAAGGGGATGACAGGCGGCTTTTGACCGGACCCTGCCGATTGTACTCGATCGTGAACTGAGGCCCGCCGGCGCAAACGCCACTACCACAGCCTTAGCCAGCATGTCGAAGCTCCCAATGACGCCGTGGACAATCAGTGTACTCAGCAGCGCAGTCAGCGGTCACGCCGGATGAACAGCGCACCAAGCGCCAGGCCGACACCAAAGGCGCCATACACGACTGCCAGCGAAGGCCGCGACAGACGCTTTTCGAAACCTGGATGGAGTCGCTGAGGGGTTAGCTGATAGTCGACAAAACAGGCCACGGCAGACACGGCCATGGCCGCCGTCACCGTGAGCACCGGGTCCTTCTTGTCCAAGCGCTCCCCCATTGCTTTTTCGAATAGCACAGCCCAGAACGTGGCGCACGCATGGTGGATCACGTAGCCTACGAGCGTGTAGCGCGACGACACCGTGTCTTGCCTGGCCGCTTTCTCGCCCCATAGCCAGTGGCTGATTGCGTTGGTGGGCGCGCTCATGCTTCCGGCTTCGGACTTGCCCAGCGCCGCCAGCGCGACAGTCGACAGAACACTGGCCGAGCTGCCAGGGACGATCGCACGTTTGATAGCGGTATTCCAGCTTTCCATAGCATCCTCATGGTCTAATTTAGGACGGGGCGACCGATGTGGAACCGACCGCACTGGCTTGGAGGAAACGCATGCGCATCTTGCTTGCCGGGGCAACGGGGTTTATCGGCAAACACTTGCAGGCCGCCCTGCTTACCGATGGACACCACTTGGTATGCACCACACGCCACCCTGGCGTGAGCCATCCCCCCGCCTCGCCTAGTTCCAAGCCGACATCAGTAAAGATACCGAGAAAACGGCCTGGACGGCGCGCTTGAGCGACATCGATATGGTCATCAACGCCGTGGGCACTTTCAAACAATCCGGCAGGCAAACATTCGCCGATTTACGTAACTACTATGCCGACGATCTATTGCTCAAGCCCTCTGCCGAGGCGCGCGCGTCATCGCTGGAGGAAGTGATGGAAGTGGCAGAGCCGCTGCTCGGCACATGGGATACGGCCGGGACTGCGGCCCGGCCGCCGTCCCTTCACGCTCACACTCCGGCGCAAGCTTAGTCCGCCACGCCGCCGGCAGGCACGCCGTAGCGGTCGGCCTGTACCGCGCCACTGACGGCGTGGGTGCGCACCTCGGCGCTGATCGGCAACATGTCGCGGTTCCAGTTCTCCCACTGCGCCTTCAGCCGCGCCAACACCTCGGGATGCTTGCGCGCCAGGTTGGCCCGCTCGCGCTGGTCGGCCACCACGTCGAACAAATACTCGTTGCGTCCCATCTTCAAATACTTCCAGTTGCCAGCGCGGATGGCGCGCTGGGCGTTGGCCTTGTAGCGCCACAGCAGGGTGCGTTCGACGCGCACGCTGTCGTCGAGCAGGCAGGGCAGCAGGTTTTGCCCGTCCGTCGGATACGCCGGGTCGGGCGCGCCGCCGGCCGCCGCCAGCAGGGTCGGCAGCCAGTCCATGCTGATCGCCACCTGCGGCGTCACCTGGCCGGCGGCGATGCGGCGCGGCCAGCGCACAATGGCCGGCACGCGGATACCGCCCTCCAACAACTCGGTCTTCTGCCCGCTCAGCGGCCAAGTCTTCGAGAAGCGCTCGCCGCCGTTGTCGCTGGTGAAGACGACGATGGTGTTGTCGGCCAGCCCGCGCTGCTCCAACTCCTTGAGCACCTTGCCGATCGAACTGTCGAGCGCGCCGACCATCCTGCCGTAGGTTTCCAGGTTGCCGCCGTCGTAGTGGCCCAGGCTGGCGATGCCGCGCGACACCGCCTCGTCGCCCGGCCCCTCCCACGGCCAGTGCGGCGCCGTGTAGTGCAGCGACAGGAAGAAGGGCTTGCCGGCCTGCTGGCGCCGCACGAAGTCGACCGCGCGCTGGCCCAGCAAATCGGTGTAGTAGCCGACCTCCTGCACCGCAACCTCGCCCTCGTACAAGTCCTCCTTGAGGTCGGCGCCTACGCCGGGCTTGTGCGTGAAGTAGTCGATGGCGCCGCCGTAGTTGCCGAAGAAGCTGTCGTAGCCGCTCTTCAGCGGGCCGAAGGTGGGCAGGTAGCCCAGGTGCCACTTGCCGATCAAGGCCGTCTGGTAGCCGACCTTCTGCAACAGCGACGGCAGCGTTGGATGGCGTGGCGGCAGGCCCAGCGTGTCGGAGGCGCCGGCGATCGGTTCCTCCAGCCCGCCGCGCAGGCGGTACTGGTAGCGCCCGGTGATCAGCGCGAAGCGGGTCGCCGAGCACACCGCCGAGTTGGCGTAGGCCTGGGTGAAGCGGATGCCCTGCCCGGCCAGCTTGTCCAGCTGCGGCGTGGCGAAGTCGGTCTGGCCGTAGACGCCCAGGTCGGCGTGGCCGAGATCGTCTGCCAGGATGAAGAGGATGTTCGGTTGTTCGCGGCCGTCGGCGGCGGCGCCCGCCAGCGAGGAGTAGCCGGCCAGCGATTCGGCCAGCGCGAGCGCCGGCAGGGACTTGAGGATGTTGCGGCGGGACTGGTCGGTTTTCTTCATCGGCGGCCTCAATTCAGGCGGCGATGCGGAACGGAAACGGCGGAATGCTGGCGACGAAGGGAGACTGGACTGGGCATGGCGGGAGCTTTCCTGGTGGAGGTTGTCGCAGCGCCGTGGTGTTCACGGCCCTGGGGCGGCCTCGTCGTGATGGAAGAAGATGCCGCCCATCATACGAACTCAACAGGAAAAACCAAACCAACAATTACAAATAAGCATATGCAATAAGTCTATACAACTTGCCTATGCGAAGAATGCCGGCGCCGCCGGCACCCTGCTTAGACGGCCTCGGCGCCGGTCTCGCCGGTGCGGATGCGGATCACCTGCTCGACGTTTTGCACGAAGATCTTGCCGTCGCCGATCTTGCCGGTGCGGGCCGCCTTGATGATCGCGTCGACCACCTGCTCGGCCACGCTGTCGTCGACCACCACTTCGACTTTGACTTTCGGCAGGAAGTCGACCACGTACTCGGCGCCCCGATACAGCTCAGTATGGCCCTTCTGGCGGCCGAAACCCTTGACTTCGGTGACGGTCAGGCCGGTCACGTTGACTTCGGCCAGCGCCTCGCGCACTTCATCGAGCTTGAACGGCTTGATCACAGCGGTAATCTGTTTCATGACATCTCCTTGATATAAATCGGTAATTCAGTTCACTGCCGCAGCTCACTGCCCACAGCGCGGCCGGCGATCGGCCTGCTGCATGCGGCCCTGCGCCCTGTGGCCAGCCCCGCTGGCGACACCGGGCGCCCTCGCGAACGCGGATTTGGATCAGGCGGATAGCCTTGACCGCGTCGGCCGGCGGGTAGCCGGCGCCGACTTGCGCGGCGATCGGGCGACGCCGCAGCGCAACTGCGAATCGGCGTCGAATCGGCTATTGTAATCGACCCCGCGCAAACCCGCCCTACTCTGCCGGAACGGTCTGCAACTGCTGCAGCCAAACCACGCTCTGCGCGTCGCTCGGCGCGCGCCAGTCGCCGCGCGGCGAGAGCGAACCGCCGGTGCCGACCTTGGGCGAATTGGGCACGCAGGTACGCTTGAACTGGCTGGTGCGGAAGAAGCGGTCGAGGAAGATCCCCAGGTTTTTCTTGATCTCGCCCAGGCTGTACTGGTTGCGCGCGACGTGGTCGCCGTCCGGCCAGCGGCCGCGCTCGCGGTCCTGCCAGGCCGACAAGGCGAGGAAGGCCACCTTGCTCGGCGCGAAGCCGAAGCGCAGCACATAGTAGAGGTTGAAGTCCTGCAGCTCGTAGGGGCCGATGGTGCTTTCGGTCTTCTGCTCCGGCTGGCCGCCGGCCGTGCCCGGCACCAGCTCGGGGCTGATCTCGGTGCCGAGGATGTCGAGCAGCACCTGGGCGTCGTTGCGGCCGATCACGCCGGACTCGGCGACCCAGCGCACCAGGTGCGAGATCAGCGTCTTCGGCACGCTGGCGTTGACGTTGTAGTGCGACATGTGGTCGCCCACGCCGTAGGTGCACCAGCCCAGCGCCAGCTCGCTCAGGTCGCCGGTGCCGATGACGATGCCGTGGTGGTGGTTGGCCAGGCGGAACAGATGGTTGGTGCGCTCGCCCGCCTGCACGTTCTCGAAGGTGATGTCGAACTGCTCGTGGCCCTCGGCGTACGGATGGTCCAGGTCCTTCAGCATCTGGATGCAGCTGGGGCGGATGTCGATTTCGGCGGCCGTGCAGCCGACCAGCGCCATCAACTGCTTGGCCTGCTTGAGCGTGCGCTCGCTGGTGGCGAAGCCGGGCATGGTGTAGGCCAGGATGTTGGTGCGCGGCAGCTTGAGCTTGTCCATCACGCGGGCGCAGACCAGCAGCGCGTGGGTCGAGTCGAGGCCGCCGGAAATGCCGATCACCACCTTTTTGATGTTGCTCGACGTCAGGCGCTGGGCCAGCGCCTGCACTTGGATGTGGTAGACCTCGTTGCAGCGCTCGTCGCGGCGGCGGCTGTCCGCCGGCACGTAGGGGAAGCGCTCGACGCAGCGCTTCAGCGGCAGCGCCTGGGCGACATCGAGCGCCAGCGCGAAGCGCACCGCGCGGAACTTGTTCACCTCGGCGGCGTGGCGCTGCACCGAGTGGCCGAAGGTGGTCTGGTGCATGCGCTCGCGCGACAGGCGCTCCAGGTCGACGTCGGCGCAGATCAGGCTGGACTCGTCGCTGAAGCGCTGCGACTCGGCCAGCATTTCGCCGTTCTCGTAGATCAGGGCCTGGCCGTCCCAGGCCATGTCGGTGGTCGACTCGCCGCCGCCCGACGAGGTGTACAAATAAGCCGCCAGGCAGCGCGCCGACTGCTGGCCGACCAGCTGGTGGCGGTAGCCGGCCTTGCCGACCAACACGTTCGACGCCGACAGGTTGACCAGCACGCTGGCGCCGGCCAGCGCGGCGAAGGACGACGGCGGCACCGGCACCCAGACGTCCTCGCAGATCTCGACGTGGAACTTGAACAGCGGCATGTTGCTCACTTCAAACAGCAGCGCCGAGCCGAACGGCACCGTCGCGCCCAGCAATTCCACCTCGGTGGCGACGGCGTAGTCGCCGGTGCTGAACTGGCGCGCCTCGTAGAACTCGCCGTAGTTCGGCAGATAGCTCTTCGGCACCACGCCCCGGATGGCGCCGCCGGCCACCACCACCGCGCAGTTGTACAACTGGTGGCCGACCCGCAGCGGCAGGCCGACCACCAGCGCCGGCGCCAGCTCGGCCGACGCCGCCACCACCGTGGCCAGCGCCTGCTCGCAGGCGTCCAGCAGCGCGCGTTGGTGGAACAGGTCGTCGCAGGTGTAGGCGGCCAGGCCCAGTTCGGGGAAGGCGACCAGCGCCGCGCCCTGCTCCTGCGCCTGCTTGGCCAGGGCGATGGTCTGCGCCGCGTTGTAGGCCGGATCGGCGATGCGGCAGGTCGGCACGCCGACGGCGACGCGGGCGAAATCGTGGGAATACAGGTTGAAGAAATTCTGGGTCATGTCGATTCTTTCACTGCCGGGCGGCGCGCGCGGGCGGCGCCGAACGTGGGCTGGTTTTTCTGCGTAGAATGCAAGGCTGTTGAATGCGAAAGCTTGGAAAATGAATTATCGCACGGGTATTGTTTCTTCTTTGGCCGAGGTGGGGGAATTCGCCTGGAATGGTCTGCTGGCGGCGCAGCAGGGAGCCAAGGACGAGGCCAACCCCTTCCTGTCCTATGCCTTTCTGCACGCGCTGCACGAATCCGGCTCGGCCTGCGCCGACACCGGCTGGCAGCCGCAATTCCTCGTCCTGTGGCAGGACGACACGCTCGCGGCCGCGATGCCGCTGTATGTCAAATCGCACTCCTACGGCGAGTACGTGTTCGACTGGGCCTGGGCCGAGGCCTACGAGCGCCACGGCCTGGAATACTATCCCAAGCTGCTGTCGGCCATCCCGTTCACGCCGGTCAGCGGCGGCCGCCTGCTGGCGCGCGACGACGCCGCGCGCGCCGCGCTGGTCGAGCTGCTATGCGCGCAGCAGCAACAGGCCGGCATGTCGTCGACCCACGTGTTGTATCCGCCCGAGGCGCAGGCCAAGCAACTGGAGCGCGCCGGCTTCATGCTGCGCAGCGGCGTGCAATTCCACTGGCTCAACGCCGGCTACGCCGACTTCGAGCAGTTCCTCGCCACGTTGGAGCACAAGAAGCGCAAGAACATCCGCGCCGAGCGGCGCAAGGTGCGCGAGGCCGGCGTGACGATGCGCCAGGTGCGCGGCGTCGACGCCAGCGAGGCGGACTGGCGCTTCTTCCACCGCTGCTACGCCAACACCTACGCCGAGCACCGCTCGTCGCCCTACTTGAATCTAGATTTCTTCCTGCGCATCGGCGCCAGCATGCCGCAGAACATCTTGCTGATCGTCGCCGAGCGCGACGGACAGGCCATCGCCTCCTCGCTGCTGATCCACACGGCCGACACCTTGTACGGCCGCTACTGGGGCGCGCTGGAGCACGTGCCCTGCCTGCACTTCGAGACGGCCTACTACCAGCCGCTGGAGTTTTGCATCGCGCAGAAGATCGCCACCTTCGAGGGCGGCGCCCAGGGCGAGCACAAGATGGCGCGCGGCTTCCTGCCGCAAAAGACCTGGTCGGCGCACTGGCTGGCCCACCCCGCCTTCGCCGACGCCATCGAACGCTTCCTCGAGCGCGAGAGCGGCGGCATCGAGGCCTATATCGACGAGCTCAACGAACGCAACCCCTTCCGCAGCTGAGCCGCAGCCCAGGCGCCGCCGCTCAGTGCGGCGCCGACAACAGCAGCGGATCGCTCAGCTTGAGGATGTGGCGGTAGTCCTCTTCGTCAACCACCTCGATGCTGACCACCTCGCCCATCTGCACCTCGGCATACACGGCCAGCGGCCGGCGGATCAAATGGTTCAAGCCCTCGGCCATCACCGCCAGCAGATCATCGTGCAGATCGTAGCTGATACCCAGCAGCGGCAGCCACTGCGCCTCGACCTGGCTACCGATGGCCAGGGCCTCGATGTCGATCTCGACGCTCTTGCCCTCCAGAGTCCTGGCCATGCGGTCGAAATAGGCCTTCCACTCGGCCTTGTCAATTTTCATGATGCTCATCGCGATCCTCTCCCGGAAATGTACGCCCACTTATATCAGATCGACTCAGGCGCGCCGGGTTTCGCCGAACCGAGCGAAACATGATCGGCGTCAGGCAAGGTCGGAAAAAAACCGCCGTCGCGGCGCCCAGCCAGCCGGCGGCGCAACAGTACAGTACCGGTCCAAGAGCGAATCCAAGCGCAAACGCCGCCGCTTCACCCGCAAGTTCCGCCTGCACATCAAAGTCAGCTTTGTCGAACAGCGCCAGCTACTTCAAACACCAATAGCCGCCTTCGGCGGGTATAAAACACCTAGGCAAAGGTAGCAGCCCGCTTTCGGAAGATCGCGCGAGTAAAGTTCTTTCGCGGACCATCGAGCCCACCAGCAGCCAGGGACGTCATCACGAAGAACAACAACGCACGATCTACTGAGGCCTCGACACTACCAGTGCTCGACACAACAGACTTGACGAATGGAGTGGTTTGTTTGCTGATGAAAGCATCTACAGCGGCCTCGATGTCCGCCATTGCCTTTGCATCCATTTTGGGAATCGGCAACCGGACCGCAGTGGCGGCGGCAAGAGCAGGTGCAGCAGCTGCCACTGGAACAGAAGAAAAACCGCCTACGGGAACAGCCGAGACCGACGCCGTCACGGTGACAGTGGTGGTTGCTGGAGCTGGGCCCTTCACTTTGGCAGGGATGTGCCAGCTCGACCAGATCCGTTACGATCCTGGAATCCACACCTTTTTGCTGCCCCTTGCCGTTGATCGTTCCTGCGCGAAATTGGACGTCTTCAACCGCGATGATGGCCTTGTGCTCCGCCGTCATCGAGTCCTTGATACCATCGTACCAATAGACCCGCAGCAGGTTCGTGTTCTGCAGCGAATCTGCGGCCTTAGCTATCAGTAGTTGGACCAGTCCTTTGGCATCAGCGAGAACGAGATCGGCTCTTGTCTTGCTGGATTTTCCACTTAAGATCTCCACCGATTGGCGAAGCAAGTAGCCTGCATCCACAAGAATGGCGTAGCGATTCATATTGTAGCCCAAAAAATAAGCCCCCTAAAAAGGGGGCATGGGCCTCAAGCGCATCTCGGGTTATAGGATAAGAGACGCACCTCAGACCATCGATGCTATACCCGTTTTTTAATGCCGTCAAGAAGACCGAAATATGGCGCACAAAAAGGCCAGATGACATTCGACCGTTAAAAGCATGGAGAAAAATCCATGCTGCCACTGTGACCCAATTTGCAGGCACCATCACTGAAAAAAATCAAACGTCGCCGCATTGTGGCGTCCAAACCTCCGCCGATCAACAAGCGCGCGGCACGGCGGATCTGGCCGCACACGTAAAAAAGCGCACCCCGCCGTGGCGTGGGTGCGCTTTTTTTTGGAAAGAACGGGCGGCGCGGGCGCCGCGCCGATTAGCCTTCCGGGTTTTCTTTTTTGTACGAGGCGACGCCGTTCAGGATTTCCTGTTTTGCATCGTCAACGCCGTACCAGCCGTCGATCTTGACCCATTTGCCTTTTTCCAGATCTTTGTAGTGCTCGAAGAAGTGCTGGATCTGGCGCAGGCGCAGTTCGTTCAGGTCTTCCGGCTTCTGCCAGTGGCTGTAGATCGACAGAACCTTGTCGACCGGCACTGCCAGGACTTTGGCGTCTTCACCGGATTCGTCGGTCATCTTCAGCACGCCGATAGGACGGCAGCGCACGACCACGCCTGGGATCAGCGGGAACGGGGTGATCACCAGCACGTCGACCGGGTCGCCGTCGTCGGACAGGGTGTTCGGCACGTAACCGTAGTTGCACGGGTAGTGCATCGCGGTGCCCATGAAACGGTCGACGAAGATCGCGCCCGATTCCTTGTCCACTTCGTATTTGATCGGATCGGCGTTCATCGGGATTTCGATGATCACGTTGAAATCGTTTGGCAGGTCGCGGCCGGACGGTACTTTATTCAAGCTCATGGGTTTTCCTCGTTATGCATGCAAATGGTTTAACCGCATAATTATAGCGAGTTGAAGCGTGCTTGTGCGATGCAGCAGGCAAAACAAGCGCGCCATGGCCACGCAACAACACCACTCCGTCGTGCTGTCACCCCGCAACCCCCAACCCGAGGGGGTCTGACCCCGTACGGGGTCAGACCCTAATGCCGTTGACTTAAGCAATCGATAGCGGTTGTAAACGCGGTTTCGTTGTGTTAACTTCTCGGCATGATGCTATCCGATGCCATACTGTTCGCCAATGAAGTGCCTGATCCGTTCGACTGGAACCGATTCGGCGAGCATTTACCTTACGAAATGATTGAAGCCGCACTGGCCGAACATGGCAAGGCCAGCATTCGCCGCCGCCGTCTGCCGGCCCAGCAAGTTGTTTGGCTGGTTATTGCGCTGGCGCTGTATCGACATCGCTCCATCGCTGAGGTGCTGGGGGAGCTGGATTTGGCGTTGCCGGACATGGCGGCGCCGTTTGTGAGTGATG
>NZ_FOTW01000017.1 GCF_900114705.1 Rugamonas rubra
CGGCGCCATCACTCACAAACGGCGCCGCCATGTCCGGCAACGCCAAATCCAGCTCCCCCAGCACCTCAGCGATGGAGCGATGTCGATACAGCGCCAGCGCAATAACCAGCCAAACAACTTGCTGGGCCGGCAGACGGCGGCGGCGAATGCTGGCCTTGCCATGTTCGGCCAGTGCGGCTTCAATCATTTCGTAAGGTAAATGCTCGCCGAATCGGTTCCAGTCGAACGGATCAGGCACTTCATTGGCGAACAGTATGGCATCGGATAGCATCATGCCGAGAAGTTAACACAACGAAAACGCGTTTACAACCGCTATCGATTGCTTAAGTCAACGGCATTAGGGTCTGACCCTAGATTTGCGCCGCTGGGTTTTCTTAACCGAGAGGCATTGGCGGCCGGCCGGGCCGGGCGCGCGCTCGGCCTGGCGCTGGCCCTGCTGGCCGGCGCTGCCGCCGCCCAGTACGCGCCCGGCTTCGGCCCCAGTCCGGCGCTGCCGGAACCCGAACGCACGCTGATCCCCACCATCAACGTGGCGCCCGCCGAGCCCTGGCGGGACGACGCCACGCCGGTGCCGGCCGCCGGCTTCCGCGTCACCGCCTACGCGCGCGGGCTGGCCCATCCGCGCTGGCTGTACGTGCTGCCCAACGGCGACGTGCTGGTGGCCGAGACCAACGCGCCGCCCAAGCCGGACGACAACGCCGGCATCAAGGGCGCCATCATCAAGCGGCAAATGAAGAAGGCCGGCAGCGCCGGCGACTCGGCCGACCGCATCACGCTGCTGCGCGGCGTCGACGCCAAGGGACAGGCGCTGGGCCGCCACGTCTTCCTGCAAAACCTGTACTCGCCGTTCGGCATGGCCCTGGTCGGCCACGACTTCTACGTCGCCAACACCGACGCCGTGGTCCGCTTCCCCTACCGGGACGGCCAGACCGGCATCGCCGCCGCCGGCGTCACGGTGATGGAGCTACCGGCCGGGCCGCTCAACCACCACTGGACCAAGAACATCGCCGCCAGCCCGGACGGCAAGTTCCTCTACGTCACGGTCGGCTCCAACAGCAACGTCGGCGAGAACGGCATCGAGCAGGAACAGGGCCGCGCCGCCGTCTGGCGGCTGGAGCTGGCCGGCGCCAAGGCGCGGCCCTACGCCAGCGGCCTGCGCAACCCGGTCGGCCTGGCCTGGGAGCCGGTCGGCAAGGCGATGTGGGTGGCGGTCAACGAGCGCGACGAGCTGGGCGACGACCTGGTGCCCGACTACATGACGGCGCTGCGCGACGGCGCCTTCTACGGCTGGCCCTACAGCTATTTCGGCCAGCATGTCGACCGCCGCGCCAAGCCGGCCAATCCGGCGCTGGTGGCCAGCGCCGTCGCGCCCGACTACGCGCTGGGCGCGCACACCGCCTCGCTCGGCCTGGCCTTCTACCAGGCCGACTTGTTCCCGCCCAGCTACCGGGGCGGCGCCTTCGTCGGCCAGCACGGCTCGTGGAACCGGCGCCCACACAGCGGCTACAAGGTGGTCTACGTGCCGTTCAAGGACGGCAAGCCGGCCGGGCCGCCGCGCGACTTCCTGGTCGGCTTCCTCGACCGCGACGGCAAGGCGCACGGCCGGCCGGTCGGCGTGGCGGTCGCCGGCGACGGCGCCCTGCTGGTGGCCGACGACGTCGGCAACGTCGTCTGGCGGGTGGCGCCGATAGCGGCACCGGCGGCGCCGGCGGCGCGCTGAGGCCGGCGCAATCAAGCCCATGCACCGCGCTGCGTGCGCGAACGTACAGAAGCCCGACAGTGGGCGGCGCATGATGGCCCATCGCAACCCACCTGGGAGATCATCATGAAACGTACTGGAACAGCAGTCTGGAGCGGCGGCCTGAAGGACGGCACAGGCAAAATCTCCACCGAGAGCGGCGTGCTCGACAACGCGCAATACGGCTTCCACACCCGCTTCGAGCTGGGCGCCGGCACCAATCCGGAGGAACTGATCGGCGCCGCCCACGCCGGCTGCTTCACCATGGCCCTGGCGGCCCAGCTGGGCGAGGCGGGCATCACGCCGAAAAGCCTGATGACCACCGCCACCGTCACGCTGGACAAGGTCGACGACGCTTTTTCGATCACCGAGGTGCACCTGAACCTGGTGGCCAACATACCCGGTGCCGACCAGAAGGCCTTCGAGGAGGCGGCGCTGAAGGCCAAGCTGGGCTGTCCGGTGTCGAAGCTGCTCAACACCCACATCACGCTCGACGCGCGGCTGGACAACTAGGCCGCCGGCAGGTCGGCCCCGGCACGGAATCGGCAATGCGCTTAAAATCCTGTCTTTCTCTCCACCACCAACAAGGATTCATATGCGCATTCTGCACACCATGCTGCGGGTCGGCGACCTGCCACGCTCGATCGACTTCTACACCAAGGTGCTGGGCATGACGCTGCTGCGCACCAGCGACAACCCGGAATACCAGTACACCCTGGCCTTCCTCGGCTACGGCGCCAACCCGGAGCACGCCGAGCTGGAGCTGACCTACAACTACGGCCAGCACAGCTACGACATGGGCAACGCCTACGGCCACCTGGCCGTCTCCAGCGAGGACATCTACGCCACCTGCGAGGCGGTGCGCGCCAACGGCGGCAACATCACCCGCGAGCCGGGGCCGGTCAAGGGCGGCCAGACGGTGATCGCCTTCGTCACCGACCCGGACGGCTACAAAATCGAGCTGATCGAACGCAGCTTCGACGGCGCCGGCGCCGGCCTGTAGGCGGCGCACCGCGGCAAACGCCAAGGGCGGCTCCACGGAGCCGCTTTTTTTATGCCCGGTTGGCACGCCGTGCCGGCATGGTTCTCGCGCGCCAAGCCGATATTCACGAGTAATCGGACGCAAAAAAAACGCCGGCGACTGGCCGGCGTTGTTTGCTGCGCAGAGACTGCCGCCGGCTTAGCGCGCCAGCAGGGCGTTGATCGGCGCCAGATCGTCTTCCTTCAGGGTGCCGGCCGCCGCCTTCAGGCGCAGGCCGTTCATGATGGTGTCGTAGCGGGCCTTCGAGAGGTCTTTCTGGGTCGAGTACAGCAACTTCTGCGCGTTCAGCACGTCGATGTTGATACGCACGCCGACCTGGTAGCCCAGCTTGTTCGACTCCAGCGAGGACTTGCTCGACAGCTCGGCCGCCTCCAGCGCCTTGACCTGGGCCAGGCCGCTGTTCATGCCGAGGAAGGCCTGGCGCGCGCTCTGCGAGGCGGCGCGGCGGGTGGCTTCCAGGTCGTTGCGGGCCTTGTCCTCCAGCGCGATGCTCTCGCGCACCTTGCTGGTCACGGCGAAGCCGCTGAACAGGGGGATGGACCAGTTGACGCCGATCGAGTTCTGTTTCAACGTGCCGCTGGCGGTCTGGTTGTTGTGCGTGGTGCTGGCCACCAGGCTGGCGGTCGGGTAGTGGCCCGAGCGGCTGCGCTCGATCTCGCGCTTGGCGATCTCCAGCGACAACTCGGCGCCGACCACGGCGAAGTTCTGCCCCTCGGCCGAGCTGACCCACGGCTCCACGGCGGCCGGTTGCGGCGGCGCGATGCTCACGCCGGTGCGCAGCGGCGACAAGGCGGCCGGCGCCTGGCCGATGATGAGCTGCAGCGCGGCGCGCTTGTTGTCCAGATCGTTGATGGCGGCGAACTCCTGCGCCACCACCAGGTCGTAGGCGGCCTGGGCTTCATGGGTGTCGGTGATGGTCTGCGTGCCGACCTCGAAGTTGCGCTTGGCCGAGGCCAGCTGCTCCGTCGTGGCGACCTTTTGCGCCCGGGTCGAGCCCAGGTTGTCCTGCGCCGTCAGCACGTCGAAGTAGGCCTGCGCGACGCGGGTGATCAGGTCCTGCTGCGACTGGGCGAAGGCGGCCTCGCTGGCGGCCTGCGACAGCTTGCTCTGCTGGTACTGCTGCCAGCTGTTCCAGTTGAACAGCGGCTGGGCCAGCGAGACGGAGTATTGGTTGACGTGGTTGTCGCGGTCGCTGGCGGTGACGAAGCCCAGGCCGGCGCCCGGCACCGTGCTCAGCTGGCCGACGTTGGACGGCGTGAAGTCGCCCGTGTTGCGCGAGTTGCCCCCGCTGGCGATCACCGACGGCAGCAGGCCGGAGCGGCCCTGCGTGATCCGCTCCCGACCGGCGGCCTGGGCGGCGCGCGCGCTGGCGTACGTGGCGTCGTTGGCGAGCGCTTGCTGGTACACCTGGAGCAGGTCGGCCGCCTGTGCGTTGAGCGTCAACAAGGCGCTGGTGATCAGCACGGCGATAAGGGGTCTCTGCATTGCATTCTCCGTTGGAGTCGTCAAAAAAAGTTGAACAAATCAAAAAACAGGGGTCCGTCGCCGGCCGCGCGCGGCGCCGCCGGGTTGTCGCGGCGGCGCCGCCAGGGCGCCGCCGGCCGCATCGTTGCTATGGCCTCAATACTTCGGCATCGCGCCGTCGACCTGCAGCGCCCAGGCGTGGATGCCGCCGGTCAGGTTGTGGACCTTGCCGAAGCCGTGGCGCTCGAGGAAGGCGGCCACCTGCAGGCTGCGCGCGCCGTGGTGGCAGATGCAGACGATGTCGGCGTCCTCGTCGAGATCGTCGATGCGGGCCGGAATGGTCTGCATCGGCATCAGGGTCGAGCCGGCGATCCGGCAGGTGTCGAACTCCCAGTTTTCCCGCACGTCGAGCAGGAAGGGGCCGGGGCGCTTGTCGTCGGCCAGCCATTCGGCCAGCGCGGGGGCGGTGATGTGCTCCATGCGCGCGCGTGCCGCCTTAGAAGCTGAACTGCGAGGGCGTGGTGGCGTCCTTGAGCAGTTTGACTTCGGTTTCGAACAGGGTCTTGCTGTCGTAGGCCGACTCGCTGACGCGGGTCACCAACTGGGCCTTCATGGCCGGCGACGCGCCGACGATGGCGACCAGGCGGCCGCCCACCTTCAGCTGTTGCAGGAAGGCGTCCGGCAGCACCGGCAGGCCGCCGGAGACGACGATCACGTCGTAGGGTGCGCCCTTGCTCCAGCCCTGGGCGCCGTTGCCCAGCTCGACGGTGACGTTGCTGACGCCGTTGTCGGCCAAATTCTTTTCCGCCAGCGCCTTCAGCTCGGGAGAAATCTCCACCGAGGTGACGTGGCGGCCCTTGTGCGCCAGCAGCGCGGCCATGTAGCCCGAGCCGGCGCCGATTTCGAGCACATTCTCGTGCTTCTTCAGATTGATGTCCTGCAACAGGCGCGCCTCCAGCTTCGGCGTGAACATGGCTTCGCCGCCCGGCAGCGGGATTTCGCTGTCGACGAAGGCCAGGTTCTTGTAGGCGGCCGGCACGTAATTCTCACGCTTCACCACCAGCAGCAGCTCCAACACGTCCGGGTCCAGGACGTCCCAAGGGCGGATTTGCTGTTCGATCATGTTGAAGCGGGCTTGTTCGATATTCATCTTATGACTCGGCGGTAAGGAAGAATCCGTCATTTTATCGTTGAACTGGTCAGGAAGCACATGTTAACGACAAACAGGCGGGATCGCGGGAAATTGCGACAGTCTGCAGTTTGGAGGGGTTGAACGTACCAAATCGGCAACCCGGGGCGCGCCGGGGCGCCGGCCCGGCGCTCACGGCGCGGCGCCGGCGGGCGGCTGCAGGCCGCGCAGCGCCAGCGCGATGAAGTCGCGCATATAGGGTTCCGGCTCGATATGCGTCATGTCGCAGGGCAGGAAGCCGTGCGACCACATCATCAGCATGATCACCGGCGCGACCAGGATGGGGGTGATCGACAGCGGGTCGTGCGGCAGGAACTCGCCGCGCTCTATGCCGCGGCGCAACACCTTGGCGATCAGGCCGTTGCCGCGCGCCACCACCTCGTCGTTGTAGAACTGGGCCAGGTCGGGGAAGTTGTTGGCCTCGGCCATCATCAGCTTGGTGATGCCGGCCAGCCGGGTGGCGCCGATCTGCTCCCACCAGGTCATCATGATCAGGCGCAGCAGCTCGGCGCTGTGGCCCTGGTAGTCGGCCACGGCCTGCTCGGCGGCGCCGATCGGGCTGACGATGTTGTCGCGCACGACGGCCTTGAACAATTCTTCCTTGTTCTCGAAATACAGGTACAGCGTGCCCTTGGAGACGCCGGCGCGGCGCGCCACGTCCTCCAGCCGGGTGGCGGCGTAGCCGCGCTCGACGAACTGCTCCAGCGCGGCGGCGAGCAATTCCTGCGGCCGCGCGTCCTTGCGCCGCTCCCAGCGTGGTTTGGTTTCTATCGGGGCTGACATGGGGTCGCTCATTTAACTTACTCTTAGGTCATTAATATAGTCGCCTGCGTGGCTAGCGTCAAGCTTCACTGTTTGAGTTTCCTATCGTCAATGCGACGTAGAGACAGCATTCGATCGATCAGTTAAAGTGTCTGTAGCGCATAATTTCCTACGGATAAAACATGACATTTGCCGAACTGATCAAAGGTATCTTACGAGAACACCCGCAAGGACTAACACCGCAGCAGATCCGCGAGATCATCAAGCGCGAACACCCGACCTACTACGGTACCGAGGCTCACCAACGCAATGTAGAGAAGGGACACTACAAGGATTTGGAGCATGCTCTACTCGCTCAAATCTATGTGACCGCGCGGAGCGGTGGCCAGTTCTATGTGGACAAATCATTCAAGCCATTTGTCATGTCGCTGGTCCCAGGTGCGGCCCAGGAAGTGAACTTGCCAGATGAAGAGATTGAGACGGAGAGCCTGGAGAAGCTGGAAGCTGGCATTGGACGGCTGTACGTTTTGGGAACATCGCTCTACACTAATTCCGGCGAGGAAATCGTGAAGATTGGGATTACTACTGGTACCGTGGAGAATCGTATCAGTCAGCTCTACACTACTGGCGTACCGTTCCGGTTCCGAGTCATGAAGGACATCGAGACGAAGAATTACTACGAGCTTGAGCAGTCTCTTCACAAGCTGCTAGATCCATACCGCATCAATAAATCACGTGAGTTCTTCACTGAAAAATGCCTTTTGTTTGTTGATAAGGTTGTCGCGATTCATAACGAAATTCATTCAGGTCTGTAAGTAGACGACTCGGCTCGTCCGCTGCGCGATGCTGGATGGAGTGTCAAAGTAGGTGAACCTGATGACGAAGCGCTCCACTTACTGAATCAATGGCAGATCCCGTATCGCCGCATTGCCTATGTCCACGGTCAACACCTGCCCGCGCGCATCGTCGTCCCGGCCGGCTGCGCGCAGGTGCTGCTTGACCTTCTCCTTGGCTTGGCCCGAGTCCAAGGCCACGACTACGAACTCGCCCACTTTGTTCTGCTCGTTGCCGGTAGCCTGGACCGTGGCATGAAAACGATGGTGCAGTTGCCGCGTTTCGACAAGGTACTCCATCAGCACATCGTTGATACGTGTTTGCCAACCATCCCCTAAAGCCTTGAACGAGTCTAGTACCAAGTTGTCGAAACGGATGCTGGTGGGAACCTTGGTCGCTTCCTGCACTGGCCGGCCGCGCCCTCGCCGCGCTGGTTTGAGCTGGGCCAACTGCTCGTCGGTCAGCGGCGGGTTGTCCGGGTCCGACAACGCCGCTCGTGTGATCGCAGCATCCTCTTCATCGGTGGGCATCACTACCGAGCGTGCCTTGTTTCTGCGCACGGCCCGGAGCAAGTCCTCGTCGGATATTTATTGCGCATGCGAAAAGCTGTTTCTGCTCTAGGCGCGGTCCATCGGTGGAACTTCCTTGACGCGCACGCGACACATGTCGCACAATAGCGGCAACCGTCACAATGGAGCATCCTCATGGCAATCCCCTCAATATCCGAACTGACCGTGCTGAAGTCGCTATGGCGGCAGCAGCCGCTGAGCGCGCGCGAAATCCACCAGCAGGTCGAAGGCGAACTCGGCTGGTCGTACTCGTCGACGCGCAAGACGCTGGAACGCATGCTGGACAAGGGTTCGGTGCGCCAACACACCGTGCACGGCGTGCTGGTGTACGAGGCGGCGCTGGAGAAGGTCGACACCCTGGCGGCGTTCGCGCACGACTTCGGCAGGCGCGTGATGGAGATGGACACGCCCTTGCCGGTGAACATGTTCACCGGCAGCAAGCTGGTCGACGAGAACGAGCTCGCCCAGCTGGAACAACTGCTGCACGACTGGCCGGAGGACGGCCGCGACGAGGCGAAATGAGCCCGCTCGACCTGCTGGCTTTGCGCTTCCTCCTGGCCAGCTGCGGCTGCCTTGCCGCAGGGCTGGGCGTGTGGGCGCTGACGGCGCTGTGCCGCCGCTTTGCCGGCTTCGCCGCGCAACGCTCGCTGTGGCTGCTGGGCCAGGCCACCGTGCTGGCGGCCTTCCTGGTGGTGCTGCTGCCGCACAGCGAGCGTCTGCGGATGGTGCCACCGATCGAGTTGGCCGAAACGTCGCAGGCGCGCCCCGCCGTGCCGAGCGCGACGGGGCCGCTGGCGGCCGCCGCCGCCCCCGCCAACGTGCCAAACGTGGAGCAGAGCCAACGTTCCTGGCTGGCCTACGGCGCCCAGGCATGGCTGCTGATGTACCTGCTCGGCCTGGCCTACTCGATCACCAAGCTGTGGCACGCGCGGCGGATATTGCACGGCCTGTCCGCCGCCGGATGCCGCCTGCACGCGCTCGACCAGCACGATGGCTTTGCCGGCGCGCCGACGCGCACACCGGCGCCGGCGGTGGTCGAAGTGGACGCGCCGATCTCGCCGATGCTGTTCGGCCTGTTCCGCCCCCGTCTGCTGTTGCCGCTGCACCTGCGCAGCTTCGCGGCGGCACAGCAGCAGATGATCGTCGAGCACGAGCTCACCCATCTGCGGCGCGGCGACCTGTATTGGATGGGCGCCGGCATCCTGCTGCAAACGCTGCTCTGGTTCAATCCCTTCATGCGCCTGCTGCGCGAGAACCTGTCCTGGGCGCAAGAGCTGGGCTGCGACCGCGATGTGCTGCGCGGCCGTCCCCAGGCGCAACGCAAGGCCTACGCGGCGGCGCTGGTGGCGCAGTTGACGCTGCAGCACCGCACGGTGAAAACGGCGCTGGCTTTCGGCGGCGTCAGCGCTAGCACGCTGGCGGCGCGGATCGCGCTGATCCGCCGGCCGGCCGCCGCGCCGCGCGGGCCGTGGGCACGCTGCGCCTCGCTCGCCGGCCTGCTGGGCATCTTCGCCGCCAGCCTCGCCTTGCAACCGGCGCTGGCATGGCGTATCGACGCGTCGGCAGCAGCCGCGCAGCCGACGACGGAAGCATCGGCTTGGCCGCTCGGCGACGCCGCGTCGCCGACGGCGCTCAGCTGCACCGCGTTGGCCGACGCCGCCAGCGGCCAGCGCCTGGTCCTCGAAGGCCAGTGCGACGAACGGGTCACGCCGGCGTCGACCTTCAACATCGCCGTCAGCCTGATGGGCTACGACAGCGGCATCCTGAGCGACCAACACGCGCCGAGCTTGCCGTTCAAAAAGGGCTATGCCGACTGGAACCCGTCGTGGCGCGCGACGACCGATCCCAGCAGCTGGCTCAAGAACTCGGTCGTCTGGTACGCCCAGCAGGTCACGTCGCGGCTTGGCGCCGCGCGTTTCCAGCGCTACGTCGCCGACTTCAACTACGGCAACCACGACGTGTCCGGCGATGCCGGCAAGGACAACGGGCTGACGCTGTCATGGGTCAGCTCCAGCCTCAAGATCTCGCCGCTCGAGCAGCTGGCGTTCCTGCGCAGCGTGGTCAAGCGCGATCTGCCGCTGACGGCGAAGGCCTACGACATGACCGTCAGCATCATGCCGTCCCAGACCCTGGCCAATGGCTGGGAAGTCCACGGCAAAACCGGCACCGCCGCCGTCGTCCTGGCCGATGGCCGGGACGACCAGAAGCACCAGTACGGCTGGTATGTCGGCTGGGCGACCAAGGGCCAACGCAGCATCGTGTTCGCCCGACTGCTGCTGGACCGGCGACAGGCGAGCGGCGCCGCCGGCACGCGAGTAAAGGCAGCATTCCTGCGCGATCTACCGGCCCGTTTGGACGCGCTTTAACCACTCCATCAACAAAAGGAAACACCACTTTGAACAGCTTGCCCACACCCCGCAGCCGCCTTGCCGTCGCCCTCCTTGCCTCTTGCCTGCTGCCCCTCAACAGCTGGGCCGCCGACGACGCGGCGAGCATCCGCGCCTTGGTCGACACGGCGATCCGCCCGCTCATGGCCGAACACGACGTACCCGGCATGGCCGTCGCCGTGACGCTCAACGGCCAAGCGTACTTCTTCAACTACGGCGTCGCCTCGAAGGAGAACAACACGCCGGTCAGCGAGGCGACGCTGTTCGAGCTAGGCTCCATCAGCAAGACCTTCACGGCGACCCTGGCCTCCTACGCGCAGGTGCTCGGCAAGCTGTCGCTCGACGAGCACCCCGGCAAATACATGCCGCAGTTGCAGGGCAGCGCGATCGACAAGGCCAGCCTGCTCCATCTCGGCACCTACACGGCGGGCGGGCTGCCGCTGCAGTTTCCCGACGGGGTTGCGGGCGATCAAATGGTCGCCTATTTCCAGCAATGGAAAGCGGAAACCGCACCCGGCGCGCTGCGGCGCTATTCCAACCCCAGCCTCGGCCTGTTCGGCCACGTCGCCGCGCTGGCGCTGAAGAGCGATTTCGCCGACTTCATGGAACAGCAGTTGTTGCCGCAACTCGGCCTGCGGGGCAGCTATGTCCGTGTGCCGGAAAACAAGATGGCCAACTACGCCTGGGGCTACAACAAGGCCAACAAGGCCGTGCGGGTGAACCCCGACATCTTTTCCGACGAGGCCTATGGCATCAAGTCGTCGAGCGCCGACATGATCCGCTTCGTGCAGCTGAACATCGAGCCGAGCAAGCTGGCGGGGCCGATGCGGCGTGCGGTCGAGGCCACCCACGTGGGCTACTTCAAGACCGGCGACATGGTGCAGGGGCTGGGATGGGAGCAGTATGCCTATCCGGTCAGCCTGCCGCGCCTGCTGGCCGGCAACGCCCAGCCCGGCACCATGGAAGCCGACGCGACGACCAAACTGACGCCGCCGCAGGCGCCGTCCGGCGCCACCCTGTTCAACAAGACCGGCTCCACCAGCGGATTCAGCAACTACGCGGTCTTCGTGCCGCAGCAGAGGATCGGCGTCGTGATGCTGGCCAACAGGAGCTACCCGGTTCCCGCCCGCATCAAGGCGGCACACGCGATCCTGCGGCAACTGGCGCCGATGGTGAAATAGACTCCTGTCGCGGCGGCGGGCGAACAGAGGACGGCCGTCCGGCCTCCCGCCGCCGGCTCACTCGGCGGGAACGGCGAGCGCCAAGTCCAGCGCCGCCTTTTTGACCGCGCCGGCGACCGCCTCCGCCGTCGCCGCGTCCCTCAAGGCGCGGGCCAGCGACACCCCGCCCGGCAGGATCGACAACAAGGCCCAGGCGCGGCGCAGCCGGTCGGCCGCGTCGCCGCCGGGCAAACCGTCCGCGACGGTGCGCGCGAGCGCATCGAGATGCGACTGCAGCGCCGCCTTGACGTGCTCGTCGGCACGGCCGACCTCGGGCACCAGACTTTGCAGGGCGCAACTCTCGGACAGGTCGCAGGTGCGCTTCTGGCCGAGGTAGAAATCGACGAGGGCGGCGACCCATTGGCCGCCATGGGCCGCGCGCAGCTCGACGACGGCGGCGCGCAACTCCTCGATGCCCGCCGTCACCGATTCCACGAACGCCGCCTCCTTCGACGAGAAGTGCACATAAAAGGCGCCCGACGTGACGCCGGCCTGCTTGGCCAGACCATCGACGCCGATTCCGGCGAAACCACCCTTGCGGAAACCACGACCGGCGGCCTCGAGAATGCGCTTGCGGGTCATTGCCTTCTGTTCGTTGCGGGACATGTAGCGGCCTCCTGGCTGGTGAAAGCCCAATTATAGTTGACCACATAACGTTCGTTATGTATATTTTGGATAACGATCGTTATTTAAACGTTCGCGCCGGGCGCGACGCCGCGTCCGGTCCACTCTTTTTCAAGGATTCTTGCCATGCCGCTTACCCTCACACTCACCGAAGGCGTATTGCCACTGGGCACCGAAAAACTGGCCATCGCGCAGATCACGGACGCCTTCCTCAAGCACCACGGCCTGACCGACAACGCGACGATGCGCGCGAACATCACGGCGAACGTTCACGTGCTGCCCAGGGAAGCGACATTCGCGGGCGGGCGCAATTTCTCGGGGGCTTGGGTGGAATGGAAGGTGCCGTCGTTCGCGCTGGCCGAACGCCAGGTCCAACAAGGCTTTTTTACCGACGCGACGAACATCATCCATGAGTTGTCGGGCGGCGTGCAAGCGAAGGAGCACATCTATGTCAACGTCGTCCACGCCGTCGACGGCGGCTGGAATTTCAACGGCCAGGCCATGACGAACGGGGAAATCGCCGCAGCGATCAGCCAGGGCTAGCGGCGCGCGGGCCGAACCGGGCTGGCCGAGCCGGGGGGGGGGGCAAGGTCGCGACACCCTCCGGCTTCGCCAGCGCGGCCGCGACGCTGGCTTACTACTTGTAGATGCCGCAGCCGACCACCAGGTCGTCGATTTTTTCCACATAGCTCGACTTGGCCTCGATCGCCTTGCTCACCGGATTGGGCCATTTGTAGTCGAACCAGCCGCTGCCCTTGGTCTTGGCGACCTCGATCAGGCCCTGGATCAGATAGGTGCCCTCGGCGTCGCGCATGTCGAGCAGGTTTTTGCCGACCATCTTGCCGGCGTTGCCGTTGCCGATGGCCATGTTGGTGCCCTTCACGTCGTAGACGAAGATGTACAGGCTGCGGTCGACGAACTGGCCCTTCGGATTGCTGAACTCGGCGAAGGCCTTGTCCTTGCCGTTGGCCTTGATGTAGGCCACGGCTTTTTTCACCAGCGCCGTCGCCTCGGCGGCGGTGGCCCGTTCCTCGGCCTGCGCGCCCTGGCTAAGCGCCAGCGCCATCAGAGCGACGAAAATACTCTTCAACAATGCCTTCATGTGGTGTCTCCTGTGCGGTTCGAATAGATGGGGGACGGCATGTCGAAACAAAAACGATGCCATGGAGCACTATCCTGCGCCTTTTATGTTGTTAGGTCAACACAATGTGCCGCCCTCCGCGCCATGCCGCCGCCGCGACGGCGCGCTCTGTTGCCGGCTGTCATCACGCGGACATCTGCGGTCACTACCATGTTGCCAGCATCCCGGCACGGCCACGCCGCCGCGCCGCGCGCCTCGCTCAACCTACCCGGATGGACCTCCCATGCACCTGCAAGCCGCCACACACACCTCCCGCCGCGCCCGCCTGACCACGCTGGCCGTGCCGGCCGGCCTGGCCCTCGGCCTGATCCTCGGCGCGGCCGGCTGCGGCTCGTCCGACCGGCCCGCCGCCGCCACACCGCCGGCGCCCGCCCCGCCCGGCAAATGGAGCACCGGCGACCTGCACAGCCACACCACGCAGTCGGCCGACGCCGGCCAGGAGCAGACGCTGGACCTGCTGCTGAGCAAGGCCTTCGCCAGCTACGGCCTCGACTGGCTGGCCGTCAGCAACCACCTGCGCCCGTCAACCCGCGACCACAACGGCGCCGCCCTGCCCGCCCCGATCACCATGGCGCAGGGCATCGAGCGCTACGAGCTGCCGCGCATCGCCGCGCTGCAGGCGGCCGGCACCTATGCCGACAAGCTGGCCTTCTCCGCCTTCGAGTGGGACATGCCGAAGCACGACCACATCGGCATCGGCCTGTTCGCCGGCGGCGCCAAGCTGGCCACGGCGACGCGCGGCGTGGCCGAGTTCGAGTACCTGTTCACCAACCGCGACCCGGCCCTGTTCGCCGCCGCCGACGTCGCCGCCTGGAGCGCCAAGTACGCCGGCCGGCGCTACTACAGCACGGCCGACGACGCCCTGAAGGCGGTCGCCTGGCTCAGGGACAACTACCCGGACAACAGCTACGCGGTGATCAACCACCCCTCGCGCAACCGCAGCTACCGCATCGACGACTTCCGCCAGTTCAACGACATGGCGCCGTCCGTCTTCTTCGCCATCGAGGGCATGGTGGGCAACCAGATGGAGCCGGACCGGGGCGGCTACGGCGCCGCCCGCACGGCCGACAACGCGGCGCTGCGCACCTATGGCGGGGTCGACTACGTGGTGGCCCAGCTCGGCGGCGTGTGGGACGCCCTGCTCGGCGAGGGCCGGCGCATCTGGAACGTGGCCGACTCCGACGCCCACTTCAAGACGACCGAGCTGTACAGCAGCGGCTACTTCCCCGGCGAGTACGCCAAGACCCATGTGTGGCTGAAGGCCGACGGCATCGCCGGCCTGCTCGACGGCCTGCGCTCGGGCAAGTCCTTCGCCGTCTTCGGCGACCTGATCAACGCGCTCGACTTCAAGCTGGCCAAGGGCGCCGAGCAGCAGGAGATGGGCGGCGAACTGAAGGTGGCGGCCGGCGAACAGGTCACCGTCACCATCCGCTTCAAGAGCCCGGCCAGGAACAACTACGAGAAGCCGATCAACAGCGGCGTGGCGGCCGGCGTCAAGCCGCTGGTCGACCACGTCGACCTGATCGTCGGCGACGTCGGCGCCAAGGCGGCGCCGGGCACGCCGGCCTACAGCGCGGCGGTCAACCCAAGCACGCGGGTGCTCAAGCGCTTCACCAGCGCCGACTGGACGGTGGGCGCCGACGGCTACGCCAGCGTCAGCTACACGCTGACGGCGGCCAAGAGCCAGTACTTCCGCCTGCGCGGCAGCAACCTGGGCAGCAACGTGGCGGGCAAAACGCAGAACGGCGAACCGCTGGCCGACGCCAAGACCGAGACGGTGGACCACCAGCAGCGCTTCAACGATATCAACGACCGCAACTACGCCAGCCTGTGGTTCTATTCGAATCCGATCTTCATGACGGTACGCTGAGCGCCGGCGCGGCGGCGGCGTAGCCGCCGCGCCGCACGTAGCGTTCCAGCTCGGCCGGCGCCAGCGGCCGGCTGAAGAAGTAGCCCTGGTAGGCGTGGCAGCCGGCGCGGGCCAGGAAGTCGCGCTGCTCGCGCGTCTCGACGCCCTCGGCGATGACGTCGAGCTTGAGGCTGCGCGCCAGCGCGATGATGGTCTGGGCGATCGAGGCGTCGCTCTGGTCCTTGAGCACGTCGCGCACAAAGGAGCGGTCGATCTTCAGCTGGTCCAGCGGCAGCCGCTTCAGGTAGGCCAGCGAGGAGTAGCCGGTGCCGAAGTCGTCGAGCGCGAAGCCGACGCCGCGCGCCTTCAGCGCCGCCATCTTGGCCACCACGTCGCCGACGTCGGCCACCAGCAGGCTCTCGGTCAGCTCCAGCTTGAGGCGGCGCGGGTCGGCGCCGCTGCTGGCCAGCGCCTCGAGCACCTGGGCGACGAAGTCGTGCTGGCTGAACTGGCGCACGCTGACGTTGACGGCGATGCTCAGCCGGCGCGTCTCCGGCCGCCCCTCCCAGGCCAGCAGTTGGCGGCAGGCCGTCTGCAGCACCCAGCGGCCGAGCGGCAGGATCACGCCGATCTCCTCGGCCAGCGGGATGAACTCGGCCGGCGGCACCATGCCGCGCAGCGGGTGGCGCCAGCGCAGCAGCGCCTCGACCCCGGTCAGGCGGCCGTGCTGGTCGACCTGCGGCTGGTAGTGCAGCAGGAACTGGCGGCCCGGCACGGCGTCGCGCAGGTCGGTCTCGAGCGCGGCGCGCTCGAGCATGCTGACCTCCATCGCCGGGTCGAAGAAGCGCAGCGCGTTGCGCCCCACCGCCTTCGACTTGTACATCGCCAGGTCGGCCTGCTTGAGCAGGTCGTCGATGCTGCTCTGGCCGCCCAGGAACAGGGTGGCGCCGATGCTCGAGGTGCTGCGGTGGGACAGCTGCTTGAGCCGGTAGGTCCGGCTCAGCTCGTGCAGGATCTTGTTGCCGACCGCCTCGACCTGGCGCGCCGCCTCGGCCGCCGCGCCGTCCAGGCCGGTCAGCATGACGACGAACTCGTCGCCGCCCAGCCGCGCCACGGTGTCGCCGCCGCGCACGCAGGCGTTCAGGCGTTGCGCCACCTGGCGCAGCAGCAGGTCGCCCATGTCGTGGCCCAGCGTGTCGTTGAGGGTCTTGAAGTTGTCCAGGTCGATGAACAGGATGGCGCCGTGGCGGCCGCTGCGCAGGCCCGCCTGCATCGCCTGCTTGAGGCGGTCGAGCAGCAGGATGCGGTTGGGCAGGTCGGTCAGCTGGTCGAAGAAGGCCAGCTGCTCGATGCGCTGCTCGGCCTTCTTGCGCTCGGCCGACTGGGCGCGCCGGCGTCGCTGGATCAGCAGCAGGCCCAGCGTGCTGAACACCGAGATGGCGCCGAACAGCAGGCTCTGCACATAAAGCGCCTTGCGCCAGGGCGCGAACAAGACCTCGAGGTCGCGGCTGACGCCGATGCGCAGCAGCTCGCCGCCGCGCGGCCCGGCCGCCAGCAGGGTGCGCTGGGCGGCCAGCCGCCGGCCGCCGCCGGCGCCGGCCTCGGGCGGCGAGAACAGCAGGGGGCGGCCGGCGCCGTCGGCGATGCTGGCCCAGACGTCGGGCGCGTAGCGCACCGAGTCGAGCAGCGCGGCGACGTACTCGGGCCGCAGGCTGGCCACCACCATGCCGGCGAACTCGCCGCGCGGCCCGGCGACGCTGCGGTACAGGCGGATGCTGCGCCCGCCCGGCGGCGCGCTCAGGCGCAGCAGGTCCGGCTCCGGCCGGGCGGCGGCGGCGCGGAAGTGGGCGCTGGCGGCCAGGTCGACGCCGACCTGGCCCGGCGCGCTGCTGGCGCGCACGCGGCCGTCGGCGCCGACCAGCTGGATCGGCCCGATGCCGATCAACACCTCGTTGATCAGGCGCAGCTGGACGCCGTCGTCGGCCGCCCCGGCCGGCCGGCGCAGCACGCCGTCGATGACGCGGCCGGCCAGCGCCAGCTGCGGTGCCAGGTTCTTCTCGACGATCTCGGCCTGGATGGTGAGCCGCTCGCGCTCCTGGCTGTCGATGCGGCGGTATTCCTCGAACTGGGTGTAGGCGATGAAGCTGCCCAGCGCCAGCAGCACGGTGCCGTGGATCAGCCATTGGTGGAGGAAGTGACGGTTCTCGGTCTTTTGCGATACGCTCATGGTGCTGCCCTGGGACGGCCGCCGCGCCGGCCCGCGACGCGGGGCGGCGGGCGCCGGGCGGCAAGTGTAGGCGGCGGCGCGTAAAGACCGGGCAAAAATATAGATGCCACGTGTAAATATTTAGTAAACGACGGCAACATCGGCGCCGCCCCGGCGCGCCCCCCCCGGGCCGCCGCGCCGGCCGCCGGCGCGCCGCCTTTACGCCGCCTTTACGCCGCCGGGCCGCCTTTTTAGACGGTGTTTACGCCGGCCTTGCTAAGCTTGCCCCAGGCCGCAAGGCGCCGCCGGCGCCGCCCTCCAGGAGTCCCGCCATGCCATCGACCGCCCCACCGCCCGCCGCCGCGCCTGCCACCACCGCGCCGGCCACCACGGTCCTGCTGGTCGAGGACGAGGCGCAGATCCGCCGCTTCGTGCGCGAGGCGATGGAGCAGCAGGGCTGGCGCGTGGCCGAGGCCGGCGCCGTGCTGCCCGGCCTGGCCGCCGCCGGCACGCTGGCGCCCGACCTGATCGTGCTCGACCTCGGCCTGCCCGACGGCGACGGCCACGCCTTCCTGGCCGAGCTGCGCCAGTGGTCGTCGACGCCGGTCATCGTGCTGTCGGCGCGCACCAACTGCGGCGACAAGATCCGCGCCCTCGACGCCGGCGCCGACGACTACCTGGCCAAGCCCTTCAGCATGGCCGAGCTGCTGGCGCGCGCCCGCGCCACGCTGCGCCGGCAGCGCCAGGCCGGGCGGCGCGAGCCGGCCGGCCTGGTGCGCTTCGGCGACGTCGCCGTCGACCTGGAGGAGCGCCACGTCAGCAAGGCCGGCCGCCGGGTCCACCTGACGCCGACCGAGTACCGCCTGCTGGCGGTGCTGGCCGGCCAGGCCGACCGCACCGTCAGCAACACGCGCCTGCTCAGCGCGGTCTGGGGGCCGGTGCACAGCGAGGACGGCCACTACCTGCGCGTCTACATGGGGCAGCTGCGCCACAAGCTGGAGGACCAGCCGGCGCAGCCGCGCCACCTGCTCACCGAGACGGCGGTCGGCTACCGGCTGGCGCTGGCCGGCTGAGGCGCGGACGCCCCGTCCGGTCGGCGCCCGCCCCTCAACGCACGCTGGGCAGCAGGAAGGAGTCCTGGCCGCAGCTGCGGTTGGAGCGTTTGAGCTCGTCGGCCGAGCAGCTCAGCGAGGCGCCGTCCTTGCCCCAGCAGGCGTGCAGCTCCCGCAGGAAGCGGCCGCCGCCGCTGCAGAAGGGCAGCACGGCGTGCGCCGCCAGGCCGGGGTTGGCGCGCTGGAAGGCGGCGCCGAACTCGGCGATGCTGACGCGCACCGGCGCGCTCGGCGCCTGGAACTGCGGCGGGATCGCCAACTGCTTCTGCAACTTGGCGCTCAGCTCGAAGTAGGCGGCCGGCTCCAGGCCGGAGCAGGTGCCGTGCTTGGGCCACTCGTGGCCGATCAGGCCGGGCGAGGGGAACAGGCCGGCGTACTTGGCGCGCACGGCGGCCGGCAGCGGCTGCGTCGAGCAGCTCTGCGGATAGCCCTTTTGCCACTGCGGCCACAGGCCGTGCAGCACGAAGCCGAGGCGGCGTCCGCTGGCGCACTGGTTGGGGTCGTTGCGGGTGGCGCAGAACGAGGGCGACCAGCTCAGCGCCACGGCGTAGTAGTCGAACTGGCCGGGCTGGCCGTCGACGCCGGCGGCGCCGCCTTGCTGCTGCGGCCGCCTGGCCTCGGCCGCGCCGCCCAGCGCCAGCAGGGCGATCAACAACAGTTTGCCTAGACGCGATACGGACTGGGACGTGGACATGGTGCTACTCCTCTTCGAACGGGACGACGGGGCCGGATGGCGCAGGGGCGATTCTACCGCGCCACGGTGGGCTGCGGCGCGGCAGGCAAAACAGACAAGCGCCGGGCAAGCGGCTACACTGGCGGACACCTCCTTTCTGCGCCGCCTCCATGTCCGAGAAGAACCTGCCCGAGCTGATCGCCCTGAAGCGCCTGATCGACGCCGGCGCCGGGCATTTCCAGGTCGACACGCCGTGCACCGTGGCCATCGACGGGCGCCGGTTCCCGGTCTACTCGCTGGCCATCGGCAACCCGGACCCGGCGGTGCCGGCGCTGGGCTTCTTCGGCGGCATCCACGGCCTCGAGCGCATCGGCAGCCAGATCATCCTGTCCTTCCTCGAAAGCCTGCTGGCGCGGCTGCGCTGGGACCACACGCTGCACCAGCAGCTCGAGTCGCTGCGGCTGGTGTTCATGCCGCTGGTGAACCCGGGCGGCATGTGGCAGGCCACCCGCTGCAACCCGCAGGGCGTCGACCTGATGCGCAACGCCCCGCTGTCGGCCGTCGAGAAGGTGCCGTTCATGCTGGGCGGCCAGCGCTACAGCCGCCACCTGCCCTGGTATCGCGGCGCCGCCGACGCGCCGATGCAGGCCGAGAGCCGCGCCGTCTGCCAGCTGGTCGAGCGCGAGCTGCTGCCGCGCCAGTTCAGCATGGCGCTCGACTGCCACTCCGGCTTCGGCCTGCGCGACCGCATCTGGTTCCCGCACGCCCACACCCGGGTGCCGATCGCCCACCTTGCCGAGGTCGGCGCGCTGGAGGAACTATTCAGCGAGAGCTACCCCAACCACAACTACGTGTTCGAGCCGCAGAGCCGGCAGTACCGCACCCACGGCGACCTGTGGGACTACCTGTACCTGAACGGCACCGCCGACAACGCCCGCGTGTTCCTGCCGCTGACCTTGGAGATGGGCTCCTGGCTGTGGGTCAAGAAGAACCCGCGCCAGTTGTTCAACCGCGTCGCCATCTTCAACCCGACCGCCACCCACCGCCTGCAGCGCGTGCTGCGGCGCCACCTGGTGTGGTTCGACTTCCTGATGCGCGCCACCGCCAGCCACGTGCGCTGGGCGCCGCAGGGCCACGCGCGCAAGGACCAGCAGCACCGCGCGCTGGCGCGCTGGTACGGCGCATGAGCAACTGGGTGCTGCTGCGCGGCCTGATGCGCGAACAGCGCCACTGGGGCGGCTTTCCGGCCCTGCTGGCGCAGGCGCTGCCGGACGCCGTGGTGGCCACGCCCGACCTGCCCGGCAACGGCACGCGGCACCGCCTGCGCAGCGCGACGCGGGTGGCCGACATGGTCGAATTCTGCCGCGCCGAGCTGCGCGGGCGCGGCCTGGCGCCGCCCTACCACCTGCTGGCGCTGTCGCTGGGCGGCATGGTGGCGGTCGAGTGGGCCGCCCGCCATCCCGGGGAGCTGGCCGGCTGCGTGCTGCTCAACACCAGCATGCGGCCGTTCAGCCCCTTCCACCAGCGGCTGCGCTGGCAGAACTACGGCGCCATCGCCGCCCTGCTGCTGCGCGGCGGCGCGCGGCGCCAGGAGGAGCTGATCCTGCGCCTGACCAGCCGCGACGGTCCGCGCGCCGAGCTGCTGGCGCAGTGGCTGGACTACCAGCGCGAGTTTCCGGTGGGGCGCGCCAACGCGCTGCGCCAGCTGCTCTCGGCGGCGCGCTACACCGCCCCGGCGGCGCGCCCGGCGGTGCCGCTGCTGGTGCTGGCCGGCGCCGGCGACCGCCTGGTCGACCCGCGCTGCTCGCAGCGCCTGGCGGCGGCCTGGCGGGCGCCCTGCCGCATCCACCCGGACGCCGGCCACGACCTGCCGCTCGACGCCGGCGCCTGGGTGGCGCAGCAGGTGGCGGACTGGCTGGCGCGGCCGGCCGCGCCCACCGGCCTGGATGCCGGCCTGGCCGGGGATTGAGCCGCCGGCGCGGCGCACGGCCCGGGCACCGGCGGACGCGCTGGACGCGCCGGGCGGCTTCGGCCGCCGCGCCGGGCCGGCCGAAGCCGAGTAGAATAGCGCCCTGCCCGCCGCGCCGCTGCGGCGTCGCCGGACCCGTCCATGAACACTGCCCTCCCCCCCGTCGCCTGCCGTCCCGGCTGCGGCGCCTGCTGCACCGCTCCGTCGATCTCCAGCGCCATCCCCGGCATGCCCGACGGCAAGCCGGCCGGCGTGCGCTGCGTCCAGCTGGCCGACGACAACCGTTGCCTGATCTTCGGCCGCCCGGAGCGGCCAGCCTGCTGCGCCGGCCTGCAGGCCTCGGCCGAGATGTGCGGCGACAGCCGCGAGCGGGCGCTGCTGTGGCTCGGCGAGCTGGAGCGCGCCACCGCGCCGGCCTGAACGGTACGATGTCAATGCAGCTGGCTACGTCGCTGGTGGACGCCGCCTGGGTTTTCGGTTGCGCCCCATGGCGTTGCACTTCGCCCGAGCGTCGAGATATTCTTGTCCGGACAGTATTTTCTGGCCCCGGGGCAAGAACCACCCTTCCACACAACTGTTGTCCCGCAACGCAATCTGCACATGCGTTTCCTTGTGAAACCCAGATTTAGGCGCTACCTCACCACCTTGATGGAATGCCCCGCGCACGGCTTGAAACGGTTGCAATGGCGGGATGCTATTGGCCCGGACATCGTGTATCAATGTGAATACGGCGTTGTCCAGCTTGCGCAGAATGATGTCGGCATCATCTTCGCCCGCAGCGCAATTCTCTGGAACGGGGCTGCCGGTCTCTGCCAATCCAGCGAGTAAAACAGGATAGGCCATGCAGAATTCATTGATTCCTGCTTGCGTGGTCATGTCCAAGCAATGCTGAACTCGAAGCACGGCACCGACGACCGCAGGCGTGCCAATAGGTCTTGCCGTGTACATTTTCGCGGGATTGTTATGCGACGCATAAGCAAACATATACGCTCGCTCAATGTCCCCCTCAAAGAAATAGGCGCCTGGTCCCAGCCAGTCGTAAGGGTTGTGACTATGGTCGAGATGCGCAAGTCGGCCGCACACCAAATCATCCCGCGTCGTGATATCGCATCCGTGGTAGGCGAGGAGCAGCTGACCGGCAATCACTTGTAGACGCGTGTAAGCTTGCCGCCTGCGGTGACGATACCGGCACGCAGCACGGCCTTTGCGGCGGCCTGTGGCGACATGGCGTAGGGATTCGCTACCCTGCTTTGCGCCGGGCCAACTTCGCAGCGGCCAGCTGTGGGAGCGTCCTTGTGCGCAGCTTTCACTTTCACTTTCGGTTTCAGGGTGTCCATCGTTTCATTTTCCCACAACATGACAACTGCTGCAAATTTGGGCAGCCCCAAAAAAATGACCATGCAAGAAGGAGACGAAAGATTCCCGACTCCGCGCTGCGCCGCACAAAAATCCACCCCGCTTGTGCCCGATTGATGAACGCGGCGCCCCGGCATGGTAAGCTGCGAACCCGCGCAGCACGCGGCGACGCGCCCGGCTGTTTCCCGTCCCCAATTAGTACGTGTTAAAACAATAATTCATGGATATCATTCTCGCGCTCAAGGCCCTGGTCATGGGCTTGGTCGAAGGCTTCACCGAGTTCCTGCCCATCTCCTCCACCGGCCACCTGATCCTGGCCGACAGCCTGCTCAACTTCCAGGGCATGGAGGAGAAGATGAAGGTGTTCGAGATCGTCATCCAGGCCGGCGCCATCTTCGCCGTCTGCTGGGAATACCGCGCCCGCATCTGCAGCGTGCTGCGCGGCCTGTTCAGCGACGCCAAGGCGCAGCGCTTCGCCGTCAACGTCGGCATCGCCTTCGTGCCGCTGGCCGCCCTCGGCCTGGTGTTCGGCAAGGCCATCAAGGCGGTGCTGTTCAAGCCGGTGCCGGTGGCGCTGGCCTTCATCGTCGGCGGCGTCATCATCCTGCTGGTCGAGCGCCGCGCCAAGGCCAATCCGGTGGCGGTGCGGGTCCACTCGGTCGACGACATGACCGCGCTCGACGCGCTGAAGATGGGCATCGCCCAGGCCTTCGCCCTGATCCCAGGCACCAGCCGCTCCGGCGCCACCATCATCGGCGGCATGATGTTCGGCCTGTCGCGCAAGGTGGCCACCGAGTTCTCCTTCTTCCTGGCCATCCCGACCCTGCTCGGCGCCACCGTGTATTCGCTGTACAAGGAGCGCGCCCTGCTGTCGGCCGCCGACCTGCCAATGTTCGGCATCGGCACCGTGGCCGCCTTCGCCTCCGCCTTCCTGTGCGTGCGCTGGCTGCTGCGCTACATCAGCAGCCACGACTTCACCATCTTCGCCTGGTACCGCATCGTCTTCGGCCTGGTGGTGATCGCCACCGCCCACTACGGCCTGGTGGTCTGGGTCGACTAAGGCCGGCTAACGGCCGGCCCCGCGGCCGGCCAACCAAAGTAAAGAGTTAGAAGCATATGAACGAGCAGGACACCTCAGCGCGCGCGCTGCACCAGTTGCAGACCGTCTTCGGCTACCCGGCCTTCCGCGGCCAACAGGCGCAGATCGTCGAACACGTCAGCAACGGTGGCGACGCCCTGGTGCTGATGCCGACCGGCGCCGGCAAGTCGCTGTGCTACCAGATCCCGGCGCTGCTGCGCGACGGTGTCGGCGTGGTGGTCTCGCCGCTGATCGCGCTGATGCAGGACCAGGTCGACGCGCTGGCCGAGGTCGGCGTGCGCGCCGCCTTCCTCAACTCGACCCAGACCTACGAGGAGGCCAGCCGCATCGAGCGGCTGGTGCGCACCGGCGAGATCGACCTGGTCTACGTCGCCCCCGAGCGGCTGATGACCGAGCGCTGCCTGAACCTGTTCCAGAACTCGAAGATCGCCCTGTTCGCCATCGACGAGGCGCACTGCGTCTCGCAGTGGGGCCACGACTTCCGCCCCGAGTACATCAAGCTGTCGATCCTGCACGAGCAGTTCCCCGACGTGCCGCGCATCGCCCTGACCGCCACCGCCGACCAGCAGACCCGCGCCGAGATCGCCGACCGCCTGCAGTTGAACGACGCGATGCAGTTCGTCTCCTCCTTCGACCGGCCCAACATCCGCTACCAGATCGTCGAGAAGGGCAACGGCCGCAAGCAGCTGCTCGACTTCATCACCAGCGAGCACGGCGGCGACTGCGGCATCGTCTACTGCCTGTCGCGCAAAAAGGTCGAGGAGACCGCCGAGTTCCTCAACGAGAACGGCATCCGCGCGCTGGCCTACCACGCCGGCATGGACCACGCCAAGCGCAGCAAGCACCAGTCCCGCTTCCTGCGCGAGGAGAACATCGTGATGGTCGCCACCATCGCCTTCGGCATGGGCATCGACAAGCCGGACGTGCGCTTCGTCTGCCACCTCGACCTGCCCAAGAGCATCGAGGGCTACTACCAGGAGACCGGACGGGCCGGCCGCGACGGCGCCCCGGCCGACGCCTGGATGGCCTACGGCCTGCAGGACGTGGTGCTGCAGCGGCGCATGATCGACGAGTCCGAGGCCGACGAGACCTTCAAGCGCGTGCTCGGCACCAAGCTCGACGCCATGCTCGGCCTGTGCGAGACCTTGAGCTGCCGGCGCGTGCGCCTGCTCGACTACTTCGGCGAGCAGTCCTCGCCCTGCGGCAACTGCGACACCTGTTTGATCCCGCCGGTCTCCTTCGACGGCACGGTGCCGGTGCAGAAGCTGCTGTCGGCCATCTACCGGGTCGACCAGCGCTTCGCCGCCGGCCACACCATCGAGGTGCTGCGGGGCGTCGAGACGGAACGCATCAAGACCTGGCACCACGACTCCCTGTCGGTGTTCGGCATCGGCGCCGACCGCAGCGAGCAGGAGTGGCGCGCCATCCTGCGCCAGACCATCGCCCTCGGCCTGGTCACCGTCGACCACGAACAATACAGCTCGCTCAAACTGACCGACGCGGCCCGCCCGGTGCTCAAGGGCGGCCAGAAGGTGCAACTGCGCCAGTACCAGAAGCCGGTCAAGCAGAAGCGCCCGACCACCGCCTCGAAGGGCTATGTGGAGACCGACCTGTCGAACTCCGAGCAGGCCATCTTCGACAAGCTGCGCTGGTGGCGCGTCGAGACGGCGCGCACCCACAACGTGCCGGCCTACGTGATCTTCGTCGACGCCACCCTGCGCGAGATCGCCAAGGCCAAGCCGACCTCGCTCGGCGAGCTGCGCGGCGTGTCCGGCGTGGGCGAGAAGAAGCTGGCCTCCTACGGCGACGAGATCGTCGCGATGATCGCCGAGATGCTCTAGGCGGCCTGGCCTAGGCGCGCAGGATGGCGCGATAGCGGCTGGGCGGCACGCCCAGGCTGTCGCGGAAGCGGTGGCTGAAGTGGCTCAGGTCGGCGTAGCCGCAGGCGTCGGCCACCTGCTGCAGCGGCAGCTCGCCGTCCCGCAACAGCAAACGCGCGCGGTCCAGCCGGCGCGCCGCGATCCACGCCGACGGCGGCATGCCGAAGGAGATGCGGAACATGCGCGCCAGGTGGAACTCCGACAGATTGGCCTGCAGCGCCAGCATGCCCAGCGTGATGCCGCCCCCAAGATTGTGCTCGATGTAGTCGGCCAGCCGGCGCCGCACCAGCGGCGCCAGGCCGCCGCGCGGGCGGCCGTCCGGGCGCTTGTGCGCCGACTGCGACCGCAGCAGCTCGCTCAGCGTGGCGTGCGCCAGCTCGTTGGCGCGCAGCCGGTGGTCGGCGTCGTCCCAGGGCATGGCCACCAGCGCCTCGCACAGGCGGCCGAGGCGGCCGTCCTCGAAGTAGGTGCGGTCGGCCAGGGTCAGCTCGCGCGGCTCGCGGTCCAGCTCCACCACGGCGCGCCGCGTGAAGTGCTCCGGCATGAAGTACAGGTGCAGGAAGCGCAGCGGACCGCGCACCATCCAGCTCGACTCGTGCCAGTCCGGCATGGTGCACAGCAGGCGCGGCGCGCCGTACAAGCCGGGCCGCTCGCCGCGCGAGGTGCGGTAGCCGCCGCCCATGTAGTAGGACAGCGTGTGGTGGCCGGGCTGCTTGTAGTGGGTCTGCGCCTCGCGCGTGTCGCGCTGCCAGATGGCCGCAGCCAGGCCGTCGCCCAGCACGGCGAAGCGCTCCAGCGTCGCCTCGGTCGAGGCCATGGTGTTGAACACGGCGTGGGCCAGCGCGCCGGCGACGTGGTGGTGGTTGGTGGTGGCGGCGGCGCTCGGCATGGCTGGGCGTATGGTCAAGGAAGTGGCCGAGGGTGGCAAAAAGAGACAGCCAAGTCTAGCATGGCGGCGGCCCCGCCCCGGCGCGCCGGCGCCGAAAAGCGCAAGCCGGGACAAGTGCGGCGATACTGCGCAAGCCCAGACAAGCGGCGCCCGCCGCGCCGCGCCACACTGGCCGCACCGCTGCCACGCAGCCCGTCTAGGTGCCGATGCAATGAACGTTTTCCTCTACCTGCTCACCGTGCTGATCTGGGGCACCACCTGGATCGCCATCACCTTCCAGCTCGGCGTGGTGCCGGCCCCGGTGTCGATCGCCTACCGCTTCTGGCTCGCCAGCGCCGTGCTGATGGCCTTCCTGCTGCTGCGCCGCCAGCCGGCATGGCCGCCACGCCGGGCCTGGCGCTACCTGCTGGCGCAGGGAGTATCCCTATTCTGCTGTAACTTCCTGTGCTTCTACTACGCCAGCCAATGGGTGCCCAGCGGATTGGTCGCCGTGGTGTTCTCCACCGCGCCGCTGTGGAACGCCGTCAACGGCCGCCTGTTCCTCGGCCGCGCCATCCGGCCGCAGGTGATGCTGGGCGCCCTGCTGGGCCTGGCCGGCATCGCCCTGCTGTTCCTGCCGCAGATGCAGGGCCACTGGCACGACGGCGGCATGCTGCTCGGCCTGGGCCTGGCGCTGCTCGGCACGCTGTGCTTCTCCTGCGGGAATTTGCTGTCGAGCCGCATGCAGGCGCTCGGCCTGACGCCGTGGCTGACCAACAGCTGGGCCATGCTGATCGGCGCGAGCATCCTCGGCGCCGCCGCGCTGGCGCTGGGCATGCCGTTCGCGCCGGCGCCGGACGCGCGCTACCTGTCCTCGCTGCTGTACCTGGCGCTGGTCGGATCGGTGGTGGGCTTCACGGCGTACTTGCTGTTGGTGGGACGGATCGGGCCGGACCGGGCGGCCTACTCGACGGTGCTGTTCCCCGTCGTCGCGCTGACCCTGTCGACCGTCTACGAAGGCTACCGTTGGACCGCGCCGGCCTTCGCCGGCCTGGGCCTGGTGTTGGCGGGGAACCTGCTGGCCTTCCTGCCGTTGGGCGCGCGCGCCGGGCTGAAGCCGGCCGCCGCCTGAGCGGCATTGTGCGAAGCGGCGCCGGCGGCTACCAAACCCAAAGGGCGCAGAGCCAGGGTCAGACCCTCAGGGTCTGACCCTAGATTTGCGCCGCTGGGTTTTGTCAGCCAGGCTTCTTGAGGAAGACCAGATCCCAAACGCCGTGGCCCAGCTTGATGCCACGGTTTTCGAACTTGGTCAGCGGGCGGTAGGCCGGCTGCGGCGCGTAGCCCTCGACGCTGTTCTGCAGGCCGGCTTCGCCGCCCAGCACTTCCAGCATCTGCTCGGCGTACTCCTGCCAGTCGGTGGCGCAGTGCAGATAGCCGCCCGGCGCCAGCTTCTCGGTCAGCAGCTTGACCAGCGGCGGCTGGATCAGCCGGCGCTTGTTGTGGCGCGCCTTGTGCCACGGGTCGGGGAAGTAGATGTGCACGCCGTCCAGCGAGGCGTCCGGGATCATGTTGTTCAACACCTCGACGGCGTCGTGCTGGATCAGGCGCAGATTGGTGATGTCCTGCTCGCCGATCTGCTTGAGCAGGCTGCCCACGCCCGGCGTGTGCACCTCGACGCCGATGAAGTCCTTCTCCGGCATCGCCTTGGCGATGTGCGAGGTGGTCGCGCCCATGCCGAAGCCGATCTCGAAGATCACCGGCGCCTTGCGGCCGAAGGCCAGCTGGTAGTCCAGCGGCGCCTTCACGTAGGGCAGCATGAACTTCGGACCCAGCTCCTCCAGCGCGCGCGCCTGGGCGATCGACAGGCGGCCGGCGCGCGTGACGAAGCTGCGGATGCGGTGTTCGCTCGGGTCGTATAACATCGGCCGCGCTGGGCCGTTGGCTGGGGTATCTGAGGACATGGGATCGAGAGGGGAATCTGGCTAGGGACGCTATTATACGTTATGCCGTTTTGCATGGTCTAGCCGGCCACTTGCGCTAAGATAGCGTCCTTTCGACCTAGCGGACCTGTCATGAACCACCTGATTTCCCTCGTCATCATCCTGCTCACCGGACTGGCGGTGTACGCGATCCTCAGGAGCGGGCCAGCGCGGCCGGCCGCGCCGCCGCCGCGCGCCGGCGGCCCCTACATCCCCTCGCTGCCCGACACCAGCCCGGTGCGGCACTGGTCCGACGGCGGCCGCTTCCTGGTCGAGGTGAGCAGCGAGTCGCGCTACCAGGCCACCATCGGCGAACTGGCCGGCGAGCACGGCGCGCAGTCCGCCAACGCGCCCTACCAGGCGGTGCTGCTGCCGGACGACCACAACCACTACGAGGACAAGGCGGTGGCGGTGTTCATGGCCGGCCGCATGGTCGGCTACCTGGCGCCCAAGGACGCGCTGCGCTTCCGCCAGCGCCTGGCCGCCGCCGAGCTGGCCGGCCAGCCGACCACCTGCGACGCCATGGTGCGCGGCGGCGGCGACTGGCAGGGCAAGCGGCTGGCGTATGTGGTGGTGCTGGACGTGGAGCCGTTCGAGTAGCGCCGGCGAGACGAGCATGCTGCGAGGATGTCTAACACTTTCTACGGACTAGACTTCCTGGTGAAATTGGGCATCAATATCGCGCGCACCATGAAGTACCCGGACCACTTCGATACCGTCAACAATCGCAACGTAAAAGATCACGTAACGCTCGAACGGGAAGCTTTGCAAATCCGCAAGTAGCTCACCGCGACGCCGACCTAGACCTGGCCGCCCGGCCAGTACTTGGAACTTCGCATCGAGCCGGTCCAGAAAAGCATCTGCCCGCGCCTCGCTGTCTTCGGCGATGTAGTCCCAGATCTCGGCAACATCGGCGCTGGCACGCGGGCGCAGCCGCACCACCGGCATTTAAGCCTCGCCGCCGCTCTTCGCCTTGCGCCTGGCGCGCCCGGCGTGCTTCAGGGCTTCCGCATCCCACGCAACAGCTGGGCCGCTGTCCAGTCCGTCCTGTATTTCCTGTCGCAACTGCGCGAGCCGAGCCGCCCGCAGTTGGTCTTTCTCCTCCATCAGACGCAGAGCTTCCCGCACGACCTCGCTAGCCGACGTATACAAGCCGGACACAACTTTTTGTCGCACCATTTCCTCCAGCTGCGGAGTCAGATTGATATTCATCGCCATGGCATGCCCTTCGAACTCATTGTCCTCACAATTGTACTAGCCTTGGCAATCTTTGCCATATCTTGATCGTCATGGCCATGCCTCGCGCAAGGACAAAGGCAAGTAGGCGGCTGGCTGGCGTATGTGGTGGTGCTGGAAGTGGAGCCGTTCGAGTAGGACCGGCGTCGAATCAGGCCTGGTAGAGGTGGTTGACCATGTACAGCTGAAGAAAGAAACTGGCACCGGCGAACAACATGGGGAAGGCCGACAGCAGACGGTCCCGTGTGCGCCGGTGCCGATCTTCGCGCCGCCCCTGCGCATACGCCTTGACGCCGAAGTAGAAGCCCAGCGGCGGCAGAATGAAGATCGTCACCATGAACACCAGCGTCGGGTAGGAAACAAGCGTGCAGAGGATCGATGCCGTGGCGAATCGCATTGGACTTCCGAAGTGGCTGGGCTGGAGACTGCGGGCCGGGATAGCGAACGCTGTCCTGGAGCGGGTGAAGGGAATCGAACCCTCGTCGTAAGCTTGGGAAGCTTCTGCTCTACCATTGAGCTACACCCGCGATAGGCGCATTCTACGCGGCTTTGCGCATTGTTGACAACGTTTCTGAGTGGCCGCTGTGATCAAAAGTGTGATGGCCAATGTCACCAAGGTGTGATGGCCGAGAAGATATGGAATACAGATAATGCTATAGAAAGCTTGTTAATCTATAAGTTGGCCTCGGAAATTTGACGGCACTACATCGCCTAGCCACTGCAGATCATTTTTTTCCGTATCGCGGCAAAACTTATTCAACACGAGTTTCCCAGATTCGATTTCCCGGCAAGCCCATATCTTGGCACCGCTATGCACAAAATAATCCCAAGCCACTGCGTTCGGTAGAGTCGCATCTTTCTGGTGATTAGTTGTATCGGGTGGGGTATTTTTATTCTCGACTTCGCTTCTATTTTTTTCTTGAGCAACCGAACTAGCACAAGCAGTGATAAAAAAAACGATGGATGAAAGATAGATTAATTTTAACATAAATATTTCTCCATTTCCTGAATCACTAGTCTGAAGACTAGTAATTATAAATATTTATTAGAAATGTCCATGGACAGGTTGGTGTGGCTGTCCGACTATAATAGCATGTTCATCTGTGTGGAAACTGTTAGTGGAATCGGCTGGCGTATTGGCGAGAACGTTAGCTCCATCCCCATGTTGATGATTATGGGAAAACGAGTGCGATTCCTTTCCCATTTCTTGTTGGTAAGGGACATTTTGCCAATGACTTGCATCGTGCTTTCCTGGTGCTGTCGAAGGAAGAATGAGGATATTGCCCACGGAAATAATTCCACCGCCACCCGATGCGCCCGCTCCCCACCCCATGGCTGGAACAGTCTTTTCAGCGAGAGTTCCATTATATGTGCCGCTAACGGTATGCGTGCCATCTAAATTTTTTAGTAAATTGCCCATTTGCACTATATTCAGTTGAATTCTCGACATAAATCTTCTCCTGGGTAACAAGTTGATAATTTCCGCGAGTTGGCTCACCCAGTTCAAGTGCGATTTGCGTTTCGAAAGCTGTGGCTTGATTTTCGTCCATTCCTAATACATGCGCGATCTCATGCGCTAACGCCATCGCAGGGTATTGTATGCCGGCTTTGTAATCTGCTGAGTAAACCTGATGAGCAAGGTTGGGGTCCCAGTCAATCTGAGGTGTTGAACCATCGGAAGGAACACAGCGTCGAGTCTGAATTAGTATGATTAGTAGCAACGGTGAAATCATATGTTCTATGGACCGTGGCCGCAGTTTGGCTATCTTTATGATAATTAATCGCTATAGCCGCGTTAATCATATCTGCTGATGGCAGATAACTGTTGATTGAGGTGGAGTTTTTGCGTGATCGCATATTCACGCGTTTGAAACGCGCATGAATAGTGGCGTTTAGCGAGGCGGCAGGGCTTGGGAAGCTTCTGCTCTCCCATTGAGCCACACCCGCGATAGGCGCGCTCGACACGGCTTTGCGCATGGTTGACAACCTTCCACGGCGGACGGCGCAAAGCGCGCTCCGCCGGCCGCCCGCGCGGCACCCCATCCCGCCGCGCCTGGTCACCGATCAAACGCGGCATGACCGGAAACCAAGGTAAAACTATTACTCTTGGTTAACATCTTGTACAATGTAGCGACCACCGCCACCGCCCGATCCCGGCCCGATCCGACCCGCGTCAGACGCCCCCATGCTGAGCCTGCACACCAACACCGCCTCCTTGTCGGCACTCTCCTCGCTCGGCCGCACCGAGGGCAGGATGGCGCACGCCATGACGCGGCTGGGCACCGGCTACCGGGTCAACTCGGCGATGGACGACGCCGCCGGGCTGCAGATCGCCACCCGCCTGTCGGCGCAGAGCCACGGCATGGCGGCGGCGATGGGCAACATCCAGAAGTCGCTGTCCATGCTGCAGACCGCCGAGGGCGCGCTGAATGAAAGCGGCAACATCCTGGTCCGCATGAAGGACCTGGCCATCCAGGCCGCCGACGGCTCCACCACGAACGCCGACCGCACGGCGCTGCAGGCCGAGTTCACCGCGCTGAGCCATGAGCTGAGCCGTATTTCCAGCAACACCAGCTTCGGCGGCGCCAGGCTGCTGCTGGGCGACACCACGGTGGAAAAGGCCAACGTGGTCGCGGCCAGCGCGGCCGCCGCCGCCGCCAGCGGCGCCGCCGCCGCCGCCTTGGCGAACGCCCAAAACAACCACAACGCCGCCCTCGCCGCCGACCAGGCCGGCTCGACGGCGGCGACCCGGGCGGCGCTGGCCGCCGCCGCCGGCGCCATCGTCGGGGCCAGCGCCAACGCCGCCGTCGCCAGCGCGGCCGCCCTCGACGCCCAGCAGTACGCCACCGCCGTGGCGGCCGTGACGGCGGTCGACGGGGTCTTCTCGAAGGCGGTCGATTTCCAGATCGGCGCCTCGGGCCAAGAGGTCATGACGGTCCGGCTGACGGCGCAACTGGACGCCATGCACCTCGCCCTGCACGGCGCCGCCAGCACCTACGACACCTTCGGCGTCGACCGGCCGGGCGCCGGCACCGACCTGGTGATCGCCAGCGCGGCCTCGGCCAGCATCGGCAAGCTGCAAGGCGCGATCGACGCCGTCGCCGGCGTGCGCGCCAGCCTGGGCGCAAGCGCCAACCGCCTGGGCCACGCCGACAACAACCTGGCCAATATGCGCGGCAACACCCGCGTGGCCATGGGCCGCGTGATGGACACCGACTTCGCCCAGGAAAGCGCCAACATGCTGTCGAACCAGATGCTACTGCAGGCCGGCGGCACGGTGCTGCGCCAGACCAACAGCATCTCGTCGATGGTGATGTCGCTGCTCGGCTAGTCCTCTGTGTCGCCGCGCGCCGCCGGCGCCGGCAGCGCGGCGGCCGCCAGCGGCAGGCCGGCGGCGCGGTTGAACTCGTCGAGCGCCGCCAGCAGCCGGGCGAAGGCGTCGCCGCCCCAGGCCTGCTCCATGCGCGCGTATTGCTGGTCGATCAGCGGCCCCATCCGCGCCAGCAGCGCGGCGCCGGCCGGCGCCAGGCGCACCATGACGCGGCGCTGGTCGAGTTCCACGCGCTGGCGCGCCACCATGCCGACCTCCTCCATCCGCGCCAGCACGCCCGACAGGCTGGGCGCCAGCATCTGGCATAGCTCGACGATCTCGCGCGGCTCGAGCTCGGCGTGCTCGTCGAGCACGCGCAGGATGCGGTACTGCTGCTCGGTCACGCCGAACTGGTGCAGGATGGGACGGAATTGCGCCATCAGGTTGTCGCGCGCCTTCAGCAGGCGCTGCGGCAGGTTCGGATAGTGGATCTGGTGCGGCACGGCGCTCTCCCGGTGGCGCCTGTCGGGCCAGGCTGGGCCGATTATACCGCTTGACTCGTTAATATATTAATGATTTAATCGTTCATATATTAACGAATTCCTTGAGGTATATCATGGTTGAACTGGCATGATTGTGCGCGACCGCCCGTCGGGCCTGCGGCTGTTCCTGTTGTTGCGCGGCTCGGTGCTGCCGCGCATCCTGCCCAGCCTGATCCTCAACACCCTGCTGGCCACCCTGGTCACGCTCAGCCACGGCGACCTGTTCAAGCTGAAGATCACCCTGACCACCATCCCGTTCAGCATGATCGGCCTGCCGCTGGCGATCTTCCTCGGCTTCCGCAACAACGCCGCCTACGACCGCTACTGGGAGGCCCGCAAGCTGTGGGGCGAGCTGGTGCTGCGCGGGCGCAACCTGTCGCGCCAGTGCCAAAGCCTGATCAGCGGCGGCCCGCCGGCCCACGCCAGCCTCGGCCTGGACGACGTGCGGGTGCGCATGGTCTACCGCAGCATCGCCTACGTCTGCGCGCTGCGCGACCTGCTGCGCGGGCAGGACCGCAGCCACGAATACCGCTGCTATCTGCGGCCAGAGGAGGCGCGCGCGCTGGCCGGCGCCAGCAACAAGCCGGACCGCATGATGCTGGCGATGGGCGCCGACCTGCGCCACTGCCTCGAACAGGGCCGGCTCGATCCCTGCATCGCGCCGGCCATCGACGCCACCATCTCGGCGATGGTGGCCTCGGCCGCCTCCTGCGAGCGGATCAAGAGCACGCCCATCCCCTTCTCCTACACCCTGCTGCTGCACCGCACCGCCTACCTGTACTGCTTCCTGCTGCCGTTCGGCCTGGTCGACACCATCGGCTTCATGACCCCCTTCGTGGTGGCCATCGTCGCCTACACCTTCTTCGGCCTGGACGCGGTCGGCGACGAGATCGAGGAGCCCTTCGGCACCGAGGACAACGACCTGGCGCTCGACGCCATCTGCCGCTCGATCGAGATCGGCCTGCGCGAGAGCCTGGGCGAGACCGAGCTGCCGCCGCAGATCGAGCCGCGCAACTACTGCCTGAGCTGAGCGGCGACGGCCGGCGCCGGGCGCTAGCGCAGCAGCTGCAAGGCCTGGTTGGGCAGCAGGTTGGCCTGGGCCAGCATGGAGGCGCCGGCCTGCCGCAGGATCTGGGCGCGGGTCAGCTGCGCCATCTCGCTGGCGTAGTCGGTGTCGACGATGCGCGAGCGTGCCGCCGACAGGTTCACCACGCGGTCGAGCGCAGCGGCGTGCGCCGCGTCCAGCCGGTTCTGCAGCGCGCCCAGGCCGGAGCGGATCGTGCCGATCTCGTCGAGCTTGGCGTCGATGTAGTCCAGCGCGGCGGTGGCGCCGGCGAAGCTGCTCAGGTCGATCGGCGGCTCGCCGCTGGAGGTGGTCGCCTCGATGTGCACGGTGGCGCCGTTCGGCGTGGCGCTGGTGCTGCCCGGCGCCAGTCCGGCCAGGGCGGGATTGCTGCCGCCCACGGTGAGCGAGTGCTGCTTGAGGTCGGCCGTGTCGAGGATGTTGACGCTGCCGCGCGTGGTGCCGGTCGGCAGGCCGAGCAGGCCCCAGTTGGCGCCGGCCAGGTCGATGTTGCGGCCGTCGGCCGCCGTCAGCGTCAGCGTGCTGCCGTTGACGCCGGCCGTCACCCCGGCGCCGGCGCCGTTGATGGCGTTGGCCGCGCTGAGCGCCAGCGCGTTGGCGTTGGCGCCGTTGATGGCGCCCAGCGCGACGCCGTTGACGCTGATCGTGGCGTTGCCGATGGCGCCAGCGCCGCCGGCGAGGCCGGCCACGCTGGTGCTGGCGCTGGCGCCGACACCAGGGACGTTGGCGGCGTTGACGGCGTTGGCCACCGCGTAGGCGCTGGCCGCCGACTGGCCCGACGCCGCGCCGGCCACCGAGGCGCCGACCGCCACGCCGTTCAGCGTCAACGCGCCGGCGCTCAGCGCGCCGGCCACCGCCCCGCTCAGGTTCACCTGCAGCAGCGGCAGGTCGGCCATGCCGTGGCCGCTGTGGCGCTGCTGCAAGGCGGCGCCGACGGTCAGCGCGACGACGTCGCCGACGTTGGCGCCCACCTGCAGCTGGGTGTTCAGGCTGCCGTCGATCAGCCTGGCCTGGTTGAAGCTGGTGGTGTCGTTGATCTGGTAGTTGGCCGCCACCAGGGCGTCGACCTCGGCCTGGATGGACTTGCGGTCGAGGGCGTTGTTGCTGCCGTTGGCGGCCTGCACGGCCAGCTCGCGGATGCGCTGGAAGTTGTCGACGATCTGGCCCAGCGCGCCCTCGGCCACCTGGGCCAGCGAGATGCCGTCGTTGATGTTCTGCGCCGCCCGGTTGCTGCCGCGTATGCCGGTGCTGAAGCGCTCGCCGATCGCCAGCCCGGCCGCGTCGTCGCGCGCAGAGTTGATCCGCAGCCCGCTGGAGAGCCGCTGCAAACTAACGCTGAGCTCGTCACCGGAGCGCCGGTAGTGGCGCTGCGCGTTCAGAGACGGGAGGTTGCTGTTGATCTGCATGCGGCGGTCGGCTGGGGCGCGCTTCCTGGTTGGTCCGGCACGACGGGCGCACGGATGCCCGCTCGTCGTACCTGTAACGGCAGAAAACGGCAAATTCTTTAACCACGGCAACAGAAACCCCGGGCGAATGGCGCGCAGTGAGCGCTCACCTCGAATACAAGAAGGGCCGCCGGCGAAGCCGGGATGTTACTCGGCCGGCAGGGCGAGGCGCGCGCGCAGCAGCGCCAGCGCGCCGGCGTCGAGCCGGGCGGCGGCCTGGCGCAGGTACTTTCCGGCGGCCGGGCCGGCGCCGTTGCGCTCGGCCATGGCCAGCCACAGGTAGGCCTGGCCGGCGTCGGCCGGCGCGCCCTGGCCGCTCAAATACATCAGGCCCAGGTTGAACTGGGCGCGGCCGTGGCCCTGGCGCGCCGCCTGCAGATACCAGTCGTGCGCCAGCGCGTAGTCGCGCGCCAGGCCCTGGCCGTTGTCGTGGCGCAGGCCGAGGGCGAACTGGGCCTGGGCGTGGCCCTGCTCGGCGGCTTGGCGATACCAGGCGGCGGCCTGCAGCGGATCTGGCGCCGGCCCGTCGTCGTCGTCGTGCAGCAGGCCCAGCTTGAACTGGGCGGCGGCGTAGCCCTGCTCGGCGGCGCGGCGGAACCAGGCCAGCGCGGCGCGCTCGTCGCGCGCCACGCCCTGCGCCGTCTCGTAGCGCAGGCCGAGGTCGAACTGGGCGCGCAGGTGGCCCTGCTCGGCCGCCCGGCGCAGCCAGGCGACGGCGGCGCCGTCGTCCTGCGCCACGCCGTGGCCGGCCTCGCACAGCAGCGCCAAATGGTATTGCGCCGCCGGGAAGCCCTGCTCGGCCGCCATCAGATACCAGCGCGCCGCCTCGGCCGGGTCGGCCGCCACGCCCTGGCCGTGCTGGTGGCGCAGGCCGACGTTGTGCTGCGCCGCCGCGTGGCCCTGCTCGGCCGCCTTGCGGTAGCAGGCCAGCGCCTTGGCGTCGTCGCGCGGCACGCCCTGGCCGTTGTCGTAGATCAGGCCGAGGTTGAACTGCGAGCTGGCGTGGCCCTGCTCGGCGGCGCGGCGGTACCACAGGATGGCCTTCTGGCTGTCCTGGGCGATGCCCTCGCCCTTGTCGAAGCGCAGCGCCAGGTTGAACTGGGCCGGCGCGTAGCCCTGCTCGGCGGCCTTGCGGAACCAGGCGATGGCCTGGCCGGCGTCCTGCGGCACGCCCTGGCCGTTGTCGTAGCGCAGGCCGAGGTTGAACTGGGCCCGCGCGTAGCCCTGCTCGGCCGCCTTGCGATACCAGGCGATGGCCTGCTTGAAGTCCTGCGGCACGCCCTTGCCGGTGTCGTACATCATGCCCAGGTTGTTCTGCGCGCCGGCGTCGCCCTGCTCGGCGGCCTTGCTGAACCAGCGCATGGCCTGCTCGCTGTCCTGCGCGATGCCCTGGCCCTTGGCGTACAACCAGCCCAGGTTGTACTGGGCGGCGGCGTAGCCCTGCTCGGCGGCCAGCTGGTACCAGCGCGCCGCCTCGGGGAAGTCCTGCGCCACGCCCTGGCCCTTCTGGTACATCACGCCGAGGTTGTACTGGGCGTGCTCCAGGCCGGCGGTGGCGGCCTGGCGGTACCAGTCCAGCGCCAAGGCGTAGTCCTGGCCTATGCCCTGGCCGTTGAAGTACATGAAGCCCAGGCTGTGCTGGGCGTTGGCGACGCCGCGCTCGGCCAGCGCCTTCACGCGCAGGAATTCGGCGGTGAAGCCGGCCGCCGCCGCCGGCAAAACGGCGGCGTCGGTGCTGGCGGCGGCGCGGGCGGTCGGCACCGGCTCAGGCCTGGATGGCGACGTCGGCCAACTGCGGCGCCGGCGCGTGCAGCAGCGGCGCGCTGTCGCCGGCCTGCTGCTGCAGCACGCCGATGAAGTTCGACAGCGAGATCGGCCGGTGGTAGAAGTAGCCCTGCATGGTGGTGCAGCCGTGCGACTGCAGGTAGCGCGCCTGCAGCGCCGTCTCGACGCCCTCGGCCACCAGGTGCAGGCCGAGGCCGCGGGCGATCGAGATGATCGCCAAAATCACCGGGTAGTGGCCGTGCTCGTCGTGGATCTCCTTGACGAAGGACTGGTCGATCTTGATGGTGTGGATGGGGAAGCGGTGCAGGTAGGACAGCGAGGAGTAGCCGGTGCCGAAGTCGTCGATCGCCACCGACACGCCCAGCTGGCACAGCTTGTTGAGCTGCTCGATGGCGTACTGCGGGTTGCGGATGCAGATGTTCTCCGTGATCTCCACCTCGATCTGCGCCGGCGAGATGCCGTAGCGGGTCAGCGCGCCGCGCATCTTCTCGAAGAAGTCGCCGCGGTCCAAATACTGCGGCGACAGGTTGAGCGACAGGCGGATGGCGTCGCCGCCGGCGGCGTTCCACAGCAGCAGGTCGCGGCACAGCGCGCCGAGCATCCAGTCGGAGATCGGCAGCATCAGCCCGTTCTCCTCGGCGAAGGGCAGGAACTCGCCGGCCGACAGCAGGCCGCGCTGCGGATGGTTCCAGCGCATCAGGCCCTCGGCGCCGATGATGCGGCCGCTCGCCACGTCGACCTGCGGCTGGTAGTACATCTCCAGCTCGTTCTGCTCGAGCGCCTTGCGCAGGCTCTGCTCGAGGGCGATCTTCTGGTGCGACACGTCGAGCATCGAGTTGTGGTAAAAACTGTGGCCGTTCTTGCCCAGCGCCTTGACCTGGTACATGGCGATGTCGGCGTGGCGCAGCAGCTCGTCGATGCTCTCGCCGTCGCCCGGGTAGATGGCGATGCCGATGCTGGCCGAGATGTGCACCTCGTGGCCGTCCAGGTCGAACGGCTGCTGCAGGCTCTCGAGGAACTTGTCGGCGATGGCCTTGGCGTCCTGCCGGTCGCGCAGCTCGGGCAGCACGATGGTGAACTCGTCGCCGCCCTGGCGCGCCAGGGTGTCGCCGCGGCGCAGGCATTCCTTCAGGCGCAGCGCCACCTGCTGCAGCAGCTCGTCGCCCTTGACGTGGCCCAGCGTGTCGTTGACCAGCTTGAAGCGGTCGAGGTCGACGAACATCACCGCCAGCTCGCTCAGCTTGCGCTTGGCCTGGATCACCGCCAGGCCGAGGCGGTCCTTGAACAGCATGCGGTTGGGCAGGTCGGTCAGGATGTCGTGGTAGGCCTGGTAGGAGATCACCTCCTCGGCGCGCTTGCGGTCGGTGATGTCGCGCGCCACGCCGTAGATGCCGAAGTACTCGCGCTGGCGCGGCTCCTGCTCGGGCTGGTGCACGCCGATGGCGTTCAGCGCGATGGTCATCAGGGTGTTGCTGAAGGTGCGCTCGTGGCCGCCGCCCATGGCGTCGCCGCCGCACTTCAGGCGCAGCTCGACGCTGCGCGAGGCGCGCGTGTCGCCGCGCCGCTCGCTGAACACGTAGCGGGCCCGCTCCCGGTCCTCGTCGTGCACCAGCAGCGAGTAGTGCTTGCCGATCAGCTCCTCGCGCGAAAAGCCGAGCAGCTGCTGGACGCGGTCGTTGACGAAGGTGAAGCGGCCCTCGTGGTTCAGGGTGTAGATGATGTCCGGCGAGCTGTCGACCAGGTAGCGGTACATCTTCTCCGAGTTCTCCAGCTGCGAGGCGATGCGCGCGTTGTCCTGCGCCAGGCGGCGCTGCGACAGCGCGTTCTGCACCGTCTTGAGCAGCTCCTCGCGGCTGTAGGGCTTGCGCAGGTAGTCGTAGGCGCCGCGCTTGAGGGCGCCGATGGCCGCCTCGATGCCGACGTCGCCGCTCATCACGATGACGTCGCCCTCGATGCCGCGCTCGTTGATGAAGTCCATGATCTGGTGGCCGCTCATGTCGGGCAGGCGCAGGTCGAGCAGGATCAGGTCGAACTTCAACCGGTTCAGCTGGGCCAGCGCCTCGCTGCCGCAGGTGGCCGTGACCAGCTGGTAGTCGCGGTCGCGCAGCAGCTCGTAGAGCGAGGACAGCAGGCGCGGCTCGTCGTCCACCAACAGCAGGCGCGGGCCGCCGTTGGCGTGGCAAGCCGGCACGGCCGGGGTCATGTCCATCCGCGGGGTGTCGGCGGTTGGCGCGTTGGCAGCGGAGCTGCCGGGGTTCAGGTTCATCATGGCCTTAGACGGAGTCCATCGCCCGCGCTTGCACGCCGACGACTTGGCTGGCGCTGCCCCGGGCGGGCAGCAAAATTTCAAAACTGGTGCCGGCGCGGCCGGAGCGGCAGGTGATCAGGCCCTGCATCCTCTTGACCAGGTTGTGCACGATGGACAGGCCGATGCCGTGGTGCGGCCCCTCCTTGCTGCTGCGCACCGGCGCGAACAAATTGGCCAGCACCTCGGCCGACAGGCCGGGGCCGTTGTCGCTGACCACCAGCTCGAGGTAGAGCCGGCGCTCGCGGTTGACGTGGCCGCGGTTGGCGATGTCGATCTTGCCGCCGGCGGGCATCGCCTCGACGGCGTTCTTGACCAGGTTGACCAGGATCTGCTTGAGGATGTCGGCGTCGCCGTCGATCTCGGCCGGCTCCTCCTGCATGCGCACGACGATCTGCACCGAGGCCGGCACGAAGTCGGTGGCGCGGAACAGGCGCAGCACGTCGTCGACCACGCGGGCGACGTCGGTGTGGCGCGCCGTCTCGCTCGGCTGCAAATCGGCCAGGCCGTTGATCAGCTGGCCGACGCGGTCGATCTCCTCGTTGAGGATGGACATCTCGCCGACCACCGGCTCGCGCCGCGCCAGCTTGCTGTCGAGCACCGACAGGTAGTTCTTGATGATCGACAGCGGGTTGTTGACCTCGTGGACCACGCGGCGCGAGGCCTCGCGGTACTCCTCGGCGACGTGGGCCAGCTGGCGGCGGGCGTGGCCGCGCTCGCTCAAGGTGGTCTCCAGCGCGGCGGCGGCCTGGGTGGCGAACGATTGCATGAAGCGCTCGCGCTTCTGCAGGCCGGCCAGCTGCCAGGCGGCGGCGGCGCCGACCAGCACGCCCAGGCAGCGCTGGTTGGCCACCAGCGGCAGGCAGACCAGGGCCTCGCTGCCGAGGATGCGGAACAGCTGCTCCTCGGCCAGGGTCAGCGCCGCGTCGCCGCGCGCCAGGTAGGCCGGCCGGCGCTGCCGCGCCGCCTCGGCGATGGCGCCGCCCTTGGCCAGCGGGATGGCCAGTTCGGCCAGCCGTTGCTGCTGCTCGCCGCCGGCGCAGCCGACCAGGGCGTGGCCGGTGGGGTTCTCCAGCAGGGCCACGGTGCTGCCCAGGTCGAACAGGATGCGCGCCGAGCGGGTCATCGAGTCGAGCAGGCCGCTCTCGCCCTGCTGGCGGGCGAAGGTCTGGCCCATCTCGGACACCAGCACCATGTTGCGCACCTCCTCGGACAGGCGCTGCTGCACCGGGTCCAGCGGCGGCGGCGGCGCGTAGGCCGGCGGCGCGACGATGTCGTCGGCGCCGGCCAGCTCGATGCCCAGGTAGGCGGCCGACTTGTCGACCTGGCGCGCGGCGGCGTTGCGCACGGCGGCCAGGGTGTCGGGCTCCAGGCCGCACAGGCGGCTGGCGTCGGCGATGGCGTCCTGGTGGGCCTCCTCGTCGCCGTGGCTGCACAGCAGGTGCGACAAGCGGACGATGCGGATCAAGGGATGCGCCGCCTCGAGCCGGGCGGCCGGCTCGTGGTGGTACAGCACGCTGTCGGCCAGGAAGGAGTCCAGGTGCCAGCGCTCGATCAGCCAGGCGCCCGCCTCCGAGTGGGTGATCTGCAGGGTGCGCTGCTCGACGGCGCACAGGTCCTCGTCGTCGCGCGCCATGAAGTTCAGCGCGTACTCCTTGGGCGCGGTGGCCAGCAGGGCCAGCCGGCCGACGTTGTGCAGCAGGCCGGCCAGGTAGGCCTCCTCGGCGTGCGGGTAGTCCATGCACTTGGCGATGTCGCGCGCCAGCACGGCGGCGGTCAAGGAGTTCTTCCAGAAGCCGCGCAGGTCGGTGCTGCCGGAATGGGGAAAGCTGTTGAAGGTCTGGAACACCGATTCGCTGATCACCAGCGTCTTGATCATGTCGGTGCCGAGCGACACCAGCGACTGCTCCAGGCTGACGCTGCGGCTGTGGCGGTGGTAGGCCGAGCTGTTGGCGACGCTGAGGATTTTGCTGGTCATGCCGGCGTCCTTGGCGATCAAGGCGGCCAACTCGGGCATGCCGGCGTCGTCGGCCTGCAGGTGCTCGATCAATTTGATGAGGATCTGCGGCATGGCCGGCAGGCGGGCAATCAACAAGCGATTGCGGATATCGTGTTCTGATTGCTGCATCGTATCAAGCATTGCCGCCAAGGGACATTGAATGGGAAGCGGCACTCAAGGTCGAAGGGCCACCACGGTGTTATTTGGTTAACTGTTGTAACAAGAAAACGTCGCTGCGACGGCTTGGTAAACCGTCTGACCGTGCTTAAAAATCGATAGTAGCATAAACAAAGGCATAACTAATCAACAAGAAAGATTTCCTACTAAACTTTTTTAACTTTCCTGCCGTTAATGAATTACCTGGTCGGATGGCGTAATAGCATGCTCCGGTAAGCGCGCGACGTCAACCACAAAGCGAGAGCAGAGGCACTAAAGGCCATCTGTCCGGCGGCTAGCCACAATACCGAATGTGATAGGAAGGGCGCGATCACGCCCGCCACCAGGGCGGCCAGCAGGGTCGAGGCGAACGATTGGCAGGACGCCACCGTGCCGCGGATGTGCGGGAACAGGTCCAGCGCCAGCAGGGTCGCGCCGGGCGCCACCATCGACATGCCGAAGGTGTAGACGAACATCGGCGCCACCGTCCAGGGCAGCGCCGGCGGCAGCCACAGGTGGTAGCAAACGTTAAATATCGAGGCCGCCAGCAGGAAACAGAAGCCAATACCAATTTGTCGCGAAAATGAGATCCTGCCGGCCACGCGGTTGGCCGCCAGGGCGCCGAGGAAGATGCCGCTGACGGCGGGCAGGAACAGCCAGGCGAACTGGTCGGGGCCGAGGCCCAGGTGCACCGGCAGCAAGACCGGCGCCGCCGTGATGTAGACGAACAGGCCGGCGAAGTTCAGCGCCACCACGCCGGACTTGAGGTGGAACAGCGGCGAGCGGAACACCTGGCCGTAGTTGCGCATCAGGTAGCGCGGGTTGAAGGGCTGGCGCTTGTGCGGCGGCAGCGTCTCGGGCAGGCGGCGGTAGCACAGCACGAACAACAGCACCGTGTAGCCGAACAGGAACAGGAAGATGGCGCGCCAGTCGAGCAGCTTGACGATCCAGCCGCCGGCCACCGGCGCGATGGCCGGCGCGATCGAGAAGATCATCGTCACCATCGACAGCAGCCGCGCCGCCGCCGCGTCGGCGTACAGGTCGCGGATGATGGCGCGGCCGACCACCACGCCGGCGCCGGCCGAGACGCCCTGCAGCGCGCGGAAGGCCCACAGGTAGTGCACCGTGTGCGAGGCGGCGCAGCCCAGCGTGCCGATGGCGAAGGTGACCAGCGCCACCAGCACCACGTTGCGCCGGCCGAAGGCGTCCGACAGCGCGCCGTGCCACAGCACCATCACCGAGAACGACAGCATGTAGAAGGTCAGGCTTTGCTGCACCTCCAGCGGGCTGGCCTGCAGCGAGGCCTGGATCGCCGGGAAGGCCGGCAGGTAGGCGTCGATCGAGAACGGGCCGAGCATCGACAAGCCGGCCAGCATCGCGGCCAGCAGGCCGTTGCCCAGCGCGCGGCGGTGGCTCGGTTCGGGTGGCGGTGGAATGTCGGGGGCGGGATCGGGCGGCAGGATGGCGGGCGGATTCGGGAACATGGGTGGTCCGGTTGGGCGCCGGACCGGCCGCGCCGGCCGCGCCTTGTTATGGGGGGATGAGGATGGCGCCGCGCCGGCCGGGCGGCGCGCTACCCCGCAATGCGGCAGGAAGGGGGCGGCCCCCGTCCGGCGCCAAGGCGGCGGGCTGCCCCCGGCGTCCGGGTTGCGGGGCGCGGCTCAATCACATGGCGAAAAAGCCGGCGCCGCCGCTTAGACGGTCTTCGGCTTGGCTTCCTCGCGGCGGTTGTAGCCGGCCACCATGTCGAAGCGGAACAGGCGGCATTCCAGCGCGCCGTTGAAGAACGGCGTCTTGCGCGCCTCCTTCAGGCGCAGCAGGCGCGGCAGGCCCAGGTCGGCGGTGAACAGGAACACGGTCCAGCCGGCGAAGCGCTGCTTGAGCGTGGTGCCCAGCGCCGAGTAGAAGGTGGTGGCCAGCTCGTCCTCGGGCAGGCTGCTGTCGCCGCGCACGCCGATCCGCTCGCCGTACGGCGGGTTGGTCAGCAGGATGCCGGGCGCCTCGGTCGGCGCCTTGACCTCCTGCGCCTCGATCTGCTTGAGCGGCACCTCGAACAGGATGCCGGCGCAGCGCAGGTTGTGGCGGGTCATCTCCACCATGTCGCCGGAGATGTCGCTGCCGAAGATGGTCGGCGACTCGGGCAACGGGTTGACCTTGACGGCGGCCTTCATGGCCTGCCACGGCGCCGGGTCGAAGCCGTTGAAGTTCTCGAAGGCGAAGCGGCGCCGCGCGCCCGGCGGGATGCCCTGCACCATCTGGGCGGCCTCGCACAGGATGGTGCCGGAGCCGCACATCGGGTCGAACAGCGGCGTGCCCGGCTTCCAGCCCGACACGCGCAGCAGGCCGGCGGCCAGGTTTTCGCGCAGCGGCGCGTCGCCGGTCTCCTCGCGCCAGCCGCGCTTGAACAGCGCCTCGCCCGAGGTGTCGAGGTAGATGGTGAACTGGCGCGCGTCGAGGAAGCCGACGATGCGCATGTCCGGCGCCTTGGTGTCGACCGAGGGACGCTTGTTGAACTGGTCGCGGAAGCGGTCGCAGACGGCGTCCTTGATCTTCAGCGTGGTGAACTCCAGGCTGCGCAGCGGCGACTTGACGGCGGTGACGTCAACGCGGATGGTGTGGTCGACATCGAACCAGTCTTCCCACGGCTGGGCCAGCACCAGGTCGTAGATGTCGTTCTCGTTCTGGTAGCCGGTGACGGCCATGCGCATCAGCACGCGCGAGGCGATGCGCGAATGCAGGTTGATGCGGTAGGCGTCGTGCAGGTCGCCCGAGCAGTGCACGCCGCCGGGAACCTGGTTGTGCACCTTCAGGCTGGTGCTGTCCTGGGCGATCTCGCCGAGTTCCTCGGCCAACGCCGCTTCCATGCCGCGCGGGCATGGGCAAAAATATGAAGCCATGGTGTACCTTTTATCCGTTAAAAAACAAACACTAAAAATCAATTCGGGTGAAACACATCGGGTGGAACAGACTACTTGGCCAGGGCCCGCTCGAGGAAGTCGAGGCGGTCCTGGCCCCAGAAGCTCTCGCCCTGGTAGACGTACCACGGCGCGCCGAACACGCTGGCGGCGCTGGCGTCGTCGGTGTTGCGATCATACTCCGCCTGCACGCTGGCCGTGTCGACCGACTTGAGCAGCATGCGGCCCTCGAGGCCGAGGCCGTTGGCGATCTGCGCCAGCGTCTCCTCGTCGCCGATGTTCTTCTCCTCGGCCCACAGGCCGCGCATGATGGCGCCGCTCAGCTGCAAGGCCGTGTCGACGCCCAGCGCCAGCCGGGTGGCGATGATCAGCCGCGCCGCCAGGTCGGGCGAGACGGGGAAGAACTTCGGCTGCACGTTCAGCGGCAGGTCCAGGAACGCCGCCCAGCGCGCCAGCTCGGTCAGGCGGTAGGCCTGGCGCTGCGGCGCGCGCTTGGCCAGCGGCAGGCCGCCGGACTGGCCGAACACCTTGCCCAGGTCGAGCGGGCGCAGGTCGATCTGCGCGCCGTGCCGGCGCGCCATGGCGACGAAGCGCTCGTGGCCCAGGTAGCTCCACGGCGAGTGGGGCGCGAAATAATATTGGCAGACTTTAGTCATACGGCCCCGCTCAGAAAGGTTTGACCACGACCAGCACGACGATGGCCAGCAGCATGAACACCGGCAGCTCGTTGAACACGCGGAACCACTTGTGGCTGCGCTGGTTGGCGCCGTTCTCGAACTTGCGCAGCAGCGAGCCGCAGGCGTGGTGGTAGCCGATCACCAGCAGCACGACGAACAGCTTGGCGTGCATCCAGCCGGGCATCTTGAAGCCGTCCGGGCCGCCGCCGTACTGCAGCCACAGCAGGGCGAAGCCGAGCAGCACGGCCGGCACCGACAGCAGCGTGGTGAAACGGTACAGCTTGCGCGCCATCAGCAGCAGGCGTTCGGTGGTCACCGTCTCGTTCTCCATCGCCAGGTTGACGAACAGCCGTGGCAGGTAGAACAGCCCGGAAAACCAGGACGTGATGAAGAGGATGTGCAACGCTTTAATCCAAAGCATATATTAAATTTCCCGTAATATTTCAAGCAGTTTTTCTTCAAAAACATCAAACGATAGCAGCCCGCGCAGAGCGGAGAAATCAGTGGTCCTTTGCGCGACAAGAGCTCGTTGGCGTGCGGGGCTAAACTTGCTGAGCGCACGCCCCGACTTCCCCGAGGCCGCGATCAACGCGTCAAAAAGAACACGCTTGGGGTCGTTCACGGTCTCCCAGTTTCTCTTGGCAGGCAAATTGAGTGGTGCGCGGCCGGCCCGGTTTTCAGCGGCGGAGCGAATCGCAAGTTCGTCAGACAAAAGCCAAGCCTCCGTCATTCGGATGGGAACAATTGGCACGTACTTGACATGTAAATCACGAGTGACGGCGTCGATTTCATCCATCCTTCGCTGCAGGGGTTCACCTTCCGCATCGCGATGAACAAACAATATATCGCAAGGAAATAGCCTTATGGCCTGAGGAACTCTTGCTGCGAGCGCTAGTCCGACAGTGCCCATATCCTTGGCCAATTCACCGATCAAACCAATCTCTGGACGATGCTGGGCGACCAGCCATTCTATGATCGGTTTTAATGCAACATCAGAACTTCCATCAGTCACCAGCGTGTATCTTATTGTCTTCATCCCCGATCAATTCAGTTGCAAATCAAACTGATGACGGAACTCCTGCATGACATTAGCCTTTCCAATAACCGTTTTCTCGTTCGGATCATCCTCCGCCAAGTAAGCCAGCAATGCGCCAAATGCGACAGCATGAACGTTTCCGCCAGACTCATTCGTCATTTTTTCACGCCAAGTCCCAATCAACGGACTAAAAGTAGATAAGGACGCTCCATCCCGGCGACTAACCTGCGAAACTATTACTTCCTCTGTTTGCAATCGTTGAATCACCAATGGCGAATGCGTATTAATTATTATTTGACGCAACGGGTTATCAGGACTAATTTGACTATCCAAATCGACGACCATTTGCCTCAACAGCTCAACGATTGCCGGGATACGCGCCGGATGAATGCCATTCTCTGGCTCCTCCAAGCAAATGACACCACCAAAAGCTGGGTCGGCACCAATAATAGAAAGAGCAAGAAAGCGCAAGGTGCCATCGGACAGAGAGCGGGCCTCATGTCGAATTCCACTTGTAGTTTCCAACAACAGCGTCTTTAGTTGTCGTTTTTCATCGATATCAACGAAGACATTCGCCACGTCCGGTAGCAAGTTCGATAACTGGCTGGCGATCTCTTCATTTTTCTTTAACCTATCAAGCGCTGCCGGCAAGTGTTCACCAGCCGCCGATACGGTGCTGGCGGCCGAAAAATCATCTGGCTTTCGCAATGAGCTAGACTCCAATTGTAGGAGAACCCATGACTGCATTTCGCGACGCGCAGCTAGAGCAGTAGGTCTATCAATGGTATTTATGTTGCTCAGCACCGTACGTCCAGCTTTGGCGATAGGGATGCTAATTGGCTGGCCAGCGGTCTGATCTTGACGGATTTTCACCACGCCAACGGCATTATCATCCATGTAGATGAAGTCATTTTTACTGGTGCCGTAGTACGCAGAATTGAAAAAATCTTTCGACATTTCAAACCCCAACTCGCGACGCGCCTCACCCTTTTGAATAAATCCCAAAGATTCAGACGCGAGCTCGATTCCCTCCGGGGAGGTGCCGGAAGCCGGAATGTACTTCAGCGCAAGCTTATAGCGAAGATAGGTAACTTTTGCCTTAGCCTCCCGCCCGAAATCATCTACTACTGTTTTATCCACCAAAAAATCAGCTTCAAACTCCATCAATTCTGCCTGGTGGGTGGCCGTCTTTGTGAACAAAGAAGAGATATTTACGCGCTGCCGCCCACTGTTCCTGATTTGCGTCGCGGCCTCAATAATTGGGGCATCCGCCAAGTACTTCAGAAACAATATCGCATCGAATAGATTTGATTTTCCAACGCCGTTTACGCCCGCAATACATGTCAGCGGGCCAAAACGAACCTCGACATCCTCAAGACTTTTAAAGCCCTTCACCCGCAGTCGCGTAAGCATAGTTGCCCCCTAGGAACGCACTTCACCATGGCCGAACACCACATATTTTAACGAGGTTAACCCCTCCAGCCCGACCGGGCCGCGGGCGTGCAGCTTGTCGTTGGAGATGCCGATCTCGGCGCCCAGGCCGTATTCGAAGCCGTCGGCGAAGCGGGTCGAGGCGTTGACCATCACCGAGGCCGAGTCGACCTCGCGCAGGAAGCGCATGGCGTCGCTGTAGTTCTCGGTGACGATGGCCTCGGTGTGCTTGGACGAGTAGCGGTTGATGTGGTCCATCGCCTCGTCCATGTCGGCCACCACCTTCACCGCCAGGATAGGCGCCAGGTATTCGGTGGACCAGTCCTCCTCGGTGGCGGCGGCCAGCTGCGGGTAGCCGGCCAGGATGGCCTGCGCCTCGGCGTCGGCGCGCAGCTCGACCTGCTGGCCGGCGTAGCGCTCGGCCAGCAGCGGCAGCACGGTCGGCGCGACGGCGCGCGCCACCAGCAGCGTTTCCATGGTGTTGCAGGTGCCGTAGCGGTGGCACTTGGCGTTGAAGCCGATCTCGACCGCCTTCTGCAGGTCGGCCTGGGCGTCGATGTAGACGTGGCAGATGCCGTCCAGGTGCTTGATCATCGGCACGGTGGCCTCCTCCATCAGGCGCGCGATCAAGCCCTTGCCGCCGCGCGGCACGATGACGTCGACGTACTGCGGCATGGTGATCAGGGCGCCGACGGCGGCGCGGTCGGTGGTGTCGACCACTTGGACCGCATCGGCCGGAAGGCCTGCCCCCAGCAGGCCTTCCTTGACCAGCTTGGCCAGCGCGCGGTTGCAGTGGATCGCCTCGGAGCCGCCGCGCAGGATGGTGGCGTTGCCGCTCTTGATGCACAGGCCGGCGGCGTCCACCGTGACGTTGGGACGCGACTCGTAGATGATGCCGATCACGCCCAGCGGCACGCGCATCTGGCCGACCTGGATGCCGGACGGGCGGAACTTCAAGCCGGAGATCTCGCCGATCGGGTCGGCCAGGGCGACGATCTGGCGCAGGCCCTCGACCATGGTGTCGATGGCCTTGTCGGACAGGGCCAGGCGGTCGAGCATGGCCGGCGCCAGGCCGGCGGCGCGGGCGCTGTCCATGTCCTGCTGGTTGGCGGCGCGCAGCAGCGCGCTGTCGCGCACGATGGCGTCGGCGATCAGCGACAGCGCGCGGTTGCGCGTGGCGCTGTCGGCCCGGGCCATGGCGCGCGAGGCGGCCCGCGCCCGCTGGCCCACTTGTTCCATGTACTGCTTGATATCGCTTGTCATTGCCTGTCCCTGTGCAGAGTGTTCGTGTCGGTCCGTCGCGCCGGCGGCGGCGGCTAGCCGCGCGCCACCTTCAGCGCCAGTTGCAGCATGGCGTCCCAGGCGTCGCCGGCGAAGGCCTTGGCGCGCAGCCCCTTGATCATCTTGTCGACCTGGGCGGCGTCGCGCATGGCCGCCTCCAGCGTGGCCAGCGGGATGCGGCGCAGCGCCGGGTCCATCATCCGCTCGCGCGGCCCCCAGATGCGGTATTCCTTCAGCAGCGCGCCCAGCGGGCGGCCCTGGGCCATCGCGGCCTTCAATTTTAACAGCGTGCGGATCTCCTCCGACACCGCCCACAGCACCAGCGGCAGCGCCTCGCCCTCGCCCTTCAGGCCCTCGAGCATGCGCACCAGCCGCGCCGGATCGCCGGCCAGCATGGCCTCGCTCAGCTTGAACACGTCGTAGCGCGCCACGTTGAGCACGGCGTCGTGCACCTGCTCGTAGGCCAGCTTGCCCGGCTCGTGCAGCAGGGCCAGCTTCTGGATCTCCTGGTGCGCCGCCAGCAGGTTGCCCTCGACCCGCTCGGCGATGAAGTCGATGCTCTGCCGGTCGGCGCTCTGGCCTTGGGCGGCCAGGCGCTGGCCTATCCAGTTGGGCAGCTGGGCCCGCTCGACCTGCGGGATGTCGATGTAGACGGCGGCCTGCTGCAGCGCCGCCACCCAGGCCGCCTTCTGCGTCTGCCAGTCAAGTTTGGGCAGGGTGATCAGGGTCAGGTTGTCCGGGCTGAGGTCCTTCACATAGGCCTGCAGCGCGGCGCCGCCGTCCTTGCCCGGCTTGCCGGTGGGGATGCGCAGCTCGATCAGCTTCTTGTCGCCGAACAGCGAGAGCGACTGGTTGGCCGCCAGCAGCTCGCCCCATTTGAAGCTGCGCTCGACACTCAGCACGTCGCGCTCCGAATAGCCCTGGGCGCGGGCGGCGCGGCGGATCTTGTCGGCCGCCTCCAGCGCCAGCAGATGTTCGTCGCTGGTGATCACGTACAGCTGGGCCAGCGGTTTCCCGACATGGCCGTCCAGCGCTTCAAGCCGCAATTGCATGCCTCGTCCTCGGTCCTGGTTACTGCTGCGGCGCCGACGCGGGCGCCCGCGCCGGCACGTCCGGCGCCAGCGACATCGCCGCCACCGGCTTGATCGCCGCCATGCGGCGCATCATCTGCTGCACCAGGTCGGACTGCATGTCCTTGTACAGCAGCGCCTCCTCCTGCTCCTTGGCCAGCAGCTGGGTCTCGTTGAAGTCCAGCGCGCGGGTCAGGTTGATCTGCGTCGGGCCGAGCAGCAGGTTGCCCTGCTGGTCGCGCACCTGGAACACGATGGCGTAGGACAGCAGGTACTGGCGCACCCGGCCGCTGGCGTTGAGCGACAGGATCGACTTGCTGCGCGTCTTCTCCGGATCGCTCAGCACCTCGATGATGCCGTCGGCCTCCTTCGGCGTGGCGACGATGGTGGTGCCGCCGTAGGCGCGCACGGTGCGCTTCAGGTCGATCGCCAGCGGCGACGACTCCGGCAGGCCGACGTACAGGGTCGGGAAGGGCAGCAGGTACTGGCTGCCCTGGCCGCGCAGGTGGAAGCCGCAGGCCGACAGCAGCAGCGTCAGCGCCAACAGGGCGCCGCACAGGCCGGCCCGGCGCATCGTCGGGGAGGTGGTGGCCATCGTCTTAGACCACGATGCTGATCAACTTGCCCGGCACCACGATGATCTTCTTCGGCGGCGTCTCGATGTACTTCTGCACCGCCTCGCAGGCCAGCGCGGCGGCCTCGATCGAGGCCTTGTCGGCGCCCTTGGCGACGGTGATGCTGCCGCGCAGTTTGCCGTTCACCTGGATCATCATCTCGATCTCGGCCTGTTCCAGCGCGGCCGGGTCGACCTGCGGCCAGGCGGCGTTGAGCAGGTCGCCGAACACGCCGGCGTAGCCCAGTTCCTGCCACAGCACGTGGGTGATGTGCGGCGCCACCGGATTGAGCAGGCGCAGGAAGATCGAGAAGCCCTCGGCGATCAGCGCGTTCGATTCGGCGCTGTCGTCCAGCTTGGCCGACTCCATCGTGTTGAGCATCTTCATGCAGGCCGAGACGACGGTGTTGTACTGGATGCGTTTCAGGTCGTAGTCGGCCTGCTGCAGGATCTTGTGCAGTTCGCGGCGCAGGGTTTTCTGCGGCTCGGTGGCGACCGGCGCGGCGGCCGACGTCAGCGCGCCGCCGATGCGGCCGGCCTGGGCGTAGCCGTAGGCCCAGACGCGGCGCAGGAAGCGGTTGGCGCCCTCGACGCCGCTGCCCGACCATTCCAGCGTCTGCTCCGGCGGCGAGGCGAACATGGTGAACAGGCGCGCGGTGTCGGCGCCGTACTGTTCGATCTGCGCGGCCGGGTCGATGCCGTTGTTCTTCGACTTCGACATTTTTTCCGTGCCGCCGATGTTGACCAGCTGGCCGTCGCTCTTCAGCGTGGCGCCTTGCGGGCGGCCCTTGTCGTCCAGGGTCAGGTCGATGTCGGCCGGGTTGAACCAGGTCTTCTTGCCGGAGGCCTCCTCGCGGTAGTAGGTCTCGTTGAGCACCATGCCCTGGGTCAGCAGGTTGACGAAGGGCTCGTCGAACTTGACCAGGCCGAAGTCGCGCATGATCTTGGTCCAGAAGCGGGCGTACAGCAGGTGCATGACGGCGTGTTCGATGCCGCCGATGTACTGGTCCATCGGCATCCAGTAGTCGTTGCGCGCGTCGACCATGGCCGCGTTCGAGCCGGGCGAGGTATAGCGCATGTAGTACCACGACGAGTCGACGAAGGTGTCCATGGTGTCGGTCTCGCGGCGGGCCGGCTTGCCGCACTGCGGGCAGTCGCACTTGAGGAAGGCCTCGTGCTTGTTGAGCGGGTTGCCGCTGCCGTCGGGCACGCAGTCCTCCGGCAGCACGACCGGCAGGTCTTTTTCCGGCACCGGCACGGTGCCGCAGTCGGCGCAGTGGATCATCGGGATCGGCGTGCCCCAGTAGCGTTGGCGCGAGATGCCCCAGTCGCGCAGGCGGAAGGTGATCTTCTTCTCGCCCAGGCCCTTGGCGGCCATTTCGGCGGCGACCGCCTCGACGGCGGCGGCGTAGTTCAATCCGTCGAACTGGGCCGAGTTGCAGACCACGGCCTGCTCCTTGTCGCCGTACCACTCCTGCCAGGCCTCGGTGGAGAACTCCTTGCCTTCGGCGGCGATGACCTGCTTGATCGGCAGATGGTATTTTTTGGCGAAGGCGAAGTCGCGCTCGTCGTGGGCCGGCACGCCCATCACGGCGCCGTCGCCGTAGCTCATCAGCACGTAGTTGCCGACCCAGACCTCGACCTGGGCGCCAGTCAACGGATGGGTGACGAACAGGCCGGTCGGCATGCCCTTCTTCTCCATCGTCGCCATGTCGGCCTCGATCACCGAGCCGAGCTTGCACTCGGCGTTGAAGGCGGCCAGCTCGGGGTTGCTCTGCGCGGCGTGCACGGCCAGCGGGTGCTCGGCGGCGACGGCGGCGAAGGTCACGCCCATCACGGTGTCCGGGCGGGTGGTGAAGACGTACATCTTGCCATCGCCGATCAGCGCGCCGGCGGCGTCCTGGATCTGGTGCGGGAAGGCGAAGCGCACGCCGGTCGACTTGCCGATCCAGTTGGTCTGCATGGTGCGCACGCGCTCGGGCCAGCCGGGCAGCTTGGTGTCGACGTATTCCAGCAACTCGTCGGCGTAGTCGGTGATGCGGGCGTAGTACATCGGGATCTCGCGCTTTTCGATCAGCGCGCCGGAACGCCAGCCGCGGCCGTCGACGACCTGCTCGTTGGCCAGCACGGTCTGGTCGACCGGGTCCCAGTTAACGGTGCCGGTCTTCTTGTAGATGATGCCTTTTTCCAGCATCTTGAGGAACATCCACTGGTTCCACTTGTAGTATTCCGGCTTGCAGGCGGTCATTTCACGCGACCAGTCGATCGCCAGGCCCATCGACTCCATCTGCTCGCGCATGTGGGCGATGTTGGAATAGGTCCACTGCGCCGGCGGCACGTTGTTGGCCATCGCCGCGTTCTCGGCCGGCATGCCGAAGGCGTCCCAGCCCATCGGCATCAGCACGTTGTAGCCGTTCATCCGCAGGTAGCGGTACATCACATCATTGATCGTATAGTTGCGCACGTGGCCCATGTGCAGCTTGCCCGAAGGGTAAGGCAGCATCGAGCAAGCGAAATACTTGCCTTTCGGGAAACGCGGGTCGTTCTCGACGGCTTTGTAGGCGTCGATCGCCTTCCAGTGGGATTGGGCGGCTTGTTCGACGTCGGCGGGACTATATTTATCTTGCATGATATGTGCGGCCAGCGTGGGGGCCAAAAGTGAATATGAACCGGACATTATACTGGCTGAATCAGTTGTGTAGCACGCCGGGGCCGGCGGAGTGCTGCATTGCGGCAAAATCGGCGGCGCCCGCCCGGCCCGCGCACCGGGCCGGGCGGTAGAATGGCGGCCATGCTCTATCAGGAATATGCCCCCCATCCGGCGCTGGCGCGCCATGTCGACTGCCTGTGGACCTGCCGCGTGCACGGCCGCGCGCAGGCGGTGTCGCACCGCGTGCTGCCGGACAACTGCGTCGACATCCTGTGGCAGAACCAGCATCCGGACGGCTTCGCCGTCGGCATGATGAGCGGCGCCATCGAGGTCGTCAGCAGCGGCCTGGTGCAGACCGTGGCGGTGCGCTTCAAGCCGGGCGCGGCCGGCCGCTTCCTCGCGCTGCCGCTACACGCGCTGACCGACCAGCGCGCCGGCATGGATGAACTATGGGGGCGTGGCGAGGCGGCGCGCCTGGCCGACGCCCTGTGGACCGACGAGCTGGCCGAGCGCGCCCGCCTGGCCCTGCTCGAGGCGCAGCTGCTGGAGCGGCTGCGGCGCGGCGCCGACGCGGCGCGCGCCAACTCCAGCGAGGCGCTGGTGGCCGCCGCCCTGGCCGCCATAGCCGGCGACGGCGGCGCCGGCCGCATCGCCGGCCTGGCCGAGCGGCTGGGCGTGTCGCGCCAGCACCTGGCGACGCTGTTCCGCACCCGCGTCGGCCTGGCGCCCAAGCTGTACGCGCGCATCTGCCGCTTCCGCCGCGCCACCGAGGCGCTGCGCGGCGGCGCCGCGCCGGACTGGGCGCAACTGGCGCTGGACTGCGGCTACTTCGACCAGTCCCACCTGATCCACGACTTCCAGGAGTTCGCCGGCCGCGCGCCGGAACGCTTCCTGGCGGCCGACTGAGCTTCCATTTTTCCAATCGCCCCGGCCGGCGGCGTGGCAAGATGCTGTTTTCCAAACAACCTCAGGAGAGCAACATGATCAAAGGCTTGCGCGCGGTGATGTACCCGGTGCCGGACATGCAACAGGGCAAGGCCTGGTACAGCCAGGTGCTCGGCGTGGCGCCCTACTTCGACCAGCCGTTCTACATCGGCTTCGCCGTCGGCGGCTTCGAACTGGGCCTGTTCCCCGATGGCCAGCCCGGCATCAGCGGCAACCGCGCCCACTGGGGCGTCGACAAGATCGAGGACGAGGTGGAGCGCATCGTCGCGCTGGGCGCCACCGTGTTCTCGGCGGTGCAGGACGTCGGCCAGGGCATCAAGGTGGCCGAGCTGCTCGACCCCTACGGCAACATCTTCGGCCTGATCGAGAACCCGCTGTTCGACCCCAAGGCGATTAACTAGGGTCGACTGTACGCCGCCCGTCCGTTCGTGATAATATACGTTTCATATATAAACCGTATAGAGGGCGCACGAGATGGGCATAGTAAAGATTTCCGACCAGATGCACGAGAACCTGCGCATCGCCAGCGGCGCGCTGAGTCGTTCGATGAACGCCCAGGCCGAGCACTGGCTGCGCATCGGCCTGCTGGCCGAGACCAACCCCGACCTGCGCTACAGCGACATCTGCCAGCTGCTGCTGCGCGCCGCGCAGGACGGCGGCGTGCACCTGCCGGGCGCCGCCAACGACGCCTCCAGCGTCAACCCGGCCGCCCTGGCCGCCGCCGTGCAAGTACTGGGAGGCGTCCATGAGCAAGCGTAAGAAGGACCTGTCCATCCTCATCAAGAGCCCGGCGCAGATCGAGATGGCGCGCGTGGCCGCCGAGCTGGCCGCCGACGTGCTGACCTTCATCGAGCCGCACGTCAAGGCCGGCGTCAGCACCGAGTATCTGGACCAGCTGTGCAACGACTACATCGTCAACACGCAGAAGGTGATTCCGGCCAACGTCGGCTACGGCGGCTTCCCCAAGACCGTCTGCACCTCGGTCAACCAAGTGGTCTGCCACGGCATTCCGGCGCCCGACCAGATCCTGGTCGACGGCGACATCATCAACATCGACGTCGCCGTCATCAAGGACGGCTGGCACGGCGACACCAGCCGCATGTACGTGGTCGGCACGGCCAGCAAGGCGGCGCAGAAGCTGATCGACACCACCTTCGCGGCGATGTGGGCCGGCATCCGCGCGGTGCGCCCCGGCGCCACGTTGGGCGACGTCGGCCACGCCATCCAGACGGTGGCCGAGAAGGCCGGCTACAGCGTGGTGCGCGACTATTGCGGCCACGGCATCGGCATGGTCTACCACGAGGAGCCGCAGGTGACCCACTACGGCAAGCCGAGCCAGGGCCTGGTGTTGAAGCCGGGCATGCTGTTCACCATCGAGCCGATGATCAACGCCGGCCGCGCCGCGACGGTCGAGCTGGACGACGAGTGGACCGTGGAGACGCGCGACGGCAGCCTGTCGGCGCAGTGGGAGCACATGGTGGCGGTGACCGAGACCGGCTACGAGGTGTTGTCGCTGATCGCCAGCGAGCGCAAGGCGGCGGTCCAGCCGGCGGCGCCGGCGCAGGTGCAAGCCGAGGCCTGATGCAATCATTTGCGCCGCGTCCTACCCGCCGATTTGCTTGCAGGACTTGCGCAAGCGGGTCTTGACCAAGTGCGCGGCAATTGGCCATGCCAGGGAGCTGGCAATGGCCGCAAACTCTGTTGGATTCATGCTCCAACGAGCGCTGATTGTGCGGCCCAACGTGAAAGTGAGGGGCGGCCGGAGCGCAGCCTAGGGAACCACAAGCGCAGCTTGTGGCCGTCCCTCTCGACTGCGGTGTTGTGTGGCATTACTCGTAGGCCGCCAGCGTGTTGAAAATTTCCTGTGACAGAGCTTCAAATTGACTGTGAATGGACTCCGATAGCTTTGTTGAACTATCAAAGTCTGGGGCCAAAAGTAGAGGAGCTTCGAAAATTGAATACTCTGGCATTGCCTCCTCATTGACCCACTTCACTTCTTTTAGTTTTCTCCAGTAGAGAATCTGTACATCCTTTGTTTGCCCAAGAAGCCACAGCTCAAAGTTGGCATTTTTATGGTTGAAAACAATCGCAAGTTTGAGTTTTTTCCTCTTGAGATAGTCATTTTGCAAGTAGAAGTATGTGAAATCTATATAGCCATGTAGCACATTCGCAACCAAGAATTCACTTTTGTATTTCTTTGAGAATTCAGTTCTTAGATTTTGAACAATACCAACTAGATCTTGATAGGTCTTTTGGAGTTCTCCACTGGAGAATGCGGTTTTGTAAGCTGCTACACGTGCATTCAGACTTTTGCTCGGCATCCCCCATTCCCTCCAAATTCAACTGACACCTAGCGCAGCACCAGCTTGAGGGCCGGCTTCTCGCCGTAGTCCTCGTAGCGCTCGTTGATGCCGGCCACGCAATACGTGACCTCCTCCAGAATATCCGGCACGGCGGCGCGCATCGCCTCGGCGCCGTCGATGACGATCTCCAACACCTCGTTCGGTTTCAGGCGGAACTTGCTCATGCCGTCCTCGTCGCGCAGGTAGCTGAGGCAGTCGACCCAGGCGTCCATGCTGTTGCCGTAGGTGTCGGGGAAGCCCATCGCCGTCTTGCACTGCGCGTGGAAGGTGGGGAAGTCGACGATCGCTGCGCCATTCAATTGTGCTGTAGCCATTATTTTTTCTCTTGTTGGTTGGGGTCGGTGACGAAGCTCAGCTTGTTCAGGCCGCGCCCTTGCGCCGCCGCCATCACCTGCGCGACGACCTCGTAGCGGGTGTCCTTGTCGGCGCGCAGCTGCAGCTCGGGCTGCGGCTGCAGCGCGGCCGCCGCCAGCAGGCGGGCGTCCAGGGCGGGCAGGGCCAGCGCCTCGTCGTTCCAGTAGATGTGTCCCTTGGCGTCGATCGCCAGCGTCACGCTGGCGGCCGGCGGCGCCGGCTGCGCCTGCGCCTGGGCGCGCGGCAGCTCGAGCTTGACGGCGCTGGTGAACATCGGCGCGCTGAGGATGAAGATCACCAGCAACACCAGCATCACGTCGACCATCGGCGTGACGTTGATGTCGGCCATCGGGCCCTGCTGGCGGTGGTGGTTGAAGGCGCCGAATGCCATGTGCGCTCCGTTTAGTGGCGCAGGCGCTCGCCGCTGCTCAGGTAGGCGTGCAGGTCGTGCGCGAAGGCGTCCAGCTCGGCCAGGGTGAGCCGGTTGACGCGGTTGAATCCATTGTAGGCCAGCACCGCCGGAATCGCCACCGTCAGGCCGATGGCGGTCATGATCAGCGCCTCGCCGACCGGGCCGGCGACCTTGTCGATCTGCACCGCGCCGGCCGCCGAGACGTTGGCCAGCGCGTGGTAGATGCCCCACACCGTGCCCAGCAGGCCGATGAAGGGCGCCGTGGCGCCGATCGAGGCGAGCAGGGTCAGGCCGGACTCGAGCCGCGCCGTGCTGTGGTGGATGGCGGCGCGCAGCACGCGGGTGACCTGCTCGGCATGGCCGAGCTCGCCGCCTATCGACGGCCGGCCGGCCGCCATCAGCTGGGCCGCGCCCTGCCGCGCCAGCGGCGCGTAGATGTCCTCCGGGTCGGCCAGGACCAGGCCGGCGACGCCGTCGTGCATGGTCGGCGCGTCCCAAAAGGCCTGCAACGCCGGCGCGCTGCGCCGCACGCGCCAGGCCGCCAGCGACTTGGAGAGGATGAAGTACCAGCTCAGCAGCGACATCGCCAGCAACAGGTAGGCGACGGCGTGGCTGATGGCGTCGCCCTGCTGCCAGTAGCTCGCCAGACTGAAGTGGTTAGCGGCGGTGGCGCCCATGTCGGTCGGCGATCAGGCGCCGGCCGGCGTGTTGAGCGACAACACGTCGTTCATGTCGAACAGGCCGTTCGGCTTGTCCGCCAGGAAACGCGCGGCGCGCAGCGCGCCGTGGGCGTAGGTGATGCGGCTGCTCGACTTGTGGCTGATCTCGATGCGCTCGCCGGTGCCGGCGAACAACACCGTGTGGTCGCCGACGATGTCGCCGCCACGGATGGTGGCGAAGCCGATCGACGAGGGGTCGCGCTCGCCGGTGATGCCTTCGCGGCTGTAGACGGCGCAGTCCTTCAGGTCGCGGCCCAGCGCGCCGGCCAGCACTTCGCCCATCTTCAGCGCGGTGCCGGACGGGGCGTCGACCTTGTGGCGGTGGTGTGCCTCGATGACCTCGATGTCGTAGCCGGTGGCCAGGCTCTTCGCCGCCAGTTCGAGCAGCTTGAGGGTGACGTTGACGCCGACGCTCATGTTGGGCGACAGCATGATGGCGGTCTTCTTGGCCGCCTCGGCGATGGCGGCCTTGCCGGCCTCGTCGAAGCCGGTGGTGCCGATGATCATCTTGATGCCGTGCTCGGCGCAATAGGCGACGTGCTCCAGCGTGCCCTCGGGGCGGGTGAAGTCGATCAGGAAGGCGGCGTCCGCCAGGCCCTTGGCCAGCTCGGACTCGATCAGCACGCCGGTCGGCTTGCCGAGGAAGGCGGCGGCGTCGCTGCCGGCGCCGGGGGCGGCGGCCACGTCGAGGGCGCCGGCCAGGCGCGCGTCGGGCGCGGCCAGGATGGCTTCGATCAGCATGCGGCCCATGCGGCCGCCGGCGCCGGCGACGGCGATGTTCAGTTCAGTCATGGCTTAGTCCTTGTTCTTGATGACCGGCGTCACCTCGACAGGGCGGGCGGCGGCGTTGTCGTTACCGGCGGGCAGCGGCGCGCTGCTCGGCGCCGGCTGCAGCGCGGGCGCGTTCGGGTTTTTCAGCACCGGCGCGGGGCCGGCGATGCGGGCGATGTATTCCTTCTCGGTCGGCAGGTTGCCGCCCTCGAAGCGGTCGACCTTGCCGTCCTTGAAGAACACCACGACGCGGCTGCTGGTCACCTCGCCGTTGCCCTTGGCCAGGCGGAAGGGATAGTCCCAGCGGTCGGCGTGGAAGATGTCGGTCAGCAGCGCGGTGCCGAAGATGAAGCGGACCTGGTCGCGCGTCATGCCGACCTTCAACTGGGCGAGCATCTCCTCGGAGACGAAGTTGCCCTGTTGAATGTCGGGCCGATAGGGCGAGAAGAACCACATGAACTTCTGCAACTTGGTGATATTGGTGGTCTGCGCGCCGCTGGCCGGGGCGACGCTGGCGCTCTCCTGCTGGGCGGCGGCCGGCTTCTCGCCGAGCACGGTGCGGCTGGCGCAACCCGTGACGGCAACGGCGGCCAGCGCGACGCACACGGCGCCCGTCAAGCGGGGCGCGCGCTGTGTAAGACGGTGCAACAAAGACTGCGATAAAGCCTGGGTGACGCGCATAAGTGTCCTCAATTGGATTGAGCAGAAGTGCCAAAACGCTATATCATAAAGCACATGAACCAGAATAGAGTAACAAACATGAGTAACAATCCCTCCGACCTGAAGGCCAGCGGCCTGAAAGCCACCCTGCCGCGGCTGAAGATCCTCGACATCTTCCAGAGCAGCCCGGTACGCCATTTGACCGCCGAAGACGTGTATAAGATCCTGTTGGCCGACAATATGGACGTCGGCCTGGCCACCGTCTACCGCGTGCTGACCCAGTTCGAACAAGCCGGCTTGCTCAACCGCAACCATTTCGAGACGGGCAAGGCGATCTTCGAACTCAACGAGGGTTCCCACCACGACCACCTGGTGTGCCTGGACTGCGGCCGCGTCGAGGAGTTTTTCGACGCCGAGATCGAGCAGCGCCAGCAGATGATCGCCAAGGAGCGCGGCTTCCACATCGCCGAGCACGCGCTGGCGATCTATGGCAATTGCGTCAAGACGGCCTGCCCGCACAAGGCCTAAGCCGCTTCAAACAGGACGCCCGGCCGCACGGCCGGGGCCGCGTCAATGCTGGCTCAGCGCGTTCGACAACAACTTGGCGGTGATGTCGACGATCGGGATCACCCGCTCGTAGGCCATGCGGGTCGGGCCGATCACCCCCAGCGTGCCGACGATCTTGCCGTTGGCCGCGTAGGGCGCCGTCACCACGCTCATCTCGTCCATCGGCACCAGGTTGGACTCGCCGCCGATGTAGATCTGCACGCCGCTGGCCTTGCTCGAGACGTCGAGCAGCTGCATCAGCCCGGTCTTCTGCTCGAACATGTCGAACATCTGCCGCAGCGAGCTCATGTTGGACGACAGGTCGCTCACCGACAGCAGGTTGCGCTCGCCGGCGATGACCATGTCGTCGGAGCTGTCGGCCATCGCCTCGCTGCCGGCCTCGACGGCCGCCTGCATCAGCCGGCCCATGTCGTCGCGCAGCTGGCGCAGCTCGGCCTGCATGCGCGTGCGCACCTCGTCGAAGCCCAGGCCGCCATAGTTCTGGTTGATGTAGTTGGCCGACTGCACCAGCTGGGCCGGCGTGTAGTCGACGTCGGTCAGCAGCAGGCGGTTCTGCACGTCGCCGGTGGGGCCGACGATGACCAGCAGGATGCGCTTCTCGGACAAACGCAAAAACTCGATCTGCTGGAACACCGATTCGCGCCGCGGGCTCAGCACCACGCCGGCGAACTGCGACAGCGACGACAACATCTGCGCCGCGTTGGCGATCATCTTCTGCGGCTGCGGCGCCTGCAGGCGCATGCGGCCCTCGACGGCGTGCTCGTCGAAGTGCTGCACGGTCAGCAGGGTGTCGACGAAGATGCGGTAGCCGCGCGGCGTCGGCACCCGGCCGGCCGAGGTGTGCGGGCTGGCCACGTAGCCCATCTCCTCGAGGTCGGCCATGATGTTGCGGATCGTCGCCGGCGACAGGTCGAGGCCGGAGATCTTCGAGAGCGCGCGCGAACCGACCGGCTGGCCGTCGGCGATGTAACGCTCGACCAGGGCTTTGAGCAGGGTTTGGGCACGGGTGTCGAGTTGCATGGTTCTGTGTGCGGCGGCTAGGTTGCTAGCAAGTTGCTAACGAGTGGTATCGGGTGTTGCCCGGAGGATTCGAGGGCGGTGTTCTTATTATGCACGCTTGACGGCGGTGCTGGGCATCATTCTTCCAGCTGGCGCTCGATCCAGTGGCGAACTTCGTCAAAACTACTGCAGATGGCGTCCGGCACCACGCCGGCGGCCAGGTGGGCGTCGCCGCCGTGGCGGTTCAACCAGACGGCGCGCAGGCCGGCGCCCTGGGCGCCGACCACGTCGAGCCGCAGGTCGTCGCCGACGTAGACGGCCTGCTGCGGCGCCACGCCGAGCGTGGCGCAGGCGGCCAGGAAGATCGCCGGGTCCGGCTTGCCACGGCCGAAATGGCAGGCCGCCAGGCTGACCTCGAAATGCTGCTCCAGGCCGATCGCCGCCAGGTCGCCGTTGCCGTTGCTGATGGTGCCCAGGCGCAGCCGCTGCTTCAGCCGCAGCAGGCCGGGCAGCACGTCGTCGTAGGGCACCACCTCGTTGCGGGCGGCCAGGAAGTGGCGCATCGCCGCCTCGACATGGAGCGCGTCCTCGCCGGCCTCGGCGAAGGCGGCCAGCAGGCCGGCGCGGCGCACCGCGCTCAGGTCGATGGCCAGCTCGGGCTGGCGGCGCAGCAGCTCCATGCGGCGCTCGCGCAGCTGCTCGATGGAAAAGCGCCGCGCCACCTTGGGCGCGTGCTGGCCCAGCCAGGCGTGCAGCGTCAGCTCGGCGCGGGCGATGACGGGGCCGATCGGCCACAAGGTGTCGTCGAGGTCGAACAGGACGGCCAAGGGACGGACGGCGGCGGGCGGGACGGCGGTGGTGGACATGGCATGGGCGATGGTGGTGGAGAAAGTATTGTCGCACTTCCCGCGCCGGCGCGCCGCCAGCCTTTGCGGCAATATTTCCCCGAATGCATGGCGGAGCGTGCCAGCGGGGCGCTTCGCGGCTATCATACGTGGCTGTCATACTGCCTTGCCCCAGGAGTGAAAGCCATGCCCTACGCCCTTGCCGCCGCGCGCGCCGCCGCGCCGCCATCGTTGTTGCCGCCCGCCCTACTCGCCTTGTCGGCGCTGCTGACCGGCTGCGCCGGCCTGGCGCCGCCCGCCGCGCCGGGCGGCGCCGAGGAATTCGCCAGCTTCGTCGTGCTGGGGCCGGAGGGCGCCGCCGTGGCCCGCGTGCTGACCGCCGCGCCGGCCTGCCCGGCCATCGAACTGGACGGCCGCACACTGCCGATGACGCTGCGCGCGCCGGCCGCCACGCTGGCGCCGCGCCGGGCCGACACCAAGGCGGCGGGCTCGGCGCTGGCCAAGGCGGATGCCACAGCCGTGGCCAAGGCCGTGGCCAAGGCCGTGGCCAAGGCCGTGGCCTTCCCGGTGCTCAGCTGCGAGGCGGCGCTGCCGGCCGGCACCGCCAGCGCCAGCGTGCTGGGCCGCGCCCTGCCGCTGCCGCGCGGCGAAGCGCGCCGCATCGTCGTCATCGGCGACACCGGCTGCCGCCTCAAGCGCAGCGACGACGGCGACAGCTACCAGGCCTGCAACGACGCCGAGCAATACCCCTTCGCCACGGTGGCGGCCGCCGCCGCCGCCTGGCGCCCCGAGCTGGTGGTCCACGTCGGCGACTACCACTACCGCGAACACCCCTGCCCGGCCGGCAACGCCGGCTGCGCCGGCAGCCCCTGGGGCTACGGCTGGGACGCCTGGAACGCCGACTTCTTCGCACCCGGCGCGGCGCTGCTGCGGGCGGCGCCGTGGGTGGTGGCGCGCGGCAACCACGAGTCCTGCGAGCGCGCCGGCCAGGGCTGGTGGCGCCTGCTCGACCCGCGCCCGCTGCTGCCGGGGCGCGACTGCAACGCCACGGCCGACGACGCCGTCGGCGACTACAGCGAACCCTACGCCGTGCCGCTCGGCCAGGACACCCAGCTGCTGGTGCTCGACACGGCCGCCACCTCGTGGCGCGGGCTCAAGCCGGACTCGCTCGGCTACCGCCGCTACCAGGACGCCTACCGCCAGCTCGACGCGCTGGCGCGCCGCGCCAGCCGCAACATCGGCGTCAACCACCATCCGCTGCTCGGCTTCGGCGCCGAGCGCGGCGCCGACGGCGCCATCGTCCTGCGGCCGGGCGACGCCGGCCTGCAGCAGGCCTTCGGCGCGCTCAACCCGCTGCTGCTGCCCGAGCGCATCCAGACCATGCTGTCGGGCCATGTCCACCTGTGGCAGCAGGTCAGCTTTTCCAGCGCCCACCCGAGCCAGTTCATCGCCGGCTTCTCCGGCACCGCCGAGGACGTGGTGCCGCTGCCGGCGCCGCTGCCGCCCGGCGCCAGCCCGGCGCCCGGCGCCGTGGTCGAGCAACTGAGCTCGTGGATAGACGGCTTCGGCTTCATGACCATGGAACGCCAGGGCGCCGAGCAGTGGCTGGTGCGGGTGCACGACCGCCACGGCGTCCTGCGCAACACCTGCCAGATCGACGGCCGCCGCTCGCGCTGCGCGCTGGCCAAGGTCGAATAGCCGGCGCCGGCAATTTCACATGCTGTTACAAGGGTTTGCGTCCGGGCATTAGCAAATGCACTAAAATATGCGCCAATTCCGTGTAGCATACGGTCTCCCGCCGGCGCCCACGCGCGCCGTGCGCGACGGCCGCGTTACAGCCGTCCCGGCCCCGATTCGTTTTTGGAGAGAGTGTTTATGAAAAGTATTTACATCCGTTCGGGCTTGGCCCTGCTGTGCGCGGCAACCCTGGGCGCCTGCGGCGGCGGCAACGGCAACATGGTGCTCGGCGGCACCATCAAAGGCCTGACCCAGCCCAACATGGTCCTGAAGAACGGCAGCTGGGAAACCAAGCCGGCGGCCACCGACGGAACCTTCCGCTTCAGCGAGCTGATCGCCGACGACAAGGACTTCTTCATCGAGATCTTCAAGCAGCCGGACAATTCCAAGTGCACGATCGCCAACAACAGGAACAAGGCCAACACCTACACCGTGGTGCAGACGGTGGTCACCTGCGTCACCGACAGCTATGCGCTGGGCGGCACCGTCACCGGTCTGGACGCCGGCGACGGCTCGCTGGTGCTGGCCAACGGCAGTGAAACGGCCGCCGTGCCGAAGCCGGCCACGGCGGGCGCGCCCGTCAAGTTCAGCCTGCCGAAGGTCATGGTCGGCTCGCCCTACGGCGTGACCGTGCTGACCAGCCCGCTGGGCAGCGCCAAGAACTGCGTCGTCAGCAACGGCAACGGCACCATGGCCACCAGCGCCATCGACAACATCAGCGTCGTCTGCAGCAAGTAAGCAAGCAGCAAGCACAAACAAGCCAAGCAACCTGACCTGGCGCGGCGGCCCGAGCGGCCGCGCCGTCCTCCCCCTTTGGAGAATGCAATGAAATTTTCGACCCTGCGCGCCTCAGCGGCGCTGGCACTGATCCTGGCGCTGGCCGGCTGCGGCGGCAAAGCCTCGTTCGACGTCAGCGGCACCGTCATGGGCCTGACTACCCCCGGCCTGAAACTGACCATGGGCGGCAATGACGACGTCGACGTGGCGCCTGGCGCTGGCGACGTCAACTTCACCTTCGGCCGCCGCCTGTCCTACGGCGACGCCTACAGCGTCACCGTCAAGCGCAACCCCGACCACATGACCTGCAACCCCTACCGCGGCGTCTCGGGCACGGCTGGCCAGACCACCAGCATCGCGGCCATCTTCAGCTGCACCAAGAACGCCTACATGGTGACGGGCTGGGTGGTCGGCCTGACGCCGGTGGGTAAGGATGACGCCGCACTGGTGTTGATCAACGGCAGCACCAGCGGCACGACCACCATCGCCGGCACCACCGACGGCAGCAACCCGGTCTTCAGCTTCGGTCCGGTCGAACATGGCGCCTCCTACGGCATCACCGTGCAGTCCCAGCCCAAGGGCCAGTTTTGCACGGTCGTCAATGGCGTCGGCATCATGGGCGACGAACTGGTGCGCAACGTCCAGGTCAACTGCAAGCCGCTGTAGTGGAGACGCGGCGCGATGCTGGCGCGCCGCTGGATGGAGAGACATCACAGACTGTGATATCTGGTATGCGAAAGATAAATTGGCGTTATATGCGGCGCCGCAGCATACTAGATCCGTCTCCTCCACTTCTGCAAAGAATTGGATTTCGCCCGCTTTCACCAGCGGGCTTTTTTTTGCCCGGACGGTTTACGTGCAGGCAAAAAAAGGTTCTTCACGGATCGGCGGGGTGCGGGCCTTACCCCGCAAGCAAAGGGGTCTGACCCCGTGGCGTATCGGGGTGCGGGGTAAAAAAAGGGGCAGGCCCTGCGGCGCTGCCCCCTGTACGGACGCGGTGGAGGAGCCGGGCCGCGACTCAGGCCGGCGCGGCCAGCAGCTCGTCGATGACGGCCACGCTGCGTTGGTCGACCTTGATGAACTGCACCCCGGTCCTGTAGCCCAGCAGCGGGTCGGGGTCGCTGTAGACCACCTGGCCCATCGCCAGCACGGTGCGGCGCTCCTCGCCGACGGCGACCTGGAAGCTAACCGCGCAATACTGCGCCAGGCGGATCTGGCTGGCGGTCTGCAGGCTGACCCCGCCCTGCGACAGGTCGAGCGTGTGGGCGGCGTGGCGCGACTCGTCGATCATGGTCACGGTGGCCGGCAGGCGCAGATCGGCGCGGCGGCTGAGGCGGGCGTTCTTGCTCATCTTCGGCTCTCCCTCGGGTCGCACTAGCTAGGTCAGGATGGAACGGGCGGTGCTTTCAGGCTGTTGGCCAGGGCGACGTACTGCGCCACGCCGACGGTCTCCGGCCGCATCGACGGATCGATGCCGGCGGCGACGATCTGCGCCTCGCTGAACATGCCGGCCAGGCAGTTGCGGATCACCTTGCGGCGCTGCGAGAAGGCCTTCAACACCACCGCCTCCAGAGTCGGGCCGTCGCAGGCCAGCGGCTCGGCCAGCGGGATCATGCGCACGATGGCCGACTCCACCTTGGGCGGCGGATCGAAGGCCTCGGGCGGCACCACGAACAGCAGCTTGATGGCGTAGCGCCATTGCAGCATCACCGACAGGCGGCCGTAGGTCTTGCTGCCGGGCGGCGCGGCCATGCGTTCGACCACCTCCTTTTGCAGCATGAAGTGCTGGTCCTGCACCAGCGGGGCGATGTCGGCCAGGTGGAACAGCAAGGGGCTGGAAATATTGTATGGCAGGTTGCCGACCACGCGCAGCTTTTGCCCGGCCGGCACCGGGATGGTGGAAAAATCGAACTTCAGCGCGTCGCCGGCGTGGATGGTCAGCTTGGCCGGGTTGAAGGTCTTCTCCAGGCGCGCCACCAGGTCGCGGTCGAGCTCGACGACGTGCATCATCTTCAGGCTGCGCATCAATTGTTCGGTCATGGCGCCCAGGCCGGGGCCGATCTCGACCATGGCGTCGTCGGCTTGCGGCGCGATCGCTTCGGTGATGGCCGACAGCACGTACTTGTCGTGTAAAAAATTCTGGCCGAAGCGTTTGCGGGCGATGTGTTTCATGGTTGTTCTTCTTCTGCGTGAGGGGTTCTGCGGTTCTGCGGTTCTATGCTTCTATGCTTCTATGCGCTGGACTAGCCGGCGGCGGCGACCATCGCCAGCGCGCTGGCGATGGCCAGCTCCATGCTGGCGCAGTCGGCCAGGCCGAGGCCCCGGGCCGCCAGGTCGAGGGCGGTGCCGTGGTCGACCGAGGTGCGGATCAGCGGCAGGCCCAGCGTGATGTTGACGCCCCGGCCGAAGGTGGCGTACTTGAGCACCGGCAGGCCCTGGTCGTGGTACATGGCCAGCACGCAGTCGGCCTCGCGCAGGTGTTTGGCCTGGAACAAGGTGTCGGCCGGGTACGGGCCGCGCGCGTCGATGCCGCGCGCCTGCGCCGCCGCGATGGCCGGTTCGATGATGTCAATCTCCTCGCGCCCCAGGTAGCCGCCCTCGCCGGCGTGCGGGTTGAGCCCGGCCACCAGGATGCGCGGCGCGGCGATGCCGAAGCGCTGGCGCAGGTCGCGCTCGATGATGTCGAGGGTGGCGCCGAGGCCGGCGACGCTGAGCGCGGCCGGCACGTCCTTCAGCGGCAGGTGGGTGGTGGCCAGCGCCACGCGCAACTGCGGCGCCAGCGGCAACTGCGCCGCGCCGCCCTGCGGCTGGCCGGCCAGCATCATCACCACCCGGGCGCCGCCGCAACGCTCGGCGAAGTATTCGGTGTGGCCGGAGAAGGCCACGCCGGCGTCGTTGATGGTGCTCTTTTGCAGCGGCGCGGTGACCACGGCGGCGAACCAGCCGGCCTGCACGCCCTCGATGGCGGCGTCCAGCGTGGCCAGCACGCTGCGGCCGTTCTCCTTGTCGAGCACGCCGGCGCGCACGTGCGCCGCCAGCGGGATGTCGACCACGCTCAGACTGGCCGGGCCGAAGTGCGGCAGGCCGCCGTTGCGCAGCGCCTGCAGCGACAGCGCCGACAGGCGGATCGCCGGGTCGATCTCGTGGGCGATCATGGCCAGGTAGGCGGCGTCGCCCAGCAGCACGCAGTTGACCTCGTGGCGGCGCGCCCAGGCGGCGCGGATCGAGATCTCCGGGCCGATGCCGGCCGGCTCGCCGACGGTGACGGCGATGGCCGGCCGCCGGCCGGCGCTGCGGGTGGCGCTCATGCCTGGCCCCCCACGCTATTTCGCCTCGTCGCTGCGGAACTCGACGTAGGCGCGGTCGCGCACCTGGCGCTGCCAGTCCTCGGCCGCCTCCTCGATCTTGCGGTCGCGGATGGCGTTGCGCGCGGCGTTGCGCTGGCGCTCCTTGGAGGCGTCGTCGCTCTTGCGCTCCAACACCTCGATCAGGTGGTAGCCGAAGCTGGTCTCGACCGGCGCGCTCACCTCGCCCGGCTTGAGCGCGTTCATCGCCGCCTCGAACTCGGGCACGATGTCGCCCGGGTACAGCCAGCCCAGGTCGCCGCCCTTGGCGGCCGAGCTGTCGGTGGAGAACAGGCGGGCCAGCTCCTCGAACTTGGCGGCCTTGTTGTCGAGCCGCTCCTTGAGCTCGGTCAGCTTGCGCTTGGCGTCGTAGGCGCTCATGGTCGGCGTCACCTTGATCAGGATCTGCCGGGCGTGGGTCTGCTGCACCGCCGAGGCGGCGGCCGCCTCGGCCAGGCTGCGCTTGTCGACCATCTTGATGATGTGGAAGCCGCCGACGCTCTTCATCACCGGCGTCACCTGGCCCGGTTTCAGCTTGACCAGCGCCTCGGCGAACATCGGCGGCAGGCGGTCGGCGCTGCGCCAGCCGATCTCGCCGCCCTTGAGGGCGTCGCTGGCGTCGGAATAGGTGCCGGCCATCTTGGCGAAGTCGGCGCCGGTGCGCAGCTGGCGCATCACCTCGTCGGCGCGCGCCTTGCGCGCGGCGATCACCTCGGGCGAGGCGTTCTCCGGGATGCGCACCATGATCTGCGCCAGGTTCATCTCGAACTGCTCGGCGGCGGCGGCCTTCTCGGCCTCCAGGTAGTTGTCGACCTCGGCGTCGGAGATCTGGATCTTGGCGTCGACCTCGTGCTCGCGCAGGCGCTGCATGATGATCTCCTCGCGGATCTCCTCGCGGAAGGCGGCGAAGGCGGTGCCGTCCTTCTCCATCTGGTCGCGCATCGCCTGCACGGTCAGCTTCTGCTGCTCGGCGATGCGGCCGATGGCGCGGTCGAGCATGGTGTCGTCGACCCGCACGCCCATCTCCTTGGCCAGCTGCAGCTGGGCGCGCTCGACGATCATCCGCTCGAGCATCTGCCGCCGCAGGTCGGCCGGCTCGGGCATGGCGACGTTCTGCGCCTTCATGCGGCGGGTCACCGTGCCGATGCGCGCGGCCAGCTCCTGGCGCGTGATGACGTCCTCGTTGACCACCACGGCGATCGAGTCGATCGGCTTGTTGTTGGACTGCTGGCCGGGCGGCGTGAAGCCCTTGGCGGCGGCCGGCGTCGCAGCGGCCGGCGCGGCGGCCGGCTTGGCGTCCTGCGCCCAGGCGGCGCAAACGGTGGTGGCGCACAGCAGGGCTGCGGCGATCTTCAGTGGGTGCATACTGGCATTACGCATAATGTGGAACGCTCATCATCAGGTGGTACACAATCAAAAAACACGCCGGACATGGGACCGCCGCGCGTGCGCAAAGTTCTAGCGGCCGTAGCCCTCGTTCAAGCGCTGGTAGCCGGGAATGCTGTTCTTCATCGCCTCGAGCGGGTTGCCCACGCCCAGCTTGGACAGGCCGTTCAACTCGAGCTGGAAGAAGATCGGCGTCGAGACGTTCTTGGCGGTGGCGACGAAGCGCTGCGCGCCCATGCGGAACACCCAGCAGTCGCCATTGTATTCAAGACCGACCAGGCTTTCGATGACTTTCTTGCTGAGCTGGGAATACACCACCCGGCCGACGCCGTACCAGCGCTGCGACAGCGGCCACTGGCTCGACACCTCGAGGTTCTTCAAGGCCGTGTCGACGTAGTGGTAGCTCAGGTTGACCACCTTCTTCTGCCCCGGCTGCCAGTGCACGCCGTAGCTGGCGGCGACCATCTTGCTGTCGCGGTTGTTGTACTGCACCTCGCTCTCGAAGGTCCAGGTATCGGAGATGCGGCCGGCGGCGGCCAGCAGCTGGTCGGAGCGGGCGTCCTTGACCGGGTTGCTGGCGTCGAGCTGGACGCGCTGGTCGCGGAAGTAGAAGCGCTGGCCGATCGACAGGCGCAGCCGCTCGGCGCCGGAGCTCTCGAGGAAGCGCGAGACCAGCGCGGCGGTCACCTGGTTGGCGTCGCCGATGCGGTCCGAGCCGATGAAGCGGTTCTCGCTGAACAGCTGGGCGAAGTTGAAACTGGAGGCGTCGGTGTCGAAGTGCGGCAGCTTGCTCTGGTCGCGGTACGGCGTGTTGACGTAGAACAGGCGCGGCTCGAGCGTCTGCGTGGCGGTGCCGAACAGCTTGGCGTCGCGCTCGAACACCAGGCCGGCGTCGAGCGAGAAGGTGGGCACGACGCGGCTCAGCGACTGCGCCGGGGTCTGCGCGCCGCCGGCGTCCTTGAAGGCGTCGAGCTGGTAGGCGGCGGCGTTGAGCATCAGCTTGGGCGTGATGTGGAAGCTCGGCCCGATGATCGGATAGCTGAGCTGGGGCGCCGCCACCAGGCGGCTGCCGCGCACCAGCGTGGGGTGCCAGAAGTTCGTCAGCTCGCTGTTGAACGACCAGTCGAAGCCGCCGACGTCGTACTGGGCGGCGCTGTAGCTGACGGCCGGCAGGCGGTCGTAGGGGCGCGAGACGAACAAGCGCGGGTCGGTCTTCGAGTCCGGGTCCTGCAGCACCTGGTACTTCTGCACCCGCGCCGTCAGGTTCCACCAGCTGCCGCGGTAGTCCGTGCGCAGCTCGCGCAGCAACTGGCGCTCGGCGCTGCCGGAGACGGTCTTGGCGAAGTCGTTCGGATAGTTGTCGTCCGAGGCGGCCCGCAGGCTCCAGCCGAACGACCAGTCGCGGGCCAGGTCCTGGCTGTGGTTGGACTTGATGTTCCAGCGCTTGCCGCCGGTCTGCTTGTCGTGCGGCAGCAATTCGATGTCGGTCTCGCCGCCGTACAGGCCGGCGTCGGTCTCGCCGATGTAGCGGCCGCTGGCGCCGAGCTGGATGCCGCGCCGCGGGATCAACTTGGGATACAGCGTCAGGTCGCGGTTGGGCGCGATGTTGACGTAGTAGGGCACGGTCAGCTCGGCGGCGCCCTTCGAGCCGAAGCCGGGCATCGGCGGCAGCCAGCCGGAGCGGCGCGCGCCCGACAGCGAGAACGACATCGCCGGCGTGCCGAGGATGGGCACGTCCTTGAAGTAGACGATGGTCTTGCCGGCGGTGCCGACGTCGCGCCCCGAGTCCAAATTCAGCGTGCTCGACTTCAGATACCAGTCCGGGTTGGGGCCCTGGCAGGTGCTGTAGGTGCCGTCGAGCACCAGCGCCTCGTCCTCGTTGAGGAAGTTGATGCGGCGCGCCTTGCCCTGGGCGTGGTTGAGCTCCATGCGGTAGGTCGGCTGCAGCATATAGCCCTTGCCGGTGTCGAGGTTGAGCTTGAGCTCGTCGCCGGTGAAGTAGTCGCCGAAGCGCCAGATGCGCACGTGGCCGTTGGCCTCGACCTCGTCCTCGACCTGGCGGTAGCAGGCCGTGTCGGCCTTGACCCGGGTCTGGTCCTTGACGATCTCGACGTCGCGCTCGAGCGTGATTTCGCGCTCGGGGCGGCCGCCGATGTCCTCGGCGCGCACGGTGGTGACGGCGTTCTGGTCCTCCACCCTGGGCGGCCGCGGCTTGGTCTGGGCGTGGCTGGGCGCCGCCGTGGCGGCGAGCAGGGCGGTCAGGGCATAGGCCCATCGGTACAGCTTGGGGGGGGCAGTTGGCCGGCGCATACTGCTCATGAAAAGAGGAATCGAAACACCATGACAGGCGATTTTTTGATTTGAATCCCTTATTATATGGGAATCTTCACAATCAACCGGATTCCACAGGCCGCTTTATGTCTTTATTGTCTAATTCATCACCCGACGCGGCGCCCGCCGCGCCCGACACCCGCCTGATCCTGTTGCAAGCCTGGCTCTCCGGCCTGAACCTGGTGCGGGTCGACAGCACCCGCGCCGCCTCGGCCGACGCCAGCTTCCGCCGCTACTTCCGCGTCGACGTGCTGGCCGAGCACCGCGCCGCCCACGGCGCCACGCTGATCGTCATGGACGCCCCGCCCGAGCGCGAAAAGAGCGCCGCCTTCGTCAAGCTCGACGCCATGCTGGCCGCCGCCGGCGTGACCGTGCCGGCCATCGTCGCGCAGGACCTGGCGCAGGGCTTCCTGCTGCTGTCCGACCTGGGCGACACCACCTACCTGCAGGTGCTCGACCACGACAACGCCTCGACCCTGTACGCCGAGGCGCTCGAGGCGCTCAGCCGCTTCCAGCTGGCCAGCCAGCCCGGCGTGCTGCCCGAGTACGACCGCGCCTTCTTCCAGCGCGAGCTGGACCTGTTCCCCGAGTGGTACGTCGGCAAACACCTGGGCGCCACGCTGAGCGCGGCGCAGGCGGCCGAGCTGGACAAGGTGTTCGCCGCGATCCAGGCCAACATCCTGGCGCAGCAGCAGGTCTACGTGCACCGCGACTACCACTCGCGCAACCTGATGCGCATGGACGCCGGCAACCCCGGCGTGCTCGACTTCCAGGACGCCGTCTACGGCCCGATCACCTACGACCTCGGCTCGCTGCTGCGCGACGCCTACGTGCAGTGGGACGAGGAGCTGGTGCTCGACTGGGTGATCCGCTACTGGCAGCGGGCCAAGCAACTGGGCCTGCCGGTCAACCAGGACATCGACGCCTTCTACCGCGACTTCGAGTTCATGGCGTTGCAGCGCCACCTGAAGAACCTGGGCCTGTTCTGCCGCCTGGCCTACCGCGACGGCAAGACCAACTTCCTCGGCGACCTGCCGATTTTGCTCGACTACGTGCGCAAGACGGCCAACCGCTACCGCGAGCTGAAGCCGCTGGTGCGCCTGCTCGACCAGCTCGACGACGTCCAGCCGCAAGTCGGCTACACCTTCTGAGCGGGGCCGCGATGAAAGCCATGATCTTCGCCGCCGGCCGCGGCGAGCGGATGCGCCCGCTCACCGACACCTGTCCGAAACCGCTGCTGGCCGTGCGCGGCCGGCCGCTGATCGTCTGGCACGTGCTCAACCTGGTGCGCGCCGGCATCACCGACATCGTCATCAACCACGCCCACCTGGGCGACCTGATCGAGCAGACGCTGGGCGACGGCAGCCGGTTCGGCGCGCGCATCGCCTACTCGCCCGAGCAGACCGCGCTGGAGACGGCCGGCGGCGTGGCCCAGGCCCGCCACCTGCTCGGCGACGAGCCCTTCGTCGCCATCTCCGGCGACATCTACTGCCCCTACTTCGACTTCGAGCAGGTCAAGGACGTGCTGCCCGAGCACGACATGTGGGGCGTGCCCTGGCCCGAGGAGAAGCGCGACCTGGCCTGGCTCTACCTGGTGAAGAACCCGGACCACCACCCGCTGGGCGACTTCGGCGTCAACCTGTACACGCTGACGAACGAGGGCGCGCCGCTGTGGACCTTCGCCAACATCGGCGTCTACCGGCCGGAAATCTTCGACGGCATCGAGCCGGGCAGCCACGCCAAGCTCGGCCCGCTGCTGCGCCAGCTGATCGGCCAGGGCCGCGTCGGCGGCGAGGTCTACCAGGGCGACTGGACCAACGTCGGCACGGTCGAACAACTCGAGGCCCTGAACCGCCCCGCCGCGCGATGAGCCCCTACGCCGCGCGCCGCGCCCGCCTGCTGGCGCACATGCAGGCGGGCGGCGTGGCGGTGCTCGCCACCGCGCCCGAGGTGGCGCGCAACAGCGACAGCGACTACCCCTACCGCCACGACAGCTACTTCTACTACCTGAGCGGCTTCGACGAGCCCGACAGCGTGCTGGTGCTGCTCGCCGCGCGCGCCGACGCGCCGGCCCGCAGCATCCTGTTCTGCCGCGAGAAGAACCCCGAACGCGAGATCTGGGACGGCCTGCGCCACGGCCCCGAGGCGGCGCGCGCCGGCTTCGGCTTCGACGCCGCCCACCCGATCGACGAGCTCGACGCAGAGATGGGCCGGCTGCTGGCCAACGCGCCGGCGCTGTACTACGCGCTCGGCCACAGCGCCGCGCTGGACGCCCAGGTCAAGACCTGGCTGGCCGGCGTGCGCCAGCTGGCGCGCAGCGGCGTCACCGCGCCCACCCTGGCCTGCGACCTGCTGCCGCTGCTCGACGAGATGCGCCTGTTCAAGGACGCCGACGAACAGGCGCTGATGCGGCGCGCCGGCGCCATCTCGGCCCAGGCCCATGCGCGCGCCATGCGCGCGACCCGGCCCGGCATGCACGAATACGAGATCGAGGCCGAGCTGCTCTACGAGTTCCGCCGCCACGGCGCCCAGGCGCCCGCCTACACCTCGATCGTCGCCGCCGGCGCCAACGCCTGCGTGCTGCACTACCAGCGCAACAACGCCCTGTGCCGCGACGGCGAGCTGGTGCTGATCGACGCCGGCTGCGAGTTCGACGGCTACGCCGCCGACATCAGCCGCAGCTATCCCGTCAACGGCCGCTTCAGCGCGCCGCAGCGCGCCCTGTACGAATTGGTGCTGGCGGCGCAGGCGGCGGCGCTGGAAGCGGCCCAGCCGGGCCGCCGCTACAGCGAGATGCACGACGCGGCGCTACGCGTGCTGGCCGAGGGCATGCTCGAGCTGGGCCTGCTGTCGCGCCAGCGCTGCGGCATGGTCGACGACGTCATCGCCAACCGCCACTACCTGCAGTTCTACATGCACGGCACCGGCCACTGGCTGGGCATGGACGTGCACGACGTCGGCCACTACCGCGACCTGGCCGAGGCCGGCAAGCCCTCGCGCCCGCTGCAGGCGGGCATGGTGCTGACGGTCGAGCCGGGCATCTATGTGCGCCCGGCCGAGGGCGTGCCCGAACAATTCTGGAACACCGGCATCCGCATCGAGGACGATGTGCTGCTGACCGCCACCGGCCACGAGGTGTTGAGCGCCGCCGCGCCCAAGACCGTCGCCGAGATCGAACTTTTGATGCGCCACACACCATGACCACCGCCCACGCCACACCGCCCGCCCCACCGCAGCACACCCAACACGACACACCGCAAGGCACGCCGCAGCCGGCGGTACAACCAGCGCCCGCAGCGGCAGCCGACTACGACTACGACATCGCCATCTGCGGCGCCGGCCCGGCCGGCATGGCGCTGGCCGCGCTGCTGGCCAAGCGCGGCGTGGCGCCCGGGCGCATCGTGCTGGTCGACGCCAAGACGCTGGAGCAGGCCAGCCACGACCCGCGCACACTGGCGCTGTCGCACGGCAGCCGGCAGATCCTCGAACAGGTCGGCGCCTGGCCGCTGGCCTGCACCGAGATCCACCAGATCCACGTCTCGCGCCGTGGCCAGTTCGGCCGCAGCCTGATCGACCGCGCCGAGCACCACCTGCCGGCGCTGGGCTATGTGACCCGCTACGGCGACATCGTCACGGCGCTGGGCGCGGTGTGCCAGCGCGCCGGCATTGCCACGCTGCGCCCGGCCCGCGTGCTCGGCCACACCGAGCACGCCGAGCATGTCGAACTACGCCTGACCGGCGACGAGTCCGACGCCGACGCCGACGGCGACGCCGGTCGCACGCTGCGCGCCGCCATCGTGGTGCAGGCCGAGGGCGGCCTGTTCGACCAGCAGGAGGGCCGCAGCCTGCGCCGCGACTACGGCCAGACCGCGCTGATCGCCGAGGTGCGCAGCAGCGCGCCCATTCCGCAGCGCGCCTACGAGCGCTTCACCGAACAGGGCCCGCTGGCGCTGCTGCCGCAGGACGACGGCTATTCGCTGGTGTGGTGCGCGCGGCCGGACACGGCGCGCCAGCTGCTGGCCCTGGACGACGCCGCCTTCCTGGCCGCGCTGGGGCAGGCCTTCGGCGGCCGCCTGGGCAGCTTCACCCACGCCACGCCACGGCTCGGCTTCCCGCTCGGCCTGAACGCCGGCGAGCGCGCCAGCGCCCGCACTGTGGCCATCGGCAACGCCGCGCAGACGCTGCACCCGGTGGCCGGCCAGGGCCTGAACCTGGGCCTGCGCGACGTCAGCGTGCTGGCGCGCCTGCTGGCGCAGGGCGCCACGCCGGCCATGCTGGGCCAGTTCAACGGCCTGCGCCGGCAGGACCGCGCGCTGACCGTGCGCCTGACCGACGGCATGGCGCGCGTCTTCGCCAACGACTCGCCGCTGCAGGCGCTGCTCGGCCTGTCGCTGGCGGCGATCGACGTGGTGGCGCCGGCCCGTGGCCTGCTGGCCGAGCTGATGCTGTACGGCCGCCGCTGAACGCCTGCGGCACGGCAGCAGGTTCACCTTAGGGTCAGACCCTAGGGTCTGACCCTGAATTTGCTGCCCGCCTACTCGAGGAAGGTGACCACCGCGCCGACCACCACGTCGGCCGGTTCGGCGCCGCTGGTGCGCACGGCGGCGCGCGCCGGCACCGCGATGGTGGCGTAGGCGTAGCCGCCGTCGCGGCGGCGCGCGCCGGCGGCCAGGATGGCGCTCGGCTCAAGCCGCTGGCGATGGTCCAAGGTCACATGGCGCTCCTGCTTGAGCGCCGCGTCGACCACGCGCACGCCGGCGCGCAGGCGCTCGCCCTGGGCGTGCAGCTCCGAACCGAACAGCAGCAGCGAGCCGTCGCGCTTCTCGAAGGCGTGGCGCACGGCGAAGTCGAACGGCTTGTCGCCCTGGGTGCGCGCCACCACCGCCAGCGTCTCGTCTAGCGTGACCACGCTGCGCGGCAGCGCGTCGTTGGCCGGCACCGAACCGAACAGCTTGACCGGGCCGCTGGACTGGCCGTGCAGCAGCAGATAGCGGCCGTCGAAGCGGCGGTGGGCGCGCAGCCGGCCGTCGGCGTCGAAGCGCAGCACCTCGGTGTCGACGTTGTCGGTGGCCGACACCAGCAGCGCGCCGCCGACGTCGCGCACCACCACGCCCTGGCCGTCCGGCGCGAAACCCTCGCCCAGCGTCGGCACCACCTGCTCCCATTTGAAATTGCCCAGCCGGTCGAAGGCCAGCAGCAGGTAGGAGGCGCGCACGCCGTGACCGCCGTCGGCGCCGGGCAGCGGGTAGTGCTGCTCGTGGGCCAGCAGCACCACGCCGCCGCCCCAGGCGATGCACTGGTCGGCGCGGTAGACCATGGCGCCGCGCAGCGCCGGCGTCTCCAGCGGCCTTTCGCTGAGCAGCTGGCCCTGGCGGTCGAGCTGGGTCAGGAAGATGTTCGAGGCGCCGCTGCGGTACGGCGTGTTGCCGCACAAGAAAACGCTGCCGTCGGCCATGCTGGCCACGGCGCGGAACTCCGGCGTGGTCGCACTGGCCTCCTGCGCCAGCCGCTCGGCCGGCGGCGACTCGCGGAAGTACATCCACTCGACCTTGTTGGCGGCGCTCAGCCGCGCCGCCCAGGCCTGCCGCGTGGCGGTGGCGCCGCCGGCCACCAGCAGGCCGTCGTCGGCGCCGACGGCCATCGCCAGCGGCTCCATCACGGCGTTGGCCGCGCTGTTGAGCAGCACCTCCTGGCGCACCTCGGTTGGCCGCACGCCGCCGGCCCAGCCGCGGCAGCCGGCCATCGTCAGGCTGGCCAGCGCCGCCGCCAACACCACGGCGCCGACCACGACGCGGCCCGGCGACAGGCGCAGGCGGCGGGGCGGCGGGGATGGCTGGCGAGGGTTCATGCTGTGCGGGCTGGCGGTGGACGGTGCGGGACGCGGTCAATTGCGGCAATACAAAATGTGTTGCCATTATCCCCGAGTCGTTGGCTTGCAATCTAACCAATACTATCTGAAGGGTACTATTTTTCGGCGCACGGCAGCGCCGCCGCCAAAAACCACCGGCCAAAATCTAGGGTCAGACCCTGAGGGTCTGACCCTGGCTCTTCGCCTGTGGGGTTTTCCGGCCGCCCCGGCGCCTTGGCGTCCACGCAAAAAAAACCGCGTCGGGCTGGCGCCGGACGCGGTTGTTGCTGCGGCGGCGCCGCGCGGGCGCCGCCGTGGCGGCCTACTCGACCGCCTTGACCATGTCCTCGATGACCTTCTTGGCGTCGCCGAAGACCATCATGGTGTTGGCCTGGTAGAACAGGTCGTTGTCCAGGCCGGCGTAGCCGGAGGCCATCGAGCGCTTGTTGACGATGATGCTCTTGGCCTTGTACGCCTCCAAGATCGGCATGCCGGCGATCGGCGACTTGGGGTCCTTGGCGGCGGGGTTGACCACGTCGTTGGCGCCCAGCACCAGCACCACGTCGGTCTGGCCGAACTCGCCGTTGATGTCCTCCATCTCGAACACCTGGTCGTAGGGCACCTCGGCCTCGGCCAGCAGCACGTTCATGTGGCCCGGCATGCGCCCGGCCACCGGGTGGATGGCGTACTTGACGCTGACGCCCTTGTGGGTCAGCTTCTCGACCAGTTCCTTGAGCGAGTGCTGGGCGCGCGCCACGGCCAGGCCGTAGCCCGGCACGATGATGACGCTCTCGGCGTTGGCCATGATGAACGCGGCGTCGTCGGCCGAGCCGGCCTTGACCGGACGGGCCTCCTGCGCGCCGGCCGGACCGGCCGCCGCCGGGTCGCCGCCGAAGCCGCCCAGGATGACGTTGAAGAAGGAGCGGTTCATCGCCTTGCACATGATGTAGGACAGGATCGCGCCGGAGGAACCGACCAGCGAGCCGGCGATGATCAGCATGGCGTTGTTGAGCGAGAAGCCGATGCCGGCCGCCGCCCAACCCGAGTAGGAGTTGAGCATCGACACCACCACCGGCATGTCGGCGCCGCCGATCGGGATGATGATCAGCACACCGAGGGCGAATGCGATCGCCGTCATGACGATGAACGGAATCCACGCCGGCTCGCTGCCGCCGGCCAGGCAGAACACCAGGCCCAGGCCGACCATCACCAGCGCCAGCACCAGGTTGAGCATGTGCTGGCCGGGGAAGCTGACCGGCGCGCCCTGGAACAGGCGGAACTTGTACTTGCCCGACAGCTTGCCGAAGGCGATCACCGAACCGGAGAAGGTGATGGCGCCGACGAAGGTGCCGATGAACAGTTCGATGCGGTTGCCCAGCGGCAGCGCCTCGCCGAGGGCGGCGATGTTGAAGGCGTGCGGCTCGGAGACGGCGGCGACGGCGATGCAGACGGCGGCCAGGCCGATCAGCGAGTGCATCGCCGCGACCAGTTCCGGCATCTTGGTCATCTCGACCTTTTTCGCCAGCAGCGCGCCGATGCCGCCGCCCACCACCACGCCGCCGATCACCAGCAGGTAGCCGATGCTGCCGCCGGTGGCCTGCGACTTGAGCTTGAGGATCAGCGCCAGCGTGGTGACGGCGGCGATGGCCATGCCGGACATGCCGAAGGCGTTACCCTTGCGCGCGTTGGCCGGCGAGGACAGGCCCTTCAAGGCCTGGATGAAGCAGACGGACGCGATCAGGTACATCATCGTGACCAGGTTCATGCTGATGAAATCCATGCTGAAACTCATGCCTTGCCTCCGTCCTGTTTGGCCTTCGGCTCTTTTTTCTTGAACATCTCGAGCATGCGCTGGGTGACCAAAAAGCCGCCGAAGACGTTGACCGCCGCCAGCGCGACGGCGACGGTGCCGGCGATCTGGCCGACCAGGCCTTCGGTCAAACCGGCGGCCAGCATGGCGCCGACGATGATGATCGCCGAGACGGCGTTGGTGACCGCCATCAGCGGCGTGTGCAGCGCCGGCGTGACGTTCCAGACCACGTGGTAGCCGACGTAGATGGCCAGCACGAAGATGATCAGATTGGTGATGGTGTGGGTGACTTCCATATTCTTCTCCAGTTATTTGCGCAGCACTTCGCCGCCGGCGCACATCAGCGCGGCCTTGAGGATCTCGTCTTCGCGGTCGATCACCAGCTTGTCTTCCTTGTCGAAGATCAGCTTGAGGAAGTCGAGCACGTTGCGCGCGTACAGCGCCGAGGCGTCGGCCGCCACCAGGGTGGCCAGGTCGGGTTCGCCGACGATGTGCACGCCGTACTTGACCACGGTCTTGTTCAATTCCGACAGCGGGCAGTTGCCGCCCTGCGAGACGGCCAGGTCGACGATCACCGAGCCCGGCTTCATGGCCTTGACGGTCTCCTCGGAGATCAGCACCGGCGCCGGCCGGCCGGGGATCAGCGCGGTGGTGATGATGATGTCGGCCAGCTTGGCGCGCTCGTGCACCAGCTCGGCCTGGCGGCGCATCCAGTCGGCCGGCATCGAGCGGGCGTAGCCGCCGACGCCCTTGGCGATCTCGCGCTCCTCGTCGGTCAGGAAGGGCACGTCGATGAACTTGGCGCCGAGCGACTCGACCTGCTCCTTGACGGGCGGACGCACGTCGGAGGCTTCGATCACCGCGCCCAGGCGCTTGGCCGTGGCGATGGCCTGCAGGCCGGCCACGCCGACGCCCATGATCAGCACGCGCGCCGCCTTCACCGTGCCGGCCGCCGTCATCAGCATCGGCATGAAGCGCTGGTAGGTGTTGGCCGCCACCATCACCGCCTTGTAGCCGGCGATGTTGGCCTGCGACGACAGCACGTCCATCGACTGGGCGCGGGTGATGCGCGGCACCGCCTCGAGGGCGAAGGCCTGCAACCCGGCCGCCGCCATGGCGGCGTTGTTGTCGGCGTCGAAGGGGTTGAGCATGCCGACCACCACCGTCCCCGGGGTCATCAGCGCGCGTTCATCAACATTCGGTGCGCGTACCTTGAGCACCACGTCGGCGCCGAAGGCTTGCGCCGCCGTGCCGATCTGCGCGCCGGCGGCGGCATAGGCCTCGTCCGTCACCGAGGCCGTCAGGCCCGCGCCGGACTGCACGATGATCTGGTGTTTGGCTGCGAGCTTTTTGACTGTCTCGGGCGTTGCCGCCACGCGGGTCTCGCCCGACCGCGTCTCGGCCGGTATGCCTATTCTCATAAATGCCTCCAAAGGTTGATAAACTGACTAGAATCTAACACGGAAAGCCTTGACCACAACAGTTTTGCCCCAGCAACAATTAGGGGCGTCCCACTAGTCCATACCGTGCCGCAAGGGGCTGTGCCGCTGCCGCGAGGCCTACTATACTTGCTATTTATTTATCAATAAATACGCCATTTATCACTACATTTATTACTATTTGTAATGAATCCGCAACAAAAGACGTGAACAAGCGGAAAAGCCAACAGTCGACCATAGTTTTTCCGCATCAACTTTGTTCTATTTCAAGGTAAAGCCAATTAATGACAACACGATGAAAGAACGAAGCGCGCGGAACAGGCTAAAATGTCGGCTCTTTCAAGGATGACTCATGCCGCGTATCTGGAAACCCTCTGTTACTGTTGCCGCCATCATCGAACGGGATGGCCGCTTTTTGCTGGTCGAAGAAGAGACCAGCGACGGCATCCGCCTCAACCAGCCGGCCGGCCACCTGGACCCGCATGAGTCGCTCGAGCAGGCGGTGATCCGCGAGACGCTGGAGGAGACGGCGCACGATTTCACGCCCACCGCGCTGGTCGGCATGTACATGTCGCGCTACACCTCGCGCCGCACCGGCGAGGAGGTCACCTACCTGCGCTTCACCTTCTGCGGCGTGCCCGGCGCCGAATACGACCAGCCGCTCGACGACGGCATCATCCGCACCCTGTGGATGACGCGCGACGAGATCGCCGCCTGTCCCGAGCGCCACCGCAGCCCGCTGGTGCTGCAGTGCGTCGACGAATACCTGTCCGGTCTGCGCGCGCCGCTGGCGCTGCTGCACACCCACGCTTCCGTGTTCAAGGAAGTGGAATCTACCTAATTTGGAAATGAAGCAAGATGAGTAAGAAGAAAGTCGTGATCGGCATGTCGGGCGGGGTCGATTCCTCGGTCGCGGCATGGATGCTGAAGGAGCAAGGCTACGAGGTGGTCGGCCTGTTCATGAAGAACTGGGAGGACGACGACGACTCAGAGTACTGCTCGACGCGGCAGGACTGGATCGACGCGGCCAGCGTGGCCGACGTGATCGGCGTCGACATCGAGGCGGTCAACTTCGCCGCCGAATACAAGGACCGCGTGTTCGCCGACTTCCTGCGCGAATACCAGGCCGGCCGCACGCCCAACCCGGACGTGCTGTGCAACGCCGAGATCAAGTTCAAGGCCTTCCTCGACCATGCCATGCACCTGGGCGCCGACCTGATCGCCACCGGCCACTACGCCCGCGTGCGCCAGAACGGCGCCCGGTTCGAGCTGCTCAAGGCGCTCGACCACACCAAGGACCAGAGCTACTTCCTGCACCGTTTAAACCAGGCGCAGCTGTCGAAGACCCTGTTCCCGCTGGGCGAGATCCCCAAGACCGAGGTGCGCCTGATCGCCGAGAAGCTGGCGCTGCCGAACGCCGCCAAGAAGGACTCGACCGGCATCTGCTTCATCGGCGAGCGGCCGTTCCGCGAGTTCCTCAACCGCTACCTGTCGTACAAACCGGGGCCGATGATGACGCCGGACGGCAAGGTGGTCGGCGAGCACGTCGGCCTGAGCTTCTACACGCTGGGCCAACGCAAGGGCATCGGCGTCGGTGGCATGAAGGCCTACAAGAACCCGGACGGCAGCAGCGACGCCTGGTATGTGGCGAAGAAGGACGTGGTCAACAACATCCTCTACATCGTGCAGGGGCACGACCACCCGTGGCTGCTGTCGGCCGCGCTGAGCGCCGACCAGGCCAGCTGGATCGCCGGCCACGCCCCCGAGGCGCGCGGCATGGCGGCCAAGACGCGTTACCGCCAGGCCGACGTGGCCTGCGCCATCGCGCCCGCCGGCGACAGCGAGTTCGCGCTCAGCTTCAGCGAGCCGCAGTGGGCGGTCACGCCGGGCCAGTCGGCCGTGCTGTACGACGGCGACGTTTGCCTCGGCGGCGGCATCATCGCCGGCTCCGGCCCGGCCTGAGGCGGGGGCTCAGCCCTCGCCGCCCTCGGCGGCGGCCGCGCCGTCGTTCTGCGCGGCCAGCGCGGCGCGCTGCCGCTTGACCATGGCGATGACGGTGTTGCGGATGGTGTTGAGCACGGTGTCGGCCTTGAACGGCTTGACGATGAAGCCGTTGACGCCCATCGCGTGGGCCGCCTGCACGGTGGCGGCGTCGAACTCGCTCGACACCATGAAGATCAGGCTCTTCGGCCAGGTGCTGCGGATCTCGCGCAGCACCTGCGGATCGCTCTCCATCTGCTCGCGCGCCATGCAGATCATCTGCGGGTGGTACTTGACCATCAGCGCCATGCCGCTGGCGCAGGTGTGGCCCTGGCCGACGACGTCGTAGCCGCCGTCCAGCAGGACCGTGTTGAGCAGGCCGCGCGCCACGGCGCTGGAATCGATAATGACCGCTTTTAACATCGTAAAGAACCTCTAATCACATTTGAGCTGTTGTTGTTCGACGCGCGTCCGGGGCCGCCCCCACCGCTGTTACTTCTCCCAAGCCAGCATGTTCCAGCTCACGCCGACCCGCACGTCCGTCTTCAATTCCACTAGTTGTCTTGAAAGATACAGCATTTCCCGCTCTTTTCGTAGTGTTTCTCCAAGGGTATCCTTGAGAATGCCGGCGCCGGCCATGATCGCGTCCAGAGTGCCGTAGGTGCGCAACAGTCTTGCCGCCGTCTTGACGCCGACCTTGGACACGCCGGGGATGCTGTCGGTGACGTCGCCCATCAGCGCCAGCAGGTCGGGCAGCTGCTCGGGCGGCACGCCCCATTTGCGCTCGACCCAGGGGGCGTCGTGCCATTCGCTCTTGAAATGGTCCCACACCATGGCGCCCTGGGCGATCAGGCCGTGCAGGTCCTTGTCGGTGCTGGCCACGGTGGCCTCGCCGCGCCCCTCGGCCAGCCAGCGCAGCACCACCGTGCCGATCACGTCGTCGGCCTCCACCTCCGGCACCGACACCACGTGCAGGCCGAAGCCGGCCAGCTTGTCGTAGAAGGCCGGCAGGCGTTCGCGCAGCACGGCCGGCATCGGCGCGCGGCCCTCGCGGTAGCGCGCGTACAGGGCGTGGCGCCAGGTGGTCCCGCCGAAGTCGAAGGCCGGCAGCACGTGGCTGGGCGCGTGCTCGGTGATCAGGGTGCGGAAGGACGACAGGGCGTGGCGCAGGGCGGTGTCGGCCTTCTCGGCCGAGTCCGGTTCGGGACTGGCTTCGTAGACGCGGCGCACAATGTTGAGGCCGTCGATGGCGAGTAATCTACCCATGTAGCTGGTTCCGGGCGTGTTCAATCGCATATTTTACAACACCGCCCCGGCGCGGCGGACGGCGCCGGGGCGGCGGCGCGGCGGACGCCAGCGGTAGCATCCGGCAAGAAAGCGCAGTACACTCGAATCCGGTTCCGCCGGGTAATGTTCCGGCGGCCGCGCGGCGCGCCCCGGGGCCGGCGCCGCCCGACCACCCCGCCACCACCGGAGCATCCATGACCTTGTTTTCCCCGCGCTACCTGGCCTTCCTGGTCTGCCTGCTGACCCTGCCGCTGTCGCTGTTCCTGCTCGACGGCCCGTGGCTGCCGCTGTTGTCGGGCGCGCTGGTGCTCGTCGGCGTCGCCGACATGATGCAAAGCAAGCGCGCGCTGCGCCGCAACTACCCCATCCTGGCCCACTTCCGCTTCTTCTTCGAGTCGATCCGGCCGGAGATCCGCCAGTATTTCCTGGAGGACGACACGGTGGCCGCACCGTTCTCGCGCAACCAGCGCAGCATCGTCTACCAGCGCGCCAAGGTCGAGACCGACAAGCGCCCCTTCGGCACCCAGCTCGACGTCTACCAGGCCGGCTACGAGTGGATCAACCACTCGATCCAGCCGGCCGTGGTGGCCGAGCCGAACTTCCGCATCGAGATCGGCAACCATCCCGACTGCCCGCGCGCCCAGCCCTACTCGGCCAGCGTGTTCAACATTTCGGCGATGAGCTTCGGCGCGCTGTCGGCCAACGCGATCTTGGCGCTGAACGGCGGCGCCAAGCTCGGCGGCTTCATGCACGACACCGGCGAAGGCAGCATCAGCCCCTACCACCGCGAGCACGGCGGCGACCTGGTGTGGGAGATCGGCTCCGGCTACTTCGGCTGCCGCAACCCGGACGGCAGCTTCTCCGAGGCCAACTTCGTCGCCAACGCCACCACGCCGCAGGTCAAGATGATCGAGCTGAAGTTGTCGCAGGGCGCCAAGCCGGGCCAGGGCGGCATCTTGCCCGGCCCCAAGGTGAGCATCGAGATCGCCACCACGCGCGGCGTCACGGCCGGGCGCGACTGCGTCTCGCCGGCCAGCCACTCGGCCTTCGCCACGCCGCTGGAGATGCTGGCCTTCCTCGACAAGCTGCGCACCCTGTCGGGCGGCAAGCCGACCGGCTTCAAGCTGTGCATCGGCCACCCGTGGGAGTTTTTCGCCATCGTCAAGGCCATGCTGGCGAGCGGCATCACGCCGGACTTCATCGTCGTCGACGGCGGCGAGGGCGGCACCGGCGCCGCGCCGGTCGAGTTCAGCGACCACGTCGGCACGCCGCTGCAGGAGGCCCTGCTGCTGGTGCACAACACCCTGGTCGGCGCCAAGCTGCGCGAGCGCATCAAGATCGGCGCCTCGGGCAAGATCATCACCGCCTTCGACATCGCCCGCACCATCGCGCTGGGCGCCGACTGGTGCAACTCGGCGCGCGGCTTCATGTTCGCGCTCGGCTGCATCCAATCGCAGAACTGCCACACCGACCGCTGCCCGACCGGCGTGGCGACCCAGGACAAGCTGCGCCAGCGCGCCCTGGTGGTGCCGGACAAGACGCAGCGCGTCGCCCACTTCCACCAGAACACCATGAAGGCGCTGGCCCAGCTGATCGCCGCCGCCGGCCTGAGCCATCCGAACCAGCTCAAGCCGCACCACATCGTGCGGCGCATCTCGCCCAACCAGGTCAAGCTGGCCTCGGCCCTGCTGCCCTACCTGGAGCCGGGCGAGCTGCTCGACCCGAGCCAGCTGTCGCGCCTGCCGCCGGTGTTCGGCCTGTACTGGCCGCTGGCCCAGGCCGAATCCTTCCACCAGCTGGGCTGAGGCGGCCGGCGTCGTTTTTCCGCACAAGATCCGCGTCCTTATCACTTTTTCCACCTAAGCGAGGCGTTTCGGGTTATTTTTCGGTTGCCAATTTATCTTTATTTATTGGCACGATCAAACCACCCACCACGCGAAAAAAGGTCACCGATGAAGTTAGTCGCACTCCTCTCCTCCCTGCTGCTCGCCGCCGGCGCGCAAGCCGCCCCCACCCTGGTCGGCGACACCGTCGACGCCGGCATGTACCGCACCGTCGACACCGGCCGCGGCATAGGCCGCATCGGCGGCTTCGGCCTGGAAGCGCCCTTCGTCGTGCAGGCCGGCACAGCCGATCTGCAACAATACAGCGTGGCCTACAGCCTGAACGTCGAAGGCGACAAATTCCTCATCGACTTCCTCCATCCCAGCCAGTGGGGGGTAGGCATCGTGTTCCGCCTGAGCGGCCTGGACTTTTCGCCCGCCGGCGGCCACCTGTCGTCGCTGACGGTGGACAGCAATCTGAGCGGCTACACGCTGAACGTCGGCAAGGATTACGTCGAGATCGGCCTGGCCGGCGTCAAGGGCACGGCGGACTCCTACTTCACCGGCAGCTTCGACGTCAGCGCCGTGCCGGAACCGTCGTCGTGGGCCATGCTGGCGCTCGGCCTGGGCGCGCTGGGCGCGGCGGCGCGGCGGCAGAAGCGGAAAGCCGGCGCGGTCTAATACTTACTTGCGAAAGAAGATCACCGCCGGCAAATGCGCAAAATGCGCGTCACAGGTCAGCAGCGACGCCTTGTGCAGCCTGGCGGTGGCATAGATGATCGCGTCGGCGGTCGCCAAGCCATATTGGCGATGCATGCGGGCGGCCTGAAATGCGATCTTTGTCGTGAGTGGCACGACGTCGCAGCGACGGGTATAGCGAAGCACATTTCTAATCCGTGCCACGCCGTGGTTATGCATGCCCCACTTGGCCAACTCCAACTGAACGATGGTCGGCACCACACAATTGGGCCAAGTGGCGAACAGCGGCGCCATTTGTCCGCCAAGCGGGCTGTCAAGCAAGCACTCGATCCAGGCGGATGTATCGATCGCCAACATTAGTAGCGATCATCGCGATCACGGTAACCGGTCGGGTCGGCGCCACGCATGGCGCCGCGCAGATCCTCGATGGCCAAATCCGCCTTCGCTTCGTCTTCCTCGTCCAGCTCGCCAAACATTCCATTAAGCTCGGCCTCATCCTCCTGCAGCGCAGCGAGTAGCTCCAGGGTGGTGGGCTCGATCTGCACATTGATCCCGTGCACGACGAAAACAAACAGCTGTCCAGCCTGCCAACCCAAGCGCCGCGCCACTTCCGCCGGAATGGGCAAGCTCATGTCGGCCGTGAGTGTCGATGTGAAAATCATATCGCCCCCAGAAAGAATCAAGACGTCCTTCGGAAAGTATATACCTGCCTTGCAGACGGCCGGCTTGCGATGCCGCAGCGTCGACCGTGCTCAACGATGGCCGCTGGCTTGGCCAGTGCCGTTGCCGTCCACCTAATCGCCATACCGCGCAAAGAAGGCGTTGACCTCTTCCACGCTGGCGAACTCGCCCCGGTCCGCCTCGGCGATGCCCTCTTCGATGTCGCGGATTTGGCCGGCCTCGGACTCGACATAGCTCTGCAACGCGGCCACGGCGATATTGCTCTTGCTCCGGCCGGTCAGCTTGGCGAGTTTGTCGAGCGCGCCCGCGAGGTCGGCCGGCAGGCGGACCGTCATCGGTTTCCCGGCGTTGGGTTTCTTGATGTCCATGGGAGCGAGCGAAGGGTGGAAGTCCCGCAGCGGTCACATCGGGGACAAGCTTCGGCAAGTATATACCCGCCCTATGGGCAGCGCGCTTGCGCCGCCGCAGGAGGGCGCAGCGGCTCAGCGCTGCACGTGCAGCATGATGACGCGCTTGCTCGAATTCGAGGAGGAAGAGGACGAGGAGGAGCTGGCGGAGTCGGACGCGGCCGGCTTGGCCGGTGTGTCGCAACTGCCGCAACTGCCGCAACCGGAGCCGCAGCTCGGGCCGGTCTTGAACAGCTTGGCCATCTTGGCCTGGTCGAAGCCGCGCCGCGCCAGGAAGTGGACGATCTGCTGGCGCCAGGCCAGCGGCAGGTACTTGGTGCAGAAGTGTAGCGCGGCACCGCCGACGATGAGGAAGACGATCAGTTGCTGCCACATATCAGGCTCCGCTCAGGGCAAGGGCGATGCGGTAGGTCAGGAACGAGGCCGTGTAGGCCAGCGCGAACATGTAGCCGGCCATCAGCAGCGGATAGCGCCAGCTGGACGTCTCGCGCTTGACCACGCTGAGCGTCGACATGCACTGCGGCGCGAACACATACCAGGCCAGCAGCGACAAGGCGGTCGGCAGCGTCCACGAGCCGGCGATGATGGGCGCCAGCGACTGCGCCAACTCGTCGCCGGTCTGCGACAGCGCGTACACCGTGCCCAGCGCGCCGACCGCCACTTCGCGCGCGGCCAGGCCGGGCACCAGGGCGATGCAGATCTGCCAGTTGAAGCCGATCGGCGCGAAGATGAACTCCAGGCCGCGGCCCAGCAGGCCGGCCAGGCTGTAGTAGATCGGCGGATGGGTGGCGCCCTCGGGCGCGCCGGGGAAGCTGCTGAGGAACCACAGCAAAATCATCAGCGTCAAAATGATGGTGCCGACCCGCGAGACGAAGATCTTGGCGCGTTCCCACAGGCCCATGCCCAGGTTGCGCAGGTGCGGCCAGTGGTAGCTGGGCAGCTCGAGCATCAGCGGGTGCTGGTGTTGCGAGCCCATGCCGCGCTTCATCACCCAGGCCACCGCCATCGCCGAGGCGATGCCGGCGAAGTACAGCGCGAACAGCACCAGGCCCTGCAGGCTCATGAAGCCGGCCACCTCGCGCTCGGGGATGAAGGCGGCGATGATCAGGGCGTACACCGGCAGCCGCGCCGAGCAGGTCATCAAGGGCGCGATCATGATCGTCACCAGGCGGTCGCGCGGGTTCTGGATGGTGCGCGCGGCCATGATGCCGGGAATGGCGCAGGCGAAGCTCGACAGCAGCGGGATGAAGGCGCGACCCGACAGGCCGACCCCGCCCATCAGGCGGTCGAGCAGGAAGGCGGCGCGCGGCAGGTAGCCGCAGTCCTCCAAAATCAGGATGAAGAAGAACAGGATCAAAATCTGCGGCAGGAACACCAGCACGCTGCCGGCGCCGCCGAGGATGCCCTCGACCAGCAGGCTGCGCAGCAGGCCCTCCTGCATGTGGGTGGCGAGCAGCTGGCCGAGCCCGCCAACGCCGTCCTTGATCAGGTCCATCGGCGTGTTGGCCCAGCTGAACACGGCCTGGAACACCAGGAACATCAGCAGCGCCAGAATGACCGGGCCGAGCACGGGATGCAGCACCACGTCGTCGATCTTCTCGCTCAGGTTGCCGGTGTCGTGGAAGTCGTTGCTGACGGCGGCCAGGATGCGCCGCACCTCGCGCTGGGTCTGCTCGACCGGCACCGCGTCGATCGCCGCCAGCGGTTGCACCTTGACCTGGTGCAGCGGCCACATGGCGTCGAGCGCGCGCAGCAGCGACTTCTCGCCGCCGTTCTGCACCGCCACCGTCTCGACCACCGTCATGCCCAGCTCGACGGCCAGCTTGTCGGCGTCGATCTCGATGCCGCGCTTCTTGGCCACGTCGACCATGTTCAGCGCCAGCACCATCGGCAGGCCGAGCCGCTGGATCTCCAGCACCAGGCGCAGGTTCAGGCGCAGGTTGGTGGCGTCGACCACGCACACCACCACGTCGGGCGACTGCTCGCCCTCGCGCAGGCCGGCCACCACGTCGCGCGTGATGGCCTCGTCCGGCGTGTGCGCCGACAGGCTGTAGGCGCCGGGCAGGTCGAGCACGCGGAAGGGCCGCCCGTCCGGCGAGGTGAACAGGCCTTCCTTGCGTTCGATGGTCACGCCGGCGTAGTTGGCCACCTTCTGCCGCGCCCCGGTCAGGCGGTTGAACAGCGCGGTCTTGCCGCAGTTGGGGTTGCCCAGCAGGGCGACCATCGGCAATTGCGCCACCACCGGCGCGCTGTGATCCAAAGCGCCCATGCTCACTCCGCCTGTATCGAGACCAGCGCCGCCTCGAAGCGGCGCAGCGCGAAGGTCGAGTTGCCGACCTTGATGGCCAGCGGCTCGCCGCCCGGCACGCCGCGCTTGAGCATGCGGATCTTCTCACCCGGCACGAAACCCAGCTCCATCAGCCGGCGTGCCAGGTCGGCGCCGTCGCCCGCGTCGCCCGGCGCGACATGCACCACGGTGCCGCTGCTGCCCACCTTCAGGGCGTCTAGTGTGATCAGGGTGGGGGCGAGTGTCATGAGCAAAGTGTCCGGTTATGTATAACAACGACGTTACGACGGCAATCCAACAATACAGCACAGCAGAAATGCGGCCCCGGCCCACGCCAATATAACGTTCCGGCCGGAAAGACCAATACTAGCATTATAAACGGTAATGCGAATAGTTTCTATTTGCGCTTGCAAACTGCTGAAAGTTGCGGCAGAATGCATCAGGTAATGATAATGATTCGCATTAGGTAGAAGCCAACATTGTCTTGCCCACAGCCGCCGACCCCGCCCCCGTCGCCCCGTGCCTGTGCCGACCGCCCTTTGATTGACGTTGCCTTTCCCGACTTATAGGTACACCGATGATTGTATGTGTCTGCAACAACATATCCGACCGCGAGATCCGCCAGGCCATCGACCTGGGCCTGAACTCCATGGCCGAGCTGCGCCGCGACCTCGGCGTGGCCACCTGCTGCGGCAAGTGCCACAGCTGCGCCAAGGAGGTGCTGGGCGACCATCTGGAGCGCATCCAGGAAACCGTGTTGGCGCGTCCCGTGCTGACCACCTGAGAACACTGAAAGCATTCATATGAGCAGCATGACGATGTCGTCGGCCTACGGCGCCGACCTGGGCCAGCCCGGCCTGAAGCAGCGTTGCGCCAAGCTGGCCCCGCTGGCCGGCATTGTCGTCCTGCACGGCGTGTTGTTCTACCTGCTGCAAACGGGCACGCTGCACCAGATGGTGCGCGCCCTGCCGCAGGTGGTCAACGTGACCTTCGTCGCCGCCGAACCGCCGCCGCCGCCGCCCAAGCCGAGCAGCCCGCCGAAGACCGTCGCGCTGGCGCAGGCGCCGACCTTCGTGCCGCCGCTGCCGCTGCTGAGTACGCCGCAGATCGAGCCCACCATCACCCTGCCGCCGGCCGCGCCGGCGCGCGCCATCGAGGCCCGCGTCGCCACCAGCAGCACCGCCGCCGTCACCCCGTCCGCCGCGCCCAGCGCGCCGAAGACCGTCACCGGCGTCGAATACCTGCGCGCGCCGCAGCCGGTCTACCCCAACATCTCGCGCCGCCTGGGCGAAACCGGCGTGGTGATGCTGCGCGTGCTGATCGGCGAGAAGGGCCTGCCCGAGCAGGTCTCGGTGCACAAGTCGTCCGGCTCGAGCAACCTCGACGAAGCCGGCCGCCAGGCCGCCCTGCGCGCCCTGTACAAGCCCTACCTCGAGGACGGCAAGCCGGTCTCGGTCTACGTGCTGGTGCCGATCAACTTCCAGATGAGCTGAGCCGCCCCGGCCAGCCCCCCCCTCCCCCCGTTCGGCCCGCGGCGCCGGCCGCGCCGCCCGGCGCCGGCCGGCGCCGTTGCATTGCGCCCACCGGAATGCGAATAGCAACAATTCTCATTTACTTTCAAACCGCACTTCGTTACAATCTCACACAATATTTAATCTACATCAAATTTTTACCCAGCCAGCGCGGCAGTGGCAACAGCCGCCGCCGCCAGCCAGCACACCACCCATCGACGAGAGAAGACATGGCATTCATCAAGAGCCGTAAGCACGCCCCCCTGAGCATGACCCAACATGTCGGCACCGCCCTGGCGGCGATGCTGCTGCCGGTCGCCGCCCACGCCGCCGAGGCCGCCCCGGCCCCGGCCGCCGCCACCGCGCAGACCGGCCAGACCCTGCAGGAAGTCAAAGTGCTCGGCGCCAAAGAGAACGATTTCAAGGCCGACAAGGCCAGCTCGCCCAAGTACACCGAGGCGCTGGTCAACACGCCGCAAACCATCACCGTCATCAAGCGCGAGCTGATCGAGCAACAGGGCGCCGTCACGCTGACCGAGGCGCTGCGCAACACCCCCGGCGTGGGCACCTTCTTCCTCGGCGAGAACGGCAGCACCAACACCGGCGACGCCATCTACATGCGCGGCTTCGACACCTCCGGCAGCATCTATGTCGACGGCGTGCGCGACGTCGGCTCGATCTCGCGCGACGTCTTCAACATCGAACAGATCGACGTGCTCAAGGGCCCGGCCGGCACCGACAGCGGGCGCAGCGCGCCGACCGGCTCGGTCAACCTGAGCACCAAGCAACCGACGCTGGAAAATTCCTTCGGCGCCATCGTCACCGTCGGCAGCGCCAAGCAGAAGCGCGTCGCCGCCGACTGGAACCACGTCATCAACGCCGACACCGGCACCGCCGTGCGCCTGAACGTGCTCGACCAGGACAGCGAGAACCCGGGCCGCCGCGAGGTCAAGAACAAGCGCTGGGCCATCGCGCCCACCGTCGCCTTCGGCCTGAACGGCAAGACCCGCGTCTTCCTCGACTTCCTCCACGTCAAGCAGGACAACGTGCCCGACGGCGGCGTGCCGACCATCGGCCTGCCCGGCTACAGCAGCCCGGACAAGGCCCGCCCCTACATCGCCAACGCGCCCAAGGTCGACCCGAAGAACTTCTACGGCGCCACCTCGGACTTCGACAAGGTCAAGGCCGACATGGTCACCCTGCGCGTCGAGCACGACTTCTCGCCGACGCTGAAACTGCAAAACACCACGCGCTACGGCAAGACCCAGCAGAACTACCTGCTCACCGGCTTCATGGGCCGCACCGAGAACCTGTGGACCGAATCGCGCATGGTCGACAAGAAACTCGTCGACGTCGGCGCCGTCGCCACCGATCCGAGCACCTGGAAGCTGGACCGCACCATCCGCACCGTGCGCGACCGTGAAAACACCATCCTGACCAACCAGACCAACGTCACCGCCGAGTTCGACACCGGCGCCTTCAAGCACACCATGGTGGCCGGCCTGGAGCTGACCAGCGAGAAGCAGACCAGCTACGGCTACAAGGGCACCGGCATCTTCAAGGAACTGACTCCGCTGTACGCGCCGAACCCCAACGCGCAGCCGCAGGACCTGAACTTGGCGCGCGACGGCACGTTCATCGACACCACCGTCAACACCCAGAGCGCCTACCTGTTCGACACCGTCAAGATCGGCGAGAAGTGGATGATCAACGGCGGCGTGCGTCTGGACCGCTTCGACATCGGCTACAGCGACATCGTGCTGAGCACCGCCACCAACAAACTGCTGCCGGTCGGCACGCCGGTGCCGACCCGCCTGAGCGCCGCCGACACCCTGGTCAACGGCAAGATCGCCGCGCTGTACAAGCCGACCCCGGACAGCAGCGTCTACGCCATGTACGCCACCTCCAAGGCGCCGCCGGGCGGCAGCACCTTCGCGCTGAGCGCCTCGGCCAGCAGCGCGTCCAACGCCAACTACGAGCCGCAGGTCACCACCACCAAGGAGATCGGCACCAAGTGGGACTTCCTGAAACAGAAGCTGGCCCTGACGGCGGCGCTGTACCAGACCGTGGTCAAGAACGAGGTCGAACAGGACCAGACCGACCTGCTGAAGTACTACCAGACCGGCAAGAAGCAGGTGCAGGGCATCGAGATCGGCGTCACCGGCGAGCTGATGCGCAACTGGCTGGTCAGCGCCGGCTACACCCGCATGAACGCCACGGTCGAGTCGGGCAAGATGGTCTCGGCCAACCTCAGCAACAGCCTGGTCTACACGCCCAAGCAGGCCTTCACCGCCTGGACCTCGTACACCCTGCCGATGGGCCTGAAGCTGGGCGGCGGCGCGCGCTTCGTCGACCAGCTGCTGCGCGGCACCGACGGCGCCATCGGCACCCCGGTCTCGACCGACTCCTACTGGGTCTACGACGCCATGGCCACCTACCCGGTCAGCAAGAACGTCGACCTGCAGCTGAACGTCTACAACCTGGCCGACAAGCAGTACGTCGCCTCGATCAACAAGAGCGGCTACCGCTACACCCCGGGCGCGCCGCGCTCGGTCAGTGTCAGCGCCAACTTCCACTTCTGATCGCCGGCGCGCCGGCCGGCGCCGCCACCGCAACCCCGCCCCTTGCCGGCGGGGTTTTTTTTCGCGCGCCGGGCGGAAACTGCCCGAAAGCAACACTTCGCCGCGCGCCCCGGATATTTCGCCGCCTTGCCGCATTAATTGACACACGCCAGCCGCCCTCTGCTATTCTTAATCGAGTTCCTCCCCTCCTCCTTGCCACCGGCCTGTTGGTTTTCTCAGCGCTGATCGGCGCCAATCTGCGAGCCTGCTCTGCAGTTGTGGCACTACACCCCCTTGTCTGCGCCCCCGACTGAAACGCCACTCTTCACGCGGGCCACACCATGCACCGGACCAGCCTTGGCGGCAACGCCAGCGAACGCCCCAGCGGCCTCGAGGGCAACCTCGAACTGCTGCGCCAGGAAACCCTGCTCAAGACCGGCGCCCTGCAGGACGCCATCTTCAACAGCGCCTACTTCTCCAGCATCGCCACCGACGAGAAGGGGGTGATCCAGATCTTCAACGTCGGCGCCGAGCGCATGCTCGGCTACGCCGCCCTCGACGTGCTCAACCGCATCACCCCGGCCGACATCTCCGACCCCGCCGAGCTGATCGCCCGCGCCGCCACGCTCAGCCTGGAGCTCGACACCCCCATCACCCCCGGCTTCGAGGCGCTGGTGTTCAAGGCCTCGCGCGGCATCGAGGACATCTACGAGCTGACCTACGTGCGCAAGGACGGCAGCCGCTTCCCGGCGGTGGTGTCGGTGACGGCGCTGCGCGACGCCGGCGAGGCCATCATCGGCTACCTGCTGATCGGCACCGACAACACCGCGCGCAAGCAGGTCGAGGCGGCCCAGGCCCTGCTCGACCAGCGCCTGCGCGACCAGCAGTTCTACACCCGCTCGCTGATCGAGTCGAACATCGACGCCTTGATGATGACCGACCCGCAGGGCATCATCTCCGACGTCAACCAGCAGATGGTGGCGCTGACCGGGCGCACCCGCGACGAGTTGATCGGCGCGCCCTGCAAGAAGTTCTTCACCGACCCGGCGCGCGCCGACGCCGCCATCCGCCGCGTGCTCACCGAGCACAAGGTCAGCGACTACGAGCTGACGGTGCGCGCCATCAACGGCGAGGAGACGGTGGTGTCCTACAACGCCGCCACCTTCCACGACCGCGACCGCCAGCTGCAGGGCGTGTTCGCCGCCGCGCGCGACGTCACCGAGCGCAAGCGCTTCGAGCGCGCGCTGGAGGACAAGAACGTCGAGCTGCAACGGGCCAGCCGGATGAAGTCGGAGTTCCTCGCCACCATGTCGCACGAGCTGCGCACCCCGCTCAACGCCATCATCGGCTTTTCCGAGGCGCTCAAGGACGGCCTGATGGGGCCCACCAGCGAGCTGCAGCACGAGTACATCGACGACATCTTCAGCAGCGGCCACCACCTGTTGGCGCTGATCAGCGACATCCTCGACCTCTCCAAGGTCGAGGCCGGCATGATGGCGCTCGAGCTCGAGCCGGTCGACCTCAACGCCCTGCTGGCCGGCAGCCTGACCATGGTGCGCGAGAAGGCGGCGGCGGCGCAGGTGGTGCTCGAACTGGCCGCGCCCGAGGCGCTGGGCGCGCCGCTGCTGGACCTGCGCAAGACCAAACAGATCGTCTACAACCTGCTCAGCAACGCCGTCAAGTTCGGCGCCGACGGCAAGGCCGTCACGCTGGCGGCGCGCCGCGTGCCGCGCGCGGTGGTCGGCACGCTGGCCGGCGACTGGCCGGTGCACCGCTTCGCGCTGGCCGACAACGAGCACCAGCACTTCCTCGAGATCAGCGTGGCCGACAGCGGCATCGGCATCTCGCCGGGCGACATGGCCAAGCTGTTCCAGGCCTTCAGCCAGATCGACAGCAGCCTGGCGCGCAAGTTCGAGGGCACCGGGCTGGGCCTGGCGATGGTCAAGCAGCTCGCCGAGCTGCACGGCGGCACGGTGGCGGTGGCCAGCGCGGTCGAGCGGGGCGCCCGCTTCGCCGTCTGGTTGCCGCTGCGCGCCGCGCTGGCGACACCGGACGCCGACTCCGCGCCGGCCGCCACGGGCCGCGCGGCTGAGGGCGGCGGCGGCGGCGGCGGCGGGGCCGAGGCCGAGGGCGCCGGCGCGGCCGCGCCGGGCGAGCGCACCGCCCTGGTGGTCGAGGACAACGACCAGGCCGCCGAGCTGGCCCGCCTGCTGCTCGAGGCCGAGGGCTTCAGCGTGCTGCGCGCCGCCAGCGCCGAGGAGGCGCTGCGCATGGCGCCGCGCCAGCCGCTCAGCCTGATCGCGCTGGACATCCAGCTGCCCGGCATCGACGGCTGGGAGTTCCTCCAGCGCATACGCGACGACGCCGCCCTGTGCCGGGTGCCGGTGGTGGTGGTCTCCGGCGGCGCCGACGCCGAGCTGGCGCTGGCCGGCGGCGCCGCCGCCGCGCTGCAAAAACCCATCAGCCGTGGCCAGCTCAAGGCCGCGCTGGCCGCGCTGGCGCTGGCGCCGGCGCCCGAGCACAGCCGCACGGTGCTGGTGGTCGACGACGACCCCAAGGCGGTCGAGGTGATCGCCGGCTTCCTCCGCCCGCCGGCCTACAGCGTGGCTAGGGCCTACAGCGGGGTCGAGGCGCTGAGCCTGGCGCAGCGCCTGCGGCCGGACCTGATCCTGCTCGACCTGATGATGCCCGGCATGGACGGCCTCGACGTCGTCGCCGCGCTGCGCGGCGACCCGTTGACGGCCGCCATCCCGCTGCTGGTGGTGACGGCCAAGCAGATCGGCGAACGGGAGCGCGGCGCGCTCGACGACGCGCGCGCGCGGCCCGTCCGCGTCGTCGAGAAGGCCGGCTTCAACCAGGGCCGCTTCCTGGCCGAGGTGCGCCGCGCCCTGGCGCCGCACTGAGGGGGCGCCATGGCCACCATACTCGTCGTCGAAGACAACCTGGCGAACATGAAGCTGGCCGCGCTGTTGCTGCGCAACGCCGGCCACCAGGTGCTGGCGGCGGCCGACGCCGAGAGCGGCCTGGCGGCGGCGCGCGCCGAACGCCCCGGCCTGATCCTGATGGACCTGCAGCTGCCCGGCATGGACGGCCTGGCCGCCACCGCCCTGCTCAAAGCCGACCCGGCCACCGCCGCCATCCCCGTCATCGCGCTGACCGCGCTGGCGATGAAGGACGACCGGGCGCGCAGCCTGGCCGCCGGCTGCGACGGCTACATCGCCAAACCGCTGCGCTACCGCGAGCTGTACGCGCTGATCGACGCCCTGCTGGGCGCAAGGAGCACCTGATGCACGCCACCGCCGCCACCATCCTGATCGTCGACGACGAGGCGAAGAACCGCAAGCTGCTCGACCTGCTGCTGCGCCCGACCGGCTACCGCACCGAGTACGCCGCCAGCGGCGAGGAGGCGCTGGCGGCGGTGCGGCGCAGCGCGCCCGATCTGATCCTGCTCGACGTGATGATGCCCGGCCTCGACGGCTACCAGGTGGCCAGCCGGCTCAAGTCGCAGGCCGCCACCGCGCGCATCCCGATCATCATGCTCACCGCGCTGACCGAGCGCGGCGCCCGCCTGGCCGGCCTCGACGCCGGCGCCGAGGAGTTCCTCAGCAAGCCGGTCGACCGCGCCGAGCTGTGGCTGCGGGTGCGCAACCTGCTGCGCCTGAAAGCCTACGGCGACCTGCAACAGCACAGCGCGGCGCTGCAGCGCCAGGTCAGCGCCCGCACCGCCGACCTGCAGCGCTTCCGCACCGCGATGGACGCCACCGCCGACGCCATCCTGCTGATCGACCGCGCCAGCATGCGCTTCGTCGAGGTCAACGCCACCAGTTGCAGCATGCTCGGCTACAGCCGCGCCGAGCTGCTCGCCGTCGGCCCGGAGGCGCTCGGCGGCGGCACCCGCGCCCAGTACGAGGGCGCCTACGACGCCATGATCGCCGGCCGCGGCGGCGCCGAGCTGTACGAGACCGAGCTGCGCCGCAAGGACGGCAGCCTGGTGCAGGTCGAGGTGCACCGCCAGGCGCTGCGCAGCGGCGCCGACTGGATCATCGTCGGCGTGGTGCGCGACATCACCGAGCGCAAGCTGGCGCAGCAGCGCCTGCACCACCAGGCCCACCACGACGCGCTGACCGGCCTGCCCAACCGCACGCTGTTCTACGACACGCTGAAGAAGACCCTGGCGCTGGCCGGCGAGCACGGCTGGCAGGTCGCCGTGCTGTTCGTCGACCTCGACCACTTCAAGAACGTCAACGACACCCTCGGCCACCTGGTCGGCGACGAGCTGCTGGTGCGCTTCAGCGAGCGGCTGGTGCAGTGCGTGCGCCTGCGCGACACCGTCGGCCGGCTCGGCGGCGACGAGTTCGCGCTGATCCTGGTGACGCCGGAGGGCCAGCAGGGCGCCGCCCAGGTGGCCAACAAGATCCTGGCGGCGCTGCGCGCGCCGTTCGAGCTGCGCGGCCACACCGTCAACGTCAGCGCCAGCATCGGCATCACCATCCACCCCGACGACGCCGACACCCCCGACGAGTTGATCAAGTACGCCGACACGGCGATGTACCAGGCCAAGCACGCCGGCCGCGACACCTACCGCTTCTTCACCGCGCAGATGAACGCCGCCGTGCTGGCCCGCCTGGAGCTGGAGACGGCGCTGCGCGCGGCGCTGGAGAACGGCGAGTTCGTGCTGCACTACCAGCCCAAGGCGCGCCTGGGCGACGGCCGCGTCGCCGGCCTCGAGGCGCTGCTGCGCTGGCAGCGCCCCGGCCACGGCCTGGTGGCGCCGGGCGAGTTCATCGCCCTGCTCGAGGAGACCGGTCTGATCGTGCGGGTCGGCAGCTGGGTCATCGCCACGGCCTGCCGGCAGATCCGCCGCTGGCTCGACTCGCCGGTCGGCGCGGTGGCGCTGTCGATCAACGTCTCGGGCCGCCAGTTCGTCGAGGGCGCCCTCGACGCCGAGGTGCTGGCGGCGCTGGTCGAGAACGCCGTGCCGGCCGAGCTGCTCGAACTGGAGCTGACCGAGACCTCGCTGATGGCCAACACGGCGCGCACCATCGACTGCCTGCGCAACCTGAAGCGGCAGCACGTCAAGATCTCGATCGACGACTTCGGCACCGGCTATTCCAGCCTGGCCTATCTGCGCCGCTTCCCCATCGACACGCTGAAGATCGACATCGCCTTCATCCGCGACGTCACCAGCAACCCGGACGCGGCCGCCATCGTGCGCGCCATCATCAGCATGGCGCACAGCCTGAACCTGAACGTGGTCGCCGAGGGCGTCGAAACGCCGGCCCAGCTGAGCTACCTGCGGCGCCACCACTGCGACCAGATCCAGGGCTACTATTTCAGCCGGCCGCTCGACGCCGAGCGGGTCGGCGAGCTGCTGCTGCAGGGCCGCCGGCTGGCGCCGCCCGAGCCCTGCGACGAGCGCCGCCAGACGCTGCTGATCGTCGACGACGACCCGCTGATGCTCGGCATGCTGGTCGAGCTGTTCAAGGACGACGGCTACCACGTCGAGACGGCGCGCTCCGGCGCCGAGGGCTTCGACGCGCTGGCGCGCCACGAGGCGCAGGTGATCCTGTGCGACCAGTGCATGCCGACACTGGACGGCGCCGCCTTCCTCGACCAGGTCAAGGCGATGTATCCGGACACGGTGCGCATCGTCCTGTCGGGCAACGCCGACCTGGCCTCGATGATGGCGGCGGTCAACAGCGGGGCGGTCGACCGCTTCTACACCAAGCCCTGGGACGGCGCGCTGCTGCGCGACAACATCCGCCAGGCCTTCCGCCACCACCGCCCGCCGTGCGGCGGCGGCCCCGGCCCGCACGGCGGCGACGCCCTGCCGGAAGCGGCCTGAGCGGCCCAGCTTCCTGCTTAAGCTTGCTTGTTGTCCATGCGGTGGATATCTCGACTCGTTGGCAGTCCGTCAAGCGCCATGCCGACCTTGGCCGAGCATGCCCGGCGTGACATTGCGCATTTCATGCTCGACGCGAAACACTCTTAGGAACTCGCCATCGACGGCATAGAAAATGCGGAACGGGAAACGGTCGATTGACCAGGTGCGCAGATCAATACCCGGGAAGAGATAGGAAAAGCGCCGCGAACCGATGCCGGGCAAGCCGCACAACAGCGTCAAGGCAGCGCCGAGATTGTCGCGAAAGGAGGTTCTTAGTGCGGGGGGAATTGCAGCGTAGTAGGCGAGCGCTTCAGCCGCGTCGTCTTCCGCGAGCGCGGACATGTCCAACTTAAGCACGGCACCAAGTCGGCGGCGTCATCAAGGCACACGGGTATCCAAGGCCTGTATGAAGTCCGCAACCGTGGCGTACTTCTTGCCCGGGCCGGCGTCGAGGGCTTCCTGAACCAGCTGATGGACGCGCAGATCCTCATCGTTCCGCGGACCGTAGCTTTCCGGAACTTCGGGAGTCGGCAGCAATAGTGCCGGATCGATGGATTTGAGGTTGCGCGTTGCCATGCTGGCGATTATACGCCGGCCGGAAAGATCCAAGCCGGGCGTACTAGTGTCGTGTTGCGTCCTTGTTGACGTGGCGCAACGACGTGGCGATCACACCAGTTTTACAGCTCGGCCCACATGCGCAACAGGTTGTGGTAGTGGCCGGCCAGGCCGACGGTGGCCTCGCTGTCGCCGTGGGCGCCGCGCAGCTTCTGGATGTTCTGGTCCAGCTCGAACAACATGCCGCGCTTCCAGTCGTCGCGCACCATGCTCTGGGTCCACATGAACGAGCAGACCCGCTCGCCGCGGGTGACCGGCTCGACCCGGTGCACGCTGCTCGAGGGGTAGACGATCAGGTCGCCGGCCGGCAGCTTGACCTCGTGCGCGCCGTAGGAGTCCATCACCACCAGCTCGCCGCCGTCGTACTCCTCGGGGCCGCTGAGGAACAAGGTCGACGACACGTCCGAGCGGATCGTCAGCGGCGTGCCGGCGCGGTTGCGGATGGCGCCGTCGATGTGCGAGCCGTAGTGCTCGCCGCCGGCGTAGCTGTTGAAGTAGGGCGGCAGGATGCGCAGCGGCAGCACGGCCGAGAAGAACAGCGGGTGGGCCGCCAGCGCGCGGGTAATGATCTCGCCCAGCTCGACGGCCAGCGGCGAGGTCTCGGCCAACTGGCGGTTGCGCTTGACTTGGGCGCCCTGCGCGCCGACGGTGACACGGCCGTCGACCCAGTCGCTGGCGGCCAAACGTTGGCGGAATTCGCTTACCTGTGCCGGCGTCAGCACGCCGGGAATATGCAGCATCATGGAAGGTCCTTTTTCTTCGTCGCGCGGGGCGGTTCTGCCGCGCGCCGCGCGCGGTGGACGGGGCGCGAAAGGGCTCCGCCGGCACCCTGGAATGATAATGGGTTTCATTCCACGCCACAACGATGATAATGGTTTTCATTCCAGGCCATTGCCTTGATTTTATGGCGTTTTTCTCACTTTTTCCGCTTCGCGCGCGCCCCGCTTCGTGGCAGAATGGCGGAATTCTTCACCATTTTAGAAAGCCTCCCATGAAGGGCGACAAAGACGTCATCAAGCTGCTCAACGCGCAGCTGACCAACGAACTCACCGCGATCAACCAGTACTTCCTGCACTCGCGCATGTATCGTCACTGGGGCTTCGACAAGCTGGCCAAAAAAGAGTACGAGGAATCGATCGGCGAGATGAAGCACGCCGACAAACTGATCGACCGCATCCTGATGCTCGACGGCCTGCCGAACGTGCAGGCGCTGCACAAGGTGATGGTGGGCGAATCGACCGAAGAGATGCTGGCCTGCGACCTGAAACTGGAACGCGGCGCCCACAGCACCGTCAAGGACGGCATCGTCGCCAGCGAGAAGGCCGGCGACTACGTCTCGCGCGACCTGCTGCTGATGATCCTGGAAGACACCGAGGAGCACATCGACTGGCTGGAAACGCAGCTCGACCTGATCGGCAAAGTCGGCCTGCAGAACTACCTGCAGAGCCAGATGTCGGAATAAGCAGGACCTCGCTGCGGCGAACCACCCACCGGCAGCAAGCCAGGGTCAGACCCTAGGGTCTGACCCTAGAATTACGCCGGTGGGTGTTCTCACCTTGGCCGCCGGCGCCGCCGCCGCCCCCCTCAGCTTGACGAACAACACGGCCACCGCGCCACACAACATCAATCCCCCCGCCAAGCGAATCACGTTCTCCGGATTGCCGCCCAGCCAGCTGCGGTAGTACAGCGGCAGCGTGAAGATCTGGATGATCATCGGGATGACGATGAACATGTTGAAAATCCCCATGTAGACGCCGGTGCGCTCGGGCGGGATGCAGTCGGCCAGCATCACGTACGGATTGCCCATGATGCTGGCCCAGGCCAGGCCGATGCCGACCATCGGCACGAACAGCAGCGCCGGCGTGTGGATCAGCGGGATGCTCAGCATGCCGATGCCGGCCAGCGCCAGGCAGACGCTGTGCATCGCCTTCGGCCCGAAGCGGCGCGTGAACGGCACCAGCGCCAGCGCGCCGACGAAGGCGACGAAGTTGTAGAAGGCGCCCACCTGCCCGGTCAACAAGCCGGCGTCGCGGAAGCCCTGCGAGCTCTGCTCGGTGGTGCCGTAGATGGTGGTCGACAGCGACAGCATGATGTACTGCCAGTAGCAGAACATGGCGTACCACTGGAACAGCTTGACCAGCGCCAGCTGCTTCATCGTCGGCGGCATCTCGCGCACCGCGTCGACGATGTCGCCCAGGGTGTGCGCCAGGCCGCTCGGCCGGGCGCGGATGGCCGCCAGCTCGTCCGCGTCGAGCGGATGCTCGGGCGTGGTCTTCAAGGTCCACAGCACGCTGCTGATCGAGAACACCGCGCCGATCAAGAACGCCACGATGACGATGTGCGGAATGTGGCTGCCGTTGACGGCGTCCTTGTTCATGCCGAACCAAACCAGCAGCGACGGCGTCAGATAGGCCAGCGTCTGCCCCAGGCCGGTGAAGGCGCTCTGCGTCAGGAAGCCGAGCGAGTGCTGGCGCGGCGCCAGCTTGTCGCTGACGAAGGCGCGGTAGGGCTCCATGGTCACGTTGTTGGCGGCGTCGAGTATCCACAGCAGGCTGGCGGCCATCCACAGGGTCGGGCTGAAGGGCATGGCCAGCAGGCCCAGGCTGCACAGGATGGCGCCGATGAGAAAGTACGGCGTGCGCCGGCCCCAGCGCGTCACCGTGCGGTCGCTCAGCGCGCCGATCAGCGGCTGCACCAGCAGCCCGGTCATCGGCCCGGCCAGCCACAGGTAGGGCAGGCTGGCCTCGTCGGCGCCGAGGTATTTGTAGATCGGGCTCATGCTGCTCTGCTGCAGTCCGAAGCTGAACTGGATGCCGAAGAAGCCGATGTTCATGTTGACGATCTGCCAGAACGACAGATGCGGTTTGTGCGTTGCCATCAGGGGCTCCGGTTCAGGTCGGGCTGCCGCTGGCTTGCCAGCGCGCCAGCCAGGATTGGTAGAAGGCCAACTCCGGCGCCACCGCGCCGGCGATGCCGCAGACGGCGCCGGCGAAGTCGTTGGCGCGCGCCAGCGTCAGCGCCAGCGGCCAGTCCTGCGCGCGGCCGTACAAGAACACGGCGGCGAAGGCGTCGCCGGCGCCGACCGTGTCGACCAGCGGCGGCGGTGTCGCGCTGCCCGGGCTGAGTTCGACGCCGCCGTCGGCGCCGAACCAGGCCGCGCCGCGCGGGCCGAGCGTGACGATCAGCCCCTCCAGCGCGAAGATGCGGATCAACATGGCGCAGGCGGCGCGCAGCGCGGGGGAATCGATCGAGTCGGTGCCCGGGCTGGTGTGGGTGTACCAGTTGAACAGGTCCTTCAGCTCCTCCTCGTTGACCTTGACGATGTCGGCCTGGCGCAGCGACTCGTAGACGCAGCGCTCGGTCACCTGCCCTTCGCGCACGTTCAGGTCGAGGAAGCGCTTGGCCGGGGTGGTCGCCAGCAGCGCCTGCAGGCTGGCGTAGGAGGTCGGCCGGCGCTGCGCCAGCGTGCCGAAGTACAGCATGGCCGGCGCCGTCGCGCACAGCGCCGCCAGCGCCGGGCCGGGCTCGATGTGGTCGTAGGCCTGGTCGGGCAGGATGATGAAGCGGTGGCCGCCGCCGCCGGCTTCGCGCTCGACGACGACGCGGCCGGTCGGCTCGCTCAGGTCGCTCTGCACGCCGTCGACACGCATGCCGAAGCGTTCGAACTCGGCCAGCACCTTGGCGCCGTTGCCGTCGCGGCCGATGCGGGTGATCATCAGCGGCGCCATGCCGAAGGCGGCCAGGTTGCGCGCCAGGTTGAAGGGTGCGCCGCCGACCACCTGCTCGGTGCCGAAGTCGTCGACCAGGGCCTCGCCGAATACCGCGATGGAGTGCTGTGGGTTCATGCCGTGGTTCCTTGCGTTGCCGCCATGGAGGGGATCTGCGGGGACACTGCGTCGTCAGTGCGGGCCAGCCATAGCATGCCATACGGCTCCAGCGTGACACTCGATTCAATGACGCGATCGTCCTGCAGTACCGTCCAGCGGCCGTCCAGCGCCATGCCGCGCGGCTGCGCGGAGAAATTGAACAGTGCCAGGAAGCGCGCGCCGCGCGCCAGCGCCAGCAGCGCCGGGTCGCCGCTGCGCTGCTGCGCCAGCGGCGCGCCGGCCGCCAGCTCGGGCAGGCGCCGGCGCAGCCGCACCAGTTGGCGCAGCGCGGCGTAGACCTGGCCCGCCTCGCTGTGCGGATCGTCGCGGCCGGCCCAGCGTTGCAGGTCGAACTCGGGCCGCTGCAGCCAGCGGCTGTCCATCGCGTGCTGCGGCCGCGTGGTGTAGCTGTAGTCGTTTTGCTGCGCCAGCTCGTCGCCCATGTACAGCACCGGCAGCGCGCCGAAGCTCAGCGCCAGGCCGTGCAGCAGCAGCAGGCGGCGCCGCGCGGCGGCGCGTTGCTCGGCGTCGCGCGCCGTCTCCAACCCGGCCAGCGAGGCGGCCATGCCGTTGCTGCCGTGCGCCGCGTGCGGGTCGCTGCTCTGGAAGGCGGCGCCGGCCGCGTAGCTGCCGTCGGCGCCGCTGAAGAAGCGGGCGATGCGCGCCAGCCGCGCCGCCGCCGCAGTCGGATCGTCGGCCGCGCCGGCCTCGTCGCGCAGCACGTTCCAGCCGATGTCGTCGTGGCAGCGCACGTAGCTGAGCCAGCTGGCGGCCGGCGGCAGCGCCGGCGTGGCGGCGATCACTTGGCGCAGCAGGCCGGCGTCCTGCTCGGCCAGCGCGGCCCAGCCGGCCGCCATCAGGCTGCTGTGGTAGGCGATGTGGCATTCCGGCGCGGCCGCGCTACCGAAGTAGGCCGGCAGCTGGCGCGTCGGCACGATCGCCTCGGCCTTCAGCAGCACGCCCGGCGCGGCGATGGCCACCACGGCGCGCAGCGCCTGCAGCAGCGCGTGCGCCTCCGGCTGGTTCATGCAATTGGTCCCCTCGCGCTTCCACAGGAAGGCGGTGGAGTCGAGGCGGAACACCTCGATGCCGCGATTGGCCAGCCGTAGCAGGGCCGCCGCCATCTCGGCGAACACCGCCGGGTTGGCGTAGTTCAGGTCCCACTGGTAGGGGTAGAAGGTGGTCCAGACCCAGCCGCCGAGTTCCTCGACGTGGCTGAAGTTGCCCGGCGCCGCCTGCGGAAACACCTGGCCCAAGGTCTGCTCGTAGCGGTCCGGCAGCGCGCGGTCGGGGAAGACGTGGAACATCGCGCGCAACGCCGGGTCGCCGGCGCGCGCGCCCTGCGCCCAGGCGTGGTCGTCGGCGACGTGGTTGAGGATGAAGTCGGAGCACAGGCTGATGCCGGCGCCGCGCAGCCGCGCGGTCAGCGCCTCCAGGTCGGCGTTGCTGCCCAGCGCGGGGTCGACCTGGTCGAAGTTGGCGACGGCGAAGCCGCCGTCGTTCTCGCCGGCGCGCGGGCGCAGGAAGGGCAGCAGGTGCAGATAGCTGACGCCCAGCTCCTGCAAATGGGCGATGCGCTCGCCGACGCCGTTCAGCGTGCCGCCGAAGCGCTGCACATAGGCGCAATAGCCGAGCATCTGCTGGCCGAGGAACCAGTCCGGTTGCGCCGCGCGCAGCGCGTCCTGTTGGTGCAGCGCCGCCGGCCGCGCCGCGTGCAGGCGGCCGATATTTTCCATCAGCTCGCCCAGCCAGGGCAGGAAGTCGGCGCGTTCGCCGTACAGGCCGGCCAAGCGCTGGCGCAGCACCGGCTCGGCGCCGGCCAGGCGTTGTGCCGCCACCGCGCGCAGGGGTTCGGGCAGCACGGCCAGCATGCGTTCAACAGGGGTTGGGGTTGTGGTCATTGGGGGCGTCGTAATGCAAAGTGAAGTCAGTGGCGCGGAAATGCAGGGTCAGACCCTTGGGTCTGACCCTTGCTGCGTTGGCTAGTCGGGTCGTGGCAAGAATCGAAACGCCGGTAGGGTCAGACCCGAGGGTCTGACCCGGTGGCTCGTCAGAAGGCGTAGCTCAGGCTGAGCTTGACGGCGCGGCCGGTGATCGAGCGGGCGGCGTGGCCGTCGCCCTCGACCTCGGTGTAGCCGATCTTGTCGAACAGGTTGTTGGCGGTCAGCGACAACAGTGCCTTGGCGTTCAACTGGTAGTTGAGGAAGGCGTTGACCACTTGGTAGGCCGGCATGTTGATGGTGTGGGCGTCGTCGGCCCAGGACTTGCCGGTGCCGACGATGCTGGCGCCGAAGGTGGCGTCGTTCCAGGTGTAGCTTGGCGCGATCTGGTAGACCACCTTGGCTTGGCGCCGTGGGGTGTTGCCGATCACCGCCACGTCGCCCGGCGCGGTGCCGGTGATCTTGGCCTTGGTGTAGGTCAGGCCGCCGTTGACGCGGAAGTCGCCGGCGCTGTAGGCCGCCTCCAGCTCGATACCCTTGGCGTCGTACTTGTTGGAGGTGCTGCGCTGGGTGGTGGCCTCGTAGTTGCTCTCGTCGGTCTTGGCTTGGAACAGCGTGGCGAAGGTGCTGACGCCACCGCTGCGCCACTTCACGCCGCCCTCGATCTGCTTGACCGTGTTGATGTTGATCGGCGCGCTGCCGTCGAGCGGGGTGCCGAACAGGATGCGGTCGGCGTTGAAGGCGACCCCGTCGCTGACGCGGGCGAACACGGCCAAGTTGCGGTCGATCTTGTAGTTGCCGCCGACCGAGTAGGAGTTGTGGTTCATCTCGTAGTCGACCAACTGCTGGGTGGCCGGGTCGTAGCGCAGGCCGCCGGTGGCGATGTTGGCGGTGCCGCTGGCGCGCTGGCGGTCCTGGCGCACGCTGGCGTCCAGGTTCAGCGCGCCCTGCTCCCAGGCCAGCGCCAGATACGGCGAGGTCAGCTTGTATTCCATGTCGACGGCGCGCGAGCAGCAGCCGCCGAAGGCCGGGCCGACCAGGCCGGGCGTGGCGCTGGCCGTTTGCAGCAGGGCCGGCTTGTCACCGCTGGCCTGCATCAGGTACTCGTTGAAGTTCCAGGTCAGGCCCAGTTTTTGGATCGACGAGTACAGGCCGGCGGTGGTGGTCAGCTTGGCGCCGTCGGCCAGGGCGAAGGTCTTGGCCAGCTTGGCGTCGTTGAGCGTGTTGCCGGCGTCGTCGATCGAGGTGTTGAACACCACGGCGGAGAAGGCGCGGCCGTTGTAGGCCTGGCCCTTGTTCGGCCCGGTGGCGAACACGTAGTTGCCCAGCGTGCCGTTGTTGGCGGCGAAGACGCCGGCGAAGCGGCCGCTGTTGCTGGCCTTGCGGAACTTGTCGCTCAGCGTCCAGCCCGAACCGAGGTCGAACGAAGCCTCCAGGCCGACGGCGTCGCTCTTCACCGACAAACCGTCGTTGACGTTGGTCGAGACGTGGTTGTTGTTCTTGTCGAGCACCACGTCGCGCACCCAGTGCGGCGAGTAGAAGGTGACCTTGCGCGGGTCGATGCCGGCGATCTCGCGCACCTCGCGGTTGACCACCTGCACCGGCACCGGCAGCGCGCTGGGCGACTTGTCGTCGAGGTGTTTGAAGGACAGGCGGATGAAGCCGTTGTCGAGCTCGTGCGTGATGTTGCCGCGGATCTGGCCGCCGTCCGCGCTCGACAGGCCGGTCTTGCGGATGCCCTCGCCGCTGCGGTAGTGGCCGCCGATGAAGAAGCGGGTCTTGTCGGAGATCGGCGCGCCGTAGTCGAAGTCGTAGCGCGTCTCGTCGTAGCCCAGGCCGCGGCTGATGCCGATGTGGCCGCCCCGCTCCGCGCCGGTCTTGCTGATGAAGTTGACGATGCCGCCCGGCGAGTTGCTGGCCAGGGTGGAGGCGGAGCCGCCGCGCACCACTTCCAGATGGTCGAGGCTGCCGTCGATCTTGACGTAGCTGTCCGGCGTGATGAAGTTGAAGTCGCCCGACTGCAGCACCGGCAGGCCGTCCTCCTGCAGCTGCACATAGCGCGAGCCGCCGGCCGAGATCGGCACGCCGCGCACGGTGATGTTGGCGTTGCCCTCGCCGCCCGAGGACTCCGAGCGCAGGCCCGGCACCGAGCGCAGCACCTCGGCGGCGCTGGTCGGCGCGCCCTGCTGGATGGCGTCCAGCTCCATCGTGCTGACCGAGACGCTGGATTTCATCTTCGACGAGCCGCCGGTGGTGCCGGTGACCACCACCCGCTCCAGGTTCAGACCGTCGGTCTTGTTGTCGCCGGCGGCGCCGGCCTGCTGGGCGTGGGCGGCGCCCATCTGCAGAACGGCCAGTGCGACGGCGGCGGCGATGCCGCTCAGTTTGACGTTACGTGTATCCATAGTCTCCTCCAAGTGTGTGGTGCGCCGCATCGGGGCGGCTGTCAGGGACCCAAGGCATCGATCCGGATTCTTGGCGCCGGTTGCCGATTGCTTGAGCAGGTGCGCCATTATTCCTCGAAATTGAATTCTTTGCAATCGATTGCATTAACGCGCCGCAGCATGCATTACTTACACAGCCACAAAGGGCACTTCATAGGAGTAATGCCGTCGATACGACTTTAAAGTTGCCTAATGGAACACTTAATGCTGCGTCGCAGCACAAAAAGTGTGGTATCGGATGAGGATTTATTGCAAACGGTTGCAATTGGTCGGCGCGGGGCGCGGGCGCGCCCCGCCCTCAGGCGGTGCTGCTGGCGCGCACGACCAATTCGGTCGCCAGCTGCTGCGACGGCGCCGGGCGGCCGTCGACCAGCGCCAGCAGGGCCGCCACCAGCGCGCGGCCGGCCGCCGGGATGGCCTGGCGCACCGTGCTCAACGGCGGATGGAAATAGCTGGCCAGCTCGATGTCGTCGTAGCCGACCACCGCCACCCGCTGCGGCACGGCGACGCCGTCCTGGCGCAGGGTGTTGATGGCGGTCATCGCCAGCAGGTCGCTGCAGGCGAAGATGGCGTCGTACTCGGCGTGGCGGGCGGCCAGCTCGCGCACGCCCAGCCCGCCGCCCTCGGGCAGGAAGGAGACCGCCACGCACAGCGCCGGATCGGCGCCGATGCCGGCCTCGGCCAGCGCGGCGCAATAGCCGGCGTGGCGCTGCGCCACCTCGGGTAGGGCGATGTCGCCGAGGAAGGCGATGCGGCGCCGGCCCTGCGCCAGCAGGTGGGCGGTGGCCAGGCGGCCGCCGGCCAGGTTGTCGCCGCCGATGGTGCAGTACAGCTGCTGCGGCAGCTGGGCGCCCCACACCACGATGGGCACGTGGCGCGCCGCCAGTTGGTTGAGCTGCTCGTGGTGGCGCCATTGGCCGATCAGCACCACGCCGATCACCCGGCCGCTGTCGAAGGGCGCGGCGGCGGCGTCGAGTTGCTCGGCGTCGACCCGGGTCACCAGCATGTCGAAGCCCTGCTCGGTGAGCGCGTCGGCCAGACTGCCCAGCATGCCGAGGAAGAAGGGGTCGGACAGGTGTTGCCGCGTGCCCGAGTCGTAGGGCACCACCACGCCGACGGTGCGGTTCTGCTTGAGCCGCAGGTTCTGCGCGCCGATGTTGATCGAATACTTGAGCGAGCGCGCCAGCTCCATGATGCGGCTGCGCGTCTCGTCGTTGACCAGCTTGCTGCCGCTCAGCGCGCGCGACACGGTCGAGGTGGACACCCCGGCCAGCCGGGCGATGTCGGCCATCTGCAGGCGTTGCTGCTGTTGGCCGCTGGGGCCGTCCGCCTCGGCGGGTGGGACGGCGCCGGCGGCGCTTGGCGGCGGGGTTTTGGACATCTTGCGCTTCCTAAGAAAAACGCCGCCGGAACGATCCGGCGGCGCGTCTGCCGCGACCTACTGCGGCACCGTGTCCTTGAAGGACGGCCGCTCCGACAGCTTGTCGAACAGCTTGGCCAGGTTGGGGTGGTCGTCGCGCCACAGGATCTCGGGGAAGCGGAAGCTCAGCCAGCCCAGCGCGCAGCCGACGGCGACGTCGGCCAGCGTGTAGTGGTTGCCGGCGCAGAAGGGCGACTCGCCCAGCCGCTGCGCCATCGAGCTCAGGCCCAGCGCCACCTTGCCCATCTGCCGCTCGACCCAGGCCTCGCTCTGCAGCTCGGCCGGGCGCTGGGTGCGCTCCAGGCGCACCAGGATGGCGGCGTCGAGCACGCCGTCGGCCAGCGCCTCCCAGCACTTGACGTCGGCGCGGTCGCGTCCGTTCGGCGGCAACAGCTTGCACACCGGCGTCAGCGTGTCGAGGTACTCGACCATCACGCGCGAGTCGATCATGCTGCTGCCGTCCTCCATGATCAGGCAGGGCACCTTGCCCAGCGGGTTGACGGTCTGGATGCTGGTGTCCGCCGCCCACACGTTTTCCAGTTCGAACTGGCAGTCGAGCTTCTTTTCCGCCAACACGACGCGCACTTTGCGCACGTAGGGGCTGGCGAGGGAACCGATTAGTTTCATAGATGCTTTTAGTAGAAGATTAAGTAGCAGTATAGCATCGGCGCCCCGGCTAGGAGCACAGGCCGAAGGCGCCGCGCTGGGCGAAGCGGCGCAGGGTCAGCGTGCGCATCGGATAACGCACGCCGCCCACCGTCATGGCCGGCGGCGTCAGGTCGAAGCGCTCGGGCAGCGGGCCGGCGAAGCGCAGCGGAAAACGGTAGATGACGTCGGCGCCGTAGGCCTCGCCCAGCAGCCGTGGCGGCAGGCCGGGCAGCACGATCGGGCCGTCCTTGCCGACCGGCGGGATCAGCCGCTCGACCTGGCCGATGCGGCCGCTGGCGATGGCGGCGCCGTGCGGCACGGTCAGCTCGAAGCCGGTGCGCTCCAGGTCGGCGCGGCTGTTGGCCGGCAGGAAATAGGCCAGCACCAGCTCGATGCCGCCGTCCTCCAGCGTGCGTGGCGCGGCGACGTTCAGGTGGATGCTGTCGGCCACGGCCAGGCTGGCGCTGTCCTGCCACTGCGCGCAGCCGGCGCTGATGGACGGGTAGGGCGGCGCCGGCGGCGGCGCCTCGGAGCAGGCGGCCAGCAGGCACAGGGCCAGCGGCGGGCAAAACAACAGGGCGGCGGATGGGCGCATGGGCAAGGCTTCCAGTCGAAAGGCGGGCCGGCGCGGGCGCGCCGGCCGGAATGGCGCGACGATAGCGCACGGGGCGCTTCCGCGCAAGCGGGCCGCCGCCGGCGCGGCGCCGGCGCCACGCCAAACCACGCCGCCGCCGGGCCGCGCGCCGGCCGGTGGTAAAATCGCGTCTTGCCCGATTGCGTGGCCGGCGCCCCGCCGCCCCGGCCCACGCCGCATCGTCAACCAGTTTTCTTAACCTGCGTCCCCGTCCCCATGACTACTACTCCCTATTCCACGCTGTCGGCCCTGTCCCCCCTCGACGGCCGCTACGCGAGCAAGACCGACAAGCTGCGCCCCATCCTGTCCGAAGCCGGTTTCATGCACCACCGCGTCAAGGTCGAGATTTCCTGGTTGCAAGCCCTGTCGCTGGCCGGCTTCGCCGAGATCCAGCCCTTCTCGCCCGACGGCAGCGCCCTGCTCGACAAGATCGCCAGCGGCTTCACCGAGGCCGACGCGGCCCGCATCAAGGAAATCGAAGCGGTCACCAACCACGACGTCAAGGCCGTCGAGTACTGGCTCAAGGAACAGGTCAAGGACGTGCCGGAGCTGGTCGCCGCCTCCGAGTTCATCCACTTCGCCTGCACCTCCGAGGACATCAACAACACCTCGCACGGCATGATGCTCAAGGCCGCCCGCGACGGCGTCATGCTGCCGGCCCTGCAAGGCCTGGTCGCCCGCCTGACCGAGATCGCCCACGCCAACGCCGACGTGCCGATGCTCTCGCGCACCCACGGCCAGACCGCCAGCCCGACCACCCTGGGCAAGGAGATGGCCAACGTGGTCGCCCGCCTGCAGCGCGCCGTCAAGCGCATCGCCGCCGTCGAGATCCTCGGCAAGATGAACGGCGCCGTCGGCAACTACAACGCCCACCTGTCGGCCTACCCCGACTTCGACTGGCCGAACTTCTCGAAGAACGTCATCGAGCAGCGCCTGGGCCTGGTGTTCAACCCCTACACCATCCAGATCGAGCCGCACGACTACATGGCCGAGCTGTTCGACGCCTTCGCCCGCGCCAACACCATCCTGCTCGACCTGAACCGCGACATCTGGACCTACGTCTCGCTCGGCTTCTTCAAACAGAAGACCAAGGCCGGCGAGATCGGCTCGTCGACCATGCCGCACAAGGTCAACCCGATCGACTTCGAGAACTCCGAGGGCAACCTGGGCCTGGCCAACGCCGTGCTCAAGCACCTGTCCGAGAAGCTGCCGGTGTCGCGCATGCAGCGCGACCTGACCGACTCGACCGTGCTGCGCAACATCGGCGTCGGCTTCGGCTACACCCTGCTGGCCTACGACAGCTGCCTGCGCGGCCTCAACAAGCTGGAGGTCAACCACGCCCGCCTGGCGCTGGACCTCGACTCCAACTGGGAAGTGCTGGCCGAGCCGGTGCAGACCGTGATGCGCCGCTACGGCATCGAGAACCCCTACGAGCAGCTGAAGGAACTGACGCGCGGCAAGGGCATCTCGAAGGACGCGCTGCGCGAGTTCATCACCGGCCTGGCCATTCCGCAGGACGCCAAGGAGCTGCTGCTGGCGATGACGCCGGCCAACTACATCGGCATCGCCGCCCAGCTCGCCCACGCGATCTAAACTCCGCTTGACCGCCGGCCGGACCTGGGGCACCCTGCTCCAGCGTCCTGCCGGCCGGCAACACGTCGAATTCGTTCGCGCCAGCACACATCGCATTTCTTTGGTATATTAGTCCTAACACGTACTATTATTGAAGGAGTTGCCGATGCAACGCTACACCAAGACCGCGATGCTCATCCACTGGTTGACCGCGCTGCTGATCATCGCCGCCTTCTTTCTCGGGCTGACGATGACCGAGATCCACGGCATCACCCCCACCAAGCTGAAATACTATTCCTGGCACAAATGGCTGGGCGTCACCGTGCTGCTGCTGGCCGTGCTGCGCGTGCTATGGCGCCGCGCCAACCGGCCGCCGCCGCACCCGCTCGGCATGCCGGCCTGGCAGGCCATGGCGGCCGACGCCACCCACCTGCTGCTGTACCTGCTGATCTTCGCCGTGCCCCTGTCCGGCTACCTGTACTCGTCGTCCGCCGGCGTGCCGGTGGTCTACCTGGGCCTGATCCCGCTGCCCACCCTGATCGAGGCCAACGCCGAGCTTAAGCCGATCTTAAAAACCGTCCATTATGTTCTCACCATGGGCATGGCGGCCGCCGTCGTCGGCCACGTGCTGGCGGCGCTCAAGCACCAGTTCATCGACCGCGACGGCGTGCTGCGCCGCATGCTGCCCTAACCCCTTATCCCCGGAGCCACCCACATGAAGAAAATCGTCCTCGCCACCCTGCTCGGCGTCTCCCTGGCCGCCGGCGCCGCCACCCTGCTCAAGGCCGACCCGGCCAAGACCAGCGTGTCGGCCGTGTTCAAGCAAATGAACGTGCCGGTCGAATCGAAGTTCAAGAAATACAGCATCGCCATCGACTACAACGCCGCCACGCCGGACGCCGCCAAGGCCAGCGTCGAGATCGACACCGCCAGCCTCGACCTGGGCGACGCCGACATGAACAAGGAAGTGGCGAAGAAGGACTGGTTCAACTCGGCCGCCTTCCCCAAGGCCAGCTTCGTCTCGACCAGCATCAAGAGCGCCGGCGCCGGCAAGCTCAACGTGACGGGCAAGCTGACCATCAAGGGCAAGAGCGCCGACGTCAGCTTCCCGCTCAGCGTCAAGGCCGACGGCGCCAAGCAGGTGTTCGAGGGCGCGCTGCCGATCAAGCGGCTGGCCTTCAACGTCGGCGAAGGCGAATGGAAGGACACCGGCATGGTCGCCGACGAGGTGACCATCAAGTTCCACGTCGTCGCCGGCCAGTAATTCCCGCCCGCACACCCCGCACCACCCACCGCAACTTGTAACGATAACGGAGACACGATGCATTTCAAGTTCCTCACCGCCGCCCTGCTCGCCGCATGCGCCGGCTCGGCCTTCGCCGACACCTACAACATCGACCCGAGCCACACCTATCCTAGCTTCGAGGCCGACCACATGGGCCTGTCGGTCTGGCGCGGCAAGTTCGACAAGACCAGCGGCACCGTCTCGCTCGACCGCGCCGCCAAAACCGGCACGCTCGACATCAGCATCGACGCCGCCTCGATCGACTTCGGCTTCGACAAGATGAACAGCCACGCCAAGTCGGCCGAGATGTTCAACGTCGAGAAGTTCCCCACCGTCAGCTACAAGAGCAAGTCGCTCAAGTTCGACGGCGACAAGCTGGTCTCGGTCGACGGCGAACTGACCATGCTCGGCGTGACCAAGCCGGTCACGCTGACCGTCAACAAGTTCAAGTGCATCATGCACCCGCGCCTGAAGCGCGAAGTGTGCGGCGCCAACGCCATCGCCGAGTTCAAGCGCACCGACTTCGGCCTGAACTACGCCACCCCGGCCTTCGCGCCCGAGGTCAAGCTGGCCATCCAGGTCGAGGCGATCAAGGCCGACTAAGCCAACGCCCAGCCCGCCGCGCCCGGCCCCGCGCCGGCGCCCGCCGCCCCCGCCGTCCGGCCCACCGGATCGCGGGGGCGGTTTCATTTGGCGCTAGGCTCTGCGGTGTAGCATCGCCGCCGCCGGCCCATTGCCATTTCAGCAAGCAAAATCCGGTTGACGAATACGTCAAGCGTGGGGATACTCTCGGTCGCTGCGCCGTGCCCTGCCACGGCGGGCATTTCCATTGCCCAAATACAACACTCCGATGAAAAAATCCCTGATCGCGCTCGCCATCCTGAGCACCGCCGCCCACGCCGACGAAGGCATGTGGATGCCGCAACAGCTGCCACAAGTGGCCAAGCAACTCAAGGCCGCCGGCCTCAAGCTCGACCCCGCCACCCTGACCAAGCTGACCGAGTTCCCGATGGGCGCCATCGTCAGCCTGGGCGGCTGCTCGGCCTCCTTCGTCTCGCCGCAGGGCCTGGTTGCCACCAACCACCACTGCGTCTACAACAGCGTGGCGCACAACTCCACGCCCGAGCGCGACCTGCTGGCCAACGGCTTCCTGGCGCACAGCCTGGGCGAGGAACTGCCGGCCGCGCCGGGTAGCCGCGTCTACGTCACCAAGGCCGTCACCAACGTCAGCGGCAAGATCGTCAGCGCCGACGTCGCCAAGCTGAGCGGCAAGAAGCGCAGCGACGCGATCGAACAGAACCAGAAGAAGCTGGTGGCCGACTGCGAGCAGGACGCCGGCCACCGCTGCACCGTGTCGGCCTACTACGGCGGCCTGGAGTTCTACCTGATCAAGCAACTGGAAATCCGCGACGTGCGCCTGGTGCACGCGCCACCGGCCGGCGTCGGCAAGTTCGGCGGCGACACCGACAACTGGATGTGGCCGCGCCACACCGGCGACTACGGCTTCTACCGCGCCTACGTCAGCAAGGACGGCAAGGCCGCCGACTTCAGCAAGGACAACGTACCCTACCTGCCGCAGCACGTGCTCAAGCTGGCCAAGGAAGGCGTCAAGGAGGGCGACTTCGTCATGGCGCTGGGCTACCCCGGCCGCACCAACCGCCACCGCCTGCCGTCCGAGGTGGCCTTCACCTTCGGCTGGAACTACCCGGCCTACGTCAAGATGTCCGGCGAGAACCTGGCGATCATCGCCCGCGAAACGGCCGACAACAAGGACACGGCGCTGAAATACGCCGCCCAGGTCGCCAGCACCAACAACTACTACAAGAACCGCCAAGGCATGCTGGACTCCTACGCCGGCAGCGACATCCTGGCGCGCAAAACCGCCCAGCATGAAGAGCTGAAGGCCTGGGTCAACGCCAACGCCGCGCGCAAGGCCGAGTACGCCGCCGACATCGAACGCATCGAGCAACTGATCGCCCAGCGCGACAGCGACACCAAGCGCGACTTCTTCCTCGGCTACAGCAAGCCGCGCCTGCTCAACACCGCGCGCACCCTGTACCGCCTGGCCAACGAGACGGCCAAGCCGGACGCCGAGCGCAAGGCCGGCTTCCAGGACCGCGACCTGCCGCGCATCAAGGCCAGTGTCGCCGCGCTGGTGCGCAACTACGACGAAAAGGTCGACCAGGCCCTGGTCATGCACTCGCTGAGCAAGTACGCCGCCCAGCCCAAGGCCCAGCGCAACGCCGCCTTCGACGCCGTCGTCGGCATCCAGGACGGCATGAGCGCCGAACAGCTGAAAACCGCGCTGACCACCCTGTACGCCGGCAGCAAGCTGGGCGACAAGGCCGAGCGCGCCGCCTGGCTGGAACGCAAGCCGGCCGACTTCCTGGCCAGCAATGACAGCTTCATCAAGGCCGCCGTCGCCATGTCGCCGGCCGACCTGAAGGAAGAGGCCGAGGACGAGGAACTGGGCGGCAACATCCAGCAAGCCTACGCCAACTACATGAAGGCCAAGATCGCCTTCATGAACAGCCGCGGCCAGGCCGTCTACCCGGACGCCAACGGCACCCTGCGCGTCACCTTCGGCAACATCGCCGGCCGCGACCACGGCGCCGACGGCACCACCTGGAGCGCCTTCACCACCGTCAACGGCGTGCTGGCCAAGGCCACCGGCAAGGGCGAGTTCAACGCCCCGGCGGCGCAGCTGGCGGCGATCAAGGCCAAGGACTTCGGCAAGTATGTCGATAGCAAGCTGAAGACCGTGCCGGTCGACTTCCTGGCCACGCTCGACATCACCGGCGGCAACTCCGGTTCGGCCGCGCTGAACGCCAAGGGCGAGTTCATCGGCCTGGCCTTCGACGGCACCCTCGATTCGATCATCTCGGACTGGGACTACAACAAGGCCAACACGCGCGACATCCAGGTCGACCTGCGCTACATGCTGTGGAACATGAAACACGTCGACCACGCCGACAACTTGCTCAAGGAGATGGGCGCCAACTAAGCGGCCCCCTCGCCCGAACCGAAAACCACGCCCCGGCAACGCGGCGTGGTTTTTTTACGCCCCGGCAAACATCGCTGCCGACGCGCAAGACCGCCGCCGACGCGTGCGCTAACGTCCGCCGCCGGCGCGGCAAAATGGGCTACATTGAGAGAAGTGCAAGCCCGATCAATCGTCTTGAAGGGAACAAACATGTCCGTGAAAAAAATCGCCGTGCTGGTCGGCAGTCTGCGCAAGGATTCCTACACCCGCAAGGTGGCCCAGGCGCTGACCGCGCTGTTGCCGCCGACGCTGAGCGTCGAGTTCGTCGACATCGGCGCGCTGGCCCTGTACAACCAGGACCTGGAGGAGCACGGCGCCACCGCGCCGGCCGCCTGGAGCGCCTTCCGCCAGCAGGTCGCCGCCTGCGACGGCCTGCTGTTCTTCACGCCCGAATACAACCGCTCGGTGCCGGCGGCGTTGAAGAACGCCATCGACGTCGGCTCGCGCCCGTACGGCGCCAGCGTGTGGGGCGGCAAGCCGGGCGCCATCGTCAGTGTCTCGCCGGGCGCGGTCGGCGGCTTCGGCGCCAACCACCACCTGCGCCAGTCGATGGTCTTCCTCGACGTGCCGCTGCTGCAACAACCGGAGGCCTATATCGGCGGCGCCGCCAAGCTGTTCGGCGACGACGGCAAGCTGGCCAACGCGTCGACCGGCGAGTTCCTGCAAAAATTCGCCACCACCTTCGCCGCTTGGGTCGAGACCAACGCCAAGAAAACCTGAGTCGAGCACTGCAACCCCCAAGCCACACCAGGGTCAGACCCCATTCGGGGTCTGCCCCTATGACGCAACCGCCGGTGGGCCGGATTAGCGCCTTAAGGGGGTGAAGGCGTAGCGGGCGCCGGGCAGCAGTTGCAGGCTGGCACCACCGGCGTCGTCCTGCAGGGTCGCCAGGATGGGCGCGTCGTCGGCCTGCAGCAGGGCCAGCTGGGCGCCGGGGAAGCGCTGCGGCAGCTCGGCCACGTCCTCGGCCGCCATCGCCTCGCCGCTCACATAGATGCGGTAGAACTTGCGGCCGCTGGAAAAGTCCAGCATGAAGCCGCCGCGCAACTCGGCCGTCCGGCGCCCCGGCATCGCCGTCAGCCGCAGCGCCACCTTGCCCTTGCGCAGCTCCAGCGCCTGCCACAGCGGCAGCGCCCGCACGCCGGCGACGCCGGCTTGGCGCAGCCGCGCGGCGGCTGCCTCGGCCGCCACGATATCGGCCCGGCCGCCAGCGCCGCCGCCCGCGACCGCGCCGGCGCGCCGCGCCAGCCCGTCCAGCCAATCGAGCTGGGCCTGCTCGACCTGGGGCAGCACGATCAGGTCGACGCCCTCGGCGGGCGCCGCCGGCATTGCCGCCGGAAACTTCACGTTGCCTGCCAATACCGTCATGCCGAAGAAGCGGATCAAGGCCGTGCCGTCCGGCTGCACCACCACGCTGCCGGGCCCGGCCGGCGCCACCGTGACGGCCGGCAGCAGGCGCATGGCGGGCGGCGCCGCCATGTGGCGCTGCGCCTCGCTGGCCAGTTCGCGCAGCACGGCCATCAGCAACAGCGCGCCCATCAGCAGCAACGCCAGCGCCGCGCTCCAATGCTTGTACATGATCGCCTCCCGCCCCGACAGACCCGAAACACCATCAATAGCAGCGATACGGCCGGCTCCGTTTGCGCCAACGCAAGCGCCCGGCGGGCGCTCAAAAATGCGGCACGGATGTTACAATTCCTCCCCCGGCACCGTGCTTATCCAGTGCGCGTTTCCTCCCCATTCATCCCTCTGAGATCCAGACCGCCATGCATGACATGCTCACGCCTTACGAAAAAGGCAATCACAACCAGACCACCCTGTGGAGCGAGTGCATCGCCTTCTACCAGGAGCTGGCCAAGCGCTTCCCGAAGATCCTGAAATTCGAACAGATCGGCGTGTCCGACGGCGGTGTAGCCGTGCATGCCGGCGTGGTCAGCGCCGACGGCGTGTTCGACCGCGAGCAGATCAAGGCCGCCGGCCGCCCCGTCTTCTTCAACAACAACGGCATCCACCCCGGCGAGCCCGAGGGCATCGACGCCTGCATGGCCATCGTGCGCGACCTGTGCTTCGAGCCGGCGCGCCTGGCCGCGCTGGGCAAGACGGTGCTGCTGTTCGTGCCGGTCTACAACGTCGACGGCAGCCTGAACCGCGCCAACACCTCGCGCGTCAACCAGGACGGCCCGGAGCAGTTCGGCTTCCGCGGCAACAGCCGCCACCTCGACCTGAACCGCGACTTCGTCAAGTGCGACACGCTCAACGCCAAGCTGTTCAACCAGCTCGTCACCAGCTGGGACCCGGACGTGATGGTCGACACCCATACGTCGAACGGCGCCGACTACCCGTACACCATGACCCTGATCCACACCCAGGCCGACAAGCTGGGCGACGGCCTCGGTCCCTTCCTGCGCCACACCATGCTGCCGCACATCTTCGCGCAGATGGAGGCCAAGGGCTGGCCGACCTGTCCCTACGTCAACCCGGTCAAGGACAGCCCGGACGACGGCATCGCCGAGTTCCTCGAGGTGCCGCGCTTCTCCACCGGCTTCGCCGCCCTGCACCACGTGATCGGCTTCATGCCCGAGACCCACATGCTGAAGCCCTTCGCCGACCGCTACGAGTCGATGCGCGCCCTGCTCGACGTGACCATGGCCTTCACCGTCGCCAACGGCGCGCAGATCCGCCAGCTGCGCGCCGAGGCCAAGGAGCAGGCCAAAACCAAGAGCCACTGGCCGGTCAGCTGGAAGATGGACGAGGCCAATCCGAGCACCTTCCGCTTCAAGGGCTACGCCGCCAAGCGCAGCGCCAGCCTGCTGGGCGACTACCAGCGCCTGTCCTACGACCGCAACCAGCCGTGGGAGCGCGACATCCCCTACTACAGCAATTTCGTCGCCGACGCCGTGGTGCGCACGCCGAAAGCCTATGTGGTGCCGCAGGCCTGGCGCGAGGCCATCGAGCGCCTGCAATGGAACGGCGTCGAGATGACGCGCATCGCCGAGGCCACCACCGTGGACGCGCAGTACTACCACATCGCCGCCGTCGGCTCGCGCCCGCAGGCTTACGAGGGCCATATGTTCCACGACACGGTGGAGCTGGAGGCGCGCCACGGCAGCTTCGTGCTGCAACCTGGCGACTTCTACATTCCGCTGAACCAGGCCAACGCGCGCTACGCCGTCGAAACGCTGGAGCCGCAGGGCCACGACAGCTTCTTCCGCTGGGGCTTCTTCAACAGCGTGCTGGAGAAGAAGGAAGCCTTCTCCGACTACGTCTTCGAGGACCTGGCACTGGAGATGCTGGAGACCGAACCGGAGCTGAAGGCCAAGTTCGAACAATGGAAGACGGCCAACCCGGCGCTGCTGGCCGACCAGGAGCAGGTGCTCGGCTTCATCTTCGAACACGGCAAGCGCCACGCCGAACCGGAATGGCGCCGCTACCCGGTGCTGTCGGTGTTCTAAGCCGACGCCGCGCCCCGGCCGGGCCGACGGCCCGCGCCGGGCAAAACCAGCCACAACAACAATAACTAGTCCCACCACCGCGCCGGCGATCCCGGCGCGGTGGTTTTCGTGCGGCGTCCCACCCATGGATGCCGCGAGTAAGCCACAAGTAATTCCAGCATTCCCAGCATTCTGGTTTTCCGCTGCCCACAAGGTCACAGCCATGCATTACGCACTCAACCTGCGCACGTTTTTCTATAGCCACTACTTTTATCTCGGCCTGCGCTTCGCCGCCGGCCTGGTCGGCGTCACGCTGATCACCCTGCAGTTCGCCGACATGACGACCGCCATGACGGTCTGCATCGGCGCCCTGTGCACCGCGCTGATGGACATGCCCAGCCCGCTGCGCCACAAGTTCAACGAAATGTCCGCCTCGGTGCTGCTGTGCAGCGCCGTCACCCTGCTCATCAGCCTATGCGCGCCCATCTACTGGCTGCTGATGGCCATGCTGGTGCTGCTCAGCTTCATGGCCTGCATGATGGTCGTCTACGGCAAGAAGTCGATGCCGCTGCAACTGGCCACGCTGTTCATCATGACCATGTCGATGGAACACGAGATGACGATGCCCGAGTCCTTCGTCCACACCGGCCTGTTCACGGTCGGTGCGCTGGCCTACCTGGCCTACTCGATGGCGGTGTCGTGGATACTGCGCCACCGCATCAAGCAGCAGGTGTTGGCCGAGGCGCTGTTCGAGCTGGCCGCCTACATCGACATCAAGGCCGACTTCTACGACACCCGCTACAACCTCAGCGAGCAGTTCAACAAGCTGGTGCGCCAGCAGAGCGTGCTGGCCGACCGCCAGCAGGCCTCGCGCGACCTGATCCTGCGCAGCCACCTGAACAGCAAGGACGCCATCGTCGTCCAGGTCCACGTCTGCATGCTCGACCTGTACGAGTTGATCCTCTCGACCCACACCGACTACGCCCAGCTGCGCCTGCACCTGGCCGATTCGCCTGTGCTCAAAACGCTGCACGACATCGCCTACAAGGCGGCGCGCGACATCGAGTCGGTGGCCTACGCTGTGACCCGCAAGCGCGTCTCCTACGCCGCCATCAGCTACGCGCCGGAGCTCGACGCCATCGAGGCCGAATTGATCCGCCTGCAGGCGCGGGTCGACGCCGGCAAGCCGGCGCAGGAGGCGCTGGCCGTGCTGCGCGCCCAGCGCAACAAGATCCGCGCCATCGCCAAGATGATCGGCGAGCTGCACCAGGCCAGCCAGAAGGCCTACACCAGCACGCCGTTCTGGAGCGACGCCGACATGGGCCCCTTCCTGTCGCAGCAGAAGTACGAGCTGCAGATGATCCTGTCGCACCTGCGGCTGGACTCGCCGATCTTCCGCTTCTCGCTGCGCGTGGCGATGGCCATCTCGGTCGGCCTGCTGGTGGCCGCCCAGCTGCCCTACGCCGCGCACAGCTACTGGATCGTGCTGACCATCGTCATCATCCTCAAGCCCAGCTTCAGCATGACCAAGCAGCGCCGCAGCGACCGCATCGTCGGCACCATCATCGGCTGCGTGGTCACCGCCATCATCATCAAGTACCTGAACTATCCGGGCGCCATCCTCGGCATTTTGATTTTGTCGACGGTGGCCACGCCGACCTTCATCTACCTGCGCTACCGCTACGCCGCCATCGCCGTCAGCATCATGATCCTGCTGCAGATGCACCTGATCGCGCCGGGCAACGAGAACCTGATCATCGAACGGCTGACCGACACCTTCATCGGCGCCGCCGTCGCCACCGCCTTCAGCTTCGTGCTGGCCAACTGGGAATACCAAAGCCTGCCACGCTTGATCCGCGAGGTGTTGGGCGTCAACCTGCGCTACGTGCAGGCCAGCTTCGATCTGTTGCAGGGCAAGGGCAAGGACGATTTCGCCTACCGCATCGAGCGCAAGCGCCTGATGGACAGCCTGGCCGCGCTCAGCTCCGCGCTGGTGCGCATGCTCGACGAGCCGAACAGCAAACAGCGCGCGGTGGAGGACATCAACCTCTTCATCGTGCAGAACTACCTGCTGGTGGCGCACGTGGCGGCGCTGCGCTCGATCCTGCGGCGCCACGCCAAGGAGCTGCCGGTGGCCGCCGTCAACGCCATGCTCGCGCACAGCCACGACCAGGTCTGCGGCATCCTGGCGCGCGCGCTGCAGCAGCACGGCCAGACGGTGGCGCTGCCGCTCCACGGCACCAGCGGCGCCAGCGATGCCGCCACGGCCGCGGCGACGCCGCAGGTGCCGTGGAGCGGCTGGCCGCTGGTGCAGCGGCGCATCCGCCTGCTGCAGGCCGACGCCGACAAGATCATCGTCCACAGCCAGGCGATCGTGCGCGACGTCGCGCCGGCCTGAAAATGAGAGCCGCCAAGGACAGCACTCCAGGGTCAGACTCCCCGCCTTGGCGCTAGGGTCTGACCCTAGATCGTCCCCGCCGCGACAGGCTTCCCACGATGTCACCCTAGACCCGATCGCGCGCTTCGTGCCATCATCCGGGGATGAATAGAGAAAACTCGCCGTTGTCCGGCCGCGATCTAATCGCGGCATTGTGTGTCGTACTGATCTGGGGTACCAATTTCATCGCCATGAAGTTCGGCCTGCGCGAGCTGACGCCGTTCCAGCTGGGCGCCGGCCGCTACCTGTTCGCCGTGCTGCCGCTGGTGCTGTTTGTGCGGCCGCCCAAGCTGGCCTGGAAGTGGATACTGCTGTACGGCTGCACCCAGGGCGTCGGTCAGTTCGGCCTGTTGTTCCTGTCGCTGAAGGTCGGCATGTCGGCCTCGCTGGCCTCGGTGATTTTGCAAACGCAGGTGTTCTTCACCGCCTTCCTCGGCTTCATGCTGCTGGGCGAGCGCGCCAACCGTCCGCTGCAAATCGGCCTGACCCTGGCGGCGCTGGGCCTGGCCTGCTTCGGCATGAACTACCTCGCCCCCGGCCACAGCCACAGCCAGGTGACCACGCCGGCCGGCTTCGCGCTGTGCCTGGCCGCCGCCGCCATGTGGGCCGCCTCCAACATCGTCGTGCGCCGCGCCCAGCAATCCACCCCGCAGTTCGAGGTGGTGCCCTTCATGGTGTGGAGCAGCCTGGTGCCCATCGTGCCCTTCATCGGCCTGTCGCTGGCATTCGACGAGCCGGCCACGCGCTGGCAGTGGCTGCACGCCTCGCCCACCGCGCTGGCCTCGCTGGCCTATCTGGGTTGGATGGCCACCATCCTCGGCTACGCCATGTGGACCGGCCTGCTCAAGCGCCACGCCGTCAACCGCGTCGCCCCGTTCAGCCTGGGCGTGCCGGTGGTCGGCATCAGCTCCGGCATGCTGGTGCTGGGCGACGTGATCAGCGCCTGGCAGTGGGGCGGCATCGCCTGCATCGTCGCCGCGCTGCTCAGCGTGATGTTCGGCGCGCGCTGGGCAGCCGCGCTGCGGCGCTAGACGGCGGCTAGCCGCAATGCCGCCAGGTTAGGAAGCCCGGCGGCGCGAATCCAGGGTCAGACCCTAAGGGTCTGACCCTCGCTCTCCCACCGGGGCCTCAAGCGAAGCACACCCGGTTGCGTCCCGTCGCCTTGGCGCGGTACAGCAGCGCGTCGGCCTTCTGCAGCATGGCCTCGGCGGTGCCGGCGGCGATGTCGGCGCAGACGCCCATGCTCATCGTCACCGTCAAGTCGGGATGCACCTCGTGCCAGGGAAAGCCCTCGATCAGCTCGCGCAGCTTGTCGCACAAGGCGGCCGCCTGCGGCAGCGCCGTCTCCGGCAGCGCGATGACGAACTCCTCGCCGCCGTAGCGCGCCACCAGATCGCTCAAGCGCATATGCCCGCGCAGGATCTCGCCGACCTTGCGCAGCACGGCGTCGCCGGTGGCGTGCGAAAACTGGTCGTTGATGCGCTTGAAGAAGTCGATATCGCCGATCACCAGGCTCAATGGGCGCTGGTGGCGCACCGCCTGGTTGAACAGCGTGACGGCCTGCTCGTCGAAGTGGCGGCGGTTGTACAGGGCGGTGAGGGCGTCGCGCACGCTCAGCTCGCGCAGCTGCTCGGCCTGCTCCAAAATCGTCTGGTGCGAGGCGTGCAGCTCGGCGTGGCTGTGCGCCAGTTGTTCGCTCATCTCGTTGAAGGCGGTGGCCAGCGCCGCCACCTCGTCCCTGCCCTGCACCGGCACGCGCTGCAGCAGCGAGCCGCCGTGCATGGCGCGCACCGCCTCGGTCAGGCGGGTCAGCGTGCGGCTCAAGCCCCGGCTCAACAGCACGCCCAGCAGCAGCGCCAGCACCGCCGCCGCCGCCGCACCGGCCAGCAGCGCCTCGCGCACCGCGCTCAGATACTGCTGCTCCTGCTTGCTCGGCGTGAGCACGCCCTCCGACGAGATGTACAGCGCCGGGCGGCCGTCGACCATGACGGCGCGGGCGCCCTCGCGCGCCGCCGCCGGCAGGGGCTCGCCGGGCCGGTAGGTGCCGGCGCCCAGCACTACCTTGTAGTCCTGGTCGGTGACGATGAAGTGGAAGGGCGGCGGGCCGCCACGGCGCTTGTCGGGCCGCCGCCGGTCCTGGGGCGCGCCGGCGCGGTCGCCCTCGGGCGGGCCGCGCCTTGCCCCGTCGGGCGGACCACGCCGGTCGCCGTCGGCTGAATCGCGCCGCTCGTCGTCGCGAGGGCCGCGCCGCTCGCCGTCCATTGGACCGCGCCGCTCGCCGTAGGCCGGACCGAGTCGTTCGCCGTCAGGCGGCCCGCGTCGCTCACCATCCGGCGCGCCGGCGCGCATATCGCCGGGCGGAGCGGGGCGCACATCGTCGCGCCCGGCCGGGCCCATCGGCTGCGCCACGGGCCGGCCGTCGGCGCCGATGCCGCGCCCCAAGCCGACCGGCAGCGGCGCCACCGCCGCGCCGGCCTCCCGGCCGGCGCTGTCGCCCTCGGCCGTGATCGTGCGCTGCATGAAGCTGTCGAAAGACTCGGCGGCGATGGCGGCCCGCCAACTGCCGTAGCGGCCGACATAGGCGCTCATATACTTGTAAAAATGATCAGCCGCCTGCTGGCGCCGGATCAAATCGACCTTGGTGGTGACGCCCACATAGGCCAGGCCGCCGACCATCGCCACCGCCGCCAGGCCCGTCAACAGCAGGGCCAGCATAAATTTGATCCTCAGGGACATCTATTTCTCCGCTTAATTTTGTTGCCGTACAGACAGGCATGATAGCCGATCAAACGCCCCTTTCTCATAGGAGAACTTGCCTTGTGGCACATCCGATACATTGCCATGCGGAATTAGTTCTGCGTAAATGTTTTGCAGTGTTATACGGTTTGCATATGGCATCCATCACAAATTGAAAGTGGGCTTATGACGAAAAGCCACCTATACTGCACTGCAACATACAGACAAACAGGAGCCTCAAATGAGCACAGCAAACAACACCTTCGACTACAACGACTTCGCCCATGGCGGTTACGTGAGCAATGTCCTGAGCGCGGCACGCAGCCTGCTGGCAGCATTGTTCGCGGTGAACCCACGCGCAACGGCCGCTGACGAGGCGCTTGTTTCGCAGAGCAACAAGGACTCGACCTGCACCTACCTGTCGCGCATGGCCGACGACTACGAGCACATCGCACCGAACCTGTCGGCCGAGCTGCGCTTCATGGCTTCGCGGGGTTGATCATGCTCGATATCCTGCAAAACCTGCCGGCCGCCCTCGCCGCCACCGGTCTGATCGTCCGCCTGTACCTCGGCGCCAAGTCGGAGCAATAATCATGATGAACGATATGCTCAAAGTCCTCGTCCAACTGCCGGCCCTGATGGCGGCAGTCGGCCTGACCTTCCTGGTGCTGCGCCTGTACGTCGGCGGCAAGCTGAACCAAGACTAAGCCTTCCCCCCCGGAAAGCAAAAAGACCCGGCGCGCGAGCGACCGGGTCTTTTTCATTGGGCGGGCAGGGTTCAGGCCGGCTTGTTCAGGCGCGAGTTGCGCATGCCGTACAGGAAGTAGGTGAGGATCGCCGCCGTCATCCAGATGAAGAAGATGCGGAAGGTGGTGCCCGACAAGTCGCGCATGATGTACAGACAGGCGAAGATGCTCAGGCCCGGCACCACGTAGGGGCCGAAGGGCACGCGGAAGCCCTTGATGCCCTTGCCGTTCTCCTTCTTGCGCATCACCGGCACGGCCAGCGAGACGACGATGAAGGCGGTCAGCGTGCCCATGCTGACCATGTCCCACAGGAAGGTGGCGTCGACGAAGCCGGCCACCAGACCCACCACCATGCAGACGATGAGGGTGTTGCTGACCGGCGCGGCGGTGCGCGGGTTGACGGTCTGGAAGGACTTGGAGATCAGGCCGTCGCGCGAGATGGCATACAGGATGCGGGTCTGGCCGTAGATGGTCACCAGGGTCACGCTGAACACCGAGATGACGGCGCCGGCCGAGAGGATCAGCGCCGGCCAGGTCTTGCCGGTGACGTTTTGCAGGATCACGGCGAGGCCGGCCTCCTGGCCCTCGAACTTGGCGGCCGGCTGGGCGCCCAGCGCCGCCACCGCCACCAGCAGGTAGAACACGGTGACGATGACCAGCGCCGCCAAAATGCCGATCGGCACGTTGCGTTTCGGATTGCGCACCTCCTCGCCGGCGGTGGCCACCGTGTCGAGGCCGATGAAGGAGAAGAACACCGTGCCGGCGGCGGCCGTCACGCCGGACATGCCGGCGAAGCCCTTGCTGTTGTCGGTGTTGAAGAAGGGCACGAAGTTGTTGGCGTCGAAGCCGGAGAAGGCGATGACGATGAAGAAGATCAAAATCGCCAGCTTGATCATCACCATGATGGCGTTGGTGGTGGCCGATTCCTTGGTGCCGCGTAGCAGCAGGAAGCAGCACAGGCAGACCAGCAGGATGGGCGGCAGGTTGATATGGCCGGGATGGAACTCCACGCCCTTCAGCCCGGAGACGATCATCGGCGACCTGAGCATTTCCGGGATGTGCACGCCGAAGGCGTTGCCGAGGAAGTTGTTCAGATAGGCCGACCAGCCGATCGCCGTGGCGCTGGCCGCCAGCCCGTATTCGAGCAGCAGGCAGGCCGCCATGATGAAGGCGAGGAACTCGCCCACCGTGGCGTAGGCGAAGGAGTAGGACGAGCCGGAGGCGGGGATGCGGAACGACAGCTCGGCGTAGCACAGCGCGGTCAGGCCGGCGGTGATGGCGGCTATTAGGAAGGACAGGACGACCGAGGGGCCGGCCTTGGGCACGGCCTCGACCATCGTGAAGAAAATACCGGTGCCGATGGTGGCGCCGACGCCGATCATGGTCAGCGGGAACAGGCCGATGGAGCGGTGCAATCCGTTGCCGCTGGCGGTGGGCTCGGCGACGTACTCGACTGTGGTATCGACCGGCTTGGTGCGGATCAATTTCTGGACCAGCGTTTGGTTCACAGGCATTCCTTCAATTCAGTTGCTTGGGCGGCGTGGATAACGTCGCCCTCGAAAAGTTCGGGGGTCAAAAAAACTAAGCGATTATAGGGCTTCGCCGCGTTTCCCCATAAAGTAATTTTGTACAAAAATAGCAACGGATTTGCGGTGCGGGAAATGTTGACAAAGCGGGCCGGCGCTGCTCCGCCGCCGCGCCGCTATCAAGATGACAAGAGGTGTCGGGCCCCGCCCTTGGGCCACGCCCTTGGGCCACGCCCTTGGGCCACGCCCTTGGGCCACGCCCTTGGGCCGCGCCCATATCGTTTACTCCGTTTTCAGCGCTTCGACCTGGATGCGCAACGTGACGTCCATCTTGAAACCATAGTCCTTGCCGGCGCTCAGGCCGAACTGGTCGCGTTGGATCACCGCCAGCGCGTCGGCGCCGCACAGCTCGCGCTTGAGCATCGGGTGGGGAATGCACTTGAAGGAGTTGATCTTCAGGTTCACCGGTTTGCTCACGCCGTGCAGCGTCAGCTCGCCCACGGCCTCGGTCGGCGCGCCGTTGACGAAGCCGGTCAACTTGCCGCGATACGCCGTCGTCGGATACTTGGCCAGGTCGAAGAAGTCCGGCCCCTGCGCCCATTTGTTCAGCGCGTCCTGGCCGAAGTCGATGCTGGCCAGGTCGATCTTGACGTCGACCATGCCGTAGCCGGACTCCTTGTCCACGGTGACGCTGCCGCTGCTCTTATTGACCTTGCCGCGCCAGATGGAGATGCCCATGTGGTCGGCCTCGAAGCTGGGGAAGGTGTGGTCAGGATCGATGGTGTAGCTGGCCGGCGCGGCGTGCAGCGCGGCGCTGGCGCACAGGCCGGCCAGGGACAACAAAAACAGTTTTTTCATCGCGGTCTCCTTATGTTTGTCATTGCGGGCGGTGCGGACGAGGCGCCAGTGTAGCGCGCCGCCACGGCACGATCAAACGCTGTTTTCAAGTATGCGGTTACACCTGCTTACTTCTGATACAGCGCACGGTATAGCTTGTACAACAAGGCGCCGTTAATCTTGGGCCATGCAGTAGCCACCACCTTCAGGAGCATCAAAATGGAAAAGATCAGAACCGTATCGCGCATTCATCCACTGGTCGCCGGCGCGGCGATTTCCGTCACCGTGCTGGCCATGGTGGGCACTGCGGCCATCGCCGGTTGGCTGCCGACGTCGAAGGGCGCCATCGGCCCCGGCGGCGCGGCGAGCGGCACGCCGACCTCGGAGTTCGCTCCGGTCGAGGTGGCCGGCAAGGGCCAGATTCCGCCGCAGGCAGCCGCGTTGGCGCAGCAGGCACCGGCCGAGCCGGTACGTACCGCCGCGCCGGCGCCCGCGCCGCACAAGGCGCCGCGTCCGCACCACAGCACGCAGGTGGCGCAGGCCTCGCAGGCCTCGCAGGCCGACTATGAACGGCCGCGCCAGCAGGCGCCGCAACCGCAGCAACAACAACAGCCGCAGCAACCGAACTATGTCGGCATCGGCGCGGGCGCGGTGATCGGCGGGCTGCTCGGCAACCAGGTCGGCAGCGGCCGTGGCCGCACGCTGGCCACCGTGGCCGGCGCCATCGGCGGCGGCATGCTGGGCAACGAGGTGCAGAAGCGCCAGCAGGAGCCGCAGCAGCCGGAACGCTGATCGTCGAAACATAAAGGGAACGCGGGCACGGCCCGCGAGTGAGCCGCCGGGCAGTTTGCCGGCGGCTTTTCTGTTTACCCCACCCCGGTCCACCACGGCCGGGGTCTGACCCCGTACGGGGTCAGACCCCTAGGCTTCAGGGTTACGCCCTCGGGTTTTGCTGGCGTCCCTGGCGTACGGACAAAGGCATTTTTAGCCGAAGTGGCCGAGGTAGTCGCGCTTACCTACCGCCACGCCCTGGTTGCGCAGGATGTCGTAGGCGGTAACGATGTGGAAGTAGAAGTTGGGCAGCGCGAAGCTGAGCAGATAGTCGGCGCCGTTGAACTCGGCCTGGAAGGCGCCGAAGCTCAGCTTGACCTCGCGCGTGGCGCCCTGCTCCAGATCGGCCGGCGTGACGCTGTTCAAATAAGCGACGGTGGCGGCGATGCGCTGCTCCAGTTGCTGGAAGCTGGTCTCGTCGTCGGCGAACTTGGGCGAGGCGATGCCGCTCAAACGTTCCACCGCCAGTTTGGAGGCGTCGCTGGCGCGCTGCACCTGCGCCGACAGCGGCAGCATGTCGTCGGCCAAGCGGGCGCCGAGCAGGGTCTCCGGCACGATGCCGTGCTCTTCCGCATGGGCCTGGGCCTTTTCCAGCAGGGTGTGCAGCACGCCGAGGGCGCGCAGGAAGGCGGGAATGGACGCCTGGTACATCGATAGTGACATGGCTGGCCTTTCGGTAGCGGGACGGCACGGCGCCGCCCCGGGGTGTCAACTGCGAATCACGAAACCCGCACCACCATCAAGCCGGCGCGCAAACCCACGCGCACGTCCGGATTGGGGAAGACCACCAGTTCCTCGGCGTGCTGCACGGTGTAGACCTTGTCGCCGTCGCGGGCGATTTCGGCGCCCTGCGGCAGCGCGGTGAAGTTTTGCGTGTCGCGGCCGAAGGCCATGCGGAAGCCGTCGCTCAGCTTGATGATCTGCTGCGCCGTGTTGAACACATGCGGCTGCTGCTTGGCCTCGGGCGCGGACGCGCCGCGCAGCAGCGCGTCGAGCGCCGCCGAGGCTGCGGCGAACTGGCCGATGTCGTTCTGCCCCAGCGTGCCGATGCGCCCCAGCTCGACCGTGGTTCCGGCCGCGCCGTGGTGCTCCGACGAGTAGTAGCTATACGTTCCGGCCGAAGCCGGGTTCATGATGATGGCGCCGATGCCGGCCCGGCCCAGCCAGTCGATCAGGCCACGGCGGGCGCCGTCCTCGATCAGCTCGGGCACGATGGCGAAGGTCGGGTAGACCGACGGCCGGATCGCCGTGTGCAGGTCGAGGTGCCAACGCTGCGGCCCGGCGTCGGCGAAGAAGGCGGCGGTGGCCGCCATCATCACGTCGGCGCGCGCCGCCTCGGCGGTGCCGGCCAGCGTGCCCCGCTCGGCGCGGAACATGCGGTTCAAGTCGGCGTCGATGAAGCGCTTGCCGGCGCGGATGGCGTCGATGTTGCCGACGCAGAGCATCAGGTCGGCCTGCAACTGGCCGGCCTGGTGCGACAGCGCGTCCAACAAATACGCCACCACTTCGATCGGCCCGGTTTCGTCGCCATGCACGCCGACCGACACCAGCACGCTGGCGCGTTGCGACGCACCCTCGCCTGCTGTCGCCTTGATGGTCAGGATGCCGTCGGCCGGCTGCGTCACCGCGAAGCCGGCCGCCGTGAAGCGCGCCGCGACCGCGCCGAAATCGGCTTCGGCCAGGGCGCGCACCGCCTCCGGCAGCGCCTGCGCGCCGCCGGTTTCGCTCACTGCTGTATCGCTCTTGTGCATCCGCTTATGCCGCCACGGACGAGCTGATCGCCTCGGACAGGGCCCACACGTCGAGCATGGCCTGCTCCAAGTCGCCGGCGACCGGGTAGCCGGACAGGCCCAGCGTGTTGGTCACCACCTCGACCGCCTCGACCGAGTCGTGGCCGTCGGTGGCGCGTTGCAGCACCTGGCCCAGCAAACGCTGCTGGGTACGGCGCAGCGCGTGCTGGGCGTAGCTGCGCAGTTGTTCCTGCGACTTGCTGTGGGCCGGCAGTTTCAGGCCGCGTTCCAGCGTGTCGATGCCGACCTGGCCGCGCAGCGCCAGACCAAGCTGCAGGAAGGCCGGCAGGTCCATGTCGGCCGGACGGCTGACCGACAGCGCGGCGAAGACGAAGGCCGCCACCGCCTCGATCGCGTCGACCGCCTGCCATGCCTGCACGAAGGCGGGACGCAGCGCCACCGTGGCGTCGATATCCGACTCGGCGTCGGCCGGGGTCAGCTGTTGCAGCAGTTCCGGCTTCTTGAACAGGCGGGTCAGCTCTTGCAGGCCGCCGGCGGCGCGCAGCTGCTCGGCGGGCACCGACAGCACACCCTCGATGACGGCCTTCTGCAAACCGCGAGTACGGCCGTCGACCTTGATCGAGACGGCGCGCGGCACGTTCAGCGCGTCGGCGTCGAGCGCCTCGAAGACCGGCGCCAGGTTCAGCGCCGACCAAGCCTGGCCCCAGGCCAGGATCACTTCCGACTCGTCGACGCCGTGTTCGGCCGCCAGGTCGCGCAACATCAGCGGACCGCAACGGTTGATCACTTCATTGGCCAGCACGGTGGCCAGGATGGCGTTGGCCAGCGGGTGCGCCAACGCGCTGCGGGTGGCCACCAGCAGGTCGGGGAAGTAGGGCTTGAGCACCGACTCGGCCCAGCTGGCGTCGGTCAGCGGCAGCGCCGACAGGATGCGCTTGTAGCGGTTCTTCACGTTGGCGATCACCACCGCCAGTTCCGGCGTGGTCAGGCAGCGGTTGTCGGCCTTGCGGCGCGCCAGTTCGGCCACCGTCGGCAGCTGTTCCAGTTCGCGCGACAGGGCGCCCTCCTCCTCCAGGCTGGCGATCAGGGCGGCGTAGCCGTCCTGCACCGAGGCCTCGGACTGGGCCTGCGCCTCGCGCACCAGCAGATGGGTTTGCAGGGTGTTGTCGCGCAGGACCAGGCGCTCGATGTCGGCGGTCATGTCGTTCAGCACGCGGTTGCGCTCGGCCTCGCTCAGCAGGCCGGCGTTCATTTCCACGTCCAGCCACATCTTCGCGTTCACTTCATGGTCGGAGCAATCCACGCCGGCCGAGTTGTCGATCGCGTCGGTGAAGATGCGGCCGCCCGCCAGGGCGAACTCGATGCGGCCCGACTGGGTCGCGCCCAGGTTGCCGCCCTCGGCGACGACCTTGCAGCGCAGCTGGCTGCCGTCGACGCGGATGTTGTCGTTGGCGCGGTCCTTGACCTGGGCGTGGCTTTCGGTCGAGGCCTTGATGTAGGTGCCGATGCCGCCGTTGTAGAACAGGTCGACCGGCGCCAGCAGGATGCGGTGCATCAGCTCTTCCGGTGGCAGCGCGGTTTCCTCGATGTCGAGCGCGGCGCGGATCTGCGGCGACAGCTCGATGCTGCGGGCGCTGCGCGGGAACACGCCGCCGCCGGCCGAGATCAGCTCCTTGTTGTAGTCCTCCCACGAGGAGCGCGGCAGCGCGAACATGCGCTCGCGCTCGGCGAAGGAGACGGCGACGTCCGGCGTCGGGTCGAGGAAGATGTGGCGGTGGTCGAAGGCGGCCAGCACCTTCAGTTGGCGCGACAGCAGCACGCCGTTGCCGAACACGTCGCCCGACATGTCGCCCACGCCGACCATGCTGATCGGGGTGGTGTTCATGTCGTGGTCGAGTTCATAGAAGTGGCGCTTGACCGCCTCGAACGCGCCCTTGGCGGTGATGCCCATCTTCTTGTGGTCGTAGCCGTTCGAGCCGCCCGAGGCGAAGGCGTCGCCCAGCCAGAAGCCGCGCTTGACGGCGATGCCGTTGGCGATGTCGGAGAAGGTCGCGGTGCCCTTGTCGGCCGCCACCACCAGATACGGGTCGCCGCCGTCGTAGCAGACGGTGTCGGCCGGCGGCACGATGTTGCCCAGCACGCGGTTGTCGGTCACCTCCAGCAGGCTGGCGATGAACAGGCGGTAGACCGCTTCGCCTTCGGCGGCGATGGTTTCGCGCACGGCGTCCTTCGGCATCTGTTTGCAGACGAAGCCGCCCTTGGCGCCGGCCGGCACGATGACGGCGTTCTTCACCATCTGCGCCTTGACCAGGCCGAGCACCTCGGTGCGGTAGTCTTCCATCCGGTCGGACCAGCGCAGGCCGCCACGGGCGACCGGGCCGCCGCGCAGGTGCAAGCCCTCGAAGCGGCGCGAGAAGACGAAGATCTCGCGGAACGGACGCGGTTCCGGCACCAGCGCCAAGGTGCTGGTGTCGAACTTGAAGATGATCTTGTCGCCCTGCTGGGCGTTTTGGAAGTAGTTGGTGCGCAGCGTGGCCAGCATCAGGTCGGCCACGGCGCCGAGGATCTCCTCGCTGTCGGCGTGGTTGATCGCCGCCAGGTTGGCCTTGATGGCGACCAGGCTGTCGCGCGCGGCGACGCGCTGGGCTTCGCTCAGCGAAGGGTCGAAGCGCTGCAGGAAGGCGTCGACCAGCTGCTTGACCACCACCGGCTGCTTGCGCAGGCTCTCGGCGATGTAGCGCACCGAGAAGCGGCTGCCGGTCTGGCGCCAGTAGCTCATGTAGGCGCGCACCAGCTGGATCTCGCGCATGCTCAGGCCGCCTTCGATGACCAGGCCGTTCAAGCGGCCGTCCTCGGCCTCGTCGTTGAACAGCGCGGCGAACAGTTCCTGCGCCACGGCGACCACCTTGGGCAGCGCCAGTTTGGCGGCGCTGGCGGCGTCCACCGCCAGGCTGGTGACGACGTGGCGTTTGCCGTCCGGCGCGGTGATGCTGTAGGCCTGCTCGCGGTCGATGGCGACGCCGGCGTTGTGCAGCGCCGGCAGGATGGTCGACAGCGACGGCGCGCGCTCGACCGAGTACAGGCGGATGGTGGTGGCCTCGGCCGCCGTCTCGACGCGCACGGCGACACGGCCGGCGTCGGTGTTGCGCAGGATGGAGCCGAGGTCGTGGAAGGCCACGCTCGGCGCGGTGGCGGCGACGTAGTCGGCCGGCAGGCTGGCGCCGAGCTTGCGCAGGCTGGCGCGCATCGGCACGTCGAACACGGCGTCGGACAGGGTGGCGAAGTTGTCGAGCCAGCCGTCGAGCACCGACAGCAGCGGACGCTGGATGTCGGCTTCCAGGTCGAGCGGGTAGCGCGCGGCGTGGGCGATCAGGTACAGGCGGGCCAGCGGACCGTCGGCCACCAGGGTTTGCGAGCTGACGTGGGTGGCGCCGGAGCTGGCCTGCAGGGCCTTGGCCAGGGCCGCCGCCACGCTGGCGCTGTAGCGCTCGCGCGGCAGGTAGACCAGCACGTTGAGGTGGCGGGCGTAGACGTCGCGGCGGGCGAACACCTTGGTGCGCGGCTGCTTGTACAGCGAGACCACGGCGCCGCAGACTTCGGCCAGCCATTCCGGCTCGGCTTCCAGCGCCTCGGTGCGCGGCAGCGATTCGAGGATCTCGATGAACTTCTCGGCGCGGAAGCCCTCCTGGCGCACGCCGGCGATGCTCAGCACCTTGGCGATGCGGCCACGGGCGAACGGCAGGCGGCCCAGCGGGGTGGCGGTGGCGGCGCGGGTGAACAGGCCGACGAAGCAGTGCTCGCCGAGGATGGCGCCCTGTGCGTCGGTGTGGCGCACGCCGATGAAGTCGAGCTGCTGGTCGCGGTGCAGCGTGCCCTCGACGTCGGCCTTGACGATGGACAGCGAGTGGTCGCGCTTGGACAGGGTGTCGAAGTCGCCGGGGATGTTGGCCAGGCAGGTGCCGTAGACCGGGTGCGAGGTGTCCTGCAGCACGCCGATGCGGCTGGGGATGTCGCGTTCCAGCTCGCGCACGCCGGGTTTGACGGCGTAGTAGGCGTAGCCGAACGGCTCGAAGCCCTCGCTGCGGGCCCAGTCGAGGAAGGCGGCCACTTCCTGGCCTTCCGCGCCGCCGGCCGCAGCGGCGGCCGCGCCAACGCTGGCGAAGTGGGCGGTCATGGCGGCGTGGTCGCGGCGCACCACGGCGGCGTCGCGCGCGACCATGTCCAGCTTGGCGACCAGGGCCGCCAGTTCGGCTTCCTGCAGGTCGTCCGCCAACAGGCAGAGCACCCACGATTCGAGCTTGTCGCCGGCCTGGCCGACCGCGACGGCGCTGCCGTCGTCGGCGCGGCGCACGGCCAGCACGGAATTGAGCACCCCGCTGACGGCCACGCGCTGTTTGCGCATGGTCATCACGATCGAATCGACCAGGTAGGGCATATCGTCATTCAGAATCAACAGTGCCGTGGCCATGCCGCCGCGACCGTCCGCGTAGCGCAGCTTGGCGATCTGGCAGCCGCCACCCGTGCGGCGCGCCGCCTGGGTGAAGCCCTGCCACAGGACCGGCGCCAGGCTGTCGGGCGCGATGCCGGCCAGGTCGTCCTCATCCAGGGAGCCGAGCCAGGCGCTGATCAAGGCGGCCACCTGGCCGCTGTCGGCGGCGGGTTTGCTGGCGTTGACCAAATCGAGCGTTTGCGTGCGCAGATCGTGTGGCATTTGTTTCATCGTGAATTCTCCAATACGTTGTGTGTATTCCGTCCGCGCCGCCTCGCTTGTGGCTGGGCGGCGTCGACTCGATAAAAAGGCAGGGGTTGGCCCTACCCCGTTAAATTCTAAGCCCCCATGTGGGGACGATGCGTGATTCTACAATTCGTGCATGTTCGTGCATATGCCTGGTGATTACAAATCGCGATTACAAATCATATAAACCGGGCAGGCCGAGAATGCGGCTCAATTCCTCGAGCGCGGCGTGCACCTCCAGCGCCAGCGCCGGATCAGCCAGGTCCTGCGGCTCGAGCCGGTCGCGGTAGTGCTTCTCGACCCAGGCCACCAGCGTATGGTACAGCGCCTCGGTCATCACCACGCCTTGGTGCATGGCGGCCGCCTCGGCGTCGTTCAGCGCCACGCGCAGGCGCAGGCAGGCCGGCCCGCCGCCGTTGCGCATGCTCTGCCGCAGGTCGAAGTGAATCAGTTCGTCGACCGCGCCGCCGCTGGCCACCAGGCCTTGCAGATAGCCGGCCACGGCGGCGTTCTCCTGGCATTCCTGCGGGATCACCAGGGCCATCTTGCCGTCCGCCTTGGACAGCAGCTGGCTGTTGAACAAATAGCTGGCGACGGCGTCGGCCACTGATACCTGTTTGGTATCAACGCGGATCGCCTCGAGTTCGGCGCCGACGCCGGCCATGGCGCCGCGCAGCTTGGCCAGGCCGCCCGCCTCGTCGGCGAAGGCCTGCTCGTGGTAGAACAACACGTTGCCGTTGCCGACCGCGATGACGTCGTTGTGGAACACGCCCTGGTCGATCACGTCCGGATTCTGCTGGATGTAGACGGTGCGCTCGTCGGCCAGGCCGTGCAGGCGGGCCACGGCCTGCGAGGCCTCCAGCGTCTGCCGCGCCGGATAGCGCTTGGGCGCCGGCGCGCTGGCGTCGAACTCGACGCGGCCGTAGACGAACATCTCGACGGCGGCGGCGCCGTGGCTGGCGCACAGGCGGGTGTGGTTGGCGGCGCCCTCGTCGCCGAAGGCCGGCGTGCCGGGCAGCGCGTCGTGCACGGCGAAGTGGCGCTGGTCGCTAAAGATGGCGCGCAGGCTGCGCGCCGACTGGGCGTGCTCGAAGGCGCGGTGCAGCTTGTTGTTCAAGTTGGCAGGGGTGAAGTGGGCGCGGCCGTCGCCACTGTCGGCCGAGGGGCTGACGGTGGCGGCGTTGGCGGTCCACATCGGCGAGGCCGACCAGGCGCAGGCCAGGATCACCGGCGAGGCCTTCCAGGCCTGCGCCAGCACCTCGGCGTCGCTGCCGCAAAAACCGACGCTGCGCAACAGACGGAAATTCGGCCGGTCCTGCGGCGGCAGCAGCGCCTGGGCGAAGCCGCGCGCGGCCAGCGCGCGCATCTTGGCCAGGCCCTGCAGGGCCGCCAGTTTCGGATTCGAGGCGCTCTTGACGTTGCTGAACGAGGCGACGTTGCCGAACGAGAGGCCGGCGTAGTTGTGCGAGGGGCCAACCAGGCCGTCGAAGTTGAATTCGCGTGCGTTGCGCATGGTGCGGTTTTCCTGTCTTTAGAAGTTCATGCCGGGCGAGAGCTTGGCCGGCATTTCCAGCGCGCTGTTCTCGATCGAGGCGACCGGGTAGGCGCAGTAGTCGGCCGCGTAGTAGGCGCTCGGCCGGTGGTTGCCGGACTTGCCGACGCCGCCGAACGGCGCGCTGCTGGCCGCGCCCGTGGTCGGCCGGTTCCAGTTGACGATGCCGGCGCGGGCGCGCTGCTGGAAGGTCTGCCACAGCGCCGCGTCGGTCGAGATCAGCGCGGCGGCCAGGCCGAACTCGGTGGCGTTGGCGGCCTTGATGGCGGCGTCGAAATCGGCCACGCGGACGATCTGCAACAGCGGGCCGAACCACTCCTCGTCGGGAATGCCCTGGACGCCGGTGACGTCGACGATGCCGGCCGAGACGAAGCCGGTGTCGGCCACCAACTGGCGCATCTGCAGCAGGTTCTTGCCGCCCTTGGCGACCAGGTCGGCCTGCGCCTGCAGCAGGCGCTGGGCCACGGCGGCCGACACCACGGGGCCCATGAACGGCGCCGGCTCGGCGTCGGCCGGGCCGATGGTCAGGCGGCCGGCCACGTCGACCAGGCGGGCGATGAAGGCGGCCGCCTCCGGCGTGTCCTGCACGATCAGGCGGCGCGCGCAGGTGCAGCGCTGGCCGGCCGAGATGAAGGCCGAGGAGACGGCCATGAAGACGGCGGCGTCGATGTCCTTGACGTCCCACACCACCAGCGGGTTGTTGCCGCCCATTTCCAGCGCCAGCATCTTGCCAGGCTGGCCGCCGAACTGCTTGTGCAGCGCGCTGCCGGTCTGGCAGCTGCCGGTGAACAGCACGCCGTCCAGCTCGGCGTCCTGGCCCAGCGCGACGCCGGTGTCGCGGCCGCCGTTGACCAGGTTGAGCACGCCGGCCGGCAGGCCGGCCTGCTGCCACAGCTGCACCGTCTTGACGGCGCTGCGCGGCGCGTACTCGCTCGGCTTGAAGACGATGGTGTTGCCGGCGATCAGGGCAGGCACGATATGGCCGTTGGGCAGGTGGCCGGGGAAGTTGTACGGGCCGAACACGCCGAACACGCCGTGCGGGCGGTGGCGCAGCACCGCCTCGCCGTCGGCCACCTTGTTGTGGCTCTCGCCGGTGCGGGCGGCGTAGGCCTGCACCGAGATGTCGACCTTGTTGGCCATGGTGGTCACTTCGGTGCGCGACTCCCACAAGGGTTTGCCGACCTCCTCGGAGATCAGCAGCGCCAGCTCCTCGGCGTGCTGCTTGAGCAGGTCGCGGAAGCGCGTGCAGACGGCGATGCGCTGCTCCAGCGGCGTCGTGGCCCAGCCCTCGAAGGCGGCACGCGCGGCGGCGCCGGCGCGCGCCACGTCCGCTGCGGTGGAAGCGCGGCTGGCCCAGGTCTGGCGGCCGCTGGCCGGATCGATGGTGACCAGTTCGGCGCCGCTACCCGCCAGCCATTGGCCGTTGATGAAGTTACTCAGAGCGTGTTCAGACATGGGGATTCTTCCTCAGATTGAGTGGCAGGGTGCGCACGGTGTCGCCCGGATGGCAATGCAGCAGTTCCTGTTCGGCCTCGGACAGGGCCAGCGCGCCGTGCAGCGGCACGGTCGGCGACAGGATCATGCGGAAATCTTGCAGGTCGGTGTTGGAGACCAGCGTCGGCTCGGCGCCGATGTCGCTGGCGCAGGTCGATTCGACCTCGCCGGCCACGCCGATTTGCGACAGCTCGCTGTCGCGCATGGCGCGCAGCTCGGAGACGCGGGCCTGCAGCACCGGGCCGGCGTCGAAGATGTCGACGTAGCCCTCGAAGTGCATGCCCTCCTGCTCGAGCAGGCGGCGGGCCGGCGCGGTCGACACGTGGACCTTGCCGATCACCTCCTGCGCCTCGTCCGGCAGGTAGGCCACGTACAGCGGCTGGCGCGGCATCAGCTCGGCGATGAAGGACTTCTTGCCCAGCGCGGTCAGGTCGTCGACGTGGTTGAAGTCCATCTTGAAGAAGTGCCGGCCCAGGCCCTCGTAGAAGGGCGAGCGGCCGTCGGCCTCCTGGAAGCCGCGCATCTCGGCGATCAGCTTCTCGGTGAACAGGTGGGGGAACTGGGCGATGAACAGGAAGCGGCATTTCGACAGCAGCTTGCCGTTGTTGCCGGTGCGGTAGTCGGGGTGCAGGAACAGCGAGCACAGCTCGGTGCTGCCGGTCAGGTCGTTCGACAGGTACAGCGTTTCCATGCGGGTGAACACGTCGAGCTCGCGGCTGGAATGGACCAGGGTGCCGATGCGGTAGTTGTAGAACGGCTCCTCCAGCCCGACCGCGCCCTTGATGGCGCAGACGCCGGCCAGGCGGCCGCTGTCGGTGTCCTCCATGACGAACATGTAGTCGCGCTTGGCCGGCGGGATGGTCTCGGCGAAGGAGGCGACGGCGACGGCGACGCGGTCGCCCAGCATCTTCATGTCCGGCTTGAGGGTGGTCATGCCACTGCCGACCTGGCTGGCCATCACGTACAGGGCGTCCAGGTCATCGGCCTTAATTGCGCGTACTACTAGCATAGGGTTCCCACTTGAGTAAAAGTTCTCGCGCGCGCCGTCACAGGCGCACACAGATGACGGTGTCGCCCTCGGCGACCTGCAGCGCCTCCTGCACATCCTTCGACAGGCTGACGCCGACGCCGGCCTCGACCGGGGCGCACTCGGCCACCACGGCGCGGAAGTTCTGCTCCGAGGCGACGGCGATGGCGTAGCTCACGCGCGGCACTGCGGTGCGCTCGGGCGCCGCCGTTTCGACGCGGCGCTGCATGGCGCCGTTGAAGGTGCGCAGCGCGTTCTTGTTGGCCTGCAGGATGGGGCCGCCGTCGAAGATGTCGATGTAGTCGTCGGCCTCGAAGCCCTCGGCCGTCAGCAGGTTGAAGGCCAGTTCGCCTGACGGGTGGATCTGGCCCATGGCCGCCTGGGCGTCGCCCGGCAGCAGCGGCACGTAGACCGGGTAGTGCGGCATCAGCTCGACGATCAGCGTGCGGTTGCGCGCGCCGCCGATGACGCGTTCGGCGTCGAGGAAGTCCATTTGGAAGAATTTGCGGCCCAGCGCGTCCCAGAACGGCGAACCGCCGGCGGCGTCGGTGATGCCGGCCAGCGGCACGAAGAAGCGGTCGCCGAAGCGCTGCGGCGCCAGCACGGCGTACAGCAGGCGGGCGCGCGACAGCAGCGCCGCCTCGGGGCCGGCCTGTTCCTGCTCGGCGACGTAGAAGCTGGACAATTGCGAGCAGGCCGTCAGCTCGGAGCACAGGGTCAGCGCGTGCACGCTGTGGCTGATGTTGAGGTCGCGCGAGACCTGCTGGATGACGTCGTTGCGGAAGGAGAAATAGGTGCCGTTCGAGCCGGCCGAGGCGTAGATCGCGGCGGTGCCGACGATGCTGCCGCTGCCGCCGCTGTCCAGCGATTCGAGCACGAACAGGTACGATTCCTCGCTGGGGATGTCGACATGCGCGGCGAACGAGGCCAGCGAACGCTCGACCGCCTCGGCGATCTTGTCGCGCGTCTTGGGCAAGGTGTGGACACCCGGCATGGTCACTGCGGCCAGCGCTTCGAGGGCAGCAATATCCGCTAGTTCTACCGGACGGACAACGTACATGTGAGCTCCTTCAATGCGATCAATAGCAAATGCCGCCCCGCCGCGAACGCGGCGGGGCGGATGGCCCGCGCCGACCTGGCGGCGCGGGCGGTGTTGGCCACTCAGGTGGCCTTGGTCAGCCGGCCTCTCAGGCGGCCTTGGTCAGGCTGTCGAGGGCGGCGCGCATCAAACCGTCGAACTCGGCGATCTGCGCGTCGGAGACGATCAGCGCCGGCGCCAAACGCAGCACCTCGGTGCCGGCGATCAGCACCATCAGGCCCTGTGCTTCGGCGGCCTTCTGGATGTCCTTCGAGCGGCCCTTGAAGGCCTCCGCCACCACCATGCCGAGCAGCAGGCCGGAGCCGCGCACCAGGGTGAACACCTGCGGGTAGTCGGCGACGATCTGGTTCAGCGTGGCCACCAGCTTGGCGCTGGCTTCCTTGACGCGGGCCAGGAAGGCCGGCTGGTTGATCGTGTCGAGCACGGTCAGCGCCACCGTGGCGGCCAGCGGGTTGCCGCCGTAGGTGGTGCCGTGGGTGCCGACCGACAGGGTCTTGGCCAGTTCCTCGGTGGTCAGCATGGCGCCGATCGGGTAGCCGTTGCCCAGCGCCTTGGCGGCGGTCAGCACGTCCGGCGTGACGCCGCAGCCCATGTAGGCGAACAGCTCGCCGGTGCGGCCCATGCCGGATTGGACTTCGTCGAAGATCAGCACGGCGCCGGTCTTGTCGCACAGCGCGCGCAGTTCCTTCAGGAAGGCGACGTCGCCCGGCACCACGCCGCCCTCGCCCTGGATCGGTTCGACCACCACGGCGCAAACGTCGTCGCCGATGGCCGAACGGGCCGCTTCGATGTCGTTGTACGGAATGTGGTCGATCGACGGTGGCAGCGGCTCGAAGCCCTCGGTGTACTTGGCCTGGCCGCCGACCGACACGGTGAACAGGGTGCGGCCGTGGAAGGAGTGGAAGCAGGAGACGATGCGCGACTTGTGCGCGCCGAACTTGGTGTGGGCGTGCTTGCGCGCCAGCTTGAGGGCGGCCTCGTTGGCTTCGGCGCCGGAGTTGCAGAAGAAGGCGCGGTCGGCGAAGGTCGCCTCGGTCAGCGCGCAGGCCAGGCGCAGCACCGGCTCGTTGGTGTAACCGTTGCCCAGATGCCACAGCGTGTTGGCCTGCTTGGTCAGCGCCTCGACCACCAGCGGATTGCAATGACCCAGCGCGGTGACCGCGATGCCCGAGGTGAAGTCGAGGTAGTGCTTGCCGTTCTGGTCCCACAGGTCCAGGCCGGCGGCGCGCACCGGCACCATGGCGGCCGGCGCGTAGGTCGGCACCAGCACCTCGTCGAAGGTCTGACGGGTCACGGGACGTGTGGTCACGGTCGAATCAAGCTTGGCATTCATGGCATTTCCGATCAAGTTAGGTACGGTGGCGGCGCAACAGCCGACTGGTGTACACATTATAAAAAGCGGGATGCTAAAACTCTTTTCTAACTGCGACAAGGATTTTCATTTTTGACCGGCGGGCAAGCTTGCCGCTTCGGCCACGCGGCGCCGGCGCCGGCGCCGCCCCGCAGTTGGCGTTGTCAGGCGGTCGGCGGCATCAGCTTGCGCTGGCGCTCTTCGCGCGGGGTGTTGCCGAACAGCGCGCCGAAGGCGGTGGAGAAGTGCGAGCCGGAGGAGAAGCCGCACATCAGCCCGACTTGCACGATGGAATTGTTGGTGTCGAGCAGCAACTGGCGCGCCCGTTGCAGGCGCAGCTCCAGGTAGTAGCGCGACGGCAGGCTGCCCAGGTATTGCTTGAACAGGCGCTCGAGCTGGCGGCGCGACAGGCCGACCAGGTTGGCGATGTCGTCGGTCGACAGCGGCTCCTCGATGTTGGCCTCCATCAGGGTGACGGCCTCGGACAGCTTGGGCTGCAGCGCGCCGAAGCGGGCCTGCAGGGCGACCCGCTGGCGCTCCTCGTGGCCGCGCACGCGCTCGACGCACAGGGCCTCCTTGATGCTGGCCTGCACCGTGGCGCCGAACAGACACTCGACCAGGGTCAGCGCGAAGTCGATGCTGGCGGCGCCGCCGCAGCAGCTCAGGTGGCGGCCGTCGATCTCGAACAGGTGCGGGGTGAGGATGGCGCGGTCGCTGATCTCCTCGGTGTCGGCGTACAGCGCCCACGGCAGGGCGACGCGCACGCCGCCCATCACGCCGGCGTCGGCCAGCCACAGCACGGCGGCGCCGACGCCGCCCCAGAACTGCGCCGAGCGGCAGCGCTCGATGACGGCGCGGCACAGCTCGGGCGGCGGCGCCGCCTGCGTCTCGTCGGCCACCAGCAGGGCCAGGTGCCAGCCGGGCTGGCCCAGCAGCGCCTCGGCCGGCGTGCGCACGTCGAGCTGCAACAGGTCCGGGCCGAGGATGGCGGCGGCGCCGCGCAACGGTTGCACCAGGCCGGCCCAGGTCAGGGCGTCGGCCTCGCCGGCGTTGACCAACAGCATGCGCAGCGGCCGCTCCTGGGCGAGGCGGGAAAGATTAGCGAAGGACATCGGTCGGGCGTGGGACTGGGGGCATGGTTGTCGTTGGGTGGGCCACTGCGGCGGCGCGCGGCCTCATTCCGGCGCCAGCGCGGCGGACGGGCGCTCGGTGCTCCACTGGCTCACTATCATACCGGAGATCAACAGGGCGGCGCCCAGCAGGCCGGTCCAGGCCAGCGTCTCGTTGAGCCAGAAATAGGCGAAGATGGCGGCGCAGCCCGGCTCGAAGGCGTAGATCACGGCCGCCTCGTTGGCCGTGCTGTGGCTCTGGCCCCAGGTCTGCAGCGAGATGATGGCGGCGGTGGCCACCACGCCCAGGTAGACCAGGTTGGTCGAGTACTGGCGCAGCGCCTCGGCCACGCCGGCCCAGTAGCGGGCGGCGGCGGCGCCGTCCGGCACCTCCTTGACAGCCAGCCACAGCGCCGCGCACAGCGCCACGGTGACGATCTGCGCCGCCGTCAAGGTCATCAGCTTGTCGACCTTGCGGGTGGCGCCCTCCATCATCTTGACGTAGACGCCGAAGCACAGCGCCGCCACCAGCGCCAGGGTGTCGCCGCGCCCCCAGCTCAGGCCGCCGTCCCAGCACAGCGCGAACAGGCCGGCCAGCGCCAGCAGCAGGGCGACGACGATGCGGCGCTCCGGCGCGCGGCCGGCCAGCACGCCCAGCAGCGGCACCACCAGCACGTTGAGTCCGGTGACGAAGGCGTTGCGGTTGGAACTGGTCAGCGCCAAGCCCTCGATCTGGCAGACGTAGCAGACGAACAGCACCACGCCGACCAGCGCGCCCTGCACCAGGTCGGCGCGGCGGGCGCGCCACAAGAAGGGCGACAGCAACAGGCTGGCCAGGGCGAAGCGCACCAGCACGATCCAGTTGGCCGACAGGCTGCCGGTCATGTCCTTCATGGCGGGAAAGGTGGTGCCCCAAACGAGAGTGACGACGAGCAGAGCGGCAATACCGCGTAGGTGGTGGGGCATGAAAAGGGAATCTCGTAGCGGATAGATAAACTGCCAACTAATTGGCGCACGGCATATAGTACCCGGCCGTGGCGAAAATGGCGAACCATCCAGCGGCCGGCGGCCGGACGGCTATAATCATGCCTATGGGTGAACGATATTTGAAAAGTATCCGGCTGTTGGCCGAATGCATACAGGGTTTTGAGCGCCTGTCGGGCGAACACGTGCGTCGTTGCGGCCTGACGCACGCCCAGTTCGACATCATCGCCACGCTGGGCAACACGGCCGGCATGACGTACAAGGAGCTGGGCGACAAAACCCTGATCACCAAGGGCACACTGACCGGCGTGATCGACCGGCTGGAGCACAAGGGGCTGGTGGAACGCGAGCGCAGCGTCGACGACAAGCGCTCCTACTTCATCCGCCTCACCGCGACCGGCGAACAAACCTTCCGCGAGGTGTTTCCGCAGGTGATAGCGATGGGCAGCCAGGTGTTCGCCCACTACAGCGAGGACGACTTCGCCGCCCTGGAACACACCCTGGCCGGACTGAAACAGGTGATATCGGCCGGCGGCCCGCCACCCATTCTCGACACAACCAAGGAAATCATTTGAAAACGACTCTGCTCGAGGGCATGACGCCTGCGAAATTCGACAAACACATCATCGGCAACCTGCTGCTCAACGTCAGCACCCCGGACATCGTGCGCCAGGAAAAACTGCTGATCGGCATCCGCAACGAGGACGGCCAGATCTACCGCCTGATCGGCGCGACCAAGCCCAACAGCTACATCAACGCGATCGAGGAGCTGTTCGACCTCGGCCTGGTCGACGAGCTGGAGGACACCGACGGCACCCAGGACGGCTGCGACGCCATCTTCCGCGAGGCCTGAGCTAGCCAGGTTTTTACCCCGCACCCCGATGCGCCACGGGGTCAGACCCCGGACGGGGTCTGACCCCTTTTTTCTGCGGGGTAAGGCCGGCGCGCCCCTCGGGACGTCTGAAGTATAAATTCAACATTTAAAAAATTCCCTGCGGCAATATTGCGAGTATAATTTTTTCAATGGACAGACTAGCCGCCTTTCAACACATCGCCGCTCAAGCGAGCCGGGGAGAACTGACGTTCCCCAGCAACGTGAGCGCCTCCATCAAACTGCAACAGGCGTTGAACGACCCCGACTGCCACAGCGAGGCCGCCGTCAAGCTGATCCAGGCCGACCCGCTGCTGTCGGCGCGCGCCGTGGCGATCGCCAACTCGGTCGCCTACAACCGTTCCGGCAACGAGATCACCAACGTGCGTTCGGCCGTGCAGCGCCTCGGCGTGCGCACGCTGCAATCGCTGGTGGCGGCGCTGATCGTGCGGCAGATCGGCAGCCAGATCACCGACCCCGGCCTGCGGGCCAAGGCGGCCCAGCTGTGGCAGCACACCGCCCACGTCGCCGCGCTGGCCCAGGTGATCGCCCGCCGCGTCACCCGGGTCGACCCGGACACGGCGCTGTTCGCCGGCATCGTCCACGAGGTGGCCGGCTTCTACATGCTGTCGCAGGCCGGCGCCTACCCGGGCATCATGGACGGCGAGCCGGAGGACTGGGTCGAGCACGGCGAGGTGGCCATCGGCCGTGGCGTGTTCGCCAAGCTGGTCATCCCCGAGGCGGTGCAGGCCTCGGTCGAGGCGCTGTGGCACGGCATGCGCGCGCTGCCGCCCGAGACGCTGGGCGACACCCTGCTGCTGGCCAACGACCTGGCGCCCATCCCCTCGCCGCTGCACGAGCGGCCGGGCGCCACCACGCCGCAGGCGGCGCGCACCATCGACTTCGTGGTCGGCGAGGGCACGCTGCACGACATCATGGCCGAATCGGCCGACGAGGTGAAGTCGCTGTTCGCCGTGCTGATGCTGTAAAGACGCCGGCATGTCGCCGGCCCTCCGGCCCCCCCTGGAACCCCTAACGGCAAGGGGTCAGACCCCGACGGGGTCTGACCCCGGTTCAGCGCCTTGCGGGGTAACAGCGTCCCCGGCGCCTCAACAAAATCCTACTTCAAATCGGCCGTGCTGACCTCGCAGGCGCGGCGCACCTCCTGCACCGTGGCCGGCGCGTCGAGGCGGAACAGGCCGTCCAGGCCGCGCTCCAAGCGCGAGGCGCGCACCGCCGCCTTGACCGCGAAGAACACGCTGTTGGCCAGCACCAGCGGCGGCTCGCCCACCTCCTTCGACGAGAAGATGTCGTGCGGGTCGTCCGGAATGCCGGCCACCGACTTGGCGTTGCGCGGGAACAGGTGGACGTTCATCTCCAGCGGGATGCAGGTGGTGGCCGGCACCTTGTAGCGCCAGGTGTTGGTGGTGTTGAGCCGGCCCTGCTCCTCGCCCTCCTGCTCGAACACCAGCTTCTCGGTGAGCAGATAGCCGACGCCCTGCACGAACGCACCCTCGACCTGGCCGACGTCGATCGCCGGGTTCAAACTCCAGCCGATGTCGTAGACGATGTCCGAGCTGAGGATCTTCACCTCGCCGGTCAGCACGTCGACCTCGGTCACCGAGCAGGCCGCCGAATAGGTGAAGCCGACGAAGGAGTCGACCCCGCCGCCCAGCACCGCCGTGGCGTCGCGCTCGATGCCGTAGGGGTTGGGCTGCTGGTCCTGCGGCTTGAAGGTCATGCAGGGGATCGGCACGCCGCCGCCACGGATCTTGGCGGTGAAGCTGGCGATCAGGTTGACCCGCTTGGCGTAGGCCAGCTGGATCAGGTTCTGCCAGATCAGCGCCGTGCGGCCCTGGGCGTTGGTGACGGTGGCCGCCCAGCCCTGCTCGCCGTGGTTCCAGAAGTCGATGCCCTGGTCGACGCACCACTGGTTGCCGTTGTCGTTGCGCTGCTGGTAGGCGAACTCCAACAGGCGGCCGCGCAGGTCCTGGCAGGTCTGCTTGACCGCCTCGCAGTTGTACGGCGTGCCGGTGGAGGCGCCGCTGCTGGTCGGATTGGGCGTGATGCTGGTGCGCGGCCCCTCGACGTGGATCAGGTCCATCGGGATGCCCATCACATACGCCGCCACCTGCAGCACCTGGGTCGCCAGGCCCTGCCCCATCTCGACGCCGCCCTGGTGGATCACCAGCGTGCCGTCGGCCTGGTTGACCACCACAATGGCGGCGGCTTGTTCGAGCTGCTGCCAGTTGTAGCCGGAGCCGTACTTGACCGGCACCAGCGCCAGGCCGCGCTTGCGCCAGGTGTTGTTGCGGTTGAACTCCTCCACCGCCGCCTTCTTCTCCTCGTACTTGCAGACCTCCTTCAGGTAGTCCCACACCTGCCGCATGTAGCAGTAGGACAGCGCCTGGCCGAAGGGCGTGACGTCGCCGCGCTCGTACAGGTTCTTCTCGCGCATCTCCTCGGCCGACATGCCGAGGGCGAAGGCGGCGTCGTCCACCGCGTTCTCGATGATGTTCTTGCCCTGCACGTCGCCGAAGGCGCGGAAGGCGGTGCTGGGCGCGGTGTTGGTGCGGCAGACGTCGATCTGGTTCTCGAAGTTGGCGACGCGGTAGGCGTTGTCGGCGCGCAGCTGGATGCAGTTCGAGACGATGAAGGAGCAGTCGTAGAAGGCGCCGCCGTCGCCCCACATCTTGGTCTGGAAGCCACGGATGATGCCCTTGTCGGCCGGGTTCTGCAGGCCCTGGTCGACGGCGATCTGGTACTGGCCGTAGAAGGCGTGGCGCTTGCCGATCATGCCTGTGTCCTGGTCGCGCGGCATGGCCAGGCGCACCGGCCGCTTGACCGCCTTGGCCGCCACCGCCGCCGGGCCGACCACGAAGCGGGTCGGCTCGGTCTTGCCGCCGAAGGCGCCGCCGACCGAGACCACCTTGACGTCGACCTGGTGGTAGGCCACGCCCAGCGCCATCGCCGTGGTCTGGTGCATCTCCATCGGGCTCTGCGTCGAGGGGCGGATGGTGATGCGGCCCTGGTCGCCCGGCTCGGCGATCACCGCCTGGGTCTCCATGTAGAAGTGCACCTGGCCGCCGTTGAGCTGCGAGCTCTCCACCACCAGGCAGCCGGCGCCGCTGATGGCCGTGTCGCGCACCACGATGTCGCGGTCGAGCGGCTGCTTGGCGCTGGTCCAGTCGAAGTTGCTGCCGGGCCGGGTGATCTTCCAGATGTGCGAAACGTAGCTGGCCGACTTGGGCGAGTCGGGGAACACGCTGCCGATGCGGATGGCGTCCTCCAGGGTGGTGACGGGGCGGTTCCACGGCGCCGGCCAGTCGACGTCGGTGTAGCCGACGCAGTGCGCCGTCACGTACTCGGCCAGGGCGGCGGCCTGCTGCTCGGTGTCGGCCAGCACCAGCGCGATGGCCTGGCCGACGTAGCTGACCATCTGCTCGGCCAGCAGCGGCTGGTCCATGCCCATGCCCTGCAGGTTGATGCCGCCGTTCTTGATGTTGTGGTGGGTGATCAGGTCGACGAAGTTGGCGTCGTGCCGGCTCAGGTGCTCGCGCAGCTCGGCCAGGGTGGCGGCGCCGGCCTTGCCCGGCACGGCGAAGTGGTAGTTGCCCAGCGCCCGCTTGCTCTGCACGAAGGCGGCGTTGAGGGTGCGCGGCGGCGCCGCCAGCTCCTGCGTGTAGTGCAGCTGGCCGGAGGCCTGGTACATCGCGGTGATCTTGATGTAGGGCTGCGCCACCGGCCGCTTGAAGTCCTGCGTGGCGTAGTGCTGGCGGCCGTCGCTGACCGGCCATTTGCCCCAGGTGATCTCGCCGCTGGAGGCGATCTGCGGCGGCACCTCGACGCCGCGCTGCGGCAGCGCGTTGACCACCGCCTTGTAGAAGAAGGCCAGCGCCAGCTGGACGCGGTACTCGTCGGTGAAGCCCTCGCTGGGCAGGCCGTGCATGCGCGCGGCCCACAACTGCAGCTCGGCGCGCACCTCCTGTTCCAGCACGGCCGACAGCGCCGGCAACTGGTCCAGCGCCAGGGTTTGGCCGCGCAGCGCGGCCTCGGTGGCGGCGGCGTGCCACGGATACGGCGCGATGCCGCCGAACACCAGCGCGGCGTCATCGATGGCGGCGCCGTCGCCGAAGCGCAGCGCGGTGCAGGCGTTGACGATGCTGTGCGCGTTGACCTCGCGCAGCGCCACCTTCTGCGCCAGCACCACCTGGTTCTCGGCCGGCAGCGCCAGCAGGAAGGCGCGCAGCACGATCTCGTCGAGCAGCGCCGGCTGGTCGAGCACGCGGCGCACCAGCTCGGCCACACTGTTGACGTGCTGGTGGAACTTGCCGGCGCCGTCCAGGTGCAGGTAGACCACGCGCGCGCCGGTGGCAGCCAGCGCCGTCAACGCGTCGGACGGGAAGGGTTCGCCGCTGCCCTCGGCCATGTGGGCCAGCACCAGCATGGTGTTGCCGCCCAGCGAGGCGGCGTTGCGCACGATGCGCCCGGCGGTGCGGCGCGCCATGAACTGGACGGCGGCCAGGCTGCTGGTCTCGTCGCAGCAATGCAACTTCATCTGCGCGCCCAACTCGGCGATCAGCGCGTTGTAGTCGATGCCGGCGGCGACGCGCAAGGCGCCGCCCTCGAGCCGGCTGGCCTCGTTCAATTCAGGAATCAGGCGGATGTCGGCGAACAGCCTGGTCGGCGCGAACTCGTCCTTGTAGATGCCGAACGAGGTGTTGCCGTGCACCAGGCGCAGGCGGCTGCCGCGCGCGCCGTGCATCAGGTGGGCCAACTCGTCGAGCGTGAGCGGGGTGCGCCAGCTCTGCCCGCCGCCGTGGGCGCTGACCGGCTGGGCCGGGCCGCGCGCCCGTGGCGGGAAGGGGATCGCCACGTTGGCCGGCAGCTGGGCGGCGCAGCCGTCGTCCTCCAGGCATTTCATGCGGTGTTTCTCGTCCTCGGCGGTCCAGTCGGAGGCGAAGGTCTTCATTCCGGTGAGGATGGCGCGGTAGCCGGTGCAGCGGCAGATGTTGCCGTCGAAGCTGTCCTCGATCTCCTTCTTGGTGGCCTGCGGATGGTTGACGATGAACTCGGACATGTTCATCACGAAGCCCACGCTGCAGTAGCCGCACTGGCTGCCGTTGTTGAGGGCCAACCGGTGCGCCACCGGGTTCATGCCGGCGTGCTCGACCTCGGACGGGTGCTCGGCCACGGCGCGCAGCTGCAGGCTGGCGCCGCTCTGCGGCAGGTCGCGCGCCTGCGCCACCGCCTCGGCCACCTGGGCGCGCTTGTCCTGCGCCTGCTGCTGCGCCTCGGCCAGCGCCGGCACCGGCGCCAGGCCAATGGCCGCGCCGCCGCGCGAGGCGGTGGCGGCGTGCAGCAGGAACTCGGGATTCGGCTTGCGCACGGCGCCCGTGCCCTCGACCGTGGTGACCACCTGGCCGCCCAGCGCGCACACCGGCCGCAGGCAGGAGTTGATGGCGCGGTGCTGCGGCTGCTCGCCGTCCCAGTGCGACAGGATCACCGTGCAGCCGCCGCAGCCGCCCTGGCCGCAGGGCTTCTTCGGCCCGGCCAGCGCCACCTCGGGCGAGCGCAGATAGTCGATCAGCAGCAGATCGGGCGAGGGGTTGTGCAGTTGGACCAGCTTGCCGTTCAGGTAGAAGGAGACGTCGTTGCTCATGGTGGTGGATTCCGGGCTAGAAGTGCGGGACAGGGAAGGAGAACAGGGCCGGTGGCGCGGACGAAGTCGTCATACACAAGCGGCAATCATTCAATTCGGAAATAAATATACGCGAACAGCCCGCGCGAATATACGCGAATTGTCACACTGGGGGGGCGGGGCGACGCGGTAGCAATGGCGGGAGGAACGGAAAAGCGGGGCGGATGATGAGGCGAGAAGCGGGGAGGCGGAATCAGGCGAAACGAGGCGAGGCGGAGATGTTGCCGAGCGGACGGGCGAAGCGCCGGGCGGCGGCGCAGGCGCGCGTTCGCGCCCGGCCGAGACCGCCGTCGGCGGCGCCCTCCTCCCGCTGCGGCAGGGCCGGCACGGCGGCGCGCTGCGGCGGCGGTTCCGGCTCGTCCAGCGGCGCGCTGTGCCACATGCGCAGGAAGCGTTGATAGGCGGGCTGACCGGCCGGTCGATCGGCGGGTTGAGCGGCGGGCGGCCGGGCCACGGCGGGCGCCGCCGTCGTCACGGTTGACGTTGCGTCTTGCATACTACCTCCATCGGTTGTCGAATCGAGGCGCGCGGGACGGGCAAAAAAAAAGCCCGCTGGGGGCGGGCAAAGTCCAAAACTAGGGATCTCCTGAAAGAGACAGCCCCACTATACGAACTTTGCGCGCCGCCTTCTGTGCGCCAACTAACACAGGCGAAAATGACTGCTTACCAGACCGGGATGGTCTTCTTCCAGGCATCGAGCTGCTGCACGCGGCCGAACCAGGCCATGATGTTGGCGTACTCGGCGAGCGGCAGCTTGGCCTGCTCCAGGTACATCAGCGGCGCCGCCACGGCGAAATCGGCCAGGCTGAGGCTGTCGCCGATGATCCATTGGCGCTGAGCAAGATGTCCGTTTAGCACAGTAGCATATTCGGCAATATCCCGCTCGCCACGGGCCAATTCCACCGGGTCGGCCGGGCCGGCGCCGACCATGCCCTTCCAGATGCGTTCCCAGGTCAGCACGCTGAGCGCCGGCGAGAAGTGCTGGCAGGCCCAGAACATCCAGCGGTTGATGTCGGCGCGGGTGCGCAAGTCCTGCGGGTAGAGGGTCTGGCCCGGCGTTTTGTCGGCCAGGTATTGCATGATGGCGCAGGACTCCCACAGCAGGAAGTCGCCGTCCTGCAGCACGGGGATTTTGCTGTTGGGGTTCAATTCGACCAGGCGGCGGCGGTCCTCCTCGCTCATCAGGTTGACTTCGGTCAGCTCCAGCGGGAAGTCGAGGGCGATGGCGGTCATCAACACGCGGCGGGCGTTGGACGAAACGGGGTGGTGGAATAGGCGCATTTTGTGGGCTCCGGTGGGTCAGTGAGGAGTCCATCGTAAGCCGCGCCGTTGTCAGTTTCTGTCAGGAGTCTTCGCGGATGTTTTGCTCGACGCGCCAGACCTTGAGCAGCTCGTGGCGGCGCGCCGGATAGCGGTGCCCGGTCGACTCGACGCTGGCGATGCGGTCGATGCGGAAGTGGCGGTTGGCGGCGCGCAACTCGCACCAGGCGGCGAGCAAACGGCGGCCCTCCAGGAAGGCCAGCGCGAACGGCCAAACGTAGCGCTCGGAGGCGTTGCCGTTCTCGTCGCAGTAGCCGATGCGCAGGCGGTGCTGGTGGCGGATCGCCTCGCGCACCGGGCGGACGAACTGGTCGCTGCCGTCGCTGGGCAGCAGGCCGAGCGGCACCCACAGGCTGGTCTCGGCCATGTCGTCGCGCAGGTCCTTGGGGGTGGCGGCGGCGATCTTGGCCAGCGCGTTGCTGGCCGCCTGGGCCAGCGCCTCGTCGCCCTGGCGGCGCACCCAGCGCGCGCCCAGCACCAGCGCCTCGAGCTCGTCGGCGCCGAACATCAGCGGCGGCAGGAAGAAGCCGCTCTTGAGCAGGTAGCCGACGCCGGCCTCGCCCTCGACCGGCGCGCCCATGCCGGCCAGGGTTTGGATGTCGCGGTAGATGGTGCGCTCGGACACACCGAGCTGCTCGGCCAGGCGCGCCGCCGTGACCGGGCGGCGGTAGCCGCGCAGCGCATCCATCAACTGGAACAGGCGGCCGGTTCGGCTCATGGGTGCTCTCTCATACGGGTGGGGTGGAGGGGCCGCGTGGCCGACGATGCCGGCGCGCGGCCTAGCATTGTGCGGGCTGTCGGGCGCGCGCGCAAGCCCTTCCGGCGCGGGCCTAAACCCGTAAGAAAGGGGTCTGACCCCGTACGGGGTCAGACCCCGGCCGTGGTCGATTTGGGGGGGCGGGGTGGGCTCAGTCCAGGTCGAGCAGGAAGTTGCGCTGCGGCGCGGCGAGCGCGCCGTCGGCGCCGCCCGTTTCGTCCTTCAGCGCCACGCCGGACAGTTGGCGCAGGCGCGACTGCTCGAGAAGGTAGTGCAGCTTGTAGGCGGCCTCCTCGTAGCGCAGGCCGGCCGGGCGCACGTTGGAGATGCAGTTGCGGCTGGCGTCGGTCAGGCCCACCTGCGGTGCCCAGGTCAGGTACAGGCCCATGCTGTCGGGCGAACTGAGGCCGGGCCGCTCGCCCACCAGCACCACCACGGCGCGCGCGCCGAGCAGCTGGCCGACCTCGTCGCCCACCGCCACCCGGCCCTGGTCGACCAGCGCCAGCGGCGCCAGCGACCACTGCTCGGCGGCCAGCCGCGCCAGCATCACGCGCAGGAAGGGCAGCGCGTTCTGCTCGATGGCCAGCGCCGACAGGCCGTCGGCGATGACGAAGGCCAGGTCGTAGCCGGCGCCGGCCACCGCCCCGTCCGGCCCGGTGCGCCGCACCCCGGCCGAAGCCGCATCGTCGCCGCCCTGCCCCGGCGCCGGCGCCGCGCCGTGCGCCTGCAGCAGGCGGCGCGAGGGCTCGTCCAGGCGCCGCCCCAAATCGGGCCGCTGCAGGTAGACGTGGCGGTTCTGCGCCGCGCTGTGCAGCGCCAGGCAGGGCAGGCCGCTGTCGGCCGTCAGCGCGGCGGCCAGCGCGGCGTGGTCGAGCGGCAGGTGCACGGCGTCGCGCGCGCGCGCGTGGGCCAGCTGGAAGTCCAGCTGCGGCGCCGTCGGCAGGCTCACGCCGCTGCGCCCCAGCGCGATGCGCGCCGCCGTGAACCGGCGCAGCGCCTGCCAGGGGTTGGCCGTCACCACCTCGTCGCGCGCCGCCGCGCCGTCCCGCTGCTCCTGGTGACCTGTCTTGTCCTTGTCGTGTTGGCTCATGCCGGTCGTCTCCTCAGGCCAACCGCAGCAGGGCGTTGTGGAAGGCCGGCGGCAGCGCCGTGCCCAGCGTGACGTAGTCGTCGCGGGTGAAGATCTCCATCTCCTTGAGCCAGGCGGCGAACTCCGGCGCCGGCTGCAGGCCCAGCACGCGGCGCGCGTACAGGGCGTCGTGGAAGGAGGTGGTCTGGTAGTTGAGCATGATGTCGTCCGAGCCGGGGATGCCCATGACGAAGGTGCAGCCGGCCGTGCCCAACAGGGTCAGCAGGATGTCCATGTCGTTCTGGTCGGCCTCGGCGTGGTTGGTGTAGCAGACGTCGCAGCCCATCGGCAGGCCGAGCAGCTTGGCGCAGAAGTGGTCCTCCAGGCCGGCGCGGATGATCTGCTTGCCGTCGTACAGGTACTCGGGGCCGATGAAGCCGACCACCGAGTTGACCAGCAGCGGCTTGAACTTGCGCGCCACCGCGTAGGCGCGCACCTCGCAGGTTTGCTGGTCGACGCCGTGGTGGGCGTTGGCCGACAAGGCGCTGCCCTGCCCCGTCTCGAAGTACATCACGTTGTCGCCCACCGTGCCGCGGCCCAGCGACAGCGCGGCCTGGCGCGACTCGTCGAGCAGCGCCAGGTTGATGCCGAAGCTGGCGTTGGCCGCCTCGGTGCCGGCGATCGACTGGAACACCAGGTCGACCGGCGCGCCGCGCTCGATGGCGGCGATGGTGTTGGTGACGTGGGTCAGCACGCAGGACTGGGTGGGGATGCCGTAGCGGGCGATGATCTCGTCGAGCATGCTGACGATGCGCACCACCTGCGGCACGTTGTCGGTGGCCGGGTTGATGCCGATGACGGCGTCGCCGCTGCCGTACAGCAGGCCGTCGAGCACGCTGGCGGCAATGCCGCTGGCGTCGTCGGTCGGGTGGTTCGGCTGCAGCCGGGTCGACATGCGGCCGGCCAGGCCAATGGTGTTGCGGAAGCGCGTCACCACGCGGCACTTCTTGGCCACCAGGATCAGGTCCTGGATGCGCATGATCTTCGACACCGCCGCCGCCATCTCCGGCGTGACGCCGGGCGCCACGGCGGCCAGCACCAGCTCGTCGACGGCGTCGCCCAGCAGCCAGTTGCGGAAGTCGCCGACGGTCAGGTGGGCGATGCGGGCGAAGGCCACCTTGTCGTGCTCGTCGATGATCAGGCGGCTGACCTCGTCGTCCTCGTAGGGCACCAGCAGCTGGTTGAGGAACACCGTCAGCGGCAGCTCGGCCAGCGCCATCTGCGCCGCCACGCGCTCCTCGACGCTGGCCGCCGCCAGGCCGGCCAGGTAGTCGCCGGAACGGGCCGGGCTGGCCTTGGCCATCAAATCCTTCAGGTCGCGGAACTGGTAGGTCCGGCTGCCCACGCTATGTGCGAAACTACTCATCGTTGCTGCCTCCCGGCCGTCGGCTGTAGTGCCACGGCTCTGTTTTCGAGTCTCTCACAAAACCGGCGCGGCGGGTGATGCCCGCCGCAACCCCGCACCCCGATCCGCTGCGGTCGGGATCAGACTCCCCGCCTTGGCGCCGTACGGGGTCTGACCCCTTTTCTTGCGGGGTTGAGCCGGCACTACTCGTCAGCGCGCTTAAAAATTGCGCGTCGCGACCACCTGCAGGCGCGTCTTGACCACGTTGCGGCTGCTGCCGTCGGCGTCGAAGAAGGTCCACAGCGGGGTGCCGTTCTTGCTGGCGTCACCGCTGTTGTAGACCGCCGCCGCCGCCACGGCCCAGCTGTCCCAGGTCTTGGTCACGCCGACCTTGGCGTCGACGTAGTTGAAGGCGGCCAGGTTGCGCACGTTCTGCTTGCCGGCGTGCAGGTTGAGCGTCAGGCCCGGCGCCAGCTCGGGGTTCCAGTTGACTTCGCCGTACAAGGTGCCGCGCGTGTCGACCAGCTTGCCGCTGTAGGGGTCGACGGCGAAGCCGAACCAGCGCTTGCTCAACGTGACCCAGCCGTAGGCGTTGAAGCTGCCGATGTTCACGCCCAGCTTGGCGTCCTGGGTGTGGTACTTGATGTCCTCGCCGCCGGCCGCGTAGTGCGCGCCGGGATACCAGTAGGTGACCAGGCCGGCGTCGATGTTGCTGGTTTCGTTGAGCGGGTGGCGGTAGCCGCCGTAGACGTCGATCTCGGCGCCGCCGCCGTTGTTGTAGGCGGCGTGCGAGACGCCCGAGCCGAACAGGCCCAGGTAGAAGCCGCTGACGTGGACGAAGTCCAAGGTGGCCTGGGCGGTCGGCTTGCCCTGGCTTTGCGAGATGCCACGGAACAGGTAGTCCGACACCAGCGCGACGTTGCCGCTGTTGGTCCAGTCGAGGGCGGGCGGGGGCGCGGCGGCGGCCGGGGCCGGATCGGCCGCGCTGGCGGCGCCGGACAGTGCTGCCAGGGTGGCCAGCAGCACCGCTGCGGCGCGCTGTTTCAGCGGGAAGGTGGAGGCTGCGATCATCATGTGGTCCTTTCGGTGGAGGTGGGGTCGGTGCGGGTTCAAACGGCGTCGTACAGCGCCAGCTCCTGGCGGCTGCGGCGGGTCGACAGGAAGAAGGCGTAGCCGCCGGCCATGAAGGCGGTGAACACGCCGAAGATCAGCGGGTTGTAGTAGATCATGGTGGCCATGCAGACGGCGGCGCCGGCCAGCGCGATGGCCGGGAACACCGGGTAGAACGGGGCGCGGAAGGGGCGCACCATGTCCGGCTCGCTGCGGCGCAGCTTGAACAGGCTGAGCATGCTGAGGATGTACATGGTGATGGCGCCGAACACCGACATGGTGACGATGTTGGCGGTCAACGTCTGGCCGCCGATCTTGATCAACTCGTCGCTGAAGATGGCGGCGATGCCGACCACGCCGCCGGCGATGATGGCGCGGTGCGGCGTGTGGAAGCGCGGGTGGATCTTGGCGAAGTAACGTGGCAGGTAGGCCTCGCGGGCCAGGGCGTAGATCTGCCGCGAGTAGCCCAGGATGATGCCGTGGAAGGAGGCGATCAAGCCGAACAGGCCGAGCCAGACCAGCATGTGCAGCCAGTTGCTGTTCTCGCCGACGATCGCCTTCATCGCCTGCGGCAGCGGGTCGTTGATGTTGGACAGCTTGGTCCAGTCGCCGGCGCCGCCGGCGAACACCATCACGCCGATGGCCAGCAGCACCAGGGTGATGATGCCGGTGATGTAGGCGATGGGGATCGAGCGCTTGGGGTCCTTGGCCTCCTCGGCCGCCATGGCGACGCCCTCGATGGCGAGGAAGAACCAGATGGCGAAGGGGATGGCGGCGAACATGCCGGGGATCGAGGCGATGCTGAAATTGTCGGCGCCGGACCAGCCGCCCTTGACGAAGTTGGCCATCGAAAAGCCGGGCGAGACCACGCCCATGAACACCAGCAGCTCGAATATGGCCAGCAGCGCCATCAACAGCTCGAAGCTGGCGGCGATCTGCACGCCGACGATGTTGAGCGTCATGAACACCAGGTAGGCGCCGACCGCAGCCGTCTTCGGATCGACGGCGGGGAACTGCACGTTGAGGTAGGCGCCGATGGCCAGCGCGATGGCCGGCGGGGCGAAGACGAACTCGATCAAGGTGGCCGCGCCGGCCAGGTAGCCGCCCAACGGGCCGAAGGCGCGCTTGCTGTAGGCGAAGGGGCCGCCGGCGTGCGGGATCGAGGTGGTCAGCTCGGTGAAGCTGAAGATGAAGGTGGTGTACATGGCGGCGATGAACAGCGCCGTGATGGTGAAGCCGAGCGTGCCGGCCGAGGCCCAGCCGTAGCTCCAGCCGAAGTATTCGCCCGAGATGACGAGGCCGACCGCGATGCCCCATAGTTGGACCGTGCCCAGCGTCTGCTGCAGCGCCGGCGCCGCGCCGGATGCCTGATGTGCTTTCATTTTTTTCTCCAGTAAGAACAAACGTCGCCAAGGGCGCCGAGCTGTCGAGCCGACTCGGGGCAGGTATGGAAGTTGCAACGAATCGAGTATAGGAGTCCGGGCCGGCGCGACGTTATCGAAAATCGGCAAACTTGACGACAGCTGTGGCAGCGCGCAACAGGGCCTATTTCAGGAGGAAACAACATGCACCAGATTGGTACACCTTTATTGCACAGTGCGCCGCAATTGCGCAGCCCGGCGGCCCTGCGCACCGTGCTGGCACACGACGCCGACCAGCTGGCCTGCGAGCTGACCAACTGGCAGCAAAGCTACGACCAGATCAGCGCCGGCCTGTTCCGTGGCGCCCTGGTCGAGTTGCGCATGCCCAAGATCCAGGTCTTCAAGGAAAGCCTGAGCCAGGCGGTGCGGCAGTCCTGCCGGGTGTGGCCGGGCGCCATCTGGTTCGGCCTGCCCGACCACCCGGTGGCGACCCGCATCAACGGCCGCCAGACCGGCCAGGAATGGATCATGGTGCAGCCGGGCGAGCAGGAGTTCGAGCTGGTCACGCCCAGCGCCTACGGCATCTACGGCATCGTGGTGTGCCGCCGCATGCTGGCCGAGGCGGCCGAGCGCAGCGGCTGCCTGATCGACTGGGAGCGGGTGCAGGCGGCCGAGGTGTTGCAGGTGGACGGCGCCGCCCGCGCCGCCTGCGTGCAGACGTTGGCCGCGTTGCTGGGCGGGGATGGCCACGGCGCGCCGGCCGGCGGCACCGTGCCGACGCGGGCCGGCCTGTTCGGCGACGACGGCCACGGCGGCGCGGCCGCGCAAGGCACGCCGCTCTGGCAGGAGGCGGTGCTGGGCGCGCTGCTGGAGATGCTCGACCGCAGCAGCATCGAGCCGGTGGCCGCCGCCAGCGTGCAGCGGCGCCAGCGCGTGGTGGCCAAGGCGCGCGAATACATTTTGGCGCACCGCGCCGAGAGCATCACCGTGCCGGAGCTGTGCGAGCAGGTGCACGTGAGCCGGCGCACGCTGCAGTACTGCTTCGAGGACGTGCTGGGCATGAGCCCCATGCTCTACCTGCGCATGGTGCGGCTGAACGGCGTGCGGCGCCAACTGCACGACCCGACCGCGCGCGGCAGCGCCATCGGCGACGTCGCCGGCGCCTGGGGCCTGTGCAACTTCAGCCAATTCTCCAGCGACTACCGCAAGCTGTTCGGCGAATGCCCGTCCGCCTCGATGAAGGCGCTGGCACGGCGCAGCTAGCCCGAAAAAACACCGGGGTCAGTGCCGACATTCGGACACAGGCTCTGCAATAAAGAGCTTCGCTGGCGCGGCCTATGGTTGAGCTCGCCACCGGGGTCAGTGCCGACATTCGGACACAGACTCAGCAATAAAGAGCTTCACCGGCGCGTCCTATGGTTGAGCTCGTGTCCGAATGTCGGCACTGACCCTGCCTTGCTGCCCCCGCCTTGCGCCTTGCTCGGCCGTTGGCACCGCGTCACCTCGCCCCCCCCTTCCCGCTGCATTTGGCGCCGGCGCGCCGCAGCTCGCGCCGCCGCCGCGCCGTTTCGTCGCATCGCGCCGCGCGGCGCGGCGCCGGCGGGCATAGTTCACTCAGCAACACCCCACAAACAAGGAGAAACACCATGCTGCAACAGATCATCAGCCACACCCCAGTCTACGTTTGGGCTATCCTGGGCTTCCTGGTCTACCGTGGCGTGCTCGCCAGCCAGGACCGCACGGTCGCGCTGCGCTCGCTGTTCATCATCCCCGCCGTGATGGTCGCGCTGTCGCTGCAGGACATCGCCAGCCGCTTCGGCCTGCACGACGCCCCGCTGGCGGCCTGGCTCATCGGCGCGGCGCTGGGCGGCGGCCTGACCTGGCAGCTGATCGACGCCAAACGCATCAGCATCAACCGCGCCGAGGGTAGCGTCACGCTGCGCGGCAGCTGGCTGCCACTGGCCATGATGATGGCCATCTTCTGCGCCAAGTACGCCGTCGCCATCGCCTCCGCCATGTCGCCGGCCCTGCGCCAGGAGCCGCTGTTCGCCGTGACCGTCTGCGCCACCTTCGGCGCGTTCAACGGTGTCTTCCTGGGCCGCCTGTCGCGCCACCTGGCCGCCTACCTGAAAGCGGCGGCGCCGGCCGCGCTGCAATCGACACCGAACTAACACCGCCAACAGGACGCCGGCGCCGCCGCCGGCTTCCAGTAAGATCAAAGGGCGCCCGGTCTGCGAGACCTGGCGCCCTTTTTCATGTCGCGGTGGAGGCGCCGGCGGGCGCCCTGCGTGCATGCGGCTGCTTCGAACCGGCGTGGCCCATAAAAAAACCCTCCCGGCGGCGACGCGGGGAGGGTTTCTACTGCTAGTTCGACGGGGCCGGCGTTTATACCACCGCGCCGTCCGTTTCGTCCTTTTCCTTGATCGGCTTGATCAGGTCCTCGCGCGTCACGCCCAGCCACATGGCGACGGCGGCGGCGACGAACACCGACGAGTAGATGCCGAAGCAAATACCGATGGTCAGCGCGATGGCGAAGAAGTGCAGCGTCGGGCCGCCCAGCAGCAGCATCGACAGCACCATCATCTGCGTGCAGCCGTGGGTGATGATGGTGCGCGAGATGGTGCTGGTGATGGCGTTGTCGATCACCTCGTGCACCGAGGCCTTGCGCTGCTTGCGGAAGTTCTCGCGGATCCGGTCGAAAATCACCACCGACTCGTTGACCGAGTAGCCCAGCACCGCCAGCACCGCCGCCAACACCGTCAGCGAGAATTCCCACTGGAAGAAGGCGAAGAAGCCGAGGATGATGACCACGTCGTGCAGGTTGGCGATGATGGCGGCGACGGCGAACTTCCACTCGAAGCGCACGGCCAGGTAGATCATCACGCCGACGATCACCATCGCCAGCGCGTTCATGCCGTTCTGGGCCAGCTCGTCGCCCACCTGCGGGCCGACGAATTCGACCTTCTGCAGGGTCACCGTCTCGGCGCCGGCGGCGTCGACGCAGCCGGCCTTGACGATGTGCTCGCCCTTGGCGCTGACCGTGTCGATCTGCTTCATGGCGCCCTGCTCGGCCAGGCACAGCTTGTCGAACACCAGTTGCGAGGCGTTGGCGCCGGCCACCGTCTTGATGATCGGCAGGCGGATCATGACGTCGTGCGCGGTGCCGAAGCTGGTCACCTCGGGCTGCTCGTAGCCGATCTGCTCGAGCGAGTGGCGGATGCCCTCGAGGTTGGCGGCCTTGGCGTACTTGAGCTCCATCACGGTGCCGCCCTTGAACTCGACCGAGAAGTGCAGCCCTTTGTGCACCAGGAAGAACACCGCCGCGACGAAGGTCAAGGCCGAGATGACGTTGAAGATCAACGCATGGCGCATGAAGGGAATGTCTTTTTTAATCCGGAAAAATTCCATGAAATCCTCTGAGTATGGAGTGCGCGGCCGGCCGCGCGAGGCGGCCGGCGACGATACTTATTTCGACAGGCCCGGCACCCACACGGTGCCGATGGCGATCGATTGCAGCTTCTTCTTGCGGCCGTACCAGAGGTTGACCACGCCGCGCGAAATGAACACGGCCGAGAACATCGAGGTCAAAATGCCCAGGCAGTGCACCACGGCGAAGCCGCGGATGGCGCCGGAGCCGAACACCCACAGGGCCACGCCGACGATCAGGGTGGTCACGTTGGAGTCCAGGATGGTGGCCCAGGCGCGTTCGAAGCCGACCGAGATGGCCTGCTGCGGCGAGGCGCCGCCGCGCAGCTCCTCGCGGATGCGCTCGTTGATCAGCACGTTGGCGTCGATCGCCATGCCCAGCGCCAGCGCGATCGCGGCGATGCCCGGCAGGGTCAGCGTGGCCTGCATCAGCGACAGCAGGCCGATCAGCAGCAACAGGTTGCAGGCCAGCGCCAGCACGCTGAAGAAGCCGAACATCATGTAGTAGAACATCATGAAGACGGCGATGGCGGCGAAGCCGTACATGGTCGAATGCAGACCCTTGCTGATGTTCTCGGCGCCCAGTTGCGGGCCGATGGTGCGTTCCTCGACGAAGTCCATCGGCGCGTACAGCGCGCCGGCGCGCAGCAGCAGCGCCAGCTCGGCGGCGTTTTCCGCGTTGCCCATGCCGGTGATCTGGAAGCGGCTACCCAGTTCGCTCTGGATGGTGGCGACCGACAGCACTTCCGGCTTGCCCTTCTCGAACAGCACCATGGCCATGCGCTTGCCGACGCGCTCGCGGGTCGCTTCGCGCATCTTGCGGCCGCCGTCGCCGTTCAGGTCGATGCTGACGGCCGGTTGCTGGTTCTGGTCGAAGCTGGCGGTGGCGCTGGCGATGTAGTCGCCGGTCAGGGCGACGTCCTTGGTCAGCACGACGGGCACGCCCTTGCCGACGGTGAACAGCTCGGAGTTGAACGGGATCGAGGCGGACAGCTCGGTGCCCGGGGTGACGGTGTCGTCGACCATGCGCACTTCCAGCGTGGCGGTGCGGCCGATGACGGCCTTGGCGCGCGCCACGTCCTGCACGCCGGGCAGCTGCACGACGATGCGGTCGGCGCCCTGCTGCTGGATGATAGGCTCGGCCACGCCCAGCTCGTTGACGCGCTTGGACAGGGTGGCGATGTTCTGCTTGACGCCGTCGTCGATGGTTTGCTTGAGCGCGGCCGGCTTCAGGCTGACTTGCAGCTTGAGCTCGTCGCCGGCGCCGCTGTCGACGAAGGCCAGGTCGGCCATCTGGCCCGACAGCACGTCCTTGGCCTTAGTGCGGGTGTCGGCGTCGCGGAACTTGATTTCGATGGTGTCGCCGACGCGGTCGATGCCGGCGTGGCGCACGTTCTTGTCGCGCAGCGCGCTGCGGGCGGCGGCCTGGATGCCTTGCACGCGCTTGCTCAGCGCGGCCTTGACGTCGACCTGCAGCAGGAAGTGGACACCGCCGCGCAAGTCGAGGCCGAGGTACATCGGCAGCGCGTGCAGGCTTTGCATCCACTTAGGTGTGTTCGGTTGCAGGTTCAGCGCCACCAGGTAGGTCGGGTCGGCCGGATCGGTGTTCAGATCCTTCTCCAGCACGGACTTGGCCTTGAATTGGGTGTCGGGGTCGGCGAAGCGGGCGCGCACCGAGGCGTAGGTGCCGGTGCCGTCGAAGCTGATGCCCTCGGCGGCGATGTTTTCCTTCTTCAGCACGGCGGCGACCTGGGCCGCCATCTCGCTGCTCATCTTGACGGTCGACTTGCCGCTGGTGACCTGCACCGCCGGCGTGTTGCCGAAATAGTTGGGCGCCGTAAACAACGCACCCAGCAGGATGGCGACGGCGATGAGGATGTACTTCCAGACTGGATAGCGATTCATATTGTTCAACGTTCAGTGTTAGGCGTCGGATGCAACATATGCAACATACGGAAACGGCCGCGCTTCTGGTGCGGCCGTTCCCGTGACCAAGTGCTCGCCGGTCTTACAGCGCCTTGAGCGTGCCCTTTGGCAGCAGCATGGTGATCGAGCTCTTCTGCACGACGATCTCGGTGCCGGTCGACACTTCCAGCGTCACGTAGCCCTCGGTGACCTTGGCGACCTTGCCCAGCAGGCCGCCGGCGGTGACCACTTCGTCGCCCTTGGCGAGCGCGTCCATCATGGCCTTTTGTTCCTTGGCGCGTTTTTGCTGAGGACGGATCATCAGGAAATACATGGCCACGAACATCAGGATCAGCGGCAGGAAACTGGTGATGTTGCCGCCCAGGCCCAGGGCGTCGAGTGGGGATTGTGCGTATGCGTTGGAAATGAACACAGATAACTCCGGTGATTAGTTTGAAAAACAGCGCTGTATTCTAGCACTGGCCGGCGAAGCCAAGGCTGCCGGCTAGGTGGGGTCTTACATAATTTTTACAAGACTTGCAACATTTATTACCCACATCGCCCCCGCAACCCGGCAAACAGGGGTCTGACCCCATGCGGGGTCAGACCCCGGCGTCCGGGTTGCGGGGTGGCTGGGAGCGGCGTTAGACGCCGCGCGCGCGGTCGGCGTGGAACTGCAGGGTCCAGGCGTGGAAGCGGTCCTCGTCGAGCGCCTCGCGCATCTGGCGCATGATGTCGAGGTAGTAGTGCAGGTTGTGGATGGTGTTCAGGCGCGCGCCGAGGATCTCCTGGGTGCGGTTCAGGTGGTGCAGGTAGGCGCGCGAGAAGTTGCGGCAGGCGTAGCAGGCGCAGCTCTCGTCGAGCGGCGCCTTCTCCTCCTTGTAGCGGGCGTTCTTGATCTTGATGTCGCCGTAGCGGGTGAAGATCCAGCCGTTGCGCGCGTTGCGCGTCGGCATCACGCAGTCGAACATGTCGATGCCGTTCGAGACGCCGGCCACCAGGTCCTCCGGCGTGCCCACGCCCATCAGGTAGTGCGGCTTGTTGGCCGGCAGGCGCGGGCCGACGTGGGCCAGCATGCGCATCATGTCCTCCTTCGGCTCGCCGACCGACAGGCCGCCGATGGCCAGGCCGGGGAAGTCGATCTCCTCCAACTGGGCCAGCGACTCGTCGCGCAGGTTCTCGAACATGCCGCCCTGGACGATGCCGAACAGCGCGTTCGGGTTGCCGCCACGGTGGAACTCGTCGTGCGAGCGCTGCGCCCAGCGCAGCGACATGCGCATCGACTTGGCCGCCTCGTCGAGGGTGGCCGGGCGGCCGTCGATCTCGTAGGGGGTGCACTCGTCGAACTGCATGACGATGTCGGAGTTGAGCACGCGCTGGATCTGCATCGACACCTCGGGCGAGAGGAACAGCTTGTCGCCGTTGATCGGCGAGTTGAAGTGCACGCCCTCTTCCGTGATCTTGCGCATGGCGCCCAGCGAGAACACCTGGAAGCCGCCCGAGTCGGTCAGGATGGGCTTGTCCCAGCCCATGAAGTCGTGCAGGCCGCCAAACTTGGCGATCACGTCGTTGCCCGGGCGCAGCCACAGGTGGAAGGTGTTGCCGAGGATGATCTCGGCCTTGATTTCCTTCAGCTCCAGCGGCGACATCGCCTTGACCGAGCCGTAGGTGCCGACCGGCATGAAGATCGGGGTCTGCACCTCGCCGTGGTTGAGTTTGACGGTGCCGCGGCGGGCCTTGGTCAGGCCGCTGCTATCGGTCTTGATGAGTTTAAATTCCAACATGAGCGCTTTTCTCTTCTCTTAATTATTCGATGAATTTTTCTGTGGTGCCCGCGCCTGGGTGGTCAGCAGCATGGCGTCGCCGTAGCTGAAGAAGCGGTACTCGTTGGCGATGGCGTGGGCGTAGGCGGCGCGGATCTGCGCGTAGCCGGCGAAGGCCGAGACCAGCATCAGCAGGGTCGACTTGGGCAGGTGGAAGTTGGTGATCAGCCGGGTCACCGTCTTGAACAGGTAGCCGGGCGTGATGAACAGGGCGGTGTCGGCGCTGCCGGCGACCAGTTCGCCGCTCTGCGAGGCCGACTCCAGCGCGCGCAGGCTGGTGGTGCCGACAGCGACCACGTCGCGCCCGGCGGCGCGGGCGGCGCGCACCGCGTCCACCGTGGCCTGCGGCAGGGTGTACCACTCGGTGTGCATCTTGTGCTCGGCCAGCACCTCGGCGCGCACCGGCTGGAAGGTGCCGGCGCCGACGTGCAGCGTGACGTAGGCGAACTGCACGCCCTTGGCGGCCAGCTTGGCCAGCAGCGCCTGGTCGAAGTGCAGGCCGGCGGTGGGTGCGGCGACGGCGCCGGGCACCTTGTTGAACACGGTCTGGTAGCGCGTCTCGTCGAAGGAGTCGGCCGTGTGCTCGATGTAGGGCGGCAGCGGCAGGCGGCCGTGCGCCTCGATCAGCTCGAACACGTCGGCGTCGAAGTGCAGGGTGAAGAACTCGCCGGCGCGGGCGCCGACGGTGACGTCGAAGGCGTCGGCCAGGCGGATCTTGCAGCCCGGCGGCGGCGACTTGGAGGCGCGCACCTGGGCCAGCACGGTGCGGCTGTCGAGCACGCGCTCGACCAGCGCCTCGATCTTGCCGCCGCTCTCCTTGACGCCGAAGAAGCGCGCCTTCAGCACGCGGGTGTCGTTCATCACCAGCAGGTCGCCGGCCTGCAGCTGGTCGACGATGTCGGCGAACTGGCGGTCGACCAGCTGGTCGCCGTCCAGGTGCAGCAGGCGCGAGGCGCTGCGGTCCGGCAGGGGAAATTGCGCGATGCGCTCTGGCGGCAAGTTAAAATCGAAATCGGAAAGCGAGTACATGAGCAAACTTCTAGACGGTGTGAGGAAAATACGAACGGCGCCCGGATCGCGCACACTATGCCACGATCCCGCGCAAGCCTTACAATATCGGCCTCGCTGCGCGACGGCCAACCCTCTATTTTACGCTAGCGTCTGAAAAACGCCGGCAAATCGCCCGAATATGCCCGTTCCGAAGCCAAAAGCAGTCAAGAAAGTCGTCAGCCCGGAGGCCAAGCTGGCCAAACTCGGCCTGCGCACCGACATGGACCTGGTGCTGCACCTGCCCATGCGCTACGAGGACGAGACCCAGGTCGTCAGCATCCAGGAGGCTTGTTTGCACGGCGGCGAGTCGTCCCAGGTCGAGGGCCTGGTGGTGAAGAACGAGATCACCTTCAAGCCACGGCGCCAGCTGCTGGTGCACATCGCCGACGAGACCGGCGACCTGCAACTGCGCTTCATGAACTTCTACGGCAGCCAGGTCAAGCAGCTGGCCGAGGGCACCCGGGTGCGCGCGCGCGGCGAGCTGAAACACGGCTTCTTCGGCGCCGAGATGGTGCACCCGACCTACAAGGTGGTCAACGAGGGCGCCCCGCTGCCGACCTCGCTGACACCGGTCTACCCGTCCGGCGAGGGCCTGTCGCAACCGATCCTGCGGCGCGCCATCAACGACGCCATGAAGCGCATCGACTGGACCGACACCCTGCCGGCCGAGCTGCGCGCCGAGATGAGCCTGTCCGACTTCGAGCCCTCGGTCAAGCTGCTGCACTATCCGCCGCAGCAGGTCGACGAGCACGCCCTGGCCGACCGCTCGCACCCGGCCTGGGTGCGCATGAAGTTCGACGAGCTGCTGGCCCAGCAGCTCTCGCTCAAGCGCGCCCAGCGCGCCCGCCGCTCCAAGGGCGCCGCCGCGCTGAAGAGCGTGGGCGCGCTGTCGCAGGCCTTCCAGGCGGCGCTGCCGTTCCAGCTGACCGGCGCCCAGCAGCGCGTGCTCGACGAGATCCGCGCCGACCTGCGCCACCCCTACCCGATGCAGCGCCTGCTGCAGGGCGACGTCGGCAGCGGCAAGACGGTGGTGTCGGCGCTGGCCGCCGCGCAGGCCATCGACAGCGGCTTCCAGGCGGCGCTGATGGCGCCCACCGAGATTTTGGCCGACCAGCACTTCCGCAAGATCGCGGCGTGGATGGAGCCGCTCGGCGTCAAGGTGGCCTGGCTGACCGGCAGCCTGAAGAAGAAGGACAAGCTGGCCGCCTACGCGCTGATCGAGTCGGGCGAGGCGCAGCTGGTGATCGGCACCCACGCGCTGATCCAGGAGGGCGTGCAGTTCGCCAAGCTGGGCCTGGTGATCGTCGACGAGCAGCACCGCTTCGGCGTCGGCCAGCGCCTGACCCTGCGCAACAAGGGCAATGTGGACGCCGTGCCGCACCAGTTGATGATGTCGGCCACGCCGATCCCGCGCACGCTGGCGATGACCTACTACGCCGATCTGGAGGTGTCGGTGATCGACGAGCTGCCGCCCGGCCGCAGCCCGATCGTCACCCGCGCCATCGACCAGAACCGGCGCGACGAGGTGATCGAGCGGGTCTACGCGGCGGCGCAGGAAGGCCGCCAGGTGTACTGGGTTTGTCCGCTGATCGAGGAGTCCGAGGCGCTGCAGTTGCAGACCGCCACCGACACCCACGCCATGCTGGCCGACTCGCTGCCAGGCCTGGTGGTGGGCCTGGTGCACGGCCGCATGAAGACGGCCGAGAAGCAGGAGGTGATGGACGCCTTCACCGCCGGCCAGGTGCACGTGCTGGTGGCGACCACGGTGATCGAGGTCGGCGTCGACGTGCCGAACGCCTCGCTGATGGTGATCGAGCACGCCGAGCGCTTCGGCCTGTCGCAACTGCACCAGCTGCGCGGCCGGGTTGGCCGCGGCTCGGCGGCCAGCGTCTGTCTGCTGCTGTACCAGGGGCCGCTGGGCGGCGTGGCGCGCCAGCGTTTGATGACCATGCGCGAGACCACCGACGGCTTCGAGATCGCCCGTCGCGATTTGGAGATACGCGGCCCCGGCGAGTTCCTCGGCGCGCGCCAGTCGGGTCAGGCGATGCTGCGCTTCGCCGACCTGGAGACCGACGGCTGGCTGGTCGACCAGGCGCGCGACGTGGCGCAAGACCTGCTGCACGCCAGCACGCCGGACAAGGCGGCCACGGTGGAGGCCCACCTGGCCCGCTGGCTGGGCGGCAAAGAGGAGTTCCTCAAGGTCTAGGCGGGTCTACTCTAAAAGCACAGCGTGAAGCGGTTGGCCAGGTCGAACATGAAGTCCGGCCGCAGGTAGGCGAGGAACACCAGCGCCAGCACGCCAGCCAGCGCCAGCCGCAGCAGCCAGCGTTTCAGCGGCGCGCTCATGCCGCCGCCAGCTCGCCCTTGCGCACCAGCGGCCGCTCGTCGATCGGCAGGTTGATCAGGCCGGCCATCACGCCCAGGCCGATGCTGATGGCCCACACCATGTCGTAGCTGCCCAACTTGGTGAACATATAGCCGCCCAGCCAAACGCCGATGAAGCTGCCCACCTGGTGCGAGAAGAACACCACGCCGGCCAGCATCGACATGTGCTTGACGCCGAAGATGCCGGCGATGACGCCGTTGGTCAACGGCACCGTCGACAGCCAGATCAAGCCCATCGCGGCGGCGAACACATACACCGACCAGGCGCTCAGCGGCGCCAGCAGGAACAGCGAGATCGCCGCCGCGCGGATGAAGTAGATGGCCGACAGCAGGTAGCGCTTGGGCAGGCGGCCGCCCAACTTGCCGGCCTGGTAGGAGCCGATGATGTTGAACAGGCCGATCAGCGCCAGCGCCGTCACGGCGACGCTGCCGTTGGCCAGGCCCTTGTCCTTCAGGTAGGCCGGCAGGTGCACGCCGATGAACACCAGCTGAAAGCCGCAGACGAAGTAGCCGGCCACCAGCAGCAGGAAGGAGCGGTTGCGCAGCGCCTCGCCCAGCGCGTGGCCAATGCTCTGCTGCGGGCCGTGGCCGTGTTGGTGCGCCGGCTCGCGCAGGAAGAAGGCCATCGGCACCATCGCCAGTACCACCAACGCGGCCAGCATGTAGAAGGCGGCCTGCCAGCCCATCTGCGAGATCATCTGCTGCTCGATCGGCATCATCAGGAACTGGCCGAAGGAGCCGGCCGCGCCGGAGATGCCGAAGGCCCAGGAGCGCTGCTGCGGCGTGGCGACACGGCCGATGATGCCGCTGATCGCGCCGAACGCCGTGCAGGCCAGCGCGAAGCCGATCAGCACGCCGGAGCCGAGCACGAACAGGGTGGCGTTGGTCACCAGCGCCATCCACACCAGGCCGGCCATGTAGGCCAGCGCGCCCACCAGCACCACGCGCATGGTGCCGAAGCGGTCGGCCGCCATGCCGGCGAAGGGGCCGAACACGCCCCACATCAGGTTCTGCACCGCCAGCGCCAGCGAGTAGGTTTCGCGGGTCCAGCCGTTGGCCTGGGAGATCGGCTGCATCCAAAAGCCGAAGCCGTGGCGCACGCCCATCGCCAGGGTGAGCACGAGGCCGCTGGCGAGCAGCACGGTTTTGAGCGACGGTGCGCGGTCGGAGGTGAACATGGTCTTCTTTCTGTCTCGGTGGTGGGTCCGTTCGGGCCCGGCCGGCGCCTAGTCGGGCGCTCTGCTTAAGTACAACTAAGTACTAAGGATTCAGCCGTCGTTGCGGTCGGCGCCGTAGCGCAGGCCGATCTGTTCGCGGATGGTGTCGAGCACGCCCATCAGCGCCAGCGTTTCGGCGTGCGGCATGATCGGGCTTTCGATCAGGCCGGCGCGCAGGCAGCGGCCCACCTCGATGGCCTCGTGGGCGTAGCCGTTGCCGCTGCGCGGCAGCACGATGCTGCGGCTGCTGCGCGCGGCGCCGCTGACCAAGGTCACCGAGATCTCCTCGGTGTTGTGGAAGCGGTCGTGCAGGCGCACGAAGCCCTTGCTGCCGGAGATGGTCAACTCGGTCGGCGTGCGCGCCAACAGGCTGCAGCTGCAGGCCGACAGGCCGCCGCCCTCGTGGCGCAGCGAGAAGGCGGTCTGCACGTCGACGCCGGTCGGCCCCATCTGCGCCTGCGCCTGCACCGACTCGACGGCGCCGAGGAAGAAGGCGGCCATCGACAGCGGGTAGATGCCCAGGTCGAGCAGCGCGCCGCCGCCCAGCTCGGGGTTGAGCACGCGGTGCTCGGGCGCGAAGTCGGCGGCGAAGCCGAAGTCGGCGTTCACCTGCACGGCCCGGCCGATCTCGCCGCTGTCGACGATGCGCTTGGCCTCCTGCACGGCCGGCATGAAGCGGGTCCACATCGCCTCCATGACGAACAACTTCTTTTGCCGCGCCAGCGCGATGATCTCCTCGGCCTGCGGCCGGTTCATGGTGAAGGATTTTTCCACCAGCACGCCCTTGCCGCCGCGCAGGCAGAGCATGGCGTTGTCGTGGTGCATGGGGTGCGGCGTGGCGATGTAGACCACGTCGATGTCGGCGTCGTCGGCCAGCGCCTGGTAGCTGGCGTGGCTGCGCGCGGCGCCGAACTCGGCGGCGAAGGCGGCGGCGCTGTCGGCGCTGCGCGAGGCCACCGCCGCCAACTCGGCGCCCGGGGTGTCCTTCAGCGCGCTGGCGAAGGCCTTGGCGATCTTGCCGGTTCCCAGAATACCCCAACGAATTGCCTGGCTCATGTTTGTGCGCTTTCTGCCGCTGCTGCGGCCTGTCGTGTCAATTCGCCGGCGCGCCCCGTTTTGGCCGGAACACGCTGGCGTCGTCGTAAAACGCCTGGTCCTGCGCCGGCCACCAGCCCGGCACGCCGAGCACCGGCAGCGGCGTGAAGTCGGCCGTGCTCAGGCCGCGCGCGGCCAACTCGGCCGCCTCGCGCTGGTCGAGCCAGGCGCGGCGCGCCGTGTCGTCCAGCGCGAAGTAATCGTCGCCGGCGAACACCACGCGGGTGTGCGCGGTGATGGCCTTGCGCGGCGCCACCAGCTTTTCCATCAGCGCGTGGCCGAACAGCCAGAGCTGCGCGTCGGCGCCGAAGCTGGCGCGCCGTTCGACGAAGGCCTCGCTCCAGCGGTGGCCGCGCAGCGCCTCGACCAGCTCGTGGCCGGCGGCGTTGTCGCGCGCCACCAGCAGGGCCGCGTTCTCGTCGTAGATGGTGGCGCCGTCGCGCGCCGGCCCGCGCGACTTGCCGACACCGTCGCGCGCGATCTGCGCCGCCTGCAGGGCGTTCAGCTGCACCTTGATGCGCGGGAAGCTGAGCCACACCAAGCCGTTGAAGAAGTCGTGCAGGTTGTCGCGCGTCGGCACGCCGCCAGTGGCGCCGATGAAGGCCTCGTAGGCGGTGCCCTCGGGCAGCGCGCTTTGCGGCACGAAGCGCAGCGGCAAGCCCTGATGATTACACAATTCCAGCGCCGCCGCTTGGGCGCAGAATTTGTCGATGAAGACGTTGTCGATGAAGCCTTCGGCGCCGGCCGCCAGGGTGACGGCGGCGCGGATCGTGTCGTACCAGGGGCGCGACCAGTCGATTGCAGCCAGCACCCTTTAGACCATCTTCCAGTTGATGGTTTCGCCGGCGTTGAGCGGCACCACCTGCTGGTCGGCCAACGGCAGCGTGTCCGGCAGGGTCCAAGCCTCGCGCTTGAGGGTGATGGTGCCGGCGTTGCGCGCCAAGCCGTAGAACGCCGGGCCGTGGAAGCTGGCGAAGGCCTCCAGCTTGTCGAGCGCGCCGGCGCGTTCGAAGGCCTCGGCGTACAGTTCCATGGCGTGCAGCGCGGTGTAGCAGCCGGCGCAGCCGCAGGCGGCCTCCTTGGCGCCCTGGGCGTGCGGCGCCGAGTCGGTGCCGAGGAAGAAGCGCTCGTCGCCGCTGGTGGCGGCGGTCATCAGCGCCAGGCGGTGCTCCTCGCGCTTGAGCACCGGCAGGCAGTAGTAGTGCGGCCGGATGCCGCCCTTGAAGATCTCGTTGCGGTTGTACAGCAGGTGGTGGGCGGTGATGGTGGCGGCGATCGGGCCGTCCGCCTCGGCGACGTACTGCGCCGCGTCCTTGGTGGTGATGTGCTCGAAGACGATGTTGAGCGCCGGGAAGTCGCGGCGCAGCGGGCGCAGCACGCGCTCGATGAAGACGGCCTCGCGGTCGAACAGGTCGATGTCCGGGTCGGTCACTTCGCCGTGCACCAGGAAGGGCATGCCGACCTCCTGCATGGTCTCCAGCGTCTTGTAGCAGTTGGCCAGGTCGGTCACGCCGGCGTCGGAGTTGGTGGTGGCGCCGGCCGGGTACAGCTTGACGGCCTGCACGATGCCGCTCTCCTGGGCGCGCAGGATCTCGTCGGGCGGCGTGTTGTTGGTCAGATACAAGGTCATCAGCGGCTCGAAGGCCATGCCCGGCGGCAACGCGGCGAGGATGCGCTCGCGGTAGGCGACGGCGGCGGCGGTGGTGGTGACCGGCGGCTTGAGGTTGGGCATGACGATGGCGCGGCCGAACTGGCGCGCGCTGTGCGGCAGCACGCTGGCCAGGGTGGCGCCGTCGCGCAGGTGCAGGTGCCAGTCGTCCGGGCGGGTGATGGTCAGGCTGCTGGGGATGGTATCGATATTGGACATGGCAGGCTCTCAATGGGCGGATGGCGCCATTTTACCCGTTGCGGCGATCCGGATGTCGGCCGGGATCTGCGCATGCAGCTTGACATGACGTACGTAAAAGCGTACTTTTTCCGCTTGATCGGAGGATTTATGGATACCATTTCTGCCAGTGCGGCGCGGGCGCGTCTGTATCACCTGATCGACGAAACAGCGGCCAGCCACACGCCCGTCACCATCACTGGCAAGCGCAACAATGCCGTGTTGGTGTCCGCAGAAGACTGGGCGGCGATCCAGGAAACGCTGTACTTGCTCTCGGTTCCCGGCATGCGTGATTCGATTGTGGCTGCAAAAGCCGAACCACTTGAGGACAGCGACAAGGAGCTTGCTTGGTGAGCTGGCAGCTGGTCTACAGCAAGCAGGCGCAAAAGGACGCAAAAAAGCTTGCTGCATCCGGCCTGAAGAAAAAAGCACAAGCCTTGCTCGACCTACTCACTGCAGATCCCTTCGCCAGCCCGCCGGCATTCGAAAAACTCGTCGGCGACTTGGCCGGCACCTACTCGCGCCGCATCAACCTCCACCATCGGCTGGTCTACGAGGTCTTTCCCGAGCAGCGCACCGTGCGTGTGCTGCGCATGTGGACTCACTACGAGTAAATCGACGCGCGAAGCGATTGGGATCAGCAGCCAGTCGGGGTCAGCAGTCGGGGTCAGTGCCGACATTCGGACACAAACTCAGCAGTAAAAGAGCCGGTGGCAAATGGCCATGGTTGAGGTCGTGTCCGAATGTCGGCACTGACCCCGGGTCTACGGGTCTACTCTAGCGGATGATCGCCACGCGCCGCTGCAACTGCCTGGCCAGCCAGGACAGCAGGCAGCACAGCGCGAAATACACCACGGCGACGAAGACGTACATCTCGACCAGGCGGCCGTCGCGCTGCGCCACCTTGCTGGCGGCGCCGACGAAGTCGGGGATCGACAGCACGTACACCAGCGAGACGTCCTGGAACAGCACGATGGTCTGCGTCAGTAGCACCGGCAGCATGTTGCGGAAGGCCTGCGGCAGCACGATGTGGCCCATGGCCTGCCAGTAGCCCATGCCCAGCGCCTGCGCCGCCAGCATCTGCCCGCGCGGGATGGCCTGGATGCCGCCGCGCATGATCTCGCAGTAGTAGGCGGCCTGGAACAGGGTGAAGGTGATCAGCGCCGACCAGAAGGTGCCGACCTTGACCGGCTCGGCCGCGCCGACCAGCCAGGCGGCCAGATAGGGCACCAGGAAGTAGAACCAGAAGATCACCAGCACCAGCGGCACGGCACGCACCAGGTTGACGTAGCCGGCGCACAGCAGCGCCAGCGGGCGCCAGCCGGACAGGCGGCCCAGCGCCAGCAGGGTGCCCAGCGCGACGCCGCCCAGCATGGCCAGCGCGGTCAGCTGCAGGGTGAAGGCCATGCCGACCTGGAACAGGTAGACCCAGGAGCGGGCGATGACGTCGAAGTCGAACTGGGCGAACATCAGCGCGCCCCGCCCATCGTGCCGGGCAGCGCCAGGCGGCGCTCCAGCACGTGCATCAGCCACACCACCAGCAGGTTGGCCACCACGTAGATCAGGGTGGCGGCGCTGAAGGCCTCGAACACCTGGAAGGAGAACTCCTGGATGGCGCGGGCGCTGGCGGTCAGCTCCATCAGTCCGATGGTCAGCGCCACCGAGCTGTTCTTGATGATGTTGAGGAACTCGCTGGCCAGCGGCGGCAGCACCACGCGCAGCGCCAGCGGCAGCAGCACGTGGCGGTAGGTCTGCGGCAGCGACAGGCCGAGCGCCAGCCCGGCCAGGCGCTGGCCGCCGGACAGCGCCTCGATGCCGGCGGTGACCTGCACCGCCACCCGCGCCGAGGTGAAGAAGCCGAGGCAGTTGACGGCGGTGACGAAGGGCGCGTTGGGCAGCGCCTTGAGCCAGTCGCCGCCGGCCGGCGGCAGCAGCTCGGGCATGACGAAGAACCAGAGGAACATCTGCACCAGCAGCGGCACGTTGCGGAACAGTTCGACGTAGGCGGTGCCGAGCCGGCGCAGCCACGGCGACGGCAGGGTGCGCAGGGTGCCGACGGCCAGCCCCAGCGCCAGCGCCATCAGCCAGGCCGTCAGCGAGGTGGCGACGGTCCAGCCCAGGCCGGACAGCAGGGTCTGCCAATACGTGTGCACACCGTCCGGCGACAGCTCGCCGAAGATGGCCCAGTTCCAGTGGTAGTTCATCGGGCGCCGCGCCTAAGCTTTGGCTACTTCTTCTTGCTGGCGGCCTGCTGCGCCGGCGGCACCGCCGCGTAGGCGGCCGGGTCGGGCGAGTCGGTCGGCTTGGCGATCACCGCCTTCAACTGCGGCGGCATGGGGAAGTTCAGGTTGATGCCCTTCGGCGGGATGGGGCTGGTGAACCATTTGTTGTACAGCTTGACGTAGTCGTCGCTGCGGTAGAAGTAGCTCAGCGCGGCGTCGACCGCCTGCTTGAACTCGGGGTCGTCGCGGCGCAGCATGATGCCGTAGGGCTCGACCGACAGCGCCTCCTTGGTGATCTCGTAGTCGCCCGGGTTGCGCGCGGTGGCCACCTGGCTGGCCAGCAGGATGTCGTCGTTGGCCTCGGCGACGGCGCGGCCGGTCTCCATCATCAGGAACGATTCCGGGTGGTCCTTGCCGACCACGATGTTCATGCCCAACTGCTGCTCGTTGTTGAGGATGGTCATCTGCTTGAGCGTGGTGGTGCCGGCGGTGGCCACCAGGGTCTTGCCCTTCATGTCGGCCAGGCTGCGGATGTGCGAGGACTTCTTGGCCAGCAGGCGGTTGGCGATGACGAACATGGTCGGCGCGAAAGCCACCTGCTTCTGCCGCTCGGCGTTGTTGGTGGTCGAGCCGCATTCGAGGTCGATGGTGCCGTTGGCCATCAACGGGATGCGGTTGGCCGAGGTGACCGGGTTCATCACCACCTTGATGCCGGTCAGGCCCAGTTGCTTCTGCAGCGCGACGACGACCTTCATGCACAGGTCGACCGAATAGCCCTGGTATTGCTGCTTGTCGTCGAGGTAGGAGAAGGGGATGGAGCCGTCGCGCACGCCCAGCGTGATGCTGCCGCTGCGCTTGATCTTGGCCAGGGTGCCGCCCGGCTCGGCCGCGCCGGCCTGGGTGGCGAGGGTGGCGGCGAGCACGCCGCCGGTCAGAACTGCCAGTAGTCTCGACAATGCCATGTTTCCTCCGTGAGCAGAAAAAATCAGGGACAACGAACCGACTCGGCCCGGCGCGCGCCGCATGCGCGCCGATGCGATAGTTTGCACTTTACTACGAATCGGCCGCCTTGCGGCCGCTGTCGCGCTAGTGAAGCGGGCTAGTGGATGATGCGGGCGAGGAAATCGCGCGCCCGTTCGGAACTGGCGCCGCCGAAGAACTCCTCCTTGGCGCAGTCCTCCAAGATCCTGCCCTGGTCCATGAAGACGACGCGGTTGGCCACCTTCTTGGCGAAGCCCATCTCGTGGGTCACCACCATCATCGTCATGCCCTCCTGGGCCAGGCCGACCATCACATCGAGCACCTCGTTGATCATCTCCGGGTCGAGCGCCGAGGTGGGCTCGTCGAACAGCATGGCGATCGGGTCCATGGCCAGGGCGCGGGCGATGGCGACGCGCTGCTGCTGGCCGCCGGACAACTGGTTGGGATACTTGTCCTGCTGCGCCAGCAGGCCGACCCGGTCGAGCAGCTTCAGGCCGCGCACGCTGGCCTCCTCCTCCGTGCGGCCGAGCACCTTGACCTGGGCCAGCGTCAGGTTCTGCCGGATCGACAGGTGGGGGAACAGCTCGAAGTTCTGGAACACCATGCCGATGCGGGCGCGCAGCGCCGGCAGGTCGGTGCCGGGCGCGCCGACCGAGACGCCGTCGACCGTGATGCTGCCCTGCTGGAAGGGTTCGAGCCCGTTGACGGTCTTGATCAGGGTCGACTTGCCCGAGCCGGAGGGGCCGCAAATGACCATCACGTCGCCCTTGGCGACGCTGGTGCTGCAGTCGTCGAGGACCTGGAACTGGCCGTACCACTTGCTGAGCTTGCTTATGTCGATCATCGGTCGATTTTTATCTGGAGACGGGGCAAAAACGCCCCGGGAACCCGCATGGAAGCGGGGCCACGCGTGCTTGACAGCACCCTTGAGCACAAGGATACTGCGGAACTTGCCAATAGTTTCATCAGTTTACAGGCCGTCACCGGGCTGGATCGAGGCGGTTTTCCCGCATGATACAGCCGCTTTCAGGCGGAATTGACCCTATTTTGCCCGAGATTGCGCGGCGACAGGCGACCCCTGCCGCAACCAACGTCCAGAGAGACACTACCACAGGAACTGCATCATATTATGAAAAAACAAAACCGACTGACCACCTACATCCTGATCGGCCTGGCGCTGGGGATCATCGCCGGCTACGTCGCCAACACGGCGCTGGCCAACCCCGCCGCCTTCGCCGAGACGATGTCGCTGGTGACGACGCTGTTCCTGCGCCTGATCAAGATGATCATCGCGCCGCTGGTGTTCTCCACCCTGGTGGTCGGCATCGCCCGCATGGGCGACGCCAGCGAGGTCGGCCGCATCGGCCTCAAGACCCTGGGCTGGTTCTTCATCGCCTCGCTGCTGTCGCTGACCCTCGGCCTGATCATGGTCAACCTGTTCCGTCCGGGCGACGCGCTGATGGGCCACCTGCCCACCACGGCCACGGCCACCGGCATCGTCACCAGCGGCCTGACCCTGAAGGAATTCATCACCCACCTGGTGCCGACCTCGATCATCGACGGCATGGGCAAGAACGAGATCCTGCAGATCGTCATCTTCTCGCTGTTCTTCGGCTCGGCCGCCGCCGCCGTCGGCGAGAAGGCCACGCCGATGGTCGACGCCCTCGACGGTGTCGCCCACGTCATGCTCAAGGTGACCGGCTATGTGATGAAGTTCGCCCCCCTCGCCGTGTTCGCCGCCGTCACCGGCACCATCGCCAAGAGCGGCCTGGCCGTGCTGTCGACCTACGGCGTGTTCATGGCCGAGTTCTACTTCAGTATCGGCCTGCTGTGGGCGCTGCTGATCGGCATCGGCTTCCTGTTCCTCGGCGCCCGCATCTTCAAGCTGGTCGCCGAAGTGCGCGAGCCGGTGCTGCTGGCCTTCTCCACCGCGTCGAGCGAAGCGGCCTATCCGAAGACCCTGGAAGGCCTGGAGCGTTTCGGCGTGCGCAACCGCATCGCCTCCTTCGTGCTGCCGATCGGCTACTCGTTCAACCTGGACGGCTCGATGATGTACTGCACCTTCGCCACCGTCTTCATCGCCCAGGCCTACGGCATCGAGATGTCGCTGGGCCAGCAGATGACCATGATGATGGTGCTGATGCTGACCTCGAAGGGCATGGCCGGCGTGCCGCGCGCCTCGCTGGTGGTGATCGCCGCCACCCTGAGCCAGTTCAACATCCCCGAGGCGGGCCTGGTGCTGCTGCTGGGCATCGACCACTTCCTCGACATGGCCCGCTCGGCCACCAACGTCATCGGCAACAGCATCGCCACCGCCGTCGTGGCGAAGTGGGAGGGCGAGCTGGTCGCCCCGATCGAGCGCGAGCTGGCCGACGCGCCGCTGCCATAATCAATATCGCTTGAACGAAACCGATATGCGTATCGGTATCAACAAAAAGGCTTCCCTCGGGAAGCCTTTTTTCATTGCGCAACGGTCAGCGCCAAGCTTGCCGGCTCAGCCGGCGCCGACCAGGCCGAGCTCGCTGTCGCTCGGCGAAGCGCCCTCCTCGTCCGCCTTGGCCTGCTGGCGCTGCCACATCTGCGCGTACAGGCCGTCCTGTGCCAGCAGCGACTGGTGGGTGCCGCGCTCGACGATGCGGCCGTGGTCGAGCACCAAAATCTGCTCGGCGTCGGCCACCGTCGACAGGCGGTGGGCGATCACCAGCGTGGTGCGGCTGCGGGCGATCTCCTTCAACTGCGCCTGGATGGCCTGCTCGGCCTTCGAGTCGAGCGCCGAGGTGGCCTCGTCGAAGATCAAGATGGCCGGGTTCTTCAGCAGGGTGCGGGCGATCGCCACGCGCTGCTTCTCGCCGCCGGACAACTTGAGGCCGCGCTCGCCGACCATCGAGGCGTAGCCATCCGGCAGGCTCTCGATGAAGTCGTGGATCGAGGCGGCCTTGGCCGCCGCGACGATCTGCTCCTTGCTGGCGCCCGGCTGGCCGTAGGCGATGTTGTACTCGATGCTGTCGTTGAACAGCACGGTGTCCTGCGGCACGATGCCGATGGCGTGGCGCAGCGAGTCCTGGGTCAGCGTACGCAGGTCCTGGCCGTCGATGGTGATGCCGCCGCCGTTCACCTCGTAGAAGCGGAACAGCAGGCGCGACAAGGTCGACTTGCCCGAGCCGCTGTGGCCGACCACCGCCGTGGTGGTGCCGGCGGCGATGGTGAAGTCGACGTCGAACAGGATCTTGCGCTTGCTCTCATAGCTGAAGTCGACGTGCTGGAAGCGCACCTGCGCGCCGTGGGTCAGCAGCGGACGGGCGTCGGGCGCGTCGGCGATTTCGCGGTTCTGGTCGAGCAGCGAGAACAGGCGCTCCATGTCGGCCAGGCTCTGCTTGATCTCGCGGTAGATCACGCCGAGGAAGTTGAGCGGAATGTACAACTGGATCATGAAGGTGTTGACCAGCACCAGGTCGCCCAGCGTCATCTTGCCGTCGATCACGCCCTGGGTGGCGCGCCACAGGATCAAGGTGACGGCCGTGGCGATGATCAGCGACTGCCCCGTGTTGAGCAGCGACAGCGAGGTCTGCGATTTGACCGCCGCCGTCTCGTAGCGCTGCAGGCCCTCGTCGTAGCGCTTGGCCTCGTAGTCCTCGTTGCCGAAATACTTCACCGTCTCGTAGTTGATCAGCGAGTCGATGGCCTTGGTGCTGGCCTTCGAGTCGAGGTCGTTCATGGTGCGGCGAAAATGCGTGCGCCAGTCCGTCACGATGATGGTGAAGGCGATGTACAACACCAGCGCGCAGAAGGTGATGATCGAGAACCAGATGTCGTAGTGGGTCACCAGGTAGCCCAGCACCAGGGTGATCTCGACCAGGGTCGGCAGGATGTTGAACAGGGTGAAGGAGATCAGCGAGCTGACGCCGCGCGTGCCGCGCTCGATGTCGCGCGTCATGCCGCCGGTCTGGCGGTTCAGGTGGAAGCGCAGCGACAGCGCGTGCAGGTGGCGGAACACCTTGAGCGCGATGGTGCGCACGGCGCGCTGGGTGACGCGGGCAAAAAGGAACTCGCGCAGCTCGGTGAACACGGTGGTCGACAGGCGCAACACGCCATACGCCACCAGCGCCGCCAGCGGCAGCACCAGCAGCGCGCGCGGATGCTCGGGGCTGATGCTCATCTGGTCGATCAACTGCTTGAGCACCAGCGGCACGCCGACGTTGGCCAGCTTGGCGCCAACCAGGCACAGCAGCGCCGCCAGCACCCGCCACTTGTACACCCACAGGTAGGGGATCAGGGTTTTCAGGGTGGCCAGGTCGCTGCGTGGCGGTTTGCCTTTGGCATCGTTGTCGGGGGCGGGCGGGGAATTCGGATAACGGCGCATGGCGGAGGTCGGCTTTTTATGGTTCAATCTCGCCAATTGTAGCCCTTCACGAGAAATCCAAGATGACCACCCCAGAAAACCCCGCCACCGCCGTCAACCGCGGCCTGCCTCCGGGCAAAATGCCCGAACTGCGCATGATGCCGGCGCCGTCCGACGCCAACGTTTACGGCGACGTGTTCGGCGGCTGGATCATGGCCCAGGTCGACATCGCCGGCTCGCTGCCGGCGACGCGCCGGGCGAATGGCCGCGTTGCCACCATTTCCGTCAACTCCTTCGTGTTCAAGCACCCGGTGTTCGTCGGCGACCTGCTGTCGTTTTATGCCGACATCGTCCGCGTCGGCAACACCTCGATCACCGTCAACGTCGAGGTGTATGCCGAGCGCAACCGTCTGCAGGCCTGCACCGTCAAGGTCACCGAGGCGACGCTGACCTATGTGGCCACCGGCCCCGACCGCAAGCCGCGCCAGGTGCCGCCGATCGAAAGCCTGCTCTCCGTGCCCGACCGCGCCGGATGAGTGCCGCCGCCGGCCGGGCCGCCGGACGCCCGCCGCCGCGCCTTTCTGGGCACCCCCATATGCTGGGGTATGACACAACTCTGGTGGCGTGAGCGTGGACGCGGCCGTAACGAACGATTAGAAACACCGCCCGTTGCGGAACCCGGTTCGCTTCCATAATTCCGTTCTTACTGGAAATTTCGTCAACTTGACAAGCGAACATGCACCATCACCTCCCCAACGACATTCCCGCCGCACTTGACGACCTTTCCGCACCGCGCCTTTTGAGCTACCGTGCTTTCTTCAATAACCCGTCGGACCCGGAATTGTATGGTGTCTATTGCTGGAATGACGCCATTTCCATGCGCTTGATGCGCCTGATCGGCAACATCGAAATCATTCTGCGGAATCGCCTTCACCGCGAGTTGAGCCGGTTTGCCTATATGCCCGGCGTTTCGACCGGCGACAAGGACGCCAACGACTGGTACCGGTTCGTGATCACCCCGGGGACGAAGGCAGCGCAACTGATCGGGAAGCAGACGACAGGCGGATTGCTGGTATCGACAACGCCATGTCACCATGTGGTGGCCCAAATGACTTATGGGTTCTGGCCTAGGCTCTTGCAAATTAAGCAGAATAGAGCGAATGTGGTGATTCCGTGGGACACCATGATTCCGTCCATTTTCCCCGATCACACTAAAAAAGCTAGCACCTATTGGACATCCCAGCACGAACAGGACAAGCTGTTCGTGCGACTGGACCTGATCGGTGACCTACGCAACCGAGTCGCCCATTTCGAACCCGTATGGAAGTTCGGGGAATTAAAAGATGAGTGGATTAAACGGACGAACCACCCGGTTACGGTGGTTGCCCCGCCCCCGGCGTCACCGGCACAAGCCATCGCCCGCCTGCGCTTGGTGTATGCGCGGACGACCCAGTTACTGTCCTGGCTGTCAAAAAGCAGAGCGGGGGATTACATGGTGTCCGAGAATCATCTCAATCTTGACTGGCTGCTGTCGCAGGAAGGGTTCGACCATTTCCGCAATATTGGCAACGTGGAGACCGTCCGGCTGAGCTCGCTAACCAAATCGTGGGGGACAAAGCTCGCACTGCAAGGGCGCAAATCGGTGCTGGTGGAACACAAGCAGCAGCTGATCGGCAGGTATTTTTCGCTACAATCGAAGCCCTAGCACAAAGACAAAGAGCCATCCTTTAGGGATGGCTCTTTGATGGAACGCTTTGCACCTACAAACCCTGGGGGGTTGCTATTAACCATCCCAAGTTAGCGTCTGCAGATGACTACAAGAAGATCATACCACAATTAACCGAATATGAGCAATTGTGGCGTATCCTGCCATCGGCAGCGTTTTGATCTCTCGTGGTTCGCGTCAACTATCTTGGCCAGTCGGCGTCAATTATCTTGCTTCGAGGTGCGCGACCGCGTGGCGGGGCCGGCCAGAATCTAACATTCCGTCAAGCTTGAATTAGAGGCAAGCCGACCTATACTGCGTAAACCGCCCCCTCAGGACAGGAGAATTCCATGTTGAAGGTCAGCAGTGATGTTATCGCACAGGAACTCGACAGCTATCTGCGCCAGGCAATGGCGCAGACGGTGGTGATCGAGCATCCCGAAAGCGAGCCGGTGGTCATGTTGGCGATGAGCGAGTTCGAACGCTTGCAGCAGGTGGACGAGGCGCACTGGGCCGCCTGCGCGCGACGGGCCAACAAGGAAGGCTATCTCGACCATGAACAGGAAGTGCGCCGGCGTCTGGCCGCCGCGCTGAATGAAAAACGGCTCAGCCACATCAGCGACTGAGCCGTTTCCCGGCCGGCGCCCACGGGCGCCGGTGGCGGACGCCGCGCGGGCGTCCCCTTGCCGCGGCCGCCTAGGCCGCTTTCTTTTCGTCGCGCAACTGGCGGCGCAGGATCTTGCCGACGTTGGTCTTCGGCAGCTCGTCGCGGAACTCGATGTACTTCGGCTTCTTGTAGGCGGTCAACTCGTGCTTGCAGTAGTCGAGCAGCTCCTCGGCGGTCAGCGCCGGGTTCTTGCGCACCACGAACAGCTTGACGGCCTCGCCCGAGTTCTTGTCCGGCACGCCGATGCAGGCCACCTCCAGCACGCCCGGGTGGGCGGCGATGACGCCCTCGATCTCGTTCGGGTAGACGTTGAAGCCGGACACCAAAATCATGTCCTTCTTGCGGTCGACGATGCGGGTGTAGCCGCGCTCGTCCATGATGCCGACGTCGCCGGTCTTGAAGTAGCCGTCCGGCGTCATCGACTTGGCGGTCTCGTCGTCGCGCTGCCAGTAGCCGGCCATCACCTGCGGGCCGCGCACGGCGATCTCGCCGGCCTGGCCCAGCGGCACCGGCTGGCCGTCGTCGTCGAGGATCAGGATCTCGGTCGAGGGGATCGGCAGGCCGATGGTGCCGGTGAACTCCTTGATGTCGACGCGGTTGGCGGTGGCCACCGGCGAGGTCTCCGACATGCCGTAGCCTTCGATGATCGGGGTGCCGGTCAGCTTCAGCCAGCGGTCGGCCACGGCCTGCTGCACCGCCATGCCGCCGCCGTTGCACACCTGGTAGCTGGCGAAGTCGAGCTTGGCGAAGTCGGCGTTGTTGAGCAGCGCGTTGTACAGCGTGTTGACGGCCGGGAAGACGCTGACCTTGTACTTGGCCAGCTCCTTGACGAAGCCGGGGATGTCGCGCGGATTCGGGATCAGCAGGTTCATGCCGCCCAGGCGCATGCCCATGAAGGCGCTGATGGTCAGCGAGTAGATGTGGTACAGCGGCAGCGCGCAGACGAACACCAGTTGCTCCTGCTGCGTCTGCATCTGCAGCCAGGCCTCGTTCTGCAGCACGTTGGCGATGATGTTACGGTGCAGCAGCACGGCGCCCTTGGAGACGCCGGTGGTGCCGCCGGTGTATTGCAGGAAGGCGATGTCGTCGTGGCCCAGCTTGACCGGCTTGAGCGTCAGCGCGGCGCCCTCGGCCATGATCTTCTTGAACGAGACGGCCGTCGGCAGCGAGAAGGCCGGCACCATCTTCTTGACCTTGCGCACCACGAAGTTGACGATGGCGCCCTTCAGGCCGCCCAGCATGTCGCCCATGTTGGCGACGATCACATGCTTGACCTTGGTCGCGGCCAACACCTGCTGCACGGTGACGGCGAAGTTCTCCAGCACGATGATGGCCTCGGCGCCCGAGTCGTTCAACTGGTGTTGCAGCTCGCGCGGCGTGTACAGCGGGTTGACGTTGACCACGGTGTAGCCGGCGCGCAGGATGGCCGCCATCGCCACCGGATATTGCAGCACGTTGGGCAGCATGATCGCCACCCGCGCGCCCTGCGCCAGGCCCTTGGCCTGCAGCCAGGCGCCCATCTGCTGCGACATGCGGTCGAGCTCGCCGAAGGTGAGGAACTTGTCCATGCAGACGTAGGCGTTGCGATCGGCGTATTTGCGGAAGCTCTCTTCCATCATGTGCGTCACCGAGCGGTACTGCGTGCTGTCGATTTCCGCCGGAACGCCTTCGGGGTACGACTTCAGCCAAATCTTGTCCATCACTTGCCTCATCTTTCACGGATAGGCGCGGCCGGTGCGACCGGGGGCGCCAGTTCATTGTCATGCGCAATAAAAAAACCGCCTGACCGGCAGGCGGTGGGCCTGGCCGGTAGGCGCATTCCTATGCGGCCTTTTTGTCGCCGGGTTTCTCGTCGCGCAACACGCGGCGGAGAATTTTTCCGACATTGGTTTTCGGTAATTCCTCGCGGAACTCGATATATTTCGGCTTTTTATAGCCGGTGAATTGTTCCTTGCAGTAGGCCATCAAGGCCTCGGTGGTCAAGGTCGGGTCCTTGCGCACCACGAACAGCTTGACCGCCTCGCCCGAATACTCGTCCGGCACGCCGATGCAGGCGCACTCGAGCACGCCGGGATGGGCGGCGATCACCCCCTCCAGCTCGTTCGGGTAAACGTTGAAGCCCGACACCAGGATCATGTCCTTCTTGCGGTCGACAATCTTCACATAGCCGCGCGCGTCCATCACGCCGACGTCGCCGGATTTGAAATAGCCGTCCGGCGTCATCACCTTGGCGGTCTCGTCCGGGCGGTTCCAGTAGCCGGCCATCACCTGCGGGCCGCGGATGGCGATCTCGCCCGGCTCGCCCAGCGCCACCTCGACGCCGTTGTCGTCGAGGATGGCGATGTCGGTCGACGGCACCGGCAGGCCGATGGTGGCGGAGAACTCGGTGCTGTCGGCGCGGTTGCAGGTGGCCACCGGCGAGGTCTCGGACAGGCCGTAGCCCTCGATGATGGAAACCCCGGTGACGCGCAGCCATTTGTCGTTGACGGCCTGCTGCACCGCCATGCCGCCGCCGTTGGCGATCTTCAGGCCGGAGAAGTCCAGGCTGGCGAAGGCCGGATGGTTGACCAGCGCGTTGTACAGCGTGTTCACGGCGGGCAGCATATTGAACTTGTATTTGGCCAGTTCCTTGATAAATCCGCCGATATCGCGCGGATTCGGGATCAACACGTTGAGCGCGCCGACCCGGGTGCCCCACATGGCGCAGGCGGTCAGCGCGAAGATGTGGTACAGCGGCAGCGCGGCGATGATGATCAGCTGCTGCGAGCCGAGCGCCTCCTTGAGCGCCGGCGCCGACCAGGCCTCGCTCTGCAGCACGTTGGCGATGACGTTGCGGTGGCTCAGGGTGGCGCCCTTGGAGACGCCGGTGGTGCCGCCGGTGTATTGCAGGAAGGCGGCGTCGGTCAGGCTCAGCTCGACCGGGGTCAGCTTCATGCCGCCGCCCTGCTTGAGCGCGTCCTTGAAGCGCACCGCGTTCGGCAGCGAAAAGGCGGGCACCATCTTCTTGACGTTGCGCACCACGAAGTTGACCAGCATGCCCTTGGCGCCGCCCAGCATCTCGCCCATGCTGGCGACGACGATGTGCTTGACCGGGGTGCGCCCCAGCACCTGCTCGAGCGTGGTGGCGAAGTTCTCCAGCACGATGATGGCCTCGCTGCCGGAGTCGTTGAGTTGGTGTTCCAGTTCGCGCGGCGTGTACAGCGGGTTGACGTTGACCACGGTGTAGCCGGCGCGCAGCACGGCGGCGATGGCGACCGGGTATTGCAGCACGTTGGGCATCATGACGGCGACGCGCGCGCCCTTCTTCATGCCGCGGCTTTGCAGCCAGGCGCCGAGCCGCTTGGAATAGGCGTCGAGTTCGGCATAGGTGAGGAATTTATCCATGCAGACATAGGCGTTGCGGTCCGCATACTTGTGAAACGATTCTTCCATCAGCTGCACCAGCGAGCGATATTGATCGGGATCAATTTCGGCCGGTACGCCGGGGGGATACGACTTCAACCAGATTTTCTCCATCCTGTGCCTCTTGTCTCGAATATTTTTCGTTGTAGTGGAGCCGGCGCACAGTGCCGGTGAGTATGCTCAAATGCCTCGTGTAAACGAACATCGTGATGCTACTAAATACGATGCTATCGGGCAGAACGCCAGTATGCAAGCGCTTTCATGGAATTTGAACAAGCCCTCTAGGGCAGTTTATTTGCTGCGCCGCAGCATCCAAAGCCGTCGACGATGCCCTCGGCGGGCGCGGCGGCGGCGGCCTGGGCGGCGGCCTCCGCCGCCGCAGCGGCGGCGGCGATAGCGGCCGCCTCGCTCTGCGCTTTGAGGGCGGCCAGATGGTTCAATTCTTGTAGTTGCTGTCGACGTTGCCCTGCGTCCAGATTCGCCATCTGCTGCACCGCAGCATAAAAACGCACGAACGTTCTTTCTTTTTCCAGCAGCAAACGGAAGCCCGGCAGAAAATCGTTGTAGGTTGCCACCGAACTGAGGTGGGCGTTGGTCAGCGGTTCGGCGAACCAGCGGTCGTAGCCGGCATAGCCGCCCCAGCTGGTCTTGAGTTTTTGATAGTCCGCTTTCAAGGCGGCGAAGACGCGCGCCTTCTCCTCGCGCTTGTGGCGGTCGCTGGCCTTGCGCGCGTAGTTGGCCGCGAGCGCCTTGCGGTGCTTGACCAGCAGGGCGAGGAAATCGAGCCGGCGCAGGTTGTAGCGGGTGTAGGCGTCGCGCATCGCGTCCGTGCCGTACAGCTCCAGCCAGCGCTGCACGCCGGCCTCCTCGACGGCGGTGGCGAAGGCCTCGTTGAACTGCGAGTCGCCGGCCACATAGACCACCTGGTGGGCCAGCTCGTGGAACACCATGCGCGCCAGTTCGGCGTCGGAGTAGTTGATGAAGGTCGACAGCAGGGGATCGCTGAACCAGCCCAGCGTGGAGTAGGCCGGCACGCCGCCGACCTGGGCGTCGTTGCCCTCGGCGCGCAGCTCGGCGGCGTAGGCCTGGGCGTCGTCCTTGCTGTAGTAGCCGCGGTAGCTGACGCAGCCGGCGATCGGGAAGCACCACTGGATGGGCCGCAGCGACAGCTCCGGCGTGGCCACCACGTTCCACAGCACGAAGGGCCGGGTCAGCGGGGCGTAGTTCTTATAGCTGGCGTTGTCGGGCAGCGCCAGCTGCTTGACGGCGAAGCGCCGGATCAGCATGGCCTTTTCCAGCCTGGCCTTGAGCTGCGGGTCGGTGGCCGGGTCGCCCAGCCAGTCCTCGATGGGGCGGGCGTCCGACCACAGCGCGTACTGCCCCTGGGCGGCCTGCATGTAGTACTTCAACTGGGCGCAGCCGGCCAGCAAAAGTGCGACGCAGCCCGCCGCCAGCCAGTACCTGGCACGGACAATTTGGCGGACTAGTTGGCGCATACTTCACTCTCAAGCGACGGCTTTCTCGACCTGAACAAGTGTATCGTAAAACGTTGGCGCGCGGCCCATATCGGTCAAACGCTGGCTGGTTACCTCGTTGGCATTCTTGCCGTCGCTGGCCAGCTTTTTCCACCACACCGACAGGCCCACCACCAGGCCGGCGCGCGCCTTGGTGGTGACGCGCGCCTTGGCCACGAAGGAGCCACGGTCGTTGTAGATGCGCGCCATGTCGCCGTGGGCCAGGCCGCGCGCGGCGGCGTCGTCGGGGTGGATGTCCAGGTGCGGCTCGCCCTCGGCGGCGCGCAGGCTCTTGACGTTGACGAAGCTGGAGTTGAGGAAGTTGCGCGCCGGCGGGGAGATCATCGCCAGCGGGTAGCGCGCCGCCAGTTGCGGATTGCTGGCGGCCGACTCGTAGGGCGGGTTGTAGCTTGGCAGGGGGTCGAGGCCGTCGGCCGCCATCGCGGCGGAGTAGAACTCGCACTTGCCGGACGGCGTGGGGAAGGCGCCGGCGGCGAAGGGCGCGTCCGGCATGTTGAGTTTTTGCCAGCCCTTCTGCTTCAAGGCCTCCCAGTCGAAGTGCATGGCGCGCACGTCGCTGGTCTTGAAGGCCTTGGCCGCCAGTTGGTCGTCGCTCTCCTGGAAGCAGGGATCGTCGAAGCCCATGCGCGCGGCCAGCAGGCGGAAGATCTCGGTGTTGGCCTTGGCCTCGCCCAGCGGCGCGATGGCGGCGTTGTTGGCCATCATGTACAGGTGGCCGAAGGCGGTGTGGGTGTCGACGTGCTCCAGTTGCGTGGTGGCCGGCAGCACGATGTCGGCGTAGTCGGCGGTGTCGGTCTGGAAGTGTTCCAGCACCACGGTGAACAGGTCCTCGCGGGCGAAGCCGGCCGCCACCTTGGACGAGTCCGGCGCCACCGCCACCGGGTTCGAGTTGTAGACGATCAGCGCCTCGATCCGCGGGCCGAACTCGGCCGAGGCGGGGCGCAGCAGGTCGTCGCCGATGGTCGTCATGTTGATGGTGCGCACCGGCGTCTTCAGCAGGTCGGGCCGCTGCAGCGCCGGCTTGTCGCTGGGGAAGGAGCCGGACGAGGACAGCTGGATGCCGCCGGCGGCGTGGCGCCAGGCGCCCACCAGCGCCGGCAGGCAGGCGATGTTGCGCACCGCCATGCCGCCGCCGCGCACCCGCTGCACGCCGTAGTTGGCGCGGATCGCCACCGCTTCGCCGGCCTTGGCGGTCTGGCCGTACAGCCGCGCCAGGTTCACCAGTTCGTCTTCCGTGATGCCGCACACCTCGGCGGCGCGGGCCGGCGTCCATTCGGCGGCGCGCTGTTTCAATTGCTCGAAGCCCAGCGTGTGTTGCGCGATGTAGTCGTGGTCGAGCAGGTCCTCGGCGATCAGCACGTGCATCATGCCCAGCGCCAGCGCGGCGTCGGTGCCGGGCAGCAGGGCGATGTGCTGCTGGCACTTCTCCGCCGTCAGCGAGCGGTAGGGGTCGATCGCCACCAGGGTCGCGCCGCGCCGCTTGGCCTCCTGGGCGCGGGTCCAGAAGTGCAGGTTCGAGGCGATCGGATTGCCGCCCCAGATCAGGATCAGCTTGGCGTTCTGGAACTGTTCGAGGTCGGTGCCGATCGAGGCGCCCACCGTGTACCTGTAGCCGGTGGCGCCGGCGGTGGCGCAGATGGTGCGGTCGAGCAGCGAGGCGCCCAGCTGGTGGAAGAAGCGCGACGACATCGACTCGCCCTGCACCAGCCCCATGGTGCCGCAATAGCTGTACGGCAGGATCGCCTGCGGGTCGCGCGCGGCGATCGGTTGCAGGCGCGCGGCGATGGCGTCGAGCGCCTCGTCCCAGCTGATCCGCTCGAACTTGCCCTCGCCCTTTTTGCCGACCCGGCGCAGCGGGTGCAGCAGCCGTTCGGCGTGGTAGGTGCGCTCGGTGTAGCGCGACACCTTGGTGCACAGCACGCCGGCCGTGGTCGGGTGGTCGGGATCGCCCTTGACCTCGGTGGCGACGCCGTCGGCCACCGTGATCAACAGGGCGCAGGTGTCGGGGCAGTCGTGCGGGCAGGTGGCGCGGACTTGAGTCGTTGTCATTTCGAAATCCAAATTGCTGGGGCAGAAGGCATATCGTAAACCATTCCGCCGCCGCGCACCGGGCTCGGCCCGGGTGCGCTGGATTTCCCCTTGTGACAGGGGCTACAATGACTGTACAGAGCGGTTGTTTCCGATCGAACGGCCGCTAGTGCGCGGCGCATCCTGCACGGATCAGGGACCAGGCGCGGCGCACGGACAAAATACTGGAGACCCAGAACATGAAACTAGTCGAACCCATCATCGCCATGCAGGCCGAATTGCAGCAGATCCGCCGCGACCTGCACGCCCACCCCGAGCTGTGCTACGAGGAACAGCGCACGTCCGACGTGGTGGCGGCCAAGCTGACCGAATGGGGCATCCCGGTGGTGCGCGGCCTGGGCCTGACCGGCGTGGTCGGCATCATCAAGAACGGCACCTCGGCGCGCGCCATCGGCCTGCGCGCCGACATGGACGCGCTGCCCATGCAGGAGGTCAACACCTTCGCCCACGCCTCGCGCCATCCCGGCAAGATGCACGCCTGCGGCCACGACGGCCACACCGCCATGCTGCTGGGCGCCGCCCGCCACCTGGCCGGCACGCGCAACTTCGACGGCACCGTCTACCTGGTGTTCCAGCCGGCCGAGGAAGGCGGCGCCGGCGCCCGCCGCATGATCGAGGACGGCCTGTTCGAGCGCTTCCCGATGGACGCCATCTACGGCATGCACAACTGGCCGGGCTACGCCAGCGGCACGCTGAGCGTGGTCGAGGGGCCGATGATGGCGTCGAGCAACGAGTTCCACGTCACCGTCAAGGGCAAGGGTTCGCACGCGGCCCAGCCGCACAAGGGCATCGACCCGGTGATGATCGCCGTGCAGATCGCGCAGAGCTGGCAGCACATCATGACACGCGAGAAGAGCCCGCTGGACACGGCGGTGCTGTCGATCACCCAGATCCACGCCGGCAGCGCCACCAACGTGATCCCCGACGAGGCCCAGTTGATCGGCACGGTGCGCACCTTCACCACGCCGGTGCTGGACCTGATCGAGAAGCGCATGGGCGAGATCGCCGCGCACACGGCGGCCGGTTTCGGCGCCGAGGTCGACTTCCAGTTCAAGCGCAACTACCCGCCGCTGGTCAACCACGCCCGCGAGACCGCCTTCGCGCTCGAGGTGATGCGCGCCGTGGTCGGCCCCGAGATGGTCAACGACAACGTCGAGCCGACCATGGGCGCCGAGGACTTCGCCTTCTTCCTGCAGGCCAAGCCGGGCTGCTACATCTTCATCGGCAACGGCGAGGGCGAGCACCGCGACGGCGGCCACGGCCTCGGCCCCTGCGTGCTGCACAACGGCAGCTACGACTTCAACGACCAGCTGCTGCCGGTCGGCGCCAGCTTCTGGGTGCGCCTGGCCGAGACCAGCCTGCCGCTGCGCTGACCAGCGGCAAGGGCCGGACTCAGCCCAGCCGGTCCGGAGCGTTGCCGACCCGCTGGCCCGGATTGATCGCCTCCAAGGCCAGCAGGGCGGCGGAATGGTCGGCCTGCGGATACACCGATTCTATCGATTCATAACGCCGCGTCACCAGCTCGCTCAGCGGCAGCGTCACGCCGGCCGCGCCGGCCGCCGCCAGGATGTTGTGCATGTCCTTGATCTGCGTCTTGACCTGGCCGCCGGCGACGAAGTTGCGCTCCAACATGCGCTGGCCGTGCACGTCGAGGATTTTGCTTTCGGCGAAGCCGCCGCGTATCGCCGCGCGCACGGCGGCCGGGTCGGCGCCGGCCGCCTGCGCCAGCAGCAGCGCCTCGGCCACCACGTTCAAGGTCGCGCCGACGATCAATTGATTGCACAGCTTGGCCACCTGGCCGCTGCCGGCCGGCCCCACCAGGGTGGCCCGCCCCATCGCCGCCAGCACCGGCTCGGCCAGGGCGAAGTCGGCGGCGGCGCCGCCGGCCATGATGGCCAGCGTGCCGGCCTGGGCGCCGCCGACTCCGCCCGACACCGGCGCGTCGAGGAAGCGCACGCCGGCGGCGCCGAGCTGGGCGTGGAATTGCTGGGCCTCCGCCTGCCGCGTCGAACTCATGTCCACCCACAAGCTGCCCGGCGCCAACGACGGCAGGGCCGCCGTGATCAACTGGCCCACCACCGGGCCGTCGGCCAGCATCGAGATGACCATGTCGGCGCCGGCCACCGCCTCGGCCAGCGCGGCGACGGGCACGGCGCCCGCCTCGGCCAGCGCCGCCGCCTTGTCGTGGTTGCGGTTCCACACGGTGACGCGGTGGCCGGCGGCCAACAGGCGGCGCACCATCGGCCCCCCCATCAAGCCGATACCGAGGAAGGTGATTTGCATAGACAATGGAAACTCCTGAACGATTAATCCGATGTGACTATAATAATTTGGGTCGTCGGAAATTTTCCGCGAAGCCCGGTACAATTGCCGCAGCCGTATACACCATGAGATACAGCGTTCACACTGTTAGGATACTATGTTTGCTAAGAAATTGATCGCGGCCGCCGCCGCATTGCTGGCGATGCACTCGGCCTTCGCGGCCGACAACCAACTGGTCGACTCGGTCTCGCTCGATGTCGGTACCGGTTCCAAAATCAAAATGGTGCGCCTGGGCGTGCAAAAGGACTGGGACGCGCGCTGGTTCCAATCCAACGGCACCCACCTGAGCGGCTACTGGGACGCCAGCTTCGCCTATTGGCGCGGCAACCAGGCCAACAACGTGCCCGGCGCCCACATGCACCTGAGCGACCTCGGCTTCACGCCGGTGTTCCGCTTCGAGAATGACAACAAAAAGGGCATCTACTACGAGGGCGGCATCGGCGTGCACCGTCTGTCCGACCTGTACAACAACGACGACAACCGCTTGTCGACCCGCTTCCAGTTCGGCGACCACATCGGTGTCGGCTATGTGTTCGACAACAAGTGGGAAGTCGGCGCGAAGATCCAGCATTTCTCCAATGGCGGCTACAAGAAGCCCAACAGCGGCGTCAACTTCATCGAGCTGAAGGCCAGCTACCACTTCTAGCCGCCGCCTGCGGCAACAAAAAAGCGCTTCCTTCGAAGCGCTTTTTTTGTTTCTCTCCACGAAAAGCTGTGGACGAAAAAAAACCCACCTGCGCTGAACGCGATCTTGAGCGCGTTCAGGCTGGTGGGGTTTTTTACACTACTATATAACTAGCCTGACGATAACCTACTTTCACACTGGTTGCAGCACTATCATCGGCGCAGAGTTGTTTCACGGTCCTGTTCGGGATGGGAAGGGGTGGTACCAACTTGCTATGGTCATCAGGCATTGACTTGTACAGTGTTCGCTTCCAATTGGACAGCGGCACTTGAATCTGGAAGAAGCATTATAAACGATTTATACCGTTTATTCAAAGTAAAGATCGGGGGTAATGAAGCATGTCTCAACAACTCAGGCGACACGTAACTTCTCATTCTTACAACCTGCTAAGGTTATAGGGACAAGCCGTACGGGCAATTAGTACTGGTTAGCTTAATGCATTACTGCACTTCCACACCCAGCCTATCAACGTCCTGGTCTCGAACGACCCTTCAAAGAGCTCAAGGCTCTGGGAAATCTCATCTCAAGGCAAGTTTCCCGCTTAGATGCTTTCAGCGGTTATCTCTTCCAGACTTAGCTACCCGGCAATGCCACTGGCGTGACAACCGGTACACCAGAGGTCTGTCCACTCCGGTCCTCTCGTACTAGGAGCAGCCCCCTTCAAATTTCCAACGCCCACGGCAGATAGGGACCAAACTGTCTCACGACGTTTTAAACCCAGCTCACG
>NZ_FOTW01000061.1 GCF_900114705.1 Rugamonas rubra
CTGCCATTAACCGGCCTAGTGCGTTGCCGTCGACCGGCGTCTCGGCACCGAAACGCTTGCGCCAACTGAACAGCTGATTGGTGTTGATCTTCAGTTCGCGGGCGATCAGCGAGACCGATGCGCCGGCGACCAGCGTGCGCGCTACGGCGGCACGCTTGAACTCATCGCTGTGTTGGCGATACGGGCCGCGTTTCGCCTTGGTTGTGATTGGTTGAATTATTGTGTCCATAAATAAATTTGTGGACACAATCAATTTGCGTCCCAAATTCAATCATGGGGACGTGCGGCGCTCAAGGGAAGACGGTGGTGAGCCGACGCTTACACAGAAACTGAGTACCGGCCGCACGCGTGATGGTTCAACTCACTAGCTAGCAGGCGTTGGAAGTTCGCCTCTAAAGCAATCCCAGCTTTAGCACCTTCAGCACCTGGCTTAGAGGCACGTTTGAAATCCACCTCGCTGAAGAAACTACGCAGGCTGTGTTCACCACGCTCAATATCGTATTTGAGCGCCAGGAGGTCAGAGTGCACCGACATCGCAAACGAAAGCGAATCCGTTACCTCCGCTCGAAAGTCTTTTTCGAACTGGTCGTATTTTGTTTGAGGAAGCGGTTTGCGAGTGAGTTGACGCTCTCGCAGCTCAAACTGAAGGCGGCGAAGGTACATCTGTGTCGAGTCGTCCTGTGCCGACTGTCGTATGCGTTCCAGCACCTCATAGGCCTTCTGCGAGTTTGCCGAGGCAATATTGGGAATCAGAGCATCTCGAAAATTTTGCGCATTGTCTTGGGCGCCTGGACTGTACACGACGCCATTAGGGCGTGGCTCGTCCTTTGCAGGGTTGACCGCCCACATCGTCCAAGAATAAAGGTCCTCAAGAATCATCACGCCGTCGTCGCTACCTTGTGCTAGCCGACTGACGGCGCCTCCCCGGTCTCGGCCGAAATGGGCTGCCAATTCGAATATGAATGCTTGGACGGCGCTTGGGTCTTTCGGTCCCCATTGACTCACCGCCTGCTGAAAACTAGGCGAATAGCTTGTCAGCCAATGACCACCCCACATGACTGCATTGCCACGCAGCGCGACTAGCGCTGCATCTGGCTCGGCCGGAAGAGGCGACTTGAAAGCGTGCTTCATCGCACGGATAGCGATACGTTCGAATTGCGTCCGAAGCGTTGTGGATGGATTCTGCTTCTTCAGTACAGTACGTAGAATTTGCTCTGCGACCCAATCCCGAGACGTTTTCAGATTGATGAGATAGTCCCACGCGAGTGGTGTCAGCACCTCTCGGATTGGCTGGGGAGCATTAGATAAGGAGGTGAACAGTTCTTCCGCATGTTCCTTCGAAACGGCGCCGTTGCCAGCTTCATTTGCAATACACGACAATTCGGAAATTCCGGTGGCGCTGTACTTTGTCACCAAAGGCCAGTACCACTTCGGATAGCCATTAATTTCGAACGTCCCGTAACGCAGGGCTTGCCGCACTTCTGGCTCGGATAGGGACGGTATATTTTCACCCTGCCCCAGCTCCAGATGGAGTCCCTGTAAGCCAGCTGCTGTAATGTTATAGGTTGTCCTAGGCCCGCCCTCATCATATCGGGGCGGCTGCGTTCGCCAAATTTGGTTAAAGCCCTCACGGACAGCATCTGCAATTAGATTTCCTGCCGAACGTCGGAATACTTCAAAGTCGACCTCGCCGTAGCGCGAGTCCGTATTTGTTTGGAGAAGCCATCCCGCGACCCATTCAAGGTCGCCTTTCGAGCTCGCATCGGCAATGGCGGCCAACCGGGACTTCAACGTTTTTTTCGCTTGCGCGCTGACTTTTAGTTCGTCGTTACCCGAGCGCTTCTTAATCTTGGGCTGCGGCGGCATCACCGCTTTCGCGAGTTGAGCCTGGTATTGCAAGTAGGCTTTTGTCAGGCGGGGATTGCTAACCAACTCGATATCTTCACGTTGATATTGGCAAGCGCTTCTGAAACCGAACACCGCGTGCAGTAACTGTGCATCATCAAGACCAGTCTGCCCGACTACGTTTGCCAACAACGCTCTGCGCACCGAGTCATTGGCTTGAAGAGCCGAGCGGAGCTCCTTCGTATCCACATTAAAATACCCTTCCGATAGCGCGTGCTGCAGCACGAGGCAAAGTCGTGCGGTTCTTTGAGTGTATTGCGCACTGTCACGATTGAGGAGTGCCGTAGCAACGCCGACTGCCATCTCGACATACTGGTCGGTGTTCTGCCTGTTGTTATGGTCGCGGCGCTGCTTTCGGTCACTCATCCTTGCTACTCGCAGCACCATGCTTCTGCCAACCACGTAGAGTTGTTCGTAGCTGGCACTGGCCAGGAATTCTTCTGAATCGAATAGATATGGAATGCTAAAGAAACTACTCTCTTTGATGAAATGCTGGTTGATGATGCGTGATACCTGGAAGGCAGAGAAGTAGTTCCAACCTAGGCGACGAAGTAGCAAGGCAGCTAAACTGTCATCTACCGTACCGCTTGATACAAGCGCTGCGGCAAGGCCCTCGAAGTCATCATTTTTGCCAAGGTCCAAAAGGTATTGAAGTCCAGCGCGGTCGCCGAGCAGGCGGCTGTAGTCGCCGCGTGACTGACGCAATACCTTCGTTCGCAATATGTCCGATCTGGACGCCGCCGCGATATCCATGAGCAGTTCTCGGGCCGCGTAGTGCTTCCCATATTTATCGAAAAGACTGGCGATGACAGGCGTCAAGCGGGCAGGCCCGGCTTGCCAGTGGTTTTCCGACGTCAAGGAAAACATGCTGCGGCCAGGATGGTCACCTTGTTCGACGATACGCCGAACGCTTTCAGTCAACGCGTCCCGCGCGTCTGCCAACGGTATCGAGTTGTTGCGCAGGTCGCCAAAGAACGCTAGCGCCTGCGGGTCGTACTGGAGGATGACGAGCCGACAATGTGGATTTAACGTAGCGAGCCAACCCATTAGCGGTAAGAATTCACGCTGAACACCTTGCTCCCCGCTTTGCGCGACCCACGTGAAATTCTGGACAAGCCTGAGAGCCTGCTCAGTGGATTCGACCAAGCCTGCCAAGCGCTGGGCCGCCAAAAACGGGAGTAGTTCGTCTGGATAAATTTTGACTTGATGAAAGCCGACATCGATACACAGCTGCGAGTTGAGTAATTGGTTAATTGCTGCTTCGTTTAAGATTGGTGCGGCAATGAGCCTGGCCGACAGCGACTTCTGCGGAATTTCTAAAGTCGCCGGCGGCATTTCGATATTGACCAACTGGCACACCTGTGCAGCCGCGGCAAGACGCTGAGCTGCTTGGCCAAGCAAGTCACTTGAAGTTACCCCTGCATCAGCCAGCCGAGGGTCTGCCGCGCGCAATACTTGGATTGCTCCTACGACGCGGTTGAACACCTCTGTGAGACAATTTGGCGGGTTTGAGAGCATGTCGATGCTGGCGAGAATATCTAGGCCGCCAGGGTTTTTCGTGAACCCACCAAGCCCTCGTTCGCGCGCGACGGATAAGAGCTGAGTACCGTCGATGCTTACATGACGGCCCACGAGATACTGTAGCGCTTGCTTGGATTCCAGTGGAGCCATCGAAAATAGACGAAGCTTTTCTGGCTCGGAACTCCCGTCGATAGTGGACGTCGAAGCGCTTTGACCTGACGTGGCGCCCAACCGCCGAGTCGCGGTAGCGCGAATCGCTGAAGCCGGCGGCACAAGTATCTCCGAAAGCTTTTCGAACACAACCGGCGTCAGGACGGCCGGCCGCGTCGATAGGACCCAGTTCACGCGCTCGTTAGGCCAGGACACTGCATCAGCAAGGTCGCGCACAAGGTATTCGATAGATTCTTTTTTGCCGGCCGCAGCTTCATCTAGCGAATCCACAAAGAGCGTCATTGTCTCCGTGGGGGACGCTTTCCACGCCTTGAACGCTTCCAACTCCTTGCCCGTCAGTGCCTTCTCTACGCTTCCGCGGTCAGCCAGTGCTCTCAATGCGATGAACACCGCCATTTTCGATGCATCACGCATTGTCGATGCGCGGTGCTCCATCTCGGTCGTTTTACCGAAATTTGCTGGTGCTACCACTACGCAAAAGCGGCCTTCTAATACCTTCGACCAATCGAACCGCTTGCCCCGAACTTCTGAGGCGATGAGTTCATCGGCATCGTATTCCTTCCTTTCGACGAAACGTCGGTTCAAATCGAAGTAGTGCATGGTTCTCCTGTTCGCTGCGCGTTGGCAGACTTCCGGCGCGGCCTGATGCGAGTTAAGTACATCTGTCGCACGGCAGCAGATGCCGCACTGGAAACAGCGACATATTCGTTTAACCCCCCCGACGTTGGAGGCTTTCCATTTGCATGTGAGGGCCGATGGATGCGGTTAGTAAAGTGGACCCGTCAGTCAAGACACTCTGCCAGTTAATTTAAGCTGTGCCCATTTCCACTTCATCAGCTGCTCGGCGCTGTCCCGTACCACTCTTTTCCTGCGGCGTTTCGCCGTCATCGCCGTACCTGTCGACGATCAACGCACCGCCGCCAATCCCATCGCGATGGACTTGATCGGGCGTCTGATACCTCAGCGACTGGTGCGGCCGCTGTGCGTTGTAGAACGCGAAATACTGTGCCAGGCCCACCATCAATTCCGCCATGTTGGCGTAGCCCTTCAGGTACACGTCCTCGTACTTCACGTTGCGCCACAAGCGCTCGACGAAAATAT
>NZ_FOTW01000041.1 GCF_900114705.1 Rugamonas rubra
CATCGAGATCGACAACTCGGCGGCCGAACGCGCGCTGCGTGGCATCGCCATCGGTCGCCGCAACTACCTGTTCGCCGGCGCCGACAGCGGGGGCGAGCGGGCCGCCGCGATTTACTCGCTGATCGGCACCGCCAAGCTGAACGGGGTCGACCCCGAAGCCTGGTTGCGCCATGTGCTGGCGCAGATCGCCGACCACCCCGTCAACCGCGTTGACGAGTTCCTGCCGTGGAACTACCTCCAGCAGATCAACCCTGCCTGAACAACACGCCGCTTCCCAGCGGTGTGAAGCTATCATCGGTCAAATTAAGTACCCGTTCAAGACGGTAGTGGCCGGACGCTTACCTTAGGCCGGCGCGATTTGCCGCGACGGCGGCGGTTGTGACACAGATATCCAAAGCAGCGGCAGCCTGTGACAAAGTAAACTTCTGAACGGAGATCATTTCTGTCAATCGCCCGAGGTCAACCCGCAACGGCTTCCAGGTAGCCTCCGGGTGAGCAGGCGCAGGTGCGTCTTCTTCCGGCTTGTCGGTGGTCACTTCCCTACGACCGCCTAAGCAATCTAACAGCGCGATATGAGTCATTGGATGAATGGCCCGGCCACGTGATTTGCGTAGGAGCTTGAGGGCCCAGCTTTCTATCCTGGTCCTCAATATCAGATACTCACCGTAAGTCGGCATGTTTGCGCAATACGACGCGAGTGTTTGATTTAGTGCTTCAATGTTAATCCTTCCATTTGAACGGATTAGGCCGCGGCAAGCCGCGTTCGATCTGTGGACATCATAGACAGTTTGCGCATCAAGGCCAGGAACATCACGGCGTAAGAAGGCATCGCTCAGCCGAGCAATACTTAGTGCCAATTCATGCTGCGCTTGGGACATTACAGCTTGCCCTGAGTGCTGCGCGCAAAACGCATCGTCAGGAAGCAATAACTTGTGTCTCTTCATCTGAATTTCTGGCCAGCCAAGCGCATAAAGAGGCTCCTCGTGAACTGGGCATACAAGCACACCAGGTAGCTGGTGGGCACGATGCCAGTACGCCTGACCACAGGCCTCTCTATCGGCGTCAAAACAGCATCGACAAAATCTTAGATTGTTGTGGCCGCCTAGCCGACTGGCGATCAATCCGAGATACATCTTAATGCCCGTCACACTATCGCCGCGCATAGATGCAGCCACTCTGGCGTGACGTTCTGCGGGCAGAAACGCCGTGTAGTACGGGTAGAGCGTATTGTTTGCAATGAGATCGTCTACAAGCACATTCGCTTCTAGTGGCAACCTAGAGACAAACGCATTCAACTTGCTTGGGAGCCCTGATGTAATTACATGTGTATGGAGTCCAATCAGGTTCCGCAATGAAGCGCGATCTGTGGAAGATCCAGCCAGCCGATGGTATCGAGACATGCGGCCATAAAGCGTTTCGTCCAAAAATGAGGTTGGGAAGAAATGCAACATGGCCGCGCCTGCCTACCTATGCCGCCCTATAGTAAGGCTCGAATTCACACGGGTCGCTCACAAGCCATCCGGCCTCCCGTAGGCCATCCACTACACTTGTTGGGTTGGTCAGCCGAGCAGATAGGGGGATAGAACGTGAACTGCCCGACTTCGTGATAGCCCCGTGTTGCGATGGCTGCGATACCGCCCCCTTCTCTTTTTTTGCGTCCGGCGCGCGCATTGGCTTGGGAAGGCTTTTTTGCAAGGTATCTTTTCCGGTCACCGCTGACAGCAGCCTCGCCTGTTTTGCGCGTAGCACCGACAGGTTACTTGGAATAACGTGCAATTGATCCAGCATCATTTCCGCCATTTGCGCATCAACCGGCAAAAGGTCCTCGAACATCGCCATCTGTTTAGGGTCTTTGCTACGCAAGGCGGCAATCGCCGGTTGCAGCAGCTTCATCTTAGTTGACGCTATGTGCACAAACACCTGCTCATCTAGCCGCTCCTTACCAGACTGAATCGCGTAGCGCTGACCAAGTATCATCAGCTTTGATAGAAAATCGGTAACACCTTGAGTCAAATCATAAATCGTAGCTTTCAGTTCGTCTGTTAGCGGCGTTGGGTTTTCCACCCACTGATATTCCCACATCGTGTTTAGCAACAAATCCCAGGTCTCGTCCTCTTCCGTCGGCTGCTTGAAATCATAGATTCCCTGGCCAGATACCCGCCGCGCGTTGCGCACAATATGCGAGAACAGCTGGACCATCGAATTTGTTCCAATGAAGACAACAGGCACACCAATGCTGTTGATGAGATTGACGAAGAAGTTCAGCATTTCGACTTTGCCTGTGGCCTTAGCTACCTGCAAGTGCTGTAACTCGTCGATGAAGATGGCTCCAATAAAATAGGTAGCTGCGACCTGCCGCATCATAGGAATCAAATCAGCTTCATTGCGCTTGGATTTATAATAGTGCGCATGTATATCGTCACCCAGCGCTGCATCAACAGCCCGAAAAAAGTCCTGGCACAACCCAGCCAATGAGCCGTTATGAGGACACTCCAACTTTAACCAGACGATCTGCGTGTGGATCAGGTCCCGTCCTTGATATCGGGTATGTTTGATGACTTGGGGAAGAAGACGCAGCACCGATTTCAATGCTGTCGTCTTACCCATACCACTGAGACCGACTAGGCTAAACGTCGATGCCGTAGAGTTAAACGTCGAAGCAGGCGACGTGCTCCTCTGACTAAGGGCATGCAAATGGCGCCAAGTAGCGGCATCCATCGGGTTGCGTCCCATATAGCCGCTGCGGATTATCGAAGAGACTACGGCCTCAAGTTCCAAGTGAATTGGCAACGGTTGCACCAGATGAGATATCCGGTTAATGCAATGCAATCGGATCTCCTTTGGCAATTCGCGCTCGTCATCTGGAAACGGAGGAAAATTGGACAGCCGCTCCGCCGCGTCCTCTTCAGACATAATTGGTGGCATCGCCTCAATCAATGGGTTCCCGGCATATTCCAGAACAGGCGAGGCTTCGTACCAAGCCTGAATTGTTGTTTCGCCCATCATTTCTTGACTCCGCCCCGGCCGACACGGCTCAACAAACTAATCACTTCGGCGCCGCGCGCTCCAGCGTATTCTTGCGTTGTCACTTGTGCTGGTAATGCAGCCTGTGGCGCCATAGGTAGCTCTCCTCCAGGCGCTTGTGCAAGCGCACGCAGTCTCTCTGCATCCCGTTCAATGCTACGCTTATCGTGGATATCCTTCAAGATTGCTGATTTCGGCATAGGCACTTTTACTTGTTCCTTCTCCGCGACTGCCGTCGCAACAGTACTTTCAATGAACTCATCAAGATCAACACGGCTGCTCAGATCCGCATATTTGGTGTCCGGCGATACAGCCCCAGTAATCGCCAACATATCCTCAACCTCTTCAACACGCATGCCTTTGCACTTGGCTTCCGTTCCCCGAAGCGGACACTTCACAAACTCTCCAGAGGCATCTTTAATCCAAACATAGTCAGCAAGAGGTTCATGCCACACGTCGATCGCTTCCCGCCCATTTGCCCGTGCCCGCGCCGAACGCTTTCCTGACGGGTCTAGCGCATTTGTGTAGAACATACCTTTAAAAAAAATCCCGCCGGCTTGAACCGAGCCTCGTTGCAGAGGCAAGAGATGAAGATAGACTTCTTCTCGTGAGCGTACGTTGGCTTCGATGAGATTATTTTCTGCAGCCCAATTCCAAATCGCTATCGGCGTGGGTTCAACGCCCTGCTCAATCATCACTTTGGATAGCCGGTCAGGATCACGGCTGTGATGATTCCAGTGCAAGACCGATTTAATGATAATCCTTGTGAACTCATACAGATCGAGCGTGGCATCAAGCCGATAATCCCTCTGACCACGCTCCTTTTCTCTCGTCTTAATACCACCAGCCTGCCATTTAATTTGAGTCAGATCATGTAGGGTCCTAAACGAGCGTTCGACGGTCCCTTTCCAATCAGCGCGAAACGGAGGAAGGATGTCCAGATTGATATATAGACCTGAGACGATGCCGCTCTCGGCTGCACCGCTAAGCATCTCTCCCCGATCGGCAACCAATTCCCACGGCAGATGCTCACACGGCCAGTCTGCAGGATTGATTGCGATTCCAAACTGGGCGCAGTAGGATACTTTGTCTGTGAACGCATTGAACAATGCGTGGCGCGCGATATTCCAACTGGGCCCTTCAAGACCAACATGCACGCCGACGATCATTCTCGACGTTACGTCGATCACCACGTATACAACGGGCCGGCCAATGATCCAGTTTCGATTGAATCGGCTGACGAGATACACGTCGGCAATCGTCGCATCGATTTCAAATCGGTGACACGGCCCTCGAAGATCATGGTAGGCATTGCCAATCAAAGCACGATGATCCATTGCCCATTTTGTTTCTCCTTTTCTTCCGCGTCTGACGTCCATCTCGTCAAAGACCTTCTTGCCCCAGTACGAAAACTGATTTAGCGTTGGAATTTGGTCCAAGTACTTTAACGGTTGGCCTCCAGCAGAACCGTCAGGAGATGGGATCTCCGCTCGATAAAAATGGTTCAGCATTTTGTGATAAGCATCAGTGATGTGCTTCACGTCGTTATCCTTGAATAAGGAGTATCCGATGCGGACCAGTTCTTTGTCTTCGTCTGTCAATATCTTCGACGAGTTTTCGACCACCTCACCAAGATATTTTGGAGGGCGTCCAGGTTTCTTCCCGTTGACGAATTCTCGCGCAACTCCAAGTGCACCTGAGTTGGCGAACTTTCCAATGAATGCATTCGGAGACATGCCGTAGGTCCAGTAGCGATAAAGCAATCGGAAGATGGACTTTTTATTTTTGCCCACCGTTTCCGCGTACGCTTTGACGATGGCACCGAACTTTCCTGGAAAATAAATTTGGTAACGATCATCGCCTTCCAACAGCGGGCGAATCAAATTCCATCCCCTCTCACGCGTCGCTTTTGCAGCAGGGCTGAGTTCCTCATCGGACTGAAGCATAAATGCCGGCAGCCGCATGGTCACCATACGCAACTTTTCAGCGGCCAGCATCGCCTCGCATTCACTGAGGCGCATTGACCACGGTGCTTTATATGGTTCATGCAACGTGAACAGCGTGACGACGTCACTTGCGCGATTCATCCATAGAATTCTGGCCGGATACTCAAACGGTGCATCAGAAAAGATTGATTCCACAACTTGGTTATTGGATAGCATTACGCAGCCCTCCGTGCAGTTTGAGAAGGGTTCCCGACCGTCAGTTTAGGACAACGCAAGAGCAGATCCAACCTGGTGTTGATGATCTCTGCCAGAATGCGTTTTTCCCATACCAGTTGCTTAAATAACTGGACACCGACGCGATACGGCGTACCCACAGCTACCGATGCGGACCGGACTATTGAAGAAAGCGTGCGCGCTCCGTCCGACTCGCTCACCATAATTTCGATAAACCGTTCTAGCAACTGCGATTCAAGCTCCACTCTGTTGGTTAAGTTCGACTTATGTAGCCATTCAAGGTTGTCCTTGAAGATCGGATTAATTAAGTCTTCTGTGACGATCTTCCAGTCGTCTTGGCCTTGGTCAGCCCAAAGCGCTCGCTCCAGATCCAATTTTTCGATCGTGCCTTGGTATTTGTTCGGATCACTCAAGTCGCTGGCATACTTACAAGTGCGGATCGCAAGGCGTTTGCGCTCATCTGGACCTCTCAAGGTAACCACAAAGTCTGAGGTTAAAACGAAGGGGACTTGGGTACCATAAAAGACCGGATACTGAATACCCATATCAGCAGCGACGTCCCGAGCGCGGACTGTAGCGAACAGAGGATACTGCTCGCGGATGTCGACAACTTCGTCGGAAAACTCAAGCAGAAGGAAGTAGGCGTACTCAAGATCCGACAAGAAGTGATGGACGCGGCCGGACTTGATGCCAACGACCTTCCGAGAACGCCCCATTGAGGGTACGTCTTGGACTCGAATCCAAGATTTGTATGACGAACCTTCACCTTGGCCGTAGCCTTCTTTGATGTACCGCGCAATGTCTGCTTCGGTCTTAAAACGTCGTCTTACCATGACCAACTCCAACGACCAGAATAAAAGGCGCGTATGGTACTGGCCGCAGATTCAAAAAGCTATAGACTAAAGAGGTCGGTGGCGATATCGGACACCGTATGGGTCAGGTTAGCAGCTTTGCCGGAAGTGTCCACTTTGCGATGTGGTTTCAGACGACTGACGTTAGTTGGCAATTCCTGCCCCGCCGGGCGCTAAAGTTACGGCAGTAGCGCCATAGAAGGCGCTGCAGGAATTCTCCACATACTTGCTAGGATTTGCCGGAAGAATCCAGGTTGCCACTAGTAAAAATCGTCCTGTTGAAGCTGGCTCTAGGTTTACACAATCTCTCGCCGCCTTTATCGCTTTCATAACCCGCTCGCCAGGTTCGGCAGGTAAACGTTGCGCACCACCAAGAAGCAAGACCACCGTACGAGATTGAAGTCGCATGATGTTTGCAAGGGCGTCTGCTAGAGTCAATTCGTCCCTCCCGCTGTCAGGGGCACTTTCCATCCCACACCGTTCGCGCAGCAGGTGAACGAGACGCTGTAGCCCATCTTCGACCATAAGATGCACCGCATCAATCACTACCACGAAAGTACCACCGGCCTCCAGCATTGGAGCTAGGTCCCAAAACAATTGAGCGGACTCTTCGTTGGAATGCACTTGAACAAACACGCCCGAAGCCAGCGCATCATCGAATGGGCCAGGAAACAGTAGATGATCGGCTAACTGGCGCGCGCTAAAGGAAGAATTTCTCATGGATTTGACGGGGCAGATACACGGCACCTCTGTCGGTTTGTAATTACCTTAATAATACTCACTTCACGGCAATAGAACAGTCTAGAACGACAGTCGGGAGGCTCCGCACCTATCGATACAGATTCACCCGTTCTACGAGCACCATTTGGCGGTTGAAGGCAAAATGCAGGCATCCCACTAAACAAGTCTTCTTGCCATCCTGTCGATGGGGATGTCGCGTTTGACAGCGTTTGAACGAAACGTTGGCCATGAACAGCTCGGCAGGAAGGACATGCCATCATCCGATGCTATAATCGCCCGGCAATGAAAAACGTGCTCCTGATACTGCTGATGCTGGTACTCCCTCTGCAAGCAATTGCGGCGGTGGAGCGCAATCTCACGCACGTACTGGGCAACAGTGGCGGACAAGGACTGGCGTTTGTCGCCAAACATATGGCGGAACACGCCGAGCACGTCCTCCACCACCATGACGATGATGATGATGATGACGACGCCGATGATGGCGGAACTCACGTCGACAGTTCCCAGAAATCCATCCAGCACCTTGCCGACTATGAGCAGGGCTGCGGCATGAATATCCTGTTCCGCGCTTTCAGCGAGCCATGCTTGCCTGTGGCGCCACGCGCCGCGCCGACATTCCGGCCCGCCGTGTTCTCCGATCGCAGCACCACACCGCTACTCCGACCTCCGCGCGCGCTCGCCTGAGCGCGGGTGTTCCTCTGAGCGGCCCTTGACGGCCGTCGCCAGACCCAGCCCGCTTGACTGTATCCAGTTCAATCCTGCAGGGGCTTTACATGCAAAAAATATCTGTACGCTCACGCGCGTTGGCGCGTGGCCGTTCGCCGGACTTCGCCGTCTGTCGAACCGTTTTATCTTTCGTCTTGGGTACGGCAGCCGCGCTGAGCCAGGCGGCCGAGGCACCATCGTTTGCCATGTTGCTGCAGCAGTCGCAGGCCAACGCGCCGCAACTGCTGGAACAGGCCGCCAATGTGCGCGCCGCCAGCGCGGACGCCCGCCAGGCCAGTGCCTGGCTCAATCCAACCCTGAACGCCACCGCCGAGAACCTGGGTGCGCCACTCTCCGGTGGCGTGTCCCAGCGCCAGGACACCTATACCGTTACTCAAGTGTTCGAACTGGGCGGCAAGCGCGCGGCGCGCGTCGAGGCCGAACAGCGCAAGTCTGCCGCTGCCGGGGCGCGTGAGCGCCAAGTCCGGCTGGCGTTCACCGGTGAGCTGGCGGTGGCCTACGCCACGGCCGAAGCCATGCAGCAGCGCAAAGCGGTGGCCGACGCCGAGCTGGGGCGGGCCGACGACGATCTGCGCGCGGCCCAGGCACTGGTCAAGGCTGGTCGCGAGGCCGAGCTCCGCCTGGCGCAGGCGCGCGCCAGCGTCGCCGCCGCGCAGGCCGCCGTGTTATCGGCGGCCGCCGACGCCGTCGAGGCGCTGGAGCGCTTATCGGCGCTGGTTGGCGCCACGGAACCCTATACCAGCATTGGCCAGTCATTCCTGGCCTCCGTGCCGGCGCTGCGCACCGAACCGGGCTGGACGCCGGGGGATGCGCCGGCGCTGGCCAGCTCCACCGCCGAACGCGACGCCGTCGCGGCCCAGGTGAAAGTTGAGCAAAAGCGCTGGCTGCCCGACTTGGGCGTGAGCATCGGCATGCGCAAGTTCGGCTGGTCAGACGACAAGGCGATGACCGTGGCCCTTACCGCCAACATTCCGCTGTTCGACCGCAACCAGGCCGGTATCGATGCAGCCAGGGAACGCGCGATCAGCGCTTCCATGCGGCTGGAAGCGGTCCGCCTGGAGGCGATCTCGCTGCACCGCTCAGCTTCGGTCCAAGCGCAGGCCGCCGAACGGCGACTACTGGCTGCCCAACAAGGCGAGGCCGCCGCTACCGAAGCCTATCGCCTGGGGCGCGTCGGCTATGACGCCGGCAAGACCGCGTTGGTCGAGCTGCTGGCCATACGCCGCGCGCTGTCCGAAGCAGCCGCGCTCACCATCGAGGCCCGCCTGGCGCGGGTGCGCTCGCTCGCCGTCCTCTCTCTGGCCGAAGGCCGTAACGTATTTGGAGAAACACCATGATGGAACAACAACGTGGGCCGCTGGGCTGGCCTCTCGTCGCGGGGCTGGTGGCCGTCGCCGCCGCGCTTGGATTCGGCGCTTCACACTGGCTGGCCGCGCGCAATGTGCCGGTAGCGGCTTCCACTGGCACAAGTAGCGCGACTGCGGCAGCGCCGGCGGCGACAGGCGCCGCCGACAACGGCGTCGAAGTCAAGATTCCGACCGAATACCTCGCGATCGCGAAGATCGCCGTGGAAGCGGTCGGGAACGGTGGACTGCAAGCTGAGATCCTGACCGCAGGCACCGTTGCTGCGCCACCGAACAGCGAAGCGGTGATCGTGGCCCGTGCCTCCGGGAATATCTCGCGCGTCAACCGGCAACTGGGCGACACCGTCCGTGCCGGCGAGGCACTGGCCCAGGTCGATTCACTGGAAGCGGCCACCATGGCCGCCGACCGCGGCGTCGCCGGCGCCAAAGCCGAACTGGCCCGCAAAAATTACGCGCGGGAGTCCAGCCTGTTCGCACAGGGCGTGACGCCGCGACAGGACATGGAAACGGCGCAATCGTCGCTGGCTGTGGCGGAAACTGAGGCGCAGCGCGCCGCCTCGGTGGCCAAGGCGGCCCACGTGACCGCCGACGGCAAATCGGTGGCGGTGGTGAGCCCCATCAACGGCAAGATCACCGCCCAGACGGCGACCCTGGGCGGATTCGTTCAACCGCAGACCGAGCTGTTCCGGGTCGCCGGCGATGGCCAGGTGCAGATAGAAGCTTCGCTGCCGGCCGCCGATATCGGTCGCGTCGCCGTTGGCGACAAAGCCACCATCGTCGCCTCCAGCGGCGCACCGGTGGAGGCTATTGTGCGCTCGGTCACGCCCACCGTTAGCGGCAGCACTCGCGCCGCGACCGTGGTGCTGACCCCGGTCGGGCCGGTCCGCACCTTGGTGGTGGGCGAGGGTGTGCAGGCCCGTCTGCACGTCAAGAACGGCGCCGCCGGCCTGGTCGTGCCCGAGGACGCGGTACAGAACGTGGACGGCCACGACGTGTTGTTCGTGCGCACCAAGGACGGCTTCCGCGCGCAGCCGGTACTGGTCGGTACCCGCAGCGGTGGCGTGGCGCAGATCGTCTCCGGCGTCAGCGCCGGGCAGCAGGTCGCCACCCGCAATGCCTTCCTGGTCAAGGCCGACATGATCAAGAGCGCCAAGGACTGATGATGATCGATTCCATACTTACCGGCTCGGTCCGCGCGCGCTGGTTGATCCTGTTCCTGACGCTGGTGGTCGCGCTGGCCGGCGCCTGGCAGCTGAACCTGCTGCCGATCGACGTCACGCCGGACATCACCAACAAGCAGGTGCAGATCAACACCGTGGTGCCGACGCTGAGCCCGGTCGAAATCGAAAAACGCGTGACGTTCCCGATCGAGACCGCGCTGGCGGGCCTGAACGGCGTCGAGAGCGTGCGCTCGTTCTCGCGCAACGGCTTCAGCCAGGTCACCGCAGTGTTCAAGGAAAGCGCGGACTTGTATTTCATGCGCCAACAGGTGTCCGAACGCTTGGCAAGAGCGCGGCCGGATCTGCCAGAAGGCGCTTCACCGCAAATGGGGCCGGTGTCGACCGGCTTGGGCGAAGTGTTCCATTACAGCGTCGAGTACAGCCATCCCGACGGCAAGGGGGCACCGCGCCATGACGGCAAGGCAGGCTGGCAGTCCGATGGCAGCTTCCTGACCGAGCAGGGCGAGCACCTGGCTGATAACGTGGCCAGGCAAGCTTATCTGCGCACGGTGCAGGACTGGATCATCCGGCCGCAGCTGCGCGCCACACCCGGCGTGGCCGACATCGATTCGCTGGGCGGCTACGTCAAGCAGTATGTCGTCGAACCCGATTCGGCCAAGATGGCCGCGCACGGCGTGTCGCTGGCCGAGCTGGCGCGCGCGCTGGAGGAGTCCAACGTGTCGGTCGGCGCCAACTACATCCGCCGCTCCGGTGAGTCGTACCTGGTGCGTGCCGATGGCCGCATCCGCAATCAGGACGAGATCGCCCGCGCCGTGGTGGCCACCCGCAACGGCGTGCCGGTCACGGTCGACCAGGTGGCCAAGGTCAACGTGGGCGGCGAACTGCGCACCGGCGCGGCCAGCCGCGACGGCTATGAAACGGTGGTCGGCAGCGCGCTGATGCTGGTCGGCGCCAACAGCCGCACGGTGGCGCACGCGGTGGGCGAAAAGCTGAAGGAAGTGTCCAAGACGCTGCCGGAGGGAGTCGCAATCGTGCCGACGCTGGACCGTTCGCAGCTGGTCGTGGCCACCATCAGCACTGTGGCCAAGAACCTGGCCGAGGGCGCACTGTTGGTGATCGCCATCCTGTTCGGGCTGCTGGGCAACTGGCGCGCGGCGCTGATCGCGGCGCTGGTCATTCCACTGTCGCTGCTGATGAGCGCGATCGGCATGAACTCGCTCGGCATTTCCGGCAACCTGATGAGCCTGGGCGCGCTGGACTTCGGCCTGATCATCGACGGCGCCGTCATCATCGTCGAGAACACGCTGCGCCGGCTGGCCGAGCGCCAGCACACGGAAGGGCGCCTGCTGCTGCTCAAGGAACGGCTGGAAGAAGTGGTGGCGTCCTCGCGCGAGATGCTGCGCCCGACCATCTACGGCCAACTGGTGATCTTCCTGGTGTTCCTGCCATGCCTGACGTTCCAGGGCGTGGAAGGCAAGATGTTCTCGCCGATGGTCATCACGCTGATGCTGGCCCTGGCATCGGCTTTCGTGCTGTCGCTGACCTTCGTGCCGGCCATGATCGCCGTGCTGATGAAGGGGCCGGTGGCGGAGCGGGAAGTCAGGCTCATCGTCGCCAGCAAGACACGCTACTTGCCGTGGCTGCGCCGTGCGGTCGAGCGTCCGCTGCCGTTCGTCGGTGTAGGTGTGGCGGTGCTGGCACTGGCGGCAGTCGCGTTCACCTTCGTCGGCCGCGAATTCATGCCGACGCTGGACGAGCAGAACCTGAACCTGTCCTCGGTGCGTATCCCTTCGACCAGCATCGACCAGTCGCTGGCGCTCGACTTGCCGCTGGAGCGCGCCGTGCTGACGCTGCCGGAAGTGCAGACGGTGTATTCCAAAGCCGGCACCGCCAGCCTGGCGGCCGATCCTATGCCGCCGAATGCATCGGACAACTACATCATCCTGAAACCGAAGAGCGAATGGCCGGCGGGCGTGACCACCAAGGAGCAGGTGATCGAGCGTATCCGCGAGAAGACCAAGCCCATCGTCGGCAACAACTACGACGTCACCCAGCCGATCGAAATGCGCTTCAACGAGTTGATAGGCGGCGTGCGCAGCGATGTCGCCGTCAAGATCTATGGCGATGACCTGGACCAGCTGGCCGACAGCGCCAGGCGCGTGGCCGAAGTGCTGCGCAAGACGCCCGGCGCAGCCGACGTGCGGGTGGCGCAAACGGAAGGCTTCCCGACCTTCGATATCGCCTTCGACCGTGCCGCCATCGCGCGCTATGGTTTGACGGTGAAGGAAGTGGCCGACACCGTGTCGACCGCGCTGGCGGGACGCCCGGCCGGCCAGATCTTCGAAGGCGACCGCCGCTTTGACATTGTGGTGCGCCTGCCCGGTGCGCTGCGCGACAACCTGGATGAACTGGGGGCGTTGCCGGTGATGCTGCCGGTCGCGGGCGAGCAGCAGCGGGCCTCGGTGCCGCTGCGCCAGTTGGTGCAGTTCCGGTTCACGCAAGGTTTGAACGAGATCAGCCGTGACAACGGCAAGCGCCGCATCTACGTCGAGGCCAACGTGGTCGGCCGCGACCTGGGCGGCTATGTCGATGACGCGCAGGCCCGCTTGGCGAAAGAGGTCAAGCTCTCGCCCGGATCGTGGATGGAATGGGGCGGCCAGTTCCAGAACCTGCGGGCCGCCACCGCGCGCCTGGCCCTGATCGTGCCGGTGTGCCTGGTGCTGATCACGGCCGCGCTGTACCTGGCGATCGGCAATGCAATGCTGACCGCCACCGTCCTCACCGCCGTGCCGCTGGCCTTGGCCGGCGGCGTGTTCGCGCTGGTGTTGCGCGGCATGCCGTTCTCGATCTCGGCGGCGGTGGGTTTCATCGCGGTGTCCGGCGTTGCCGTGCTCAATGGCCTGGTGCTGATCTCTGCGATCAACAAGCGCCTGGCCGATGGCGTGGAAGCCGCCACGGCCGTTGTCGAAGGCGCCATGGAACGCCTGCGTCCGGTGCTGATGACGGCGCTGGTCGCTTCGCTCGGCTTTGTGCCGATGGCGATCGGCAGTGGCACCGGCGCCGAGGTGCAGAAACCGCTGGCCACCGTCGTCATTGGCGGCTTGGTCACGTCCACTATTCTGACGCTATTTGTCCTGCCGGCCATCACCGGCATGGTGCTGCGCCGGCGTAAAGCCAAAGCAGTCAGCAATCCATTATCAACCTGAGGAGTTCTGTATGACGTTTTTGAATCGCTGCAGCGCCATCTGGCGTCACTGGCTGCTAGGCGCCGTGCTGAGTTTGATGGCGGCAGCAGCAATGGCACACGGCGTATCCGAGTCCGACAAGGGCTTCCTGCAGGGTAGCAGCGGCGTGCAGATCCTGCCGTTTCTGTACCTGGGAGCCAAACACATGGTGACCGGCTACGACCACCTGCTGTTCCTGTGCGGCGTGATCTTCTTCCTGTACCGGCTGAAGGACGTCGGCATGTACGTGACGCTGTTCGCCGTCGGCCACAGCACCACCTTGCTGATGGGCGTGCTCAACGGCTGGCATATCAACGCCTACCTGGTGGACGCCATCATCGGGCTGTCCATTGTGTATCGCGCCTTCGACAACCTGGGCGGATTCCGCACCGTGTTCGGGGTGCAGCCCAACAAGAAAGCGGCTGTGCTGATCTTCGGCTTCTTCCACGGCCTGGGCTTGGCCACCAAGTTGCAGGACTTCGCGCTGTCGCCCGATGGCCTGATCCCCAACATGGTTGCATTCAACGTCGGCGTGGAAATCGGCCAATTGCTGGCCCTGAGCATGATCCTGATCGCCATGCGCTACTGGCGCAGCACCACCAGCTTCGCGCGCCACGCGGCCACCGGCAACTTCGTGCTGATGACGTCGGGCTTGATCCTGGCGGGCTTCCAATTTACCGGCTTCTTAACCAAATAAGGAAACACCATGTCCCAACAATTGAACGGCGCCGTTGTCGTCCCAAAAAAAGAACTGTTGCGCGGAACACTGATCGCGATCGGCGTGGCCGGCCTGCTGCTGGCGACCACCGTGCTGCCGGCCGAATACGGTATCGACCCCACCGGCGCCGGCAAGGCGCTGGGCCTGACAAAGCTCTATCGTGCCGCACCGGCAACCGGCGGCGTGGCCGGCATGCCAGACATGCAGGGCGTCACCAAAGGCTCGACCGTATCAGCCAAAGGCGAAACGCGCCAGATGACGATCGCCTCGCCCCAGGAGGTGGCCTACCGCGCCGATGTGATGGAAATCGTGCTGCCGCCCAATAAAGGGCTGGAGGTCAAGACGCATCTGGCCAAGGGCGCCACTCTGATCTATTCATGGAAAACCAAGAACGGCGAGTTGGTCAATCACGACTTCCACGGTGAGCCGGTCGATGCTGGCAAGGATGAATTCGAGAGTTTCATCCTGAACAAGGGCGTCAGCGAATCACGAGGCTCATTGATTGCTCCGTTCACCGGCGTGCACGGCTGGTATTGGAAAAACTTGAGCTCGGAGCCGGTCACCATCGTGCTCAATGCCAGCGGCTTCTACAGCGACATCTTCAGGAAATAAATGCAGTCGCCCGGGCTGAAGGCGGCGAGCCCGGCATCCAATCGCCGCCACCAAGGAGGAAAAATCATGAAATTTGCAAGCGCAGTATTGGCCATGATGTTGAGTGTGTCCACCGGCGCCTTCGCGCATCCAGACCATGACGATGAACCGCAGCAGACCATCAAGCTCAATGCGAGCAGCTCCGCCAGCGGCGTGGTCGTGTACCTGACAGACAAGGGCGCGAAGGTTCCGACCGCCGGCGCGACAGGCAAACTGGTCTGGTTTAAGGACGCAGCCAAGGGGGAAGCCGCGCTACAGCCGGCAGGCGTCAATGGCATGGAAGCCAAGGGCGCCAAGCCACCTGTGGGCAGCAAAATGCAGGCGAGCATCACCTTTGCGGATAAAACCGTCTTCATCGGCGACGTGGCCGTAAAATAAAAGGCATTGGGTCAGCCATGTGCAGGCCCAATCATTTCCGCCCGCTCAGTTCTGGATCATGTCATGCATATAGGTATCATCTACGCGTTGCTCGCCGCCGTCTTGTTCGGCGCCAGCACCCCTTTCGCCAAGACCCTGGTCGGCCAGATGCCGCCCGCGACGCTGGCCGGCGTGCTGTACCTCGGCAGTGGTATCGGCCTGCTCATCTGCTATGCCGTGCGCGCGCTCGTCAAGCGCAACGACCAGGATCAGCCGGTTGCGCTGACCCGCCATGACGTGCCGTGGTTCGCCGGCGCGATCGCCGCCGGCGGGGTGGTTGGGCCGTTGCTGCTGATGGCGGGGCTGACCAGCGTCTCCGCCTCCGCGGCGTCGCTGTTGCTCAATATGGAAGGCGTGTTGACGTCGATGCTGGCCTGGTTCGTGTTCAAGGAAAACTTCGACCGGCGCATTTTCATCGGCATGCTGCTCATTGTCGCGGCCGGCGTGCTGTTGTCGTGGGATCAGGCGCCCGCCACCGGACTGCCTTGGGGCGCTCTCGCCATCATCGGCGCCTGCCTGTGCTGGGGCATCGACAACAACCTGACACGCAAGGTATCGGCCAGCGACCCGTTGCAGATCGCCGGCACCAAAGGATTGGTGGCTGGAACGGTCAACCTGATGATTGGACTGGCGCTGGGAGCGGCCATGCCGGCAACGCCCACGTTGCTGCTGGCCGGCGTGGTCGGCTTTTGCGGTTACGGCCTGAGCCTAGTGCTGTTCGTGCTGGCGCTGCGGCATCTTGGGACCGCCCGCACCGGCGCCTATTTCTCGGCAGCGCCTTTTGCCGGCGCCGCGCTGTCGCTGCTGATGCTGGGTGAGGTGCCCGGGCCCTTGTTTTGGGTCGCGGCGGCGTTAATGGGGGGCGGTATCTGGTTGCACCTGACGGAGTCGCACGCGCACGAGCATGAACACCTACCAATGTCGCACGCGCATGCGCACAGCCATGATGAGCACCACCAGCACGAACACGACTTCGACTGGGACGGTGTCGAACCGCACGCGCATGCACACCACCACGCGCCACTAAAGCACGGCCACCCGCACTATCCAGATATTCACCATCGTCATCAGCATTAAATTATAATTTTGTAGAGATAGCGATAAATCTTGTAGTAAACGCGACTTAGATCTATGCTAAGCGTATGACTACGACAACTTCCACTTGGCTGGCCTTAATCGTCAGCCTACCGACCAATAGCGCGACGGCCCGCATGCGCATTTGGCGTACGCTCAAGGGCCTGGGCTGCTGCGCCTTGCGCGACGGCGCCTACCTTCTGCCGGACCAAAACTCGCTACGCCGGCAACTGGACGAGCTTGCAGCCGAAACCATCCGCGAAGGCGGCAGCGCCTGGTTGCTGACAGTGCAGGCCGACACCGAAGAGCAGGGCCGGCTGTACCAGGCGCTGTTTGGGCGGAGCGAGGACTATGCGGTCTTTTCCAAGGCGCTGTTCGCTGCCCGCCAAGAGTTCACCACCGCTACACCCGCCGACCTCAATCGCTCGCTGCGCAAGCTGCGGCGCGACTACGAGGCGATTCGCGCGATCGATTACTTTCCCGATGAGACCAGTGCGAGCACCGAAGCCGCATGGCTGGACTTTGTTTCCGCTGTAGAAACCGTGCTGTCGCCCGGTGAGCCGCAAGCCGTGGACGGAGCGATCGCGCTGCTCGACCGCGCCAAGTATCAAGCCCGCACCTGGGCTACCCGGCGCCATCTCTGGGTGGACAGAGCGGCCAGCGCCTGGCTGATCAAGCGCTTCATCGATCCACAGGCCCACTTCCTGTGGCTGGAGAGCCCGGCCGATTGTCCGGCCGATGCGCTCGGATTCGACTTTGACCTAGCCACCTTCACCCACGTCGGAGACCGCGTGACGTTTGAAGTGCTACGGGCCAGTTTCGGGCTCGACAACGACAAGGGGTTGATGGGCCTGGGCGCCATGGTGCATGCGCTCGACGTGGGCGGCAGCTTCGTACCGGAGGCGGCCGGGTTCGAGGCCATGTTGGGGGGCGTACGGCAGCGCGTTGCCGATGACGATCAACTGATGCAAGAAATAGGCGCTGTACTGGATTCGCTCTACCTCCACTTTGCCGGCGAGTCACAGCCAGCGCGCGGAAAAATTAAGGAAATCACATGAACATGCAGGAATCGACACCCGGCCGTGCCGCGTATACCTTGTGGCAGATGGTGCTCTACATGCTGCGCCTGGGTACTCTGGGATTCGGCGGCCCCGTTGCGCTGGTCGGCTATATGCACCGCGATCTGGTGGAGGAGCGCAAGTGGATCAGCGAGGCCGACTACAAGGAAGGCTTGGCGCTGGCGCAGATCGCGCCGGGACCGCTGGCGGCGCAACTGGGCATCTACATGGGCTATGTCCACTATCGCATCCTTGGCGCCACGCTGGCGGGACTGGCGTTCGTGCTGCCATCGTTCCTGATGGTGGTGGCGCTGGGCTGGGCCTACGTGCGCTATGGCGGCCTGTCGTGGATGCAGGCGGTGTTCTATGGTGTGGGGGCAGGGGTCATCGCTATAATCGCCATCAGCGCCCGCAAGCTGACCATCAAGAGCGTGGGCAAGGACAAGCTGCTATGGGCCATCTACCTGCTGCTGGTTGGCGTCACCGTGGTGACCGAGTCGGAAGTCGCCTGGCTATTCATCGCATCGGGCACACTGGTCTGGCTGCTGCGGGCGCCGCCGAAATGGCTGGGGAAGGGCAGCATGCCTGCGATCGCGCTGGCACAGGCGCCTTCCATGCCTGCCGTGTCGGCCGGCTTTGACCTGTCGCTGTTGACGCAGATAGGCATCTTCTTCGCCAAGGCAGGTGCCTTCGTGTTCGGTTCCGGCCTGGCCATCGTGCCGTTCCTGTACGGCGGCGTGGTGACCGAGCACCATTGGCTCAATGACAAACAGTTCGTCGACGCCGTGGCGGTGGCGATGATCACGCCGGGTCCCGTGGTGATCACGGTCGGCTTCATTGGTTATCTGATCGCCGGCTTGCCGGGCGCCTCGGTGGCCGCGCTGGCCACGTTCATCCCATGCTACCTGTTCACCGTCCTGCCCGCGCCGTATTTCAAGAAGTACGGCAAGCTGCCCGGGGTGCTGGCTTTTGTCGACGGCATCACGGCGGCGGCGGTGGGCGCGATCACCGGTTCGGTCATTGTGATCGCCCGTCGTTCGATTGTCGATCTGCCGACCCTTGCCATTGCACTGGTGGCAATCGTATTGCTGTGGAAGTTCAAGAAAATGCAGGAGCCGGTGATCGTCGCGGCGGCAGCCGCAGCGGGTCTGGTGATTTATCCGCTGCTGCATCATTAATCGGATGAACCAATCAGCGATCTGCAGTGCTTTGATGCTGCTCATCGCAGCGGGGGCAACCGCTGCACCGGCCGCAGCACGGCGAGTCAGCGATGAAACTGAACTAAGCAACTTATTTACCGACCGTGAATTGAGCGACAGCATGCATTACGTCTACCAATTCAAGCGCGACGGTCGCCTGGGCGGTGAGGAGATGGGGCGCAGCGTGCAGGGGCAATGGCAGATTAAGGACCACAGTATGTGCCTGAATTGGAGCCTGCCTGCCGGCGTCCGCGAATGTTATGAGGTGCGCGTGGCCGGGCAGGAAGTTCAATTACGTCGACATGGCCGCGAGATGTACTTTGGAACCCTGGCGCCGCTCAAGCCACTGCGCTGAGTCGAGCCAGGGCATAGGTTTGAATCTACAACGAGGGAGATCGCAATGCCATCAACACGCCGTCAATTCATACAAGCCTCCGCCGCCGCAAGCGCCGGAATCATCGCCACACAGCTGCCCGCAGCCGCCGCTAAAGAAGGGAGCCGTACGATGGACCAATTGACCGATGCCAGCGGCAAGTATACCGTCGCCCCGTTGCCGTTTCCATACGACGCACTGGAGCCGGTGATCGACGCCAAAACCGTCGAACTGCACTACAACTTCCACCACAAGCCTGCTGCGGCGGCGGCCAACAAGGCCGAAGAGGCGTTGGTCAAGGCGCGCGACAGCGGCGACTTCGCCCTGGTCAAGCACTACGAAAAGGAACTGGCCTTCCAGCTATCCAGCCACATCCTGCATACCATTTACTGGAGCAATTTGTCCGGAAAAGGTGGGGTGCCGAAAGGCGACCTGGCCAAGGCGATCGCGGCTGAATTCGGCTCCTACGACAAATTCAAGGCCCATCTGGTCGCCGCCAGCACCACGGTCGAGGCTTCTGGCTGGGGCATGCTGGGCTACCATGCCGCCACCAAAAAGCTGATGGTGCTGCAATGCGAGAACCATCAAAAGCTGACCGCCTGGGGAGTGCAACCGTTGCTGCTGCTGGACGTGTTCGAGCACGCCTACTACCTGAAGTATCAGAATCGCCGTGCCGAGTATCTGAACAACCTTTTCAATATTATCAATTGGGACAACGTCGCCGAGCGCTACGACGCGTCGCGCGCCTGAGGAGAATATGATGAAGTGGATTACCCGTGAACGGCCGAAGATCGACCGCATCGCCTGTCCCTGGCTGATCAAGCGCTTTATCGATCCGCACGCGGAATTCCTGTATGTGCCGGCGCAGGAAGTGCTGCGCCGCGCCACAAGCGACGACGTCATTCCCTACGACATTCCCGGCGTTGAGCTAGGACACGAAGGGGAGCTATGCAGCTTCGACGCCTTCCTGAAGAAATATGCGCTGGAGGAACCGGCGCTGCAGCAGGTTGCGTTGATTGTGCGCGGCGCCGATACGAGCCGCTTGGACCTATCTCCGCAGTCGGCCGGACTGTTTGCCCTGTCCCTTGGCCTGTCGAAGATCTACAGAGACGACCACGAAATGCTCAGGCATGGAATGGTCATGTACGACGCGCTCTATGCTTGGTGCCAGTCATGCCAGGCGGAGGCGCACAATTGGCCGCCGAAGATGGATTGATCATGCGCGTCATCATCCGCCCCCTTGTTCTACTGGCGCTGCCGCTATTGCTGGCGGCAGCCGCGCCGCTGCCGGTTAGCGTGGTCGCGGATATCCCACTACCGGGCCGCACCACGCGCTGGGACTATGGCAGCCTGGACCCCATCACGCACCGCCTATTCCTCGCCCACCTGGGAGACAGTGCTGTCACCGTAGTTGACACGCAGAGCCGGCAAGTTATCACAACGATCTCCGGCATCGAGGATGTGCATGGCGTGCTGGCCGTTCCGGAACTGGGCCGGGTCTACGCCACGGCTACCGGCGCCAATCAGGTGGTGGTCATCGACGCCAAAACCCTGAAGGTGATTGCACGCGCATCAACCGGCGCCTATCCGGACGGCATGGCATATGCGCCCGCCGTACACCAGCTCTATATCTCTGACGAGCATGACGGTACCGATACCGTCGTCGACACCGTCACCAACCAGCGCGTCGCCACCATCAAGATAGGCCGCGAGACCGGCAATACACAATACGACGCGGCATCGCGTCATATCTTCGCCAACTCCCAGGACAACGGCGAATTGGTGGAGATCGATCCGGCCACCAATACCGTGGTGGCACGGACAGCCTTGCCCGGCGCACGTGGCAACCACGGTCTGTATATCGATGCCGCTTCACGCCGCGCCTTCATCGCCTGCGAGGGCAACAACAAATTGATAGTCCTCGACCTAGCGTCGCGCCGCATTTTTGCCACCTTCAACTTGGGCGGCGAACCGGACGTGCTGGCCTTTGATCCGGTACCCGGCTGGTTGTATGTCGCAGGCGAGTCCGGCATCGTCTCGCTCTTCAAGGTAGAGCCCGGCAAAGTGAGCATGCTTGCCGAGGCGTATCTGGGGTCGAACGCCCATGTCGTTGCGGTCGACCCGGCAACCCATCTGGCCTACTTCCCATTGAAGGACGTAGGCGGACGCAGTGTTTTACGAGTGACGGCGCCACGTATCAAGTGATGCCGTAGATCCTTCCCATCCAGCGAAAGGTATTGCCATGCAACGTAAATATTTTGTAGCCGCCTTCCTGAGCGCCATCGCGCTCGGCCAGTCCTTGCCGGCATCGGCAGAAGAGCCGTCCAACCAGCGCGATTTGCTCAAGGCGCTGTCTGGCGCCAAAGTCACGCTTCAACAGGGAATGGAGGCATCGGCGAAGAGCGGTAAGCCGATCTCCGCCAAATTCGAGCTGGACAACGGCGCACTCCAACTGTCCGTGTACACCGCAAAGTCCGGCAAGTTCAACGAGGTCGTGGTCGATCACGGTAGCGGCAAGGTGGCCAAGGTCGAGCAGATCAAGGAGGGTGGCGACCTCAGTCACGCGCGTGCGCAGGCGGGCGCGCTGGCCAATACGAAGCAGTCCCTACGCGCCGCCGCAGACAAGGCTGAACACGACAATCCAGGCTATCGGACGGTCAGCTTGACTCCCGCGTCAGAAAGCAAGCACACCGTGGTCCAGGTGGTATTGGCCAAGGGCGAAGAAACGAAGACGGTTTCGGAAGCGCTTGAATAAGAAACTACACTCGCTCGCCTTGTTGCTCATGGCCGGGCTGGTGGCCCGGCCGGCAGCGGCCTTGCGCCCGGTCGATGACGGCGACGCCGATGTGGCGCCGGCCGGAAGTGTCGAATTGGAGTTGGGCGCTCCGGGACTGTTGCGCTAAGAGCGCAACAGCAGCCTGACCGCGCCTGCGGCGGTAAGCAATTTCGGCGTTGGTCGTCCGTCACCGAAGCCCCCTTTAGCAGCTAATCCTTTTTAGACGATTGTGCAGCAACACCAAAAATAGCCACCTTGAGGGCCATGGTCCTCGCCTCATTCTCTGCCTTAGATATCTTTCCCGATGCTCTGGCCGTTTTCATCTGCTTGGGCTGCGAGGACGGCTTAGCGGGCAGTACGGACACGTCCTCCAGGTTTTCGTCGACTTCGCCACGGGAATGCCTCGAAATGGCCTGAGAACGCAGGTCCACTCTACTAACGAATGAATACTTGCGAATGAAGATTTCCACTGCCTTTCGTTCTGAGTCGAAAAGTTTTCTTCCAGAAAGGCCGAAGTCGAATGGCTCTTTAGGCATAGTCTGTGTCCTTCATTCAAAGTTTACGACGAACACAATTCAACGACAAGTCTAGGTGCGTATTCCGGCGAACGTGACCAGTCATTCCGTGGAACGTGACCGCTGCGCATGAGTTGGAGTTACGCGGTCAAATTCTAATCCCTGCGGTCACGATGGGTCGATGTTTTTCTCTCTTTTGGCTGTTGGGCGCGCAGAAAGTCGCCGGACGGCGTGAAATGATGGTGCCGCATTTCGCAGTCCAGTATGGCGTAGGCGATGGTAGCGTAGCCGCCCCCTGGGATGTTCAGGTCGATCTGGATTCGCGCATTCGGAAAGCGACGATCACGCCCGACAGGAAAGTGATTGCCGCGACCAACCAAACCGCGCTGATCACACCGTACAAGTCGGCCACCAGGCCAGCAAGTAAGGCCCCGATCGCGTAGCCGAGGTCGCGCCAGAAGCGGTAGACGCCGACGGTCGAAGCACGCCAGACCGGGTTGACCACGTCGCCAATGGCCGCAAGCAGGGTCGGATAAACCATTGCGGTGCCAATCCCCAACAGCACCGCTCCTGTCGCATACCATGCGAATGAAGACCGGAGCGCGATAATGGCAATACCCAGCGCCTGTACCCACATCCCCGCAACGATCAAGCCTTTGCGGCCGATGCGGTCTGACAGGGCACCTGTGAACAATTGACAGACGCCCCATACAGTTGGGTAGATCGCGGCGAGTGTGCCAATCTGTGCAAGGGTCATGCCGGCACCGCCAAACACGAAGGGGAATAGGCCCCATGCCATGCCATCGTTGAGGTTGTTGACGAGGCCAGCCTGACTAATCGACGACAAGCTGGGGTCGCGCACGCTGGTCTGCCAGAAGATCGTACGTTGCGAAGGCACGGCAGCACCAGGCGACGGCGTCATTGCAGCTTCCAAGTGCGAATGGCCGCGTGTCTCGCGCACGACCAGCACCGATAGCAGCAAACCGATCATGACAAACGCCACACCGAGGTAGAACGGCTGCGGTCGCAAGCCGTAATTTGCTGCGATCCAGCCTGTCGCGAGCGCGGCCGCGCCGACTGCAAAATACCCGGCAAACTCATTGACTCCCATTGCCATGCCGCGATTTTTTGGTCCGGCAAGATCGATCTTCATGATGACTGTGGTCGACCAGGTCAACCCTTGGCTAACACCAAGAAAAACGTTGGCCAGCAAGATCCAGTTCCAGGATGGCGCCCACATCAACAGAAAAGGTACGGGCGCGGCTATAAGCCAGCCGATCACCAGCACGACCTTGCGCCCGTAGGCGTCGGAAAAGCGGCCGGCAAAGTAGTTTGTGCATGCCTTGGCCACGCCGAAGACGACGATGAACGCGAGGATCGCACTGTGGGCCACCAGCTTGAACTCCTGTTCGGCGATGGCGGGCAAGATGCTGCGCTCCATACCGACCATGGCGCCGACAAAGGCATTGACCACAACAAGCAAGCTGAACTGCCGCCAATTTGCACGCAGTCCGAGCCGCAGGTCTGAGGCGGCAAAGGACGGTGACAGTGATTTAGGCATCGCCGACTCCATAGTCAAGCAAACTCGGCTTGGCCGAGATTGACGGCGACAAGCCTGTCCATCTCGGCGGGGCGTGGTAAGACTGTTGCGGTGAGCGTTGCCGTGAACGCGTCCTTCCCCAATGTCAGCAGGGGATTCCAGCGCTTCTCGAAGCCGATCGTCGACGAAGGCTTGCCCGAAATGTCAGCGCCGCACGCACTACCAGCCTGATGACCTGGAAAAACTTCCAGCTCAGCAGGCAAGTTCAGCAGCCGATCATGAAGGCTTTGCCAGAGCTTGGCCGCCATTTCCGTCTCGCGTCCAGCGAGATCCGGGCGGCCGACCGAGCCGACGAACATCGTGTCGCCGGTCAGGACGAACCATGGCGCTTCCGCGCGGCGGCGGTCCGACACAAGCAGGCAGATGCTGTCTTCCGTGTGTCCAGGTGTATGCAAGACCTGGATGCGGGTATTGCCGGCGTCGATAATTTGATTGTGGCCTACTGGCGTAAATGGAAATGCGGTCTTGCCGACATTACTTTCGTGTAGTGCATAGTTCGCACCCGTCAGCGCCGCCAGGGTTCGGCCACCGGACAGGTGATCGGCATGGATGTGTGAATCGAACACGTAGGTAATTTCGACATTAAGCTTGCGCGCCTGGTCGATGTACCAAGCCTCGTCTCCTGCCAGCACATCGACCGCGATGCCCTTGCCTTGACCGCCGCAGCCAAAGAAGTACGAAATCGAAGCGTCGTCATTTGCTCTTTGCTTGAAAAACATTGCAGCCTCCTAGAATACGAAAATCTTGTCCGCCCATTCGGACCAGTCCGCCAGCTCTTCGAGCGTGCCGCGATGCGTTCCGTCGATCAGTTCGCTGTCCTGCAGGGCACGCGCATCCATGCAGCCGGCACATACGCCGACATTTCCCTGGGCAGCGGCGGCAACGCGCTCAATGATGGTTTGCAGGCTGGGCTGTCCCTCTGGCAGCTTCTGGCCGCTCTTCGCCGCGCCGACCGCGTCGCCCATCAGGTAGACGCGCACCGCATTGTGTTCGCGCCTGGCCAGCGCACCGGCTAATCGCAAGCCGTTGTGGGTGAGTTCGCTGCCGTATGGCGCAGCATTAAGAATGAACAGTGCTTGCATCGGGATTTTCCCTTGAATTTTCAAATACCAACAATCTAACGATCATTGGAATATAATGGATATTTGCCATCCAAGCAAGGCCATCGCACCACGGTGCTTGACCTCGGCCGATGAAATGCTGACACTCCTGCCTATGACAACGAACCGAACCATAAAGGATGCCCTGTACGAGCAAGTAGCCCGTATTGCCAAGGCGACCGCTAGCCCGAAAAGGCTGGAGCTGATTGAATTGCTGGGACAGTCCCCGAAAACGGTCGAAGCTCTGGCGCAGGAGGCTAGCATTAGCGCCAAGCTGGTCAGTGCTCACCTGAAAGAGTTGAAGTCGGCACGTCTCGTTGAAGCCGAACGGCAAGGGAAGTACATCATTTACCGCTTGGCCAGTACCGAGGTAGGTCAGTTATGGGTAATGTTGCGGGTCCTTGCCGAGGATAGGCTTTTTGAATTGCAGGATGCTCTGCGCCAGCTCTCTGCGGCCACCCATGAGTGGGTCGGCAACAGCCGCGAAGAACTGTTGACCAAGGCGAAATCCGGCGAAGTGATTGTGATCGACGTGCGCCCTGGCGAGGAATTCCAAGCCGGCCACTTGCCGTTTGCACGCTCGATGCCGCTCGCAGAACTGAAGAATCGTTTGGCGGAGTTGCCCAGGGACCGGCCTGTCATCGCCTATTGTCGCGGCCCGTTCTGCCTGATGTCGACCGACGCCGTCAACCTGTTGCGTGGCCAGGGAATTGATGCGCTGCAAATGCGCGAAGGGGTCGTTGAGTGGAATAGCTGAAGCGATTCAGCTATTCCGATTACCTTATTTCACAAGGCGCATGACCTACCGCTGCCGTAGAACTGAATTGGCCACAGCAGTTACGCTGGGGCGATGTTTTTCTCCTTTTTGACTGTTTTTGGTCGTTGGGTGCGTAGCGAATCACCGGTCAACGTGAAGCGATGGTTGCGCTGCATGATGCGGTCCAGAATGGCGTCGGCAATGGTGGCGTCGCCGATCCACGCATGCCAGTGCTCGAGTGGCAATTGGCTGGTGATGATCGTCGCCTTGTTGCCAGCGCGGTCGTCGATGATCTCCAACAGATCCGAGCGCGTCATACCGTCGATGGTCCCCATGCCCCAGTCGTCCAGAACCAGTACGTCAGTCTTGGCCAGTTGCAGCAGCCATTTTCCGAAGGCCCCGCTGCCGTGCCGAATGCGCAGTTCTTCCTGCAGGCGGGGTACACGTTGATAGATCGCCGAGTATCCACGCCGGCAGGCGTACTGCGCCAGTGCACAGGCCAGCCACGACTTGCCGGCGCCGGTTGGGCCTGTGACCAGGACGCTGTGGCCGGCACTGACCCAGTCGCCCAAGGCCAGGCTCATCACCTCGCGCCGATCGATGCCGCGACCAGCGCGTGCGTCGATGTCCTCGATCGCGGCTTGGCCATATTTGAGGTGCGCGTTTTTTAGCAGTCGGACCAGCTTACGGTCATTGCGGGCGTGGACCTCGCGGTCGACCAACAGCGCCACGCGCTCTTCGAAGCTCAACGCAGTCATGCTCGGTTGGGCCAGTTGTTCTTCAAGGCCCGCAGCCAGGCCGTCCAATTTCAGGGTGCGCAACTGCGCCAGGGTGGTGTGCATCATCATCGTCATATTCCTTATTGGTAGTAGCCGGGACCGCGCAGGTGGGCGTGCTCGGGGCTGACCCATTCGTCAGCAATGACAGGGACGCCCCTGTCGCGGTTGTTCTTCAGGATGTCGTTTACGTGGCGGTACTGGCAGGCGCCGATCTGTAGGGCAAGCGTGCAAGCTGCTTCAAGGCGCACCTTGCCATAGCGCTTGGCCAGCGACAACAGGCCAAGACAGGCGCGGTAGCCGTGCTCTGGATGCCTATTCTCGGCCATCAACCGCGTCACCGCCTCGGCTGTCGCCGGGCCGATGTTCTCGCCCCAGTGGATCAGGCGCTGCGGCGTCCATTCCATGTGCGCACGGTGCGCGGCAGGCATGTGCGCGGGCGTGGTCGTGAAGCCGCCAACGCGGGTATTGCGGGCGTGACTGGCGACGCGCTGGCCGCGATGCAGCAGCTCGACCACGGCTGTGGTGATGCGTGCTTCCAGCACTTGACCGACCAAGGTTTGCGGCACGCTGTACCGGTGGCGCTCGACTTCGACGTGATAGTCAATGTGGACCTTGACGGTCTTGAAACGCGCCATCTCGTAACGCTGTAGTGGCAGCGCCAACAAGGCCGGCGCATCGATCTCGGCAAAGGCGCTGGCACGGCTGCCGGGTAATTTCTGGAAGGGTTTATCGTTGAGCCTCGTGAGCAACGGCGCCATAGCCTGATTGACCTCGTGCACGCTGCCGAACTGCTGATGACGCAATCGCGCCATGATCCAGCGCTCGACGATTTGCACCGCCGATTCGGCCTTCGCCTTGTCCTGTGGGTGGTAGGGACGTGCAGGGAGGATCGAGGTGCCGTAGTGGCGTGCAAAGTCGAGCACAGTGTCGTTGCCGCGTGGTTCATAGCGGTTGGCGTCTGAGATCATCGCTTTCGGGTTGTCGGGAACGATGAGCTGCGTGACTCCACCATAGAAGTTCAGCGCACGTGCCGTCGATTCAAGCCAGTCGGCCATCGTTTCGCGGTAAGTGTCAGCGAATCCCCGTCTATGCATGACCTTCCCGATCTGCGAACGTACGTCATATCGATGACAACGCAGGGAGCGGGCAATGGGAAAGCAGTTAGTCCAGCACGGCGCGGTACACTACTACCGGCACGGCGACGAGTTCTGGCTTGATTTGATCACACGGTGGAAAGCTTCAGGCATCGGCGTGCGCAAGTTTTGCGAACAGAACGGCGTGGCGACCAGCACGTTTCACAAGCGGCGCGCGGATCTGGCCAAGTGCGAGGTGACCATGCCGACGGCGGCGAGGGTGATGACACCGGATGCTTGCTTCATTCCGGTGCTGCCGGATTCAATGATGGAGTGCGCCGCGCCGGTCGCGCCTCCGGTCGTTGCGGCGCCGGCCAAGTCAGCGGCGCGCGATAGCGTCGTCATCAGCAGTGGCGGGATGCGCATCGAGCTGACAGGCGCCCATGCCGACCGGGTCGTGCGTCAGCTGCTGGGTCGCCTTGGCGGCTTCTCATGCTGATCGCAGGCGCCTGCCGCGCCTACGTATGCCGCGACCTGGTCGATATGCGCAACGGCGTCGATGGTTTGTCCTACCTGGTCGAGCCGCTTCTGGCGCAACACCCGATGTCCGGCCACCTGTTAGTCTTCGTTGGGCGCGACCGGCGCAAGGTCAAGATCCTGTATTGGGATCGCACCGGCTTCGCGCTTTGGTACAAGCGGCTCGAGCGTGGCCGCTTCCCAGCGCCGGAATTGCTGACCCAGCGCGGTCTGTCGGTGGCCGAGCTGCACGCCTGGCTCGAAGGCATCGACATTCCGCCGCTGCAACCACATCCGCCCGTCACGGCACAGCGCGTCGCGTGATGCCGCGATTAATTTTTCATCCGCTGTAAACGCGCCGGCATGCTCATGCGTTTGATCCGCATGCTGGCGCTCATTGATCCCTCCGACCTTCCATCTGACTTCGACGCGATGCGCCGCATCGCCCTCGAACAGAACCGGATCGCCCACGATCTGTGGACTCAGGTCGAATTACTCAAGCACCAGTTGGCCCAGTTCGTCCGTGCGCGCTTCGGCGCCAGCTCGGAACAACTGCCTGGCCAGGGCGATTTGTTCGCCGAATCCGTCGCCATTCCCGTGCCGCCGGCCTTACCGGCAACACCGGTCTCCGGTCACGTACGGCGCGGGCGTCCGGCACTGCCGAAGGACTTGCCGCGCGAGCGCGTCGAGTACGACCTGAGCGATGCCGAAAAGGCATGCTTCGACCGGATCGAGAAGATCGGCGAGGAGGTCTCCGAAACACTGGACTACACGCCGGCAAAGCTGACAGTGATCGAGCACGTGCGCATCAAGTACGCGTGCAAGAAAGACGGCGAGTCGACCGTACGCACGGCGGCGGCGCAGCCGTCGCCACTGCCGAAGTCCAATGCCAGCGCCGGTCTGCTGGCGCAGGTTCTGGTGAGCACCTTCGCCGACCATCTGCCGCTTAACCGCCAGGAGGCGATCTTCAAGCGCCATGGCGTGCACCTGCCGCGCGCCACGCTGTGCGAGTGGAAGCTGGCCGCAGCGGAACTGCTGGCGGTACTACGACCGGCGCTCAAGGCCCATATCCTGGCAGCGCCGCGCGTGAACTCCGACGACACCACGATGCCGCTGCAGGAGGCCGGCCGTGGCAGCACCAAGACGGCCCGCCTGTGGGGTTACCTTGGCGCCGGTCAGCGCGAAGAAAATGGTTTGTGGGTCGATCATCCACCGGCGGTCCTGTTCGAATTCACCGAATCGCGCGAGGCGATTCATCCGGCGACCTTTCTGGCCGGCTATCAGGGCTATTTGCAGGCCGACGCCTACAGCGGCTACTTGGCGCTGTATCGTGGCGGGCGCGTGATGGAGGTCGGTTGTTGGGCCCATTGCCGTCGCAAGTTCTTCGAGATCGCCAAGGTGCAGAAAACGCCGGGATTGGCCAGCGTGGCGCTGGCCTGGATCGCACGCTTGTACGCTATCGAGCGGACCATACGCGACCTGACGCCGGACCAGAAGTTACGACAGCGCCAGGAGCACAGCGTGCCGCTGCTGGCCGAGTTCCGTCGCTGGCTTGACGGGCAGGTGCCGCAACTGGTGCCGCAGGCGCCACTGGCCCAGGCATTCGGCTACGCCTTGCGCAACTGGGAGGCGTTGGTGCGTTATACCGAAAGCGGCGTGCTGGTGCCCGATAATAACGCGATCGAGCAGGCGATCCGGCCGATCGCCGTGGGGCGCTCGAATTACCTGTTCGCCGGTTCGGCGCGTGGCGGCCGCGCGGCGGCGACGATGTACTCGTTGATCGGCACGGCCAAGCTGAACGGAATCAATCCCTACCTGTGGCTCAAGGACGTGCTGGCCCGGCTGCCATCGCATCCGATCAACCGGGTCGCCGAGTTGCTGCCACTGCCGACCTACCAATGGGCATGACGCGTTAAAATTGCGGGATGGACTCCCGCCTTCTTGACGCCCTGCGTAACGCCCCCAGCCTCGACTTGTATGAATTGAGCCTGGCCCTCAACCAAATGCTCGCCGACCCGCGCCGCATCCTCGATGTGCGCCGTCATCTGCACTTGGGCGCGCAGGTGATGTATTTCGATCACCGCCGTGGCACCCTCGCGCCGGGCCGCGTGCTGCAACTGCAAGCGACCAGCGCCACCGTTCAAGACACCGCCACGCACAC
>NZ_FOTW01000015.1 GCF_900114705.1 Rugamonas rubra
GAAACGTTGATGATGCGGGCGATTTCCCGCTTGGAGCGGCCGTGCTCGAAATGCAGCCGCAGGACTTCGTGGATTTTGCGCATGGATAACCTTTTATTGGTCAAGCAACCCTCCGGATAAAAATCCAGCAGGTTGCCACAGTTATCCCCTTGCCGATGGCCCTACTCAGGCCGCTTCAAACTGTCCAGTTTGGAGCGGAATCAGTGTCCAGTTTGCGCTGGACCAGGTGTCCAGTTTGCCGTGGAATGCGTGTCCAGTTTGCGCTGGACTAGGTGTCCAATTTGCCGTGGAATGGGTGTCCAGTTTGGCGTGGAATGGGTGTCCAGTTTGGCGTGGAAAACGCACCTTGGGAGAGAAATCTGTTCCTGGGTCACTCTTTTCTCGACCTGCAAGGAAGAAAATTGCTGATTTCTGCTGTTTTGCCACCAGCGAACGGGTCGAGCCACTCTTTCCTTGACCAGGTAAGGCAATTCGCTTTTTGCAAACACCTTGACCTAAGTCAGCTTCAAACTCGCCACGTTCAATCTCACGCGCAGCTTGGCAAAGCAGGTCGTCCGATATGACCTTCTTGGCCCATCGAGCGAATGTCTTTGTTTTGAACACTCTTTTTTTGCTCATTTGCTCCTTAAATGATAGCACGCAGTGCTATGATTTTTTGGCTTGGTGTAGGCACGTTACCTCAAAAATCTCAGTATGCGGCAACCGAAGGTAAAGGCAGCGGCGGGACGAAGGTACAGCATTTCGAGGCTATTTGGTGCCAATCCCGGCGCCTTTGGGCGAACGGCTTATTAACACCCTTGCTCAGGCAAGCGCCGGCGGCGTCACTTGCTGAAGTAGCCGACGCCCAGCAACACCTGGTCGACGCGCTGGATCAGCGAGTGCTTCTGTTCCACCGCGTTGGTGGCCGGGTTGCGCCAGACGAAGTCGACCACGCCGCTGCCTTTTTGCTGGGCCAGCTTGATCATCTCCTCGATCATCGGTTTGCCGGCGGCGTCGCGCAGGCCGCGCACCTCCATGCCGGCCAGCTGCGGCGAGTCGCCCGAGGCGCGGTAGGTGCCGTCGTCGATGCCGATGGCGAACACGTACAAGTCGTTGTGGGTGAAGCCGCCCTGCGGGCTGTTGAAGGCGGCGAAGGCGGCCTTGTCGCCGGACTTCTTCATGAAGGCGACCGCCTTGTCGAGCAGCTCCTGGGCCTCCTCGACCGAGCCGCGCGGCGTGTAGTAGCCGACGCAGACGATGTACTTGCCCACCTTGTGGTATTGGCTGAACTTGTTTTCGACGTGGTTGTTGACCCGGTTCAGCCAACGGTACTCGACGGTGCCGTTGGCGCTGGCCTTGGCCTGCGCCAACAGATCGCGGATCAGCGGCTTGCCGGCCGCGTCGCGCAGCTCGATCTCGTTCTTGCCGACCAGGCCCAGCTGGGCGCCGCCGTTGGCGTGCATGAAGCCGTCCAGCCCGACCACGAAGACGTAATACGGCCCCTGGACGAACGGTCCGCCGGCCTCGTTGAATTTGGCGAAGGCCTGTTCCGGGCCGTTCTTTTGCAGGTAGGCGACGGCGCGCTCGAGCAGGGCGCTGGCGCGCTTGGCTTGGGCCCGTTCGATGCTGCCGAGCTGGCTGGCCGCCGGGGCGTCGGCCGCGTGGGCGGCGGGCACGACGGACAAGGCCGCTGCGGCGGCCAGAATGCATGCACTGAGGCGATTTCGTTTCATGTTTGTTTCCAGGTCTAGGAGTGGGAGCCGCTTGCCTGGCGCCGTGCGCGCGCGTGGCGATGCGCGTGCGGAGGCAGGTGCTAGTGGTTAAGTAGCAAAATGCGGGCCATCCTTTTGTCGGCATGGCAAAGAGCGCAGGGGGCGGGGCGGGGCGGCGCGGCGGCCGGCGCGCGGGCGGCAAGGCGCGCCCGTGTGGGGGAGGGGCCGCCACTGGCGGCGCCCGGCGGCGCGGACCGGGTGGCGGTGCGCGCGCGGCAAAATCGTTCCATTCCGCAACAGTGTGTTGACGGATGGAGCAGCGCCAGTGTCGTGCGCTGCTGGCGGGCGGGGCGGCCTAGTCTTTTTTCTTGATCAGCCCGGCCAGCGCGGCGAAGGGGTTGTGCGTCGCCGGCTGCATGCTCTCGGCCAGCAGGCCGTGGCCACGGTCGGCCTCCAGATAGCGCGAGTGCTCGTTGTCGTGACAGTACAGGCACAGCAACTCCCAGTTGCTGCCGTCGGGCGGGTTGTTGTCGTGGTTGTGGTCGCGGTGGTGCACGGTCAGCTGTTGCACGTTGGCGCGGGTGAACTCGCGCGTGCAGCGGCCGCAAATCCAGGGATACATCTTCAGCGAGCGTTCGCGGTAGCCCAGTTCGCGCGTGTCCGCCGCGCGGCGGGCGTCGGCGACGATCTTGTCGAGCCGTGCGGCATCCGGTTTTTTTCCTTGAATCATGGCCATTCACTTTCCTTAAACGTTGTAACTTGTATCGGGCAGGGCGCAGCCGCGCGGCCCGGTGCAAGGCATGTCGGCCATTATAGTCCGGGGCGGAAGCGTCGCGCTGGTAAGACTTGCAACAAGCGCGAACGGACTCCCCGGCCTTGCCGCAGGGGGATTCTCTTTGTGGCGAGGAGTTTGCGCGGCAGAGTGCCTTCAACGGAACGCCGCAGCCGCTTGATCGGCGGGCTAGCCACGCCCGCTCGTGACTGTGCCGATTTCGTTCATTTCAGCCGCTGAAAGCGCCAAGACATCCTCAATCCAGCCAAGTAAGCTTCCTGACGCTCCGATACCCCTGCCGCTAGCAGGGCCGGAGCACACCGGCAGTTTCATTGTAGCGATCCCGCACTGTCGATGGGGGACGTCCTTACTTGGAGATAAGCATTATGTTTCAGGAAAAAATTTGCCTGCGCTGGGTGAAGTTGGCGCTGTCCCTGTTGGCGGCCCAGGCCGTGGCGCCGGTGCAGGCGCAGGAGCAGTTGGAGGCGGCCAAGCCGGCGGCCAGGATGGAGCGGGTGGAAATCACCGGCAGCAACATCAAGCGGATCGCCCAGGAGGGCGTCTCGCCGATGACCTTGATCAGCAAGGAGGACATCCAGCGCTCCGGCGCCACCTCGGTGCTCGATGTGTTGCGCAACCTGCCTTCGGTGGGCGGCAACGGCCGCGATTTCGGCGGCGGCAACGACTTCCGCAACGGTGCCAGCACGGCCACCCTGCGCGGCATGCCGACCCTGATCCTGTTGAACGGCAATCGCCTGCCGGTGTCCGGCTCGGACGACTCCAACGGCTTCACCTCGGTGGACTTGAACATGCTGCCGCTGGCGGCGATCGAGCGCATCGAGGTGCTCAAGGACGGCGCCTCGGCGATCTACGGCACCGACGCGGTGGGCGGCGTGATCAACTTCATCATGCGGCAGAACTACCAGGGCGTCGACCTGAACGCCAGCTACGGCGCCACCACGCTGGGCGGCGGCGACGTGCGCAAGCTGTCGGTGGCGGGCGGCTTCGGCGACCGCGCCACGCAGAAATTCAATCTGACCTACGCCGCGATGTATGAGGACACCAAGCGCATCAAGGGCACCGAGCGCGACTGGGCCAACCATATCGACTTCGGCGCGCGCGGCGGCCTGCAGTACGCCAACGTCTACGGCGCCCACGGCACCGACGCCGGCACGCTGTCGATCGGCGGCAACCGCTTCGCCGACCCGGAATGCTTGGCCGGCTCCAAGCTGCCCTATCCGAGCGGGGCCGAATGGTTCCCTTCGCCGACCCGCAACGGCTGCCTGTCGGCGACGGCGGAATTCACCGACCTGGTGAAACCCTCGCGCCGCCTGGGCGCGACGGCCGCGCTGAACTGGGACATCGCGCCGGAGCTGACCTTGTTCGCCAACGCCTTCTTTACCAGTTTCGACAAGCGCATCGTCGGCCAGTCGTCCTGGCTGCAGAACCGCGCGCGCAACAACCTGGTCATCCCGGCCTCGAACCCCTTCAACACCTACGGCAAGCCGGTGACGGTGCGGCGCGATTTTCCGGTCTACGAGGGCGGCATCAAGACCAAGGTCGACAACCTCTGGCTGCTCACCGGCCTGAAGGGCGAGCTGGGCGGCTGGGACTGGTCGGCGACGCTGTCGCACGGCGAGGAGTCGGGCCGCAGCGACACCCTGGGCGCCTACAAGTTGGAGGAGTTGAACAAGGCGGTCGACGAGGGCCGTTTCAATCCCTTCGGCGTCAACCGCAATTCGGACGCCTTGATCCGGGAGTTGTCGGGCGAGATGTATGTGAAGACCCGCAGCAAATCCGATTCCGTCAAAGCGCAGGCCTCGACGGAGTTCGGCGAGCTCCCTGGCGGCAAGATCGGCGTCTCGCTCGGCTCCGAGCTGCGCAGGAATTCGCTGGCCTACACGCCCTCGCAGGATTGGCAGCAGGGCTTGCTGGGGCAGTACGCCGTGCTGCCGCCGATCTCCGGCTCGGAAAGACTGTCGGCCGTGTACGCGGAGTTGAATTTGCCCTTGCTGAAGACGCTGGAGGCCCAGGCCGCCTTGCGCCACGATAAATACGAGCTGGCCGGCGGCACCACCAATCCCAAGCTCGGCCTGAAGTGGGCGCCGAGCAAGGCGCTCATGCTGCGCGCGAACTACAGCACCGGCATGGTCGCGCCGTCGCTGCCGCAGCGCTTCAGCGAAGGCCGCGACTCCTTCCTGCCGACCAAGGACCCGCACCGCTGCGTCGAGGGCGACGTGTATTTCGATTCTTACTGCACCCGTTACGTCAAGGCGTCCAACGTCGGCACCAAGCATCTGCAGCCGGAGAAATCGACCCAGTACAACCTCGGTTTCGTCATCGAGCCGCTCAAGGACCTGACCTTCGGCCTGAGCTACTACGACATCAAGTGGAAGAACAAGATCGATGTGCTCGACAACACGACGGTGCTCGACAACGAGGACGGCGCCTATCAAGCGCACGTGGTGCGCGACGCCGTCACGCCCGACGATATCGCGGCCTACGCGGCTCTGTCGGCGGCCGACCGGGCTCGCCTCGGGCCCTTGCGCGGCGAACTGGCCAACATCAAGACCGGCTGGGTGAACCGCTTCCAAACGCACACCTCCGGCGTCGACCTGGACGCGTCCTACACCTTCCGCAGCAACACGCTGGGCCGCATCAAGGTGTTTGGCGAAGCCAATTACACGCTGCGCTACGACACGGTGCTGTTGGCCGACAACGTCTACATCAACTGCGCCAACAACACCTCGTGCGACGCCGGCGAGTACGGCAAGCCGCGCCTGCTGGCCAACGTCGGGGTGAACTGGGACCGGGGGCCGTGGAGCGGCACCGGCATCGTCAAATACGTCGCCGGCACCAGGGTCGACCGCGCACCGTCGACCGTGCACAACCAGTGGTACGACTTCTATGCGAAGGGGGCGCGGATTCCCGCCATCGCCACCATGGACGCCTCGCTGGCCTATGCCGGTTTCAAGAACATGGTGGTGCGCGGCGGCGCCAACAATGTGTTCAACCGCGATCCGGCCTTCGATCCCGCGTCCTCGCTCGGCTACAACGACAACTGGGGCGATCCGCGTGGCCGCTATGTGTATGCCAGCCTGAACTACAGCTTCAAGTAGTCGGCGCCGAGCAGCGCGCCGCGCCGCCGCACTGTCCGGGCGGCGCGGCCGCCGGGCGCATCGCGGCGCCTACTTGCCGTAGAGGTTGAGCAGCAACCACGTCGGCAGGCCAAGGTACAGCGCGGCGCGGCCGACCCGTTCCAGCCAGCGGCGGATGTCGACGGTGCGCTTGGGCCGCAGCAGCGCCACCAGCAACGTTGCCGCTTCGATCGCCGCGCGCAGCAGCGCCGCGCTGAGCACAACGCCGATGGACCAGGCCGCCCACCACAGCACGAAGGCGCCGAGATAGGCCTTCAGGCCGTAGCTGTAGTATTCGCCGAACGCGCTGCCATAGGCGATATGCTGGTGCAGGTGGAAGGCCGGAATGGCGAGCGCGAGCGGGAACAGGACGAATTTGCTGAGCGGATGGTCGAGCTTCCAGCGGCGCAGCGCCTGGCGCGCCTGCGCATACGCGTACAGCATGGCGCCGCCGCGCGGCGCCAGCGGCGGGCCGCCGGCGCCGGCCATGGCGTCGGCCAGGGCGATGGGCCTGGCCAGCGCCAGTCCGTAGCGCCAGCGCCGGCCCGACGCCAGCCGCAGGGCCAGGCCGGGGCCGGGAACCGGCAGGCGCCACATGTCGAGCGCGCCGATGTCGCCCAAGGCCAGCTCGATGCGCTGGGCGCCACGGCTCAGCACCAGCTTGCCGTCGCTTATCGTGGCGCGCGCGGCGAAGGCGAGCAGCACGCACCACGCGGCGGCCTCGGGGGCAAGGAAGAGGCCGGCGAACAGGCGGATCTGCGCCAGCGTGTTGCTGCGCAGCGTATCGTCGCGCAGCAGCGCCAGGCACATGCCGAGCAGGCCGACGCGCGCCACGGCGCGCAACAGGCCGGCGGCGAGCCGCGCGGCGGGGGGCAGCAGCGCGACCTTGACGGGAAACACCATGGCGGGCTGGCTCGCCGCCGGCGCATGGCCGGCTTGCGGCCGCCGCGCGGCGAGGGCCGCCGCCGCCAGCAGCAGCAGGAAGGCGGCGGCGGCCGGTCCGACCCAGTCGCCCCAGCGCACCACCAGCGTCGGCGCGGGCCGGCGCAGCTCCAGGTCGGCGACCAGCAGCGCCGGTTCGCCCATGCCGGTGCCGGCGAGCACAGTGCCGCTGGCGTCGATCACGGCGCTGTAGCCGTTGGTGGTGACGCGAAACTGCGGCAGCCGTGTTTCGATGCTGCGGAAGGCCGCCGCCGCCTGGTGCAAGCGCGCGCCCTGGCGGTCGAGGCTGAACCAGGAGTCGTTGGACATGGTCAGGATGGCTTGCGCGCCCAGGCGGGCGCCGTCGATGGCCAGGCCGGCGTCGACATCGTCGAGGCAGATCATGGGCAGCACCGGGATCTCGCGGCCGTCGGCCAGGCGCAGGGGGAAGACGCGCGCGCCGTTGCCGGGGCGCCAGGCGCCGGTCCACGGCAGCAGGCGGCGCAACGCCGGCCGGTCGAGCCAGGCCGGCAGGTACTCGGTGAAGGGGAACAGCCGCGTCTTGCGGTAGAAACCCAGCAGGCCGCTGGCGGGCTGCACGAAGGCGGCGGCGTTGTATTCGCCGGCGCCGTCGCGGTCGTAGGTGCCGAAGACGAAGGGCACGCCGGCGGCGGTGACGTTGGCGAGGATCTCGCGATCGAATTCGGCGCCGGCCTCGCTCTTCGGCTGGCCGAAGGTGGTGGGGTAGGCGGTCTCCGACCACAGCACGGCGTCGGCGTGCTGCCGCACCACGGCGTCGTAGCTCATCGCGAAATGGCGGTCGAGCACCTCGCGCACGACGGCGTAGCCGCCGCGCAGGCGCCGCTGGCCCTCGTAGTCGACCATGTTGGCTTGGATGAGCCCCATGCGCAGCGGCTTGCCGCCGGACGCGGCGCCGGCGCCGCCGCCACCTGACAGCGCGGCCAGCCCGTAGCCCGCCAGCAGCAGGGGCGGCAGCGCGGCCAGCGCGAGCGGCTTGGCGACGGCGCGCCAGCCGTCGCCGCGCCGCGCCAGGGCCGCCGCGACGGCCTCGTTGGCCAGCAACAGCAGCAGCGTCAGGCCGGCGCCGGCGCCCACGTCGGCGCCCTGGCGCAGCAGCCGGGAGGGGTACAGGCCGTGGCCGAGCGTGTCGCCGAGCAGCCGGGGCAGCAGCCATTCGGCCGCCAGCCAGGCCGCCGCCGCCGCCAGCGCGCGCAGCAGCGGGCCGTGGCGGCGCCCGGCCAGATGGCGCGCCAGCGCGAAGGCGAGGAACTGCGGCTGGAACAGCGGCGCGGCGAGCAGCAGCACGGCCAGGCCGGCCGCTTCGCCGACCTGGGTGTAGCGCCCGAGCGCGCTGCCGAGCCAGGCGAAGACGGCCGCCGTGAAGGCGAGCGACATGGCGTAGGCGCAGGCCAGCGTGCCGGCCAGCGTGCGGCGGGCGTCCAGCGCGCGCAACCAGGGCACCAGCAGCACGAAGCCGAGCAGGTAGCCGAGTCCGCCACGGGCGTACAGGGCCGACATGGCCGCGCTGGCCAGAACGCCGACGGCGATGCCGGCTGTGGGATGGATGGCTTGCTTCAAGGTGGCTGCCTCGTCCTTGTCAACGGCCCGCGTTGGCCGTCGGCACCGGCGCGGGCAGGGTGATGCGCCGGATCGGCAGTCCGGGCGGGGCCAACTCCGGCGGCACGACGCGGTCGGCCGGCATGGCGATCGCTTGCTGGTCGGCGCCGACCAGTTGGAAGTCGGGGGCGAACATCAGGATGGCCTCGATGCGTTGGCCGTCGTCGGTCGCCTGGTGGTGGCGCACGTAGCCCTTCGGCAGGACGAAGTCCTCGGGCACCGCCAGGCCGATCAGCGGCGGCCGCGTGCCCGGCGGCGAAAACGCCCCCAGGCCGCTATGCACGCCGCGCTCGTGCAGGCGCTCGATCACCTCGGCCATGCTGGGGTTCTCGCCACGGGACAGATAGCTTTTCAGGTCGCGCGTCGGGTCGGCGTCGCCTTCCGGCGCGGGCGGCGGCGCGGCGGCGGCGTGCGGCGCAAGCGGGGCGGGCGGCGGCGCCGCCGTGGCCGCTGCCGCTGTGCCGGGCGCGGCCGGCGCGGCGGCGCCGGAGTCGGAGTCGGAGTCGGAGTCGGGGTCGGATGACATGGTTAGGAAGATCAGCAAGCCGGCAGCGGCAACGGCGAGCAGCAGCGCGAGGGCCAGATAGGCGGGGTTGGAGCGCCAAGCGCGACCGCCGCCGGCCGTATCGCTACGCTCCGGCGGCTGCTTGGTGGGTGGTGGCTTAGCCAAGGGGCGGGCGGGCTGCGGCCGTCAGGGCGCCGCCGCGTTGAAGATCGACACCGCCCAGCCCATGCGCTCGTGGCCGTACTGGTCCCAGATCGGGTTCTTGCCGTTGGCGAAAGAGCTGTAGCGCGCCGCGCCGTTGCCGCTGCTGCCGCCCCACAGGCCGGCGGTGACGGTGCTGCCGGTGTAGCTCGGGTGGGTGTCGTCGGACTGGATGTAGTCGTAGCTGCTGCTGGCCGAGACGAAATGGGTGTTGGCGTCGCGGATGGTCGAGCGCAGCGTCGAGCTGACCCGGTTCACATAGCTGGACTGGCTTTCGCCGGCGACATAGCGCAGCGCCTCGGCGTCGATCTTGCCGTCGCCGTTGGCGTCGTAGTCGGCGCCCATGTATTGGGCGAAGTTGTCCGCGCACATGAAGCCTTTTTGACGGGCGACGTCGCACATCATGTGGTTGATTCTGGCGATGGAGAGCAGGAACCTGTCTTGCATCTTGACGGTGGCGCCGCTCGACGGGTCCTTGCACGAGCTCTGCGTATTGTCGGCGGTATAGCCCGGGTAGTGCAGATTGGAGATCACCTTGGTCTTCACGCCGGCATAGGCGTTGGCGTTGATGTAGTCCATCGCCGCCGTCACATAGGTCTTGCAGCTGGCCTCGGCTGCGGTCAGCACGCTGTAGTCGCAGCTGCCTTCCTGGCTCTTGAAGGCGGTGCGGGCTTGCAGGCCGTCGTTGCCGCACATTTCGAAGGTGACCACGCGCGTGTTGCTGGCTTGCATGTACGAGCGCTCGGCGACGATCTTGTTGTTGTACACGTCGGAGGCGATCGCCCCGGACTTGGTGCGGCGCACGCTTTCGATGCCGGCGTTCCACTGCGCCGAGAGGTATTCCGCGTCGACCGTCGGCGCCGAGTATTTGGCCGCGCTGGTGACGGAGCCGTTGTAGCCGGCATAGATCGAATCGCCGTAGGCCACCACGCGGTATTTGCTGCTGGTGCCGGGCCGGTCGATGGTCCACGAGACGTTTTGGTTCAGGGTGCTGGCCGCCGCCTGCGCCCCCAGGGCGAGCAGTGCGAGCGCGGGCAGTAACTTGTGCAAAGAATTCCGAAAGCGAGTGTGCATAGCATGTCTCCGATCATCGATTTTCTAGGTGGCAGTTGTAGGTGATTTCTTCACTCACGCTATGACGCACAGGAACCTGGCCGCACAACGTGTGGTTGGCAAACAGTTCATGTTAGCAAAGCGACTAGTTGTTGTGTCCGCTTGGCCGCGGCTTGGCTCGCCAGGACAACAGAAAATGGCCAAGGAAGGATATTTTGTCGCGGCGCAGCCACAGCTGTCCGGCCACGCCCAAGCAAGTTCATCGGACACCGTGGCGGGACCGGGACTGTTCAGAACACGTGCCGCAAGCCCGCCATGCTCGGCGTGTCGGCATGTGGTGGTGCGCAGCTCCGGCACCGGCCACGCCATCGTCGACACGGGCGCGCTGAAGGTCATCATCGAGACCTGAGGCCGGGCCGGGCAGGTTTTTGCGGCGCGGCCGGCCTCGTTTCCGACCGGCCGGGGAGCGGGGGGGGGGGGGGGGACACTCAGGGCCGCAGCGCGTCCCCGCCGATCAATATCTCTTGGAACCCGGCGCCGTCGCGCAGCACGAACAGCGCGTCCATGCCCTTCTTCCTGGCCAGTGCGACACCGTCGATGGGGCCCAGCACCATCAACGCGGTGGCCCAGGCGTCGGCCTGCATGCAGGTGGGCGCCAGCACGGTAACGGCGGCAAGTTGGTTCGACAACGGCCGGCGTAGGGCCGGATGCATGGTGTGCGAATAGCGCACGCCGGCAACGTCGACCCAGCGGCGATAGTCGCCGGAGGTGGCGATCGCCGTGTCGTGCAGCTCCATCACGCCGGCCACCTCGCGGCTGCCGAAAACCGGCTTCTCGATCGCCACCGCCCATGCATCGCCGCCGGGCTTGGCCGCCCGCGCCCGCATTTCGCCGTCGATGCCGACCAGGTAGCTGGCGATGCCGTGGCCATCGAGGCAGTGCGCCAGCTGGTCGACGCCGTAGCCCTTGGCGATGGCCGACAGGTCGAGCGCGAGCGGGGCCCGCTTGCGCACCTGAAGACGCGCCATGTCCACTTCCAGCGCGTCGTCGGCCGGGCCGGCCGCGCCTTGCCGCAATGTCGCCAGTTGCGGCGACGGTGTGCGTTGCGCCGGGCCGAAGCCCCAGTCGTCCACCAGTTGGCCAAGCCCCATGTCGAAGGCGCCATTCGATTGGCGGCCGACGCGCAGTCCGGCATCCAACACATGCGCCAGCTCCGGCGGCACCGCCAGCCAGACATCTTCGGGGGCCGCGTTGAGGCGGCACAGGTCGGAGGCGGGGTTCCAGGTCGACATTTGCCGGTCGACCTTGTCCACGGCGGCGAACAGGCTGGCGTCGATGGCCGCCAGATCCACTTGACCGGGCGCGTAGAACACGGCGCTGTAGCGCGTCCCCATGGTCTCGCCGTTCAGGCTGTAGCGCCGCATGGGGGGCGATGGTGGCTCAGAATACGTCTTCACGATACCTTCCGTCGTCGCGCAGCGCCTGCACGGTCAAGTTGAGCGGGGCGAGAATCTGGTCCAGGGCTTGTCTGACGCTGTCGGCCATCGCGCGGCTGCCGCACACCAGCACCTGGCCGTCGTCTTCGATCAACCGGCGCATGTTGTCGGCATCCTCGCTCAAGCGGTTCTGCACGTGGACGCCGTCCTTTATCCGCGAGAAGGCGGTGTGCAGCTGGGTCAGCCGGCGGTCGGCCAGATAGTCGCGCAGTTCCGGTTCGTACAGGAAGTCGGAGTCCGGATCGCGGCCGCCCCAGTACAGGTACATCGGATGTTTGCCGCTGTTGTTGCGGATGAAGCCGGCGAGCGGTCCGATCCCCGTGCCGGCGCCGATCAGGATGACCGGCGCCTTGCCGGAGGTCGGGCGGAAGCGGGGATTGGGCTGGATGAAGGCCTCGACGCGGTCGCCCGGCCGCAGTCCGTGCAGGTAGCTCGAACACAGGCCCGCCGGCTGCTTGCGCACGCAAATTTCCAGCACGCCGTCGTTGGAGCCGCTCGCCAGAGAATAGAAACGCGGCATCGGACTGCCGGGCGCGATGATGCCGGCCAGGTCGCCGGCTTCGAAGCGGGGCAGGCGCCGCCGCGCCAGCAGGCCGTCCAGCCATCCCGGCGCCGGCGCCGGCGCGGCGACAAAACGCAGCACCACGGTGGGTTCCTGCTGCTCGCGGCCGTAGTCGACGCGTTCGCGCAGTTGCAGGGCGGTGGTGGCGGGATGGGCCGGCGCGTGTTCGAGCACCAGCGGGTGGCCGAGCAGGGCGCCGACGGCTGTGCCCCAGCGGGCGAACTCCTGCGTCGATTGGCGGTCGATCGTCGCCGGGGCGCACAGCCGGCGCCAGCCGCGCGCAGCCAGCGCCGCGTCGACATCCAGGGCGAACTGGCAGAACTGGGGGAACTGGCGGTCGCCGAAGCCGAGCACGGCGAAGCTGGCGGCCGGGTTGGGGGCGGCGGCGGCGAGACGGGCGAGGAATTGGCTGGCCGAGGCGGGCGCGTCGCCGTCGCCATAGGTCGCCGTCAACAGGAACAGGTGGCGCGCCGCGCCGTGCCGCGACGAGAACTGGTTCATCGGCGCCGTGTGCACCCGCCGCCCGGCCGTCGTCAGGGCGTCGTGCAGCGCCCGCGCGAAGCCCCAGGTGCTGTTGTTTTCGCTGCCGACCAGGATCACCGTGTCGGCCGCGCGCAGCGGGGCGTTGCCGGCGATGCGTGGCTTGGCGCGCCGCCGCTGCCACCAGACCGTCGCGCCGGTCGCCGCCAGCCAGGGCGCGCCGAGCGCGCTCAGGCCGAGCAGGAGGCCGAGCCACCACATGCCTTCGCCGGTGTGGAGTTGATAGACGAGTTCATAGACTTCGCGCGCGCCGCTGTGGGCGCGATAGGCCAGCAGGGCGCCGCTGGACTGGTCGACATAGGCGTCGCCGCGCGCGGTGCGCAAGGTGTAGACGGCGGAACGGTCGCCGGGCAGCGGGAACACCAGTTCGCGCAGGTCGGCCAGCTCGGTGGCCAGCAGCGCCGGCAGGCGGGCGGCCGGCAGCGGCGCGCCGCCGGAGGTGGTGGCGGGGAAGTCGGGCTCGTCGCGCGTGCCGTCGGGAACGAGGGCGAAGGTCGCCGCCGACATATAGCTGCCGGTCAAGGCCGACAACAGCAGCCCGGCGGCGGCGAGGCGGGCGACCGCGGCGTGCCAGCGCTGGCTGCGGCTGCCGTGCAGCGGGCGCGCCAGGCGGCGCCAGCCACCAACCCGTTTGAGCAGCAAGGCGATGCCGGAGGCGGACAGCAGCAGCATCGTCAGCGCCGTCAGGCCGGTGGCGGCGCTGCCGGCCGTGTCGAGGAACAGGGAGCGGTGCAGCTCCTTGACCCAGCGCGAGAAGGCCGACGGCGCGTACGGCGCCAGCCCCGCGCCGCTAGCCGGATCGACCCGCGCGGCGCCCGACACCTCACCCGAGCTGTAGTAGACGATGATCGCGCCGGACGGCGTGCGCTGGATCTGTTCGGCCCCCGGGTAGTGGCGCGCCACGCGGCCGGCCAGTTCGGCGACGCTGAGGCCGGCCGGCAGGCTGGTGCCGAGCCGCTCGAGCGCGGGGTCGACGGACAAGACGGCGCCGGTCAAGCCCACCAGCGCGACCAGCAGGGCGCTGACCAGGCCGGGGAGCGAATGGAGCCGTCGCAACATGCTGGCGGCGCTTACATGTCGTAGGTGAAGGACTTGACGTAGCCGCGCCCGCCGACCGGCTTGCCGGCGCCCTGTTTGCCCAGCGGCGCGCGGGCATCGGCGGGATTGTCGCGGCCGTCCTCGACCGCGCTGTCGACGCGGATTTCATAGCCGGCGTCGATCAGGGTGTCGGCCAGCTCGACCGTCACCTTGAGCGTCTTGCCGCTGCCCACGCTGGCGCCGCTGATCCCGTCGAACTCGCGGGCATTGAGTCCGCTGCCGCGCGCCCAGTCGCTCAGGTGTTTGTAATACTTCGCCTTCTTGCCGGCGACCCAGAGTGTCTTTGTGTATTTGCCGGCCGCGTCGGTGACATAGAACGCCAGGTAGGCGCCGTTGCCGGCGTAGTTTTTCAGCTGGGTGGTGAGCACCACCGGGCGCGCCTGGACCAGGCCGGGCAGCGCCAGGGCACCCGCCAGGCAGGCGTAGGCCGTCATGTGTTTCATTGAATTTCTCCTCTGGATGTTGGCCCCGTGCGGCGGCGCAGCGGCCCCGCCGGCAGCGGGCCGAGATAGTCCGACGCGTCGCCGGTCTCGCCGAAGTCCACCGCCAGGCTGCGCATGCGCAGCGAGGCCGGCGCGTACTTGGCTTTGATCTTGTTGCCGTTGCGGTCGATCCCGCGCAGCTCGTAGCAGCCGTCGTCGATCTTGATGCGCTGGACCGTCCAGCCGCGCTGTTCGGCTTCGCGCTGCAAGAGTTCGCGCGGTTTCCAGTCGGAAACCGGGTCCGTGCAATCGACCTCGGAGAACGCCGCGCCGCTGGCGGCAAGGGCGGCCAGGGCAAAGTACGTGCGAATGGGGGGCATCGCTTACTCCTCGGTGGGGTTGCTTCATGCTAGCGGCCGATACTGACGCCAGCCTTACGCGCCAGGCCGTCAGCGGTTATTTCCACAGATTACTCTTATGTCATATAGAAGACTTGAGCCGATCGGTGGTATTATCCGTACTGTCGCATTGACCTCTGGCGGTGTCGTTAATTAGTTTGTTGAAAAAACGACAGGATCAGGAGGGTAGGGGTGCCGTAGACAGGCACCCCGGCACGAATGCGGGCCGAACCTTAAACCACCTACATGTGAGAGTAGCCATGCTCCAAGAATATCGCCAACACGTCGCCGAACGCGCAGCCCTCGGTATCCCCGCGCTGCCTTTGTCCGCCCAACAAACCGAACAGCTGGTCGCCCTGCTGAAGAACCCGCCTGAAGGCGAGGGCGCGTTCCTGGTCGATCTGTTGACCTACCGCGTTTCCGCCGGTGTCGACGACGCCGCCAAGGTCAAGGCCGAGTTCCTGGACCTGGTCGCCAAGGGCAAGATCGCCTGCGCGCTGGTCTCGCGCGCCAGCGCCACCCACCTGTTGGGCACCATGCTGGGCGGCTTCAACGTCAAGCCGATGATCGACCTGCTGGCCGACGCCGAAGTCGGCGCCGTCGCCGCCGAAGGCTTGAAGAAGACCCTGCTGGTGTTCGACTTCTTCCACGACGTCAAGGAACTGGCCGACAAGGGCAACGCCAACGCCAAGGGCGTGTTGCAATCGTGGGCCGACGCAGAGTGGTTCACCTCGCGTCCGGAAGTACCGCAAAGCCAGACCCTGACCGTGTTCAAGGTCACCGGCGAAACCAACACCGACGATCTGTCGCCGGCACCCGACGCCACCACCCGTCCGGACATCCCGCTGCACGCCCTGGCGATGCTGAAAAACCCGCGTCCAGGCATCGAAGCTGACGAGCCGGGCAAGGTCGGTCCGATCAAACAACTGGAAGCGCTGCGCGCCAAGGGCCACCTGATCGCCTACGTCGGCGACGTGGTCGGCACCGGTTCCTCGCGCAAGTCGGCCACCAACTCCGTGTTGTGGTTCACCGGCGAGGACATTCCTTTCATCCCGAACAAGCGTTTCGGCGGCTTCTGCCTGGGCAACAAGATCGCGCCGATCTTCTACAACACGATGGAGGACGCCGGCGCGCTGCCGATCGAACTCGACGTGAACCAGATGAACATGGGCGACGTGATCGAACTGCGTCCATACGAAGGCAAGGCGCTGAAGGATGGCGTGGTCATTTCCGAATTCACCGTCAAGTCCGACGTGATCTTCGACGAAGTGCGCGCCGGCGGCCGGATTCCGCTGATCATCGGCCGTGGCCTGACCAGCAAGGCGCGCGAAGCGCTGGGTCTGCCGCCATCGACCCTGTTCCGCCTGCCGACCAACGTCGCCGCCTCGACCAAGGGCTTCACCCTGGCGCAGAAGATGGTCGGCCGCGCCTGCGGTCTGCCTGAAGGCCAGGGCGTGCGTCCGGGCACCTACTGCGAACCGAAGATGACCACCGTCGGCTCGCAGGACACCACCGGCCCGATGACCCGCGACGAGCTGAAGGATCTGGCTTGCCTGGGCTTCTCGGCCGACATGGTGATGCAGTCGTTCTGCCACACCGCCGCCTATCCGAAGAAGGTCGACGTCATCACCCACCAGACCCTGCCGCGCTTCATCTCGACCCGTGGCGGCGTCTCGCTGCGTCCGGGCGACGGCGTGATCCACTCCTGGCTGAACCGTCTGCTGCTGCCCGACACCGTCGGCACCGGCGGCGACTCGCACACCCGCTTCCCGATCGGCATCTCGTTCCCGGCCGGTTCCGGCCTGGTCGCCTTCGCCGCCGCCACCGGCGTGATGCCGCTGGACATGCCGGAATCGATCCTGGTGCGCTTCAAGGGCACCATGCAGCCGGGCGTCACGCTGCGCGACCTGGTCAACGCGATTCCGCTGTACGCCATCCGCCAGGGTCTGCTGACGGTCGAGAAACAGGGCAAGAAGAACGTGTTCTCCGGCCGCATCCTGGAAATCGAAGGCCTGCCGAACCTGAAGGTCGAACAAGCCTTCGAGCTGTCCGACGCCTCGGCCGAGCGCTCCGCCGCCGGTTGCACGGTGCACCTGGACAAGGCGCCGATCATCGAATACATGACCTCGAACATCACGCTGATGAAGTGGATGATCGCCAACGGCTACGAAGACAAACGCACCCTGGCGCGCCGCATCGCCGCGATGGAAGCCTGGCTGGCCGATCCTAAGCTGCTGGCGCCGGATGCCGACGCGGAGTACGCCACCGTCATCGAAATCGACCTGGCCGACATCCACGAGCCTATCGTCGCCTGCCCGAACGATCCGGACGACGTCAAGATGCTGTCCGAAGTGGCCGGCGCGAAAATCGACGAAGTCTTCGTCGGTTCGTGCATGACCAACATCGGCCACTTCCGCGCCGCCTCGACACTGCTCGAAGGCAAGACCGACATTCCGGTCCGCCTGTGGATCGCGCCGCCGACCAAGATGGACCAGCAGCAGTTGATGGCCGAAGGCCACTACGGCACGCTGGGCCGCACCGGCGCGCGCATGGAGCTGCCGGGCTGCTCGCTGTGCATGGGCAACCAGGCGCAGGTGCGCAAGGGTTCGACCGCGATGTCGACCTCGACCCGCAACTTCCCCAACCGTCTGGGTCTGGACACCCAGGTCTACCTCGGCTCGGCCGAGTTGGCCTCGGTCTGCGCGATGCTGGGTCGTATTCCGACCAAGGAAGAGTACATGGCCAACATCGGCACGCTGGACAAGAACGCCGCCGACGTCTACCGCTACATGAATTTCGACAAGATCAAGGAATTCAGCGACGTCGCCGACACCGTCAGCTTGTAATTGAAGGCGCCGGCGCGTTAGCGTCGTCGCGCCTCGCCTGAGATCCCCGCCGCGTGCACTACGCGGCGGGGATTTTTTTTTGCGCGCGCCAACAACTCAGGCCAGCTCGGCCTTCAGGCTGCCCTGGTGCAGCGCGCGGGAAACCGGGCAATGCAACTCCAGCTCCTGCTCCGCGTAGCCGCGTTGCATCAGGCCGTACCAGCCCCGGCCGAAGCGCGGCACGACACCGGCGTAGGCGAAGCCGGCCCGGTGCAACTCCTCCATGGCGGCCGGGGCGCGCCCATCCAGCGCCAGCTTGACATAGGTCAGGCGCCCGCTCGGCATGTGGGCGACCTCGGACAGCTGCTCCTTGCTCGGCTGGTTCAAGCTCACCTCTATCCTTTGCTCGTGGCTGGCCACCACGATGGCCGGCCCTGGCGCGGCGGGGACGGCGGCCCGGGTGCCGAAGTGCCGTTCCATCGGCGCGATCCAGTCACGGCATGCCGGTGGCCATGGCAGCGATGGCAGCGGGCTCGCCTGCAGCGGCAGGCAGCCCAGCACGATGCTTTCCCGCCCCGTGCTGGCGAACGGCGAGGCGACGTAGTCGAGCAGCAGGCCGACGGTGTGGAAGCCCAGCGTCTGCGCCAGGCGCTGGCTTTGCCCGTGCGAGGACACCTGCTTGATGGTCACGCAGCGCAAACCCTGCTTGCCGGCCAGCTGGCACAGATGGCGCCCCAGGATGGTGGCGATGCCCAGGCCGCGCGCGCTCGGGTGGACCACGTTGAGCGCCAACTCGGCGCAGTCGGGCGTATCCGGATGGCGCCACAGGACGGCGTGGCCGACTATCGCGCCGTCGACGCAGGCGACGGAGGATTGCCAGAGTTGCTGCTCGTTGTTGTGGTGGATCATCGACGGCAGGTAGACGTCCGGATACACATAGCGGTCGCCGTACACGGCGCGGAACAAGGCGCTGACACTTGCGGCGTCGTCCGCCGCGAAGTCGCGGATGGACACGCTGGCTGGCTTGGCCGGGCTCATGTCGAACACTCCGCGGCGGCGGCATAGTCGCGCTGGTCGACGATGCGCATCAGCTTGCCCGAGCGCGGGTGGAAGCGCGCGCGGGCGAGCGGGCAATGCTCGACCCGCAAGCGTAGCTGGCCCTGCTCGATGCCGGCCTGGATCGGCGGCGAGCGCGTCAGCAGGGCGGCGCGCAGCCGATCGGCCACCGCCGTGTCGATGTACTGGTCCGCCACCAGCCGCAAGGCCAGCTGGTCGAGGCCGTCGGCGCGGCTGATCGCCAACTGCCACATGATGTTGCCGATCTGTTCCCGCACCAGCGCGTCTATATCCTCCGGGAACAGGGAAAGCGTGCCGACCCGCACCCGGCGGCCCTGGCTGGCGCGGCCGCGCAGCACGAATTTGCGCTGCGCGCCGCCGGCCGGCTCGCACCAGGCGGCCAGGTCGCCGGTCGGATAGCGGATCAAGGGCATCAGGCGGCGCTTCAGGTTGGTCACCACCAGCATGCCGCTCTGGCCGGCGCCGTCTATCGCCAGCCCGCTGGCCTCGTCGACGATCTCGACGATGGTCTCGTCGTCGAAGACGCGGTGTTCGCCCAGGGCGCAATCGGGCGTGCTGGCCCCCACCAGGCCGGAGTCGACGCCGGCGCAGCCGATCGAGGCGAAGATCGCGTTGGGGAAGGTCTGTTTCAGCAGGGTGATTTGGTCGGCGAACAGGCTTTCACCGCCGTACAGCACGGTGCTCACGCCTGGCAAGACCAGTTCGTTGGCGGCCAGGTGGCCGGCGAAGCGCATCAGCTGGGCCGGCACGCAGGCCAGCACGTTGATCTGGTGCACCTTGACGGCCTGCGCCAGGGCGGCCAGCTCCATCGCCCCGGTGAAGGGATACTCGCAGATCGGCACGGGCGATTCGGCCAGCGCGCTGTGGATGAACAGGAAGCTGGTGTACAGGTCGCCGGCGAAGAACAGATTGGCGACGCGGTCGCCGGCGCGCAGGCGGGTGCCCAGGGCGGCGCCGAAGGCGCGCACGAAGTCGCTCCATTCGGCCCGGGTATAGACCGACAGTTTGCCGTCGCCGCTGGAGCCGCCGGTCTTGAACACGTGGCCGTCGGTGATGGGGCCGGTCAATACCGGCCACGACGACAGCGGCATGGAGTGCTGCCAATAGTCGGCCGGGTCGATCAGCGGCAAATCCTGCAACTGCCAGCCGCTGGCCGGCAGCGAGCGGTACAGCTCGGCGTAAAAGGGGGCGTGCCGGCGCGCGTGGCGCACCAGGTCTTCAATGTGAGAATTCATGCTGTGGTTCCTTCAGGTGCGCTGGCGGCGGCGCCGGGGTGCCGGCGCCGCCGCTACAATCGCTAGGTGGTTTGCCTGGGTAAGGCAAACCGTTTTTCCTCCGAACTTGCGCGGGCTCAGCCGCGCGCCGTGTCGCCGGCCTGCGCGGCGGCCCTGCGCCGGTCCAGCACCAGCGGCGTCTTGCCGCTCTGCGGGTGGCGCGCGAACCGCGTGGCGTCGCTGGCGACCATCTCCAGCTCCAGCAAGCCGCACTCGATGACCTGCTCGAGCATCGGATGCAGCAGCATGCGGCCGCGCGCCTGCTCGATGTCGCCCTCGACCCGCGCCTCGATGCGGTCGCAGCCGTTGGCCGCGTAGTCGATCAGGAACTGGACGGGGGCGCCGATGTGCTCGGCCATCTGGGCCGGGTTGAGGTAGACCGTGCCCACGCGCATCAGCTGGCCGTGCCGTCCGCACAGTTCGAAGCGCGGCGTGGGCAGCCCGCAGGCGCAGTCGCCCGGCAGCCAGCGGCCCAGGTCGCCCAGCTCGTAGCGCGCCACCGTTTGTCCCTCGCGCGCGCGCGAGGTGAACAGCAGGCGGCCGACGCCGCCCGCGTCGACGGCACGGTCGTGCTCGGGGTCGACGATTTCCAGCCACTGCGTGTCGGCCATCAGATGGAACACGCCGTCGGCGCCGGCGGCGCAGGCGTGGCCCAGCGGACCGGCGTCGACCGAGCCGTAGATGGCCGAGCGGATCAGCGGTATGCCGAAGCTGGCCAAAAACTCGCGCTGGGCGTCGTTCAGGTGCTCGCCGCCCAGCAGGATTTTTTGCACGCCGCCGTATTCGCGCAGCATGACTTCGTGTTGCACGAACAGCCGGTGGATGGTGCCGGGCATGCCGACCAGGGTGTTGATGTTCTGCTGGACGATGAGGCGCGCGATGTCGCCGCAATCCTCGGTGGCCGGGCCGCCCATGGGGAAATGGGTGGCGGACAATTTGTCGAGGATGGTGAAGAAGCTCAACAGGCCGCCGTACAGCTCGCCGCCGTACAGTAGGTTGACCACCCGGTCGTGCTGCGGATCGAGGCCGGCGGCGAACAGGCCGTCGGCCGCCGTCCGCATTTGCCGGTGGTAGTCGCGGTAGCTGAAGCCGGCCAGCTTGGGCTCGCCGCTGCTGCCGCCGCTGCGGAAGAACAGCTGCGCCCGCTCGTTGACGCCGTTGCGTTGGAAGTCGGCCTTGTCCATGATGGCGCGGTTCGCCAACCCGGCCGGCGCCGGCGGCGGCAGATCCAGCGTGACCACGCGGGCCAGGCTGTCTGCCGGCAGCGTGACGGAGGCCCGCTTGGCCAGCCGTGCCAGCGCGTACACGCCGTCGTGCGGTTCGCCGTGGTAGCCGTCGTGCATGGCGGCGGGCGGCACCACCCGGCTGACGCCGGCGGCCAGCAGCAGTTGGCTCAGCTCGGCCAGTTGCCGCGCCGGCGCGACCAGGCCGCAGGTTTGCAACTGGGTGCGCCATGGTTGCAGCGCGGCGACCAGTTGCGCGCGCGGCAGCGGCCGCAGTTGCACCGTGCGGAACAGCGGCGAGCCGGCCAGCGCGGGTGTGTGGGCCCAGACGACGCGCCAGCCCGGCTCCTGCCAGACCTGGCCGGCGATGCCGCCGAAACTCTGGTCCAGGCGGGCGAAGGCCACTTGGGTGGTGATCTCGGCGGCCTCCTGTTCGTTGGGGACCAGCGCCGGCCAGTGCGGCGCGCGGCGCGCCAGCGCCTGCGCCAGTTGCGCGCCGACGCGGCGCAGCACCTCCGGCTCGTCGCTGTCGACCAGCACGCATTGCGGGCTGGAACAGGCTTGCTGGTCGAGGCGGCAGACTTCGTCGGCCAGGGCCTCCAGTTGCGCGGCGTCGGCGGCCTCGGCCACCAGGTAGGCAAAACTGATGCGGTGGCCCCAGTCGATCCAGCGGCAACCGGCCGGCGCCTGCAGGCGGATGGCCGCCAGCGCGCTGGCGCCGCCCCAGGCCGAAATGGCGTCGGCGGGCTTGAACAGAGCGCTCAAATCGCCGCTCGGCAGGGGCAGCACGGCCAGATAGTCTGCCAGTGTGCCGCTCAGGTCGTGGCGCAGGAAGGCCGCCAGCAGCGGCGCGGTGCGGCCGTCGTCGCTGCCGCTGGGGCGCAACCAGTTGACGTTGCCCACCAGCAGGCTTTCGAGCACGGCGAAGAAGGGCAGCAGGGCGGCGTTGGCGGGGGTGATGTGCACCACCAGCCCCAGCGGCCGCCAGCTTTCGAACTGCGGCCGGTCGTAGCCGATGCGGCGCAGCGAGAAGGGCGTCTCGCCGAGTTCGCGCGTCAGCTTGGCGGCGAGCGCGTCGCGTTGGCAAAAGGCGCTCAGCGCGGCGCGGCTGGCGGCATCGATGGCGATCGTGTCGGCCTGGTCCGACGTGTCGGATAACCAGGCGGAAAACCGTTCGGCGCAGGCGAGTACCGTCTCGACGTCGAAGCGGGCGGCCAGCGTCGCCGGCAGTCGTGCTTGCAGCGCGGCGAGTAGTTCGGTGGCCTCGGCGCCGGCCGAGGGATGCAGTGTGCCATGGACGAGATACATATCAGGACTCCTTGATCAATTCGGATGCCGCCAGCGCACAGCTGCGGCTTTTGGTGTTGCCCGCGCGTCCGTGCAACTCGAACCAATCGGTTGCGATGCCGCAGCCGCAGCTGTGGCCGGGATGCAGGGTGGCCATGTCGCTCACCACGATGCTGTGGGCCGGCGCGGAGGTGATGAAGGGCGAGACGAAATGCAAAAAACCCCGTTCGGCATAGGCTTGCGTGGCCAGCGTCGCCGGGTGGCGCACGAAGGCGCGGGCGTAGGACGGCACGTGGAAGCGGTGGCGCGGGCATTCGATGTAGGGCACCGGATGCTCGACGGCGCCGTAGCCGTCGCGGCAGCGCTCGTCCGGAATGCCCAGTTGCTCGCCCAGGCGCTGGTACAGGGTGGCCTTGGGAATCGACTGGTCGGCATGGGTTTTCCAGCCGCCGCCAAGAAACACCAGCGAGTCGGGATGCAGTTGCAAGGGCGGCAGGCCCATCTCGCGCATCCGTTCCAGGGTGAACCAGAGGAAGGCCGGGAAGCCGAAGATGCGCACCGGCAGTCCTTCGGCGGCGAACTCCTGCAGCGTGCGGATCACGCCGAAGGGGTCGAACTCGTTGCCGTGGCCGTTGTGCCGCAGGGCGTAGGAGACCCTGTTCACCGGCGCGTACTTGCACAGGAACTGGTCGGTGTAGGTGGTGCCGACGGTGATGGCGCCGGCCGGCTCGTAGCTGAGCAGCAGGTAGTTGCAGGGCGTGTCGGGGGTGTTCCAGCCGTAGTGGTCGAAAATGCGGTCGACCATGGCCTGGGCGGCGCCGATGCTGCGCGTATCGTAGCGCATGCGGCTTTTTTGGCCGGTGGTGCCGGACGAGGTCAACTCCAGCGCATCCTCACCTGCGCTGCTGAGCAACAAGCGGCGCTTGAAATAGTTGGCGAACAGCGGCGGCAAGGTCGACCAGTCGCTCAATTGCGCCAAGGCATGCGGGTCCATACCGTTGGCGGCCAGCCACTCGGCGTAGCCGGGCGTTTGCGCGCAATGGTATTCGCTCAGCTCGCGCATGGCGGCATGGAACAGCTGGTCGCACTCTGGATCGGCGCGGTAGGGCGAGGCGATGGCGCAGAGCGCATCGACATGGGGGAGTGCAGTCACGATAAACTCCTAGGACAGAGGGAACGGCATCGAGTGGAAAGGGGTGTCAGGCGGCGACGGTTTCTTGCTTGAGCAACCGCCACAGCGGCCACAGGGCGACGCCCACCGGGATGCTGGCGGCGCAGGCAAACGTCGCCAGGCTGGCGCCGGCGCCCAGCGCGGCCAGGGAGGCGCTGCCTAGCCCGATGATGGCGATGGAAATCATGCCCAGCATCGCGGCGACGGTGCCTTTGCCGTTGGCGCTGGCGAACAGGGTCAGGCGGTAGAGCGAGGCGTTGCCGATGCCCATGCCGAAGGCGTACACCACCATGCCCGGGATCAAGGCCATCAAGCGGCCGCTGGCCAGGGTGCCGGCCGCCATCAGCAGCAGGCCGCCGACGATGGGCAGCAGGGCCAGGCGGATCAAGGAAGGCAGGTCGAAGCGGCCGGCGGCGTAGTTGAGGGCCAGGTTGCCGGCGATGAGGCCGCCGAAGATCGGCAACTGCCACAAGCCGTAGCTCGTCGCGTCCAGGCCCAAGTTGCGCATCAACAGCAAGGGCGACAAGCCGATCCAGCTGAAGAGGGGGATGCTGATCAGGCCCAGCGCCATGCTTCCCTGCATGAACTTCCCATTGCGCAGCAGCTCGCCATAGCTGCCCAGGATGCTCGCCAGGTGCAGCGGCGCCGGCGCCAGTTGGCCGCCTTCGGTTCGCGGCACGCCAATGGTCTCGGGGGCGAAGCGCCATAGGCCGAGCCAGGTCAGGATGGCCAAAGCGCCGACGCAGACGAACAGGGCGCGCCACGACATCACGTCCAGCAACAGGCCGCCCAGCAAGGGGCCCAGCAGCGGCGACAGCAGCGCGATGTTCGCCAAAATCGCCATCAAGCGCAGCGCGTCGGTCTCGGGAAAGCTTTCCTGCAGCAGCGGATAGCTGACCACCACGACGAAGCCCAGGCCGATACCCTGGACGAAACGCAGGCCCTGGAAGAGGTGGATGTCGTTGATCCAAGGGGCGAGCAGGCAGGCCGCCGCGAATCCGGCGGCGCCGATCAGCAGCAGGGGCCGGCGACCGTAGCGGTCGGACAGCGGGCCGATCAACCATTGGAAGGCCACGCCGCCCAGCAGGTAGGCGTTCAAGGCCAGCGGCACGTGGCTGGACGGCGCGTCCAAATCGCGCACCACGTGCAACATGGCGGGCATCACCACATCGCTGGCGACATAGGTGAGCAATTCAAAGGCGGCCAGCAGCAGACAAAAGAGCAAGGCATGGCGCGGCGACATGGGGACGAGCGAGCGGGAGAACAGGGACATTCTGAGATGCATTTCTTGCCTTGTATTGTGGAAAGCAAATTTCTATTGCGAATAGTGAGCCAGCTGCGATTCTTGTGGAATACGCCGGCTGGCGCCGGGCGTCCGGCCCTCATGGTGGCCGGACGCGGGATATCGGGGGCTATGCCCAGGCCATCTCCTTTACTTTACTCGGTTGGCAACATTGACTGAATAGTAAGTAGTGTAACAGCGGAGACGCATACTTTGTCAATTAGAAATATGACTTTTGGTATCTTTTAGTGCTTTTTGATAAATTTCTTTAGACGTAATGATTCTCATTCAATGTTGGAAAGGGAAAAATGCATGTCAATGCATCCACCCCGTCTGCCGATGTGCGCGTGCCGCCTTACTTCAGGCTGGTGCGCGCCGCCGCCACGATCTGCCGCGACAGCTGCTCCATGCGCGGCGACTGCACCTTCCAGGTGTGCCAGTACAGGGCGACGTCGGCCGGCCGGCTCGGCGCCAGCATGGCCATGCCGTCGGCCTCGGCGCTGGCGTGCAGCAGCAGCTCCGGCACCATGCCGTAGCCGAGGCCGTAGCGGATGGCGTTGAAGTGCGAGGTGGCGCCCGGCACGTAGTGGCAGGGGTAGGCGCCCTCCGGCAGGCCGAGCCGGCTTTGCAGGAAGGACGATTGCAGCGTGTCCTTGCGCGTGTACGCCACCACCGGCGCCAGGCGCGCCGCCTTGCGCGTCAGCCCCTGTGGGAACCAGCGGGCGCGGAAGGCCTCGCTGGCCACCAGCCAGTAGCGCATCACGCCGAGCGGCTCGGCCGAGCAGCCGCGCATGGGCTTCGGTTCGGAGCTGATGCAGCCGATCGCCATGCCCGTCTCCAGCAGCGCGTAGGTGTGGAACTGGTCCTCCACGGTCAGGTCGAGCAGCACGCGCTCGCGGATCAGCACCTCGGACAGGGCGGGGAAGAACCAGGTGCCGACCGAGTCGGCGTTGAGCGCCAGCACCAGCGTCAGCGGCGCGTCCTTTTGCACCGCCAGTTCCGCCTCCAGGTCGGCCTCCAGCAGCTTGGCGCGCTTGAGGTACTGCAGCAAGCGCTGGCCGACGCGGGTGGCGCGCGCCGGCCGGCTGCGCACCACCAGGGCGTTGCCGAGCATGCTTTCGAGCGCGCGCACGCGCTGCGAAATGGCCGGCGAGGTCAGGTGCAGCTGGACGGCGGCCTGCTCGAAGCTGCCGGTTTCGATGACGGCGCGGAAGGCCTCGGTGTGTTTCGGGTTCAGATTCATCGCAAGTGCCTAAGATAAGAAAAATTTAGCATTCCCAAATAATACTTACTTTTGATAACGATGTGTCTGCTGCGATGCACAATGCTGCCTTGCGGCCGGACCGGGCCGCGTGCAGCTTGCCGCTCGCCCGGTTCGGCGCGCCCGGTTCGGCCAGACGCACTGAAACAATGTTCACTTGAAGAGTCTATCGATGTTGCTACACACCATATATTTGATCGCCATCGTCGCCGAGGCCATGTCCGGCGCCATCATGGGCATGCGCCGGGGCATGGACCTGTTCGGCATCTGCATGATCGGCGCCGTCACCGCGCTGGGCGGCGGCAGCATCCGCGACGTGCTGCTGGGGCACTATCCGCTGGGCTGGATCGCCCACCCGGAATACCTGCTGTTCACCATCGGCGCGGCCGTCGTGACGGCCGTGGTGGCGCGCCACCTGCACCACCTGCGCGCGGTGTTCCTGCTGGTCGACGGCCTGGGCCTGGTGGCGTTCTGCGTGATCGGCTGCGACATCGCGCGCGCCCAGGGCATGCACCCGGCCATCGTCGTGCTGGCCGGCCTGATCACCGGCGTGTTCGGCGGCCTGCTGCGCGACGTGCTGTGCAACCAGATCCCGCTGGTGTTGCAGCGCGAGCTGTACGCCACCGTGGCGCTGTTCACCGGCGCGCTGTACGTCGGCCTGCTGTGGCTGCGGCTGGACCCGGCGCTGGCGGTGCTCGCCTCGATCGGCGCCGGCCTGGCGTTCCGCTTGCTGGCGATGCGCTTCCACTGGCAGTTGCCGAACTTCGACACCTCGCGCGTGCGCGGCTTCGAGTAGGGCGGCGCGGCCATCCCCGTGCGGGCCGCCAAGCACTAAATGATGCCATTAGGATAAAATTTCCTACCACGTGAAAATGATTCTCATTTACAATGCGCGTAATTGGGATTGATTCTCATTCAACGGGGAAAAGAAGAAAATGCGTATCAAAGTGATGGTGTTGGCCTTGTTTGGCGTGATGGCAAGTTGGCAGGCAAGCGCGGGCGAGGCGGCGACGGAGACGGCCGCAACAGCCAATCCGGCCGGCGCGCTCGAGCGGGTGGTGATTAGCGGCGACAAGCTGAAGCGCACGGAGAACGACAGCAGCGCCAGTGTCGGCGCGCGCAACCGCCGCCAGATCGCCGAATCGGGCATCACCACGGTGGAAGACGTGGCGGCGCAGATGGCCAACGTCGGCACCGCCGAGGGCTTGTCGATACGCGGCGTCAACGCCCTCGGCCCGACCGGCGGCGGCGGCCGCACCATCACCCTGGTGATGGACGGCGTGGCGCAGGACGGCTACGGCCAATCGATCAACAGCCTGAGCGTGTGGGACGCCGACCGGGTGGAAGTGCTGCGCGGGCCGCAATCGACCAATCAGGGCCGCAACTCGCTGGCCGGCGCGGTGGTGTTGAAGACCCGCGATCCTTCCGACATGCCGGACTTCAGCTACCGCCTCAGCGCCGGCAACCAGAATTCGCGCCGCATGGCGCTGGCCGGCGGCGGCGCCATGGTCGACCAGGTGTTGGCCGGCCGCGTCTCGTTCGAGCAGCGCCGGCGCGACGGCGACGTCAACAACCCGAGCCGCAACGACCCGCGCTTCAACCATGACGACGGCCACACGCTGCGCGCCAAATTGCGCGTGACGCCGTATGGCGAGCGCTACCAGGCGCTGCTCACCCTGGTCGACGCCAAGCAGCGCCTGGGCAGCGACTCGGTCGAGGCGGTCGCCCGCCCCATCTCGGCGCGGCAGAACCTGTCCAACGAGGCGCGCAATTCGGACAACCACACGCGCTCGGCCGCGCTGGAGCAGAGCTTCAAGGTGGGCGGCGCCGACGTCACATTGCTGAGCACGTATTCGCACAACCTGTTTTCCCGCGTGCAGGACTACGACGCCACCGAGCTGAAGCAAGGCTACCGCACCGGCGAGAACGTCGACCGCCAGTTTTCGCAGGAGGCGCGCGCCAACTTCGAGACCGCGCTGTTCGGCCTGCCACTCAAGGGTGTGGCGGGGCTCTACTATCTGAACGCGAACTACAGCGCCGACGACATGTTCACCGTGCCGCTGTCCTACGTGCTGGGCCTGACCGGGCAGTGCCCGGTGCAGGCGGCCTGCGACACGGCCTACGGCGCCGAGTTCGTCAACCGCGGCAATCTGGAGGGGCACAACACCAAGACCCGCGCCGCCTTCGCCGAACTCGACTATGTGATCGACCGGCTCACCGTGACCGCCGGCGTGCGCTTCGACGCCGAGCGCCAGACTCGCGTGCTGACCGGCGCCACCAACGGCACCTCGCCGCTGGCGCGGATGGTGGTCGGCCAGTTGATCGCCGGCGGCATCTTCAGCGCCGACGGCATGCAGAACCTGCAGACCGACAATTCCGTCTGGCTGCCCAAGCTGGGCCTGCGCTACGCGCTGGTGCCGGGCTGGGTGGCCGGCCTGACGGCGCAGCGCGGCTACCGCACCGGCGGCGTCGACTACAGCTACCAGCGCGGCTCGAACGCCTTCGGCCCGGAGTTCACCAAGAACTACGAGGCCTCGCTGAAGGGCGTGCTGGACAACGGCATGATGCTGGCGCTGAACGCCTACCGCGTCAACTGGACGGACCAGCAGGTCAACGTCGGCCGTGGCTCGCTGGACACCTTCTTCGTCAACGCCGGCAGCTCGCGCCTGCAAGGCCTTGAGGCCGAGCTGCGCGGCAAGGTGCTGGCGCAACTGGAACTGTTCGGCGCCGTCGGCGTGGCGCGCTCCCGCTTCATCGACTTCGTGTCGCCGCAGGGCGACTTTACCGGCAAGCAGTTCGCCCGCTCGCCGCGCCAAACGGTGTCGGCCGGCTTTAGCTGGACGCCGGGCCGCTGGCTGTTGAACGGCAACGTGGTGCAGACCGGCGGCACCTACACCGGCCCGGACAACGTCGACCGCAACGACGGCCACACTATCCTGGGCGGCAAGGCTGCCTACACCCTGGCGAATGGCGTCTCGCTGTTCGCCTTCGGCAGCAACCTGACCGACCGCCGCTATATCACCGCCAACTATCTGACCACCGTCACCGACCGCCATGCCGTCACGCTGGGCAGCGCGCGCCAGTTCGGCTTCGGCGTACAGGGCAAGATCTGAGCGGGGGAGCGATGGTGAACTGGATTTGTATCTGCGTGGCCGGCTTGGCGGCGCTCGGCTTGTACCTGGCGTCGCCGCATCAAACCTTGTGGCGCGCCGCGCTGGCGCGGGCGACGCTGCTGCGTTGGCTGGCGCTGCCCTTGCTGGCTGGCGCCGTGGCCTCGGCCGCGTCGGCCTATGGCGCCTGGTGCGGCGTGTGCATCGCCTTGGCCGGTTTCATGATGACGCTGGTTGCGTTGCCGTATCTGGATGCCGGCTTGCACGGCCGCAAGCCGGCCAAAGCGGGAGCACGCCATGTTGGGTAAATCGACGGCGGCGGCCATTCTCGGACTCCCCCTGTCGGTATTGCTGGTGGGCTTTATCGCCTTGCTGAGCAACGACCAGAAGAGCACCACCTTGCCTTTGTTGCTGCTGTTCTTTTTGGCCTGGGTGGGCGCCATGATCGCGGCGTTCCTGTTCAAGACCGGCCTGCGGGCCTGGTTGTGGATGGGCGGCGCGAGCATCGTCGGCTACACCGCGCTGTATTTCCTCAAGGCCAGCGGCCTGATGGAGGTGGCGGGATGAAGTCATCGACCATACGCACCTTTATATCGGTGCATACCTGGGTGGGGCTGGCGGCGGGCTTCTGCCTGTTCATCGCCTTTTATGCGGGCGCGGTGACGATCTTCCACGAGGAGCTGCTGACCTGGGAAACTGCCTCATCGAGGGCGCGGCCGGCCGAGTCGCCGGCGCGGGCGCAAGCGCTGATCGACGCGGTGCTGAAGGCCCATCCGCAGGCGAAGGAGTCCTTCTATCTGCGCCTGCCGTCGCAGCACGTGCCGGATCTGTCGCTCGATTGGGACGAGGAGGGCAAGGGCGGCGCGGAGATCGAGCACCACTTCCGCCTGAACGCGGCCGGGCAGTTGGAGGACGTCAAGCCGTACTCGCAACTGGTGGACTTCATCTACCGCCTGCATTACTCGGCCGGTTTCCCGCCCAGCTGGGGCATCTATGTGCTGGGTGCGATCTGCGTACTGTATGGGCTGGCGCTGGCCAGCGGTGTGATTATCTATGCGCCCTTGTTCTTGAAGGATTTGTTTGCGCTGAGGATAGGCAAGAACATTAAGCGCATGTGGCAGGACGCCCACAACGCCATCGGCATCCTCTCGCTGCCTTTCCACCTGATGTATGCGTGGAGCAGCGCGGTCCTGACACTCGGCGTGATCTTGTTGGCACCGTTCCAGTACATGGTGTTCGACGGCAAGCTGCTCAACCTGGTGGGGGCGGATATTTCGGCGGCGGCCACGCCGGCCGCCTCCGGTGTGGCGGCGGCGACGCTGCCGGCGGCCGAATTGCTGGCGGCGATACAAGCCGCCGCGCCCGGGATGGAGGTCGAGACGATGGTGTTCCACCAGCATGGCGACGCCAACGCGCAGTTGCAGGCCTACGGAAAGATCCACCAGGAGACGGTGGCCAGCCAGGCGGCTGTGGTGTTGAACGCCCGCAACGGCGAGGTGCTGCGCGTGATGACGCCGGAGCGGTATAGCGCGGGCACGCGTTTCTTGCGCAGCTTACAAGCTCTGCACTTCGGCAACTTCGGCCACGCGGCGGTGCAGTGGACCTACTTCATCCTCGGCATGGCGGGCGCCTTCCTGTTCTACAGCGGCAACCTGTTGTGGGTGGAGGCGCGCCGCAAGCGCCAGCAGCAGGCGCAGCCGCGCAGCGGGCGGCTGATGGCGCAGGCCACCCTGGGCGTCTGCCTGGGCAGCGTGGCGGGGATCTCCGCCATGTTCGTGCTGAGCAAGCTGGCGCCGGGCGAGCTGCCCTTGTGGGAGCGGCGCGGCTACTACGCGGTGTTCTTCGCCTGCGTGGCGTGGGCCTTCGCGCGTCCGCCGGCGCGCGCGGCGCACGAGCTGCTGACGCTCTGCGCGGTGCTGACGGCGGCGATCCCGCTGGCGCAGTGGCAACGCAGCGGCAGCAGCCCCTTGCAGTCGCTGCTGCTCGGCGACGGCGTGATTGTCGGCGTGGCGGCGGTGGCCATCGTCTTTGCCGCCTTGTACTGGAAGATGGCCCGCGCCGTCCTGCAGCGCGGCCGCCACGGCGATCCGCACAGCGTGTGGTCGCTGCAAACGCCCGGCGCTGTCGTAGCGGGGCGGCGGCAAGAGGCGGCCTGAGGCAGTTGTTAGGCTGACGGTGTTGAACCAAGTGCAAATGACGCCCGCTTTCCGCGCGCCGCCATTTGCACCTGCAGCCGTTGTCAGCTCGAACGATCAGCTTGAAAAATCGGGCCGAGCGTTCAGCCGTTGTACAGGTCGCTGGCCTGGTCCAGCCGCCAGTTGCTGCGCGCGATCGTGGCGTTGTAGCGGTCGCCCGCTTTCAGGCCGCGCAGTTCGATGTTCACCGCCGCTTCGGTGAAGGTCAGGATGCCGTAGTTTTTGCGCGCGGCGCCAAACACCAGGCCCTTGCGCGCCACGCCGGAACTCACCACCTCGAGCACGCCGCTGTCGTCGTACAGCGCGTTGCGGTGCACGTCGCCCGAGACGATCATCGCCCCTTGCCGGCCCTGCAGCAGGCCGCGCATGCGCCCGAAGGCGGTCGGATATTGTTCCCAGCTCTCGTCGCCGAAGCGGTGGAAGGTGGTGCTCGATACCACCACGACAAAATTGGCGTGCGAGGCCGCCAGGCCCTTCTCAAACCAGTCCCATTGCTGCGCGCCGAGGATGGCGTCGCGGTCGTGGGCCGAGGTGGCCGGCTCGGTGCGGTAATAGCGTTCGTCGAGCAGGAAGATGTCGGCCGGGCCGGCGCTGAGCTTCCGATAGATATTGGCGCCGTCGACGTCGGCGCCGAAGGCGTGGACGAAGGCGGCGCGCGCGGCGTCGCGCAGCGCCGGCGAGCTGTCGCCGCCGTAGCGGTTGTTGCCGAGGAAGTCGTGGTCGTCGTAGACGGCGAGCAGCTTGGCGTTGCGGTCGCGGATGTCGCTCAGCAGGGACTTGAAGTTGGGCTCCGCAAATTGCTTCTTGTACAGGACGTCCAACTCCGCGCGCAGTAGCTCGGGATCGTCGTGATGGTCGTGCTCCAGATAGATGTTGTCGCCCGCCAGTACCAGAACATCCGGCTTTTCGTTCAGGATTTCCAGCCATACGGGCTGGGGATTGATTTGCTGTAGTTTGGTGCACGAGGCGACGGCGATTTTCATGGCGAGACTCCGGTAGGTAAGTTGCTAACTAAGTCGATAACTAAGCCGATAACTAAGTCGATAACTAAGTCGATAACTAAGTCGATAAGGCGGAATGCACGAGATGGCGCTCTGGATGGACAGCCAAGCCAGTCCCGGCGGATCGCGCCGCCTTGTAAGACTGGTCCTACGAAACCGCCTATTCTGTGCCGTTTTGCCGTATGAATTCTCTCGAAATGTCACTTTGACAATAAATTCCCGGTAAAATGAGATCCGTCAACGGCGCCGCGTGCGCGCCAGCAGCAAGGCGGCCAGCCCCAGCAGGAGGCCGGTCCACAGCGGCAAGGAGACCAACTGGCCGCCCCACGGCGTCGCGGTCGACAAGGCCGGCGAGGGCGCGAACACCGGCACTTGATCGAAATCGCGGAAGCCGTAGCCGCCCAGGCAGGTGGCCGGGCAGGGCGCGCGCTCGTCGCCCAGCGCGGCGCGCTGTATCGCCTCCTGGAAGTAGTCGCGCAGACGCCGCTGGTGCTGCTGCACCTCGTCCAGAAAGCGCTGGTGGCGCATGCCGTCGTTGCCGGCGAGGCCGGCCAGGATTTGATAGGTCAAGCTCACCGGGCTAAGCACGACCGCCGCCTCGAACCTGCGCTGGCGCTCCTGTTTGGCGCGCGCGAAGCGTTGTTCGACGCCGGCCATCACGCGCTCGAGCTCCTGCGCCCGCTGCAGCCGCGAGACGCTGGACGACACCTTGTCGAGCGCCGTCGCCGGTTTCCAGTCGGGATGGCTGTCGTAGAAGCGCGCCAAGCTGTCCAGCTTGTTGGCCGCGACTTGGTCGGCGGCGTCGCGCATGGCCTGCACATACAGCTCGCGCTGCGGCACCGGCGCGCCCAGTTGGATCGCCACGCCCAGCGCGCCGGGCAGCAGAATGGCGAGAACCAGCCAGGCGGCGAAGCCGGCGAAGGCGGCCGTCATGCGGTTGCCGCAGACGGCGCCAATGGCCACGGCCACCGCCGCCCAGAACATCGAGTACAACAGCAGCACGCCGCCCCAGCTGGCCAGCGCCGCCATGCCGGCAAGGTCGAATTCGACCGCGCCGAGCAGCAGGGCGGCGCCCACGCAGGCCGTCGTCAACAGCGCCGTGGCGATCAGTGCGCGCGCGAAAACCTGCGCCACCAGCATGCGGCCCAGCCGTATGCCCTGCAACTGCAGGGAGCGCAGGCGCAGGCTTTCCCGGTCCTGGGTCAGGACGGAGCTGGTCAGGGCCAGCAGTATCAGGGGCCACAGGTAGACGACGAAGAACATCAGGTCGAAACGGCCCACCGCCAACAGCGCCGGATGTTCGATCTCGCTGGCGGTGCGCACCGACTCCATCGACTCGGCGCGCACCCGCACGTAGGGCGGCAGCAGGTCGGCCTGGCCGATGGCCAGCGCGGCGCCGGCAACGGCGGGCTTGGCGGCAAATCCGACGTGTTCGCGGAAGGCGTAGCCGCGCACATCGACCGGCGTGCGATGCCACTGCAGCCCGGCGAACTGCGCCGCCGCCGGGTCGGCGAAGTAGCGCCGCGCCAGCGTGCTGGCGTCGGTCCTGGCCTGCGCCTGCTGGGCGGCGGCGGCGGCCACCGCCTGGCGGCCGTGGCGGTCGAAACGCGCGCCCTCGAACAGCCCGAAGGCGGCGAGCAGGAGCGCGACCACGAGCAGGGCGGTGGTGCCGCGCTCGCGCAGCTGGCAGCGCAGGTCGTAGGCGACCAGGGTGAAAATTTGTTTCATCGTAGGTTTCCGTTTCGTAGATGGCGCAAGCCGGCCGCGCACAGCAGCAGGCTGGCGATGAACAGCGTCAGCAAGGGAAGGAGATGGCGTGCCAGCAGGCCGCCCATGTCGAGCGGGTTGAAGCGGAAGCGGAACGGCGGCACCCGGTCCCATAGCGACCGGTCGCCGTCGTGGCGGACGCCGTCCTGCTCGCGGTGGGCGGCAATGGCCGTGTTCATCACCCTTTGTATGGTCCGGCGCTGCTGTTCGGCGCCGTGGATGAACTGGACATGCTGTTCCGTGTCGCTGCCGGCAAGCGCGCTGGAGAGGCCGGCCACCGCCACCGCCGGCGACAACCAGCCGGCGAGCGCCGCCGCCGCCGACTGCCGGCGCATGGCGTCGAACAGCTGGCCGTAGTGCTGGTCGAAGATGCGGTCGCCATGGTCCTCGCCCCGTTGCAGGCTGATGCCGGCCCAGTTCACGGGCAAGTCCTTGGCGTCGCGCACGCCGTGTTCGCGCAGCAGCTGCTGCTTGTGGTGTTCGGCCTGTTGCGGATCGTCGGGTGTGCCCAGCGCGCTGTCGAGGTCGGCGCGGAACCGCTGCATGGTGGGCAGTGGCGCCGCCAGTTGCGCCAGCTCGACCGCCGCGCGCGGCGCGACCAGCGTGGTGAACGCCCACAGCCCGATCAGCAGCGCCAGGCTGGAACGCAAATTCGGCGCCCATGCCGAGACGGCGGCGATCAACGCGGCCCAGCTGCCCAGATAGACCATGTAGCCCAGCGCGAACAGGGCGGCGCGCAGGGCGCCGTCGCTGAACGGGCTGCGGCTGTCCAGCGTCCACTCGAGCGCGGCCACGGCGACGCAGGCGGGCAGCGCCAGCGTCGCCGCCAGGCAGAGCAGCACCGCGCCGCGCGCCAGCGCCAGGGCGCCGAGCGGCGCGGCGTTGACGCGCAGGGCCGCCAGCGTGCCGCGCTCGCGTTCGGCGGCGAACATGCCGAAGCCGAGGAAGATCATGGCCATCGGCGCCAGCACTTGCAGCACGAACGCCGGGTGCAGGCGGAACTGGCGGTTGACGCCGGCTTCGTCGTTGGCCGGCCGGTACACCAACTCGTTCTGCTTGTGCGCCTCCAGCCAGACGCTGGCGCCGACGTAGTGCTCGATGCCGGGGTCCAGGGCGGCCAGCGCCGACAGGGGTTTGAACACGTACACGCCGTAATGGGCGGCCGCGTGCGGATACTTCTTGCCCTGCTGCGACCAGCGCTGTTGCTCCGCCTGCCCCGCCGCGCCGCGCGCGTCCAGCGTGGCGCGCAGCTGCAGCGAGGACGACAGCGCCGCGCAGCAGGCCAGGGCCAGGCCGACGCCGAGCACCAGCCAGACGCGCCAGTCGCGCCGGCGCTCGCGCCAGTCGGCCTGCCAGGCGCCGGCAAAGGCCAGCAGCCAGCGGCGCCGGCCGCCGCGCCGCTCAGGCGCGGCGGGCGAGGATGTCAAGGTAGTTGCGTTCGAGTTCGCCTGCATTCAATTCTCCTAGTTTCCATTCGCCGGCCAGTTGGCCGCCGACCAACATGCCGCAGCGGTCGGCCAGCTCCTGTGCGCGGAACAAATCGTGGGTTGCCATCAGTACGGCGGCGCCGTCGTCGGCCAAGGCGCGCACCAGGTCGCCGAAGGCGACGCTGGCCTCCGGATCGAGGCCGGAGGTGGGCTCGTCCAACACCAGCACCTTCGCCCCCTTGGCCAGCGCCATCACGATGCCGACTTTTTGCCGCATGCCTTTCGAGTAGCCGTGGGCCTGGCGGTGCCAGGCGTGCTCGGGCAGGCCGGCGCGCGCCAGCAGCGTCTCGATCTCGCCGCGACCCGGCCTGATGCCGAGCAGGCGCATGAAGAACTCGACGTTCTCCACCCCGCTGAGGCGCTCGTACAGGGCGACGTTCTCGGCGATGTAGGCGGCGTGTTCGACCGCCGCCTGTGCCGGCGGCAGGCGGGAGCCGGCCAGCCGGATGCTGCCGGCGTCCGCCTCGACAAAGCCCAGCAGGCAGGCGATGGTGGTGGATTTGCCGGCGCCGTTGGGGCCCAGCAGGGCGTAGATTTCACCGCCGTGGACATGCAGGTCGAGCCCGTCGACCACGCTCCTGCCGTCGTAGCGCTTGCCCAGTTTTTCGATATGGATCATGCCGGTTCCTTAGAAGGCGTAGCGCACTTCGGCAAACAGGGTGCGGCCCGGGTAGGGGTGCAGCTGGAAGGCGCGGTTGTTGTTGAGGTTGTCGATGCCGAGCGCCAGCTCGGTGCCCTTGACTGGCTTGAGCAGCAGGCGCACGTCGAGCTGGCTCACGCGCGAGACGGCGCCGTACACGTCGGTGTTGGTGTCGCTGTTGTTGATCTCGTTGAACTGGGCGCCCGAATAGCGGTAGGTGGCGGCGGCGCTCCAACTGTCGGCGGGCGCGTAGAGCAGTGTGGCGGCCGAGCGGACGCGCGGCACCCGCGACCAGTTCTTTCCCACCGACGGCGGATGGTCCCGGTTCTCCAGGATGGTCGATTTGCTGAAGGCGATGTTCGCCTCCGCGCTCAGGCCGTGGATGCCGAGGCGGTCGACCTGGCCGACCAACTCCACGCCACGGGTGCGCACGCGGTCGACGTTTTGCACGTTCGTCACGTTGGGGAAAACGTTCAGGTTCAGCTGGCTCCAAATGGTGTTGCGCACGTCGTCCTGGAACAGCGAGGCGCGCAGGCTGCCCAGCGCGTAGCGTTGCTCGGCCATCAGCTCGAGGGCGTTGGCGCGCTCCGGTTTCAGGGCCGGATCGTTGACGACGATGCTGCTGCCGACGGCGCTGCCCTGGAAAAGTTCGGCGACGGTGGCGAAGCGCGTGCCGCGTCCGGCCGAAAGGCGCAGCGTGGTGTCGGCGCCGGCCTCCCAGTTGAGCGAGAGCTTGGGCGACCAGGCCTGTTCGCGCCGGCGCGGATAGTTCTGCGCGGCGGCGCCCTGGGCGCGCTGGACGCCGTCGCTGGCCTGCCACGCCTCGCCGCGCAGGCCGAAGGTGGCGTGCCAGCGCGGTGCGAAACGCCAGGCGTCCTGGGCGTACAGCGCCAACGTGCGGGTGCGGCCGCCGAGGTATTGGCTTTCCGCGCCGCCGGCCTGGCGCCAGTCCGGCGTGGTCAAGCTGCGCTGCTTGAGCCGGTAGTCGTCGCCGTGCATGCCGAAGGTGAGGGCGTGCGCGCCGCCGGTCCAGTCTCCGGCGCTTGGCGTGTAGCTGGCTTGCGCGTCGAGCGAGCGAAAACCGGTGCCGTCGCGGACCACGGCGCTGCCCGGGCCGCCATTGGCGGCCAGCGGATCGGCGCTGCCGGCGTTGCGCTGCACGTCGTCGAGGATGCGGTAGCTGCTCGCCGACACGCTGCCGTTCCAACCGCTGCGATGGCGGCTCTTCAGCGTCAAGCCGGCCTGGGCGTGGTGCTCGTCGCGGCGGTACGGGGCGAATCCGGCCGCCGGCAGCACGAAGACATTGGCGCCGTCGCTGACGCGGCCGGACCAGACTGCCGCGCCGGCGGCGTCGCGCAGGAAGGTTTGGTTGCGCGTCACGCTGTTGTTCTGCCACCAGGCGATGAAGCCTTCGGCGCCCAGGGTCGGGCTGAAGTCGTAGCCGAAGGCGGCCTTCGCCGTGTCTTGCCGGGTGTGGTCGATGGCGCCGCCGTTGGCACCGAAGATCGCGCGGCGCGTGCCGAACGGTCCGGTATCGTAGACCACGCCGCTGACCGGGGTGGCGGCCGGGCCGGGCGGCGCCGTGAACACCCCGGCGGCGTTGGCGCTGGCGCTGGCATAGCCCATCGGTTGGCTGGTGGCGTCCTGGTGGTTGAGCATCAATTTGTACCAGAGGCCGGAGGCGAGCCGGTCGCCGATCAGCGCCGAGGCCTGATAGTTGCGGTAGTGGCCGCTCAGGCCGTATTGGTCGAAGGCCTGGTCCTGCATGGCCACTCTGAGCGCGCCGGAGAACGCGGTGGGACGGCTGGTGGTGATGGCGATCGTGGTGCCGATGGCATTGCCGGGGTAGAGCGCGGAGAAGGGGCCGTACAACACATCGACCCGGCTGATCTCCTCCGGCGCGAGCATGTTCCAACGCGGCGCGTCGAAGCGGCCGAGGAAGTTCGACAAGAGGTAGCCGTCCATGCTGACCAGGGCGCGCGGCGCCTGCGTGGTGGAGAAGCTGCGGCCGCCGACCAGGGCGTTGCGGTCGCCGCTGTAGCGCTTGCGAATGGTCATGCTGGGCAGGTTGCGCAGGGCATCCTCCGGGTTGAAGATGTTCTGCTGCTGGCGCAGCTCTTCCTGGGTTTTGCCCACGCTGGTGGTCGGCAGGTTGGGGTCGAGCGGGCTGCGGCTGCTGTGGATGGTGATGGTTTGCAGCGCTGCTGCTGCGGCGGCGGCGGCGGGGTCGTCGGCGTAGGCGTGGCCGCCGGTGGCGAGGGCGAGGGTTATTGCGGCGGCCATTGGCCGGGTGGTGGTTTTCATGTGGGCGAGTGTGCGAGGGCTAAGGGGACAACGGAGACGGGAGGTCCGTGCGCGCTTGCAGGGAGCGATGCCGCCGGGCCGTCCGCCCGTGGCCAAGTCGGAGAAGGGGACGGGGGGCGGCGCGCAGCGGTCGCTAATGCAATTGACTTGCATCATAATTCGATCCGTTCGTTAATGCAATACACTTGCATTAAAAATGATTGCCGCTCGCTTGGGGAGTCCCTGCGTATTGGCCGGCGCGCCGGACGCGCCTCAGGCCATTTGCGTGATGGTCTTGCGGAAGCGCGCCAGCGACAGGGCGAACAGCGCCGAACCTATCAGCAGCAGCGCGGCGAACGAGGTCCACACCACCGACAGGCCGGCGCCACGGTAGAGGATGGCCTGGCTCAGCTCGGTGAAGTGGGTGGTCGGCGCCAGCGCCATCACCTGTTGCACCCAGCCGGGCATGCTTTCGCGCGGGGTGATGCCGCCCGACAGCATCTGCAGCGGCATCATGATGAGGATCATCAGCAGGCCGAACTGCGGCATGCTGCGCGCCAGCGTGGCCATGAAGATGCCCATCGAGGTGGTGGCGAACAGGTGCAGGGTGGCGCCGAGCAGGAACAGGGCGATCGAGCCGTCGATCGGCACCCGCAGCGCGCCCTGGATCACCACCGCCAGCGCCACCGAGGCGGCCAGCAGCACCACCAGCGCCATGGCCCACACCTTGGCCAGCATGATCTCCAGCGGCGTGACCGGCATCACCAGCAGGTGCTCGATGGTGCCGTGCTCGCGTTCGCGGATCAGCGCGGCGCCGGTCAGGATGATCGACAGCATGGTGATGTTGTTGACCAGCTCCATCAGCGAGCCGAACCACGACTGCTGCAGCGCCGGGTTGAAGCGGGCCCGCGTGGCCAGCTCGACCGGCATGGCCGCCGTGGCGCGGTAGCCGCGGGCGAACTCGTCGACCTCGGCCGTGACGATCTGCACGATGGCGCCGTTGCCGGTGAAGGCCTGGCCCATGCGGGTGGCGTCGACGTTCAGCTGCAGCTGCGGGGCGCGGCCGGCCAGCATGTCGCGCTGGAAGTTGGGCGGGATGTCGAGCACGAAGGTGTAGCGGCCCGAGTCCATGCCCGGGTCCACCTCGGCCAGGCTGATCGGCGTGGGGCGGCCGAACTCGGGCGGGTAGAAGGCCGCCGCGATGCGCTGCGACAGGGCCGAGCCGTCCTCGTCGACGATGGCGATGGGGGCGTGGTGCAGGGTCTCCGGCATGGCCGTGCCGGCCACGTAGATGGCCAGGGTGAAGGTGTAGACGATGAGGAAGAGCATGGCCGGGTCGCGCCACAGGCTCCATAGTTCCTTGACGCCGAGGCGGTAGATGTTGGCCAGGTGGCGCAGCATGTCAGGCCTCCTGCTTCTTGAGCAGGGCGATGGCCAGGCCCATGATGACCGGCACGGCCAGCAGCATGGGCCAGAACGAGGCGCCCAGGTCGGCGAAACCGAGCGCCTTGCTGAACACGCCACGGCTGATGGTGAACATGTGGCTGGCCGGATAGATCTCGCCGAACCAGCGGGCGCCGCCCTCGAGCGAGGAGACCGGGTTGATCAGGCCGGCGAACTGCACCGCCGGCAGCATGGTGCCGAGCATGGCGAAGAACATCGCGGCGATCTGGCTGCGCGTGACGGTGGAGGCGAGCAGGCCCATGCCGGTCGAGCAGACGCAGAAGATCAGCGCGGCCACGCTGAGCGCGGCGAAGCTGCCCGTCATCGGCACGCCGAACACGGTGACGGCCGCCAGGCACATCAGGGCGTAGTTGAACATCGCCAGGATCAGGTAGGGCAGCTGCTTGCCGACCAGAAATTCGGTGCGGGTGACGGGCGTGACGTACAGGTTGATGATCGAGCCGAGCTCCTTTTCGCGCACCACCGCCAGCGCCGTCAGCATGGCCGGCAGCATCAGCAACAGCAGCGGCATCACCGCCGGCACCATGGCCGGCAGGCTGCGCACGTCCGGATTGTAGCGGTAGCGCGTCTCCACCCCGACCAGCGCGGTGGGCGTGGCGCCGGTCCGCTCGCGCAGCAGCTGGGCGTACCATTGCTGGTGCATGCCCTGGGCGTAGCCGGTGACGGTTTCGGCGCGCTGCGGCATGGCCCCGTCGATCCAGGCGCCGATCTGCACCGTCTGGCCGCGCGCCACGTCGCGCGCGAAGCCGGGCGGGATCTCGATGGCCAGCGACAGCTCGCCGCTGCGCATGCGCCGGTCGAGTTCGGCGTAGTCCAGGATCGGCGCCTGCTCGGTGAAGTAGCGCGAGCCGGCCAGGTTCAGCGTGTAGTTGCGGCTCAGTTCGGTTTGGTCGCGGTCGAGCACGGCGAAGCGCAGGTTGCCGACGTCCATGCTGATGCCGTAGCCCATGACGAACATCAGTAGCAGCGAACCGAGCAGGGCGAGCGCGCCGCGCACCGGGTCGCGCCGCAGCTCCAGCGCCTCGCGCCACTGGTAGGTTTGAATGCGCGCCAGGCTGCGGCGCAGGCGGGCCACGGGGCCGCCGGATTTGCGCGCCTTGGGCGGCTTGGGCGGCGGCGCGGCGGCGCGCGCGATGGCCGGCTGCGGTTGCGGCGGCGCCGGCCCCGGCCCCTGCGCAGACGCTGGCGCCAGCGCAGGCGTCGGCGCGGCGTCGGGCCGGGGACGGCCGCCGTTGGCGTCCCGCTCGGCGTCCTGCGCGGCGGCGTCTTGCAGCACGCCGATGAAGGCTTCCTCCAAGGTGGCGGCGCCGCGCCGGGCGATGATGTCGGCCGGCGCGGCGCTCTCCAACACGCGGCCGGCGTGCATCAGCGAGATGCGGTCGCAGCGTTCGGCCTCGTTCATGAAGTGGGTCGAGATGAAGATGGTCACCTTGTCGCGCCGCGCCAGCTCGATCATCAGGCGCCAGAAGTTGTCGCGGGCGACCGGGTCGACGCCGGAGGTGGGCTCGTCGAGGATCAGCAATTCCGGCCGGTGCACGGTGGCGACGGCCAGCGACAGGCGCTGGCGCATGCCCAGCGGCAGTTGCTCGGGCAGCGCGTCCGGCACGCCCTGCAGGCCGAAGCGTTGCAGCGACTCGGCCACCCGCGCCGCCAGCTCGGCGGCGGGGACGTGGAACAGGCGGGCGTGCAGCACCAGGTTCTGCTCGACGGTCAGCTCGCGGTACAGCGAGAAGGCTTGCGACATGTAGCCGACCCGGCGCCGCGTCGCCAGGTCGCGCGGGTCGACCGGCTGGCCCAGCAGCCAGGCGCGGCCCTCGCTGGCCGGCTGCAGGCCGGTCAGCATCTTCATCGTGGTCGACTTGCCGCAGCCGTTGGAGCCGATGAAGCCGAAGATCTCGCCGCGCCGGATGCGGAAGCTGACGTGGTCGACGGCGACGAAATCGCCGAAGCGCATGGTCAGGTCCTTGGCCTCGATGGCGATCTCGGCGTCGGCGGCCAGCGCCAGCGGGGCCAGGCTGACGGCCTGGTAGTCGCGCCGCTTCTCCTCCGGCAGCAGGGCGATGAAGGCGGCCTCGAGCGAGCTCTGGCCGGTGCGCGCCTGCAGTTCGGCCGGCGTGCCGCTGGCCAGCACGCGGCCCTCGTCCATCGCCACCAGCCAGTCGAAGCGCTGCGCCTCCTCCATGTAGGCGGTGGCGACCACCACGCTCATGCCGGGGCGCTGCGCCTGGATTTCCGCGATCAGCTGCCAGAACTGGGCGCGCGCCAGCGGGTCGACGCCGGTGGTGGGCTCGTCGAGGATCAACAGGTCGGGGTCGTGGATCAGCGCGCAGCACAGGCCGAGCTTCTGCTTCATGCCGCCGGACAGTTTGCCGACCGGGCGCTCGAGGAAGGCGTGCAGGCCGGTGCTGAGGGTCAGCTGGTCGATGCGGCGGCGCCGCTCGGCGGCGTCGTGGCCGAACAGGCGGGCGAAAAATTGCAGGTTCTCCTCCACCGACAGGGTGGGGTAGAGGTTTTTGCCCAGGCCCTGGGGCATGAAGGCGATGTTGGGACAGACCGCCTGGCGGTGGCGGCGCCGCGCCATGTCGCCGCCGAGCACCTCGACGCGGCCCTGCTGCACCGCGCGGGCGCCCGACAACAGCGCCAGCAGGCTGGACTTGCCGACCCCGTCCGGGCCGATCAGACCGACCATGCGGCCGGCCGGGATGTCCAGCGTCACCTGGTCCAGCGCGGTGGTCTTCTTGTAGCGCAGGGTCACGCCGGCCAGACGCGCCACCGGGGCGGACGCGGCTTGCACTGTCACTGGCCGGCCTTGACGGTCAGCTCGGCCGGCCAGGCGGCGTTGGCGTCGAGCTTGATCCAGGCGACGCCGGGCAGGCCGGTCTTGACCTGGGCCAGATGGCGTTGCAGCAACTCCTTGTCGATTTGCGCCTTGACGCGGAACATCAGCTTTTGCCGCTCGCTGGCGGTCTCCACCGTCTTCGGCGTGAACTGGGCGGCGCTGGCGACGAAGGAGACCTTGGCCGGAATCACGAACTGCGGCGCGGCGTCGAGCACGATGCGCACCTCGCTGCCCAGGGCGACGCGGCCGGCCACGGTTTCCGGCAGGAAGAAGGTCATGTAGACGTCGGACAGGTCGATCAGGTTGAGCACGCGGCCGCCGCCGCCCAGCACCTCGCCGTCCTGGGCGACGCGGAACTGCACGCGGCCGGCGCGCGGCGCCTTCAGCACGCTGTCGGCCAGCTCGACGTCGATGCGCTCGAGCGTGGCCTGCAGCGCGCGCACGTTGGACTGGGCGCCGGCCACCTCGTTGCGCGCCGCCGCGATGCCCACCTTGGCGGCCCGCGCCTGGGCCTTGGCGGCGGACACGCCGGCCAGCAGGCTGTGCACCTTGGCGCGGTCGTCGTCCAGCAGCTGGCTGGAGAAGAAGCCCTCCTTGGCCAGTTTTTCCGAGCGGGGCAGGCGGCGCTGCGCCGTGTCGAGGTCGCTCTCGCGCTGCGCCACCACGGCCAGCGCCGCCTCGTAGTTGGCCTGCTGCTGGGCCACCTGGACCTCGGCGCCGCCGACCGCCTGCTGCGCCTGCTGCAGGCGGGCCACCGCCTCCTGGCGCTGGGCCTGCAGGCTGTCGATCTGCATCCGCGCCAGCGGCTGGCCGGCCTTGACGAATTCGCCCTCGGCGACCAGGACTTGCTCCACCCGGCCGGCCAGCTTGGTGGCGACGGCGATCTCGGTGGCCTCGATGCGGCCGTTGCCGTTGATAAAGCCTTCACCCAGGCCCTTGGCTTGCCACGGGTGCCACAGCAGCAAGGCCGCCACGGCGGCGGCCAGAAGCACGGCCGCGCTGATGGTGGATTTTTGATTGATCTTCATTGCTCTACCTTCGCTATGTACGGCAAGCCGGCGCAATGCCAGCCGCGTCCGCCCCTGCGGCGGCGGCGCCTGCCGTTCGCAGTCGTAGGCGGCCATTCGCTGCCTGTTGGCGACTGTTGAGTCGTAATAGTATTCCACTTGGATACTCTGCGCCGCTATAGTTTTCTTGCACTGCAAAAAAATACTTCTGGTAGTCATCTGGTATTGCCGCATGGCTCCAAAAGGGGCGTGGCCGGCAGGCTCCGGAGATTGTTGAAGCGGTGTGAATCAGGTAAGCTGGCTTTCTTTGCAATAACAACCAGAGCAGCCTAGTGACCCCAACTCAATTCAAGCTGTCGATCGCCGCACTGGCCGTCGCCGGCGCGCTGGTCGGCGGCATCGTCGCCTACTCCCTTGCCCCGCACGGCGAACAGGCCGCCCCGGCCGCCGCCGAGCGCCTGGCCACCGTGCGCCTGTGGCCGGCGCGCGTCGCCACCGTGGCCGGCGACGGCAGCGCGGGCGGCGAGGAAGGCGCCAAGGCGCGCTTCGCCGACCCCTTCGGCGTGGTGCTCGACCGCGCCGGCAACCTGTACGTGGCCGACGCCGGCGCCAACAACCGCATCCGCAAGATCAGCCCGGACGGCACGGTCAGCACCGTGGCCGGCTCGACCGAGGGCTACGCCGAGGGCGGCGGCGCGGCGGCCGCCTTCAACACGCCGTCCGGCCTGGCAATCGACGGCGCCGGCAACCTGTATGTGGCCGACACCGGCAACAACGCCATCCGCAAGATCACGCCGCAGGGGCAGGTGAGCACCCTGGCCGGCGACGGCCTGGCCGGCTTCCGCGACGGCAAGGGCGCGCAGGCCCAGTTCAACGGCCCGCTGGGCCTGGCGGTGGACGGCGCCGGCGTGGTCTACGTGGCCGACACCTACAACGACCGCATCCGCCGCATCGCGCCGGACGGCACGGTCAGCACCATCGCCGGCGGCGCCCATCCCGGCCTGGCCGACGGCCCGGCGGCGCAATCGCTGTTCGACACGCCGTGCGCGCTGGCGTTGACGCCGGCCGGCGAGCTGCTGATCGCCGACACGCGCAACAACGCGCTGCGCAAGCTGACCCTGGGCGCCAACAGCCAGGTCAGCACCGTCGCCAGCGCCGACCAGAAGGACCGCGAATCGATGCTGGCACGGCCGATGGCGGTGGCGGTGACCCACGATGGCGTCATCTACGTGGCCAGCGGTTTGCACGGCGCCGTGGCCCAGCTGGCGCCGGGCGCCGCGGCGGCCGCGCTGGTCGACGTCGACCATCCGGCCGAGCCCGGCTACGGCGGCGACGGCATGGTGCGCCTGTACGCGCCGCGCGGCATGGCGCTGGCGCCGGACGGCTCGCTGTTCGTCAGCGACGCGGCCACCTTCCGCCTGCACCACATCGCGCCGCCCCGGCCGGGCCAAGTGGCGCCGGCGGCGGCGCCGCCAGCGGCCGCGCCGCTCTGGGCCAAGCCGATGCTGTGGCCGGTCAAGCCGCAGCAGCAGGTGCACGAGGTGATCGGCCTGATGGGCGAGGTGCGCGGCAACTTCGACGGCGAGAGCCGCGACCATTTCCACGCCGGCCTCGACGTGCAGGCCGCCGTCGGCGCGCCGGTGCTGGCGGTGGCCGCCGCCAAGGTGCGCGACCCGCTGCCGAACTGGGCCTTTGGCGGCCTGAGCGAGGGGCTGGCGATCGACGGCCTGTCGTATATCCACATGCGGGTCGGCCGCAACGCCAAGGACGAGCCGCTCGACGGCCGCTTCCAGCTGCTGGCCGACGAGAACGGCAAGCCGGGCCGCATCCGCGTCAAGCGCGGCACCCGCTTCGACAGCGGCGACACCTTGGGCACGGTCAACCGCATGGCCCACGTGCATCTGGACTACAGCCCGAACGGCGACGAACTCAATCCGCTCAGCCTGCCGTTCATCGGCCTGCGCGACACGGTGGCGCCGCAGATCCACGGTATCGCCCTGAGCGACGCCAGCGGCCGCGAGCTGGCGCGCAAGCAGGGCGGCCGGCTGGCCGTGGCGCGCAGCTTGGGCGAGGTGGGCATCGCCGTCGACGCCTTCGACCTGGTCGATGGCAACCAGGCGCGGCGCCGGCTGGGCCTCTACAAGCTCGGCTACCAGGTGTTGGCGGCGGAGGGCACGCCGCTGGCCGGCTACGAGCAGCCGCGCGTCATGCAGCAGTACGACCGCCTGCCGCGCAACTCGGAGGCGGTCAAGCTGGCCTACGCCGCCAACAGCGGCATCACCGTGCACGGCAGCAAGGAGACGCGCTTCGTCTACGCGCTGAACAACCAGATGCTGGCCGGCCGCGTCACGCCGGGCATGTGGCGGGTGGCCGACCTGGCGCCGGGCAACTACACGCTGCGCATCCTGGCGGCCGACTATGCCGGCAACGTCGCCACGCAGGGGCGCGACCTGGCCATCATGGTCGAGTAGCCGGGTTCTGGAAGGTTGGCGGGATGCCGGCCTTACCCCGCAGGCAAAGGGGTCAGACCCCTGCGGGGTCTGACCCCGGCTTCGGCGTCCCGGGTGGGGGTGAAAAAATGCCGCGAACGGCATCGGTTTATGCGGTACAATTTATTTTGAACGGTCGTGCTTTTTTATGCCGAGAAAAATAAAGGAGACAGCATGGATTTGAACTATACGGCCGAGGACCTGGCCTTCCGCGACACGGTACGCGCCTTCCTCGACGCCAATTTGCCGGCCGACCTGCAGCAGAAGGTGCGCATGCACCTGCGCCTGCAAAAGGACGACTACGTGCGCTGGCACCGCATCGCCGCCAAGCAAGGCTGGGCCGCGCCGGCCTGGCCTGTGGAGTACGGCGGTCCGGGCTGGAATGCCACCCAGCGCCACATTTGGGAGGAGGAGTGCGCCCGCGCCGGCACGCCGCCCATCCTGCCGTTCGGTATCAACATGGTGGCGCCGGTCATCATGGCCTTCGCCAACGAGGCGCAAAAAGCCTACTATCTGCCGCGCATCCTCAGCTGCGAGGACTGGTGGTGCCAGGGCTACTCGGAACCGGGCGCCGGCTCCGACCTGGCCTCGCTGAAGACCACCGCCGAGCGCGTCGGCGAGCACTACATCGTCAACGGCCAGAAGACCTGGACCACGCTGGGCCAGCACGCCGACATGATCTTCTGCCTGGTGCGCACCGACAGCGGCGTGCGCAAGCAGGAGGGCATCTCCTTCCTGTTGATCGACATGAAGACGCCGGGCATCACCGTGCGGCCGATCATCATGCTCGACGAGGACCACGAGGTCAACGAGGTGTTCTTCGACAACGTCAAGGTGCCGCTGGAGAACCTGGTCGGCAAGGAGAACAAGGGCTGGACCTACGCCAAGTACCTGCTGGGCCACGAGCGCACCGGCATCGCGGCGGTGGGCCGCTCCAAGCGCGAGCTGTTGTTCCTGAAGAAGGTGGCGAGCGAGCACCTGAAGCACGGCAAGCCGCTGCTGCAGGACCCGCTGTTCGCCGCCAAGGTGGCCAATCTGGAGATCGAGCTGATGGCGCTGGAGACGACGGTGCTGCGCGTCATCACGCAGGACTCGCACGCGCCGGGACCGGAGGCGTCGATGCTGAAGGTGCGCGGCTCGGAGATCCAGCAGTGGCTGACCGAGCTGATGGTCGAGGCGCTGGGGCCGAACGCGCTGCCCTTCGACACCGACTACCTCGACGGCAGCGCCGAGCACGCCTTGAGCGGCGACGACGCCGCCGCGCCGCTGGCCGGCTACTACTTCAATTTCCGCAAGACGTCGATCTACGGCGGCTCCAACGAGATTCAGAAAAACATCATTACCCAGATGATTCTGGGTCTGTGAGGGGACAGCATGGACTTTACTTTCAATGAAGAACAGAAGCAATTCGCCGACGCGCTGCGCCGCTGGGTCGACAAGGACTACGGCTTCGCCACGCGCCACCAGATCATCCATTCGCCGGCCGGCGTGTCCGACGCGGCCTGGGCCACGCTGACCGAGCTGGGCATGACGGCGCTGCCGGTGGCGCAGGCGCAGGGCGGCTTCGACGGCACGGCGGTCGACCTGCTGCTGGTGATGCAGGAGCTGGGGCGCGGCCTGGTGGTCGAACCCTACCTGGCCACCGTGCTGGGGGCGCGCTTCCTGAGCCTGGCCGGCGGCCACGAAGCGGCGCTGGAGCGAGTGGCCGGCGGCGAACTCAAGCTGGCCTGCGCGCTGGGCGAGCAGCAGTCGCGCCACGACCTGCATGACATCAAGACCACGGCCACGGCCAGCGGCGCCGGCTATGTGCTGGACGGCGCCAAGACCGTGGTCATCCACGGCGGCCAGGCCGGCGCGCTGATCGTCTCGGCGCGCAGCGCCGGCGCCCAACGCGACAGCGGCGGCATCTCGCTGTTCCTGCTGCCGGTGAACACGCCCGGCGTCACGGTGCGCGACTACCGCACCATCGACGGCCAGCGCGCCGCCAATGTCACGCTGAAGCAGGTGGCGTTGCCGGCCGGCGCGCTGCTGGGCGCGGCCGGCGCCGGCTGGGGCATCCTCGACGCGGCGGCCGACTATGGCGCCACGCTGTTGTGCGCCGAGGCGGTCGGCGCGATGGACGCGATCTTCGCCGCCACGCTGGAGTACTTGAAGACGCGCACGCAGTTCGGCGCGCCGATCGGCAAGTTCCAGGCCTTGCAGCACCGCATGGCCGACATGTTCATCCACCTCGAGCAGGCCCGTTCGATGGCCATGCTGGCCGCCGTCAAGGTCGATTCGACCGACGACGAGGAGCGCCGCCGGGTCGTCTCGGCGGCCAAGGTGCGGGTCGGCCAGGCGGCCACCTTCGTCGGCCAGCAGGCGGTGCAGCTGCACGGCGGCATGGGCGTCACCGACGAGCTGCCGGCGGCGCACCACTTCAAGCGTCTGAGCATGATCGCGCTGACCTTGGGCGACGTCGACCACCATCTGGAGCGTTTCATCGCCCAGCCCGGGTTCGCGCAGCATGCGTGAGCTTGCCACGTTGGAGGAGATGAAGGCGCTGGTCGGGCAGGAGGTCGCCGTGTCCGACTGGGTGGAGATCAGCCAGCAGCGCGTCGACCTGTTCGCCGAGGCCAGCGGCGACCACCAGTGGATCCACGTCGACGTCGAGCGGGCGGCGCTGGAGTCGCCGTTCGGCGGCACGGTGGCGCACGGCTTCATGACGTTGGCGCTGGTGCCGGCCATGCTGGTCAACGCGCTGCACATGGCCGACATGAGGATGGGCATCAACTACGGCCTCAACAAGGTGCGCTTCCCGGCCCCGGTGCCGGTCGGCAGCCGGCTGCGCGCGCGCCTGACCATCCAGGCCATCGAGGACATCGAGGGCGGCGCGCAGGTCGAGTGGGGCGTGGTGGTCGAGCGCGAGGGCGGCGTCAAGCCGGTCTGCGTGGCCGAGTTTTTGATGCGGCGCTATTGAGGGCGGTGCGGCCAAGTTGAGTCGAGGGTGTCCTCCAGGCGCCTTGCACCCCGCAACCCGGTCCGCCACGGTCGGGGTCAGACCCCGCGAGGGGTCTGACCCCTGGCTTGCGGGGTTCGAGCGCCGCCGTTCATCGACGGGAGGCGCTCAGTCGTGGCCGTCGAAGCAAAAGCGGTTGCGGCCGGTGTGCTTGGCGCGGTACAGCAGGGCGTCGGCGGTGCGGATCAGCTCGCCGGTGTCGAGGCCGGCGCGCGGCAGCGTCGCCGCCAGGCCCATGCTGACGGTGACCAGCGGGCTGGTCGGCGAGGCGGCGTGCGGCAGGGCGGTCGCGCGCACCTCGTCGAGCAGGCGCTGGGCCACCACGCTGGCGCCGGCCAGCTCCTCCTCCGGCAACAGCAGGATGAACTCCTCGCCGCCGAAGCGCGCCAACAGGTCCTGCGGCCGGCTGGCGCAACGGGCCATGGCGGCGCATAGCCGCTGCAGGCAATGGTCGCCCGCCTGGTGGCCGTACAGGTCGTTGTAGCGCTTGAAGTGGTCGACGTCGATCATGATCAGGGCCAGCGCGGCGCCGGAGCGGGCGCAGCGGCGCCATTCGTTCTCCAGCGTGTTGTTGAAGCTGCGCCGGTTGGCCACGCCGGTCAGCGCGTCGGTCAGGGTCAGCTCGCGCAGCGCGTCGGCCTGGCGCTTGATGGTCAGCTGGGTGCGCACGCGGGCGCGCACCACGGCGACGTTGAAGGGCTTGCTGATGAAGTCGACGGCGCCGGCCTCGAGCGCGCGCGTCTCGTCCTCCGGCTGGCTCAGCGCGGTGACGAAGATGACCGGGATGTCGTGCGTTTCGGCCGACGCCTTCAGCGCGGCGCAGGCGGCGTAGCCGTCCATGCCGGGCATCATGGCGTCGAGCAGGATCAGGTCGGGCAGTTGCTGGTGGGCCAACTCGAGCGCCTTCTCCCCGCTCAGGGCGAACAACACGTCGTGCTCGCCGCGCAGCGCCTGGTGCAGGATCTGGATGTTCTCCATCGCGTCGTCGACCACCAGAATGCGTCCATTGGTGGCCAGGTTGGTCCAGCTCATGCCCAGTCCTTTCGTTGCAACAGCTCGTCCACCAGTTGCTGGGCGCGCGGGAAGTCCAGTGTGTCCAGGGCGGCGGCCAGGGCCGTGCCGTCGCAGTGGCGCGCCGCGAGGGCGGGGCGCAGTGCGTGGAAGCACTCCAGCGCGTGTAAATTGTTATTTTGAAGCAAAGTTTGGAATTCCGCCAGCATTCGCTTCAATGCGGCGGAGTCAAGCTCGATTCCGTCCGGCAATGTGGCGGGCGCGGCCGCCTGCGCCGGCAGCGCGTCGATGCCGGCGCGCACCACCGCCAGCGCCTCCTCCAGCGCGCCCAGCGCCTCCTCCAGCGACACCGCCGGCGCGGCCCCGGTGGCCGTTTCCGGCCGCTTGCTGTCTGTCGTGGCGGCCGGCGCCGGGGTGCCATTGTTGCCGGCGGCGAAGGCGGCAGCCTCGGCCACGGCGTCGGCGCGGCGCGGCGTGGCAAGGGTATCGCTTGCCAGCGCCATCAGCGCCGTCAGCGCCGCCTCGGCCCGGGCGCAGTGGCGGGCGACATCGACTGCACCCAGGTTGCCCGCCACGCCGCGCAGCCGGTGCAGCAGTAGCTTGGCCTCGTCGCGGCGCGCCTCGGCCAGCAGCGTGCGCAGCTCGCCGACGGTGTCGCCGTTGCTGGCGGCGAAGCGCCGCAGCAGGGCGGACAGCGCGGCGCCGTCGCCGCCCATGCGCTGCAGGGCCGCCGCCAGGTCGATGCCGTCCGTCGCCGGCGCGGCGCCGGCCGCCGTCGCCGTTGCCGTCGTCGTCGCCGCCAGCGCGGCCGTAGCCGGTTCAGCTATCGCCGCCGTCGTAGTGCTTGTCATCGCTGTCGTGGTTGTTGTCGTTGCCGCTGGCGCCGCCGTTGCCGGCGTTGCCGCCGTTGCCACCGCCGTTGCCGCCGGCAGCGCCAGCCGGGCCAGCGTGGCCACCAGTTGTTCGACGTCGATGGGCTTGGGCAGGTGCGCGTCCATGCCGGCGGCACTGGCGGCGGCACGGTCCTCGTCGGTGACGTTGGCGGTCATGGCGATCAGCGGCAGCTGCGTCAGGCCCATCCGGCGGATCGCGGCGGCTGCCTCGTAGCCGTTCATCACCGGCATCTGGATGTCCATCAGCACCGCGTCGCAGCGCTGCGGCTGGTCGCACAGCAGGGCGACGGCGCGCTCGCCGTTGACGGCGGTCTCGACGCTGGCGCCGGCGTGGCGCAGGATGCATTGGGCCACCTCCTGGTTGATCTCGTTGTCCTCGACCAGCAACACGCGCAGGCCGGCCAGGCGTCCGGCCAGTGGCGCGCGCGGGCGCGCTTGGCGCGCCGGCGCCGCGCCGCGCAGGGCCGCCACCGCCGCCAGCAGGCGGCCGGGGGTGATCGGCTTGAACAACACGCCGGCGGGCGCGGGCTCGCCCGCCGCCTCGCCGGTCCAGCCCGCCATCATCCGCAGCACCGGCGGCAGTGGTGCCGCCGCCGCGCCGAGCGCCGCCGCCGCCTCGGCCAGGGCGGGCATGGCCTGGTCGAGCAGCAACAGGTCGAAGCGGCGCGGGCCGCGCAGCAGGACCAGCGCGGCGGCGCCGTCGGCGGCGCTGCTGGCGTGCCAGCCGAAGCCGGCGCAGGCGTCGCCGAGGGCGGCGCGGACACTGGCGTTGTCGTCCACGATCAGCACGGCCAGCCGCTGCAAGGCCGGCGGCAGCGGCACGGCGGGGACGGCCGACGCGGCGCGCCCCAGCGTGCAGCTGAAGCGGAACTCGGCGCCCCGGCCGGGCTGGCTGTGCACGCTGATGGCGCCGCCCATCAGGTCGGCCAGGCGGCGGCAGATCGCCAGGCCGAGGCCGGCGCCGCCGTAGCGCCGGCTGCTGCTGCCATCGGCCTGGTAGAAGGCCTCGAAGATGCGTTGCTGCTGTTCGAGCGGGACGCCGATGCCACTGTCGCGCACGACGAATTCGAAGGCGATGCCGTCGCCGCTGCCAGCGCCGTGGCCGGCCACTGCCGCGGGCCGGCCGGGCACGCCTGCGGCCGCCGCGCCGTCGTCCTGCGCCGGGCGCACCGTCAGCACCACCTCGCCGGCGGCGGTGAACTTGATGGCGTTGCCGAGCAGTTTGAGCAGCACCTGCTGCAGCCGTGCCGCGTCGCCCAGCAGCGTGGCCGGCACGCCCGGCGCGACGGCGAACACCGGCTCGACGCCCTTGGCCCAGGCCGCGTCGGCAAGCTGCGCGGCGAGGCCGTCGAGTAGCTCGTCGAGGGCGAACGGTGCGGGCTCCAGCGCCAGCTGGCCGGCCTCGATGCGGGCGAAGTCGAAGACGTCGTTGACCAGGCCGAGCAGGGCGTGGGTGGCCAGCTCGATCTTGGCCAGGTAGCCCTGCTGGCGCGCGTCCGGCGCGGCCGCGCCGAGCAGCCTGGCCAGGCCGACGATGGCGTTCATCGGGGTGCGGATCTCGTGGCTCATGTTGGCCACGAACTCGCTCTTGGCGCGGCTGGCCGCCTCGGCGCGGTCGCGCGCCAGCACCAGCTCCTCGTTGAGCTCCTGCAGGTGCAGCTCGCTTTCCTTGAGCGCGGTGACGTCGGCCACCAGCACGAAGAAGCCCTGCACCACGCCGCCCGGGTCGAGGTCGGGGATGAAGTTGGTCCAGGTGTGGCTGCTGTCGCCCGACGGCCAGGCCAGCTCGCCGGCGAAGCCCTGCGGCCGGCCGGCCAGCGCGCCGTCGACGTGCTGGCGCTGTTGCGCGAAGGCGGCGGCGCCCAGCACGTCCGGCATGGCGGCGCCGGCGATGCGCTCGGCGTCGCTGCCGTGCCAGTCGAGGAAGTAGCGGTTGGCGAAGCGGCAGCGCAGCCCGGCGTCCCAGTAGGCCACCATGCCGGGCAGGTTGTCGGTGACGGTGCGGATGAAGTGCTCGCTGCGGGCCAGCCGCTCGGTGGTGGCGCGCAGGTCCCGCTCGGCCTGCTTGCGCTCGGTGACGTCGATGGCGATGCCGAGCACGTGGGTGGCGCGGCCCTGCTCGTCGCGCAGCGCCACCTTGCGCGTGGTCAGCAGGAGCCGCGTGCCGTCGGCGCGGCTGACCGGCTCCTGTTCCGTCTCGCAGACCTGGCGCGAGGCCAGCACCAGGCGGTCGGCGGCGGCGAAGGCGGCGGCCTGGGCGGGCGGGAACAGCTCGGCGTCGGTCTTGCCGAGCAGCTTGTCGCGGCTCAGGCCGAGCAACTGCTCGCCGTGGCGGTTGAACATTTCGAAGCGCAGGTCGTCGGCGCGCTTGACGAACAGCATGGCCGGCATGTTCTCCACCACCGACTTGAACAACTGCTTCGACTGGCGCAGCTGGGCCTCGGTGTTCTTCTGCGCGGTGATGTCCTGCAGCAGGGCGCTGATGGCGCGCAGCTCGCCGTCCGGGTCGAACTGCGGGTAGTAGCTGAGCAGCCAGTGGCACAGTTGGTTGGGCGAACCGGGCGCGGTGCCGCTCAGGGCGATGCCGGTCAGCGGCCGGCCGCTGCGCAGCACCTCGGCGTAGTGCTCGAGCACGGCGCGGCGCGCCTGCGGGTCGGCGACCATGTCGGCGATCGGCCGGCCCAGGTGCTGCTCGACCGGGCGGCCGTTGACCGCCGCCAGATAGTCGTTGATGCGCACCACGCGCAGTTGCGGGTCGACATAGCTGAGGCCGACCGGGGCGGTGGCGTAGACGGTTTCCAGCAGCGCGCTGGAGCGCTCCAGCGCGGCGGTGCGCTGCTGCACCAGGCTTTCCAGCTGGTGGCGGTGGCGCAGCAGGTCGACCTCCAGCGCGCGCAGGGCGTCGGCCACCGCCTCGGTCTCGCGGCAGCCGGTCGAGGCCAGCGCCAGCGGGGCGCCGCTGGCCAGCGCCTGGGCCGGCGCGACCAGCGCGCGCACGGCGCGGCCGATGCGGCCGGCCACCAGCCAGGCCAGCGCCAGGCCGGCCAGCAGCGGCAGCAGCAGCACCAGGGCGATCGGCCTGACCATGTGCAGCAGCGCTTGGTCGGCGCGCATCTGCGGCACGCTGACGACGACGGTGGTGCCGCCCAGGGCGGCGCGGTGGAAGCCGAGGAAGACCGCCGCGCCGGCGCCGTTGCGGGTGTCGAGCAGGCCCTCGCTGGCCTCGCCCAGGTCGGCGCGCAGCGGCGGCACGCCGGGCCGCGCCAGCCAGGCCGGGCCGGACTGGGCCAGCTGCGCGCCGGCGGCGTCGAGCAGCAGGACGCTCAGCGCCGGCGCCACCGGCTGGTCGTCGAGGACGCGGCCGAGGCGGGCCGGCTGGAAGGCGGCGCTGAGGGTGTAGCCGGCGCGGCCGGCCAGGCGCACCGGCAGGTCGAGGGCGGGCAGGCCGTCGGGGCGCAGCGTCAGGCGGCCGGCGGCCCCCGGGGGCTGGGCCGGCGCGGCCGGCGTGGCGGGCGGTGGCGCGCTTGCCGGCGCGCCGTTGTTGGCGAGCATCAGCTGCTCGCCGCCGGCCTTGCTCAGCGAAATATAGGCCAGCGGCAGCTCGGCCAGCAGCGCGTCGGCCTGGCGCCGCAGCGCCGCCAGGTCGCCGCCGGCCAGGCTGGGCGAGGCGGCCAGCGCGAGCAGGGCGCCACGGCCCTGGGCCAGCTCGCTGTCGAGCGCGCCGGCGACGGCGCGCGCGGTTTGCCGGGTGTCCCGCATCAGCTCGTCGCGCTCGCGCTGGTGGACGCGCTGCGCCAGCGCGCCGAAGGCGAGCAGCGCCGGCAGCGCGCAGGCGAGCGCCAGCAGCGCGATTTGCGAGCGGATCGAGGGCAGGGCCGGGCGGCGCTTTTCTTGCACTTGGAAAACCCTTGTTGAAGCGGCGTCAACTTACGCGCCGTCTGGCGCGCGATGTGGGGGCCGGCAACAAAATACTATCCGAGGCGGGCGCTTTGCGGAAGGGCGCGCCGGCGTTGCGGCGCAAATAGATGGCGCCGATCACGCGCCAAGGCGGGGGCGGGGGAAAGGCCGGCGGGCGGGCCGCCGGCTAGCGCGACGATGGCGGACTCAGCTGCGGGTGATCGGCAGGCCCAGGTCTTCCTTGCTGGCGGCGTACTTGGCCAGCTCGAGCTTGGCGACGGCGTTGCGGTGCACCTCGTCGGGGCCGTCGGCCAGGCGCAGGGTGCGGTTGCCGGCCCACTGGTAGGCCAGCGGGAAGTCGTCCGACACGCCGGCCGCGCCGTGCGCCTGGATCGCCCAGTCGAGCACCTGCTGCGCCACGTTGGGCGCCAGCACCTTGATCATGGCGATCTCGGCCTGGGCGCCCTTGTTGCCGACCGTGTCCATCATGTAGGCCGTTTTCAGGGTCAGCAGGCGCGCCGTGTCGATCTGGATGCGCGCCTCGGCGATGCGCTCGCGCCACACGCCCTGGTCGGCCAGGCGCTTGCCGAAGGCCGTGCGGGCCTGCAGCCGCTTGCACATCAGCTCGAGCGCGCGCTCGGCCACGCCGATGGCGCGCATGCAGTGGTGGATGCGGCCGGGGCCGAGGCGGCCCTGGGCGATCTCGAAGCCGCGCCCCTCGCCGAGCAGGATGTTGCTGGCCGGCACGCGCACGTTGTCGAAGCGGATCTCGCAGTGGCCGTGCGGCGCGTCGTCGTAGCCGAACACCGGCAGCGGCCGGACGATGCTGATGCCGGGCGTGTCGGCCGCCACCAACACCATCGACTGCTGGGCGTGGCGGGCGGCCTGGAAGTCGGTCTTGCCCATGGTGATGAACAGCTTGCAGCGCGGGTCGCCGGCGCCGGAGATCCACCACTTGTGGCCGTTGATGACGTAGTCGTCGCCGTCGCGCACGATGCGGGTTTCGATGTTGGTGGCGTCCGACGAGGCCACGCCCGGCTCGGTCATGGCGAAGGCCGAGCGGATCTCGCCGCGCAGCAGCGGTTCGAGCCACTGTTGTTTGTGCTGCTCGGTGCCGTAGCGCTCGATGGTCTCCATGTTGCCGGTGTCGGGCGCGGCGCAGTTGAACACCTCGGGCGCCCACGGCACCCGGCCCATGATCTCGCACAGCGGCGCGTAGTCGAGGTTGGACAGGCCCTCGGGCGCGCGCGCCGACTTGGGCAGGAACAAATTCCACAGGCCCTGCTGGCGCGCCAGCGGCTTCAGCCGCTCGATCAGCTCGGTGGGAATCCAGCGGTTGCCGCGCTCGGCGCCGTTGCGGTCGACCTCCTGCTTGAAGGCCTGCTCGTTGGGGTAGATGTGCTGGTCCATGAAGGCCAGCAACTTTTCCTGCAGCGCCTTGCAGCGCTCCGAATACGCGAAATCCATGTCTGTGTCCCCTGCTGTGTGGTGGAGCTGATTAGATCGGTTTGCCGCAGGCGTAGGCCCAGCCCAGCTCGGCCATCGGCCGCGCCATCTTGCCCGACTCCAAGGCCTGGGCGCTGGCGGCGGTGCCGTCGACGTAGCGCTTCATGATGCCCTGCATGATGCTGGCCAGGCGGAACATATTGAAGGCCAGGTAGAAATTGAAGTCCTCCAGGCGGATCGTCTTGCCGGTGCGCTCGGCGTAGCGGGCGATGTATTCCTGCTGCGAGGGGATGCCCAGCGCCTTCAGGTCCAGCCCGGCGATGCCGCGGAACTGGCCCGGCTCGATGTGCCAGCTCATGCAGTGGTAGGAGAAGTCGGCGAAGGGGTGGCCCAGGGTCGACAGCTCCCAGTCCAGCACGGCGAGGATGCGCGGCTCGGTGGGGTGGAACAGCATGTTGTCGAGGCGGTAGTCGCCGTGCACGATGGCGGTGTCGTCGCCGGCCGGGATGTGCTGCGGCAGCCAGGCGATCAGCTGGTCCATCGCCGCGATGGTCTCGGTCTGGGCGGCCACGTACTGCTTGCTCCAGCGTTCGATCTGGCGGGCGAAGTAGTTGCCCGGCTTGCCGTAGTCGGCCAGGCCGATGGCGGCGTAGTCGATGCTGTGCAACTGGGCGATGACGCGGTTCATCTCGTCGTAGATGGCGGCGCGCTCGGCCGGCGCCATGCCGGGCAGGGCCTGGTCCCACAGCACGCGGCCCTCGACGAACTCCATCACGTAGAAGGCGCGGCCGATGACGTCCTCGTCGGTGCACAGGGCGTACTGGCGGGCGGCCGGGAAGCCGGCCTTGTTGAGCGCGTCCATGACGCGGTACTCGCGCTCGATGGCGTGGGCCGAGGGCAGCAGCTTGGCGGCCGGCGCCGGCTTGGTGCGCAACACGTAGTGCTGCCCGCCCTTGCTCAGCTTGAAGGTGGGGTTCGACTGGCCGCCCTTGAATTGCTCGACCGTCAGCGGGCCGGCCGGGTAGCCGTCGATGTGGGCGGCGAGGTAGGCGTCGAGCGCGGCGACGTCGAACTGGTGGCGCGCCGAGACCGCCTTGGTGCCGATGAATTCTTCGAACATTCTGTCTCCTGCGGTGTTGTTAGTGCCCCATTCTAGCTGAAAATAGTACGAGCGTACTTTTATCCGGAGAATATTTTTCGCAGCGGCCCGGCGCGGCGGCGGGGGTGTTGTTTGGCTGACGGGAAAGGGCTGGCGGACATCTTCGCACCTGCGGGGTCAGTGCCGACATTCGGACACGACCTCAACCATTGCTCACTGCGGGGTCAGTGCCGACATTCGGACACGACCTCAACCATTGCTCATGCCACCGAGGCTCTTTAATGCTGAGCCTGTGTCCGAATGTCGGCACTGACCCCGCCTATGCGCCTGTGTGCAGGCCCGCCGTCTGCCTCCTTCGCTTTCCGGGCGGGGCCGGCTTGCCGCGCTTCGGTCGAAAGACAAGGTAACATTTTTCCGCATCGGCCGGCGCGGCGGTGGCTGGGGACTTAGAAGAACAGAGCGGTGCGGCTGACGATGCTGCCGTTGTTGGTGTAGTTGCCGGTGGCGCGCACCGAGCCGGTGTTGAACTTGCCGTCGTCGAGCTTGCTGTCGATCTGCTCGGCGAAGGAGTCGGGCAGATTGTCGAGTCGGATGCCGTTGCCGCCACGGCCGGCGACGATGTCGTTGTAGATGTAGACGGCGCCGCCCTGGGCACTGGTCATGAAGTCGGTGCTGCCGTTGTAGGAGCCGGTGATGAAGCCGGCCAGCGCCAGGTGTTGCGGCGCCAGTTGGTACTCGGCGATCTGGCCGTCGCCGTTGCCGTTGCCGCTGGCGCCGGGGGCGTGCAGGGTGGCCTGGACGTCGTCGCCGGGCAGGGCGCGGAACTTGTCCTGGTAGGCGTTGACGGCGGCCGACAGCGAGTTCGACTGCTGGATGATGTTCTTCACCTTGGCGCTGTCGATCAGGCCCTGGCCCTTCAGCACGCCGCCCAGCAGCAGGCCGATGATGACCAGCACGATGGCGATCTCGACCAGGGTGAAGCCGCGTTGGGCCGGCAGTCGCGGGATGGGGCCTTGCATGGGTTTGTCCTTTTGGTTCATACCGCTATATTACAATTCCTGCGCCGATTGCGCATCATAAACAATGCCTGGCGGCAGGGCGCCGCCGCCGCGCACGGCGGTCACCCACGGCCGCTCACGGCGGTGTCGGCGGCGTCGGCGTCGGCGTCGCGTCGGCTTGGCGCGCCGCTAGCGCGTCGAGGCGGGCGGCCAGGAAGCGCAGCTCGTTGGGTTCGTCGATGCTGCCGTCCTGCAGCAGGCCGCCGATCAGCGCGCGCGCGGCGTCGAGCTCGTTCATGTCCTCCAGCACGAAGAGCTCCAGCTCGCGCGCCCAGGCCGGCACGCCGGGGCCGTTGGCGTGCAGCCGGATGGCGCGGGCGTACTCGCGCGCCAGCGGCAGGTCGTGCAGGCGGTGCTTGGCCACCAGCGCGGCGTGGGCCAGCCACGGCCAGCGCCGGTTGGGGTCCTCGGCGAAGCGCTGGTAGACGAAGGCCAGCATCAGGCGCTGGCGCGGCGCGTCGTTGACGGCGCCGTACACCGCGCTGGCGGCCAGCAGCGGGTACTGGCTGCGCGGGTCGAGGTCGAGGGCGCGGCCGAGCCAGGCGGCGACGCCGGCGTAGTCCAAATGGCGCCAGGCGATGTCCATCCCGGCCTGCTGGTCGAAGCCCTGCACGTACAGGGTCAGCAGGCGCGACAGGGCGGCCGTCTCGCCCAGGCTGGCCAGGCGCAGCAGCGCCAACGGGGGCGCCGGCGGCAGCGCCTGCTGGCTGGGCGCCGGCGCCGGCCGGCCGGCCTGCCACAGCAGCTGGCCGCCCAGCGTCAGCGCCAGCAGCCAGCGCACCGCCGGCGGCACGCGCGACGGCGGCGCCGAGCGTCCCGACGGCGCGGACGGTGGCGGCGCTGGCGGCGCTGGCGGCGTTGGCGGTGGTGCCGCCGCCGGGCGCGCCGCTGCGGCTGCCGGTGGCGGCGTGGCGCCGGGCGGGATCGCGGCCATCAGACGTTCTTGCGGTACAGGTCGAACAAGGCGGCGCTGGCCAGCAGGGCGACGTACAGCGCGCTCTGCGCCAGCACGGCCAGCAGGTCGGCGCCGCTGCCGCCGTGGTAGACCAGCCAGTCGCTGCGGGTGAAGCCGTCCAGGTGGGGCAGCAGCAGGGCCAGCAGGTCGACGCCGCCGGCCAGCAGGCGGCCCGCCGCGCCGTGGCCGGCGTCGGCGGCGTGGCCGAGCAGTTGCAGCGTGCCGATCAGGCGCGCCAGCAGGTAGAAGGCGGCGACGGCGGCCAGCGCCGGCAGCGTCTGGCCGAGGCCGAGCGCGCACAGCAGGCTGAAGGCGGCGACGATCCACAACTCGCACAGCAGCGAGGCGGCCCACAGCGCCGCCTGGCCGGGCGGCGCCAGGCCCAGCGCCAGCGCGCCGAACAGCAGCGCCGGCAGCGCGGCGGCGGCGGCGAAGCCGGCCAGCTTGCCGAGCAGGTAGGCGGCGCGCGGCAACGGCAGCGCCAGCAGCAGCTCGAGGCCCTTGTCCTGCGCCTCGCGGGCGATGCTGGTGACGACGAAGGCGGCCAGCAGGAACACCGCCGCCAGGCGCAGCAGCGCGGCCAGCACGGCCGCCTGCAGCTGGCCGCCCTCGGTCAGCGCGACGGCGTGCAGCAGCGCGCCCAGGCCGACGGCGCCGGCGGCGGCCAGCAGCAGCAGCCACAGCAGGCGGTTGCGCAGCGCCTCGAGCAGGGTGTAGCGGGCGATGGTCAGGGCCGGGCGCAGCAGCGGCGCGGCGGGCGGCGCCGCCGTCATGGCAGCCTGCGCGCCGCGACCATGCGGTTGGCCAGGATGTTGGCCGAGACCCAGCCGACGATGTCGTCGAACTCGCCGCCGGGGGCGGCGCCGTTGTCGCTGGCGCCACGGTTGAAGAAGATGCGCGGGTTGCTCTGGTTGACCCGCTCGTCCGGGTTGGACGGCGAGACGTCGGCCACCAGTTGGCCCAGGTCGCCGCTGGCGCCGTAGCCGTTCCTGCCGTGCGACATGACCAGCGCCGGCACGTCGTTGGCCGCGCTGGCGGCCACCACCTTGCCGGCGCCGTCGCGGCTGGCGATGGTGATGTCGCCCGGGGTCGACAGGTTGAAGCGCGCGCCGCTGTCGCTGAACTCGGGCGTGACGCTGTAGCGGTACAGGTGGTTCCAGCTGTCGAGCTTGGCCAGGCCCAGCGTCGCCCACGGCAGGTAGCCCTGGCGCTTGCCGCCGCGGCACTGGGTGTCGGCGCGGTCCTCCAGGCCGTTGCCGGCCGACACGGCCGGGCAGGGCAGGTAGCCGTGGCGCAGGGCGAAGCCGGCCAGCGCCTCCTTGGCCTCGTCGAGCGCCTTCTGCGTGTCGGCCACCTTGCGCTGCTCGAGCTGGACCGACAGCGGCATGATCAGGCCGCCTATCATCAGGCCGACGATGACCAGCACGATGGCGATCTCGATCAGGGTGAAGCCGGACTGGCGGCGCGTGGCAGGACGTGTTCTCATGATTTAAGGCAGCACGTGGGCCGCTCCCATTTGCTGGTACAGGGTGGACAGCGGCAGCGTGCCGACGATGTCGTCGAAGGGGCCGCCCGGCGCGGCCGGCTCGGCGCTGGCGACGCGGTCGACGAAGTGGCGCGCCGAGGCGGCGTTGAGCTGCTCGTCGACGTTGCCCACGGCGACGTTGGGCAGCGCGATGCCGAGCACGCTGCTGCCGAAGTTCTCGCGGCCGTGCGACAGCAGCACCAGCGGCGCGCACTGGGCGCCCAGGTCGCAGGTCGACTGGCCGACCAGGTAGCCGAGGGCGCCGCCGGCGTCGCGGTTTTGCACCGTCTTGGTGGCGACCGCCGAGATGCGCAGCAGCGGGCTGTTGGTGAACACCGGCGTGACGCTGTAGCGCAAGCGCTTGCCCCAGGCGTCGACGCCGTCGATGCCGAGCGCGACCCAGGGCAGCAGGCCGGTGCAGCTTTGCTCGCTGTCGCAGGGCAGCGGGTTCTCGCCGCCGTCGAGCGCCGAGACGGCCGGCCGGGGCAGGCGGCCGTGGCGCACGGCGAAGCCGAGCAGGGCCTCGTTGGCCTCGGCCAGCTTGGCCACGGTGCGCTGGACGCGGCGCGCCTCCAGCGTGCTGTGGCCGAGGGCGCTGATCAACAGCGCGGCGGCGCCCAGCCCGACCAGGGCGACCAATATCAGCAGCGCGGCGCCGCGCTGGCGCCTAGCGGCCGGCCGCTTCGACGACGCTGCCATTGGCGGCATTGTAGCTCTGGCCCGGCTTGAGGACGACCCGGCGGCCCGACGACAACTGCAGCGTCTGCGCCTGGCCCGGCTGGGCCGGCCCGCCGGCGCCGGCCTGCGGCTGCTGGTCGAGCCAGACGGTGGCGCGCCCGCTGCTGCCGCGCAGCACGCCGTTCAACTGCACCGGCGCGGGCGCGGCCGGCGCCGCCTGGGCCGGCGCCGGCTCGGCCGGCATGCCTGGCATGCCCGGCGCGCCGCCGGGCGCGGCCGGCTCGGCCGGCTGGCCGGCCGGGGCGGCGCCGTCGCGCTTGGCGTCGAGGGCGGCGCGCTCGTCTGGCGAGGAGAACAGCCGGCCCAGCGCCGGGCGCTGGGCCGCCGCCGGCGCGCCGGCCAGCAGCGCGGCCGAGGCCGCCAGCACGGCCAGCAGCCGCGCCGCGCCCGGCCGTGGCGACGCCGTGGCCGGCACGGCCGGGCGCGACAAGAATCGGGACGGGCTCATCGGGTGCCTTTCTTGGCGGCCGCCACGGGCGCCGGCGCGGCCGGCGTCAGCGTCAACCAGTTGAGGGTGCAGTCGGCCGCCAGGGTCGGCGCGTTGGCGACGTTCTGCGCCAGCGGCAGGCGTTTCAGGCTGCAGTCCTGCGCCGCGTAGAAACTGCGCGCGCGCAGGTCGGCGAGGAAGTTGAACAGGTCCATCTCGTGCAGCAGGTCCATGTGCAGGCGCATGCGGCTGGCGTGCAGGCGGTACTCGCCCAGGCCGACGGCGGCCTCCAGCCGCACCGGCTGCTGCGGATCGATCTCGTAGCTGAGCGGCGGCAGGCGGCGCCGCTCCTGCACCTGGCGCACCGCCTCGACCCAGTCGAGCCGGTTCTCCTCGCCGATCATGCCGCGCGCGCGCAGCGCGATGAAGCGCGGCTGGTAGGCGCGGATCTCCTGCTTCTCGTTCTCGACGTGGGCGAAGCGGGCGTAGGCGGCGTCGCGCGTTTGCTGCGCCTGGGCCAGGGCGTCGGCGGCGTCGTGGCGGTACCACAGCGTGGTCAGCACCAGGGCCGCGCCGAGGCCGGCGGCGGCGGCCAGGCCCAGCGCGGCCAGGCGGAGCTGGCCGAACTCGCGCAGCCAGTAGGGCAGCGCGATGACGGCGGCGGCCGCCTTCTTCTTGCCGGGGACGGATTGCGCGTTCATGGCGTGAGCACCAGGTTGAGGATGAATTTGGCCTTGCCGTCGGCCGCCGCAGTGCCGGCCTTGCCGCTCAGCTTGACGTTGGGGCGGGTGTCGAGCGGCGGCTGCTCGATCTGGACGAGCAGGCGCGGCTGGCGCGCCAGCTCCTGGGTGAAGCGGTTCATCGCCTCGAGCACGCTGCGGTAGTTGTCCTGGCTGACGGCGATCTCGGCTTCGACGCGCAGCGTCTGCGGCGGCCGCCCCGGGATGCCGATCAGCGCCGACGACAGCGGCGCCGCCTGGCCGCCGTCGGCCGCGCCGCCGGCCAGCGCCGCCAGCGCCGCCGGCTGCGCCGCCGTCCCGGCCGGCGCCGACTGGCTGGCGGCGCCGGCCGGCTTGACGGCCCAGTCGAGCTGCAGCAGGCTGACCTGCGGCACCTTGTCCAGCGCGGCGCTGAGCATGGCCATCATCGCCTGCGGTTGCGGCGCCTGTTCGGCCACCATCCGTTCGACGGTGACGGCGGCCTTCATGTTGGCGGTCTTGGCGACGCTCGGCGGCAGGTCCGCCATGACGCCCTGATAGCGCCGGTCGAACTGCTCGGCCTCGCGCGCCAGCCGTTCGCCGGCGCCGCTGTCGCCGACATAGTTCCACAGGTTGGCGCCCGACCACAGCAGCGCGCCGGCGCAGACGGCGGCGGCGGCGCCGGACAGCGCCAGGCGGGCGCGGCGCAGCAGGAAGTAGCGGCGCGCCTCGCCCAGCGCGTAGTGGCCGGCCGGCCGCGCGGCGGCCAGCAGGTGCAGCAGCAGCGGCTCGGCCAGCGCCGGCGCCTCGGCCAGGCCGAGCCGGGCAGCCGCCTCGGCCAGGGCGACGAAGCGGTAGCTGGTCTCGGCGCCGTCGCGGCACAGCGCCTCGAGCGCGGCGATCTGCGGCGCCGGCGCCAGCACCACGGTGTGCAGCATCTCGCCGCGCCCGAGCAGGCGCACGCTGGTGAGGAACTGCTGGGTCTTGCCGGTCTCGGCGGCCAGGTTGACGGGCGCGCCGTCGCGGTCCAGCGCCGGGGTCAGGCGCGAGAACTTCAGCTGGCCGCGCTGGAAATAGCTCTGCCGCAGGCCGGCCGACTGCTGGCTCACCAGCAGCAGGTGCGCCTCGTCCAGGGCCAGCTTGGGCAGCAGGGCGGCGCTCAGCAGGGTGGCCGAATACAGCCCGGCCAGCGGCGCCTTGAGTTGTTCCAGCGCGGCGATCCACGGCTGCACCACGGCCGGGTTGGTCAGCGCGCACAGCAGCACGATGTCGTCGCGCCGGCCGGCCGCGTCGCGGCCCTGCACGCCGAGGTGGCGGTAGGGCGTGTCGCGGTATTGCTGCAGCAGGCGGCGGGCGCGCAGCCGGCGGCCGGCGCCGCCGCGCACGTGCGGCAGCAACTGGCGCTGGAAGTCCTCCTCGATCAGGTCGGCCAGCAGGTGGATGGGGGCGTCGCCCTGCGCCTCGACGTAGTCCATGAACGCGTCGATGCCGGCCGGGTCGGGTGTGAAGCAGGCCGGCGCCGACAGGCGCCCGGCGCGCCACTGGTAGGCGCACAGCTGTTCGCTGCTCAGATAGTATAGTTGTTTGCGGAACACGGCGGCCTCAGGTCTTGATCTTGCTGATGGTGTCGTAGATCGGCCCCAGCACCGACAACATGATCCAGCCCAGCAGCAGGCCGAGGATCACCGTCATGGCCGGCTCGATCATCGCCTGCACCCGCTCGATCATCTCCTTGACCTCGCGGTTGTAGAAGTAGCTGACGTTGCGCAGCGCGCCGTCGAGCGAGCCGGTGGCCTCGCCCACCTTGAGCATGCGGATCACCAGCGGCGGGAAGATGCCGGTGTGCTGGAAGGCCGCCGTCACGCCCTGGCCCTCGGCGATCAGCTGGGCGGCGCGGCGCAGGCCGGCGGCCACCACGCGGTTGCCGACGATGCCCTCGGACAGGCGGATGCACTCCAAAATGGTGATGCCGGAGGCGTACATCAGGGCGAAGAAGGTGGCGAAGCGGGCCAGGATGATCTTGTGCAGCACCGGGCCGACCAGCCAGGCGCGCAGCTTGAAGGCGTCGAAGGCGTAGCGCGCCCGTTCGCTGCGGGCCAGCCAGGCGCGCAGGCCGAACCAGGCGGCGAAGGGCAGCGCCAGCAGCGCGTACCAGTAGGCGATGAAGACGTTGGAGACGGCGATCAAGACCTTGGTGTGCAGCGGCAGCTCGTTGCCCATGTTCTTGATGAAGGCGGTCAGCTGCGGCACCAGGTAGATCATCAGGAAGAAGGTCACGCCGAGCACCACCACGGCGACGACGGCCGGGTACATGACGATCTTCTTGGTCTGCGCGGCCAGCTCGTCCTGCCACTTCAGGCTCTCCGACAGGTTCTTGAAGACCTCGGCCAGCTTGCCGCTGTGCTCGCCGGCGGTGATCAGGCTGGTGAAGGTCAGGTCGAACACCTCGGGGTAGGCGGCCAGCGCGGCCGACAGCTGCAGGCCGCCCTCGATGTTCTCGATCAGGTCGGTGATGATCTCGCGGAAGCGCGGGTGGTCGAGGCTGTCGCGCAGGTCGCCCAGGCCCTCGAGGAGGGGCACGCCGGCGCCGCTCATCTGCTCCATGTGGAAGCAGAAGTTGATCAGGTCGCGCCGCTCGATGGCGCGGCGGCCCAGCAGCACCACGCCCTGGCGGGTGGCGCGGCAGTCGATCAGGTCGAGGCCCATGCGGTGCAGGCGCAGCTCCAGGTCGGGCTCGTTGGCGGCGTCCATGCTGCCCGGCTGCATTTGGCCGGCGCCGTCCATGGCGCGGTAGATGTATTGCGGCATCAGCCGAGCCGCTCCGTCAGGTCGACCACGCGGGCCACCTCGTCGAGCGTGGTGACGCCCTCGAGCACGCGGCGCACGCCGTCGTCGACCAGCGCGTGGAAGCCGGCGGCGGCGGCGGCGTTCTTCAGCTCGCGCGAGGAGGCGCGCCGCGCCACCATCTCGTCGAGCTCGGCCGTCATCTTGAGCAGCTCGATGATGGCGATGCGCCCCTTGTAGCCCTGGTGGGCGCAGCGCTCGCAGCCGACGGCGCGGTAGATGGTGCGCGCCGCCGCGTCGCCCGCGCCGCCGGCCTGCTCGGCGGGCAGGCCGAGCAGGCGGCGCTCGAGCGCGTCGGCCTCGGCCGGGGCGCGGCAGTGCGGACACAGCTTGCGCACCAGGCGCTGGGCGACGATGCCGATGATGTTGCCGGCCATGACGTCGGGCACGATGCCGATGTCGAGCAGGCGCGACACCGAGCCGATCGCCGAGTTGGTGTGCAAGGTCGAATACACCTGGTGGCCGGTCATGGCGGCGGCGAAGGCCATCTCGGCGGTCTCCTTGTCGCGGATCTCGCCGACCAGGATGATGTCCGGGTCCTGCCGCATCATCGAGCGGATGCCCTCGGCGAAGCCCATCTTGGCCGACTCGTTGACCGAGGTTTGCCGGATCATGTTCATCGGGTACTCGACCGGGTCCTCCAAGGTCATGATGTTGACGCTCTCGGTGTTGATGTGGTTGAGGATCGAGTACAGCGTGGTGGTCTTGCCGCTGCCGGTCGGGCCGGTCACCAGGATCACGCCGTCGGGGCGGGCGATCATCAGCTTGAGCAGGTCGAGCTCCTTCTCGCCCAGGCCCAGGCCGTCGAGCGGGACGATGCCCTTTTGCCGGTCGAGCACGCGCAGCACGAAGTTCTCGCCGTGGGTGGTCGGCTGGGCCGAGGCGCGGAAGTCGATCTGCCGGCCGGAGAACTTGATCGAGATGCGGCCGTCCTGCGGCGCGCGGGTCTCGGCGATGTTCATGTTGCTGATGACCTTCAGGCGCACGGCCATGGCCGGCCAGTAGGACTTGTGCAGGCTGCGGATCTGCCGCAGGATGCCGTCGATGCGGTAGCGGATGCGCAGGAAGCTCTGCTCGGGCTCGAAGTGGATGTCGGAGGCGCCGTTCTGCACGGCGTCGGCCAGCAGGGCGTCGATCAGGCGCACCATCGGCTGGCTGTACTCGTCGGACACGCTGCCCAGGCTCTGGTAGTTGACCTCGCCCGTCTCGATCTCGTGCAGGATGCCGTCGATCGACAGCTCGAAGCCGTAGTACTGGTCGATGGCGCGGCCGATGTCGGACTCGGCCGCCAGCAGCGGGGTGACGCTGATGCCCTTGACCAGCATGGCGCTGATCTGGTCGAGCGCGACGATGTTGCTGGTGTCGGCCATGGCCAGGATCAGGTTGTCGCTGTGGCGCTCGTAGACGATGGGGAAGACGCGGTAGCGCTTGGCCACCTCCTTGGGGATCAGCTTGAGGGCGATGGCGTCGACCACCAGGTTGCCCAGGTCGGCGGTCTGCTGCTTGAGGTTCTCCGACAGCGCCTCGCGCACCGTCGCCTCGGTGACGAAGCCGAGCGTGATGAGCAGCTTGCCGAGCGGCTCGTTGCTGCGCTTTTGCTCGATCAGGGCGATGCGCAGCTGGTCCTCGCTGATCACGCCTTTCTGGATCAGCAGTTTGCCGAGCGGAAGTTTTGCTTGTTCTGCCATGAAATGGTGTTCTGTCCTATGCCGATGGGGGGGGGGCGGCGCTCAGCGCGCCGCGCCGCCGCCCGTGGCCGGGTTGGCCGCCTGGCCCGGTGCGGCGGCCAGCTCGCGCAGGCGCAGGTGGACGGCGGCCGGGTCGAAGCTGCCCGGGTGGTTCTGCGCCAGCGCCAGCGCCCTCTGGTAGTGGCTCAGCGCCAGCTTGGGCTGGTTCAGCCGGTCCAGCGCGACGGCCAGGTTGAAGGCGTAGTCGGCGTTGGCCGGCACGGCGCCGTGGGCGCGGAAGAACAGCGGCTGCGCCTCCGGCCAGCGGCCCTGGCGGGCGTACAGGTTGCCCAGCGCGAACAGCGCCGGGCCGGACTCGGGCGCGCCCTGCAGCAGCTTTTTCAGGCGCAGCTCGCTTTGCGCCGGATCGCCCTGGCTCATGCCGATCAGGCCGGCCATGGCGTCGGCGTCGTTGGGGTCGAGCTCGAGCAGGCGGGCGTAGCCGGCGGCGGCCTGCGGGTCCTGCTGCTGGCGCAGCGCCAGCGCGGCCAGGCCGAGCAGGGCGTCGCGGTTGTTCGGGTCCTGCTGCAGCACCTGCTCGTACTGGGCGCGGGCGCCGCGCAGGTCGCCGCCGTTGTAGGCCTGGTAGCCGCCCTGCAGGGCCGGATTGAGCTGCGGCGCGACGTTGTTGCGCACCACGCGGATCTCGCCGCTGTCGGCCGCCGCCAGCGGCGCCAGCGTTTCCGGGCCGGGCTGCTGCGCCTGGCTCTGCGCCATCTGTTGCATGCGCGCCTGCAGCTCGGCCAGCTGCTGGGCCATCTGCTCCTCGCGCCGCTGCGCCTCGGCCGCCGCCGGCGCCGGCTCGGCGGGCGCGCTGTCGGCCAAGACCTGCGCCTCGGCCAAACCGCCCGGCTGCGCCACCACGATGGTGCCGCCGGTGGCGCCGGTGGCGTTGAACGGCGGCATCGGCACCATCGGCAGCTTGCTGCCGGCGCCGGGCGCGTACACCGCCTGCCAGTACATATAGGCGAACACCAGCGCGATCAGCACGGCGATGGCGCCGAGCACCATCACGCGCAGCCGCGCCGGGTCGATGCCGATCGGCGCCGCCGCCGCCACTGTGGCGGCGGCCCGGGCGCGCGCCGCGCCGCGCGGCGGCGGCTTGGCGCCGCCTTGGCGCGGCGCTTCGCCGGCCGTGGCGGCGGCGGCCGCGCCCGTCGGGGACGGCGCGGCCGCTTCGCGGGCGGCGTCGGCGCCGCCCTGGTGCCTGGCCTGGGGCGGCACCGGGTTGTGGATCGCCTCGGCGGCGACGTTGAGCACGGGAATCGGCGGCAGGCCGTCGGTGGCGAACGCCAGCGCGCTGGCCGGCGTGCCGGCCTCGGCGCGGGCCGCCGCCGGCGCGGCGGCGGGGCCGGCCTCGGCCAGCGGCGCCAGGCTCAGGCCGGCCGTCGGGTCCGCCGCCGGGGCGGCGCTCGGCGCCGGCGGGCGTGCCGGCGCGGCGGCCAGCGGTTCCAGCGAGAGCACCTCGTCGAAGGCCTCGGATGGCTTGTCCAGTTCGCTTTCCTGGATGCTGTTCTGTTTGGCGCGCTCGGCCTTTTTGAGCGCCTGCATCAATAGGCTCATTGTCCGTCCCCTCCGGCCGGCGGTAGTGGTGCCGGGGCCGGGGCGGCGGCCGGCTGGGCCTCGCCGTAGGGCTGGCTGTTGAGCGGCTTCTGGTCCGGCAGCAGGTAGCGGAAGTCCTTGTAGTCGCCGTTCAGGCTGGCGTCCTTGACCACCACCGGGCGCATGAAGATCACCAGCTCGGTCTTGGTGTTGTTCTCGTTGCGGTAGGCGAACAGGTTGCCGACCACCGGCAGCCCGCTCAGGCCGGGCACGCCGTCCTTGCTGTTGTCGAGCGAGTCCTGCATCAGGCCGCCCATCACCGCCACCTGGCCGCTGGCCACCTTCATGATCGATTCGAGTTCGCGCGCCTGGATCACCGGCACCTTGCTGACCACCTTGGCGTCGGCCAGCGCCGGGTTGGGGTCCTGCACATAGCCGACGATGCGGGTGATGGTGGGGCGCACGTTGAGGGTCACCTCGTCGTTCTCGGCGATCTGCGGCGTCACGCTCATGACGAAGCCGACCGGCACCGTCTCCAGCCGCGACTCGTAGGTGGCCGGCGTGGTGATGGTGTTGCCGTCGCTCGAACGCACCGCCGGCGTCACCTTGATGGTGAAGAAGATGTTGTTGTCGACCACCTTGAGCAGCGCGGTCTGGTTGTTCAGCACGCTGATCTTCGGGCTCGACAGCACTTTCACCTTGCCGAACGATTCGAGCAGCTGGATGGTCGCGGCGATGTTGCCCAGGCGCGAGGTCGGGTTGGCGTAGTTGAGCACGAACAGGCCGGGCGAGGTATCGGGCTGCACGCCGGACGGCAGGGCGTTGCTGCCGACCTGGCGCTGGGTCATCGTCAGGCCGCCGTTGCCCAGGCCGCCGTTGCCCAAGCGTTGCCAGTTGATGCCCTGCTGGTATTGGTCGCCCAGGCGCACCTCGATGATGGTCGCCTCGATCAGCACCTGGCGCTTGGCGGCGCCCAGCACGATGTCGAGGAACTCCTGGATCTTCTCGTGCTGGCGGCCGGTGGCGCGCACGGCGATCAGGCCGCCCTCGATGTTGACCACCACCGAGTTGGCCGGCTTGACTGCCTGTTTGCCCTGCTGGCCCAGCTGGCCTTGCAGGTTCTGCGGGTAGGCCTGGTTCTGCTGGTTCGGCTCGTACTGGCCCTGCGCCTGCGGCTGCGGGTACTGGTTGTAGCCGCCCGGCTGCTGGCCCGGGAACTGCTGCTGGCCCGGCTGCTGTCCCTGCGACTGTTGCTGGCCCGGCTGCTGGCCCGGTGCTTGGCCCGGCTGCGCCGGCGTGGCCGGCTGCTCGCGGAACTGCGCCAGCGGATCGACTTGGTTGTCGTTCAGGTTGGTCGGGCGCAGCATGTCGCGGATGTTCTTCTCCAGCGTGTACCAGAAATTGTTGTCCGAGCGGTTGTTGACCGAGGTCGTCGAGTTGTTGTTGCCCGAGCCGGTGTTGCCGCTGTTGCCGCCGCTGGGGCTGTTGCTGCTGCCGGTCGAGCTGTTGTTTGAGCCGCCGCCGGTGGTCGAGATCTGCGTGGCGATGTTGACGCTGCTGCTGGTGCTGCGCGCGATGTTGACGTAGTCGACCTTGTAGTTGCGCCAGACGGGGGCGTCGGGCAGCACCAGCAGGTTGTTGCCGTCGATCTCGTAGCGCATGTCGACCTGCTGCGCGATGCGTTTGAGCAGCTGGGGCATGGTCTGGTCGAGCGCGTTGAGGGTCACACTGCCCTCGATGCCGGGGTGGATGTCGACGTTCAGGCCGGCGTCGCGCGCCAGCGCGAACAGCAGCGACTGCACCGGCACCTTGTGCACGGTGACGCTGTAGGTCTCCACCTTGGCCGCCGCCTTGGGCGCCGGCAGGGCGCTGCTGCGCTGCACCGTGTCGGGGATCGAGCCGGCCGGGCGCGGCGCCTCGTTGATATGGGCGGGCGAGCTGGCCATCGGCGGTGCGGCACAGGCCGTCAGCAGCGCGCAGCAGGCCACGGGGAGCCAGGGAGTCGCGAGTTTGTTCATTGGTGTTTCCGCCCCCGGGGGTGTGCAAGGTGTTGTGTTACTGGAATCGCTAGCGTCATGATCTTACAATTTGGATGCTACAGCAATTGTTTGGGTTTCAAATGGGCAAATAAGCGTCCTCGACGGTCCTTTCTCGCCCGCTGCGCCACACACCGCCGCCACGTCGGCGCGGATGGCGCCGATGGCCAGGATGTGCGGCCGGTAGGCCCAGCGCTCGGCCAGCAGCGTTTGCACCGCCTCGGCCTGGGTCCGGCTTGGATAGCTGCCGTAGGCCATGGCGATGTGCAACACGCCGTCGACGCGGCGCGGATAGGCGTGGATCTGGGTCAGGCCGATGGCTTCGCGCATTTGCAGCAGGAAGCGCTCCAGATGGGCGCGCTCGCTCAGCGGGATGCTGTCGATCTGCAGGCTGAGTCGTTCGGCCGGCTCGCCGCGTAGCCAGGTTTGGCTGTCGCGCAGCGTTTGCCGCAGCAGCTCGGCCGGCGCCGCCGGCACGGCGGCCGGGGCATGCTCCGGGGCGCCGGGCGCAGCGCCGGCGGGGGAGGTGGACGGGGTGCCCGTCCACCGCTGCGGCGGCGCGGGCGGACGCAGCGCCAGCCAGGCGATGGCGCACAACAGCAGCACGATGGTCAGCGACAGGGCCAAGGTCAGCGGCGACGCGATACTGTTTTTAACGACGAACCTGCTTTCCTGTATCGCTTTCTTGGCGTGCGCCGCCTCGACGGTGGCGCTGTCGTCGGCGAAGGCGGCCAGCAGCGCCTTGTCGGCCAGGATGTTGATGCGCCGCACGATGCCCTGCGAGGCGCGCGCGATCAGCCGCGCCGCCGCCGGGCTGAACGCCGGCCCGCCCTGGTAGCCGGCGGCGCGCAGGCGGAAGTCGAGGAAGTCGGCCACCAGCTCGGGTGCCATGGCCGGCACCTCGAAGCTGTGGGTGATGCGCTCCTTCAACTGGCGCATGTGCGGCAGGTTCAGGCTGGCGTCGAGCTCGGGCTGGCCGAACAGCACGATCTGCAGCAGCTTGTGGTGGGCCGTCTCCAGGTTGGTCAGCAGGCGGATCTCTTCGAGCGTGGCTAGCGGCATGGCCTGCGCCTCCTCGACCAGCAGCACCACCTGGCGGCCGGCGCCGTGCTTGGCGATCAGGTCGGCGTGCAGCTCGCGCAGCACCTCGTCGCCGCGCTTGCCGTCCGGCTTGAGGCCGAGCTCGCTGGCGATGGCGAACAGCGCCTCCAGCGGCGACAGGCTGGGGTTGACCAGGTAGATCACCTCTATGTGCGGCGGCAACTGGCTTTCGAGCATGCGGCACAGCATGGTCTTGCCGCTGCCGACCTCGCCGGTGACCTTGGTGATGCCCTCGCCGTGGCCGACCACGTACAGCAGGGCCTGCAGGATCTCGCCGCGCGTGTTGCCGGAATAGAAGAAGCTGGGGTTCGGCGTGATGCCGAACGGCGACTGCGTCAGGCCGAAGTGGGCTTGGTACATGGCGGCCGGGCCTAGGCGATGCAGCGCATGAAGGCCTGCTCCAGGCTGGCCGCGCCGTACTGCTCGCGGCACTGCGCCGGCGTGCCGGCGAAGGCGATGCGGCCGTCGTGCAGGATGGCCATGCGGTCGCAGATCTCGTCGACGTCGGCCAGCGCGTGCGAGGTGAAGAACAGGCCGTGGCCTGCGGCGCGCCAGCGCGCCAGTTCCTCCTTGAGCAGGGCGCGGGCCTTCGGGTCGAGCCCGCTCATCGGCTCGTCGAGCACCAGCATCGGCTTGCGCGCCAGCAGGCAGGCGGCCAGGCCGAGCTTTTGCGTCATGCCCTTCGAGTAGCCGCGCACGGTGCGCGTCAGGGCGGCCGGCGCCAGGTCGAGCGCGCGCAGCACGCGCACCACCGCCTCGGCGTCGTAGTCTATCTGTTGCAGGGTCAGCACGTAGCGCAGGAAGTCGGCGCCGCTCAGGTAGTAGGGCGGTGTGAAGCGCTCCGGCAAAAAGCTCAGCGGCGCGCGGGCCGCCGCCAGCCGGTGCGGCTGGCCGAAGATGGCGATGTCGCCGCCGTCGAGCGGGCAAAAGTCGAACAGGCATTTGAGCAGGCTGGTCTTGCCGGCGCCGTTGACGCCGACCAGGCCGAAGAACTCGCCCGGCATGACCTCCAGGTCGACACCGTCGAGCACGCCGTGATCGGCATAACGTTTGACTATGTGCTGGAAGCGCAAGGCGGGAACGGTCATGGAGCGGTCAAGTGGAGGGCGACCCATACTGTAGCGCAATATCGGGGCGTTTGCCTAGGGAAACAGATCAAATTCCAGAGTGAAAAGAGGGCACGCGACGCAATCGCGCGCGGAATGCGAAATACCGGCCGCCGCTTGTCGACAAGCACGCTGTTCTGGCTTAGCATGGCCGCATTCGAGCCAGCGGGCCGGGCCGCAGACAGGCGGCGCGGCGCGCGGACGGCTATTCAATGCGAACGGAGCGGGTATGGCAAGGCCGGAAAAAGTCCGACTGGGGGAGATCCTGGTGCAGCAGAAGCTGCTGTCGGAGGAGCAATTGGGGCTGGCGCTGGCCGAGCAGAAGCGCAGCGGGCGCAAGCTGGGCCGCGTCTTCATCGAGAACGGCTACGTCAGCGAGGACCAGATCTCCGGCGCCCTGGCGCGCCAGCTCGACATCCCCTACCTGAACCTGAAGTTCTACAACATCAACGCCGAGATCGTCCGCCTGCTGCCCGAGACGCAGGCGCGGCGCTTCCGCGCGCTGGTGCTGGAGGACCGCCACGGCCGCCTGCTGGTCGGCATGTCCGACCCGACCGACCTGTTCGCCTACGACGAGATCGCCCGCATCCTCAAGCAGGCCATCGAGCTGGCGGTGGTCAACGAGACCGAGGTGCTGGCCGCCATCGACCGCATCTACCGGCGCACCGAGGACATCACCGACCTGGCGCGCGAGCTCGAGCAGGACATCGGCGACGTCTCGGTCGACTTCGGCGCGCTGGCCGTCAACCCGGGGTTGGAGGAGGCCCCCATCGTCAAGCTGCTGCAGTCGGTGTTCGACGACGCCACCCAGGTGCGCGCCTCGGACATCCACATCGAGCCGCAGGAGGGCCGCCTGCAGATCCGCTTCCGCATCGACGGCGTGCTGCACCTACAGACCGAGACCGACATCAAGATCGCGCCGGCGCTGGCGCTGCGCCTCAAGTTGATGTCCGACCTCGACATCTCGGAGAAGCGCCTGCCGCAGGACGGCCGCTTTGCCGTGCGGGTGAAGAACCAGCGCATCGACGTGCGCATCTCGACCATGCCGACCCAGTATGGCGAGTCGGTGGTGATGCGTCTGCTCAACCAGGGCGGCACCGCGCTGCGCCTCGACGCCATCGGCATGCCGCGCGCCATGGTCGAGCGCTTCCGCGCCATCGTGCAGCGCCCCAACGGCCTGGTGCTGGTCACCGGGCCGACCGGCAGCGGCAAGACCACCACGCTGTACTGCGCGCTGGCCGAGCTGAACTCGGTGGAGAAGAAACTGATCACGGTGGAGGACCCGGTCGAGTACCGCCTGGCCGGCATCAACCAGGTGCAGGTCAACGACAAGATCGAGCTGAGCTTCGCCCGCGTGCTGCGCTCGGCCCTGCGGCAGGACCCGGACATCGTGCTGGTCGGCGAGATGCGCGACCAGGAGACCGCCCAGATCGGCCTGCGCGCCGCCATGACCGGCCACTTGGTGCTGTCGACGCTGCACACCAACGACGCCCAGAGCACGCCGCTGCGGCTGATGGACATGGGCGTGCCGCGCTACATGGTGGGCAGTTCGCTGCAGGCGGTGCTGGCGCAGCGCCTGGTGCGGGTGATCTGCGAGAGTTGCTCGATGCCCTACCAGCCGACGCCGACCGAGGTCGAGTGGCTGCGCGCCGAGCTGGCCGACAAGGCCGAGGCCGGCCACTACTTCCACGGCAAGGGTTGCTCGCACTGCAACGGCATGGGCTACCGCGGCCGCACCGGCGTCTACGAGCTGCTGGAGATGAGCAGCGCCGTGGTCGACGCCGCCAACCACCCCGACCCGGCGCACTTCCTCAAGGCGGCGGCCCAGATGGCCGGCAACACGCTGCGCCGCCACGCCGTCCAGCTGGTGGTCGAGGGCCGCACCACGGTGGCCGAGGCCATGCGCATCAGCAACCAGTTCGAGGATTGACGTGCCATTTTTCGCCTACAAGGGCCGCAACGCGCGCGGCGAGCTGATGCAGGGCGTGCTGGAGGGTGCCGACAGCGGCGCCGTCGCCGAGCAGCTGTTCAACACCGGCGTGACGCCGATCGACATCAGCGTCACCAGCAAGGTGGTCAGCGCCAGCGGCGACGACCCCTGGTGGCGCCGGCTGGGCGAGAAGAAGGTCAGCTCGATGGACGTGCAACTGTTCAGCCGCCAGCTCTACACCCTGCTCAAGTCCGGCGTGCCGATCATGCGCGGCCTGGCCGGGCTGCAGGAGTCGGCCGTCAGCAAGGCCTTCGGCCGCGTCATCAAGGACCTGCGCGAGTCGCTCGACTCGGGCCGCGAGTTGTCGGCGGCGATGCGCCGCCATCCCGAGGTGTTCAGCCAGTTCTACCTGTCGATGGTGCGGGTCGGCGAGATGACCGGCCGGCTCGAGGAGGTCTTCCTGCGCCTGTTCGACCACCTCGAGTTCGACCGCGACATGCGCGAGCGCGTCAAGACGGCGACCCGTTACCCCAGCTTCGTCATCTTCGCCATGGTGGCGGCGATGGTGGTCGTCAACATGTTCGTCATCCCGTCCTTCGTCAAGGTGTTCGAAGGCTTCCACGCCGAGCTGCCGCTGATGACGCGCATCCTGATCGGCACCTCGGCCTTCACCGTGCGCTACTGGCCGGCTTTGTTGGTGGCGCTGCTGGCCGGCGTGTTCGGCACGCGCGCCTGGCTGGCCACCACCGCCGGCCGCTACCGCTGGGACAAGTGGAAGCTGCACGTCCCGGTGGCCGGCAAGATCATCCTGAAGGGCACAATGGCGCGCTTCGCCCGCAGCTTCGCCTTGTCCAGCCGCAGCGGCGTGCCCATCGTGCAGGCGCTGACGGTGGTGTCGCAGACGGTCGACAACGCCTATTTGACGGCGCGCGTCGAGCAGATGCGCGACGGCGTCGAGCGCGGCGAGAGCATCTTGCGCACGGCGGCGGCGGCCGGCGTGTTCACCCCGGTGGTGTTGCAGATGATCGCCGTCGGCGAGGAGAGCGGCTCGCTCGACGAACTGATGGACGAGATCGCCCAGATGTACGAACGCGAGGTCGACTACGAGCTCAAGACGCTGTCGGCGCAGATCGAGCCGATTTTGATCGTCTTCCTCGGCGCCATGGTGCTGGTGCTGGCGCTGGGCATCTTTTTGCCGATCTGGGACCTGGGCAAGGCGGCTCTTCACCCCAAATGAGCAACTTTACATTTAATGCAACTAATGTCGCTCTACGACAACAGCGACGGCAGGGCGGCGCCAGCCTGATGGAGTTCGCCGTCGCGGCAACGGTGGCCGCGATCCTGATCGGCATGCTGCTGAGCCGGCTGTCCGGCTACCAGGGCGAGGCCGAGCGCGTGGCCCTGCAATACACCGTGTCCGGCATGCGCAGTGCCCTACAGGCCAGGCTGGCGCAGGCGCGCTTGCCAGGGCACGCGCTGAACCTGGCGCAATTGGCCGAGCAAAACCCGCTGGAACTGCTGGAGCGCAAACCGAAGAACTACCTGGGCGAATTTTATTCGCCCGATGTGCGGGAATTGGCGCCGGGTAACTGGTATTTTGATAGGGACAAGAAAATTTTGGTTTATTTGTTAAATGAGAAGGGGATTTTCGGAGATTCTTCACTGAAACTGTTGCAGTTCAAGGTAAAATTATCGCGCTTGCCCACATCCCCCGCCAAGCCGTCGAGTGCCCCGGAAATACCCGGTGCGACTCTGGAACAATTGAACGGTTGAGGTCGCATTTCACCGCATGTTATCGTCGGCTCATACGCCTCAGTCCTCGCGACGATTTGGAGAATTTGATGAAAAAGCCAGCATTTACCGCAATTCGCAGTTCCGCCCAAGCGGGTTTTACCTTGATCGAATTGATTGTCGTGATCGTGATTCTGGGCATTTTGGCGGCCACGGCACTGCCACGGTTCGCCGGCCTGTCGGGCGACGCCCGCTTGGCCGCCTTGAACGCGGCGCGCGGGGCTATGCAGTCGACCATCGCGATGGTTCATGGCCAGAGCTTGGCCGATCCTGCCGCCCCTAGCTTCACCAATGAGGGCGCGATTATTCCCGTTGCCCTGGGTTATCCGACCGCAACGGTCGGTTTCCTCGCGGGCGCAGGTATCGGCAACAACGGTGCCACCAACAACGACTACACGATCACCGTCGGCGGTGCCGCTGCGGTTCCGGCAACCGCGAATACACCGGAGATTCCAGTCAACGGCGTGCTGGTCATTCCCACCGGCGTTGCTGGCAGCCCTCGCGGTCTGACATGCAACTTGATCTACACCCAGACCGCAGCCGCCAATACCCCGCCCACCGTTGTGGTGACCGGGACTGCGGCCGGCTGTCAGTAAGCAACTAGCCTGGCCGCAGCAGGCCAGTCCGGCGCCGAGCTGCTTGGCCACCATGTCGATCCGATCCGTTCCCTCGGCCTGCCGGCTGCCTGTTTCCCGCCGACGGCCCGGGCGAGGTGGCGGTTTCACGATGATCGAGTTGGTGGTGGTTCTGGTGATCACCGGCATCCTCGGTGCCGCTGCCGTGGGGCGCTATTTTGACAATAGCGTCTTCGAGGCCAGGGAGTATGCCGACCAGGTCCGCGCCATCATCCGCTACGGCCAGAAAGTGGCGGTGGCGCAAAACCGGCCGATCTATGTGATCGCCGACGGCAACCGCTTCGCGCTGTGCTCGGCGCCGGTGTGCACGTTGGCCAACGCGGTAGCCACGCCGGCCGGCAGCAACAGCGGCAGCACCAGCAGCCGCGCGCAGTGCCGGATCAACGGTGATTATGTCGCCACCTGGATGTGCGAGGCGCCGCCGGCCGGCACCCTGATCGCCGGCAACAGCGCCAACGAGGTGGGGACGAACGGCTATTTCTATTTCGACGCGTTGGGCCGGCCCTACGCCAGGGCTGACGCCGCCAAAATCGCCGCCAACAATCCGGCCGGCGCGCCGTCGACCTTCGGCGTGGCGGCGGGGCAGGCCGCCTTGCAGCCCTTGAACATCACCATCACCAGCGCCGCCAGTAATGTTGTCATCGTCGTGCAACCGGAAACCGGCAATGTCTTTTAGGTCGCCAGGCAGGCAACGGGGGCTCAGCATCATCGAGCTGATCATATTCATCGTGGTCATGGGCATCGCCGCCGCCGGCATCATGCAGGTGTTCAATCTATCGACCAAGGCCAGCGCCGACCCGGTGCGGCGCAAACAAGCGCTGCTGCTGGCGGAAGCCTTGTTGGAGGAAATCGAGTTGGCCCGTTTCACCTATTGCGATCCGACCGACGCCAACGCGGCGACGGCGACCAGCACGGCTGGATGCGCCACGTCGCCCGAGGGCTTCGACATCGAAGTTAACAACGTTGGCCGCCCCTTCGACAACGTCAGCGACTATGTGGCCGCCGCAGGCGTCGCGGCGACCCCGTTCACCGTCGGCGGCATGCTGGTCGATGCCGGCGGCACTCAGTTCCAGGGCAACGTCGCCGGCTTTACCGCTAGCGTGACGATGAATGTGATTGGCGCGGGGACCGAGCAGGCGCTGGGGCCGGCGGCCCTGCCGGTCAGGTCAACCGCTCCGGCGGCCGGACTGAACGTGGTTCGCATCACCGTCAACGTCAACTACGGTGGCGCCAACGACAATGTGCGGCTGGACGGCTACCGCACCCGTTACGCGCCGACCTCCTATCCATGAAGCCGCCCGCGCAAACGTACTCGTACGCGCCGACTGGGCACCAGCGCGGCTTCACGCTGGTGGAGGCGATCATGGTCATGGTCATCACCGGCGTGCTGGCCGGCATCCTGGTGCTGTTCATCCGCCAGCCGGTGCAGAATTATCTGGACGCATCCGGCCGCGCCGAGCTGGGCGACCAGGCCGACCTGGCCTTGCGCCGCATGGCGCGCGAGCTGCGCGGCGCCTTGCCCAACAGCGTGCGCACGGGGCTGCCGGGCGGCGTCAGCATGATCGAATTCATCCCCACCAAGATCGGCGGGCGCTACCTGTCCGCCGAGGACGGCGCCGGCGGGCCGGTGCTCGACTTCGTGGGTGGCGCAGTCGACTTCACCGTGGACGGCAGCATGCCCGTTGGCGTTACCGCCATCGCGCCAAACGACGACATCGTGGTGTCGAATTTCGGCACCGACTTCGCCGGCGCCGACGCCTACGTCGGTGGCAACCGCGTCCGCGTCGAGAGCGTGGCAGGCAACACGCTCACACTAGTGCAAAACAATCTCACGTTGGCCAACCAATCGCCGAGCCAGCGTTTCCAAGTGGTGCGGCCGCCAGTCATGTTCGTCTGCGATCCCGTGGCCAGAACGCTGACGCGCTACTGGAACTACGGTTTCCAAGCGGTGATTCCGGTGGCCGGCGCCGGCCAGTCGGCCGTGCTGGCCAGGAATGTGCTCGGCTGCACCTTCGAGTATCGCGTGCAGCCGAACGTGCACACTGCCCTGATCGGCCTGACCATCGTGCTGGGCCGCCCCAACAGCGATGAGGCGATCACGCTGGCCCATCAAATTCACGTCGATAACACACCATGAACCGGCCGACGAGATCCCCTACGAGTTTGCCAGCTTTCATGCGTGTACGCGCGCTGCGCCGCGCCGCCGGCGTTGGCATGGTGACGGCGATATTCCTGCTGGTGGCGCTGGCCGGCTTGGCCGTGGCCATGGTGTCGCTGACCACCACGCAGCAGAGCAGCGCCGCGCTCGACGAGCAGGGCGCGCGCGCCTACCAGGCGGCGCGCGCCGGCCTCGAGTGGGCTTTGTGGGTCCGTCTGCAGGGCGCCAGCGCCACGCCACCCATCGCGCTGGCCTGCCCGGGAATCTACAGTTTTGATATGCCGAGGTTGAACACCTTGTCGGCCTTCAGCGTCACAGTAAGCTGCACCGCGCCGACGGGCGTCGGCCAGCGCTTGCAGATCCAGTCGACCGCCTGCGCGCCGGCGGCGGCCGGCAGCGTGTGCCCGAATCCGGCGCCGGGCGCCGACTATGTGCAGCGCCGGCTGGAGGCTGAGCTTTGACATCGGGAAACTGTGCGTTTTTGCACGCGAAATGCAATATTGCAGCAAAAGGCGTAGGCATCTTGAATATAATCAAACAACTAGCGTGTTTTCCCCACGTCGTGTTGACCACATAGATTGCAGGCATGGGTTTCTTCTCAAAATCTAAGAAAAAAGAAGGCTGGCTGACGATCAATCTGCTCGCCGACGGCATTTGCGTCGGCGCTGTGCGCCGGGTCAGCGAGGCCAAGCCGGTGGTCGAGCTGGCGCAGTTCTATCCGCTCCAGCCCAGCGACTCGCCCGAGGCGCTCGACAAGCTGGCGCGCGAACTGCGCGCCGGCAGCTTCCGCTGCGGCACGCTGCTGAACGGCGGCGAATACCAGCTGCTGGCGGTCGAGGCGCCCAACGTGCCGCGCGAGGAGCTCAAGACGGCGGTGCGCTGGCGCCTCAAGGACATGCTCGATTTCCATGTCGACGACGCCGCCATCGACGTGCTGGAGATCCCGGTCGACAAGAGCGCGGTGCAGCGCGCCAACACCATGTTCGTCGTCGCCGCGCGCAACAGCGTGGTCAAGGCGCGCCAGGAGCTGTTCGGCGCGGCCAAGTTCCGCCTGCGCGTGATCGACATCCCCGAGCTGGCCCAGCGCAACATCTCGGCCCTGCTCGAACCGCAGGGGCGCGGCCTGGCCATGCTGTCCTTCGGCGCCGACGGCGGCCTGCTCACCGTCACCTACAACGCCGAGCTCTACCTGGCGCGCCACATCGACGTCACGCTGGCCCAGCTGCTCGAACCGGACTCCGACAAGCAGCAGGTCTGTTTTGAGAAGATCGCGCTGGAGCTGCAGCGCTCGATGGACCACTTCGACCGGCAGTTCCATTTCATCAGCGTCTCCAAGCTGCTGCTGGCGCCGAGCGGCGCGCCCGGCCTGCACGAATACCTGGCCAGCAATCTGTACCTGCCGGTCGAGGCGATGGAGCTGAGCGACGTCTTCGACCTGGCCAACACGCCCGAGCTGGCCGAGGTGGAGCAGCAGCGCCGCTACTTCCTCACGCTGGGCGCCGCCCTGCGCTACGAGGAGAGCAGCCTGTGAGCCAGCAGATCAACCTGTTCAATCCGATTTTCCTGAAGAAGAAGCGGGTCTTCGGCGCAGTGCCGATGTTGCAGGCGCTGCTGGTGATCCTGCTCGGCGCGCTGGCGCTGGGCGGCTACGCGCGCGCCCGCGTCGGCGAGCTGGAGCAGCGCGCCGCCGCCGGCAAGCTGTTGCTGGAACAGCGCGAGGCGCGCCTGGCCAAGGTGACGGCGCAGTTCCAACCGCGCCTGGCCAACCCGGCGCTGGCCGGACAGCTGGCCAACGCCGAGCTGCTGCTCAAGTCGCTGCGCGACGCCGAAGCCGTGCTGCACAACGGCCGGCTCGGCAACACCGACGGCTACGCCGAGTATTTCCGCGCCCTGGCGCGGCAGAACGTCGGCGGGCTGTGGCTGACCGGCGTGTCCATCGTCGGCGCCGGCCACGACATCGGCGTGCAGGGCAGGGCGATGCAGCCGACCTTGATCCCCAACTACATCGCCCGCCTGAACGCTGAAAAAATCATGCGCGGCAAGACCTTCGCCAGCCTGCGCATCGAACGCGCCATGCTCGAGCCGGCCGCGCCGGCACCGGTAGCGGCGCCGGCAGCGATGCCGATATCGGCGCCGCTGGCCAAGCTGGCCGGCGTTGCCGCCCCGGCCCCGGCTGACGCCGCGCCGGCGCCGCCGGCCGCCACGGCCAAGCTGGCGCCCTTCGTCGAGTTCAGTCTGCAATCGAGCATGCCGGAGGCCGCCAAATGAAACAGCAATGGCTCAAACTCACCACCCGGCTCGACGCGATGAGCCTGCGCGAACGCGCCATGGTGTTCGCCGGCAGCGCCGCTGCCATCGTCTTCCTGGTCTACATGATGCTGCTCGATCCCTTGTTGGCGCGGCAGAATGCGCTGCTGGCGCAGATCAAGCAGCAGCAAAACCAGGTCGCCGGCATCGATATGGAAATCACCGGCAAGGTGACGGCCTTCGGCGTCGACCCCGACGAGGCCCTGCGCGCCCAGCTGAAACAAGCCGGCCAGGAGAGCGACAAGGCCAGCGCCGCCTTGCGCGCGCTGCAAAAGGGCTTGGTCGCGCCGGAGCGGATCGCGCCGCTGCTTGAACATCTGCTGCGCGGCAACGGAAAGTTGCAGTTGCTGTCGCTGAGCACGCTGCCGGTCAGCGGTATCAGCGAAGTCAGCGCCGGCTTCGACGCCATCACGCCGGCGGCGCCGCCCGCGCCCGCCGCCGCCCAGCCGGCCGCTGTGGCTGCCACCGTGGCCGGCACCGTTGCCAAGCCTGCCGCGCCGACCAAACCGCCGGAGTTGTTGTACCGCCACGGCGTCGAGGTGGTGCTGCAGGGCGGCTACGTCGACATGGTCAACTACATGGCCGCGCTGGAAGCCTTGCCGAGCCAGCTGTTCTGGGGCAAGGCCAAGCTGGACGCCGGCGACTACCCGAACGCCCGCCTGACCCTCACGCTGTACACGCTCAGCCTGGACAAGAAATGGATCGCGATATGACCGCCGCCCGCCACGCCTCCCCACGCCGCCGGCCGCCCGTGCCGGCACTGGGCCCGGCGCCCCGGCTGGCGCTGGCGCTGGGTTTGGCCAAGGCCACGGCCTTGGCCTTGACCACGGCCTTGGCCACGGCCTTGGCCACGGCCTTGGCCTTGGCGGCGGCATGCGTGCCGGCCGCCGCGCAGGGCCTGGCCGACCCGACCCGGCCGCCACCCGAGGCGGTGCGCGCACTGGGCGTCGGCGCCGCCGCCGCCGTCCCCGCGCCGCCGGCCAACGGCGGCCGGCCGCAGCTACAATCGGTGCTGACCGGCAGCCGTGGCCGCGAGGTCGCCGTGATCGACGGCCAGACCCTGCGCCGTGGCGACAAGTTCCACGGCGCCGTGTTGAGCAAGGTCGGCAAGAACAGCGTCGTGCTGCGGCGCGGCGCCAAGGTCGAGGTACTCACCCTATTGCCCGCCGAACAGGCGGACACGCGGCCGGCGACGGCCCGTTGATGTTGGTATTGATGAAGAGACGCACTATGCAAAAACTACTCCTGGTCGTGGCGGTACTGTTGGGCCTGAGCGCCTGCCAGGCGCCGCATCGGCGCGACACCTACGACAAGATCAACGAGGAGCTGGCGGCGGCGGCCGCCAAGCCGGCCGCGACCACGCAGAGCGAGGCCGTGGCCAGCGCGCTGCTGCCGCCGGTGGCCAAGCTGGCCGAGCAACTGCCCAAGGCGCGCGCCGTGCTGGAGGAGCGCTTCAACGTCAACTTCAACAACGTGGCGGCGCAGCAGTTCTACCACTCCATCGTCGCCGGCACGCGCTACAACATGCTGATCCATCCAGAGGTGGTCGGCAGCATCAGCGCCAACCTGAAGGACGTCACCCTGTTCGAGGCGCTCGACGCCGTGCGCGAGCTGTACGGCTACGACTACAAGGTCGAGGGCAGCCGCATCTACATCCGCCCGTTGACCATGCAGACGCGCATGTTTCAGGTCAACTACCTGACCTCGGTGCGGCGCGGCAGCTCCAGCCTGCGCGTCAACTCGACCTCGGTGGCCAGCGCCGGCACCAGCAGCAACAGCAACACCAGCAACAGCGGCGGCAACAACAGCACGCCGAACAACAACAACGACAATTCCGGCAACAACCCGACCGACGCCAACAGCCGCAACTCGCAACGCGACAGCAGCAACGTCTCGACCCAGACCAATAGCGACTTCTGGGCCGAACTGAAGATGGCGCTGGAGGCCATCATCGAAACCGGCAAGGACGGCCGCAGCGTGGTCATCAGCCCGCAGTCCGGCGTGGTGCTGATCCGCGCCATGCCCGAGGAGCTGCGCAACGTCGAGCAGTACCTGCGCGCCACCCAGCTGTCGGTCGAGCGCCAGGTGATCCTGGAGGCGAAGATCCTCGAGGTCGAGCTCAACAGCGGCTTCCAGAGCGGCATCAACTGGTCCGCCTTCGGCCGCTTCCGCGACGGCCACGGCAACAACAAGTTCTCCACCGGCTTCCTGGCGCCCGGCACCGCGCTGAACCCGCTGCCCCAGGGTGGCGGCGGCGCCACCGCGCCGAGCGTCATCGCCAGCGCCGGCGGCGTCGGCATTACCGCCAGCAGCGGCTATTCGCTGGGCGCGGCCGGCGACGCCGTCGGCTCGCTGTTCGGCCTGGCCTTCCAGACCAGCAATTTCGCCGCGCTGATCTCCTTCCTCGAATCGCAGGGCACGGTGCACGTGCTGTCGAGCCCGCGCATCGCCACCTTGAACAACCAGAAGGCCGTGTTGAAGATCGGCACAGACGAGTTCTACGTCACCGGCGTCAGCACCACCACCACCACCAGCGCCGGCAGCGCCCCGGTCACCTCGCCCAGCGTGACCTTGCAACCGTTCTTCTCCGGCGTGGTGCTCGACGTGACGCCGCAGATCGACGCGCGCGGCAACATCACGCTGCACGTGCACCCCTCGGTGAGCCAGGTGTCGACCGTCAGCAAGGGCGTCAATCTGGGCGTGGCCGGCAGCCTGACGCTGCCGCTGGCGGCCTCGTCGACCTCGGAAATGGACAGCATGGTGCGCGGCCAGGACGGCCAGGTGGTCGCCATCGGCGGCCTGATGCGCCAGGCCACCACCACCGACCGCTCGCAGGTGCCCGGCGCCGGCGACGTGCCGCTGCTCGGCGCGCTGTTCCGCAACACCAAGGACGTGATGCAGAAGCGCGAGCTGGTGGTGTTGATCAAGCCGACCATCGTCGAGAGCGGCGCTAGCTGGAACGAGGACCTGCTCGAGGCCGGCCGCCGCGTCAAGGAACTCGATCCGCGCCGTCCGATGGAGCGCCGCTAACCATGTACCAGCAACATTTCGGCCTGCGCGAGGTGCCGTTCAGCCTGACGCCCGACACCAGCTTTTTCTTCAGCAACGCGCGCTCGCAGGAGGCGCTCAACACCTTGCTGGTGGCGGCGCGCAACGGCGAGGGCTTCATCAAGATCACCGGCGAGGTCGGCACCGGCAAGACGCTGCTGTGCCGCAAGTTCATCGCCACCCTGGGCGAGAACTTCGTCACCGCCTACATCCCCAACCCGTACCTGGAGCCGCGCACCTTGATGCTGGCCCTGGCCGACGAGCTGGAAGTGACACTGGCGCGCGACGTCGACCAGCACCAGTTGCTCAAGTCGATCACCTACCGGCTGATGGAGCTGGCCGGGCAGGGCAAGCAGGTGCTGCTGTGCCTGGACGAGGCGCAGGCGATTCCGCTGGAAAGCCTGGAGGCGCTGCGCCTGTTGACCAATCTGGAGACGGAGAAGCGCAAGCTGTTGCAGATCGTGTTGTTCGGCCAACCCGAGCTGAACCGCCACCTGGAGCTGGACTCGATCCGCCAGTTGGCGCAACGCATCACCTTCCACTACCACCTGGGACCGCTCACGCGCGACGACATGGAATACTATTTGGCACACCGCCTGCGCGTCGCCGGCTACGGCGGCGCCCGCCTGTTCAGCCGGGGCGCTATCGGCAAGCTGTACGCAGCCAGCGGCGGCATTCCGCGCCTGGTCAACATCATCGCCAACAAGGCGCTGATGTTGTGCTACGGCGAGGGCCGCCAGCAGGTCAGCCGGCGCCACGTCAAGCTGGCCGCCGGCGACACGCAGAGCGGCAAGCGCGCCGGCTGGCGCTGGCCCTGGCTGGCCGGCGCCGGCCTGACCCTGCTGGCCGCCGCCTGCGGACTCACCTGGACGCTGAGCAAATGAGCTTGATCAATAAAATGCTGCAGGACCTGGACGCGCGCGGCGGGCCGGGCGCCCAGGCCGACCGCCAGGAGATCAAGACGGTGCTGGCGCCGGCGCGCGACGGCAAGCGCGCCGTGCTGCTGGGCGCCGGCGCCGCCGCGCTGCTGGCGTTGGCCGCCGGCGGCTGGCTGGGTTGGCGCTATTATGTGGCGCATCGGCCGCCGGCCGCCGTGGCGCCGCCGATTGTGCTGGTGACACCGGGCGCCCGCGCTGCCCCGGTGGCGGCAACCGTCGCCCCGGCCGCAGCGCCGGCGGCGATGCCAGGCGCCGCCACTGCCACATTGGGCGCGCCGGCCGGCCCCGAAACCAGCGGCGTGGCGGGCTCATCCGCCCCGGCGGGGCAGGTGGCATTGCCGAATCCCGCGCCGGTGGCAGAGCGTTCGTCGGTGAACCGCGCGGCTGTGGTGGCGCGTTCGGCGCCGGCCGCCGACCGTGTTGCCGAGCGCGCAGCGCGGGCGGAGAAAAAGCTGTTTGCCTCGCCGCGTGCCGTCGAGCGCATGGAAAACGAGCTGAGCCCGGCGGTGCGCGCCGAGAGCGCCTACCGTCGCGCTCTCGGCGGGTTGCAGGAAGGCCGCGTCAGCGAGGCGCTGGCCGGCTTGGAGCGAGCGTTGCAGCTGGACCCGCAGCACGAGGCGGCGCGCCAGACCCTGGTCAGCCTGCTGCTGGAAAACGGCCGCACGGCCGAGGCGACGCAGCAACTGCGCGCCGCGCTGGCGGCCGACCCGCGCCAGCCGGCGTTGGCGATGCTGTTGGCCCGTCTGCAAGTGGAAGGCGGCGGTCCCGCCGTCGAGACACTGTTGCGCACCATGCCTTACGCCGCCAACAACGCCGACTACCACGCCATGCTGGCCGGCCTGCTGCAACGCGGCCAGCGCAACGCCGAGGCGGCCGAACATTACCAGGCCGCCTTGCGCCTGGCGCCGCAAAACGCCGTCTGGTGGATGGGCTTGGGCATCGCCCTGCAGGCCGACAAGCGCCTGCCCGAGGCGCGCGAGGCCTACGGCCGCGCCAAGGCGGCGGGCAGCCTGACGGCGGAGCTGCAAGCCTTCGTCGAGCGCAAGCTGGAGCAGTTGGCGCGCTGAGGCGTCGATTGTCTCGATAGTAGCGCTTGCAGCGCGCACCGGCCGCGTCGCCGGCTCGGCGCCGGCCGGCAACGAGGCGGCATGGCGCCGGCGGCTACAGGCTGGCCTGCGCGCCCCAGATCTGCTTCATGCTGAAACGCACGCCGGCCTGGTCCTCGCTGAGCACCTCGGCGATGGAGCAGTCGCTGTCGCCGGTGCTGCGCAGCGGGCCGTCGGCCAGCGCCGCGCCGGCCGTGCCGCGTAGGCAGCGCACGCCCAGCAGGCCGTCGTCGGACAGGCGTTGCGTGACCACGCCGACCTCGCCGTTTTGCAGCCGCACCAGGCAGCCGGGCGGATAGTTGCCCAGCTGGTGGGCGAAGTGCTCGGCCAGCACCGGGTCGAGCGGCAGCTCATGGTCTTCGAGCAGGTTGCGCATGGCCTGGTCGGGCAGCACCGAGCGGCGGTAGTTGCGCGCCGAGACCTGGGCGCAATAGCGGTCGGCCAGACTGATCAGCTTGGCGTTCTGCGTCACCTGCGGACTGGCGACGCCGGCCGGATAGCCGCTGCCGTCGTCGTTCTCGTGGTGCAGCAGCACGCAGGAGAGCCATTCCTCGTCCTCGACGCCGGCGCACTTGAGCAGGTTGGCGCTGTCCTCCGGGTGGCGGTGGATGATCGCCATCTCCTCGCGGTTGAGCGGGGTGTGCTTGTTCTGGAAGTTCTCGTGGTGGCGCAGCATGCCGACGTTCATCGTCAGCGCCGCCGCCGTCACGGTCAGCGTGTCCTTCGGCGCCTTCTGCATGGCGCGCGCGATGACCACCGCCACCACCGCCGTCTCGATGCAGTGGCGCACCGCATAGCTGCCGGCGATCTGGTTGAGGAAGATGCAGGCCAGCGCGATGTCGGGGTTGAGCTCGACCGCCAGGATCACCTCGCGCGCGATGGCGCGCAGCTCGGCCTCGGCGTTGTGCTCGTTGCGCAGCTCGTGCAGCAGCCGCTCAAGGCGCCGGTTCGACAGGTTCAGCTGGTGCAGCACCGAGGTCGGCGGCTCCGCCTCGGCCGGCTGCGGCGCCGCCAAGGGCGCCTCCAGCGCCGCGCCGACGGGCGGCGCCGTCGCCGCGCCCCCCCCGGCCGCCGCGTCGCCGGCCTGGGCCGGCGCGAACAGTTTCCAGCGCGAAGACTTGCCCAGCACCAGATCCTTCAAATTGATACGCCGTTGCGCCATGATCGTTCCCGTCTTGCTATGCCCCGCCGATCGTCGCCGGCGGGGCTGGTATGTGTCGCTTACACGCCGGCCAGCCGCTGCAAGGCCAAGGCGAGTGTCTCGTCCTGTTTGGCAAAGCAGAAGCGCACGATGCCCGACTCCTTGCCCTGTTGATAGAAGGCCGACACCGGGATCGCCGCCACCTTGACCTCGCTGGTCAGCCACTCGGCGAACTGCGCCTCCGGCAGGTCGGAGATGGCGGCGTAGCGGACGCACTGGAAATAGGTGCCGTCGGCCGGCAGCAGCTCGAAGCGGCTGCCTTGCAGGCCGGCGCGGAACAGGTCGCGCTTGCGCTGGTAGAAGGCGGGCAAGTCCAAATACGGCGCCGGGTCGGCCATGTAGCTGGCGAAGCCGTGCTGCATCGGCGTGTTGACCGAGAAAACATTGTATTGGTGTACCTTGCGGAACTCGGCGCTGAGCGCGGCCGGCGCCGCCACGTAGCCGACCTTCCAGCCGGTCACATGGTAGGTCTTGCCGAAGCTGGAGACGACGAAGCTGCGCGCCGCCAGTTCCGGCAGGCGGCACACCGACTCGTGGCGCGCGCCGTCGTAGACCATGTGCTCGTACACCTCGTCGGACAGGATCAGCACCTCGCTGCCGCGCACGATGTCGGCCAGCGCAGCCAGGTCGGTGCCGCGCAGCACGCTGCCGGTCGGGTTGTGCGGGCTGTTGATGATGATCAGCCGGGTGCGCGCGCCGACGGCGGCCGCCACCTTGTGCCACGGCACGCTGTAGCCGCGTTCGCCCAGTTCCATCTGCACCAGCACCGGCACACCGCCGGCCAGCGCGATGGCCGGCAGGTAGGAGTCGTAGGCCGGCTCGATGACGACCACCTCGTCGCCTGGATGGACGCAGCACAGGATGGCCGTGGTCAGCGCCTCGGTGGCGCCGGCGGTGACGGTGATCTCGCTGCCGGCGTCGTACTCGTGGCCGTAGAGGGCGGCGATCTTCTGCACGATGGCGGCGCGCAGCGGCGGCGCGCCGGTCATCATCGGATACTGGTTGAAGCCGGCGCGCATGGCCTCGCCGACCATGTCGATCAGCGCCGGCTGGCAGGCGAAGTCGGGAAAGCCCTGGCCCAGGTTGACCGCGCCGAACTCGGCGGCCAGCTGCGACATGCGGCTGAACACGGTGGTGCCCACGGCCGGCAGGCGGCTGGGCAGCTGCGGGGTGGGGAAGGGCGCGGCGGAAAGACGACTATTCATGGCGGCTGGCAAGTTGATTGGTCCTCTTATTCTAGCGCAGCCGGCCCCGTTTGGTGTTGCCCGGAGCGCCTTTCTATCGGCCGCGCGCCGGGCGCGGCCGCGGCCGAATGCCGCAGCCTTGGGATAGTGCTGGACCCGCAGCCCCAGATGGTTACCCCGTACCCCGAGCCGCCACGATCGGGGTCTGACCCCGTACGGGGTCAGACCCCTTGGCTGATGGGGTTCGGCTGGCGCGCCGCCTCAGGCCGCCGGCTGGTCCAGCGTCCACGCCTCCGGCACGATGACGCGGAACATGCCGGCCTTGCCCAGCCGGCGCGCCAGCTTGAGCAGCGCCTTGTCCTTGGTGATCAGCACGTCGGCTTGGGCGTCGCGCGCCAGTTCGAGGAACTTCTGGTCGTCGCGGTCGGTGCAGACCGGCAGGCGCACGCCCGACACCGGCGGCGCCACCACCTTGATCAGCGCGTCGAAGCGGGCGGCGGCGAGCGGGCGGCTGGCCTCGTCGAGCGGCAAATGCTGGTAGTGCAACACCACCAGGTATTCGGCGCGGCAATCCTCGCGGGTGATCGCCTCGACCGCGCCGGACTCGATGGCGGCCAGCAGGCCGGCCCAGCGCGGATCGTGGAACACGAACAGGTCGAGGCAAACATTGGTGTCTAGGATGATGCGTTTCGGTGGAACAGGTATCATGTCGGCAATTCTGTAGATGTGTTGATTTGGAATCTTATGCTGATTGTGCTTTCGCCCGCAAAAAGTCTCGATTTGGAGACGCCCCCCACCACGACCATTGCCACCACGCCGGACTTTCTCGGCCAATCGGCCCAGCTGATCGAGCGCCTGCGCCGTTTCTCGCCGGCCGACGTGGCCAGCCTGATGGACTTGTCGGACAAACTGGCCAGCCTGAACGTGGCCCGCTACGCTTCCTGGACGCCGGAACAGACCGACGGCCGCCAGGCCGTCATGGCCTTCAACGGCGACGTCTACACCGGCCTGGCGGCGCGCAGCCTGACGCCGGGCCAGCTCGACTACGCCCAGTCGCACATCCGCATCCTGTCCGGGCTGTACGGCATGCTGCGTCCGCTCGACCTGATCCAGCCGCACCGGCTGGAAATGGGCACCCGGCTCGACACGCCGCGCGGCAAGGACTTGTATTCCTTCTGGGGCGACACCATCACCCAGGCGCTCAACCGCAACGCCGAGGCGCAGGGCGCCAAGGTGCTGGTCAACCTGGCGTCGGAGGAATACTTCAAGTCCGTCCGGCCGGCCAAGCTGGCCGTGCCCGTCATCACCCCGGTGTTCCAGGAGTGGAAGGGCGGCAAGTATAAAATCATTTCCTTCTACGCCAAGCGGGCCCGTGGCCTGCTGGCGCGCTACGCCGCCGTCAACAATGTGCGCGACCCGCAACGCCTGAAGGACTTCGACGTCGACGGCTACGCCTACGTGCCGGCCGAGTCGAGCGCCAACAGCTGGATGTTCCGCCGCCGCGTCGCCGAGTAGCGGCCAGCCGGCCACCTTGAGGGTCAGACCCTAGGGTCTGACCCTGGGGCCGCGCCGGTGGCTTGCCTCCGTCGCAGTATGCGCGCTGTGGCGGGCTCCGCGCGGGCCTGCCGGCACGGCGCCACGCCAACAAAAAACCGGGGCGGGCCCCGGTTTTTAGCTCAGCTCGGCAGCAAGCCTAGTTCCACAGCTTCCACCAGTGGCGTTCCGCCTTGACACCCTCGTCGAGGAAGGCGCTCTTCGGATAGTTCTGCTTGAACACGCGCATCGTGTCGTCGCGCAGCTCGCTCATGCCCAGCTTGTCGTAGCCACGGATCATGATGAACAGCGCTTCCTCGATCGCCGGCGAGTCGCGGTAGTCGTTGACGGCGCCCATCGCGCGGTTGACCGAGGCCAGGTAGGCGCCCCGGCGGTAGTAGTAGCGCGCCACGTGCACCTCGTACGACGCCATCGCGTTGATCAGATACTTCATGCGATCGATCGAGTCCGGGGTATACTTGCTGTTCGGGAATTTGTCGACCAGCTGTTTGAAGGCGCTGAAGGCCTCGCGCGTGGCTTTCGGGTCGCGTTCGGTCGGATCTTGCTCGTAGATGAAGTTGAGGAAGCCGATCTGGTCGTTAAAGTTGATCAGACCGCGCAGATAGTACATATAATCCACGTTGGCGTGATTCGGGTGCAGCTTGATGAAGCGCTCGACGGCGGCCAGCGCCTGGGCCTGGTCCTGTGCCTTGTAGTAGGCGTAGGCGATCTCCATCTGCGCCTGCTGGGCGTAGGTGCCGAAAGGATAGCTCGATTCTAGCTTCTCGAACAACTGAATTGCGCGTTCGTAGTGGCCGCCCTCCAATTCATCGGTCGCCTCCGAGTATAATTTCGTAGCGCTCCAGCCTTTAGTCTCATCGACTTTTTCTGGCAATAAGCTGCAAGCTGACAAACCAAGCAGGACGACGGTTGCTGCAACTAACGATAATTTTTTTTGCATGTTGTTTTGCAAGAAGGTGTTTTAACCAAGTTTTTACAATAGGCTGATTATAGCCGATGGGAATGCTGTGATATTAACTCCAAAGCCGAATTTGGCTGATTCTTCCTCCGATCATGAACTCGACGCCGAGTTCGACGCGGAGATTCTAGCCGATGGCGACGACGACGGCCTGGCGCCTATCGAACTCGAACTGACGCCGGATGCCTGTGGTCAGCGCCTCGACAAGGTGATTTCCAAGCTGGTGCCGCAATTCTCCCGTGGCCGCCTGCAAATGTGGATCGACGACGGCTTCGTCACGGTCGACGGCAAAGTTGCCCGCAGTAACAAGGACACCGTCTACGGCGACGAGAAGATCGTCATTCTGCCCCAACCGGCGCCGGAAGACGAGGCTTTTAAGCCCGAAGCGATGGAATTGAACATCGTCTACGAGGACGAACACCTGATCGTCATCAACAAGCCGGCCGGCCTGGTGGTCCACCCGGGCGCCGGCAACTGGTCCGGCACGCTGCTCAACGGCCTGCTGCACCACTGCCCGCAGCTGAGCGGTGTGCCGCGCGCCGGCATTGTCCACCGCCTCGACAAGGACACCAGCGGCCTGATGGTGGTCGGCAAGAACCTGCCGGCCCAGACCGACCTGGTGCGCCAGCTGGCCGCCCGCACCGTCAAGCGCGAGTACTTCGCGCTGGTCTGGGGCACGCCGCGCCAGAGCGGCACCATCGACGCCTCGATGGGCCGCCATCCGAAGGACCGCATCAAGATGGCCGTCTCGACCAACTTCTCGGCCAAGCCGGCGATCACCCACTACGAGTTGCTGGCCTCGGGCGATCTCGACCGTCGTCCGGTCAGCCTGGTCCAGTGCCGCCTGGAAACGGGTCGCACCCACCAGATCCGCGTCCACATGATGTCGATCGGCTTCTCGCTGGTCGGCGACGTGATGTATGGCAAGCAGCATCTGGCCAACGTCTTCCCGCGCCAGGCGCTGCAGGCGCGCCGCCTCGGCCTGGTCCACCCGGCCACCGGCGAGCAGTGCGAGTGGCTGGTGCCGCTGGCCGACGACTTCGCCGCGCTGATCGCCCAGGCCGGCATCGAAGAGCCGGAGATGGTTTGACGGGGTTGAACGTGCCAGCCGCCCCGCCTTCCTCGTCCTCGTCCTCGTCCTCGTCCTGGTTGTCGCCCGATTGGCCGGAGTTGCCGGCCAATGTGGGCGCGCTGTTCACCACCCGGCGCGGTGGTGTCAGCGTGGCGCCGTACGACGACGGCTTTGGCGGCGGCGGCTTCAACCTGGGCGTCCACGTCGGCGACCAGCCGGGCTGCGTCGCCTTCAACCGTGGCTTGCTGCGCGCCGCCTTGCCGGCCGAGCCGGCCTGGCTGACCCAGGTGCACGGCACCACCGTGTTCGACGTGACGGCGCATGCCGGTTTCGCCGCCGCCGCCGCCGCAGCAGCTGCGGAGGGCGGCGTACCGCAGGCCGACCCGCTGCTCGCCTCGGCGCCGGCGGTGCCGGGCGCCGCCACGGTGGAGGCGCACGCCAATTTCGCCCCGCCGTGGGCGGAAGGGCAGGTCGCCTTGCTGCCGACGGACCCCGCGCTGGCCGCGCCGGAGGCGGACGCCAGTCTGGCGCACGCGCCCGGCAGCGTCTGCGTCATCATGACGGCCGATTGTCTTCCCGTGCTGTTTTGCGACCGCGCCGGCAAGGTGGTGGCGGCGGCGCACGCCGGTTGGCGCGGCCTGGCCAACGGCGTGCTGGCGCGCACCGTGGCCGGCATGCGCGCGGCCGGCGCCGGCGAGATCCTCGCCTGGCTGGGGCCGGCCATCGGTCCGGCCCGCTTCGAGGTCGGCGCCGAGGTCAAACAAACCTTCCTGGAGCAGGGCAGCGCGGCCGACGCGGCGCGCCTGACGGCGGCCTTCACGCCGCTGCCCGGCCACCCCGGAAAATATCTTGCCGACATTTATGCGCTGGCCCGTTGTATGCTTGAGGCCGACGGCGTGTCGCGCATCGCCGGGGGCGAGCTGTGCACCGTCTCCGACGTCGCCAATTTCTACTCCTATCGGCGCGACGGTGTCACCGGACGGCAGGCGAGTTTGATCTGGATCAAGTGACGTGTGCGCCGTCTCGCTTAGTCTTCTGGCGGGGCGGCGGCCGGGGCGCTTGCCGCTGCGGCCTGTTGCGCCGCCAGTCGGGCCTGGTGGGCGGCCTGCCAGGCGGCATCGCGCTTGGCCTTGCGCTTGCGGCTGCCGGCCACGTAGTAGCCGAAGCCCAGCGGTAGCACGCAGTACAGTAGGAAGGTGAAAATCCCAGCGGAAACGCTGGCTTGCGTCACGGCGATCAAGCCGACGACGTAGATCCATGCAATAGCGACAATCAGCATACAGCAGCCTTGGTGAAGTAAAGATATACAACTATTTTTAGGGAATCAAACATGAATGTGCCAGATCCTCAAGTCATTGCCAACGCATGGATGTCGCAGATCAGCGACCCCAGCCAGTGGCAATCCTGGTTAAAAATGGTGCCGGAGGCCGACAGCCATCCGGTTGCCGCCGTCCTGAAAGACGTCGGCGCCGCCATCCAGCCGGAAGTCGTCGAGGAGCTGAAGAACCGCTACATGGCCGATGTCGGCACCCTGTGGCAGGATTTCCTGGCCGGCAAACCGCCGGCCATCGGCGACCGTCGTTTCAGCTCGGCCGCCTGGCAGGGCAACCTCTTGTCGTCGTTCAATGCGGCATCATACCTGCTCAACGCCAAGTTTCTCACCGCCATGGCCGACTCGGTCGAGTCGACGCCCCATCAAAAGCAAAAGATCCGCTTTGCCGTCCAGCAAATCGTCGACGCCATGTCGCCGGCCAACTTCCTCGCCACCAATCCGGAAGCCCAGCAAAAGCTCATCGAGACCAAGGGCGAGAGCCTGACCCGTGGCCTGGCCAACATGCTGGCCGACATCAACAAGGGCCACATCTCGCTGTCCGACGAGACCGCCTTCGAGGTCGGCCGCAACCTCGCCACCACGCCCGGCCAGGTGGTGTTCGAGCATCCGCTGTTCCAGCTGATCCAATACAGCCCGAGCACGCCGAACGTGCACCAGCGGCCGCTGCTGATGGTGCCGCCGTGCATCAACAAATTCTACATCCTGGATTTGCAGCCGGAAAACTCGCTGGTCAAGTACGCCGTCGACCAGGGCAACACGGTGTTCCTGGTGTCCTGGAGCAATCCGGACAAGTCGCTGGCCGGCACCACCTGGGACCAGTACGTGGAGCAGGGCGCCATCCAGGCGATCCGCGTGGCGCAGGAGATTTCCGGCCAGGAGCAGCTCAACATGCTCGGCTTCTGCGTCGGCGGCACCATCATCTCGACCGCGCTGGCCGTGCTGGCCGCGCGCGGCGAGCATCCGGCCTCCAGCCTGACCTTGCTGACCACCTTCCTCGACTTCAGTGACACCGGCGTGCTCGACGTTTTCGTCGACGAGACCCAGGTGGCGTTGCGCGAAAAGACCTTGCGCGACGGCGGCCTGATGCCGGGCCGCGACTTGGCCAGCACTTTTTCCAGCCTGCGGCCGAACGACCTGGTGTGGAACTACGTGCAGTCGAACTACCTGAAGGGTAACGAGCCGCCGCCGTTCGACCTGCTGTACTGGAATTCGGACAGCACCAATCTGCCCGGCCCGATGTTCTGCTGGTATCTGCGCCACACCTATCTGGAGAACAGCCTGAAGGTGCCGGGCAAGCTGACGGTGGCCGGCACGCCGCTCGACCTGGGCGCGATCCGCACGCCGACCTTCGTCTACGGTTCGCGCGAGGACCATATTGTGCCGTGGCCGTCGGCCTACGGCTCGCTGGCCATCCTCAACCAGGACCAGCCGGAGCTGAACCGTTTCGTGCTGGGCGCCTCCGGCCACATCGCCGGGGTGATCAATTCGCCGGTCAAGAACAAGCGCAGCTATTGGACCAACGACGCCGCCGCAGCGGCCAAGCCGGCGGCCAAGGGTAAAACGTCGAAGGCGGCCAAGGCCGCCGCCGCCGCCGCCGCCGCCGCGCTGCCCGACGCCGACAGCTGGATGGCCGGCGCCACCGAGCACGCCGGCAGCTGGTGGCCGCAGTGGTCGCAGTTCCTCGCCGAGCACGGCGGCAAGTCGGTGAAGGCCCGCAGCAGTCTGGGCAGCGCCAGCCATCCGACCATCGAGGCGGCGCCAGGACGTTACGTCAAAGTAAGAGCAGATTAACTGCGGCAACACCGCACGGGGCCACGTTGTGGCCCCGTTTTTGCGTCCAGGGTCTGTCACGTCGCCGTCACATACTTGTTATGTTGTAAATTTGGTTGCGTTGCAATAAAAACCTAAAAGTTATAAGTGGATGTGCAAATGCTGCTTTTTCCACTCTATAATAGGTGAAGTAGGCTTGTGGGAAAGCGGACCGAAGTTCGCTTTTTTTTCGAATTGTTAGAGTACGCGCTGCGGCGCAATAAGTGGACTTGTGATGAGTAGTGCGAAAAAAAATGCTGACCGCCTGATTAAGAAATACCCCAACCGCCGTCTGTACGATACCCAGACCAGTTCCTACATCACGCTGACGGACGTGAAGCAGTTGGTGCTCGACAACGAAGAGTTCACCGTCGTCGACGCCAAGTCGAACGAGGATTTAACGCGCAGCATCCTGTTGCAGATCATCTTGGAGGAGGAGGCCAACGGCGCGCCGATGTTCTCCAGCGTCGTGCTGGCGCAGATCATCCGCTACTACGGCCACGCCATGCAGGGCATGATGGGCTCCTACCTGGAGAAGAACGTGCAGGCCTTCACCGACATCCAGCGCAAGTTCACCGGCGGCGGCGGCGCGGCCGGCACCTTCGAAGGCAAGCCCTTCAGCCCGGAAATGTGGACCCAGTTCATGAACGTGCAGGGCCCGATGATGCAGGGCATGATGAACAACTACATCGACCAGAGCAAGAGCCTGTTCGTGCAGATGCAGGAACAGATGCAAAGCCAGAGCAAGAACATCTTCGGCACCTTCCCCTTCGTGCCGCCGGTTCCGACCGACAAGACCTGATCCTGTTTCCGTCACCGCAGCGGCGGCGCCCGGGCTGGTTCCCGCGCGCCGCCGCTGTGTTTTCGGCGCCGCCGGCGGCCTTGTTGCCGCCCGCGCTCAATTCCCCACGGAAATCCTGCCCCATTGCGCCATGCGCTATAATGGCAGATTCGCCTGAATCTTCTTTCCCCGCACCCACTATGTCCGAGATCTCCCGCATTCCCGCCGCCGCGCCAGCCCCGTCGCCAGCCGGCAGCACCACCTTCACCGGTTCCGCGCCGAAAGTCGGCTTCGTCTCGCTCGGCTGCCCGAAGGCGCTGGTCGACTCCGAACAAATCCTGACCCAGCTGCGCGCCGAAGGCTATGAGACGGCCAAGTCCTACGACGGCGCCGACCTGGTCATCGTCAACACCTGCGGCTTCATCGACGCCGCCGTGCAGGAATCGCTCGACGCCATCGGCGAGGCGCTGGCCGAGAACGGCAAGGTCATCGTCACCGGCTGCCTGGGCGCGAAAAAAGACGCCGCCGGCGACGACATCATCATGAAGGTGCACCCGAAGGTGCTGGCCGTGACCGGCCCGCACGCGCTCGGCGAGGTGATGGACTCGGTCCACCTGTACCTGCCCAAGCCGCACGCCCCCTTCCTCGACCTGCTGCCGCCGCAGGGCGTCAAGCTGACGCCGAAGCACTACGCCTACCTGAAGATCTCCGAGGGTTGCAACCACCGCTGCAGCTTCTGCATCATCCCGTCGATGCGCGGCGACCTGGTGTCGCGCCCGATCGCCGAGCTGATGATGGAGGCCGAGAACCTGTTCAAGGCCGGCGTCAAGGAACTGCTGGTGATCTCGCAGGACACCTCGGCCTACGGCGTCGACGTCAAGTTCCGCTCCGGCTTCTGGAACGGCCGCCCGGTCAAGACCCACATGACCCAGTTGACCGAAGCGCTGGGCGAGCTGGCCAAGACCTACGGCGCCTGGGTCCGCCTGCACTACGTCTATCCATACCCGCACGTCGACCAAGTGATCCCGATGATGAGCGGCGGCCACATCCTGCCCTACCTGGACATTCCGATGCAGCACGCCCACCCCGAGGTGCTCAAGCGCATGAAGCGTCCGGCCAGCGGCGAGAAGAACCTCGACCGCATCCAAGCCTGGCGCGCCATGAACCCGGACCTGACCATCCGCTCGACCTTCATCGCCGGCTTCCCCGGCGAGACCGAGGCCGAGTTCGAATACCTGCTGGACTTCCTCAAGGAGGCGCAGATCGACCGCCTGGGTTGCTTCGCCTACTCGCCGGTCGAGGGCGCCACCGCCAACGCGCTGGACAATCCGGTGCCCGAGGAACTGCGTGAAGAGCGTCGCGGCCGCGTCATGCTGCTGCAGGAGGAGATCTCCAAGCAGCGCCTGCAAGCCAAGGTCGGCAAGACCGTGCGCGTGTTGATCGACGAGGTGACCACCCGTGGCGCCGTCGGCCGCTCCAGCGCCGACGCGCCGGAAATCGACGGCGTGGTGCACATCAAGGGCTCGCTGATGCCGGGCAAGAAGCTCAGCGTCGGCCAGTTCGTCGACGTCACCATCACCGCCGCCGACGCCCACGACCTGTGGGCCCAGGTGGCGTAAGCCGCCGGTCCGCCGCGCGGATCGACATATAATGAGGGCGGACCGGCGACGGTCCGCCCTTTTTTTTGGTACACAAGACGCCAGTGCGCCGGCAAAACCCCGCGGCAAAGAGCCGCGGTCAGACCTAGGGTCAGACCGAGGGTCAGACCCTAGGGTCTGACCCTGGATTGGCGCCGCTGACTCTTGCCGCAGCCCCCGCAACCACATATCCGCCCGCCGACACCATGACTCGCAAAAAATCCGCCCAGACCGCACTGATCCACACCGACTACAAGGCGCCGGAGGGCTTCGCCGCCTTCCCCAGCGCGATCCACCACGCCTCCACGGTGCTGTTCAAGAACGTCGCGGCCATGCGCTCGGGCGACTGGAAGGAGAAGAACGCCTATACCTACGGCCTGCACGGCACGCCGACCACCTTCACGCTGGAGGCGCGGCTGGCCGAGATCGAGGACGGCAAGCACTGCCTGCTGGCGCCCAGCGGCCTGGCCGCCATCGCCATGGTCGACTTCGCGCTGCTCAAGACGGGCGACGACGTGCTGCTGCCCGACAACGTCTACAACCCCAACCGCGAGCTGGGCAAGTGGTTGTCGCAGGACTTCGGCGTCACCGCGCGCTACTACGATCCGCTGGTCGGCGCCGGCATCGCCGCGCTGATCCAACCGAATACCAAACTGATCTGGACCGAGGCGCCCGGCTCGGTGTCGATGGAGGTGCCCGACTTGCCGGCCATCTGCGCGGCGGCGCACGCGCGCGGCGTCCTCGTCGCGCTCGACAACACCTGGTCGGCCGGGCTGGCGCTGCGCGGCTTCGAGCTGGGCGTGGACATCATCATGCAGGCGCTGACCAAGTACCAGTCGGGCGGCTCGGACGTGCTGATGGGCGCGCTGATCACGCGCGACCGCGCGCTGCATGAACGGCTGAGCCTGGCGCACATGCGCCTGGGCATGGGCGTCGGCGCCGACGACGCCTACCTGGTGCTGCGCAGCCTGCCGACCATGAAGCTGCGCTTCGACGCCCACGACAAGGCGGCGCGGCAACTGGCGGCCTGGCTCAAGGCGCGGCCGGAGATCGCCAAGGTGCTGCACCCGGCCTTCGAGGATTGTCCCGGCCACGCCGTTTGGCGGCGCGACTTCAGCGGCGCCGGCGGCCTGTTCTCGGTGCTGTTCGACGCCCGCTACACGGAGGAGCAGACCGACCGCTTCGTCGATTCCTTGAAGCTGTTCAAGCTCGGCTACAGCTGGGGCGGCGCCAACAGCCTGGTCATGCCCTACCGCATCGCGCAGATGCGCAAGGGCTGGCGGGAGGAGGGAATCTTGGTGCGCTTCAACGTCGGCCTGGAGGATGTGGCCGACCTGATCGCCGACATCGAGGCGGCGTTTGCCGCGATGTAGTATCAGCCGGTGTAGCCGTCAGAGGCTATTCATCCACGGCAGCGCGATTTTTGCGGCAATGGTCGCGACGATGGCGACGACTATCGGCACAATTGGCTGAGTGGGGAATAGCAGCATGCAGAGCAAGCCGGTCGAGACGCCTGCCGTAACCACCGTAGCAAAATTGGTGAGCCGGCTCGGTTGTAACTTCTGCGGTGACGGCGTGCTCGACGTCCTTTGAGCATACTCGTGCAGTATGGACTGCAGCAGCTGAGCTTCATCGCTTGAGATGCTGACGGGATGAGCCGCCCTGAGTTTTGCCTCCAGCGCTTCAATATCCTTTTTGTCAATAACCCGGGCTTGCCTGCTGTGCTCGACCACGATGTCGACGGATCTGTCGTCATTACGGTTCATTTCATTTCTCCAGACGCGGCAGTCGTTGCTCCGCAGATGGCTGTGCGGGCACGGACTGTGCGTTATACCCAAGTACTATGGCCGAAATTACCAGAATAAGCGCGAATATTTGCAAAGGCAATGGCGGTTTCCAGGCGGGGTTTTGGCCCCGCTCGGTCATCGCGATGACCAGAAAAAGAGCGCAAAAGCATGCACAAATAATACACCATGTGCCGGTGAACGTCGCTTGGGGCGTGGAGGAAAAGCACTTGCTGGCGGCTTGAGCAGAAACCATCTGAGCGAGGAGGGCGTGAACACTTGGTCAGATTGTCTACACGTTGGCAATGCTGGCAGCGTACCTCAACTGGAAATGCTCGTGCGGGCAAACCTCCACTATGCTTGTGCGATGTCGAACTGGCGCTCTACGCTGCGGGCGACCGGCTGCCACCGGCCCGCCCGCAGTCCCGCCGACTTACCAGCCCAGGTAGTAGCTGGCCGGCAGCCAGCTAGGCCGTGTCAGCCCGAAGTAGGATTCCAGCATCTTTTCCGCTTCGCAGAAGGCGCCCTCGACCCAGCCCTGTTGGTCGGAATAGGCTTCGCCGCAGATGTGGATGTTCTCGGCCTGGTCCGGCTTGCGCATGTAGGGCATGACGTTCTGCACCTTGTAGCCGGCCTTCCAGGCGTGGTAGCCTGCGCCGAACGGGTCGTCGCCCCAGTCCTTGAACCAGGTGACATAGGGCAAGGGCACGCCGACACCGTGCAGTTCGCGCAGCTCGTCGACCACCTCCTTGACCATCATGTCGCTGGCCTGGACATCGTTGAGGGCCTCGACTTCCTGCAGCGAGGCCAGCCGCGTTTTGCGCACGCGGAACTTGACCGGGTCGTCGGACAGCGCCTTCCAGAATGATTCGGTTTCCATGTCGCCATAGCTGCCGAGCAGCATCGAATGGTCGCTGAATTGGCCGGTGCCGAAATAGTAGCACTGGCGCATCGGCAGGTCGGTGATCGAGTGGCCGGCCGTGATGCCCAGTTCGTTCCACCACGGCGTGTCGAATCCCATCAGGATCTTGTACGCCGGCTCCATGATGACCGAGCGGATGTTGTTGTTCAACGTGGTGTTTTCGTTGATGTTGAAGAAGAAATTGTCTTGGTCCAGCAGTTCCAGCGAGCGCCTCGGCATTGCCAGCACCAGGCTGTTGGCGTACACCTTCCATTGCTGGTTCGAACGTAGGTTGAGGAACACCAGCTCGTAACGGTGGGTGGCCGATTCCGCGTGCTCCTTGTTGAAGGTCAGCAGCTTGTTTTCCGTCCAGATGCAGGCGCCTTCGTAGGCCATGTACTCATTCGCCATCGCATACACGGTGCTGTCGAAACCGGAGGCGATGGTCTTGTAGATCGCGCTGGCCGAGAAGTCGCCCATCATATAGGGAAACGCTTCGGCCGCGTTCCAGTTGATGGTGTTGGAATAATAGCCGCCGCCGGTCGACAGGAAGGTATAGCCTTCCTGCGATACCTGGTCCTTGAGCAAATTCCAAAAGCCGATGTCGTTGACCAAGCGTTTATCGTATGGCGAACCTTCAAACTGGTAAGTCAGATACGGCTTGACCTGGTCCCACTGTTCCAGAGTCAATCGAACGGAATAGTTATATTCGTCGATCTTTTGCACATACTCGCCGAAATTCTCCATGAACCACGGGTCGGCGACCAGCACATCGTAAATCACCTTGCTGAATAACTGGTCGGCGCTGAAGCCGATGTCGTCGTCATTTAAATAGTAGCGGGTGAGTAGTTTATCGCCATTCGCCTGCGCGGCGGTCCAGGCGTTCTGTTTGCAGCGATCCTTGCGTAAATACATGAACAATGTCGCCGGGTCGCCCATCGGGAAATCGACGGCCTCCATTTGATCGGCGAACACCTCCTCGATCAGCGTGGTGACGATCTTTTGCGAGGTCAGGTAGCGCATGCCGCCCAGTTCGCCCTGCACCGTCGGCAAGCCGGGCAGGCGCACCGATTCGAGCCGGCCGGCGATGCGCGTGTTCATGTCGAACACCTGCACCTGGGCGCCGCTGTTGGCGCCCGCCGTGGTTAGGCGGTACGCCGAGTAGATGCCGGAAATGCCGGCGCCGACGATGGCCACCTCCAACTTCAAGCCGTCCTGCATGCCGGTGTTCAGTGCTGTATTTTTATCAACCATCATAGTCTCCTTGTCGTTGTTCGAAGTGGTTTACATGGCCTTGAAGTAACGGTGGCCGGTCTGGAAGTGGGAGATGTCGTAGCTGCTTTTGCCGTCGAGCGCCATTTCCGACAGGATTTGGCCCAGCAGGGGGACGAACTTGGCCGCCCAGCCGGTCGCGTACATCGCGATGCTCTTGTGGTTCGGCACATAGATCGGTGCGAAATCGATCAACATTTCCTTGGCCGGGATATTGCTCAGCGCCACCAGGCAGGTCGACTTGTAGTGTGGCGTGGGGTCGAGGCCGCTCATGTGCTGCTGCACCCACTCGACCGTGTAGGCGATCTCCTGGGGATTGGGGATGAAGCTGGCCTGGTTCGGGTCGGCCAGCGGCGTCATCACGAAGTCCGGCGCGACGCGGATGTAGCCGGGGTGGTCCCAGTCCACTTCGGGAAAGCCGTAGAACTGGTTGCCGCTGTCGCCGGCCGGTTCCTGGAAAACAAACCAGGTCGGGTACTGAATGCTCGGATCGCTCTTCTTGAAATAGGTCGAGGCCATGTTCCAGTAGGTCGCGTCGATCCTGAATTTGAGCAGGTTGATGACGTCGTTGATGTACGGCCCCGGCACGATCACCAGCTTCTTGCCGACAAAGGTGCCGCCCGGGGTGGTGATCATGAACAGTTGATCGGACTGTTCGATGCCGATCACCGGCGACTGGTCGAGCATCGTCACGTGGGGGCTGGCCAGGTTGCAGTCGTACAAGGTGCGCTGGGTGGCGTGCAGGTCGATGCTGGCGCCGTCGGCCTGGAACAGGCCGCGATAGTTCTCCGGCAAGTCCTTAAAATGGTATTGCTCTTCGATTTGCGCCACCGTCAGCGAGGTGTAGGGCACGTCCAGCGCCTGCATGGCCAACTCGGCGGCGGCGATATTGCCCTCGGTCGATTGCACCGCCGGATCGCCGAACCACAGCGTGCCGACGGTGGTCAGCAGTTGCTCCTCGGTGTGGCTCTGCAGCTCGGCCCAGTAGGGCAGCGCGTCCTCGGCCATCTTCACCATGTATTCGTCGGGGTAGGGGATGCGGAACTGGCGCGACATGCCGGCCGAGCTGCCCTGCTGGTTGAAGTAGGTGAATTGTTCCAGCACCAGCGTCTTGGCGGCGCGTTTGCTGTTGTAGTAGGCGGTGGCGAGTCCCATCGGGCCACCGCCGATGACGATCACGTCATATGTTTCCTGAGAACTATTCGCTGGCTGGGTTCCTTTATCGACAGGCATACGGCATCCTTTTTAATAGTAAAGACGGATGGTTGGAGAATGCTGAAGTAGAAATTCCCGGTGAGCAGGCGAGATTCGACACCGGTGTTTTAGTATTGCAGAAATTGAACGGGAACAAGGCGGGTGTGGGACGATTCCAACGTCGAGTTATGATATTTAAATAATAACTTGACACAGCAGGTGGCTAGCAAATCGATTGTATTTTCGATAAGCGGCCGGCCGTAACTATTAATATTGAATTGAATATGCCGAGGGCGATTGATTCGCGCGATCCGGGGGGCGGAGGCGATGGGACGGGCGGCGCGGCGCAACGGCCGCGATCCGCCGTCGAAACGGTTTACTTGGCGGCGTCCAGCGTGAAGATGGCGTAGACCTTGGCGCCCGACTTCTCGGTTGGCTTGTCGATCTGCACCTGCAAGCAGTCCTCCACCACGATGCTGCGCCAGTTCGGCACGCCGGCGTTGGCGAAGGGCGAGTTGGCCTTGCAGGCCAGGCTCATGTCCAGCGCCAGGCGGGCGTTGCGCGGCTCGCCCTTGGTGTAGTTGACGCCGCGTAGTTCGATGCCGTACGGCGCCAGCCAAGGTTCCCACAGGCCGGACTCGACGCCCTGCACGATGCGCTCGAACATTTGCTCCAGCGTCAGGCCCTTCTTGACCACGCCGCGCAGGATGGCCAGCGAGGGCGCGGTGCGCGCATCGCCGCTCAGTTTGCTCGCGCCGCGCTCGCCGATCGCCTTCAACTCCTTCGAGAAGGCGGCGTCGCGCTCCGTGTAGTCGCGCATGCGCTGGAAGAACTCGGTGCTCAGGAAGGGGTTTTCCGGGCGACCGACAGGGGCTGTGGCCTCGACTGTGCGTTTGGCAGGAGGCTGTTTTTTGTTCGTCATGGCTTCATCAATTCGGTGTAAGGGGCGCAGTTTAACATTGTCTGCGCCAACTCAGGCGATGCCGAGCAGCTGGATCGCCGCCAGGCTGATCGCCGCCAGCGCCAGCAGCGACAGCAACAGCACCACCGGCCCCGGCAACAGCACGCGCACCAGCTTGACCAGCGTGCCGATGTGCACGCTCAACAGCGACACCGAACCGGTCGCCGCCAGCACCTGCGGCACGGCGTACACGGTGGGGCTGGCGAACACGCCGTACTGGGTTGGCGAGAACGACAGCGCCGGCACCAGCAGGGGCAGGACCAGCACGACCACCATGCCGAGCACGGCGGTGAAGCCGATGGCGGCGGCGACGTCCTCGCCGTCGGCGGCGATCACCGGGCTCGCGCTACAAGAGCAAGGCCTCGCTGGCCTTCGTGCAGATGCTGGAGTCGGCGCCGGCGGCTTGATCCGTCGGCCGGCTCGGCAGGGCTCAGCGGCGGAACTCGGCGTAATCGATCAGCCCCATCGGCGGATAGGCGTCGATCGCCTCGGCCACCGCCAGATTGACAATGAGTGAAAAGCGTTGCAGCGTGTCGATCGGCACCTCCTGTTCGCCGCGCAGCATGCGCTGCGCCTTGTGGGCGGCGAACTGGCCGACCTGGTAGAACTTCGAGACCAGGCCCAGCAGCACCGGCGCGCCGCCGCCCAGCAGCGATTCGACGGCGGCGAAGGTGGGCAGCGCGCGCTGCCGCGCCGCCTCGGCGACGGCGTCGAGCTGGGTGAACAGGTGCGTGTCCGGTCCCAGGTAGAGCCAGTTGGCGCCGCCCTCGCGCATGCCGTCGAGGACGGCGCCGAGCTCCTGCGGCGCCAGGGGCGCGGCGGCGCCGCGCCGGTCCAGCGGGAAGCTGCTGGCGAGCACCTTGAAGCCGCCCTGGCTGCCGGCGCGCCGCCAGGCGGCGAGGTTCGCCACCGAGTTCGCCTCCAGCCGGTTGTACAGGATGCCGACGCCGCCGATGGCCCGGTAGGCGCGCATCACCTCGATCTGCGTGGCCAGCGGCGCGACGTGGCAGACGCCCGAGATGTTGCGGCCGTGGCCGCGCAGCGCGGCGACGATGTTGGCGGCCAGCGGGTCGGCCGAGGGGGCGAACACCAGCGGGATGCGGCGGCCGATCACCGGGTGCGGCCGGTCGGCCGGTCCGGCCAGGCCCAGCGTGGCCGGGGTGCCCCAGCTGAACACCAGGTCGGGCTGGCCGCGCACGATATCGTCACCGATGGCGGCCAGCCGGGCGTGGCTCTGGGCCGCGTCCTGCCAGACGAATTCGACCTGTTCCGGCTGCCGCTTCCAATAGTCGACGAAGCCCCGCTCGACCTCGCTGGCGCCGCGCCAGGTGACCATGTGGATGCGCCGTTTCGGCGCCGCCGCCGCGCCGGCGGCGCCGAGCAGGGCCGGCGCGCCCAGCGCGGCGGCGAGCAGGAAGCGGCGCCGTGCGGCCCGCGCGGTGGCGCCGCTCACGGCGCCACCGCCACCGCCGGCGCCGCAGTCAATTGGCTGGGGCGGGCGAACAGCAGCGCGAACAGCAGGCCGCAGGCGAACACCACGCCGCCCAGCGCGAGGAAGGACAGCCGAAAGCCGAGCAGTTGCAGCATGGCGCCGGCGACGAGCGGTCCGAGCGCGCTGCCGATGCGTTCGACCAGCCGGTAGTAGCCGTACACCACCGCCTCGCCGTGGCGGGCGATCTCGCGGCGGGCCAGCTGCGGCACCATGGCCGCCTGGGCCGAGATGCTGAGCGCCTGCGCCGCGCCCAGCACGCCGGCCAGCACGGTGGCGGCCATGATCTCGCTGGGCAGCAGCATGGCACCGCCGGCCAGGCCGGAGCAGGCCACGCCGGCGCCGACGAACCAGGCGTGCGGGGTGATGCGGCGGCGCCGCCGCAGCCGCTCGAAGGCGTCGGCGCCGAGCGGCAGCAGCAGCACCATGACCACCGAGTAGACCATGATGACCCGTCCCGCCATCGCCGCCGAATAGCCGGCGGCGGCCAGGTACAGCGGCATCAGGTAGTAGCAGAACGCCACCAGGATCAGCTTGGCCGGCACCGCCGCCAGCAACAGCAGGCCGAGGAAGCGCCAGTTCCGCAGCGGGTGCAGCGGCAGCGCGCCGACGCCGGCCGGGCGCGCCGTGGCGGCGCCCGGCGGCGGCGCCGGCGCGGCGCGCGGCAGGGTGCGCCAGGCCAGCAGCAGCGCGGCGGCGGCCAGCAGGGCGGCCAGCAGGAAGGTGGCGCGGTAGCCGAGCGCGTCGGCCAGCAGGCCGCCGAGCGCCGGTCCGCAGGCCAGCGACACCAGCACCACGGCGACGAAGCCGGCCAGGCCCTTGGCGCGCGAGGACTGGTCGGTGTAGGCCAGCACCATGCCCTGCGCGGCGACGAAGGCGCCGGCCCAGGCCAGGCCGGCGGCGGCGCGCCAGGCCAGCAGGCCGGCCAGGCTGGCGGCCTGGGCCGAGAGCAGGTGGGCGGCCACGGCGAGCGCGGCGGCGAGCAGGAAGGCGGCACGGCGGCCGCGCCGCTCGCTCCAGGCGCCCAGGCCCGGCTGCGACACCGCGACGATGAACATGAACAGGAAGATCGGCAGGCCGACCACCGCGCCGGGCGGGATGGCCAGCGCGCCGGTGGCCATTTGTCCGGCGTAGATGGGTAGGAAGCCGCGCGACAGGTCCTCGGCCAGCAGCAGCAGGAAGAAGGGCGCGCGCATGCTGCCGAGCGCGCCGGCGCGCTCGGGCGGCAAGGCGCGCGGCGCGCCGTGGACCAGGCCGTAGCGGTCGCGCAGCCGGCGCAGCGCGGCGAGGGCGGCGCGCGCCGGCGCGTCGGCGTCGGCGCCGTGGCGGGCCGCCAGCTGGTCGGCCAGGCGGCGCCGGCAGGCGCGGTAGTCGGCCAGCACGCGCGCCTGGCGCCGCTGCAGCGCCAGCGCCAACGCGCCCATGGCGCCGGGGTGGTCGGCGGCGACGGCGACACCCAGGCGGCCGGCGCCGAGCGCGCGGGCGTCGCGGCACAGGGTGCGCAGCGGCCTGAGCAGCAGGGCGCCGGTCAGCGCGTCGGCCAGTTCCAGCATCAGGAACAGCGCCACCAGCAGGATCACCGCGAAGTCGAGGGCCAGTTCGGCGAACAGCTGCTCGACGACGCCGGGGTCGAGCGCCACCTGCAAGCGGGCGTCGGCGCCGCCGCCGGCGCTGGCCAGCGGCACGGTGCGCGACAGCTCCGGCCGCGCCGCGCCGGCGTCGCCGCTGCGGTACAGCGTGGCGCCGCCGGCCAGCACGGCGAGGCCGGCCAGTTCGCCGTTGCGGGCGCGCACCTCGTCGAGCGCGGCGGCCACGCCGGTGATCCGTTCGAGCGGAATGCCGAGCAGTGCGGCGCGTTCGAAGGTGCCGGCCAGCGACAGGGCGACCGCTTCGGCCTTGCCCGCCGCCTCGTCGAGCAGCGCGCCTTCGGCCCGCAGCAGCGCGTAGCCGCACAGCGCCGCCATCGCGGCGGCGGCGATGAGCAGCATGGCGGCCATGCCCAGCCGGCCTAGGCGGCGCCCGGGCAGCGCCTCGGCGTCGTCGTACATCGGTGCCGGCGCGCCGGCCGGCGGCGCCGTTGGCGCGCCGGCGCGCCAGGCGGCCAGCGCGGCCTCGGCGCCGTCGAGCTGGCGCAGCGCCGGGCCGACCAGGGCGGCCCAGCCGTCGCCGCCGGCGGCGGCGGGCAGCTTGCCGTCGACGCCGGCGACGGCGCGCGCCAGCTCGCGTTCGAAGCGCCGCGCCAGCCAGGTGGCGAGCAGGCACAGCGCGGCGGCGGCGGCGCCGAGCACGGCCAGCGCGGCCGGCCACAGCGCCACCGCCAAGTGGCGCCGCGCCTGGCCTTCCCGGCCGCTGACGTAGCGCACCGCCACGTAGCCCTGCGGCACGGCGAAACTGTTGTCGACGAACGCGCCGGCGACCGCTTCGTCGTCGTCGTCGCCGCGCCAGCGCCAGCCGGCCGCGGCGGCCGCCGTTCCGGCGCCGCTTGGCGGCCGCCGCAGCGCCGCGCGCCAGGCGGCCGGCATGGCCCGCGCCCGGCGCTCGGCGGCGCTGCTGTAGAGCACGCGCCCGGCGGCGTCGGCGACGTCGATCGACAGGATCGCGCCGTCGGCGCGGCCGCGCCGTTGCAGCAGGGCGTCGAGCGCGCCCAGGTCGGCCAGGTCCATGCCGAGCGAGAGGCTGTGTTCGACGACGCGGGCGACGTCGCCCGCGACCAGGCTGAAGCGGCCGTGGCGCAGCTCGCGCAGGGTGTTGTCCAGCTTGAACGCGACCAGCAGCACGCTCATGCCGACGCTGAACAGGGCCAGGCCGGCGGCCAGCGCCAGCAGGCGGCGGCGCAGCGTGGCCGGCGCGGATGCGGCCTCAGCCATGTTCGCAGGGCGCCCCGGCGGCGGCCCCGGCGGCGCGCCGGCCGCGCGCCAGCAGCGTGCGCAGATGAATCTCGAGCGCCGGCCACTCGCTGTCGAGCATGCTGTAGTAGACCGACGAGCGGGCCGTGCCGTCGGCCAGCACGATGTGGTTGCGCAGAACCCCCTCGCGCTGCGCGTGCAGGCGCTCGACGGCGGCGATGGAGGCGAGGTTGCGGTGGTCGATCTTGAACTGCACGCGGGCCACGCCGAGCCGCTCGAAGGCGTGCTGAAGCATCAGATACTTGCTCTCCAGGTTGATGCCGCCGCCCTGGTGGGCCAGGCCGATCCAGGTGCCGATCTCGACCACCCGGTTGTCGAGTTCGATCTCCATGAAGCGGGTGGTGCCGACGGCGCGGCCGGAGTCCAGTTCGACGATGGCGAACGGCAGGTCGCTGCCGGCGCCGCGCCGCTCGAGCAGGCTGCGCACCAGGCCGTCCATGCCGCTGGCGCGGTAGATGCGGGCGTCGAGCAGGTAGCGCCAGATGCTGCGGCTGCCGTCGGCCGAGTCGGCGCAGGCCAGCGCCAGGTCGGCGGCGTGGTGCTGCGCCAGCGGTTCCAGGCGGATCGTGCTGCCGCGCAGCGTGGGATGGTCGAGTTGCATCAAATTCCTTGGTCGGGTGGGGCCAGCCGCTTGCCACAGGCCCAGCTTTCGCTGCGCTGTGCCAGGTAGGGCGCCATGAACCTGTCGTTGAACGCCAGCATGGCCGGGCGCTGCCGCGCCACCGCCCAGGACACCGTGCGGTAGCCGGCGGCGGCGGCGGCGCCGAAGGCGGCGCGCCACAGCGACAGCATCAGCAACTGCTGCTGGAGCTCGGGCCGCACGAAGGTGCAGCTGGCGCGCACGGTGTCGGCGTCGAGCCGGTGGGCCAGGTTCCAGCCGACCACCTCGCCCCAGACGGTGTAGGCCAGGGCCAGCCGGGGTTCGGCGGCGGCGCCGTCCAGGCCGGCGCCGGCGAAGTCGAACGGCACCAGGTCGGGCGGCACCCAGGCCTCGAAGCGCACCGCCTGGCGCAGCGTGGCCAGCTGGCCGGCGTCGAGCCCGGACCAGGGCACGATGGCGTGGCCGGCCGGCGGCTCGGCCAGGCCGAGCAGCCAGTCGGCCCGCGCCAGCCGCGCCAGGTCGGCGCGGTAGAGCACCATGCGCGGTTGCGGTTCGGCCCAGGCGGCGTCGCGCAGCAGGGCGGCGAAGGCGGCGGCGGCCGGCATGTTGTCCATCCACGCCGTGGCGACGGCCTGGCCGCCGCCGCGCACCAGTTGCTGTTCGAGCGCCGCCAGCAGGCGCCGCGCAAGTCCCTGGCGGCGCTGGCCGGCGGCGACGAACAGCGACAGCAGCGAAGCCTCGCCGCGCCGCGCCAGCAGCAGGGCGCAGGGCAGGCCGTCGTGCAGCACCGCCAGCGCCAGCAGGTCGGCCGCGTCGGCGTCGGCCAGCAGCGGGCGGTAGTGCGGGAAGGTCATCGCCGCCAGCGCGGCGCCGCCGGCGCGCAGCTGGCCGGCCGACAGCACCAGCACCGCCGCGCTCACGGCGCCACCCGCGGCAGCAGGCTGGCCGCCAGCGCGGCCAGGCTGGCGGCGTTGAGCAGCTCGACCGCCGAGACGTTCAGGCCCCATTCCTGGTTGACCAGCAAGACCCATTCCAGCGTCGACAGCGAGTCCAGGCCGAGGCGGCCGATCTGCTGGTGCAGCGACAGCTGCTCCTCCTGCTGGCCGAGGATGCGCGCCAACTGGCGCCGCAGCTGCGCGCCGAGCAGCGCGCACTGCGCTTCCGGCGCCAGGCCGGCCAGGGCCAGCTGCAGGCGCTGGCGCGGCCCGCCGTCGGCCAGTTCGGCCGGCGCCAGCCCGTGCAGGCGCGCCGGCCAGGACGGCGCGGCGCGGCGCCAGCGCGCCCAGTCCATGTCGAACACGCCGGCCTGGGTGCTGCCGTCGAGCAGCAGCGCGCCCAGCGCGGCCAGCGCGTCGGCCGAGTCCAGGCCGGCCATGCCCGACAGGCGCAGCTGCTCGAGCAGGGCGGCGTCGCGCGCGGCCACGCCGACGTCGCCGATCACCCCCCAGTTGACGCTGAGGGCGGGCAGGCCGAGGCCGTGGCGCCAGTGGGCGACGGCGTCGAGGCAGGCGTTGGCGGCGGCGTAGGCCGCCTGGCCGGGGTTGCCGACCAGCGCCGAGACCGAGGAGAACAGCACGAAACAGTCGAGCTCCATCGCAAGCGTGGCCTGGTGCAGGTGCAGCGCGCCCTGCACCTTGGGCTGCAGCACGCGCCGCACGGCCGCCGCGTCGAGGTCGGTCAGCCAGCCGTCGGCCAGCACCATGGCGCAGTGGAACACGCCGCGCAGCGGCGGCCCGTCGCGCTCCAGGTCCGCCACCAGCCGGGCGACGGCGTCCGGCGCGGTGACGTCGACGGCGGCCAGGCTTACGCGGCAGGCGCCGCGCAGGCGCTCGAGGCGGGCCTGGTCGGCCGCCTCGACGCGGCCGCGCCGGCTCGCCAGCACCAGGTGGGCGACGCCCTGGCCGGCCAGCCATTCGGCCAGCGCCAGGCCGAAGCCGGAGGCGCCGCCGGTGATCAGGTAGCTGCCATGGCGGCGCAGGCCGTAGTAGCTGCGCTCGGCCGGCAGGGCGCGGATCGACGGCGTGGCCGCCAGGTCGAGGCGGCTGGTGGCGCCGCCGCGCGCCAGCGCCAGCGCGGCGGCCAGCGCGGCGCCGTGCGCCGCCGGGGCGTCGCCGTCGTTGATGTCGGCGTTGTCGGCGGCGGCGGGCGGCGCCGGCTCGGCGCGCCAGCCGTCGGCCAGTTGCCGTTCCAGCCAGGCGCGCGCCTCGGCGCCGGGCGCGGCGGCGGGCCGCCAGGGCAGCAGCTGCACCCCGGCCGCCAGCAGGGCGCCGGCCAGCGTGGCCGGCAGCGCCGTGTCGAGCGGCAGCAGGCGGCAGCCGGCGGCCAGCGCGGCGGCCGGTGGCGGCGCGGCGTCGCCCAGCAGCAGCACCAGGTCGGGGCCGGCGGGGCAGCGCCGGCGCAGTTGTTCGGCGTAGTCGGCGCGCGAGATGTCGAGCCGCTCGTCGAGCCGCTCGTCGGCCGCCGCGCCGGCGGCCGCCGCGCCGGCGGGCAGGCCGAGCAGCAGCCTGGCGCCGAGCCGGCGCGCCACTGCGGCCCACGGCGCGGCGTTGGCGCCGCCGGCGTCGTGCAGCAGCACGCTGTCGCCGGCTTGCAGCCGGCCCAGCACGGCCAGGCCGTGCCAGGCCTGCAGCAGCGGCAGCGCGGCGCCGGGGAAGGCGCCCGGCGGCAGCGGCCACACCGCGTCGGCGGCGAGCGCCAGGCGGGTGGCCACGGCCAGCGCGCCGGCCGCCGGGCTCAGGCCCCAGACCTGCCGTTCGGCGCCCGGCGGGCCGCTGCGGCCGCGCCATTCGACGCCGCCGACGGCGCCGTCGGCCGCCGCCGGGCCCGGCGCCAGCAGCCAGGAGTCGACCTGCACCAGCACTTGGCCGGCGCCGGCCAGCGGTTCGGCCACCTCGCGCCAGTACGCCTGCTCGCCGCCGGCGCTGGCGCCGTCCAGGCGCAGCGCGGCGTGGCGCGGGAACTCGCGCAGCGGCGGCGCGGCGGCCGGCGCGGCGGCGCCGTTGAGCAGGGCCAGCTGGTAGCCCCGGCCGTCGCGCAGCGCCAGCTCGTCGCCGCCGCCGTCGCCGGCGAACAGCTGCTCCAGGTAGGCGGCCTCGACGGCGGGTTGGTCGCCGCCCAGGTCGACCGCGCGGCAGACCACGGCGGGCATCTCGCCGGCCAGCACGCGCAGCAGGCCCCAGGCGGCGGCGCCGCCCGGATTGGCGCAGGCGGCGCCGGCCACGGTCTGGCCCATGCGGGTGAGCAGACACAGCACCGGCGGCGCGGCGCCGTCGGCCAGCTCCAGCGCCAGCGCCTGGGCCAGCGCCAGCAGCAGCAGGCTGTGGCGCAGCGCCGTGGCGTAGCTGTCGGCCGGATCGGCCGCCTCGTCGAGGAACACCAGCAGGCGCGCGCCGCCCAGCGGCGCCATGCGGGCCAGCCCCTGGCAGGCTTGGCGCAGCTGCTGGCGCAGCGGCGCCAGGTCGGCCTCGGCGCCGGCCGGCGGCAGCGCCAGGCGCAGGTGCGCCTGGCCGCGTCGGCGCAGGCGCTCGGCCAGCGCCTCGGCCGGCGCGGCGCCGCCCAGCAGCAGCCAGGCCGGCCCCGGCGCCGGCGCCAGCGGCGCCGTGCCGGCGCTGGCGCGCCAGGCCAGCTGGTGCAGCCATTCCGGCCGCGGTTGCTGGCGCGGCCGGGCCAGCGCGCGGCAGCGCGCGCCGCTGACGCTGGCCAGCACGCCGCCCTGCGGGTCGAGCAGGAACAGGTCGGCCTCGGCCTGCTCGGCGTCGTGGCGGCGCAGCACCAGGTGGGCCAGCAGGCGCGCCGGCAGCGGCGCCTGCAGGCGCAGGCTGGCGATGGCCACCGGCACCATCGCCGCCGGCCGGCCGCTGTCCAGGGCCAAGGCGGCGAACAGGCCCTGGAACAGGGCGTCGAGCAGGGGCGGCGGCAGCGGGTCGGCGGCGTCGCCGGCGGCGTCGCCGTCCAGCTCGAGCAGCACCTCGCCGGCGCCGACCTGCAGCGCGGTGATGCGGCGGAACGCCGGCCCGTACTCCAGGCCCAGCGCGGCCAGGCCCTGGTAGTAGTCGGCCACGGCGAGCTGGCGCGGGCAGCGGCGGCGCAGCGCGTCGAGCTCGACCCGTTGCGCCGGCGCCGCCGCGCCCGGCCGGAAGCGGCCCTCGGCGTGCAGGCTCCAGGCGCCGTCGTCGTCCTCGCCGGCGTGGCTGTAGATGCGGAAGCCGCCCTCGCCGTCGAGCGCCGAGACTAGGCTGCGCGGCCGGCCCGGCTCGATCACCAGCATGGCGCGCAAGGCCAGCGCCTCGATGGCGCAGCCGGCCTCGCCGTAGACCTCGCGTTGCAGCGCCAGCGCCGCCGCCACGTAGGCGGCGCCCGGCAGCACCATGCGGCCGGCCACGCTGTGCTGGCGCAGCCAGGGGAAGAAATTGGTGTTGAGCTCGACCTGCCAGGCCGGCAGCGGCGTCGCCAGGCGTTGCCACAGCCAGCTGGCGCCCGGCCGGCCGCGCTTGTCCTCGCGCGAGCGGCGGCTCTCCTTCCAGTAAGCCTTGCGCTGCCAGGGGTAGGCCGGCAGCTTGGCCGGCGCGCCGGGCGGCGCCAGCGCCGCCCAGTCCAGCGCGTAGCCGCGCACGTGCAGCGCGGCGGCGGCGGCCAGCATGCGCTCGGCCTCGCCCTGCTGGCGCTGCAGCGTGGCCGCCGCCCAGCAGTCGTCGCGGCGCAGCAGCAGCTCGCGCAGCGAGGTCAGCAGCACCGGGTGCGGGCCGAGCTCGAGGAAGCCGCGGTGGCCGTCGGCCAGCGCGCTCTCGACGGCGGCCTGGAAGCGCACCGGCTGGCGCACGTTGCTCCACCAGTAGGCGGCGTCGCAGGGCTGCTGCTGCAGCGCGCCGTGCACCGTCGAGTACCAGGGCAGGCGCGGCGGCTGCGGCCGCAGGTGGGCCAGGGCCGCCAGCAGCGGCGCGCGGATCGCCTCCATGGCCCGGCTGTGGTAGGGGATCTCGACCTGCAGCGGGCGCTGGAACACCTCGAAGCGCTCGAGTTCGGCGCCGATCGCCGCCAGCTCGGCCAGCGGGCCGGCCAGGGTCAGCGCGCGCGGCGCGTTGAGCGCGGCCAGGTCGACCGCCGGATAGTCGCGCAGCAGGCCGGCGGCGCCCTCGGCGCTCAGGCCGACGGCCAGCATGCCGCCGCTGCCGGCCAGGCTCTGCTGCTGCTCGCTGCGGCGCAGCGCCACGCTGACCGCGTCGGCCAGGCTGAGCGCGCCGCAGGCCCAGGCCGCCGCCACCTCGCCGATGCTGTGGCCGAGCACCGCCGACGGCCGCACGCCCCAGTGCGCCAGCAGGCGCGTCAGGGCGACCTGCAGGGCCAGGTTGGCCGGCTGCGCCACGGCGGTCTCGCCGACCCGGCTGTCGGCCTCGTTCTCGCCCAGCGCGGCCAGCAGCGACCAGCCGGCCTGGGCCCGCACCAGCGCGTCGACCTCGTCGAGCGCGGCGCGGAACACCGGCTCGCGGCGCGCCAGTTCGCGCCCCATGCCCCACCACTGCGGCCCCATGCCGCTGTAGACGAACAGGGCGCCGCTCTCGTGCGCCTGCGCCTCGCCCAAGAACAGGGCCGGGCCGGCGCCGGCGCCGGCGGCGAAGCCGGCCAGCGCGGCGGCCAGCGCGGCGCGGTCTTCGCCGCCCGCCGCCAGGCGCAGCGGCAGGTGGCTGCGCCGCGTCGCCGCGCTGCGCAGCAGGTCGGCCAGCGGCGCCGGCCCGTCGCGCAGCAGGGCGGCGTAGGCGCCGGCCTGGGCGCGCAGGGCCGCCTCGTCGCAGGCCGACAGCGGCAGCAGCCAGGGGCCGGCGCCGTCGCCGCCGCCGGCCGCCGCCGGCGCCGCCGGCGCCGCCTGCAGCAGCAGGTGGGCGTTGGTGCCGCCGTAGCCGAAGGAGTTGACGGCGGCGTAGGGCGGCGCCGCCGGGTCGGCGCCGGCGGCGGCCAGCGGCAGCATCGCCGCCGGCAGGCGCAGGCACAGGCCGGCCCAGTCGATGTCCGGATTGGCCACCCGCAGGTGCAGGTTGGGCGGCAGCGCGCGGTGCTGCAGGGCCAGCACGGCCTTGATCAGGCCGGCCATGCCGGAGGCCGCCTCGAGGTGGCCGATGTTCGACTTGACGGCGCCCACCAGGCAGGGCTGGCCGGCCAGACGGCCCTCGGCCATCACGCTGCCGAGCGCCTCCAGCTCGGCCTTGTCGCCGGCCCGCGTGCCGGTGCCGTGCGCCTCGACATAGGCGACCTGGCCGGGGGCGACGCCGGCGCGCCGGTAGACGTCGCGCATCAGCGCCATCTGCGCCGCCGGATTGGGCAGGGTGATGCCCTGGGTGCGGCCGTCGTGGTTGATGCCGCTGGCGCGGATCACCGCCAGCACCGGGTCGCCGTCGGCCAGCGCGCGCGCCAGCGGCTTGAGCACCACCACGCCGCCGCCCTCGCCGCGGGCGTAGCCGGCGGCGCGCTCGTCGAAGCTGGTGCAGCGGCCCAGCGGCGAGAGCATGCGGGCGTGGCTCAGCGCGACGAAGTACTCCGGCACCTGCATGATGTTGACGCCGCCGGCCAGGGCCAGCTCGCAGGCGCCGCTCCACAGGCTCTGGCAGGCGTTGTGCACCGCCACCAGCGACGACGAGCAGGCGGTGTCGACGCTGAAGCTGGGGCCGCGCAGGTCGAAGATGTAGGACAGCCGGTTGGCCAGCATCGTCATGGTCGCCGCCGCCGCCGTGTGCTGGTCGATCTGCTCGCGGTTGAGTGGGCTGAGCCGGACGAGCATGGCGTCCAGGCAGAAGCCGCCCATGAACACCCCGGTGGCCGAGCCGCGCAGCCGGGCGAAGTCCTGGCCGGCGTCCTCGAGGGCTTCCCAGGCCAGCTCGAGCAGCACGCGCTGCTGCGGGTCGAGTCCCTCGGCCTCGCGCGGCGAGATGCCGAACGGCAGCGGGTCGAACAGCTCGATCGGCTGGCGCAGGAAGCCGGCCTCGCGCGCCTGCGTCTTGCCGGCGCTGCCGGGCTCGGCGTCGTAGAAGCGGCGCAGGTCCCAGCGCTCGGCCGGCACCGGGCCCATGGCGTCGGCGCCGTCGGCCAGCAGCTGCCAGAAGCGCTCGGTGTCGTCGGCCCCGCCGGGGAAGCGGCAGGCCATGCCGATGATGGCGATCGGGGCGGCGGCGCCGGCGTGGTCGTGCGGGGAGGGGGCGGTGGTCATGGTTGGTGCGTCTTCAGGTTGCGGCGGGCGGGGGGGGGCGATGGGAATGGGGATGGCGGCGCGCCCCGACCCGAGTGGGGCCGGGGCCGGGGCGCGCCGGGGCGCTTAGCCTTTGGGTCCGTCCATGATGACGCCGCCCGGCACGACGAACCGCGGCGGGAAGAGCGGGCCGTGGCTGTGCTGTCCGCTCGATATGCCCGGGCCGGCCTTGCCGCCGGCCACTGTCTCGAGCTGCAGGTCGTCGAGCTCGCCGTTGCGCGTCGCCGCCGCCTTGGCGGCGATCCAGCCGGCCGCCTCCTGCTCGCTGAAGGCGCAGCCGTGGGCGGCGCCGAGCAGCACGGCGGCGGCGGCGTAGGCGGCGGCGTCGCCGTCGCTGGGCAGGCCGGCGACCAGTGCCGGGTTGGCGTGGGCCATCGCGTACAGCTTCTCGATATTTTCTATGGACATGTGTTTGCTCTTTTCAGTTGGTGGATGGGGCCGCCGCCCAGGGCGGGGCGGCGGCCGGTTGGCGCCGGTTGGCGCCGGGGCCGGTGGCGCCCCGTTTTTTCGTGCGCGCCGCGCTACGGCAGCATCTTGGCGATCTGCATGATCGCCTGCACCGATTTGCCGCCGTTGCCGTTGTCGGCGCCGTAGGTCATCGAGCTGGGATTGGTGAAGTAGGAGTAGCTGTTGAAGGCGGTGCTGGCGACACTGCCGATGGCGACAAACGGATCGCCCTTGCCGCCGGCCACCGCCTCCAGTTGCTGGTCGTCGAGCTCGCCGGCCGCGATGGTGGCGGCCTTCGCCTCGGTCCAGGCCGCGACCTCGGCGGCGTTGAAGTCGCAGCCGTTGGCCGCGCCCAGTTCGATCGCCAGCTTGGTGTAGACCTCCCGCTCGGTCACCGCCTTGAGGCCCTCGACCAGCGCCGGGTTCTGGTAGGCCAGCGCGTAGAACTTCTCGATATTTTCCGTCGACATGTTGATTCCCTTTGTAGAAGCTTGCTGTGCAGCTGAATGGCGCTGCCCCAGGTTCGTCGCCGTAGCTACGGTGTGTCGGGTTTGGCCGGCGCGGGCGGTGCGAAGCCGTCGCCGGCGGCCGACAGCCAGTCCAGCTGTTCGTCGCTGAGCTCGCCGTCGCAGGCCGCCACGCGGGCGGCGATGCGCGCCGCCAGGTCCGGTGCCGGGCGCTGTTGCTCGTACCATTGGGCCAAGCGGTCCAGGCAGGCGTCCAGCTTGTCGCCGTTCGGTCCGCTCATCGCCGGCCTCCCTGACACATGAGCAACACGGCGCGGAAAAAGGTTCCGTCGTTCATGATAAATATTCCCTCATTTCGTCGCTCAGCCTGTCCCTGCCGCGCGCCAGGCGGCTCTTGATGGTGCCCACCGGCGTGCCCAGCACCACGCCGGCCTGCTCCAGCGACAGGCCGTCGAAGCGCACCAGGCGCAGCGCCTCGCGCATCTCCTCGGGCAGGCCGGCGATGGCGCGCTCGAGCGCGGCCAGGGTGCCGCGCAGCTGCAGCTGGCCGAGCGGGTCGCCGGCGGCGCCCAGCGCGGCGTCGAGCGCGGCCTCGTCGGGCAGCTCGACCTCGCGCCGCTGCGCCTGGCGCCGGTTGTGGTGGTTGCGCGCCAGGTTCAGCGCGATGCCCAGCAACCAGGTGGTGAACTGCGCCTCGCCGCGGAAGCCGGGCAGGCGCTGCCAGGCCGCCAGGAAGGTCTCCTGGGTCAGCTCGTCGGCGTCGTGGCGGTTGCCGACCCGGCGCAGCAGGAAGCGCCAGACGCGCGGGTGGTGCAGCTCGACCAGCTGGCCGAAGGCGCGCTGGTCGCCGTCGCGGGCGCGCGCCAGGCGCGCCGCGGCGGGTAGGTCGAGCACCTGGTTCATCGCGCCGCCGCCTCGGCCTGGGTGGCGAAGCGGCCGTTGCGCACCATCTTGATGGCGATGTGCTTGTGCGGGATGTCGCCGTTGGCCTCGAAGCTGTATTCGCCGGTCGCGCCGCGCCAGCCGCGGGTGGCGTGCAGCGCCGCGGCGATGCGCTCGGGCGCGCTGCTGCCGGCCTTGCCGATCGCCTGGGCCAGCAGGCGCAGGCTGTCGTAGCCCTGCGCCGCGATGGCGCTCGGCGCCGCGCCGTAGCGCCGCTGGTACAGCGCGCTGAAGCGGCGGTACTCGTCGTTGGCCTCGTCGCGCACGACGAACTCGGGCAGGCGCACGCCCTCGGCGGCGGCGCCGGCCACCTGCATCAACCAGTTGTCGTCGATGCCCTCGCTGCCGAAGATCGGCTGGCGCAGGCCCAGCTTGCGCGCCTGGGCGATGATGTGGCCGGATTCGGGCATCGAGGCGGCCAGGAACAGGGCGTCGAACTGGTACAGGTCGCGCCAGTTCCCGATCACCTCGCTGAAGTCGCGGCTGCCGTGCAGGTAGGCGCGGCGGTCGACGATGCTCAGGCCCAGCTCCTGGGCGCGCTGCTCGAAATAGTTGGCCATGTTCTGGCTGTTGGTGTCCTTGACGTAGTACACCGCCACCCGCTTGTGGCCCTGCGCCGCCACGTCCTCGGCCATGCGGCGGCCGATGCTGCGGTTGCTCGGCGTGCTGCGGAAACACAGCGCGAAGCCCTGGTCGTTGATGCGGTAGCTCGACGCGCCCGGCGTCAGGTAGACCAGGCCGGCGCCCTGGTAGATGCTGGAGGCGGGCAGCGCGATGTAGGAGTTGAGGTGGCCGATCACGGCCACCATGTCGCGGTCCTCGGCGAACTGTTGCGCCACCAGGCGGCCCTTGGCCAGCGAGGACTCGTCGTCGGCCTTGACGATGCGCAGTTTGCGGCCGAGCACGCCGCCGGCGGCGTTCAGCTCGCCGCTGGCCAGCTCGATGCCCTGCCACAGCTCGCCCTTGCCGCCGCTGAACGGCCAGGCGGCGCCGATGACGATGTCGCCGCCCTCGGCGGCGCGGCGGGCGCGCGCCGCCGCCGGCGCGTCCCAGTCGCCGCAGGCGCCCAGCAGCAGTGCCAGGGCGGCGGGAATGATGATGGTGCAGAATTTCACTATGCTCTCCAAAGGATACTCAAACGATCTGCCGCTGGGCCAGGGCGCTGAAGCGCCCGCCCAGCGCGAGCAGTGCCGTGTAGCTGCCGCTTTCGACCACGCGGCCGCGCTCCATGACCAGGATGCGGTCGGCGTTGACGACGGTGCTGAGGCGGTGGGCCACCACCACGCGGGTGGCGCTGAGCCCGTCCAGGCTGTCGCTGACCATCTGCTGGGCGCGGTTGTCGAGGGCGCTGGTGGCCTCGTCGAACAACAGGATGCGCGGCCGGTTGACGATGGCGCGGGCGATCAGCAGGCGCTGGCGCTGGCCGCCCGACAGGGTGCCGCCGCCGTCGTTGACCATCGTGTGCATGCCCATCGGCATGGCGCGGATGTCGTCGGCGATGCCGGCCTGGGCGGCCGCCAGCCAGGCGTCGTCCAGCGTCAGCGCGCTGGCCGCGCCGATGATGTTGGTGAAGATGTCGCCGGCCAGCAACTGGCCGTTCTGCAGCACCACGCCGAGCTGGCGCCGGACGGCGCCCAGGTCGAGGCCGGCCAGGTCGCGGTCGTCGTAGTAGACGGCGCCGCTGGCCGGCGCCTCGAAGCCGAGCAGCAGGCGCAGCAGGGTCGACTTGCCCGAGCCGGAGGCGCCCACCAGGGCGACGAACTCGCCGGCCTCGATGCGCAGCGTGACCTCGTCGAGGATGCGCGGGCCGTCGGCGGCGTAGCTGAAGCACACCTGGTTCAGTTCGATGCGGCCCTGCAGCCGGCCGGGCTGGGCGCGGCCCTGGCCGACCTCGGTGGCGCCGCGCAGGATCGGCTTGGCCCGCTCGTACAGCGGCACCACGCCGAGCACGCTGGCCAGCGCCGCGCTGGCGCCGAGCATGGCGCCGAGGAAGCCGCCGAAGGCGGCGTTGAAGGCCAGGAAGCTGCCGGTGCTGAAGCCTTGCTCGGCCGCCAGCAGGGCGGCGATGGTGAAGAAGATCGCCATGCTCGACAGGGTCGGAAACACGCTGTTGAACACCGCCACGGCGCTGTTGAGCATGGCCGCCTTGAACTGGTGCTCCTGCTGCTGGGCGTACAGCCGCGCCCAGTTGGCGAAGGCGCGGCCCTCGGCGCCGGTGGTGCGCAGCTTGGCGATGCCGCCGAGCAGCTGGAACACCAGGCCGGCGATGCGCCCCTCGACGGCGGCCAAGGCGCGGGCGTGGCGCAGGCGCAGGCGGGCGGCGCCGACGCTGAAGACCAGCGCGACGGCCACCAGGGCGACGGCCAGCAGGGCCAGTTTGCTGTTGTAGTAGAACAGCAGCACCAGGTTGAACAACGCGAACACCGCCGACAGCAGCGTGTGCAGCGTGTGGCCGGAGAGGATCTGGCGCATGCTGTTGATGCCGCCGGCGCGCGCCGCCAGGTCGCCCGCCGTGTAGTCGCGAAAGAAGCCGGTGGGCAGGCGCAGCAGGCGGTCCCAGACGGCCGACTGCACCGCCGAGTCCATGCGCCCCTCGACGCGCAGCATGGCGAAGCCCTGGGTCAGCGCGAACATCGCCGCGCCGAAGGCGGCCGCCAGCAGCATCAGCGTCAGCTGCAGCAGCTGGCCGCGCTCGGCGCCGGGGATGACGCTGTCGAACAGCATGCCGGTGGCCAGCGGCGTGAGCATGCCGAGCAGGCCGCCGGCCACGCCGGTCGCCGCCACCAGCAGCAGTTCGCGCAGCTGGCCGGCGGCGCCGAAGCGCAGCATGTCGCGCAGCTCGACGGCGGCGGCGCCGAAGCCGCGGTAGAACAGGAAGGCGAACGGCGCCAGGCCGGCCGCCAGCTCGGCCGTCAGCGGCCGCGCCGCGCCGCCCGGCTGCTGCAGCGTGTAGCCGCCGGCGCCGCGCAGCAGCGCCACCGGGCTCTGGCCGTCGGCCAGGAAGCCGAGCAGGTGGCCGTGGTCGGCGCGCCACCAGGCGCCCTTCAACGCCACGCGGCGGCGCCGCACCCGGCTCGCCTCGACGATCTCGCCGAGCGCGTCGCGTCCGGCCTGGGCCGCTTCGCCGGCGTCGGCCGGGGCGCTGAACTCGATGCCGGCGGCGCCGCCGACCAGGCGGCAGGCGGCCAGCAGGCCCGGCCCGTCGGCCGCCTGCCCGGCGCCGTCGCCGGCCGGCCGCAGGATCGCCGCCAGCCGGCCCAGCGCGGCGCGCATGCCCTCGTCCTGGCGCGCGTTCTTGCGCGCCAGGCGGCGCTGCTCGCCGTCCTCCTCGTGCTCGAGCTCGACCAGCAGATGGGCCAGCAGCGCCCGGTGGTAGTGGTCCAGCGCGTCCCAGTCCGGCGCGCCGGCCGGCGCCGGCGCGGCCGGTGCCGCCGTCGCCGCCGGCCGGCCGCCGCGCCAGGCCGGCGCCGCCGCCGTCTGCGCCAGCCAGTGGCCGAGCGCCGCCGCCGTCTCGGCCGGCGCCGCGCCGAGCCGCTCGCGCGCCAGGCGCAGCAGGGTGGCGCCGGGCAGGCCGATGGCCACCAGCTGCCAGCCGGCCGCCGCCGTCGGCTGGCCGCACAGCAGCGCGCCGGCTTCGGCGCGGAACAGCGCGCGCAGCGCGCGGCTGGGCCGGCCGGCGTCGTCGAGGCGGGCCAGGAAGACGTCGACCGGCACCGCGCCGACCCGCCAGACGGCCGCCCCGTGCAGCGCCAGCGGCGCCCCCGAGCGGGCCGCGCAGGCGTCGCCGTGCTGCTCGAACAATGTGGCAAGGCTGGTCTGGCTCATGGCGTCGGTTTCATAGGGAATGCATCAGGGTGGAGTACAGGCCGCCGGCGTCGCGCAGCTGTTCGTGGGTGCCGCGTTGCACCACGCGGCCCCGCTCGAGCACCAGGATCTGGTCGCAGTCGCGGATGGTGCTGAGGCGGTGGGCGACGATCAGGCAGGTGCAGCCGCGCCGGCGCAGGTTGTCGTCGACCTGGCGCTCGGTGATCGGGTCGAGCGCGCTGGTGGCCTCGTCGAGCACCAGGATGCGTGGATTGATGGCCAGCGCGCGGGCGATCTCGATGCGCTGCTTCTGGCCGCCGCTGAAGTTGCCGCCGCCCTCCTGCAGGCGGCTCTCGTGGCCGCCCGGGCGCGCCGCGATCGCCTCGTGGATGCGGGCGTCCTTGGCGGCCTGGACGAACTGCGCCTCGGCGATGCTGTCGTCCCACATGGTCAGGTTGTCGCTCAGGCTGCCCTCGAACAGGGCGACCTCCTGGCTGACCATGGCCAGCGAGTTGACCAGGCTGTCGCGCGCCAGCTCGGCGCGCGGCCGGCCGTCGAACAGGATCTGGCCCGACCAGGGCTCGGCCAGGCCCATCACCAGCTTGGCGATGGTCGACTTGCCGCAGCCCGAGCTGCCCACCAGCGCCACCCGCTCGCCCGGCCGGATGCTCAGGTTGAAGTCCTCGATCAGCGCCGGCTCGAGCCGGCTGTAGCCGAAGCTGACGTTGCGCAGCTCGATGTGGCCCTCCAGCAGGGGCGCCGCGGCGCCGTCGCGGCGCGCCGCCGGCGGCGCGACCTGCGGGTCGGTCGGGTAGTTGAGCACGTCGTCGAGGCGGTTCATGTCGCCCTGCATCTCCTGCACCCGCGCGCCCATGCCGACCAGTTGGTTGATCGGCCCGATGAAGCCGGCCATCAGGCTTTGGAACGCCACCAGCATGCCCATCGTCAGGTGGCCGTCCATCACCCGCAGGCCGCCCAGCGCCAGGATCAGGATGCCGTTGACCGCGCTCAGCATGGCCGGCACGCCGCCCAGCAGCACGCCGCTGGCGCCGATGGCCTGCTGGCCGTTCATCACCTTGGCCTGGTGGCCCGACCACTTGCCGAAGAAGTCGCCCTCCATGCCCGACGCCTTCAGCGTCTCCATCATCTGCAGGCCGCTCATCGAGACGCCCATCAGCCGGCCGCCGTCGTTGGCCAGCTTCTGGTTGGCGTCCTTGCGGCGCCGCGCCACCAGGCGCAGCAACAGCACGTTGAGGGCGGCGACGGCGATCCCGGCCAGCGTCAGCGTGACGTCGTAGAACAGCATCAGGGCGGCGTAGAACAGCACCATCACCAGGTTCAGCACGGTCGCCGCCAGGTCGCCCGTCAACAGCGCCGCCACCTGGTTGTTGATGCCGACGCGGGCGCTGATGTCGCCGGCCGAGCGCTGCGCGTAGAAGCCGACCGGCAGGCGCAGCACGTGCCACAGGAAGCGGCTCGAGGCGGCCAGCGCCAGCTTGGTGTGGAAGCGCGCCAGGTAGTATTGCTGCAGCCAGGTCAGCGCGCCGCCCAGCAGCATGGTCGCGCCCATGCCCAGCAGCAGCGGCCGGACCCAGCCGTCCATGTGGCCGACCAGCACCTCGTCGATGAAGACCTTGCTGAACACCGGCAGCACCAGGCCGGGCAGCACCAGCGCCAGGCCGGCCAGCACCAGGTAGGCCAGCGCCGGCTCGCCCAGCGGCATGCGGGCGCGCAGCGCCGCCAGCAGGCCGCGCGCCCGGCCGCCGGCGACGAACTCCGGCCCCGGCTCGATCGCCAGCACCACGCCGGTGAAGGACTGGTCGAACTCCTCCTCGCTGACCGTGCGCGGGCCGCTGGCCGGGTCGTTCAGGTAGACCAGGCCGCGGCGGAAGCCCTCGACCACCAGAAAGTGGTTGAAGTTCCAGAACACGATCAGCGGCAGGCGCATCGCCTTCAGCTCGGCCGGCTCCTTGCGGTAGCCCTTGGCGCTGAAGCCGTAGCGGCGCGCCGCCTTGACCACGTTGCTGGCCTTGCTGCCGTCGCGCGACACGCCGCAGGCCTCGCGCAGCTCCTCCAGCGTGACCACCTTGCCGTGGTAGCCCATGACGATGGCCAGCGCCGCCGCGCCGCACTCCATCGCCTCCATCTGCAGCACCGTCGGCGTCTTGGCGCGCCAGCCGCGCGCCGCTGTCTTGGTCGCCGCCATCTCAGACCCCCAGCTCGGCGCGCAGCAGCGGGATCACCAGGCTGATCGGACGCTGCCGCCGCACCGTGATGCTGGCGTCGCACATCGTGCCGCTTTCGATGCGGCCCTGCGGCCCCTGCGGCGACGACCACTTGTAGCCGCTCGCCGTGGTGGCGCTGGGGATCAGGTCGGACTGCACCTCGATCGGCGCGGCGCCGGCGGCCAGCTGCTGCACCAGCTTGTCGTTCTTCAGGCTGCGCATCATGCCCTCGGCGCTGGCCGGGAAGGCGGCCACGCTGCGCACCTTGCCGAGCATGACGCCGAACTCCTCGCGCTTGGCGGTCGACGGCGAGATCTGCACGTCCATGTTGTTCCTCACCTTCTTGCCGTCGAGCGGGGCCAGGTAGATGCGCGCCTCGAGGTCGTTGACGCTGGCGCCGGTCTGCTCGATGGTCAGGATCGGCGTGCCGGCGCCGGCCATCGCGTTCTCCGACAGGCGGATCTCCAGCACCCGGCCGTTGTACGGGCTGAGCACCCGCGACACCTCGTTGGCGGCGCGCATCTGGCTGGCCAGGCCGCGCTCGGCCTCGCCGATCTGCGCGGCCAGCGCGCGCCGCTCGGCCTGGCGCTGCTTGTCGGCGTCGAGCCGGCTCACGCCGATCTTCAGGATGTCGCTGCGGTTGCCCTCGACCTCGCGCTGGGCGTTGGCGTAGTCGAGCCGGGTGCCGAGCAGGGTCTGCTGGGTGATCAGGCCCTGCTCGAGCAGGCGGCTCTGCACCTCGATCTTGGCCGCCAGCGCCTTGACGGTCTGCTGGCCGCTGCCGATGCGCTTGTCGAGACTCTGCTCCGACGAGCGCAGGTAGGCCTCCTGGCTGCGCGCCTCGCGCAGGCTGTCGCTGTCCAGCTTGGCCTGCTGCGCGCGCAGCTCGGCCAGCCGGGCGGCGCTGCCCTTGATCTGGTCGAGCGCGTCGTAGCGCTCGATGCGCGCCACCACCTGGCCCTCGCGCACCGTGTCGCCGACCTCGACCGAGATGTCGGCGACGCGGCCGGCGCCGGGCGCGGCCAGCTCGCTGACGCCGCCCGGGCGGATCAGGATGCAGCTGCCGTTGATCTTGGTCGGGATGCTGCCGAACACGCCCCAGGCAAGCGCGGCGGCCAACAGGGCGCACAGTGCCAGCAGGGCCACCCAGCCCTTGGCCGAGGTGACCCGCATCAGCACGTCGAGCTGTTCGGGCGAAGACAGCCGCTCCAGCGAGACCTTGCGGAAAATGTGATTTTGCTCTGCCATGGCTGCTTTCTGTGGGGGCTTAGTCGGGCGGGGGGAGGTCGAGCAGTTGGCCGAGGCCGACCGACTGGCCCGCCTCGCCGTCGACGATCAGGGCGCCGGTCTGGAAGTTCAGCTGGACCAGCGCGTTGAGGTAGTTGAGGCGCTGCGCCACGTTGCCCAGCCGGGCGTTGAGCAGGCTGTCGCTGGTGGTGAGCACGTTGATCATGGTCGAGCTGCCCAGCCGGTAGCGGGTGCGCTCGTTCTCGCCGGCCAGGCGGTACAGTTCGGCCGCCTGCTCGGACTGGCGTAGTTGCGCCGCGCCGCGCACCAGGCCGGCCACGCCGGCCTCGACGCCGAGGGCGACGGCGCGTTCGACGCCGTCCAGCTGCGCCAGGTGCTGTTGGTAGCCGGCCAGCTGCTGGCGGTAGCGCCCCTCGGCGCCGTTGTTGGCCAGCGGCCATTGGTACGACAGGCTGACGCCGACGTTGGGCGCGCCACGGTTCTGGCTCAGCGCGCGCGCCGCGCCGCTGCCCTCGGCCAGGCCGGCGTAGCCGAGGCGCAGCGTCAGGTCGAGCTGCGGCTTGAGCTCCTCGCGCGCCGCGCCGCTCAGCGTGGCGGCGGCGTCGCGGCGCAGCTGCGCCGCCTTCAGGTCGGCGCGGCGGCGCAGCGCCTGCTGCTGCAGCGCCGCCAGCCGGCCCGGCAGCGCCGCCGGGTCGACCGCGCCGGCAGGGAAGTCGTCGTCGGCGCTGAGCGTGGCGACGTCGCGCGGCGCCAGCCCCATCGCCACGCCGAGGCGCTGGCGCGCGTCGAGCAGGGCCTGCTCGGCGGCCAGCCGGGCGGCGCCACGGTCGAACAGCTTGGCTCTGAGGATGTGCAGGTCGGCGGCCGGCAGCTCGTCGGCGGCGATCAGCTTGGCCGTCTCCTCGACCAGGCGGGCGACGCTGGCCTCGGACTCGCGCGCGATCTGCAGGCTTTTGCCGGCGGCCAGCAGGCCCCAGTACGACTGCACGGTGCGCAGCACGGTCTGCGCCAGCGCGAAGCGCAAGTCCTGCTCGGCGGCGGCCAGTTCGCGCTCGGCCGCGCTGGCGCCGGCGCCGGCCAGCCGGCCGCTGTTTTTCTGCAGCTGGATGCGCAGGCTGAAGTCGACGCTGGCGTTGTTCTGCGGCGCCAGCTGGTTGATGTCGTTGACGCTGCCGGCGGCGCGCGTCACGCTGGCGCTCGGGCTGAGCACCACGCCGTTCGGCAGCAGGCGCTCCAGCGCCACGCTGTAGTTGGTGCTGTCGCTGCGCAGCTGGCTCAGGGGGAAGCCCTGGCTGGCGTAGGCGTCGCGGCTGCGCTGGTTGAGCGGCGCGTGTTCGACGTTGCGGCCGGTCTGCAGGCGCAAGGTGGAGTCGAACGGTGCGCCGGCCTGCTGCAGCGCGCCGGCGCTGCTGTCGACCTGCTGGCGCTGGAGCAGCACGTCGACGTTGTTGGCCAGGCTGAGGCGCACGGCGTCGAGCAGACCGACCGGTGCGCCGGCCAGCGCGGCGTCGTAGCGGCCCAGCGCGAGTAAAAACATGGCGGCCAGCGGCCAGCGCGACGCGCGCGGCGCCGCTGCATTGTGGTGGTGCCGCTTCATCGCGGCGCGGCGGGCGTGCTGCCGTTGTGCGCCGCCGCCGGCGTTGCGGCCGGATCGTGCGCGGCGAATGCGCGGCGCGGACGCACGGCTACCTTGCTGGACTTTGGCGGCATGACGGACTCCTGGTTGATGTAGTGGTGCCCGCCGTGAGGGCGAGCGGAGCTCGCGCCTACAACTTGCTTAGTAACCATCAAGTTTAACTAATGGCAAGTTTTCCGTCTGTCCCCAGAACTGGCGACAAGGAGCCGACGGCAACGCCGCGCCGGGCCGCCCGATCACGGCGCTGGCGCTGGCCGTGCCGCCGGGCGAGGAGGAGGAGAGGGTGGTGGTGGCGCCGAACGGCGCCATGCCGGGCTGGGCGGAACGCCGTGCTCAGCAGGAGGCTGCGCTCAGCACAAAGCCTCGATATAACGGGCGTCGACCTGGGCGCAATAGCTGGCGCAGGCGGCGCGGGCCGCGTTGGCGGCGGCGTGCACCAGCATCTCGGCGTTGGCGTGCAGGCACATCGAGACGATGATGGCCGGCGGCTCGGGATGCACCGGCAGTTCGATGAATTCGCCGCTGTCGAGGAAGGCGCTGACGAACAGGCTGGGAATCGCCGCCACGCCGTAGCCGTCCTTGACCAGCTGGACGATCGCCGCCACCGACGGCGAGCAGGTGATGCGCGTCTGCTCCAGCGGCACCGCCGCCAGGTTGGCCATCTTGCTGACGATCTCCTCCAACGCCCGCTGCGGCGCCGTGCCGCGGCCGAAGGTGAGGATGGGTAGTTGCAGCAGGCGCTGGTTGAGCCCCTCCTTGCGCGTGTCCAGCAGGCCCTTGCGGGCGATCCAGTGCAGCGGGTAGATGGCCAGCGCCTCGGAGACGATGTCGCTGCTGTCGATGCCCTCGACCTGGATCACCAGGTCGAGCTCGCGCGCGCGCAGGCGCCGCTCCAGCGCGTTGCTGGTGTCCACCGCCAGGTCGATCTCCAGCTCCGGATAATGGCCGTTCATCTCGCGGATGTACTGCGCCAGCCAGCTGTGCACCACCGACTCGATCACGCCCAGGCGCAGGCGGCCACGGATGGCGCTGTCCTTGCGGGCGGCGCTTTGCAGGCGGCGCGTGGCGTCGACCACGGCCTTGGCGTGGCCGAGCAGGTATTCGGCGTTGGCGGTGAGGCGGAATTCCTTGGCCGAGCGGTCGATCAGCTCGGTTTGCAACTCCTCTTCCAGACTCTTGATGCGCAGCGAAATGGCCGCCGGCGTGGCGTGCAGCGCCTGCGCAGTGGCGCGAAAGCTGCGCAACTGGGCCAGGATGACAAAGGTTTCGAGGAAGCGGGTATTCATGTGTGGGGCAAGAATACCTTAACCCTAGTCCCGCGCCTAGCGATTCGCGTTAAGAAAAACTTTACAACAACAGCAAATAAAACTAGATAGCTGCATGCAAAGTTCACGACTATTCTTACTCCATCGCATGTCATTTTACTTACGCCAACACAGTTCCCACCTTCTCAGCGAGCCCGACCATGACACCACTTGAATTGCGTCACCAAGTCCGCAGCGGCCAGTTCCGCCAGCCCACCTCGGGCTATTGCGGCGCCTACGCCCAGGCCAACCTGGTGATCCTGCCGCAGGCCCAGGCCGACGACTTCCTGCGCTTTTGCCAGCGCAACCCGCGCGCCTGCCCCTTGTTGGCGGTCGGCGAGCCGGGCCAGTGGAACCTGGCCGCGCTGGGCGCCGACATGGACCTGCGCAGCGACGTGCCGGGCTACAACGTCTACCGCGCCGGTCAGCTGAGCGCGCAGCCGCTGACCTTGCATGAGATCTGGCGCGACGACCTGGTGGTGTTCGCCATCGGCTGCTCCTTCTCCTTCGAACAGATGCTGATGGACGCCGGCATTGCGCTGCGCCACGTCGAGCAGTGCAAGAACGTCGCCATGTACCGCAGCAACATCCCGAATATCGCCGCCGGCCCCTTCGGCGGCAACATGGTGGTCTCGATGCGGCCGATGAAGGCGCGCGACGCCATCCGCGCCATCCAGATCACCAGCCGCTTCCCGGCCGTGCACGGCGCCCCGGTGCACCTGGGCGACCCGGCCCTGATCGGCATCGCCGACCTGGACCAGCCCGACTACGGCGACGCCGTCGCGGTGGCCGCCGACGAGCTGCCGGTCTTCTGGGCCTGCGGCGTCACGCCGCAGGAGGCCCTGCGCGGCGCCGCGCTGCCCCTGGTCATCACCCACCAGCCCGGCTACATGCTGGTGACCGACATTCCCAACGCCTCGTTGGCCGCTTTTTGACGCATCCGTTTCGCCGTTTCACCACACATAAAAACAATATTACAAAAACACGAGGAGAGCAAAGATGAACACCACCGCCATACCCACCGTGCAGTCCGACGGTTTCTTTTCCTGGTTCCACGCGCTAACGGGCAAGGAACGCCGCACCTTCTGGAGCTGCAAGATCGGCTACGCGCTCGACGCCATGGACACCCAGTTCCTCAGCTTCGTCATCCCGACGCTGATCGCCACCTGGGGCCTGTCCAAGGGCGACGCCGGCCTGATCGGCACCGTCACCTTGTTGACCTCGGCGGCCGGCGGCTGGATCGCCGGCATCCTGTCGGACCGCATCGGCCGCGTCAAGACGCTGCAATTGACCATCCTCTGGTTCGCCTTCTTCACCGTGCTGTGCGGCCTGGCGCAGAACTTCAACCAGCTGCTGCTGGCGCGCGGCCTGATGGGCTTCGGCATGGGCGGCGAGTGGACCGCCGGCGCCATCCTGATCGGCGAGGTGATCCGCGCCAAGGACCGCGGCAAGGCGGTCGGCATGGTGCAGGCCGGCTGGGCCATCGGCTGGGGCGTGTCGGCCCTGCTGTACGCGCTGATGTTCTCGCTGCTGCCGGCCGAATGGGCTTGGCGCTCGCTGTTCCTGCTGGGGATCTTGCCGGCCTTGTTCGTCATCTTCATCCGCCGCTTCGTCGACGAGCCGGAAGTTTTCGTCGCCCAGCAGAAGCAGCAGAAGCAGCAGGAGGCGGAGGGCGCCGAGCGCGCCAAGTTCACCGAGATCTTCTCGCCTAAAATGCTCAGCACCACGCTGCGCGCCGTCCTGCTGACCACCGGCGCCCAAGGCGGCTACTACGCCATCACCACCTGGCTGCCGACCTTCCTCAAGACCGAGCGCCACCTGACCGTGCTGGGCACCGGCGGCTACCTGGCGATGGTCATCGTCGGCTCGTATGTCGGCTACATCGTCAGCGCCTTCCTCACCGACTACCTCGGCCGCAAGAAGAACTTCATCTTGTTCGCCACCGGCTCGCTGTGCATCGCCCTGGCCTACACCCGGTTGCCGGTGACCGACAACGTCATGCTGTTCCTCGGCTTCCCGCTCGGCTTCTTCGTCTCCGGCGTGTTCAGCGGCATGGGCGCCTTCCTCACCGAGCTGTTCCCGACCCGCATCCGTGGCTCCGGCCAGGGCTTCAGCTACAACATGGGCCGCGCCGTCGGTTCGCTGTTCCCGCTGCTGATCGGCCTGGCCAGCCAGAAGATGGCGCTGGGCGAGGCGATCGGCATCTTCGCCGCCACCGCCTACGGCGTGATGATCCTGGCCGCGCTGACCCTGCCCGAAACGCGCGGCAAGCAGCTCGAATCCTGAGTCACGGATCGACTCTTCGCATCGCACTACGGCGTTGCGGCGCCTGCCGCAACGCCTCTACACGAACACACCAGAGAGCACCATCATGAAAAACCAACTTCCAACCACTCCCTTGCGCTGGCAATTCTGGGTCGACCGTGGCGGCACCTTCACCGACATCGTCGCCCGCCGCCCGGACGGCAAGCTGGTCACCCACAAGCTGCTGTCCGAGTATCCCGAGCGCTACGACGACGCGGTGACCCAGGGCATGCGCGACATGCTGGGCCTGCGCGCCGGCGAGCCGCTGCCGGTCGAGCAGATCGAGGTGATCAAGATGGGCACCACCGTGGCCACCAACGCGCTGTTGGAGCGCAAGGGCGCGCGCACCGCGCTGGCCATCACGCGCGGCTTCGCCGACCAGCTGCGCATCGGCTACCAGGACCGGCCGGACATCTTCGCCACCAACATCCAACTGCCCGAGCTGATCTACGAGGAGGTGATCGAGATCGACGAGCGCATCGGCGCCCACGGCGAGGTGCTCGCCGCGCCGGACGAGGCGTTGGTGCTGGCGCAGTTCCGCGCGCTGCGCGCCAAGGGCATAGGCTCCATCGCCATCGTGCTGATGCACGCCTACCGCTTTCCGCAGCACGAGCTGCGCCTGCGCGCGCTGGCCGAGCAGGCCGGCTTCGGCCAGATCTCGGTGAGCCACCAAGTCAGCCCGCTGATGAAGATCGTCGGCCGGGGCGACACCACCGTGGTCGACGCCTACCTGTCGCCGGTGCTGCGCGACTACGTGGCCCGCGTCGCCTCGGAGACCGGCGACGTGCGGCTGATGTTCATGCAGTCCAACGGCGGCTTGACCGACGCCGCCCGCTTCCAGGGCAAGGACGCGATCTTGTCCGGCCCGGCCGGCGGCATCGTCGGCGCGGTGAAGAGCTGCGAGGCGATCGGCCTGCGCCAGGTGATCGGCTTCGACATGGGCGGCACCTCGACCGACGTGGCCCACTACGACGGCGCCTACGAGCGCGTCTTCGAGACCGTGGTGGCCGGCGTGCGGGTGCGCGCGCCGATGATGCACATCCACACCGTGGCCGCCGGCGGCGGCTCCATTTGTAGCTTCGAGCACGGCCGCTTCAAGGTCGGCCCCGAGTCGGCCGGCGCCAATCCCGGCCCGGCCAGCTACCGCAAGGGCGGCCCGCTGACCGTCACCGACTGCAACGTCATGCTCGGCCGTATCCAGCCGGCCCACTTCCCCCGCGTGTTCGGCCCCAACGGCGACCTGCCGCTCGACCGCGACGTGGTCGAAACCGCCTTCGCCGCGCTGGCCGAGCAGATCGCCAGCGAGACCGGCACCCGCTTGTCGCCGGCCGCCGTGGCCGAGGGCTTCCTCACCGTCGCGGTGGACAATATGGCGCAGGCCATCAAGTCGATCTCGGTCGAGCGCGGCTACGATGTCAGCCGCTACGCCATGTGCTGCTTCGGCGGCGCCGGCGGCCAGCACGCCTGCCGCGTCGCCGACGTGCTGGGCATGAGCCAGATCGTCATTCATCCGTTCGCCGGCGTGCTGTCGGCCTTCGGCATGGGCCTGGCCGACATCCGCGCCATGCGCGAGGGCGCCGTCGAGCAGCCGCTGTCGGCCGCCGCGCTGGAGGAGTTGCAACCGCAACTGGCGGCGCTGGCGCGGCAGGCCAGCGACGAGCTGTTGGCGCAGCAGGTGGCGCCGGCCGACATCGTGGTCGAGCTGTGCGCCCGTTTGAAGTACCAGGACAGCGACGCCGCCTTCGTCATCGCCCTCGGCGACGAGGCGGCCATGGCCGAGGCCTTCGCCGCCCAGTACCGCAGCCGCTTCGGCTTCGTCATGGCCGGCCAGCCGCTGGTGATCGAGTCGATTTCGGCCGAGGCCATCGGCGCCGGCGACGGCGCCGCCTTCCAGATCGAGGTGCCGAACGTGGCCGGCCACGCCGAGGCGGAGCACAGCGAGGTGCAGGGTTATGTCGACGGCGAACGCGGCCCGATCGCGCTGCACGTGCGCGCCGCGCTGCCGGTCGGCAGCCGGGTCGCCGGCCCGGCGCTGATCCGCGAGGAGATCGCCACCACCGTGGTGGACGCCGGCTGGTCCGCCAAGGTGCTGCCCGACCACACGCTGCTGCTGGAACGCACGGTGCCGGTCGGCAGCGCGCACAAGATGACCACCGCCGTCCATCCGATCCACCTGGAGATCTTCAACAACCTGTTCATGGCGATCGCCAAGCAGATGGGCACCACGCTGGAAAACACCGCCTACTCGGTCAACATGAAGGAGCGGCTGGACTTCTCCTGCGCCGTGTTCGACCGCCACGGCAACTTGATCGCCAACGCGCCGCACATCCCGGTCCACCTTGGCTCGATGAGCGACAGCGTGCTGTGCGTGATCCGCCAGCACGCCGCGACCATGGCGCCGGGCGACGCCTACGTGCTCAACGTGCCCTACAACGGCGGCACCCACCTGCCGGACATCACCGTGGTCTGCCCGGTATATGGTGCCGAGCGCGGTGCCGAGCGTGCCGCGCCGCTGTTCTATGTGGCGGCGCGCGGCCACCATGGCGACGTCGGCGGCATCACGCCCGGCTCCATGCCGCCCAACAGCACCTCGATTTTGGAGGAGGGCGTGCTGCTCGATAACATCAAGATCGTCGACCAGGGCGTCTTCCTGGAGCCGCTGGTGCGCAGCCTGTTCGCCGCCGGGCCTTGGCCGAGCCGCAACATCGACCAGAACATCGCCGACCTGATCGCCCAGCTGGGCGCCTGCGAGACCGGCGCCAACGAGTTGCTCAAGGCCGTCGCAAGCCACGGCGAGGACGTCGTGCTGGCCTACATGGGCCACGTGCAGGACAACGCCGAGGCGGCCGTGCGCGTCGCCATCCGCGGCCTGCGCGACGCCAGCTTCGCCTACGAGATGGACGACGGCGCCGTGCTCAAGGTCGCCCTGACCATCGACCACGCCAACGGCGGCGCCACGGTCGACTTTACCGGCACCAGCGAGCAGCGGCCGAGCAACTTCAACGCGCCGCTGTCGGTGTGCAAGGCGGCCGTGCTGTACGTGTTCCGCACCCTGCTCGACAGCGACATTCCAATGAACGAGGGCGTGCTGAAACCGCTGACGCTGATTATTCCCGAAGGCTCGATGCTGAACCCGCGCTATCCGGCGGCGGTGGTGGCCGGCAATGTCGAGGTGTCGCAGTACGTCACCGACGCGCTGTACGGCGCGCTCGGCGTGCTGGCCGCCTCGCAGGGCACGATGAACAACTTCACCTTCGGCGACGACGAGCACCAGTACTACGAGACCATCGCCGGCGGCGCCGGCGCCGGCCCCGGCTTCGACGGCTGCTCGGCGGTGCAAACCCACATGACCAACTCGCGCATGACCGATCCGGAGGTGCTGGAGTGGCGCTTCCCGGTGCTGGTCGAAACCCACGCCATCCTGCGCGGCAGCGGCGGCGCGGGCAAGCATCGCGGTGGCGACGGCGCGTTGCGGCGCATCCGCTTCCTGCGCGCCATGACGGCGAATATTTTGGCCGGCCACCGCCGCATCGCGCCGTTCGGCCTGGACGGCGGCGCACCCGGCGCGCTGGGGCGCAACTGGATCGAGCGGAGCGACGGCTCGGTGGAGCGCTTCGGCGCCACCCACACGGCCGACATGGCCAGCGGCGACGTCTTCGTCATCGAAACACCGGGCGGCGGCGGCTTCGGCCCGGCCGGCGGCTAGGCCGGCCCGGCGGGCCGCGCTACTCGAGCGTGATGCCCTGCAGCTGGAAGGCGAGCACGCGGCCGTCGTCGGACTGGCCGAGTGCCTTGGGCGAGGTCGCCTGCGGATGGCGCAGGCCGATCGACAGCACCGTCGCCGGGCGCGCGTCGGCCGGCAGGTCGATCAAGGCGTTGTCCAGGGCGATCTGGCCGATGTCCTTGCCGTTCAGGCTGACCGAGCTGGTGCGCATGCCGTTGTAGTAGAGGCCGTTGATGCGCAGGTGCCGGACCTGGCGACCGGCCGGCAGCGGCAGCAGCAGCGTCGACTCGGCACCCTCGCTCCAGACGCCGCGCGCCTCGGGCTGCGACCAGCCGCCGGCCAGCAGGGTGGACAGGTTCGGCATGTCCGGACGGACGCGCCAGACGCCGGCGTTGATGTTGTCCTGCGCCGGGTGGCAGGTGAACGGCGCGTGCACATACTGCCAGCCGCCGTCGACGCGGCGGATGCGGCTGCCCTGCAACAGCTGGCCGGCGGGGCACAGGCCGGCCGGGTCGTCGGTGTTCGATTCGTGGCGCAGCAGCTTGAGCGGCGCGCCGCCGCGGCGGTAGACGTGGGTCAGCGTGGCCGACATGCTCTGCTCGTTCTCGACGCCGCGCTCGAAGAACACCTCGGCGTCAGGGTTGTACCAGCTCGGCGTGTGGTTCAGCGCCAGGCGCGCCAGCGGCGTGTGGTTCAGGTAGCTGTAGCGCTCGCCCAGCTCGCCGTTGGCGGCCAGCACCAGCGCCTGTAGCGCCAGCATCAGGCCGAACAGCCAGCGCGCCCTGGCCGCCGGCAGTTGCAGGGCGGCGAGGCAGGCCAGCACCAGCAGCGGCATGCCCAGCCAGTAGGCGTAGCGGCTGGTGACGACGCTGCCGGAGTTCCAGTTGGTGGCGCTGAGCGAGGGCAGCGCCATGCCGAGCACAACGGCGCACAGCAGGCCGGCGGCCGGCAGCCAGCGGCCGCGGCGGTCGGCGTCGAGCAGGAAGGGCGGCAGCAGCAGGGCCGCCAGCAGCGCCGGCATGCCGACGACCATGCCCTGGTTCAGGTCGAACAGCAGCGAGAACAGGCGGTTCGGGGTGATCAGGTCGGGCGAGGTGAAGTACTTGGCGATCAGGCTGGGCACGCCGAACTCGGCCTGGAAGAAGGCGAAGGGCAGCAGCGCCAGCGCGGCGCCGGCCGCCATGCCGGCCAGGTCGTAGGCGTTCCACGGCCGCAAGCGGCAGTCCGGCCAGGCCAAGTCGGGACGCTTGGCCAACAGCAGGCGCACGGCCAGCGCCGCCGGCAGCAGCAGCAGCAGCGGCGGATTCTGGCTGGCGCCCAGGCCGGCCATCAGGCAGGCCAGGCCGAGCTCGCCGCGCAGCATGGCGATGCAGGCGATCAGCACGCAGCTGGCGGCCATCACCTCGGGGCCGGTGGCGCTCAGGTAGAAGCTGCTGCCGGTGAGCAGGAAGGCGGTGCCGGCCAGGCCGGCGTGGCGCGGCATGGCGCGGCACAGGTAGTACAGGGCGCCGCCGGCGAAGCTCAGGTTGAGCATGCCGAAGGCCAGCACCGGCGAGACGCCCAGCATGCTCAACAGGGCGTAGTAGGGCACGGCCAGCAGCGAGTACATCCAGAAATGGATGGCCATGAAGCGGCCGCCGGCGTCGGGGAAGAAGCCGGCCACGATGTCGGGTTTGCTCGACTGCATCTGTTGCAGCAGCAGCTGGAAGACATGGTCGGGCACCCCCACCCGCATCACCTCGGCCAGCGGCAGCCCCAGGTAGGCCTTGACATCGTCCGGGCGGAGAATGGCCGAGCCGTGCTTGAACAGGGCGTGCGACATCAGCACGTACTCGCCGCCGTCGCCGCTGATGCGGGTGTGCAGGAGTATGTAGATCGACAACAGCAGCATGAGCAGGCCAGGCCAGGCCAGCGATTTCAGTCTATGCAGGGTGCCGGAGGGTGAAACGGAAAGCTGTGGTGCTGAGTAGGTTTGCATGTGCGGGTGGCGGCCTTGAACGGACACGGGTGCTATCAGTATGTCAATGTTTCCATAAGGAGATAATCATAATGTAAAAGTCGCGATCGGGCTGGACTATTTTTGTCCGCCGCGGTGGCGCCAATTCGCCCCGCCGCAACAGTTCGACGTATCCGCTTGCGCGCCGGGCCGGCCTTTGCTAGTCTGGGTTCGATTGCCCGAGTGCAAGCACACCACCGCCGGGCCGCCAGAAAGCCCGGTATGTTACACAATCCCTGGGAGACGATAGATGAGCAAATTTTTCAAAGGTTTCATGGCGGCGCTGTGCCTGCTCTCGTTCAGCCTGACGGCGAACGCGGCCGACAAGGGCACGGCCGACGAGGCCGTGGCGATGGTCAAAAAGGCCGGCGAGTTCCTCAAGAAGAACGGCAAGGAGAAAGCCTTCGCCGAGTTCAACAACCCCAACGGCCAGTTCATCAAGGGCGACCTGTACATCTTCACCTTCCTGGCCAACGGTGACGGCATCGAGCAGGCCAACGGCGCCAACCCCAAGCTGGTGGGCAAGAACGTGTCGGAGATGAAGGACGCCGACGGCAAGTTCCTGATCAAGGACATCCTGGCCGTCGGCATGAGCAAGGAAGGCAAGGGCTGGGTCGACTACAAGTGGCCGAACCCGGCCACCGGCAAAATCGACGGCAAGCGCACCTACGTTGAGCGGGTCGACGATGTGCTGATCGGCTGCGGCATTTACAAATAGGATCCGGCTAAGCCCAAGCAAGCCCAAGCAAGCCCGCTCGGCCCAGGTCGGCCCGGGCGGGCTGCGCTCAAGTTAGATTTCCATCCGAAAGTACCCACTCGCCAGCAGTGGCTCGGCGTCCGCCCGCGCGATCCGTTGCAGCGGCGCCTCGCGCGAAAATCGATACGTGGCATGGCTTGCCGGCCCGACGACCTGGATCGGCGCCCCGGCCAGATAGCGCAGCGTCACCGCGCCCGCCTGCGCCTGCACGGTGGCGCGCGGCGCCGTAGCGCCGGCCGGCGGAGCGGGTTTGCCGGCGGCCGTTGTGTGCGCAGCCATGTCCGGCAGCGCAGCCGGCGTCGCCGACGCCTGCTTAGGGTTGGAACTCGTTCGGAGACTGTTCCGCAGTTCCGTCCGCTTCCCGCCGCAACAACTCATCATGCTCTCCTTCCGTTGCCAAGGGCTGAATCATCAAAGGGTCGCGCCCCATCCGTTCGAGTAGGCAGGCCGCGCCGGACAGGGCCAGCCAGGCTAGCGCGCATTCCTGCGCGGTGCGCCCGAGCAGCAGCCCGAACGGCGCCGCCACCCACAGACTGACGCAGTAAAAACAATCCATCAGCCGGCCCAGCACGCTATTGCCCAGCGCCGCCCGCGAGCGCGCCAGCAGATCCCATGGCCCGTCCTCGAACGCTAGCAGATGGGCCAGGCGCCAGCTAGCGAAAACGCCCAGCATAAAGCCGAACCATGGCGCGTCCATCCGCTCAAACCGGCGGCAGGTCGTTGCAGATCTTTACCGGCCAGTCCGCCGTGGCGTGACTGACGCCGCAGGGGCGCGCGGTGCGGTCGTACACGGTCAGGTGGAAAATGTAGACGCAGCACTCGCCCCGTTCCAGCGCGAAGCCGGGCGGCACAGGGTAGGGCAGGGACGTCCTGCAGGTCGGGTCGACCGCGCGCAGGTCGAACTGGGTGAGCGTGCCGATGACGGTGGGTACGGTCGGCACGCCGCAGCGCGTGCCGGGATCGCCCACCCGCGAGGTGCCATGGAAACACGGAGGGCCGGAAAGCGGGATGCTGATCGGGATCGGGATCGTCGGCCCGCCTTGTTTTTCCACGGAAACGACGTAGTAGTCGAAGTTGTCGTTGGGCCGGGTCAGCGGCAGGAGGGTGTCGTCGATGTATTCGTCGTAGGCGATGCCCGAGACCGGCAGCGGCCACGGCACACTGCAATCCGGCGGCAAGGCGAACTGGCTGACGAACAGGTCGGCGCATTTGGGCACGGCGTTGATCTGGACCAGGGCGGTGATCGGTTTGTTGTCGATCCACACGCGCTGGGTGTCGCAGTAGCTGTTGCCGAGCGTGTCCTCGAGCACCAGCCGCAAGGTGTACAGCCCGCTCAACTGGCAGCCGCCCACGTTGCTGCTCCACGACGAGGGCGACAGCAGCGCCTTCGGGTCGCTGAGCAGGCAATACGGCGGGAAGGGCACTTGCACCAGACAATCCGGCACCCAGTTGGCGGTCAGGACCGAGGTGTCGGTGCGCATATTGATGTCGCGGTACTGGGCCGCCGTGCTGAACTCGACGGTCCAGAAGTTGCTCCAGCCTGCGGTCGCGCAGTCGGTCTCGTAACCCGGCTTGTAGTCGAGCGTGTAGCGTTTGATCTTCTGGCTGTCGTCGCAGCCGCCGACGAAGGCCGCGCCCCAGATTTGCAGGCAGGTGCCGAACGAGGCTTCGAAGTCGCCCGCCGCGCGCGTGCACAGGGCCGGCACGTGGTCGATGAAGCGGGCGGCGGGATCGAAGGGCGTGCTGTCGAGCGTGAAGTTGCCGTCCACGCCGAGTATCCGCACGTCCTTCTTGAAGACGCCGAAGATGATCGGTCCGCAGGGCGGCAGGGTCTGGTTGGCGCCGTAGACGGTCAGGCGCACGAAGTAGGTGCCGGCGTTCAGCAAAGTGCTGTCCAGGTAGGCCAGCAGCCCGCCCGTGACCGGGCTGTTGCCCTGCACCGTGTTGCCCGGCGGGACAGGCGGATACACGAAATTGGCGGCGTGCCAAACGATATTGTCGGTCGACCATTCGAGCACATAGCGCACGAAGCCGAGGCCGGCGGCGGTGCCGTGGATCGGCACGACCAGCGCGGGAATCGCCGGGTTGACGACTTCGGCGATGCATCCCTGCGGGCCGCTGAGTTCGCACGTCAGCGGACGAAAACAGTCGCGCAGGCAGAACCAGTACCTCACCAGGCAGCGATACACGTCGATCAGGTTCTTGGCGCGCGCCAGGCAGCAGCCGAAACGGGTGGCGCACATGCACCAGCACTGGTAGAACCAGAACCAGGGCTCCCTGCAGTGCGCGTCGAACGCCTTTTCGCCCAGCAAGGCGCGGGTGGTGTCGACCGTCATCAGGCGTTCGAACACGGCGGCCGCCTCCTCTTCGCCCTCGTCGCAGTCGATCTGGCCGTCGGCCACGGCGTCGGCCAGGCCGGCGGTGAAATCGATGCTGGCGAGCTGGTCGCTGACGAAGGGACGGTAGGCCTTGGCCAGGGCGGCGACCAGGATGTCGAGGTCGCGGCGCTCGAGCTCGGTCAGGTGGCCGGGCGTGACCGGCGTGCCGACCGCCTGGCGCACGCACAGCCAGTAGCGGTACAGGTAATACGCCGACAGGCGGAAGGTGCGCGGCCGGCGGCACACCAGCCAGCCGAAGATCATGCAGCAGCGGATGTGCAGCAGCAGCCAACGCCAGCGCTCGATAGGTCCAAGCAGTTCGCGCGCCTGGGCCGGCAAGAGGGCGAACACCACCTCGTCGTCGGGGAAGCCGCCCAGCAGCCGCTGGGCCGCTGCCAACTCCGCTTCGCAGTCGGGCGGGGCTTGGCGGGCTTCTTCGCCGAGCGCGTCCAGGTCGCCGGCCCGCTTGAGGTCTTCTTCGAGGATCGGGCGGTAGATATCCACCAGGGCCTTCAACACGATCTGGAATTCCGGGCTCGACGGATCGCTCGCTTCAGGGTGGGAAGTTGCCATTTTTGTTCCCCTTCAAGATGTGCATTTAGAAATGCCCGGAATACATACGGACGAGTGAACTCGCGCCAGGGAAATCACGGTGGCGTGGGAACCATTCTAGTAATGCGCGATAGCGTCGGGTTTGATGTGGAACAAGCAGGCCCAGCCAAAGATGGCCCTAGGCCGCCAGCGCGGCCAGGTCGACGCCGATGCCGCCGCAGACGATGAACAGCGGCCGGCGGAAGCGCGCCAGCTCGTCCACCCGCTCGTAGCCGGCCGCCAGCGCCGCGCCGCAGGCCGGCTCGACCAGCACGCGCATATCGTCGGCGAAGCGGCGCGCGGCGGCCACCGCCTGGGCGTCGCTGACCACCACGCTGAGCACGCTATGGCGGCCGGTCCAGGCGTAGGCCTCGGCGGCGACCCGCTTGGCGCCCAGCGTGGTGGCGAGCGAGGTGATGGCCGGCAGGCTGACCAGGGCGCCGGCGCGCATCGAGGCGCGCAGCGAGGCCGCGCCCTCGGTCTCGACGGCGATCAAAGGCACCTTGGCCAAACCGTGGCGGTGCAGGCCCTGCAGCACGCCGGACATCAGCCCGCCGCCGCCGACCGAGCACACCACCACGTCGAACTCGGCGTCCATGGCGCGGCTCTGCGCGACGGCCTCGTCGATCATGCTGGCGTTGCCTTCCCAAATGTCCGGATGGTCGAACGGCGGCACGTAGACGGCGCCGGGCGCGCCGGCCAGGCGCTGCGCCTCGAGGTTGGTCTCGTCCCACACGGCGCCGTGCACGATCACCGTCGCGCCGATGTCGGCGATCTTTTGCCGCACCGCCGCCGAGGTGGTCTGCGGCACCAGGATGGTGGTGCGCACGCCCAGCGCCACGCCGGCCACCGCCGCCGCGAAACCGGCGTTGCCGCCCGACGGGCAGACCAGGTGGTCGGCGCCGGCGGCCACGGCGCGCTGGCACAGCAGGCCGATGCCGCGCAGCTTGAACGAGCCGGACGGCTGGCTGTTCTCCATCTTCAGCAGCACGCGCTTGTCCAGCGCCGCCGACAGGGCGCGGTGTTCCAGCAGGGGAGTGGGAATGTGCAATGGGGTCATGTCGGCAGGGCTCCTGGTTCTCGGATTTCGGTAGTGAAATTGAATTGTTGCAACGCCGGGTGAGCATATCACCTGGCGCGCCGCTTTGCAGCCTAGCTTGAGAAGTCGCAGTCGGCCGCCGCGCGCAGCGTGGCGAAGGGGCCGTCGAGGGTGGCGTTGTGGTGGGCGATGATGGCGCCGGCCGGCAGTGCCGGCGTGTCCATGCAGCTGTGGGCGTCGGCCACCAGCACCACCTTCAGGCCCAGGTCGGCGGCGGCGCGGCAGGTGGTGTCGATGCAGTACTGCGTCTTCAGGCCGGCGACGTGCAGCTCGCCGACGCCGGCCTCGGCCAGCCGGCGCGCCAGCTCGGTGCCGTGGAAGCAGCTGGGGCGGCGCTTGTCGAAGACCTTGTCGCGCGCCGGGTCGAGGTCGAGCGCGGCGAGCAGCTGCCAGGCCGCGCTGCCGGCGGCGATGGGCGAACCGTCCGGTCCGGTGTGGCGGGCGGCGAAGATGGGCGCGCCGGCCGCGCGCGCCTTGCCGATCAGCAGCTGGACGTTGGCCAGCAGGCGCTCGGCCTCGTGGGGCCGTTCGGCGCCGTTGAACAAGCCTTGCTGCATGTCGACGATCAGCAGGGCGGAGGAGGGGGACGATGGTGCTGCTTGCATGGTGTTGTTCCTGTCTGTGTGAGCCGGCAGGGACGAGGGAAATGACAAGGCCCCGTCCATCGCTGGCGGGGCCTTGGGGGGAATCACTTCTCGCTGACGCGCACTCTCCTCACGGCCCGCCGGTGGCGGTCGTGGTGGTGGTAGTGGTGTTGAGCACGAGGAAGTTCATGGGCTCAATATATCGGCTAGCCGGGGGCGCGTCAAGCCTCGACGCCGGTCTCGGTCTCGGTCTCGGCCTCGGCCGCCAGGTCGGCGGCGATGGCGCGCAGCAGCGCCGGCTGGTCCGGTTCCAGCAGGTCGTTGTTGCTCAGCTGGATGACCGACAGGCCGGCGCTCGGCACGCGTAGGATCAGCGTGTTGAAGCCCCACAGGCAGCCGCTGTGGAACACGTAGTCCATGCCCTCGTGGTTCAGGCACTCCAAGCCGTAGCGGTAGGAGAACAAGGCGCCGTCGTTGTCGTGCGACTCCTGCAGCAGCGCGTGCAGCAGGCTGTCCGGCGCGGCGTACTGGCGGTGCCAGTCGCGCTCCAACAGCAGCAGGTCGTCGGTGCAGGAGTACAGGCCGCCGTCGCCCACCGTGTTGGCGTTGCCCAGGTGCTGCTTGTAGCCGCGCGGGCGCAGCGGGTCCGGGCTGTAGCTGCGCACCCGGTCGGGCAGGACGGCCTGGCGGTCGACGTCGAAGTCGGTCGCCGCCATCGCCAGCGGTTCGAACACCAGCCGGCGCGCGTAGGCCGCCAGCGGCGTGCCGCCGACCACCTCGATCAACTGGGCCAGCAACTGGTAGTTGCTGTTGCTGTAGTCGTGGCGGGTGCCGGGCGCGAAGTCGAGCTCGTCGAACTTCTCGATCAGTTGCAGCACCAGCGGGTTGTCGAAGTAGTTGCTCTCGTGCCGGCCCAGCTGCAGGTCCAGATAGGGCAGGTAGTCGGGGATGCCGCTGCTGTGGTTGAGCAGGTTGCGCAGCGGCACCGGCGTGTCGATGCGGTGCATGACCGGCAGGCGGGCGCGGACGTCCTCGTCCAGCGACAGGCGGCCCTGGCGCACCAGGTCGAGGATGCAGGCGGCGGTGAACTGTTTGGACTCGGAACCCATGTAGTAGCGCGAGCGACCGCTCAGTGGCACGCCCAGCTCCATGCAGGCGACGCCGTGGTGCAGCTCGAACAGGGGGGCGCCGTGGCGCACGACGAGGGCGCTGAAGCCGGGATCGCTGGCGGGAACCTTGGATTGGACGGTAAGGAAATGCTCGGTCAGAAAATTCATCAGTGTGGGATTGGCTATGGTCGAGGTAGTACATGGGCGCGGCGGCGCCCAGGCGATGGCACTGCGGCGGATGGCGTCTCAGCCAGGTATAGCTTCGTTGCGGTTCAGGTCGGAGATGCCCTTGATCAGGCGGTAGGCCTTCCACAGCCAGGCGCCGATCCAGACCAGCCAGGCCAGCGGGATGCCGATGATGGTCATGAACAGCACGAAGCCGACGAACATCCACACCACGTACCACCAGAACGAGCGGATCTGCCAGCTGTGGTGGCTGTAGACGAAGGTGCCGGCCGTCTCGCCGCGCTTGACGTAGTTGATGATCAGCGGAATGAAGGAGAAGGCGCCCAGCGAGAACAGGAAGCTGACGGCGTGGATCAGGTAGAGCCACCAGGCCAGGTTCTTGGCGGAATCCAGGCGGGTGTCGAAAACAATCTCTTGGGACATGGTCGTGCTCCTCGGTGCGGGCGGTCAGGCTTACCAGTATAGCAATGTTGGCAAGCCTGTGCGCGCGCCGCAGGGAAGCTACGCTAGCTGAGCAGCGGCAGGATGCCGTCCAGGCCGACGAAGTTGAGCGCTACGCTGGCCTGCTCGCGCACCACCGGCTTGGCGCGGAAGGCCACCGACAGGCCGGCGATACCCATCATCTTCAGGTCGTTGGCGCCGTCGCCCATGACGATGGCCTGCTCCGGGCGGATGCCCAGCTGGGCGCAGACGCGCTCGACGGTGCGCTTCTTCTCCTCGGCGTCGACCACGGTGCCGATGACGCGGCCGGTCAGCTTGCCGTCGACGATCTCCAGTTCGTTGGCATGCGTGTAGTCCAGCCCCAGGCGCGCCTTCAGCCGTTGGGTGAAGAAGGTGAAGCCGCCCGACACCAGCAGCGTCTTCAAACCGGCCGCCTGCACCGCCGCCAGCATGTTTTCCGCGCCGAGCGACAGGCGCAGGCGCTCCTCGTAGACGCGCTCGAGGGCACCGGCGTCCAGGCCCTCGAGCAGGGCGACGCGGCGCGCCAGGCTGGCCGCGAAGTCCAGCTCGCCGCGCATGGCCGCCTCGGTGATCTCGGACACCTGCGCCTTCAGGCCCTGCATGTCGGCGATTTCGTCGATGCACTCGATGGTGATCAGGGTCGAGTCCATGTCCATCGCCACCAGCTTGAATTGGTCCAGCCGGTGCCGGCCCATCATGTAGGTGGCGTCGAGCTGGGCGGCGTGGGCCGCCACCTCGATGGTCTGGCGCAGGCCGGACGAGTAGCTGATGTCCTCGCAGCGCACGGCGCGCTCGCTCAGCCAGGTCAGGCGGACCGGCGCGGCCAGCGCGGCGATGCGCTCCAGGCGCGGTTTGCAGTCGTCCAGGCCTTGCAGGACCAGGTTCATGGTGGTGTTCTTTGCTGTGTTCATGGCTGCTTGTTCTAATGTTTAGGCGGTCAACTGTTTGATCGCGGTTTTAATCTGGCTGACGCGTGCCGCCAGGTCGGGCATGGCGACGGTGATCTTCAACTTGTCCTGGCCGTTCAGCTTGATCTGGCGGTTCTTTTGGATCAGCTCGATGATGCGCATCGGGTCGATCGGCGGCTTGGCCATGAACTGCAGCGTGGCCGCCTCGCCGTGGGCGTCGATCTTGATGATGCCGACGGTCTTGGCGGCGATGCGCAGGCGGTGCGTTTCGACCAGCGCGCGCACCGGGTCGGGCAGCTTGCCGAAGCGGTCGATCAGCTCCTCCTGCATGTCGTCGATCTTGTGCTGCTCGGCGCAGTTGGCGAGGCGCTTGTAGATCGACAGGCGCTCGTGGACGTCGCCGCAGAAGTCGGCCGGCAGCAGCGCCGGCACGTGCAGGTTGATCTCGGTGGTGGAGGCCAGCGGCGCCGCCAGGTCCGGCTCGGTGCCGTTCTTCAGCGCGCGCACCGCCTCGTTGAGCATGTCCGAGTACAGCTGGAAGCCGATCTCGTGCATCTCGCCGGACTGGTTGTCGCCCAACACCTCGCCGGCGCCGCGGATCTCCAGGTCGTGCATGGCCAGGTAGAAGCCGCTGCCCAGCTCTTCCATCTGTTGGATCGCGTCGAGCCGGCGCTGCGCCTGCTTGGTCAGCGTCTGCACGTCGTGCACCAGCAGGTAGGCGTAGGCCTGGTGGTGCGAGCGGCCGACCCGGCCGCGCAACTGGTGCAGCTGGGCCAGGCCGAACTTGTCGGCGCGGTGCATGATGATGGTGTTCGCCGTCGGCACGTCGATGCCGGTCTCGATGATGGTGGTGCACAGCAGGATGTTGTAGCGCTGGGCGACGAAGTCGCGCATCACCTTCTCCAGATCGCGCTCGTGCATCTGGCCGTGGGCCACGGCGATGCGCGCCTCCGGCAGCAGCTCGGTCAGCATGGCCATGCGGTTCTGGATGGTCTCGACCTCGTTGTGCAGGAAGTACACCTGGCCGCCGCGTTTGAGCTCGCGCAGGCAGGCCTCGCGGATGATCGCCTCGCTCTCGCCGCGCACGAAGGTCTTGATCGCCAGGCGCTTCTGCGGCGCGGTGGCGATGATGGAGAAGTCGCGCAGCCCTTCGAGCGCCATGCCCAGCGTGCGCGGGATCGGCGTGGCGGTCAGGGTCAGCACGTCGACCTCGGCGCGCAAGGCCTTCAGCGCCTCCTTCTGGCGCACGCCGAAGCGGTGCTCCTCGTCGATGATGACCAGGCCGAGGCGGGTGAACTTGACGTCGCCCGACAGCAGCTTGTGGGTGCCGATGACGATGTCGAGCGTGCCGTCGCTCATGCCCTTGATGGCCTGGGTGATCTCCTTGCCGGTGCGGAAGCGCGACAGCTCGGCGATGCGCACCGGCCAGTCGGCGAAGCGGTCGGCGAAGGTCTGCGCGTGCTGCTCGGCGAGCAGGGTGGTGGGCGCCAGGATGGCCACCTGCTTGCCGCCCATGACGGCGATGAAGGCGGCGCGCAGCGCCACCTCGGTCTTGCCGAAGCCGACGTCGCCGCACACCAGGCGGTCCATCGGTTTGCCCGAGGTCATGTCCTTCAGGACGTTGCGGATCGCCTCGGCCTGGTCGGGCGTCTCGTCGAAGCCGAAGCTGTCGGCGAAGCGCTCGTAGTCGTGCGCCGAGTACTCGAAGCTGTGGCCCTGGCGCAGGGCGCGGCGGGCGTACAGGTTGAGCAGTTCGGCGGCGGTGTCGCGCACCTGCTCGGCGGCCTTCTTCTTGGCCTTTTCCCACTGGCCCGAGCCGAGCGTGTGCAGCGGCGCGTCCTCCGGCGAGGCGCCGGAGTAGCGCGAGATCACGTGCAACTGCGACACCGGCACGTACAGCTTGCTGTCCTTGGCGTACTCCAGGTGCAGGAACTCGGTCTCGCCCTCGCCCAGGTCCATGCTGGTCAGGCCCATGTAGCGGCCGATGCCGTGGTTGATGTGCACCACCGGGTCGCCGATCTTCAGCTCCGACAGGTCGCGCACCATCGACTCGACCTGGGTCACGCCTTCCTGTTTCTTCTTGCCGACGCGGCGGCCGGAACCGGCGTACAGCTCGGTCTCGGTGATGAAGATCAGCTGCTGGCCGTCGACCGACAGCTCGAAGCCGGCGTGCAGCGGCGCCACGCCAAGGGTCAGCTTGGCGTCGCTGGCGAGGAAGCCGTCATAGCCCTCGACCGGCGTCAACGCCAGGTCGAACTCGGTGAAGTACTGCTGCAGCGTTTCGCGCCGGCCGTTCGACTCGGCGCAGACCATCACCCGGCGGCCGCTCTGCAGCAGGTAGGCGCGCAGATTGGTCAGCGGGTCCTCGCTGTGGCGGTTGACGGCGATGTTGGGCACCGGCGCCGACAGCTCGGAGGCGCCGGCCTCGGCGTCGCGGGTCAGCACCAGGCGGGAGTAGGGCTTGGCCAGGGTGAAGAACTGCTCCTCGCTGAGGAACAGCGCCTCCGGCGCCAGGATGGGGCGCTCGCGGTCGGCCTTGAGGAAGCGGTAGCGCGAGCCTGTGTCGGCCCAGAAGCGCTGGATGGCGCCGTCGATGCCGCCCACCAGGGCCAGCGCGGCGCCCTCGGGCAGGTAGTCGAACAGCGTCGCGGTCTGCTCGAAGAACAGCGGCAGGTAGTACTCGATGCCGGCCGAGGCGATGCCGCTGCTGATGTCCTTGTAGACCACCGAGCGCGACGGGTCGCCCTCGAACTGCTCGCGCCAGCGGTTGCGGAAGGTGGTGCGGGCCGGCTCGTCCATCGGGAATTCGCGGCCCGGCAGCAGGCGCACCTCGCGCACCGGGTACAGCGAGCGCTGGGTGTCGGCGTCGAAGGTGCGGATGGTCTCGATGGTGTCGCCGAACAGGTCGAGCCGGTAGGGCAGGGCGGAACCCATCGGGAACAGGTCGAGCAGGCCGCCGCGCACCGAGTACTCGCCGGGCGACATCACCTGCGAGACGTGGGTGTAGCCGGCCAGGGTCAATTGGGTTTTCAGACGGACTTCGTCGAGCTTTTCGCCCTGCTTGAAGAAGAAGGTGTAGGCGGCCAGGAAGGACGGCGGCGCCATGCGCACCAGCGCCGTGGTGGCCGGCACGATCATCACGTCGCACTGGCCGTTCTGGATCTCGTGCAGCGTGGCCAGGCGCTCGGACACCAGGTCCTGGTGCGGCGAGAAGGCGTCGTAGGGCAGCGTCTCCCAGTCCGGCAGCAGGTGGCAGCGCAGCTGGCCGGCGGCGAACCAAGGGATTTCGTCGAGCAGGCGCTGGCCGTCGCTGGCGTTGGCCACCACCACGGCCAGCATGCGGCCCTGCGATTTGAGTTCGAGCGCCGACAGCGCCAGCGCGTAGGCGTCCGCCGAGCCGTACAGGGCGGGCAGGGCGTAGCGGTTACCGGGTTTGGGGAGGGATTTTTTTAAGTCGAAGGACATGCAGGCGCTGACACAGATTGAACGGTTAAGCGCACCGCCCAGAGTGGCAATGCCGCTGCGCACATTATAGACGAAGCCTCCGCGCCACGTGGGGCGGCGATGCGGCCGGCCGCTACGGAAACGACAAAACTTGGTATCATGGCCGATACTGAACTATCGGAACCCCGCCATGACCACCACTCCCCGCTTTGTAGTCACCCCATCGACCCACCCGCTGAGCGACGCCGAGCGTGCCGAGCAACTGCGCGTGCTCAGCTTCGGCCGCACCTTCACCGACCACATGGTGGTGATCCCCTACCGCGACGGCGCCTGGCAGCAGGGCGAGGTGAAGGCCTACGGCCCGCTGATGCTGGACCCGTCGGCCTCGGCGCTGCACTACGGCCAGGCCATCTTCGAGGGCTTCAAGGCCTTCTCGCAGCCGGACGGCAGCATCAAGACCTTCCGTCCCGAGGCCAACGCCGAGCGTTTCAACCGCAGCGCGCGCCGCCTGGCCATGCCGGACCTGCCGGTCGACCTGTTCATGGAGGCGGCCGACCTGCTGATCAATCTGGACGCCGCCTGGGTGCCGAAGAACGTCGGCGAGAGCCTGTACCTGCGTCCGCTGATGATCGCCACCGACGCCTTCCTTGGCGTGCGGCCGTCCAACGAATACCTGTTCGTGCTGTTCGCCTCGCCGGCCGGCGCCTACTTCCCGCAGGGCGTCAAGCCGGTCACGGTGTGGATCAGCGAGGACTACGTGCGCGCCGCGCCGGGCGGCACGGGCGAGGCCAAGTGCGCCGGCAACTACGCCGCCAGCCTGGTGGCCCAGGCCCAAGCGCAGGAAAAGGGTTGCGACCAGGTGGTCTGGCTGGACGCCGTCGAGCGCCGCTACATCGAGGAGATGGGTGGCATGAACCTGTTCTTCGTCTACCAGGAAGAGGGCAAGAGCGTCATCGTCACGCCCGAGCTGACCGGCACCCTGCTGCCCGGCATCACCCGGCGCAGCCTGCTGGAGCTGGCGCGCGACCTGGGCTACGAGTCGAGCGAGCGCAAGCTCACCGTGCAGCAGTGGCGCGACGACGTCGCCGCCGGCCGCCTGACCGAGGTGTTCGCCTGCGGCACGGCCGCCGTCATCACGCCGGTCGGCAAGGCCAAGGCCAACGGCTTCGAGCTGAGCATCAACAACGGCCAGAACGGCCCGGTGACGATGGCCCTGCGCGAGGCCCTGCTGGCGATCCAGCACGGCACCGTCGAGGACCGCCACCACTGGATGCACCAGGTCTGAGCGTCATCCCCGGCGGCGATTATTTAGGGTCAGACCCTAGGGTCTGACCCTGGTTCTGCGCCTTTGGGTTTGGCCGGCGCCCGCCGGTTGGCCACGCCGAACGGCACGTGCACCATCGGGATCGTGCCGCCGGCCGATTTCAGGTGGCTGAGCTGGTCGTCGAAGAAGATGTGCGGCTTGAAGATGCGCAGCACGCGCGCCTTGTCCATGCCGCCCAGGAAGAAGGTCTCGTTGGCCGACACCCCCCAACTTTTCAAGGTCGTCACGACGCGCTCGTGCGAGGGGGCGTTGCGCGCCGTGATGATGGCGATGCGCAAAATTTTGCGGTAGGCCGGATCGCGCCGCAGCGCCCGCTCCTCCAGGCGCTGCATGCGCGCCAGCTTCTGGAACAGATCGGCCAGCGGCCCCGGCTGGTGCGGCACGGCGACATGGGTCCGCTCGTGGGCGTGGAACTCGGCGACGTCGTTGTTGCGCTTGAAGACGGTCTCCGACTCGTCGTCGGCGATCACACCGTCGAAGTCGAAGGCGACGCGCAGCTCGGCGCCGTCGCCGCCGTCCGGCTCCTCGTCGGCGGTGCGCGAGGGCAGCACCAGGCCGGCCGGCAGGCCCGCCTCCAGCGCCATGCGCACGTCTTCCTCGTTGGCGCTGAGGAACAGCGCGGCGTTGAAGGCGGGCAGGTAGGTGTAGGGCGACTGGCCGGTGACGAAGCAGGCGCGCGAGATGTCCAGCCCATAATGGGCGATCGAGCGCATCACCCGCAGTCCAGTCTCGGGCGAATTGCGCGACAGCAGCACCACCTCGACCGGCGCCTGGCGGGCGAAATGCTGGTTGATGCCGAGGAAGCGGCGGATGAAGGGGAAGGCGACGCCCTTGCCCAGCACGCTGTCGTGGTGCTGCTCCTGGTATTTGCGGTAGGCCTCGGCGCCTTGCTCGAGGTAGACGCGGTGCGACTCGGTCAAATCGAACAGCGCGCTCGAGGCGATGCCGATGACCAGCTTGTTTTCTATCGGGTAGGCCATGGGGCGCTCAATCTTTGCTAAAGAGTAAGTGTACGGCAGAACTTCGGCCGCGTCGCGGCCCTCAGCTGCTCGTGGTGCCGGGCCGACCATCGCGGAATCGGCGAATGTATTGCCGCAGTGGTATGATGGTTGTGTTTCTGTCACTCGACTATACAGCTTGTTTTCATAGGGGAAATGGCAATATTCGGTACTGTATTGGTATTGTCCTCTAAAAATATTTCTTGTTTTTGTGAAAATACATATTGTCTTTGAGCTATAATTCGTCCTGTCAAACGCAGCAAGCAGCGTGTTCAGCGTGTTTCTTCCCAAAAACCAGCAACAGTACCAATTAGATACCATGACTCCAACCACATTCGTTGCCCGTCTCCTGCCCGTACTGCTGGGCACCTCCGTCCTGTGTTCCGCCCAAGCCGCCGTGTCCTCCATCGATCTGGGCGCGGCCGCCGGTTACAGCGGTTTTTTCTATAACAACGTCACCACCGTGGTCGATGTCGAGGGCCGCCTGGCCGTCGGCGGCGACCTGTACACCAGCGGCCTGTCGGTCGGCTACCGCACGCCATACGGCGTCACCGGTCCTAGCTTGGTGGTAGGCGGCAATGTGCACCTGACCAGCGGCGACATCTTCACCGGCCCGGCCACCAAGGTGAACACCAACGCCAGCGAAGGCCCGATCACCGAATACAAGAAGGAAACCGGCTACGGCGTGTACGGCGGCACCAAGGTCGGCTCCAGCGACTACCACGACCTGCGCCAGCAAACCGGCGTGATCGACTTCGCCGCCGCCAAGACCCAGCTGACCAAGCTGTCGGCCGATCTGAACAACACGGCCGCCAACGGCACCGTCGAACTGAAATGGGGCGGCATCTACCTGACCGGCGACAACAGCTCCGACCTGCAGGTGTTCAACGTCAATTCCAGCGAGCTGGGCAACCTGGTGTTGGAGAACGTCAAGTCCACCGCCAACGTCGTTATTAACGTCACTGGCGGCGGCATGGTCAGCTTCACCGGCGGTCAAACCGGCCAGATGGTATCGATGCGCGATCGCCTGATCTACAACCTGGTCAACGCCACCGACATCAGCATGTCGACCTACGCCTACGGCACCGTGTTGGCCAACAACGCCGTGCTGAGTGCCGGCTCCGGCCACCTGGAAGGCAACATCATCGCCAAGGCGATGACCACCAAGGTCGAGATCGGTTTCGAGCCGTACAAGCCTTACCTGCCAACTTCGCCGGTGCCTGAGCCGGAAACCTACGCCATGCTGCTGGCTGGCCTGGGTCTGGTGGGCTTCATGGCGCGCCGCCGCAAGGCCGCCTAAGACACAGCGTGTCGCCGCCGGCTACCGCCGGCTAAGGAAGGGCTCCCGTGGGAGCCCTTTTTGCTGTTTGGCAACACCACGCCGGCGGCGATTGCCTTGCCGCCGCCGCTGCGCTACATTGGGGCATCGCGCCCCAGGGAAACGCCGTGCTCAATCCAGAGACCCTCTTGCTGGTCGAAGTGTGCATCACGCTGCTGACCACGGCGCTCTTGCTGGCCGCCGCCTTCTACACCGATTCCGTAGAAGAGCAGCGCCTGTGGGCGCTGGGCAATGTGACGGCCTGCGCCGGCCTGGCCGTCTCGGCGATGGACGGCCTGCCGCAGCTGGTCCACGGCGTGCTCAGCTACGGCGTCATGGCGCTCGGCATGGGCCTGATCCTGCGCGGCGTGTGCCTGTTCTGCGCGGAGCCGTTGGCGTGGAGCCGGGTGGCCCTGATCGTCGCGGTGCCGCTGGCGCTGGCCGGCTATTTCAGCGTGGTCGAGCCCAGCCTGCGCGTACGGCTCAGCCTGAGCGGCTTCTATTTCGGCGCCCTGTGTTGGCTGTGCGCCGCCACCCTGCTGCGCCACGCCGACTGGCGCAGCGTCGCCATCAGCGTGCTCGGCTTCACCGCGCTGGGGCTGGCGCTGGGCGCGCGCGGCGTCTACCTGGTCCTGTATCCGCTGCCGCCGGCCGGCCGCGGCGCGCTGCCGTTGGACCTCAGCCTGCTGGCGACGGCGCTGGCCCAGGTCTGCGTCGCCTTCGGCATGGTGATGATGGTGACGCGGCGCTACGCCGAGCAGCTGCGCCGGCTGTCCACGCTCGACCCGCTGACCGGCGCGCTGAACCGCGCCGCGCTCGAGCAGCAGGGCGGCCGCGTCGCCCAGCGCACCCTGCACGGCGGGCGCAGCCTGTCGGTGCTGATGCTCGACGCCGACCATTTCAAGCAGGTCAACGACAGCCACGGCCATCCGGTCGGCGACGAGGTGCTGCGCCATCTGACCCGCCTGCTGCGCCAGGAGTTGCGCCCGCTCGACCTGCTGGCCCGCTACGGCGGCGAGGAGTTCGTGCTGGTGCTCGACGGCATCGACCTGGCCGGCGCGGCCGGCGTCGCCGAGCGCCTGCGCGACAAGGTCGAGCGGGCGCCGGTGGCGGTCGACGGCCAGGCCGTGCACTACACCGTCAGCGTCGGCGCGGCCTGCTCGGACGAGCACGGCTACGACCTGCTGCGCCTGATCGCCGTCGGCGACGCCGCCATGTACGCCGCCAAGCGGGCCGGCCGCAACCGCGTGGTCTGCCTGTGAACGGCGGCGCGACGGCGCTGGCGCGGCGGCCCCGTTGTCGGCCATAATGGGGCTGCCGCGAATTCGTCGACCACCAACAGGAGAGATGCGATGGCCAACCAGGTTGCCATGGGCGCGATGCTCAGTTGCAGTTTCGGCGCGGCGCCGTCGTCGCTGGTGGTACTGCCGACCAACTGCGTGCTGGCCGACGGGCCGCCGGCCGCGACCATCATGGACCACGTTCCGATGCTCAACATCATGCCCTTCGGCATGTGCAACTCGCCTGCCAATCCGATGGTGATCGCCGCCACCGCCGCCGCCCTCGGCGTGCTCACGCCGATGCCCTGCATCCCCGCCACAGCCGCGCCCTGGGTGCCGGGCGCGCCGACCGTGCTGATCGCCAGTTTCCCAGCGCTCGACAACAACTGCAAGTGCATGTGCAACTGGGGCGGCGTGGTCGCCGTCAACAGCCCTGCCACCACCACCACGATGATTCCGTAGCGCCCGTCCGACGGCCCGCCGCCCGCCGCTTATTTGCCCGTTGGAAATAAACTACAGTCCGGCGGACAACTGTTGACCTAGGCCAAGGGAGCGCCCATATTCGAGTTGCGGGAGATTCTCTCCAATTCTATCCGGCGGCCTAGCCAGGCGACCGGTCCTCGGGCAGCGGCATAGCGGGAGTGAGCGATGTTTAATAATTTATTGATCAAATGGAAACTCGCCAGCCTGGTCGCCATCATGATGCTGGCGCTGGCCGTCATCGGCGGCAGCGGTTACAAGGGCATCGCCACCGTCGGCGGCGCCGTCAACGAGATCGGCGTGGTGCGCCTGCCCTCGATCCAGGGCCTGCTGATCATGAGCGAGGGCCAGACGGCGGTGGCGGCGGCCACGCTGACCACGGCGATCTACGAAAACGACTACCATTCGCAGGACAAGTTCGCCGCGGCGATCAAGCTGCACCAGCAGGCCTGGAAGCACATCGACGCCGGCTGGAAGAAGTACGAGCCCTTGCCGCAGACCGAGGAGGAGGCCGTGCTGTGGAAGCAGTTCGTTGCCGAGTTCGAGGCTTGGAAGGCGGTCGACGGCAAGATCGTCGGCTTGATGAACACGCTGGCGGGTAACCAGGACGAGCAGAAACAGAAGGACATGTTCGTCGAGTTCTACCGCCATTACGAACTGTCGCGGCCGCTGTTCCTGAAGGCCGAGACAACGTTGATGAAGATCCAGGATTTGAACGACGCCATCGCCAAGGCCAGCGTGCAGGAGGGCGGCGACGCGCTGGTGCAGGCCAAGCGCATGATGGTCGGCTCGGCGTTGTTGGCCATGCTGGTGGCCATCGGCTGCGCCGTCTACATCACCGGCACCATCACGCGGCCGCTCAACGAAGCGGTCAAGGTGGCGCGCACGGTGGCCTCGGGCGACCTGAGCAGCCGCATCGAAGTGCACACCACCGAGGAGACCGGCCAGCTGCTCGGCGCCTTGAAGGAGATGAACGACAGCCTGGTGCGCATCGTCGGCCAGGTGCGCTCGGGCACCGACACCATCGCCACGGCGTCGACCCAGATCGCCAGCGGCAACCTCGACCTGTCCTCGCGCACCGAGGAACAGGCCAGTTCGCTGGAGGAGACCGCCTCGTCGATGGAGGAGCTGACCTCGACCGTGCGCGCCAACGCCGACAACGTGCGCCAGGCCAGCGCGCTGGCCGCCTCCGCCTCCGGCGTGGCGCTGCGCGGCGGCCAGATGGTCGGCCGCGTGGTCGCCACGATGGAGGCGATCAACCAGTCGTCCAACAAGATCGTCGACATCATCAGCGTGATTGACGGCATCGCCTTCCAGACGAACATCCTGGCGCTCAACGCGGCCGTCGAGGCGGCGCGCGCCGGCGAGCAGGGGCGCGGTTTCGCCGTCGTCGCCAGCGAGGTGCGCAACCTGGCACAGCGCTCGGCCACGGCGGCCAAGGAGATCAAGGTGTTGATCGGCGACTCGGTCGGCCAGGTCGACGCCGGCAGCAAGCTGGTGGCCGAGGCCGGCGCGACGATGGACGAGATCGTCGCCAGCGTCAAGCGCGTCACCGACATCATGGGCGACATCAGCATGGCGACCCAGGAGCAGAGCGCCGGCATCGACCAGATCAACACGGCGGTCAGCCAGATGGACAACGTGACGCAGCAGAACGCCGCGCTGGTCGAGCAGGCCGCCGCCGCTGCGGCCTCGCTGCAGGAGCAGGCCGGCGGACTGGCCGAGGTGGTCAGCGTGTTCCGCATCGACAGCGCGGCGGCGGCACGGCCGGCGGCACCGATCGTCGCCGCCGCGCGCCGGCCGCTGGGCTCGCCCGCCAAGCCCGCCAAGTCGATCAAGCCGACCTTGCGTCTGGCCGCCACGTCGAAGGCGGCGGCCGCCACGGCGGAGTGGGAAACGTTCTAAACTGTTTCGACGGTGGCGTTTGGGCGTCGTCAAACAGTGCGCGCGCCGGCGTGTTAACCTGATTCTCCAGGCGGAAGCCAAGGAGCGATCATGCTGACGGACAATGGTGAATCGAGCATTGCGAACCAGACGCGCGCCGACTATGCTGGAAAGATGGAAGCTCGCCTCGACAGATTGGAAGGACGGCTCACTGCCATTGAAGCGGACGTGGCCGTCATTCGTTCAAACTACGCGACCAAAGAAAACCTTGCGGAACTCAGGACGGAGTTCCACAAGGCGATCAATGAACAGACGTGGAAAATCATTCAATTCATGACGGGCGTTATTGTTGCCGTAACCGGCGCCGTCTACTTCATCGCCCGCTACGTCCACTAGCGGCTCACAGCAGCCGCGCCAGCCAAGCGCCGGAGTACGGTATGCCGAGCAGTATCGAAAATCCAGTCCCCAGCAGCCAACCCGACGACGAACCACCGATTGCGGACCTGGATAAGCGGGCCTATTATAAATACATGGAATCCAGGCTCAATCTCTTCGAGGCGAACTTGAGCACGTTGCGCTCCGACATGAATGCAGGTTTCGATAGGCTGCAGAGGGATGTACATGTGCTACAGGAAACCACGCGCAGGCTTGAACTCAGCGATATCAAAACGCAGGCCGATATGGAAATGCTCAGGCACGACATCGCCTACATCCGTGACAACTACGCTACCAAGGCAGATCTGCAGGAAGCGATGATGAAGCTCACCTTGCGCATCATGGGCATGATGATGGTGATGACCGGCTCCTTGGTCGGCGCGATGTTCTTTATTGCGCGTCATTCATCCTAGCCCGCATAACGACGAGCCAGTCGTGTTCACTCATAGGCGCCCAGCCGGCGCTGCTCCTCGGCACTGAAGTTGGCGTCGCGCAGCTGCTGCAATTGCGCCTCGGTCCGCTCGTTCGGTGCGCCGGTGCCGCCCCCGCCCAGCACGTCCTTGCGCTGCGCCTGGTAGGCGCCGATGCGGCGCTGCCAGTCTGCCTCCTCGCGGTCGACCTCGGCCAGGCGCGCCGCCGCCTCTGGCGAGAAAGCCGCCGCGCGTAGGCGGTACACCTCGTTGTCGCCACCGCCCTGGGCGCGCAATTGGCGCACCGAGTCCTCCAAGCGCAGCACCTGGCTGGGCGCGTCGCGCTCGGCGCGCAGCGCCGCCGGCATGCGCGCGTCCAGCGCGTCCAGCCTGGCCTTGCGTTGCTCGGCCGTCAGCGTGGCGTCGCTGTTGATTTCCAGGCGGGCGATGGCGTCGTTGTCGTAGGCGTCGCTGGCGCCGAACAGGCCGTCGATCTCCTGCGCGCTGAAATAACTGTGGCGCAACTGCTGCATGGCGGCCAGGCGCTGCCGCGCGCCCTTGGCCAGATCGTTGGTGGCCGGCAGGCCGCGCTCCAGCACCGCCAGCGCGCCCTTGTATTTGAGGTAGTTGTCGAGCAGGCGCTTGGCCGTCGCCGCAGCGGCCGGCTTGAGGCGGCGCTCCAGCTCGCGCTCGATCTCGGCCTTGATGGCGTTCAGGTCCTTCTCGCCCAAGCCGGCCAGATAGTAGTCGAACAGACGGCCCAGTTCGGCGTCGACCACCAGCTGGTCGGCGCCGTCCTGGCGCAGCTCGCCGTCGGGCCGGGTGCCCTCCATCGAGCGCACGAACGCGAAATAGTTGGGATCGGCGCGCTCTTTGACCGGCGCCGCCGCCTCCGGTTTGAAGAAGGCGAAGTACAGCGCCGCCAGCAGTATCGCCAGCGCGCCCAGCCGCAGCAGTGTCGCGTTCGTGTTCATGCGCCTCTCCTTACAGTCCCAGGCCCTGCAGGCGGTTGGCCTGCTGGCGGAAGATGGTCACCGGATTGGTCTCGAACAGGTTGGTGATGCCGACCAGCTGGTTGACCTCGTCGAGGTGGTTGAGCGCGTAGTCGTCGCGGATCACCCGGCCCAGGTGGCTCGAGCAGCTGGCCACCAGGCCGTCGTTCTTGGCGCCGTTGAAGGCGATGGCGGTCAGGGCCAGCACCGGGTCGCTGACGTCGAGCACGTTGGTGTAGGGCTTGGCGCCGCTCCAGGAGAAGTAGTACACGCCGCGCGCCTGGTGGGCGCCCTCGCCGCAGGCGGTGGTTGGCAGGCCCTCGGGGTGGGCGGCGTTGAAGGCGGCGGTGCCGGCCGTGCTCAGCGAGACGGCGGCGGCGCGCGAGTTCTGCGGCAGCGTCGGGCTGCCCGACAGGAAGCTGATGAAGCCGGAGACGGCGTTGACCAGGCTGTAGCTGGCGCCCGGCACGGCGCCGATCAGCACGTCGGCCACCTTGGAGCCCTTGTTGACGCCGCCCACGCTGCTGACCGAGGCCACCAGGTCGGGCCGCACCGAGGCGACGTAGCGGGCGGTCGGGCCGCCGTGGCTGTGGCCGACCAGGTTGACTTTGGCGGCGCCGGTTGCGGCCAGGATCTGCTTGACCTGGGTCAGCAGTTGCTCGCCGCGCACCTCGGTGCTGTTGGCGGCCGACACCTGGGTGACATAGACCTTGGCGCCGCCGTCGCGCAGGCCGGAGGCGATGCCGTAGAAGTAGTCGACGGGGCCGATGTTGTCGAAGCCGAACAGGCCATGCACCAGCACGATCGGATACTTGGTTTGCGTGTAGCCGGCGGCCCAGGACGGCGCGGGCAGGGCGCAGGCGGCGATCAATAGCAGGGACAGCAGTTTCCAGAAGCGTTTCTTCATTTTTGTCTCCAATGGGTATTGAAATGAGATAGCTGAAAATGGACGAATAGTCCGTGCCGGCAACGCCTGTTTCCTCCCGGTCTGTGCCGGAAGTAAAACGAGCAACTGCTCGGTTTTCGAAATGTAGCACCGCTTTTCCCGCCGCACATGGCGCACGTGGCAAAGCGCGGGCGGAATTTGCATTCGGCCCGAATCAGTTGTTTTCCTGAGATATAATTGTTCCGAAATTCAATCTTCGGGATGACCTTGCCGGCCCAATTCGACTTCCAACGCTTCCAACAGATGACGCCGCTCGACGGCGCCAACATCTGGGCCTATCTACTCGACCGCTATGCCGAGCGCATCGGCGTCAAGCGCCGCAAGCCGGCGCTGGAAAACCTCGAGAAAATCTTCAACGCCACCTTCCGCCTGGCCAACGACGTCGGTTTCCGCGCCATGACGCTGCGCGACCTGAGCCGCGAGACGGGCATCTCGATGGGTGGCTTGTATGGCTATATCGACGGCAAGGACCAGCTGGCCGAGATGATCGAGCAGGTGGTGCGCCACGCCACCACCGAAATCCCGCGCATGTTCGCCGGGGTCGACAGCGCGCTGGACCGGCTGGAGGGGATGATACGGGCCTCGATCTACCTGTCGGAGATCCTGCAGCCGTGGTTCTACTTCGTCTACATGGATTCTCGCGTGCTGGCGGCCGAGCAGCGCCAGGTGGCCAAGGAGTCCGAGCTGTACGTGCAAACGGTGGTCGCCGCCACCATCGAACAGATCGCGCCGCGCCCGGCCGGCGACGCCACGCTGCTGGCGGCGCATTGCCTGGCCCTGTTCCAGGACTGGTACGTCAAGCGCTGGAAGTACCGCGCCGCCAAAATCAGCCCCGACGACTTTGCCGACAGCACGGTGCGCTTCGTGCGCGGCTATCTGGGCCACTCCGCCGCCTGAGCTGGCTCCGTCGTCCTCGCGCAAGTGGGACACGTCAATTCATGGCTCGTGCGTTTTCACAAATGGTTCTTGAAATTCCATTCTCAATCCACTACTGTTGAAGTGAGTTTCGATAAGGGGTCCGACATGGAACAACTGGATCGCATCACCCAGCAGGCCGAAGTGATGGGCGGCAAAGCGTGCATCCGTGGGATGCGCGTGACGGTCGGTATGGTAGTCGGCCAGATCGGTGCCGGCCGTAGCATCGACGAAGTTCTTGCCGACTATCCTTATCTGGAGCGCGAGGACATCATGCAGGCGCTTCGCTACGCCGCATGGCGAGCCGAAGAACGTGAGGTCATGCCGACCATTGCATGAAACTGCTGGTCGATATGAATCTGTCTCCACGCTGGATCGGCGTGTTGAACGATGCGGGAATTGTGGCCGCACATTGGTCATCGCTGGGTGCTAGCAACTCGCCAGACTCGGAAATCATGGCTTACGCCAACACAAACAATTACGTGGTTCTCACTCACGATCTGGACTTCGGCACGATTCTGGCCGCCACACAGGGTAAGAAGCCAAGCGTAGTGCAAATTCGCGCTGACGATGTCAGCCCGAACCTGATTGGCGTACAGGTCATAGCTGCCTTGCGGCAGATGGCGGAAGAACTGGAAGAGGGCGCGTTGCTCACCGTGGATGTCAAACGCACCAGGTTGCGGCTGCTGCCTTTGCAATGGTCGAAATGATCGGCGATTTCACCGACAGCACGGTGCGCTTCGTGCGCGGCTAACAGCAGCACGGCGTGCGGGCCTGATTGAGTGTTACCCCCAAGCCAGGACGCTGGGGTCAGACCCCATGCGGGGTCTGACCCCTCTCGGCCGCATTGCGGGGTAGGGTGGCTATAACGCCGGCCTAGTTGGTCACCGGCTCGGCGGCTGCGGGCGGCAGCGGCGCCGCGTCGCCCATGTCGAGCGAATGCACCGCCGCGTCGCCGGTGAACTCCTCGTACAGCCACTCGCCGTTGACCTGCACCAGGCCGTCCGGCACCGGCCGTTCCTGCGCCGGACGCTTCTGCAGCGCCACGCGCATGTAGTCGATCCAGATCGGCATGGCCACGGTGGCGCCGAACTCGCGCCCGCCGAGCGACTTCGGATCGTCGTAGCCCATCCACGACACGGCGACGATGCCGCCGCCGTAGCCGGAGAACCAGCCGTCGACGGCGTCGTTGGTGGTGCCGGTCTTGCCGGCGAGGTCGCTGCGGCCCAGCTTGGACGCCGCCGCGCCGGTGCCGCTGCGGACCACCTCGCGCAGCATGCTGTCGGTGACGAAGGCGTTGCGCGGGTCGATGACGCGGGCGCTCTCGGCCAGCGCCGCCGCCGGCTTGGCCTCGGAGATGACGGCGCCGTTGCCGTCGACGATGCGGGCGATCAGGTAGGGCTCGACCTGGTAGCCGCCGTTGGCGAACACCGCGTAGGCGCCGGCCAATTGCAGCGGCGTCACCGCGCCGGTGCCCAGGGTCAGCGTCAGGTTCTTCGGCTGCTTGGCCGGGTCGAAGCCGAACTTGCCCAGGTAGTTGTGGGCGAACGGCACGCCGACCGAACGCAGGATGCGCACCGAGGCGACGTTCTTCGACTTGGCCAGCGCCGTGCGCATGCTGATCGGGCCGTCGTACACGCCGTCATCGTTCTGCGGCTTCCAGGCTTCGTTGCCGGTGTCGGCGCCGGTCAGTTCGAGCGGCACGTCGTTGATCAGGGTGCCGGGCGAGAAGCCCTTCTCCAGCGCCGACGAGTAGATGAACGGTTTCATCGAGGAACCCGGTTGGCGCCAGGCCTGGGTCACGTGGTTGAATTTTTGCTGGTTGTAGTCGAAGCCGCCGACCAGCGCGTGGTAGGCGCCGGTGTTGGCGTCGATCGAGACGAAGGCGGCCGCCACCTGCGGCACCTGGCTGATGGCCCACATACTCTTCTCGCCGCGCGTGACGCGGATGATCGCGCCGGGACGCAGGCGGATGGCGTCCTTGGCGTTGGCCGACAGCGCCGGCGCGGCCAGGCGCAGGCCCTCGCCGCTGATCTCGATCTCCTCGCCGGCCAGTGTTTCGACGCGCACGGCGCGCGTGCCGGCCTCCAGCACCACGGCCGGAATCAAACGGTCGCTGCCGGGACGCTTCTGCAGCGCCTCCTCGATGGCGTCGTCGCGCAGCGCGGCGTCGGCCGGCAGGGTGATGAAGGCCTCGGGGCCGCGATAGCCGTGGCGCTGGTCGTAGGCCAGCACGTTGCGCCGCACCGACTCGTAGGCGGCGTCCTGGTCGGCCTTGAGGATGGTGGTGTAGACGCTGATGCCCTTGGTGTAGCTGTCCTCCTTGAACTGGGCGAACACCACCTGGCGCGCCAGCTCGGCGACGTATTCGGCGTGGGTGTCGAACTCCTGGCCACGGTTGTTGACGCGCAGCGGCTCGTGCAGCGCCTGTTCGTACTGGGCGTCGCTGATGTAGTTGAGCTCATGCAGGCGCTTGAGCACCGTGTGCTGGCGCTCGCGCGCCCGCTTCGGGTTGACCGCCGGGTTGTGCCGCGCCGGGTTCTGCGGCAGGCCGGCCAGCATGGCCGTTTCGGCGATGCTCAAGTCCTTGATCGACTTGCCGAAGTAGGTCTGCGCCGCGCTGCCGAAGCCGAACGAGCGCTGGCCCAGGTAGATCTGGTTCATGTACAGCTCGAGGATCTGGTCCTTGCTCAGCGCCGCCTCGATCTTATAGGCCAGCATGACCTCGTTGAGCTTGCGGCCGATGACCTTCTCGCGGGTCAGGAAGAAGTTGCGCGCCACCTGCATGGTGATGGTCGAGCCGCCCTGGCGGAAGCCGCCGGCCAGGTTGGACTTGGCGGCGCCCATGGCGCGGATCCAGTCGATGCCGCCGTGCTCGTAGAAGCGCGTGTCCTCGATGGCCAGCAGGGCCTTCTTCATCATGTCCGGCATGTCCTTGATGGGCACGAAGTCGCGGTGCTCCTCGCCGAATTCGCCGATCAAGACCTTGTCGGCGGTGTAGATGCGCAGCGGGATCTTGGGGCGGTAGTCGGTGACGGCGTCGAGCGCGGGCAGCTTGGGCGCCACATACAACAGCAGGTAGCCGAGCAGGCCGGCACCGACGATCGCCGCGCCGGCGGCGGCCACAATCACGCCGCGCACGACATTGCGGCGGCTGAACAAGTTGGAGGAAGCGGTCAAAGAGAACTCTCACGGTGGCTAGGTGGGCGAATTATAGACCAAGCAAAAAACCGTGCCGCCCGTCTAGAGCTTGCCCACTACCACCTTGACTTTGGCCTCGCGCAGCAGGCTGGCCAGCGCGGCCGGCGGCGGCGCGTCGGTGAACAGGATGTCGATCTGCGACAGGTGGGCCAGGCGCACCAGCGCCTTGCGGAAGAACTTGTCCTGGTCGGCCACCAGCCATACCTCGCGCGACTGCTCGATGATGGTCTGCGCCACCTTGACCTCGCGCGCGTCGAAGTCGCGCAGGCTGCCGTCCTCGTCGATGCTGGAGATGCCGATGATGCCGATGTCCACCTTGAACTGGCGGATGAAGTCGATGGTGGCCTCGCCGACGATGCCGCGGTCGCGTCCGCGCACCACGCCGCCGGCGACGATCACCTCGCACTCGTTGTTGTCGGCCAGGATGGCGGCCACGTTCAGGTTGTTGGTCACCACGTGCAGGCCCTTGTGGTAGGCCAGCGCGCGCGCCACTTCCTCGGTGGTGGTGCCGATGTTGATGAGCAGCGAGCAGCCGTGCGGCACATGCTCGGCCACCGCCTTGGCGATGGCGCGCTTGGCGTCGCTGTTGAGGGTCTGGCGCTGGCTGTAGTCGATGTTCTCGACCGAGGAGGGCAGGCCGACGCCGCCGTGGTAGCGCGCCAACAGCTTCTCCTCCTCCATGTGCTTGACGTCGCGGCGCACCGTCTGCGGGGTCACGCCCAACTGCTGGGCCAGCTCTTCCACCGACATGGTGACCTTCTGCCTGACTGCTTCGAGTAATCTTCGCTGACGTGGATTGAGTATCATTTTCTGATCGATTTTGTTGGAAGTGCCGTGAAACGAAAACAAACGAACAAATTGTTATAGAAATTTGTTGCTACAGATTCGTATTTTGTCGTATCTTATTGTCTGTATCTTAACCAGAGTAGCGCGCCATGCATAGCCCCTATGCACGCGCTGGGCAAATTTCACGGCTTGAAGCGGAGAAGCGATGGCACAGGCGCAACAAAAAATCGACTGCGATGTCTTGGTGGTGGGTGGCGGCATCAACGGCGCCGGCATCGCGCGCGACGCGGCGGGACGCGGCCTGTCCGTGGTGCTGTGCGAGAAGGACGATCTGGCGGCGCACACCTCGTCGGCTTCGACCAAGCTGATCCACGGCGGCCTGCGCTATCTGGAATACTACGAATTCAACCTGGTGCGCAAGGCGCTGATCGAGCGCGAGGTGCTGCTGCGCTCGGCGCCGCACATCATGTGGCCGCTGCGCTTCATCATGCCGCACGATAAGGGCCAGCGCCCGGCGCTGCTGATCCGCGCCGGCCTGTTCCTCTACGACTTCCTGGCCAAGCGCGAGATCCTGCCCGGCTCGTCGAGCATCGACATGCGCAGCCACGTCGCCGGCAAGCCGCTCAAGCACGGCTTCACGCGCGGCTTCATCTACTCCGACGGCTGGGTCGACGACGCCCGCCTGGTGGTGCTCAACGCGATGGACGCGGCCGAGAAGGGCGCCACCATCCTGACCCAGACCGCCTGCACCTCGGTCAACCGCCTGGCGGATAGTTGGCAGGCCACGCTGCGCCAGGCGCCATCCGCCGGCGCGCCGGACGGCCAGCAGATCCAGGTCAACGCGCGCTATCTGGTCAACGCCGCCGGCCCGTGGACGGCCGACTTCCTGAACGGTGCGCTGCCGCAGGGCGGCGGCAAGCAGCTGCGCCTGATCAAGGGCAGCCACATCGTCGTCAAGCGCATCTTCGAGCACGACAACGCCTACATCTTCCAAAATCCGGACGGCCGCATCGTCTTCGCCATCCCCTACGAGCAGGACTTCACGCTGATCGGCACCACCGACCTTGACTACAAGGGCGACACCAACAAGGTGGCCATCGACCAGACGGAGATCGACTACCTGTGCGAGCTGGCCAGCTACTACTTCACCAATCCAATCAAGCCGGCCGACGTGGTGTGGACCTATTCCGGCGTGCGGCCGTTGGTGGAGGACGAGGCGGCCGACGCCAAGGCCGTCACGCGCGACTACCGCTTCGAGGTGGACCAGGGCGGCGCGCCGCTGCTCAGTGTCTTCGGCGGCAAGATCACCACCTTCCGCAAGCTGGCCGAGGAGGCCGTCGACCTGATCGCCAAGGACTTGAACACGAAAAGCGGCGCCTGGACTGAGCAAGCCTGCCTGCCCGGCGGCGATTTGTTCGGCGCCGAGCCGCAGAACCGCGCCGTGCTGGAGTTTGACGGCTGGGTGAACGGCCTGCAAACGCGCTACCACTGGCTGCCGCCGAAACTGGTGAGGCGCTACGCGCGCGCCTACGGCACCCGCATCCACACGCTGCTGGACGGGCGCAATATGCTGTCCGACATGGGCGAGCAGATCCTCGACAATCTGTACCAGGCCGAGGTGGACTACCTGCGCAAGCACGAATGGGCGCGCGGCGCCAAGGACATCCTGTGGCGGCGCTCGAAACTGGGCCTGCATCTGGGCGCCGGCGCGGAACAGCGCCTGGGCGAGTGGCTGGCGGCGCACCCGAACTAATTTTCAAACGTCCGCGCGGCCATGCTGGCACATGGCGGCGCGGGCGCACGCGGTAAATAAAACAGCAGCAAAAAACAGTAGTAAATTGAGGAGACAAGAGTGCAACTTGTACTGGATAAGATCAGCAAGAAGTATGGCGCTGAAGACCACCTATACCCGATGTCGCTGGAGCTGGTGCCCGGCACCATCAACGTGCTGCTCGGGACCACCAAGGCCGGCAAGACCTCGCTGATGCGGGTCATGGCCGGACTGGACAAACCGACTTCCGGCCATGTGCTGGTGGATGGGCGCGACGTGACCGGCGTGTCGGTCAGCAAGCGCAACCTAGCGATGGTGTATCAGCAGTTCATCAACTACCCGGCCTTCACGGTGTTCGACAACATCGCCTCGCCGCTGCGCCTGCGCAAGGTGCCGGAGGCCGAGATCCGCGTCCGCGTGCTCGACCTGGCCGAGCGCCTGCACATCACGCCGTATTTGCAGCGCACCCCGGCCGAGCTTTCCGGCGGCCAGCAACAGCGCACCGCGCTGGCCCGCGCGCTGATCAAGCAGGCCGACCTGCTGCTGCTCGACGAGCCGTTGGTCAACCTGGACTACAAGCTGCGCGAGGAACTGCGCCGCGAACTGACCGAGCTGTTCTCGGACGGCCGCACGACGGTGGTGTACGCCACCACCGAGCCGCTCGAGGCGCTGCAACTGGGCGGCCACACCGTGGTGCTGCACGAGGGACGCCTGCTGCAACAAGGCCCGACGCTGGACGTGTTCAACGCGCCCAACTCGATCCAGACCGCGCGCACCTTCAGCGACCCGCCGATCAACCTGATGCCGGCGCGCATAGACGCCGAAGGCCGCGCCCAGCTGGGCGCCGGCCTGACCATTCCGCTCAGCGCCGCCCAGCTGCAAGCGGCCGCCGGCCACGGCGAGGTGGTGCTGGGCTTGCGCGCCCACAGCCTGTTTATGCACGCCCACTCGGCGGCCGACTTCGCCATCGAGGCGCAGGTCGACCTGGCCGAGATCAGCGGTTCGGAAACCTATGTCCACGCCCGTCGCGGCACCATCAACCTGGTGGCCCAGCTGACCGGCGTGCACAACCTGGAACTGGGCATGGTCTGCAATATGTATTGCCAGCCCGAGTCGCTGTTTGTCTTTAGTGCCGCCGGCGCCTTGCTGTTCGCGCCGACGCAACCATCCTTCGGAGCATAAGCATGGCCCGCATTGAACTGATCGATCTGGCGCATGCCTACAAACCGAATCCGTCGGCACCGACCGACTACGCGCTGCGGCCTATGACCAAGACCTGGGACGACGGCGGCGCCTACGCGCTGCTGGGCCCGTCCGGCTGCGGCAAGACCACGCTGCTCAACATCATCTCCGGCCTGGTCAAGCCCTCGCACGGTCGCGTGCTGTTCGACGGCCGCGACGTCACGCAACTTCCCACCGAGGCGCGCAACATCGCCCAGGTGTTCCAGTTCCCGGTCATCTACGACACCATGACGGTGTACGACAACCTGGCTTTCCCGCTGCGTAACCGTGGCTGGAAGGAGCAGGAGACGCGCAAGCGCGTCGAGCAGGTGGCCGAGATGCTGGAGCTGTCGCACGACTTGAAGATGCGCGCCTCCGGCCTGTCGGTCGACGCCAAGCAGAAGATTTCGCTGGGCCGTGGCCTGGTGCGTCCCGACGTCGCCGCCGTGCTGTTCGACGAGCCGCTGACCGTCATCGACCCGCACCTGAAGTGGCTGCTGCGCCGCAAACTGAAAGAGATTCACCACGAGCTCAAGCTGTCGCTGATCTACGTCACCCACGACCAGGTGGAGGCGCTGACCTTCGCCGACCAGGTGGTGGTGATGACCCAGGGCGAGGTGGTGCAAACCGGCAGCGCGCAGGCGCTGTTCGAGGAACCCGAGCACACCTTCGTCGGCTACTTCATCGGCAACCCCGGCATGAACCTGCTCGACTGCACGGTGCACGACGGCCTGGCCCGCATCGACGCCAACGACGTGCCGCTGTCGGCCGCCGCCAAGGCCGCGCTGGCCGGTGTAACTGGAAAGATCACACTGGGCATCCGTCCCGAGTTCGTCGAGCTGGCCGCCGGTCAGCAGCCGGACACGGTGGCCGCCACGGTGGTCGCGGTGCGCAATATGGGCACCCACTACCTGGCCGAGTTCCGGGTTGGCGCCAACAGCGTCGCCGCCAAGCTGCGCGTCTGCGACGCGGTGGTCGGCGCCCAAGCCTGGCTGCGCTTCCCGCAGGAGCGCACTCTCTACTACGTCAACGATAAACGGGTGGCTTAATGAAATCGTATAACAACCGCGCCTGGTGGCTGATCCTGCCGGTGCTCCTGTGCGTCGCCTTCTCGGCGATCCTGCCCCTGATGACGGTGGTGAACTACTCGGTGCAGGACATCCTCAGCCCGACGCAGAAGGTCTTCGTCGGCACCGAATGGTTCCGCACCGTGATGCGCGACTCCGACCTGCACGGCGCGCTGCTGCGCCAACTGGTGTTCTCGCTGTCCGTGCTGGCGGTGCAGATCCCGCTCGGCATCTTGATCGCGCTGTGCATGCCGGCCGACGGCTGGCGCGCCTCGCTGGCGCTGGTGCTGATCGCGCTGCCGCTGCTGATCCCGTTCAACGTGGTCGGCACCATCTGGCAGATCTTCGGCCGGGGCGACATCGGCTTGATGGGCTACACCCTCAACAGCCTGGGCATCAACTACAACTACAACGGCAACTCGACCGACGCCTGGCTCACCGTGATGGTGATGGACATCTGGCACTGGACGCCGCTTGTGGTGCTGCTCTGCTACGCCGGCCTGCGCGCCATTCCCGACGCCTACTACCAGGCCGCCCGCATCGACGGCGCCTCGCGCTTCGCCGTGTTCCGCTACATCCAGCTGCCGAAGATGCGCAACGTGTTGATGATCGCCGTGCTGCTGCGCTTCATGGACAGCTTCATGATCTACACCGAGCCCTTCGTGCTGACCGGCGGCGGACCGGGTAACGCCACCACCTTCCTGTCGCAGTACCTGACGCAGAAAGCCGTCGGCGCCTTCGACCTCGGCCCGGCCTCGGCGTTCTCGCTGATCTACTTCCTGATCATCCTGCTGTTCTGTTTTGTGCTCTACACCTGGATGCAGCGTGTCGGCACGGGAGATGCCAAATGATGGACAAACGAATCACAACGCCGGTGCTGGTGTTGTTCCTGCTGCTGTCGATGCTGCCGATCTACTGGATGCTCAACATGTCGCTCAAGACCAACGAGGAGATCGTCGGGGTGTTCGGCCTGTGGCCGCAGAACCTGACCTTCGCCAACTTCAAGGTCATCTTCACCGACCCGGCCTGGTACAGCGGCTACATCAACTCGATGATCTACGTCGCCATGAACATGGTGTTCTCGGTCTCGGTGGCGCTGCCGGCGGCCTACGCCTTCTCGCGCTACCATTTTTTGGGCGACAAGCACCTGTTCTTCTGGTTGCTGACCAACCGCATGACGCCGCCGGCCGTGTTCCTGCTGCCGTTCTTCCAGCTCTACTCGACCGTCGGCCTGATGGACACCCACCTGGCCGTGGCGTTGGCGCACATGGTGTTCAACGTACCGCTGGCGGTGTGGATTCTGGAGGGCTTCATGTCCGGCATTCCGAAGGAGATCGACGAGACGGCCTACATCGACGGCTACAGCTTCCCGCGCTTCTTCGTGCGGATCTTCCTGCCGATGATCAAGTCGGGCATCGGCGTGACGGCCTTCTTCTGCTTCATGTTCAGCTGGGTCGAGCTGCTGCTGGCGCGCACCCTGACCTCGGTGAACGCCAAGCCGATCGCCGCCACCATGACGCGCACCGTCTCGGCCGCCGGCATGGACTGGGGCGTGCTGGCCGCCGCCGGCGTGCTGACCATCGTGCCGGGCGCGCTGGTGATCTGGTTCGTGCGCCACTACATCGCCAAGGGCTTCGCCATGGGCCGCGTTTAAACAAGGGAAAAGACTATGGAATCGAATACCGAAAGCCTGTTCGCCTGGATGGCGTGGACCCCGGAAGTGGCGATCTTCTTCGTGGCGATCCTGCTGATGTTGGTCGGCATGTCGCTGTGGCAGGTGCGCTCGCCGAGCATTGAGCGGCGCGGCTTTTTGCCGATGCCGACCACGCGCGGCGACCGCCTGTTCATCGGCCTGCTGAGCGCCGCCTACGTCAACCTGGCCTGGGCCGGCTTGACCGACGTGACGCAGATGATAGGCGCCGGCATCAGCTTCATTGTGCTGTTGATCGTGATGCGCTGGGGATGATATGGTAGCGCTAAATTAAAAATGAATTAAGGTTGTTGTTTTAGCTGGGATGGAACCTTCCTCTATCCGGCGAGCAGGTCCCGGAAGGTCATAAAAAGGAGATAAGTGATGAAATTAAGATTGACGGCCCTGGCGGCTGCGGCAATGTTGGTATCGAATGCTTCCTGGGCTGATATGAAATCGGCCGAGACGTGGGTCGACAAGGAGTTCCAGCCTTCGAGCCTGAGCAAAAAGCAGCAGCTTGAAGAGATGAAGTGGTTCATCGACGCCGCCGAGAAGCTGAAGAAGAAGGGCATCAAGGAAATCAGCGTCGTCTCCGAGACCATCGACACCCACGTCTACGAGTCGAAAACGCTGGCCAAGGCCTTCGAGGAAATCACCGGCATCAAAGTCAAGCACGACATCATCCAGGAAGGCGACGTCGTCGAGAAGCTGCAAACCTCCATGCAGTCCGGTAAAAGCATCTACGACGGCTGGATCTCCGACTCCGATTTGATCGGCACCCACTTCCGCTACGGCGCCATCGAGCCGCTGTCCGACTACATGAAGGGCAACGGCAAGGACTACACCAATCCGGGCCTGGACCTGAAGGACTTCATCGGCACCAGCTTCACCACCGCGCCGGACGGCAAGCTGTACCAGCTGCCCGACCAGCAGTTCGCCAACCTGTACTGGTTCCGCGCCGACTGGTTCGCCCGCAAGGACCTGCAAACCAAATTCAAGGCCAAGTACGGCTACGACCTGGGTGTGCCACAAAACTGGTCGGCCTACGAGGACATCGCCGAGTTCTTCACCAACGACATCAAGGACATCGACGGCAAGAAGGTGTTCGGCCACATGGACTACGGCAAAAAAGATCCATCGCTGGGCTGGCGCTTCACCGACGCCTGGCTGTCGATGGCCGGCGCCGCCGACAAGGGCATCCCGAACGGCCTACCGGTCGACGAGTGGGGCATCCGCGTCGCCGCCGACAAGTGCACGCCGGTGGGCGCATCGGTTGCGCGCGGTGGCGCCACCAACTCGCCGGCCGCCGTCTACGCGCTGACCAAGTACGTCGACTGGATGAAGAAGTACGCTCCGCCCGCCGCCAACGGCATGACCTTCTCCGAAGCCGGCCCGGTGCCTGCCCAGGGCGAGGTGGCGCAGCAGATCTTCTGGTACACCGCCTTCACCGCCGGCATGATCAAGCCGGGCCTGCCGGTGGTGGACAAGGACGGCAAACCGAAGTGGCGCATGGCGCCGTCGCCGCACGGCCCGTACTGGAAGCCCGGCATGCAGAACGGCTACCAGGACGTCGGTTCCTGGACCTTCTTCAAGTCGACCCCGGACGACCGCAAGGCCGCCGCCTGGCTGTACGCCCAGTTCGTGACGTCGAAGACCGTGTCGCTGAAAAAATCGATCACCGGCCTGACCTTCATCCGCGAATCGGACATCAAGCACGACTACTTCACCAAGCACGCCGACCAGTACGGCGGCCTGATCGAGTTCTACCGCAGCCCGGCCCGGGTGGCGTGGACGCCGACCGGCAACAACGTGCCCGACTATCCGAAGATGGCGCAGCTGTGGTGGAAGAACGTGGCCACCGCCGTCACCGGCGAGAAGACCCCGCAAGTGGCGATGGACACGCTGGCCGAGGAAATGGACACCGTGATGTCGCGTCTCGAGCGCGCCGGCATGAAGAACTGCCCGCCCAAGCTGAATCCGAAGGGCGATCCGAACAAGTACCTGTCGGACAGCGCCGCGCCGTGGAAGAAGCTGGGCAACGAGAAGCCGAAGGGCGAGACTATCCCTTACGACAAGCTGCTGCAAGCCTGGAAGGAAGGCCGCGTGCGCTAAGCCCAACTTAGCCCGCAGCCGTACCGAGCTCCCAGCTTGCTGCGGCATGCGCCAGCGCGCATGCCGCATTTTTTTTGGCGGGACTTCAAGGCGCCGGGGATGCCGGCAAACCCACCGGTGTGGAGCCAGGGTCAGACCCTAGGGTCTGACCCTCGATTTTTGCCCTTGGGTTTCCCCGGCATCCCGCCACACCGTGCAGTACCAATTTTTTAGCTGAGCCCATGAGCAAATACATACTCGCCCTCGACCAGGGCACGACCAGTTCGCGCGCCATTCTGTTCGACCACGCGGGCCATCCGCACGCGATCGAGCAGCAGGAGTTCACGCAGATCTTCCCGCAGCCGGGCTGGGTCGAGCACGACGCCAACGAGATCTGGCAGTCGCAACTGGAGGTGATGCGCAAGCTGATGCGCGAGAATAATGTGACGGCGGCCGACATCGCCGCCATCGGCGTGACCAACCAGCGCGAGACCACCGTGCTGTGGGACCGCGCCAGCGGCGAGCCGGTCGCCAACGCCATCGTCTGGCAGGACCGGCGCAACGCCGCGTTGTGCGACCGCCTGCGCGAGCAGGGCAAGGCCGCGCTATTCCAGCAGAAGACCGGGCTGGTGCTGGACGCCTACTTCTCCGCCACCAAGCTGACATGGCTGCTCGACCATGTGCCCGGCGCGCGCGACAAGGCGCTGCGCGGCGAACTGGCCTTCGGCACCATCGACAGCTGGTTGATCTACAAGATGAGCGGCGCCCACATCACCGACACCAGCAACGCCGCCCGCACCATGCTGTTCAACATCCACACGCTGGCGTGGGACGAGGAACTGCTCGAGCTGCTCGGCATTCCCGCCTCGCTGCTGCCGCGCGTCGTGCCGAGCAGCGGCGTGGCGGCGCACACCCACGCCGAGCTGCTGGGCGCGCCGCTGCCCATCGCCGGCATCGCCGGCGACCAGCAGGCCGCCACCTTCGGCCAGGCCTGCCTGCGCCCCGGCATGGCCAAGAACACCTACGGCACCGGTTGCTTCATGCTGATGAACGTCGGCCGCAAGCCGGTCGCCTCGCAGAACCAGCTGTTGATGACGGTGGGCTGGACCCTGAACCGGGGCGGCGCCGTCTGCGCCGACGCCACCGACTATCTGCTCGAAGGCAGCGCCTTCGTCGCCGGCGCGGCGGTGCAGTGGCTGCGCGACGGCCTGGGCATCATCCGCGACTCTTCCGAGGTAGAGGCGCTGGCCTCCAGCGTGCCGGACGCCGGCGGCGCCGTCTTCGTGCCGGCCTTCGCCGGCCTGGGCGCGCCGTATTGGGACCCATACGCGCGCGGCACCATCGTCGGCATCACGCGCGGCACCACCAAGGCGCATCTGGCGCGCGCCGCGCTGGAAGGCGTGGCCTGCCAAAACGTCGACGTGCTGGCGGCGATGCAGCGCGACGCCGGCATGCCGCTGACCGAGCTGCGCGTCGACGGCGGCGCGGCGCGCAACGACATGATGATGCAGTTCCAGGCCGACCTGCTCGACGTGCCGGTGGTGCGGCCGATGGTCACCGAGACGACGGCGCTGGGCGCGGCCTATCTGGCCGGGCTGGCGGTGGACTTTTGGGCCTCGCTCGACGAGATCGGCGCGCAGTGGCGCATGGAGCGCCGCTTCGAGCCGCACATGAGCGTGGACGAGCGGCAGAGCCGCATGCACGCGTGGACGCGCGCGGTGGAGCGTTCGCGCGCCTGGGTGGAGTAGGCTTTTGCGTCCTGTGGCGATGCAGCTAAGCTGAGAAAAACCACCGGCGAAAATCTAGGGTCAGACCCTGAGGGTCTGACCCTGGCTCTCTGCCGTTGGGTGGTTTTCTAGCCGCTGGCGCCTTAAATTCGCGGCATCAACGTCCGCTGGCGCTGGCGCTGCCGTCCGTCAGCGGCGCCGTGGCTTGCGCCGCAGCCGCGCCCCAAGCCGCCGCCGGCAGGCGCGCCTGCGCGGCGGCGCTCCACTGCGCGCGCTGGGCCGGGTCGCTGAGCGCGGCCCAGTTCTGCGTCAAGGCCTTGAGCAGCAGGGGCGTGAGCGCGTCCAGGCGCGGACGCAGCTCGCGCGCCAGGTCGGGCACCTGCTCGAAGCGGCCAGCCTTCTGCTGCCGCCAGCGCTCGAACAAGTCGCGCTGCACCGTCTTCGCCGCCTCGATCTGCGCCTTGAAGAAGCTCTCCGCCCATGCTGCCGGCACGCCGGCCTCGGCGGCCTGGCGCGCCAGCGCCGCGATGATGAGCCGTTCGCGTGGCAGATCCTCGACGGCCGCCTGGCTGTTCCATTTGTAGCGCGCCACGTCGGGCATCAGCGCCAGACGCTCGTCCATCAGCGCCAACAGCGCGTCCGGGCCGGCCAGCGCCGCGCCCTTGCTCCACGGCCAGGCCAGCCACTTGTCCTGCACCCGGCGCACACTGCCGTTTTCAATGGATTGGTGCAGCCACTGGTCGACCCATGCCTTCCATATCACGTCGCGCGGCAACAGGAAGGCCTTCTCGGAAAAATCGAAGGGTGCCTCCGGATGCACGGCGCACAGCTGCGGCCGCAGGCGCTGCTGCAGGCGGGCCTCGACGGCGTCGGTGATCATCAAGTCGGCGCGGCCGGCGACGATCTCGTCGAAGATCGTCACGTTGTCGGGGTGCACCGCGAGGCGCGCGTGGCTGGCGTTGGCGCGCGCAAAGCGCTCGTTGGTGCCGCCGGGATTGACCACCAGGCGCACCTCGGGCCGGTCGATCTGCTCCAGGCTTTGGAAGCGGGCCAGGTTCTCGCAGCGGGTGATCGGCGTCTTGCCGTCGCGCAGATAGGGGATGGAAAACAGCGCCCGCTTCTGCCGCTCCAGGCTGATGGAGATGCCGCCCACGGCGATGTCGAACTTGTTGTCGGCGAAATCGTCCATCAGCGTCGGCCAGCTGGTGGCGACCCATTCCAGCTTGACGCCGAGCGAGCGGGCCAGCATGCCGGCCAGCTCCGCGTCGCTGCCCTCGTAGGCGCCGCCGGCCGGATCGCGGTAGCTGAACGGCTTGTAGTCGCTGGTGATGGCCACGCGCACACTGCCGCGCGCGAGGATCTGGTCGAGCCGGTTGGCCGGTTCGGCGCGGGCTGCGCAGCTCAACAGCAGCGCGCTCAACAACAATGCGATGGTTTTCATTTTGCTTCGCCTTCCTCTCCGGTTGTTGGCGCGCGCCGTCGCTTAAATGAGCGCGGTATCGAGTTGCTGCAACATGCCTACCGCCTGGGCGACTTTGCCTTGCAACTCATCATTCTTGAAAGCGCCTAGTTCGACATCGAAGTTCTCATAGAAACTCGGGATGGCCAGGCTCGCTTTGACACGGCCGGCGAAGAACGGTGCCGAGCCGGTCGCGGCGGCCAACACGGTGGCGCCGCCGCGCGCGCCCGGCGAGGTGGCAAGGAGGACCATCGGCTTGTCCTGGAACACCTTGGGCTGGATACGCGAGCACCAGTCAAACAGGTTCTTGTAGGCCGCGCTGTAGGAGCCGTTGTGCTCGGCGAACGAGATGATGATGGCGTCGCTTGCGGCGATCTTTTGCAGGAAGGCCTTGGCCAACTCCGGATGGCCGGAATCGGCCTCGCGGTCGACGCTGAACAAGGGCATTTCGTAGTCGTTCAAATCGAGCACCTCAACATCAGCACCTTCCAGCAAACCAGCCGCGTACGTCACTAATTTCTTGTTGATGGATTGACGGCTGCTACTTGCTGCAAATGCTAATAATTTCATGTTTTGTCCTAGAAAGAGAAGAGGGTTGCCGCATGCAATGCAGCAGTACTGCAATCATAAACTTGAACTGCAATATTGCAAATAGTGAAATCCGAGCGACAGCAGGTCTCCGGGGACGCATCCTGCGGCACCTTGGCGGTGAGCCGCCGGTACACCGTCGCGCGCGGCACTTCCGCCAGTTCGCATTGCCGGCTCAGGGGAAGTGCTGTAGTCAGCCTAAGCTGCCCTGAATCGCGCTTGCAATCTTGACCTCTGTCCTTGGGTTGCGTGCAAGCGCGTGGGTGACTTGCCGTGGTAAAGTAGGCTGAAAAAAGCGTCCACCTGTATCTCTGACGCGCGCTGGTTACCGTTCACGTTAGATCTCTTACATGTCCTTTAACGGGGGAGAAATGACTGCCAATCAAAAGAAGATTCTGTTCGGTACTACTATGCTGATAGTATCTGCGTTAGCAATACGTTACTTGCTGGCACCGCAAGCAATCGCCGAGAACCCGCCCATGCCAGCGCCGACGCCCGATCTCTACGGCTGTGTGGCGCCACCATCAGCGGTCTTCACTAAGCTCGGGGTGGACATCTCGGTCGCCTCCGCAAGCTACTCGAAACTGGTTTTGGGGAAAATTGACGTCAAGACTGACCCGGGTGTCATCGATCTTGTTGGTAAAGCATCTCGTGAGGCAACTGTTCGGGACTACCTTCGCTGCCTCGCAGTAGCGAGGGACAAGTTCACACTAGAACAAGCTTCGTACACTGATCGATTCAATGCATTCATGGCCACTAACCCGACTCCAGACCAGTTCATCCAATGGCAGAAGGAAAATCCTTTCCCAAGAACGCTAGTTGTCACAACGCCTACTGTGGTGGCGTGCAGTCGTCTAAGCGTGACTGCCGAGTGGCAAGGTGTGTCCTCTCCGGAACAGAAACAGTCCTGCGAGTATTCGGCGCCACCGAACTGCACAATTATCTCGACATCTATTCAACCCCACAGCGACAGTAATGGATCGAATGCCGTCAGCGTGGCCCCTGACAGTCGATCTCTCAAGGCAACGGTCACTGCGCGACCCCACGGCTCTTTCGCAGATCGGAAGCGTGGATGGATCGATATTACGGTGAATGCGTCTCTGCGCTGCGAGGCGTAAGAGCGCCCTATGCCTCAATTCTTTCTGGTCGATGGCGAGCGCCAGGAGGAATGGCGGCTGTTAAATTGCACTGGAATCTGACCCGCCTTCCCACAAATTTGCAACGGAATTTGCCTCACGTTACTAACCTTCTAGAAAGTAAAGTAAGCACTCAGGCGGCGTAGCAGCATTCCTGTTGCTGAAAGAACGATTTGACCATCGCCGGCAATTTCTGATTACGGCGCAAGGCGCCGAGGGCGAGTTTTTTCATCCCGTCTTTGTCTTGCACGAATTGCTTGCTGACCTGGCGCTTCACGTGTACCCATACCTACTCGTCGGGATTGAGATGCGGCGAGTACGGCGGCAGGTAGAACAGTTTGAGTGCGCCGTCGAGGCTATCGACGTATTGCCTCATGAGCTTGGCCTTGTGAATGGTGTGGCCGTCCACGACAACGAACACGGGCTTGCTTGCTCCGACCATCAAGCGCTTGAGAAACTCCTTGAACACGGCCGCGTCCACGGTGCCCTCATGAATCATGAAACGAAAGTCGCCGCGCGGGCTCACCGCCGAAATCATGTTGAAGGAGAAGCGGCGCCCGGTCACCTCGACGACCGGCGTTTCGCCAACCGGTGCCCAGGTGGTGCCGGTATGGTAGTCGGAACGGATGCCGGCCTCGTCGGCGAAGTAGATGTTGGCGCCGGCGGCCTTCGCTTCGGCCTTGATGGCCGGATAGGTCTCGGCCTCCCACTTCTGGACCAGCAGCGGATCCTGCTGCCAGGCCTGATACAGCGGCTTCTGCACAGAAAAACCCAGCAGCTTCATGACGCGCCGGACCGACTCCAACGACAAGGACTTACCGAACTGGCGGTTGATCAATTCGCGCATCAGCGACAGCGTCCACAGGCCAAACTCGAACTTGAACTGTTGCGGCGTCTTGTTCTTCACGGCCTGCGCAATCCACCGCATTTCCTCGGCACTGACCTTCGGCGGTCGGCCCGGGATGGGCTTGGCGAGCAAGGCGTTCTGGCCGCCTTCGGAAAACTTGGCCAGCCACCGGAAGATGGTGGTGACACTCAAGCCGTAGGCGGCGGCCACGCTCGCCGCCGTCTGGCCTTCGCGCACCGCTTTGATCGCTTGTTGGCGCATGACCTGGAGCGTGTGATGGTCCAGTTTGCGGCCGTCAGAAGTTCGTTTGCATTTCATACCGCTATTATGTTACAAACTTACTTTACTTTCTGGGTGGTTGGTGGTGGCGCAATTCCACCTTTCTCATCGGCAGGAGATCGGAGTGATCACGTGGCGCTATTGGGAATTATTCGACGCTGGCACCTTCGTGACCAGATACCATTTCGAGAAATTGCCAGACGACTCGGTATCTCACGTAGTGCTGTCCGATCCTATTTGAGGGTGGAAACTACAGAGTCCTTCTATGCGGAGCGGCGATCAGTGCGGCTATCTAGCTGGCTCAAGGCTGAGACAATAAACGAAAGCGTAAAGCCTGCACCGTCTGGACACTGAAAACCACGTGTCGCAAAGTAGGCCCGACTACATTGGTGTCGACTATCATGGAGAGTGGAGTTGAATACGGCAGGCGCCGGCGCAGCACGAACTACCCGCTGGAGTTCAAGCGGGAGCTGGCGCACTAGGCATGCGATTCGGCGATCTTGGTAGCGCGGCTGGCCCTGCAGCACAATCTGAACACGAATCCATCGTCATGGGCGGCGGTGCCAATGACCTGAAGATGATGGACATCGCCGGCATGTCCGTGGCGTTCCGCGCCAAGCCCCGTAGTGCACAGACAGCCCACCGTGGCGCTCAGTTTCGTGGGCCTGAACGCGATCCTGAACCTATTCGCCTGGGAGCCCCGGCCAACCCGGCGGGCTATTTGGCAGACCCCGCCGCTGCCTCGGCGCGGGTGGCCGCGGCTTCCGCACGGGTGGCCGCCAGTTCTACTTCCTTCAGTCTCTCATCCGCCGCATCCTGCGCTTCCTTGCTTGCGGCTTGGGCCACCTTGCGCGCCGCATCCGCCGTCCTGCGTTCGGATTCGGCTTCGTTCTTCAATGTCTTCAGCGTGATGAGCGAAGCCGCAGCTTGTTCCTGTGCGTCTTGCGCTTCCTTGGCCGCGCTGACCGCCTTGGCCACGTCGACGTTCGGACTCTTGGCGATTTCGTCCGCGATCAATTTCGCGCTTACCCCGAGCAATTCGGAAAACATCTTTTCGTAGCTTGGCTGGTCGATCGCGGAATTCAAGTGGGCTTGGCACAGGTTGTAGACTCCGTCCCGGAACAGCTGCACGCCCTGCGAGCGGGTGAACATCGATTTGGCCGTCGTGATCAGTTCGCGCGCCGCTTCGGCGCTCACGCCTTGCTTGCTCTTGTCCCGCGAGGCGTCCGCGCGTAGCGCCGCTGTCAGCGAGCTGGCGATGCTCTGGGTGCTGTCCGGCGGCGGCTCGGCGCAGAAAGTCGAGTTGTAGCCGGGATTGTCCGGGTGCTTGTCTTCGTACTTCTTCTTTGTCACCACCATGCGTCGCTCCGCCACGGTGGCGAAGGTACCGAGGACGCCGGCGTGATCTTCGATCACAGGTTTTTCAATGGGCGGCGTGAGGAAGGAGCAGCCGCACAGACCTGCTGCGAGGACACCGAGATAGCTTCGCATGATGCATCTCCTGAATGATGCGCGCCGTTCGCACCGGCCGGCGTTGCCGATGACGTCATCTTAGACCAACGCCGCCGTAGGCTGCCAGAAAAAGCCAGAAAAAGTGCGAACATGATAAAAATACAACACCCGCCGCCATTGCAGCTGGCTCCGCTTGCGAAATCACTACGGCTGTGCTGCCAGCGAGATGGGCAAGCACGAGTAAAAGTAAGCGTCTGCCCGGGAGGCGAATAAAGCGGGAAGAAACACCTACCGCTTCGCCTTTCACGGGGGGGGGGGGGGCGCGGCGCTGCGTCCTACTAGTGAGCTTGAATAATTACACTTGCTGCATCGTGGATTGGCGAAAAAACACCATCATCATCGTCACCGAACGGCTGCATGCTCATCCCCGCATGCGCCTGCCTGCCAAGGGACCGGCCCACCGATCTACTCCAGTAGTTTCAAGCGGTCTATCGCTTGTTGATTCCCTGGGTTGAGTTCCAGGGAACGACGGTAGTGTCGGATCGCCAGCTCTTTGGCCGAGTCCGCTTCATACGCCTCGGCCAGACTGTCGTGCGCGTTGGCGCTGTCGGGATAGCGTTGCGCCGCGAGGGCAAGCACCGCGATGGCCGACTTGGTCTGGCGCTGGGCCAACAGGCGATAGCCCCAGCCGTTCAGGGCGCCGTCGCTGGGCGCGGAAACGGCGTATTTTTCCGTCACCTGGCGCAGTTTCTGGTCGATATTGTCGAAGCTGGCGGCGCCGAACTGTTCGCGCAGGCGGTACAGCGCGTAGCCGCCGCCGTTGATTTTCCTGAGCGCCGGCACGTAATAGCCGGCCACCGTGTCGATCAACTGTTCCGGTTGGCCGCCGGCCAGATTGCTCAGGATGATGATCGCCAGGTCGTCGTCGGGGTAGACGTAGAACGCGGAACGGCCACCGCCGATGCCGGCCACGGCGCGGTGCTCGCCGCGACGGATCGCCGGCCAGCCCATGGCCCACGGCGCCGGCTTGCCATCCGAATACACCGACGGCTGCCACAGCTGGCCGAGGCTGGCGGGCTTGAGCAAACGGCCTTGTTGCAGGGCGACGATCCATTTGGCCAGCTCTTGTGCGCTGCTATTGATGCCGGCGCCGGTGCGCATGCTCGGCGTGAAGTCTTCGATCACGTTCTTCAGCGTTGTGCCGTCGCCCGCCAGACGATACGAGTTGGCCTTGTTCTTGATGATGTCCAAGCTGTCGCCAAAGCTGGTGTTCGGCATGCCGACCGCGTCGAACTGCTTGCGCTGGATGAACTGGAGGAAGGGCTCGCCGCTCAGCCGGTCGATGATTTTTCCCAGCAGCAGATAGTTGGTCTGGTTGTAGCTGAAGCGCTGGCCGGGCGCGAACTCCATCGGCAGCTTTTGCACGGCTTTCCAGGAGGCTTCCGGGCTGCCCGCGATCAAACCAGAGGTGCGCTGGTCCAGGATGTCGGGAAGGCCGGAGGTGTGGGCGAGCAGCTGCGCCACGGTGACGGCTTGCCATTCGGCCGGCAAGTCGGGCAGGTAGTGCGCGGCCGGCGCCTGCAGCTCGAGCTTGCCCTGTTCCACCAGCTGCATGACGGCCACGCCGGTGAACGATTTGGTGGCGGAGTTGATCGAGAACACGCTGGCGTCGGTGACTGGCACGCCGTACTGGAGGCTGGCGACGCCGAACGCCTTCGACAGCACGACCTTCTGCTTCTTGACGACGACGATTTGCAGTCCCGGAATGTGGCGCTCCCGCATTTCACTCCGGATGAACTCGACGACGGCTTTGCCGGTCCGGGCATCGGCATCGGCGTGCGGCGTCGGGGCGGCATCGACCGAAGCACTGAACAGCAAAACCGTTGTCGCACTGAGTAGTAACCGGAGTGTGCCTGGAGTCCGCATGGCGTCGCTTTCTGTGAGGGGATGGGATCGTTCGGGGCGGCCGCGCCCAGCGCCGCTGGCGAGCCGAGGCAAGAATAGCCTATCCGGAATAGATGGTCGAGAGAAACGTTAATGTAATCGCCATGCCGGAACGAAAAAACGGCGGCCCACTCGCGCGGGCCGCCGTTTTACGTTGACGCTGGAAGGATTACTTCACGCCGTGCATCAGTTTATTGATCAGCGGGGCGATCAGGAACAGCAGCACGCCGGCGCCCAGCAGCGAGTAGAAGCCGAAGGTGTAGCCGGTCAGCGCCGACTGCACCGACATGCCGGTCTCGCCGGAGACGACGGAGGCGAAGATGCCCGACAGGTTGTTGCCGATGCCGGTGGAGAGGAACCAGCCGCCCATGCCCAGGCCGACCAGGCGGGTAGGGGCCAGTTTGGTGACCATCGACAGGCCGATCGGCGACAGGCACAGCTCGCCGATCGACTGGATCACGTAGACCATGAACAAGGTCCAGAACGGGATCTTGTTGTTGCCGTCAACCAGGCTCGACAGGGCGAACATCAGCAGGCCGAAGGCGATGGCGTTGCCGATCAGGCCGATGCCGAACTTGCGCGGGATCGAAGGGTTGGCGTTGCGCTTGCCCAGCATGACCCAGACGGCGGCGACGACGGGGGCGAAGGCGATGATGGCGATCGAGTTGACGCTCTGGAACCAGGCGGTCGGGAAGTTCATGAAGCCCAGGTCGCGGTTGACGATGTTGTCGGCCAGGAAGGTGAACGAGCTGCCGGCCTGTTCGAAGAACATCCAGAACATGATGTTGAAGAAGAAGATCAGCAGCATGGCGATGACCTTGTCGCGGGCGACCTTGCCGTTCTTGATGCCTTCGATCATCAGCATGACGGCCAGGCCGATGAACAGCACGCTGAGCACGCCTTGCAGCTTCTGCGCGCCGACGGCCAGCAGGAAGTAGAACACCGGGATCACGCACAGCGCGCCGAGGGCGACGTAGACGATGCGCATCGGGTTTTGCGCCTCGGGGGCGGGGGCGCCGATGCCTTTCAGCGCGGAGCGGCCGATGGCGAACCAGACCAGGCTGATCAGCATGCCGATGCCGGCCGAGATGAAGACGATCTTGTACGAAGGCATGGCGCTGGTGCCGAAGATCTCTTCGGCCAGCAGCTGGGTGAAGATCGGCGCGAGGAAGCCACCGACGTTGATGCCCATGTAGAAGATGGTGAAGCCGGAGTCGCGGCGCGTGTCGGCCAGCGAATACAGTTTGCCCACCATGGTCGAGATGTTCGGTTTGAACATGCCGTTGCCGACGATGATGGTGGCCAGGCCGAGGTTGAACAGGTCGCGGTTGGGGATGGCGATCATGAACAGGCCGGCCGCCATGAAGGTGGCGCCGACCAGGATCGAGCGCTGGTAGCCGAGCACACGGTCGGCCACGTAGCCGCCGAACAACGCGGCGGCATACACCAGCGCGAGGTAGGAGCCGTAGGTCAGATTGGCCGAGGCTTGGCCGGCCGCGTCGCCGCCGAAGAACTGGGTGACGATGTACAGCACCAGGGCCCAGCGAATGCCGTAGAACGCGAAGCGTTCCCAGAATTCGGCCATGAACAACATCCACAGCGGACTGGGGTGTCCCAGGATCTGCTTGAACTCGGGGATGGCGACTTCCGTGTTAGGGGTGGTAGCACCGCTCATGCGGGTTCTCCTGAAAAATTATTATGAAATAGAGTTTTTATGGGGGACCGCTGGTAAAAACGTGCCTGAGCAAGTCCGCTTATGACGGGCCCGGTTCCCAATAGGCGAGCATTTTAATCTACAAAACGTTGCCGACACAGCTTTTGGCGGCGGCCCTGCGAAAAAGTATCGTTTGTGCTAGAGAAGCGGTCCGCTGCGCCGGGTGGTGCGAATGTGCAATCTCCGGCCCCAAACGGGCTGAGTTGTCGTATATTGGCATTGCAAGCGTGGGACAAATACAAGTGTTGGAATGAACTGAATAAGGATTTCTGTACTATGGAACATGACGTTGTCGATACCCTGATCGCGCCCGAGGGCCAGCTGGAAGTGCTCTCCAAAGCCGAGGTCAACAAGCTGCTCGATACTAGCCAGGGCGGCCTCTATAATATGTTCCGCAATTGCGCACTGGCCGTGCTCAACTGCGGCAGCACTATCGACGATGGAAAGGAACTGCTGGAGCGCTACAAATCGTTCGGGATCAGCATCGTCCAGCGCGAGCGCGGCATCAAGCTCGACATCAAGGGCGCGCCGGGCATCGCCTTCGTCGACGGCAAGATGGTCAAAGGAATCCACGAGCACCTGTTCGCCGTGCTGCGCGACATCGTCTTCGTCAGCAACGAGGTGACCGACAATCCGAAGTTCGACCTCGACGGCACCGAGGGCATCACCGACGCCGTCTTCCACATCCTGCGCAACGCCAACGTGTTGAAACCGCTGCTCAACCCGAACCTGGTGGTGTGCTGGGGCGGCCACTCGATCAACCGCGCCGAGTACAACTACTCGAAGGAAGTGGGCTACCAGATGGGCCTGCGCGGCCTGGACATTTGCACCGGCTGCGGCCCGGGCGCGATGAAGGGACCGATGAAGGGCGCCACCATCGGCCACGCCAAGCAGCGTTTGCAGACCGGGCGCTACCTGGGCATCTCCGAGCCGGGCATCATCGCCGCCGAGTCGCCCAACCCGATCGTCAACTCGCTGGTTATCATGCCGGACATCGAGAAGCGGCTGGAGGCCTTCGTGCGCACCGGCCACGGCATCGTGGTGTTCCCCGGCGGCGCCGGCACGGCCGAGGAGATCCTCTACATCCTGGGCATCCTGCTGCATCCGGACAACGTCGAGATCCCGTTCCCGCTGATCTTCACCGGGCCGGAAAGCTCGCGCGAGTACTTCGTGCAGATCAACCAGTTCATCAGCGACACGCTGGGGCCGGAGGCGCAGCAGCGCTACAAGATCATCATCGACGATCCCGAGCTGGTGGCGCGCGAGATGCAGGCCGGCATCAAGCAGGTGCGCGAGTTCCGCAAGTCGCGCGGCGACGCCTATTATTACAACTGGCTGCTGAAGATCGACCACGAGTTCCAGCGCCCGTTCGCGCCGACCCACGAGAACATGCGCAACCTGAGCCTGCACAAGAACCAGGAGGTGCATTTGTTGGCGGCGAACCTGCGCCGCGCCTTCTCCGGCGTGGTGGCGGGCAACGTCAAGGACGAGGGCATCCGCGCCATCGAGAAGTACGGCCACTTCGAGATCCACGGCGACGCCGCGATCATGGGGCCAATGGACGCGCTGCTGGCCTCCTTCGTGGTGCAGCATCGGATGAAGCTGGCCGGCAAGGCCTACACGCCTTGCTACCGGGTGATCCAGTAGGCTTGGCGTTGGCGGAGTTTTACCCCGGAACCGCAGGGGTCTGACCCCGTACGGGGTCAGACCCCGGGCATGCGCCTCGGGGTGTCGGTGAGGCCCCGCCGTCCCGTGCAGGAATGAAAAAAGCCGCCCGGCTTCGCAGTCGGGCGGCTTTTCTTATGGCTGACGCCAGCGCTTACTCTTCGCGGCGCAGGTGCGGGAACAGCAGCACGTCGCGGATGTTGGGCGAGTCGGTGATGATCATCATCAGGCGGTCGATGCCGATGCCGCAACCGCCGGCCGGCGGCATGCCGTATTCGAGCGCGCGGATGTAGTCGGCGTCGTAGAACATCGCCTCCTCGTCGCCGGCGTCCTTGGCGGCCACCTGGGCCAGGAAGCGGGCCGACTGGTCCTCGGCGTCGTTCAACTCGGAGAAGCCGTTGGCGATCTCGCGGCCGACCATGAACAGCTCGAAGCGCTCGGTGATGCCGGCCACGGTGTCGGAGGCGCGCGCCAGCGGCGACACTTCGACCGGGTAGTCGATGATGTAGGTCGGTTCCCACAGCTGGGCTTCGGCGGTCTCTTCGAACAGCGCCAGTTGCAGCGCGCCCAGGCCGGCGGTGGCGAAGGGCTTGACGCCGAATTTCGCCAGCTCGGTCTTGATGAACTCGGCGTCGGTCAGCTGTTCGGGCGTGTAGCCGGGCGCGTACTTGTTGATCGCCTCGACGATGGTCAGGCGGTGGAAGGGCTTGGCCAAGTCCAGCTCGCGGCCGCCGTAGGTCAGCGTGGCGGTGCCGTGGGCGTCGATGGCGGCCTGGCGGATGACGGCCTCGGTGAAGTCCATCAACCACTTGTAGTCGGTGTACGCCGCGTAGAACTCCATCATGGTGAATTCGGGGTTGTGACGGATCGACACGCCTTCGTTGCGGAAGTTGCGGTTGATCTCGAACACGCGGTCGAAGCCGCCCACCACCAGACGCTTCAGGTACAGCTCGGGCGCGATGCGCAGGAACATTTGCATGTCGAGCGCGTTGTGGTGGGTGGTGAAGGGCTTGGCCGCGGCGCCACCGGGAATGGTGTGCAGCATCGGCGTTTCCACTTCCATGAACTCGTTCTTTTCCATGAAGCGGCGGATCGAGGAGATGGCGGCGGTGCGCGCCTTGAAGGTGCGGCGCGTTTCCTCGTTCATGATCAGGTCGACGTAGCGCTGGCGGTACTTGGTCTCCTGGTCGGCCAGGCCGTGGAACTTGTCGGGCAGCGGACGCAGCGACTTGGTGATCAGGCGCAGCTCGCTAACCTTGATGGTCAGTTCGTCGGTCTTGGTCTTGAACAGGGTGCCGGTGACGCCGAGGATGTCGCCCAGGTCGTAGTGGTGCAGCGCGGCCATGGCGGCTTCGCCGGTCAGGTCGAGCGTGGCGTAGATCTGGATGCGGCCGTCGGCCTTGGCGCCGGAGGCGTCCTGCAGCGTGGCGAAGGCGGCCTTCTTGCCGGCTTCGCGCTTGAGCATCATGCGGCCGGCCAGCACCACGGTGATCGGCTCGGCTTCCAGCTCTTCGCGGCTCTTGCCGGCGTACTGCTCGTGCAGGGCGGCGGCCTTGTGCTGCGGGCGGAAGTCGTTGGGGAAGGCGATGCCTTGCTCGCGCAGGGTGGCCAGCTTGACGCGGCGCTCGGCGATGATTTTGTTTTCGTCCGGCGCTGCCTGCGCTGCTGCTTGATCTTGTTCCGTGGTCATGGTGTGTGCTTGGTTGAGGTGAGTATTTAAATGGTGGACGCGGTGGCGGCGAAGTCGGCGCCCAGGCCGAACAGCTGCTCGACGTCGAGCTCGCTGAAGTCGCGCGCGACGCAGATCACGTTGTCGAATTCGGCGAAGGCCTCGGCCGGCAGGGTGGTGGTGAGCACCACCGCGCGCATGCCGGCGCGGCGCGCCGCCTCGACGCCGAGCGGGGCGTCCTCGAAGACGATGCTGTGCTCGGGCGCGGCGCCGCAGCGCTGGGCCGCCAGCAGGAACACGTCCGGGTTGGGCTTGCCGCGGGCGACGTCGGCGGCGCCGACGACGGCGTCGAAGTGGCCGCGCAGGGCCAGGCCGTCGAGCGTGAAGACGATGTTGTCGTTGGGCGCGGCGGTGGCCACGGCCAGCGCCACGCGGCGGCTTTTGGCCGCCGCGATCAGCGCGTCGAAGCCCTTGACGGTGGCCCGGTGGGGCGCGTACAGCTCGCGGTACAGCGATTCTTTTTCAAAATCCAGCAGCGCGCTTTCTTCCTTCGTCAGGTGGCCGCCCAGGTAGTGGGCCATGATCTCGTGGCCCTGGCGGCCGGCCGTGGCGCGGAAGAACTCGTCGGCGTCGACCGTGTGGCCGCGCCGTTCGAAGAAGGCCAGCCACGACTTGGTGTGGAAGGCCATGTTGTCGACGATGGTGCCGTCCATGTCGAAGATGAATGCGCGCTGTGCTTGGGTCATCGTTATACGCCTTGCTTGAGGGATGCGGAGATGAACTCGTCGAGGTCGCCGTCCAGCACGCCCTTGGTGTTGCCGGTCTCGAAGTTGGTGCGCAGGTCCTTGATGCGGGACTGGTCCAGCACGTAGGAGCGGATCTGGTGGCCCCAGCCGACGTCGGTCTTGGAGTCTTCCAGCTTCTGCTGCTCGCTCATGCGCTTGCGCAGCTCGGCCTCGTACAGCTTGGCCTTGAGCATTTCCATCGCCTCGGCGCGGTTGCGGTGCTGCGAGCGGTCGTTCTGGCACTGCACGACGATACCGGACGGCATGTGCGTCAGACGCACGGCCGAGTCGGTCTTGTTGATGTGCTGGCCGCCGGCACCGGAGGCGCGGTAGGTGTCGACGCGCAAATCGGCCGGGTTGATCTCGATGTCGATCGAATCGTCCACTTCCGGATACACGAACAGCGAGGTGAACGAGGTGTGGCGGCCGTTGGCCGAGTCGAACGGCGACTTGCGCACCAAACGGTGCACGCCGGTCTCGGTGCGCAGGAAGCCGTAGGCGTGGTCACCCTCGACCTTCAGGGTGGCGGTCTTGATGCCGGCCACCTCGCCGTCGGACTGCTCCATGATCTCGACCTTGAAGCCCTTGCGTTCGCAATAGCGCAGGTATTGGCGCAACAGCATCGAGGCCCAGTCCTGCGCCTCGGTGCCGCCGGCGCCGGCCTGGATGTCGATGAAGCAGTTGTTCGGGTCCATCGGATTGTTGAACATCCGGCGGAACTCCATGCCCTCGATGACCTTCTTGATGTCCTCGACGTCGACGATGATGGCTTCCAGCGTGTCGTCGTCCTGCTCCTCGCGCGCCATGGCGAACAGGTCTGCGGTGTCGCGCAGGTCGGCGTCGGCCTTGGTCAGGGAGAAGACGATCGACTCGAGCGATTTCTTTTCCTTACCCAGGTCCTGGGCGCGCTTGGGATCGTTCCAGACGGTCGGGTCTTCTAATTCTTCGTTGACTTGTTCGAGTTTCTCTGACTTGGTATCGAAGTCAAAGATACCTCCGTAGTTCGGCTTCGCGGGTCGTCAGATCGGCGAGCAGGGCGGAGAGGGCGTTGATGCGTTCGGCTTCCATGGCTTATCTTTTCTATGCAGAAATCAAACCCTAGATTATACGCGAGCGCGCCACTGCCGGGGGCGCCGCCGTGCAAGCTGTTTCAACGGGCGATGCGCCAGGCTTGTGTAAAAACCAATGCCGGGCTCGACAGAACGAACTTGATGCGGCGGGCGGCACTGCGTATCATGCTGCTACTCAAGAATCCGCCCTGTCCGTTCATGCGCCCCAGCCCAAGCCGCACTGTTCTGCCCGTTTTGCTCGCCGCCGCCTTGTCCGCCTGCGCCGGGCAGCCGCGCGCGCCGGCGGCCGGCAGCGAGGCCACGCTGGCCCTGCTCGAAACCACCGACCTGCACGCCACGGTGCTCGGCTACGACTACTACAAGCTCAAGGCCGAGCCGGCCATCGGCCTGGAGCGCACCGCCACGCTGGTGCGCCAGGCGCGCGCCGAGTTCGCCAACACGCTGTTGCTCGACAACGGCGACGCCATCCAGGGCAGCGCGCTGGCCGACTACCAGGCGCTGGTGGCGCCAGTGCCGTGCGAGCGCGCGCTGGCGATCTACCAGGCGATGAACCTGCTCGGCGTGGAGGGCGGCGGCATCGGCAACCACGAGTTCAACTACGGCCTGGCCTATCTGGGCCGGGTCACCGGCAGCCGCTTCGAGGTGGACGGCGTCGACGCCGCCGCGCCGCGCTGCGCCGGGCCGCAGTTCCCGCTGGTGCTGGCCAACGTCTACAGCGGCAAGACGCGGCGGCCGCTGTTCGAGCCCTACCGCATCATCGACAAGCGGGTGCGCGCCAGCGGCCCGGACGGCCGGCCGGTCGATGCGGTCGTCAAGGTCGGCATCATCGGCTTCGCGCCGCCCGTCATCCTCGACTGGGACAAGCACTGGCTGGCCGGCCGCGTCTACACCGAAGGCGTGCGCGAGACGGCGCAGAAGTACATTCCCGAGATGCGCGCGCGCGGCGCCGATTTGATCGTGGCGATCTCGCACGGCGGCCTGGACGACAGCCCCTACGATCCGGCGATGGAGAACGGCAGCTATCACCTGGCCCAGGTGGCCGGCGTCGACGCGCTGCTGATCGGCCATTCGCACCAGCTGTTCCCCAACGCCGCCAGCACGGTGCCGCAGTTCAACCTGCCCGGCGTCGACAAGGTCAAGGGCACGGTGCACGGCGTGCCGACGGTGATGGCCAATTTATGGGGCAAGCACCTGGGCGTGATCGGCCTGCGCCTGCGCCACGACGGCAAGACCTGGGTGGTGGACAAAACGCGCACCACGGTGGAGGCGCGCGCCATCCAGAACGCCGACCGCAGCTTCGTCGCCGCCGATCCGGCCTTCGCCGCCCTGGTCGCCGCCGAGCACCAGGCCACCATCGCGTATGTCAAGACGCCGATCGGGCGCAGCGACTTCCGCATGTCGACCTATTTCGCCGACGTCGGCGACGCCAGCGCGATCACCTTGGTGAACCAGGCGCAGGGCGCCTACCTGGCCAACTACATCAAGGCCAACCTGCCGCAGTACGCCGGGCTGCCGGTGCTGTCGATGGCCTCGCCGTTCAAGACCGGCGCGGCCGGCGTGGGCGATTACACCGACGTGGCGGCCGGCGCGGTGGCGCTGAACAACGCCGCCGACCTGTACCTGTATCCGAACGCGCTGTACGGCGTGAAGGTCAACGGTGCCGAGCTGACCGCCTGGCTGGAGAAGGGCGCCGAGCGCTTCAACCGCATCGACCCGACGCAGACGGCGCTGCAGGAGCTGGTCAACAGCGCCTTCGCCGGCTTCAACTTCGACATGCTGACCAGCGCCGACGTGCGCTACCAGATCGACGTGACGCAGCCGGCCGGCCAACGCATCCGCGACCTGCGCTATCGCGGCCAGCCGGTGATGGCGGCGCAGGAGTTCCTGGTCGCCACCAACAACTTCCGCGCCAGCGGCGGCGGCGGCTTTCCCGGCCTGGACGGCAGCAAGACCGTGCTGGCCTCGCCGGACAACAGCCGCGACGTGCTGATCGCCTACATCCAGGCGGCCAAGGAGCTGAAGCGCGCCGAGCACGGCGCCAGCCGCAGCTGGCGCTTCGCCCGCACGACGACGCGCGGGCCGGTGGTGTTCCACTCGGCGCCGGGCATGCTCGAACTGGCGCGCGACGCGGGACTGGACAACGTGTCGCTGCTGCGCGCCGACGACGGCGGCGGCAAGGGCTTCGCTTTGTACACGGTGGACCTGTCCAAATGACGCAGCCGATGCCGAGCCAAGGAGGGGGCGCGACAAGCCGCCGGGCGATGGCGCCGGCGGCCCGCCGCGCCGTCGCGGCGCTGGCCCTGCTGGCTGCGCTGGCACCGGCGTCCGCCAGCGCCGCAGGCGGGGCGCAGCAGTCCAGCGCCGTGGTCGGCGCCGCGCCGTCAACCAATGGCGCAGGAGGCGTCCTGGCCGCCGCAGCGCTCGACCAGGCCAAGCAGTATTTGCGCGGCACCCCGGCCATACCGGCCAACTGGCCGAAGGCGCTGGCCTTGTTCGGCGGCGCGGCCAAGTCGGGCGACCCGGCGGCGGCCTATTATTTGGGTCTGATGTACCGCAACGGCATGGGCGTGGCGCGCGACAGCCGGACGGCGGCGCGCTGGCTGGAGTTCGCCGCCAACCGCCAGGTGCCGGCGGCGATGTTCGTGCTGGCCAACCTGCTGCTGGTCGGCGAGGGAGTGGCACGCGACGAGCTGGCGGCGCGCCGCTGGATCGAGAAGGCGGCCGACCTCGAGTATCCCGAGGCGGTGATGGCCATGGCGCTCGGTCTGCGCGACGGCTCGATGGGCTTCGAGCGCAACGAGGCGCTGGCCGAGGTGCAAATGCGCGAGGCCGCCCACGCGCTGCGCCACCGCCGGCCGGAACCCTGATGGCGGCACCGCTCCGCCAGTCTGGCCAGCGGACAGCGCCGGAGTACTAGGCCAGCGGGCGGTTGATGACGGCCTCGATGTGGTGGCCGTCCGGGTCGACCAGGAAGGCGGCGTAGTAGTGGTCGCCGTAGTCCTCGCGCAGGCCGGGCGCGCCGTTGTCCTTGCCGCCGACGCGCAGCGCTTCGGCGTGAAAGGCGTCCACCGCCGCGCGCGTGGGCGCGGCGAAGGCCAGGTGGAAGCCGGCGCCGGGCGGCGTGGCGTCGGGCCGCAGCTTCAGGCACAACAGGTCCTTGTCTTCCTCCAGGCCGTAACCGGTGGCGGTGTCGTCCTCGAAGACGCGGCGGAAACCGAGCGCGCCGAGGGCGGCGTCATAGAATTCGCTGGCCAAGGCCAGGTCGCGGACGCCGATGGAGATGTGGTGCAGCATGTTGTTCCCGAGTGTGGTGTAAGAATCGGCGAATTATAGCGGCGCGGGCGCCACAACAGTGCAAAAATACCAATTTCATTGGAAATACTCCTTCAAAGAAACATTGTTGAAAATTCCAGTAGAATTTGTGCCGGGACTTCACACCAAGCCACCGGCGCGGCCACACCGTTCGCGCTGTGGAGTTCGCTCATTTGCCTGGGTTTTGGCTTGGTGCATCTGCTGGGCGTGGCGCAGGGGTGGCAGCGGCTGTGAGGGCGCTGCGGGCAGCTTGCCGAAATTAGAGGCATCCTGTCAAATATGACAGGAATTAAGGCAAATCAAATAATTGATATTGCCCCATGGAAATTAATTGTATACACTCCAACGCAATTAATAATTCCGCAAGGCAATAATGCAACACCCAAGTAAACTGCTGTACAGCGTAGCTTTGCTGTCCGGCATCGCCAGCGCCCAGGCGCTGGCCCAGGTTTCACCGGACATCGCCGCCCAACAATTGCTGCGACAACAACAAAAGGAGCGGGCCCAGAGCGAGCAGGCGGCCGAGGGCCGGCCGGACGTGCGCCTGCCCCGGCCCGCCGCCACGGTCGCCGCCGGCTATCCGCCGGACGAGTCGCCGTGCTTCCCCATCCACCACATCGTGCTGCGCGGCGACGAGGCGGCACGCTTCGACTGGGCGCTGGCGGCGGCGCGCGACGCCAACGGCCGGTGCCTGGGCACGGCCGGCATCAACACGGTGATCGGCAAGGTGCAGAACGCGCTGGTGGCCGCCGGCTACGTGACCAGCCGCGTGCTGGCGGCGCCGCAGGACCTGCGCGCCGGCGAGCTGGCCTTGACGCTGGTGCCCGGCCGCATCCGCGCGATCCGCTTCGCCGCGCCGGCCGAGGGCGCCGCCCCGGCGCGCGCCTCCTACGCCACGGCGCTGCCGGCGCGGCCCGGCGACCTGCTCAACCTGCGCGACATCGAGCAGGCGCTGGAGAACTTCAAGCGGGTGCCCACGGCCGAGGCGGACATCGAGATCGTGCCCGGCGAGCAGCCCGGCGAAAGCGACCTGCTGATCAAGTGGCGGCAGGCCTTTCCGGCCCGGCTGAACCTGTCGGCCGACGACAGCGGCAGCGACAGCACTGGAAAATACCAGGGCGGCGCCACGCTGTCGCTGGACAATCTGCTGGGCTGGCAGGAGCTGTTCTACGTCAGCGCCAACCGCGACCTGGGCGGCGCGCGCCAGCGCGGCCGGCACGGCACGCGCAGCTACGCGCTGCACCTCTCGGCGCCGTTCGGCTATTGGCTGCTGTCCGGCACCGCCAACGACTACCGCTACCACCAGGCCATCGCCGGCGCCAACCAAACCTACATCTACAGCGGCAGCAGCCGCAATGTCGAGCTCAAGCTGGCGCGCGTGCTGTACCGCGACGCGGCGCGCAAGAGCGGCCTGGCGCTGCGCGCCTACCAGCGGCGCAGCGCCAACTTCATCGACGACACCGAGGTGCGGGTGCAGCGGCGCCAGATGGGCGGCTTCGAGCTGGGCCTGACGCACAAGGAGTTCATCGGCGACGCCACGCTCGACGCCAACCTGCTCTACAAGCGCGGCACCCACGCCTTCGGCACCCTGCCGGCGCCGGAGGAGGAGTTCGACGAGGGCACCTCGCGGCCGACGCTGGTCAGCGCCGACGCCAGCCTGGCGCTGCCGTTCGGCCTGGCCGGCGCCAAGCTGCAGTACCAGGCCAACTGGCGCGCGCAATGGAACCGCAGCACCTTGATCCCGCAGGACCGCTTCGCCATCGGCGGCCGCTACACGGTGCGCGGCTTCGACGGCGAGACCAGCCTGTCGGCCGAGCGCGGCTGGCTGCTGCGCAACGAGCTGAGCTGGAACCCGGGCGGCGGCGCCCAGCAGCTCTACCTGGCGCTGGACTACGGCCAGGTGGCCGGCCGCAGCGCGGCGCTGCTGGCCGGCACCAGCCTGGCCGGCGCCGCGCTGGGTTGGCGCGGCCAGTCGCACGGCCTGCAGTATGAGCTGTTCGCCGGCAAGCCGGTGCGCAAGCCGGAACACTTCCGCAGCGCCGCCGTGGCCGGCGGCTTCAGCCTGAACTACGCCTACTAGCCACGGCCAGCACTCCGCGCACATCCGGCATACCCACCACATCGATTAATCCCGCCGGCGGCACTGTGCCGCACGGCCCCCGCGCTTGAACGCAATGGAACCGACATGAACAAACTTCGCTATCGCATCATCTTCAACAAAGCCCGTGGCATGGTCATGGCCGTGGCGGAAAACGCGCGCAGCAGCGGCAAGGGCATGGGCGAGGGCGCGGCGGCGTCGGGTGGCGCGCCGGGCGGCCCGGCCGGCGCACTGGCGACGCGGCTGCGCGCGCTGGCGCTGGCGCTGTTCGGCGTCTTCGGCCTGAGCGGCCTGGCCGCCGGCATGGCGGCGGCGCAGATCGTCGCCGATCCCGCCGCCGCCGGACGCCAGCAGGCCACGGTGCTGAACGCCGCCAACGGCGTGTTGCAGGTCAACGTGCAGACGCCCAGCGCGGCCGGCGTGTCGCGCAACGTCTACAGCCGGTTCGACGTGCCGAAGACCGGCGCGGTGTTGAACAATTCGCGCACGCCGGTGCAGACCCAGCTCGGCGGCTGGATCGACGGCAACCCCTGGATGGCCCACGGCAGCGCCCGGGTGATCCTCAACGAGGTCAATTCCAGCGCGCCCAGCCAGTTGCGCGGCTACATCGAGGTGGCCGGCAGCCGCGCCGAGACGGTGATCGCCAACCCGGCCGGCATCGTCGTCGACGGCGCCGGCTTCATCAACGTCAGCCGCGCCACGCTGAGCACCGGCGCGCCGCTGCTCAGGGACGGCGCGATCGACGGCTACCGCGTGCAGCGCGGCGAGATCAGCATCCAGGGCGCCGGGTTGGACGCGCGCCAGACCGACTACACCTACCTGATCGCCCGTTCGCTCAGCGTCAACGCCGGCCTGTGGGCGCAGCAATTGACGGTGCTCAGCGGCGCCAACCAGGTCGACGCCGCGCAGGGCGCCACGGCGCTGCCGGCCGCCGCCGAAGGCGTGGCGCCGCGCTACGGCGTCGACGCCAGCCTGCTGGGCGGCATGTACGCCAACAAGATCACCCTGGTCGGCACCGAGGCCGGTGTCGGCGTGCGCAACGCCGGCAGCATCGGTGCCGGCGCCGGCGAGCTGGTGGTGACCAGCGAGGGACGCCTGGAGAACAGCGGCAGCCTGGCGGCCAGCGCGCTGCTGCAGGTGCAGACGGGCGGGGGCATCGCCAACAGCGGCAAGATCGACGGCGCGGCGGACGTCACGCTGCGCAGCGGCGGCGCGCTGGCCAACAGCGGCGTCGTCAACGCCGGCAAGACCCTGGCGGTGGAATCGGCGGCCGAGCTGGCCAACAGCGGCACGCTCAACGCCCAGGCCTTGCGGGCGCGCGCCGCCAGCGTGCGCAACAGCGGCATGCTCAACAGCGCGAGCACGGCCGAGTTGACGACGCAGGGCGATATCGACAACGCCGGCGGCACCATGCAGGCGCGCAGTTTCGCGCTGAGTAGCGCGGCCGGCGGTTTCAACAACCAGGCCGGCAAGTTGCTGCAGAGTGGAGGCGCGGCGCTGGCCGTGCAGGCCGCCAGCGTGCTGAACACCCATGGCGGACAAATCGGCGCGCCGGCTGCGGCGGCCGCCGACGGTGGCGGGACCGGCGCCGGCACGGGCACAGGCACGGGCACGGGCACAGGCACAGGCACAGGCACAGGCACAGGCACAGGCACAGGCACAGGCACAGGCACGGGCGCGGGAAGCGGCACAAACGCGGGCGACGGCGGCGCCGGCACCGACCCTGCGACGCCGGCCAAGCCGGCCGACGGCGCGGCCGTGCCGCCGACGCCGGCACCTGAACCGGTGGCGGACGGCACGCTGCGCGTGGCCGGCGGCATCAACAACGACGCCGGCCAGATCGTCGCCGGCGGTGCCGTCGCGCTCGACGCGGGCGCGCTGGACAACGCCGGTGGCCGCCTGAATGTCGACAAGCTGACCCTTCGCGGCGCCGACTTCGGCAACCGCGACGGCCAGATCAACGTGGCGCACGACTTCAGCGCCCGCGTCGACGGCTTCGACAACCACGCCGGCCGCCTGCTGGTGGGCGGCACCCTCGACGCCCAGGTGGGCCGGCTCGACAACAGCAAGGGCTTGATTCAGGCGGCTTGGCTCGGTGTCCAGGTCGGCGGCGCGGCCGACAACAGCGGCGGCGTGCTGCGCCAGACCGGCGCCGCCGCCGACGCCCCCACCGGGGCGGGCGCGGCGCGGCTGAGCGTGGGCGGCGCGCTCGACAACCACAGCGGACTCATCGAGACGGCCGCCGGCCTGACGCTCAACAGCGGCAGCATCGGCGGCGCGGCCGGCAAGCTCACCGTGCTGGGCGACCTGCACCTGGCCAGCGGCGCCACCAGCGCGCGCGACGGCGTCTGGCAGGTGGGCGGCGACGCCACGCTGCGCACCGGCGCCTTCGACAACCACGGCGGCACGCTGACGGCGGGCCGCAACCTTGGTCTGGACAGCGCCGCGCTGGACAACCAGCAGGGCAAGATCGTCGCCAGCGGCGCGGCCACGGTGGGCGCCTCGGGCGCCGTCGACAACCACGGCGGCGTGGTGCAGGCCGGCGCGGCGCTGCAGTTGAGCGCCGGCGGCAAGCTGGACAACCAGGGCGGCGTGCTCGAGGCGATTGGCGCGGCCGCCACGCTGGGTCTGCGGGCGGCGTCGCTGGACAACAGCGGCGGACGCATCGTCAACGCCGGTGGCGGCGACGCCAGCGTCGCCAGCCGGGGCGAGATCCTGAACAGCGGCCTGATCGGTGCCAACGGCCGGCTGGCGGTGGCCGCCGCGACACTGGACAACCAAGCCGCCGGCAACGTGCTGGCCGGCGCCGACCTGTCGCTGGCAGTGCGCGAGCAACTGGACAACCGGGGCAACATCGGCAGCGGCCACGACCTCGACTTCCTGCAGGCCGGGGCCCAGCTCAACAACAGCGGCCAGATCATCGCCGGCCACAACCTCGAGGTGGCCGTGGCCGGCGTCAACAACGACGCCGGCCGCCTCCTCACCGCCGACGGCGGCAGCGGCGACCTGCGCCTGAGCGCGGCGTCGATCAGCAACCATGGCGGCGTCGTCGTGGCCGACCGCGACGCCACGCTGAACGCCACGGCGGGCAAGCTCGACAACCAGAACGGCGTGCTGCAGGCGCGCCGCGACATCGTCGTCGACGCGGCCGGCGCCTTGCTCAACCGGGGCGGCCTGGTCGAGACGACGGGCGGCGCCAGCCAACTGCGGCTGCATGCCGGCTCGATCGACAACAACGCCGGGCGCATTGTCAACAGCGGCAACGGCGCCACCGAGATCGGCGCCAGCAGCATCGTCAACGGCGGCCAGATCAGCGCCAACGGCGACCTCGACCTGGTCGCCGACAGGCTGAGCAACGACGGCCTGCTGAGCTCGTTGCAGCGGATGGACCTGGCCGTCAGCGGACGGCTGGACAACGCCGGACTGATCGACAGCGGCGGCGCCATGCGGCTCGGCGCGGCGACGGCCGAGGTCGACAACACGGGCCGCGTCTTCGCCGGCGGCGACGCCACGCTGCTGGCGCGCACGCTGCGCAACAGCGGCCAGATCGCCACCGTGGCCGGCAGCGGCGCCGACCTGGCCATCAGCAGCGCGACCCTGGACAACCAGGGCGGCAGCATGATCGCCAGCGGCAGCGCCGGCCTGACCGTGGCCGACACCGTCAACAACGCCGGCGGCACCCTGCAGGCCGGACGCGACCTGCGCATCACCGCCGGCGGCGCGCTCGACAACAGCGCCGGCCTGATCGAGGCGGTCGGCGCCGACGGCGCGCTGGCGGTGGCGGCCGCCACCATCATCAACGCCGGCGGACGCATCGTCAACGCCGGCGGCGGCGCGAGCAGCGTCAAGGCGGCCGGCTACCTCTACAACAGCGGTCTGATCGCCGGCAACGGCACGCTCAGCCTGAGCGCCGCGCTGGCCGTCAACAGCGCCAGCGGCGCCATCGTCTCGGGCCAGGCGCTCGACCTGACGCTGGGCCAACGGCTGGACAACCAGGGCAACATCAACAGCGGTGCCGCGCTGCACATCGGCAGCGGCGCCGGCGGCGTGGTCAACGCCGGCAAGATCGTCGCCAAGGGCCAGCTCGGCGTCGACAGCGCCGGCCTGCTCAACAACGACGGCGGCCAGATCGCCACGCTGAAGGGCGGCGGCGGCGACATCGCCATCGCCAGCGGCGGGCTGAGCAACCAGAACGGCCTGATCCAGGCCGACCGCAACGCCCTGTTCACCATCAACGGCGCCGTCAACAACGCGCAAGGCACGCTGCAGGCCGGGCACAATCTGGCGCTGACCGCCACCGGCGCCCTTGACAACCACAACGGCCTGGTCGAGGCGCGCGCCGCCGACGCCACGCTGGCCGTGCGCGCCGCCGACATCGACAACAGCGCCGGGCGCATCGTCAACGTCGGCGCCGGCAACGCCGCCGTGGCCGCCAGCGGCGCCATCCTCAACGGCGGCACCATCGCCGGCAACGGCGCGCTGGCGCTGGAGGCGCGCAGCGTCGACAACCGCGCCGGCGCCAGCATCGCCGCCGCCGGCGCGCTGACGCTGGGCGTGGCCGAGCAGCTCGACAACCTCGGCCGGATCGACAGCGGCGCCAGGCTCGACTTCAGCCAAAGCACGGCGCGCGTCAACAACGGCGGCCAGATCTTCGCCGCCGGCGCGATGCGGCTGGCCGCGCTCAGCTTCAACAACGACGGCGGCCGGGTCGCCACGCTCAAACAGTCCGGCGCCGACATCGCGCTGGCCGGCGGCAGCCTGAGCAACCGGGGCGGCAGCATGCAGGCCGACCGCGACATCGCCTTCGCGCTTGCCGAGGGGCTGGACAACAGCAAGGGCACCATCCAGGCGGGCCGCGACGTCGGCATCGCCGCCGCCGGCGCGTTCGACAACAGCGCCGGCCTGGTCGAGGCGTCCGACGCGGCCAGCCGGCTGCAAGTGCGGGCCGGCAGCCTGGCCAACATCGGCGGGCGCATCGTCAACGTCGGCGTCGGCGCGGCCAGCGTCGGCGCCGCCGGCGAGCTGCTCAACAGCGGCACCATCGCCGGCAACGGCGCGCTGGCCGTGGCGGCGGCGACGCTGCGCAACAGCGCCGGCGCCGGCATCGCCGCCGGCGCCGGGCTGGCGCTCGACGTCGGCCAGCGGCTCGACAACCAGGGCGACATCAGCAGCCGCGCCGAGCTCGGCTTCGCGCAGGCCACGGCGCTGGTCAACAACAGCGGCAACATCGTCGCCGGTGGCAAGGCCAGCCTGCTGGCCGGCAGCTTCAACAACGACGGCGGCCACGTCGCCACCGTGCGCGGCTCGGACGCCGACCTGACGCTGGCCGCGCACAGCCTGAGCAACCGCGGCGGCAGCATGCTGGCCGACGGCGCCGCCGCCTTCACGCTGGCCGGCGCGCTCGACAACACCGGCGGCACCGTGCAGGCGCAGCGCGCGCTGGCCTTGGCGGCCGGCGGCGCGCTCGACAACGGCGGCGGCAACATCGAGGCGGCCCTGGCCAACGCCACGCTGGACTTGCGCGCCGGCAGCATCGCCAACAACGGCGGACGCATCGTCAACGTCGGCGGCGGGCACGCCAGCGTGGCGGCCGACGGCGCGCTCGACAACGGCGGCCTGGTCGCCGGCAACGGCGCGCTCGACGTCGCCGCCCAGAGCCTGCTCAACCGGGCCGGCGCCACCATCGCCTCGGGCCAGGCGCTCGACCTGGCGCTCGGCCAGCGGCTCGACAACCTGGGCGCCATCCACAGCGGCGCCACGCTGGACTTCAGCCAAACCACGGCGCAGGTCAACAACAGCGGCCAGATCGTCTCGGCCGGCAAGGCCAGCATCGCCGCCGGCGTGTTCAACAACGACGGCGGCCAACTGCTGACACTGAAGGACTCCGGCGCCGCCATCGCCCTGCGCAGCGCCAGCATGAGCAACCGGGGCGGCAGCGTGATCGCCAGCGGCGACGCCGGCCTGGACATCGCCGGCGCCTTCGACAACAGCCACGGCACTTTGCAGGCCGGCAAGGACCTGGCGGTCGCCGCCGGCGGCGCGCTGAACAACAGCGCCGGCCTGCTGGAGGCGGCCTCGGCCGCCAGCAGCCTGAGCGTGCAGGCCGGCGCCGTCGACAACACGGCCGGCCGCATCGTCAACGTCGGCAGCGGCGCGGCCACGGTGGGCGCGCGCACCAGCCTGCTCAACTCCGGCACCATCGCCGGCAACGGCGCGTTGGCGCTGGCCGCCGCCACGCTGGACAACCAGGCCGGCGGCAGCATCGCCTCGGCCGGCGACCTGCTGCTGGACGTCGGCCAAGGGCTAGCCAACGCCGGCGCCGTCAGCAGCGGCGGCCGCCTGGACTTCGCCCAGGCCACGGCCCAGGTGGCCAACCGGGGCACCATGGTCTCGGTCGGCCGGGCCACGCTGCTGGCCGGCGCCTTCAACAACGACGGCGGCCAGATCGCCACCGCCCGCAACGGCGGCGCCGACATCACGCTGAGCAGCGCGAGCCTGAGCAACCGGGGCGGCAGCATGCTGGCCAGCGGCGACGCCGTGTTCAGCGTCGCCGGCGCCGTCGACAACAGCGGCGGCACCCTGCAGGCCGGCGACAGGCTGAGCCTGGCGGCGGCCGGCACGTTGAGCAACAACGGCGGCGTCGTCGAAGCGCTCGGCGCCGGCGCCACGCTGGACCTGCAGGTGGGCGCGCTCGACAACGGCAGCGGCCGCATCGTCAACGTCGGCCACGGCGCCACCCGCGTGGCCAGCCAGACCGGCCTGAGCAACCACGGCACCATCGCCGGCAACGGCAGCCTGGAGCTGTCCGGCCAGACCCTGTTGAACGGCGCCGACGGCAAGCTGGCCGGCGCCGGCAGCGTCGAGCTGGCCTTCGGCCAGCGGCTCGACAACCGGGGCAGCGTGAGCAGCGGCGGCACGCTCAACTTCAACCAGAGCGGCGCCAGCTTCAACAACAACGGCAGCATGGTGGCCGGCGGCCAAGCCAGCTTCGCCGCCGCCAGCTTCAACAACGACGGCGGCAGCATCGCCACCGCCACCGGCTCCGGCGCCGCCATCAGCGTGCGCGCCCAGAGCGCGAGCAACGTCGGCGGCAAGATCCTGGCCAGCGGCGACGCCAACCTCGACAGCGGCGGCGCCTTCGACAACAGCCGGGGCACGGTACAGGCCGGCGGCGACCTGCGGCTGAACGCCGCCGGCGTGTTGAGCAACGACGGCGGCGCGCTCGAGGCGCTCGGCGGCGCCAGCGCGCTGCGGCTGCAGGCGTCGAGCATCGACAACGGCAGCGGGCGCATCGTCAACGTCGGCAGCGCCGACACCACGCTGCTCGCCGACAGCGCCATCACCAGCGGCGGCGGCATCGCCGCCAACGGCAAGCTGGAACTGCGCGCCCAGACCTTGCAGAACCGCAGCGGCGGCAGCATCACGGCGGTGGGCGACATGGAGCTGGCCATCGCGGCCCAGCTCGACAACGCCGGCGCCATCAGCGGCGCCGCCGGCGTCCGCTTCGACCAGGCCGCCGCGCGCCTGAGCAACAGCGGCCAGATCCTCGCCGGCGGCGCCGCCACCATCGTCGCCGACAGCGTCAACAACGACGGCGGCCAGATCGCCACGGCCAAGGACTCCGCCGCCGACCTGCTGCTCACCAGCAAGGACTTGAGCAACCGGGGCGGCAAGATCGTCGCCGACGGCAAGGCCGTGCTGGCCCTGGCCGGCAAGCTCGACAACGCCGGCGGCACCATCCAGTCCGGCCGGGACCTGCAACTGGACGTCGCCGGCACGCTGGGCAACGACGGCGGCGTGATCGCCGCCGTGGGCGCCGCCGCCGCGCTCAGCGTGAGCGCGCAGCGCATCGACAACGGCACGGGCCGCATCGTCAACCTGGGCGCCGGCGACACGCTGGTGGCCAGCAAGACCGAGCTGAACAACAACGGCACCATCGGCGGCAACGGCAAGCTCAAGCTGTCGACGCCGACCCTGCGCAACGGCGCCGGCGGCAGCATCGCTGCCGGCCTGGCCATGGAGCTGGCCGTCACCACGCTGCTCGACAACCAGGGCAAGATCAATAGCGCCGGCACGCTGAGCTTCAAGCAGGCCGGCGCCAGCCTGAACAACAGCGGCAAGATCGTCTCCGGCGGCCACGCCGAGATCGCCGTCAAGCAGATCAACAACAACGGCGGCACCCTGGGCACCGGCGCCGACGCGCAGGCCGACCTGGCCTTGCGCACCGAGCAATTGAGCAACGAGGGCGGCCACATCACCACCGGCCGCGACCTGAGCGTGACGACCAAGGCGATGCAGGGCATCGGCGAGCTGTTCGGCGGGCGCGACCTGGCGCTGAGCATGGACGGCGACTACACCCAGGCCGGCGGCCAGCAGTTCCGCGCCAACCACAACCTGAGCCTGAGCGTGAGCGGCGACATCGTCAACCAGGCCAAGTTCGAGGCGGTGGGCCAGCTCACGCTGTCCGGCCGCAACGTGACCAACAACGCCGGCGCCGTCATGCAGGGCGACAAGGTGGTGGTCAAGACCGCCGGCAACCTGGGCAACGCCGGCGAGATCAAGGGCAGCACGTCCGTCGAGCTGAGCAGCGGCGGCACCATCGACAACAGCAACGCCGTCGTCGGCGGCAAGCTGCTGCTGACGGCGCAGAACCTCAACAACAGCGGCGCGGCGGCCCTGCTGGGCGCCAGCGGCGCGGAGATGCGCCTCAACGTCGCCGACCAGCTCAACAACACCGCCGGCGCCACCATCTACAGCGCCGGCTCGCTGACGGTGGCCGGCGGCGCGGGCGGCGGCGCCGTCGGCCTGGTCAACAACGTCTCCTCGACCATCGAGGCGGCCAAGGACCTGACCCTGAACGCGGCCAGCCTCAACAACATCCGCGAGAACATCACCGTGGAAAAGGTGCAGACCGTCGACGAGACCAAGGAGATGGTGCTGCCGAGCTGGTACCACCATGGCAACAACCCCAAGTACTACGACACCAACTCGTCCAACTACCAGCCGCACGAGGTCTACTTCGTCGACCCGGCCGACATCCTGGAAAACGCCACCTACATCACGCCGGACGGCAACACCATCGGCCG
>NZ_FOTW01000014.1:0-155481 GCF_900114705.1 Rugamonas rubra
CACCAACTGGTAGCTGGCCAGGCCGCCGTCGCTCTCGCCCTGGCTGGCCTCGGCGACGATGCCGCAGATGCTGCGCAGATTGCCCTGGTCGGTGACGAGCTGCACCTCGACCGGCAGGCCGACCAGCGTTTTGAGCGGGATGCCGGCGTCCAGCGCGAGGCAGTAGATGCGCAGCTCGATGCCGTCGCAGACGGCTTCGACGCCGTCTATGCGCTGCGGCAGCAGGACGTCGCTGGCGACGCCGTCGGGGAAGTTCAGGTTCATGCGCAGCGGGCGGTTTTTGGCGGACAGATATTTTCCGATCAGGTCGGCACCTTCGAAATCGTCGTCGTAGTCCACAATGAGCTCCAGTCAGAAGGTGAGGTAGTAGCGGGTGCTGTGCTCGTCGCCTGTCGCCGGCTGGTTGAGCAGGAAAGTGCCGTAACCCAGCCGGGAGCGGAAATCCAGCGCCACGGGCGTGACGTCCTGGGCCCGCAGGATCAGACGCACTTCGAAACGCACGCTCGGCACGGCGAACAGGGCGAGCATCGACTTGAGCGCCTTGCCGCCGCTGCCGATAGGGAAAAAACGGTCGAAGTCGGCGCGACTAAGGGGGCCGATCCACAGACGCACACACAAGTCGCGGCGCCAGTAGCCCGGGCCGAGCATGGTGTTGACGCCAAGTTGGAAACGCTGGGCGTCGAGCCGCGTGCGCTCTTCCGGCGGCTGGATTTCGCGCGCGCGGACAAACTGTTCCAGTCGGAAGGGCAGGCAAAAGTATTCGCTGAGGACACCTGCAATCACCTCGGCCGGCAGCGGGCGATGGCGTATCAGTGCCGCGTAATGCGCCGCGACCTCGTCGGCGATGCCGCCCTCGGCGGCGTTCACCGTCGCCGCGCCGGCGCCGGCGCCGGCGCCGGTCGATGCCTTGCCGGCCAGCGCCAGTTGTATTGGGAGGAAGCCGTCGCGGCCCTTGTCGTCGACGCGGTACTCGACGTGGCATTTTTCCCAGGCGCGATAAAACAAGGTCATCGAGCGGTGCGAGAAGCTGTCGAAGAAGGCGCGGCCGCCCTCGTTCTTGTCGAAGTGGATCTGCGCGGCGATGGTGTCGGTGTAGACGTAGGGCAGTACCCCGTTGACGCCGAGGAAGCCCATGAAGGCGGGGGTGAGGCGGATGTGGCGCAATTGCCGCTGGTCCAGCGCGTGCGGCAAGGCCGGCTCGCCGTACACCGGCGCTTCGGCGTCGACGGACAGCGCTTCGATCTGGCTGGCCGGGAAGGCAAGGGAGACGCTATTTTTGAAGCGCAGCACGGTGTCCAGTGTGCGGCCGTGCGCCGGCGCGCCGCGCCGCAGCCAGCGGTCGATCAGGTGCACGGCCTGAAAGTACTGGAAGCGTTGGGGCTGATCGATCAATTGATGGATCAGACTAGATTGATGGCGCCATTTCGGGGCTGGCATCGTAGCAGTTCCTTTCCGCTCGATAGCGACAGGATGGTCAGTTGGCTGAAGCTGTTCAGGTGCACGTACAGACCGAAGAAATGGTCGAGGACGAGGGCGAACAGATGGATGCCGGTGCCGGCGAAGGCGTCTTCGTCGACCGTGAGGAGGATCTCGATGCCATGCACCAGGCAGCCGATGCCGCCGTCGGGCAACCAGGTTCTGGCGGGGCGGTGCGCGAGTGCGGTGATGCCGGCGATCTGCCGTTGCGAGACGGACGACTGGGGCAGGTCGTACAGCGTCAGCGTTTCCTTCAAATTGTCCAGGCCGCCGGACGCCAGCGAGCAGTGGCTCAGCGACAATTGCGAGATCAGGCGCCAGTGGTCGTCCGGGCTGAAGCGGTATTGCGGCGTCGGCTTGCGCAGGAAGCGCAGCGGATGGCCCCCCGTCGGCTGTTCCAGCGTCAGGTCGCCGGCGGCGCCGCCGTAGCGCAGGCGGCTCGGCAAGTCCCGGTTGGTGCAGCTGAGGTCGATCGACACGCTGGCGTTGGGAATGGCCAGCGGATCGAGGTCGAGATCGACCAGGGAGATGCGCGTTTCATGGCCGGGGTTGCTCATCGCCTTGATCGGATCGCGCCTGACGAGGTAGTAGCGGCCGTGCCGTCCGCCGGCTTCGCCGTGGCGCAAGGAGTAGTACGGCCGGAATTCGGTCAGCGTCGGGCCATGGCGCGATTCCCGCACCGAGTAGACCCGGTCGACGCTGTGGATGTCGTAGGCGTCGGCCGGGCTGCCGTCGGGGCTGAGTTCGTAGTCGGGCGCGGTGTGGCTCAGTTCAATCGGGCAGGCGCTGCGCTTGAACAGGTTGACCACCGGCGTGCAGCCCAGCACGAAGTTCTTGCTCGACAGCTCGGCCAGGCTGCGCGCGACGTGCGAGTCGGCGGGGACGCCGGCCAGGCCAAGATGCAGGCTGAGCCGCTTGCAGTTCGGCGGCAGGTGCGGCGCCAGCGCCGGCCAGTCGATATCGAAGAAGTTGAATTTTTCCGGGTAGACGAAGTACTCGGTCAGCAATCGATAGGCCGGATGCGACGACGCCTTGTAGGGGATCAAGGCCTCGTGCGGCGCGAAGCCGACCGCCTTGATGGGCACGTTCTTGAGGACGACCCAGCCGGCGCCGTCGTCCAGTTCGATGTAGGCTGTTTTTGCGCGCATGAACAGCACGTCGCGCGTGGTCGCGCACAGGGACTGCTCGGCGTTGACGAAGGCCCGAATCCGCTCCAGTTGGAGTTGCTCCAGGAAGATGTTTCCCGCCTTGCATTCAATGTCGATGCGCAGTGCCGACGTGACGCCGGCCGCGCGTGGCAGCGACAGCGGCAGTTCGATGAAGGGGCGAAATTCCACTTTCGACAGCACGACGGGGGCGAGCGGCACATCAAAAACGGTCTGGAACTTGCAGACCGGCGCATTGGGCATCTTCGCGTTGAGCATGGCGCCACGCGGAATGAGGCCGACAGTCGTAATTTTGTCGATGCCGGCCTGCATGTCGACGCACACGATGGCGGTGGACGGGAACGGCTGCAGATAGTGGGGATAGTTGACGTTCAACAACGCCTCGGTCACCTTCACGTCGTTGTCGTCGATTAACTTGGCGGTACGGGCATTCGACAACGCGGTGGCTTGGATGAAGCGTTCGATGTGCGGGTCGTCGCTGTTGCCGTCCTCCATGCCCAGCAGGCCGGCCTGGGCCGGAAACTCGGCGGCAAACTCGGCGTTCAAACCCTGCATGATGCCCAGTTCGCGCTCGTAATACGGCCGCAGCTTTTTCATGGGATTCCTCCTCGGTGGGACAAGCGATATCAGCGGATGGAATAGTGCAGCCGCGACGGCTCGAGCGTAACGTCGAACTGGATGCGCTCGTTTTCGGCCCGCGCGTGCAGCTGCCCGGAGATGGCGAAGCTGAGCCGGTTGATGGCCCCTGGTTCATGTAGCAGTTGCGCCCGCACGTGGCGCAGGCGCGGCTCGTGGCGTTCAATGGCCGTCCTCAGACGGTCGCAGATCTCCTTTCTATCCTCGCTGCTGGTCAGACACAGCTGCGCGAAGTCGGCTAGGCCGAAGTTGACGATGGAGTTCCTGCTGAAGGGATATGGCGCAAGCTCTTCCTCCGGTATGGCAACGCGGGTGTTGAGCAGCGCCTCCAGGTCGCGGGCGATGACGCGCTTGTACTGCTCCAATGTCAGACCGGTCGAATTCGGATGCCCCATTGGAACCTGGCTAGGTCCGATTAGTCGATCCCACACGCTGGAAGGAAAGGTGCTCATGTTCGTGCGCTCCGATCTTGGCCATATCGATGTTTGTGCCTGAGGCCGGCAGTCATTATTGAATTGCCAATTGGACCCGGCTCTGCGATTGCGCAAGAAACTGCCGTGCGCGCTGCCGGAATATGGAATCGTTCATGGTGTTGATTCAGAACAAGTCCGTGTTTTGATCGCTGCCAAATACTCGCAGGAACGCATGAAGTTTCAGCCCCTGCCGTGGGCCACGGCGGTCATTCACCATGTCCTTAGGAGAGCTCATGATTCCAGCAATCCGGCAGATTTTTTCCCAGCCACAAACATGGCCGGATTTTCCTTGTCGTCGCAACGGCGGGGTGGCGTTCGATGCCGACCCGGATGGTGCAGCCAGGGCCTATTTGGCAGCCTGGAAGGCCATCCTCGTCAATGTCGGCACCGCTTATCAGCACAGTATGCAGAGCGAATTGGGGGGGCTGCCGTATCCGGTCGCGTATCGCAATCAAGGCACGGTCGAGGGTTGGCGCGGCGCCATGCAAAGCACAAGGTTGGGGCGGGAGTTTTGGAGCCAGCTTGAAAAGGAGGGCAGTGCCGCGATGTGGTGCATCGAACCGCTCAACGCGCACATCGGGCGTTTCTTCGCCCCTGCGCCGGGTTCTCCAGGGGCGGACAGCTGGTTCGGCACGGCTGAAAACATGGCGGTGCAGGTGGGCGCCAATATCATGTTCGAGTGTAAGCGGGGCGCGATCATCGAATCCACGCCGGCGCTGGAAACATTGCTGATCCACTCCGACGTGGACGTAACACTTCCGATGGGAATGTTCGCGCCCCCGTTTGCCGCGCAGTACGTGCATTTCGGTGCTGAAGCGGCAAGCGTCCTGCGTTGCCCAGCTTGCGGCGACGACGAGATCATCTTTGACGGCGTATTTTGCTTTGTTTCGCAGTCGCCGGATCATTCGGGCGACGCCAGCAAACGCGAGCTGGAATTGATCTTTATCGGGAAAAACAATGATCGTTATGCCGGATATTACTTGCTATGCGCGCCTGTGGGCGCCAGCGATAGGCCTGTTGTCGACTGGGTCGATGCCGTCTTTGAACGGTATGAAGAAAGCGGGCATGATGAACTGGAGCGGCGGCACTTGCTGGAGGCGCTCAATTTCGTCGTCAAGTTGTTCCTGTATCTGGGCTTGAAGACTGCGCGCCAAGTGGTGGAGACATCCCACACGGAGGCCCTGAAAAGGTTGGAACGTATTGGGCCGAAAAAGCGCGCGAAGGCGGGCCGCCAGATCAAATCGCTGTACGACCGCATCACGGTGGGGCCAACGGCGTTGTCGGCAACCTTGGGGGCGAGTTCTACCGGGCACGGCAAGGCGCCACATTGGCGGCGTGGGCATTTCCGCATGCAGATCCACGGCCCCGGTCGGCTGGAAAGAAAGCTGATCTTCGTCGCTCCCATTATGGTGCGGGCGGACAAGCTCGGCGAAAGCGTGCCACACCCGAAAACCTATCGGGGGGCCAGGTAGCGTCTCGGCTGTGGAGGGGCGGTCTGTCGTGCGGACGAGGCGGGGATGCGACGGCGCGGCCGGGACGCGGGAGTTCTCCTCCCGGCGGCCCGGCGCAGCGTCCCCCGGCGGCCGGGGGACGCTGTGCAGCGCTTTAGGCGGTCACGCCGGCGCTCTTGCCGCTGGAGGCGCCCTCGCTCAGGCGCAGCTGGCGGTTGACGGCGCTCAGCACGGCCTTGAACGAGGCGGTGACGATGTTGCTGTCGACGCCGGCGCCGAACAGGGTCGGGCCGTTGGCCAGGCGCAGCTCGACGTAGCAGGCGGCCTGGGCGTTGGCGCCCGAGCCGATCGAGTGCTCGTGGTAGTCCATCAGCTTGATGTCCAGGCCGAGCGCGTTGACGAAGGCGTCGATCGGGCCGTTGCCGCCGCCCTGCAGGGCCAGCGGCGCGTTGCGGTGGCTCAGCGCGATGTCGATCTGCACCGACTCGTCGCTGGTGGTGTCTTCCACCAGCTTGTGCGAGGCGTAGGCGTAGGGCGCGGTCTGCTCCAGGTACTCGTTCTGGAAGATCCGGTGGATGCCCTCGGCGGTGATCTCCAGGCCGGTGGCGTCGGCCACCGCCTGCACGGCGCGGGAGAACTCGATCTGCAGGCGGCGCGGCAAGACCAGGCCGTAGTCCTGTTCCAGCAGGTAGGCCATGCCGCCCTTGCCGGACTGGCTGTTGACGCGGATCACCGCGTCGTAGCTGCGGCCGAGGTCGGCCGGGTCGATCGGCAGGTAGGGGATTTCCCACAGCGCGCCCGGCTGCTGCTGGGCGAAGCCCTTCTTGATGGCGTCCTGGTGCGAGCCGGAGAAGGCTGTGAAGACCAGATCGCCGACATACGGATGGCGCGGGTGCACCGGCAGCTGGTTGCACTCCTCGACGCACTTGCGCACCTCGTCGATGTCGGAGAAGTCCAGGCCCGGGTTGACGCCCTGGGTGTAGAGGTTGAGCGCCAGGGTGACCAGGTCGACGTTGCCGGTGCGCTCGCCGTTGCCGAACAGGCAGCCCTCGACGCGGTCGGCGCCGGCCATCACGGCCAGCTCGGCCGAGGCGACGGCGGTGCCGCGGTCGTTGTGCGGGTGCACGCTGATGATCAGCGAGTCGCGCCGCGCCAGCTTGCGCGACATCCACTCGATCTGGTCGGCGTAGACGTTGGGCGTGCTGCATTCGACGGTCGAGGGCAGGTTGACGATCATCTTGTTGTGCGGGCTGGGCTCCCAGATGGCGCTGACGGCGTCGACGATGTGCTTGGAGAAGTCCAGCTCGGTGGTGGAGAACGATTCCGGCGTGTATTCGAAGACCCATTCGGTCTGCGGATGCTGGGCCACCAGTTGCTTGACCAGGCGGGTGCCGCTGGTGGCGATCTCGGTGATCTCCTCGCGCGACATGCCGAACACCACCTTGCGGAACACCGGCGCCACCGAGTTGTACAGGTGGACCACGGCGCGGCGGGCGCCGACCACGGAGTCGACGGTGCGACGGATCAGCTCCTCGCGCGACTGGGTCAGCACGATGATGGTGACGTCGTCGGGGATGCGCTTCTCGTCGACCAGCTTGCGCACGAAGTCGAAGTCGGTCTGCGAGGCGGACGGGAAGCCGACCTCGATCTCCTTGATGCCGATCTTGACCAGCAGCTCGAAGAAGCGCAGCTTCTTGTCGGCGCTCATCGGCTCGATCAGCGCCTGGTTGCCGTCGCGCAGGTCGGTGCTCATCCAGATCGGCGGTTTGCTGATGATGTTGTTGGGCCACTGGCGGTCGGACAACTGCACGGGTGGGAAGGCGCGGTATTTGCTGGATGGGTTCTGCAACATCATGGGATGCTCCTGGGTCTCGAATGGGGGAATGCGGGGAAGGCGTTTTTCACTGCGGCTGCGCGCTGCATTCTGCGTTGCGCAGGTGGCGACTGGCTGCCGGGCGGCCACGTTACACTAGGCCAGGCAACCGATCGGTAGCGATAGCAGCAGGGCCGACAGGACGCGCGCGGGCGCGGGGCGCGACGCGGCGGGCGAATTGTCGGTGCTGCTAGGGACGCGGGTAGCCGGAGTGAACATCTGGGCAAACTTTCCTGGGGTGGTGAGACACGTGCGGCTTGTGGCCGGACGGAGCAATGCGTTGAAACGAATTTAAGCGCGTGCTAGTAGTAGCGACGCTAGCGATAGGGCGCCAGCGTGCGACAGCAGGGAAGGGGATGTGTGCAGATGCGAGGTCATGCATCGAATGTACGAGATTGCAAGCGGGCTTGTCAAGTCCTTTGCGCGGCGCGCGGCCGCCGGCGTGGCGCGGTGGCCGCGCCGGATGCCGCGCGGCGCTTGGGTGTTGATACGAAAGCAATGTAAAATGTGCACTTTTCCCGGGCCGGTCCGGCCGCGCGGCGCCACGCCGCCACGCCACCGCCGCACCGCACCTCCACCAAGTCGAAAGGATATCCATGCGCTCCACTCCGTTCATCCAGACCACCCGTCTGCTGGCCCTGGCCGGCGCCCTGGCCCTGGCCGCGCCGTTCGCCCACGCCACCGGCGCCGGCTTCGGCGCCAACCTGATCGTCAACGGCGACGCCGAGGCGGGCGTCGGCTCGTCCGACGGCGGCCTGGGCAGCACGCCGGGCTGGTCGCTGAGCTCCAATTTCTCCACCGTCCGGTACGGTGCCGGCGGCGGCTTCCCCTCGGCCAGCGACGCCGGCCCGGCCAACCGGGGCCTGAACTTCTTCGCCGGCGGCGACAGCAACGGCGCCTCGCGCGCCAGCCAGGTGATCGACCTGAGCGCCTACGCCGGCGCGATCAACAGCGGCAAGACGCAGTTCGACCTGGCCGGCTGGTTGGGCGGCTACGCCTCGCAGGGTGACAACGCCATGCTCAGCGCCACCTTCCTCGACGCCGGCGGCAACGTGCTGGGCAGCGCCAGCCTGGCGCCGGTCGGCGCGGCCGAGCGCCACAGCCAAACCGGCCTGGTGGCGCGCGACACCCAAGGCTATGTTCCGGTCGGCGCCGTCACGGTCGGCATCGCGCTGGACATGAAGCGCCTGGACGGCTCCTACAACGACGGCTACGCCGACAACCTCTCCTTCGCCATCGCGCCGGTGCCGGAGCCGGGCACTTGGGCCATGCTGGTCGGCGGCCTGGCCCTGTTGGGCGGCCTGGCCAAGCGCAAGCAGCGCAAGGCCTGATGCGGCTGGCGTCGGCCGCTTAGGCCGCAGACGACAAAACGCCGCCACGGAGTATCGCCGTGGCGGCGTTTTTCTTTGTTGCGTCGGTGGGCCCCGGAATCAAGCCAGGGTCAGACCCTGAGGGGCTGACCCTATGCGGATAGGTCGGCCCGCCATTGGATCGCCGGGTTGCCGTTACGTTAGGCGGCCACTTGCACGTGCGGCGCGCCGGCCACCATTTTGCCGATGACGGCGGCCTCGCCGAAGCCCTCGCTGGCGAACAGGGCCAGCACCTCGTCGACGCTGGCCGGGTCGCACGACACCAGCAGGCCGCCCGAGGTTTGCGGGTCGGTCAGCAGGTTGTGCTGCGCCTGGCTGATCGAGGGCGCCAGGGTGACGTCCTTGCCGTAGGCGTCCCAGTTGCGGCCGGAGGCGCCGGTGAAGTAGCCGTCGTGGGCCAGTTGTTCGACGCCGGGCAGCAGCGGGATCTGCGCCATGCTCAGTTCGGCCGTCAGGCCGGCGCCACGGGCGATCTCGAGCAGGTGGCCGAGCAGGCCGAAGCCGGTGACGTCGGTCAGCGCGTGCACGCCGGCCATGTCCGACAGCGCCTTGCCCGGCTTGTTCAACTTGGTGGTGTTGGCGATCATCGCGGCGTAGCCGGCGGCGTCGAGCTTGTCCTTCTTCAGCGCGGCAGACAGCACGCCCACGCCGAGCGGCTTGCCGAGAATGAGCACGTCGCCGGCGCGGGCGTCGGCGTTGCGCTTGACCTTGGACGGGTGCACCAGGCCGAGCACCACCAGGCCGTAGATCGGCTCGACCGAGTCGATGGTGTGGCCGCCGGCGATGGGGATGCCGGCCTCGGCGCAGATGCTCTCGCCGCCACGGATGATCTGGCCGATGGTCTCGAGCGGCAGTTTGTTGATCGGCATGCCGACCAGGGCCAGCGCCATGATCGGCGTGCCGCCCATGGCGTAGACGTCGGAGATGGCGTTGGTGGCGGCGATGCGGCCGAAGTCGAAGGGGTCGTCGACGATCGGCATGAAGAAGTCGGTGGTGGCGATCAGCGCCTGCTCGTCGTTGAGTTTGTAGACGGCGGCGTCGTCGGCCGTCTCGATGCCGACCATCAGCTCCTTGGGCACCGGGAAGCCGGTCGAGTTCTTCAAGATCTCGGACAGCACGCCGGGCGCGATCTTGCAGCCGCAGCCGCCGCCGTGGGAGAAGGAGGTCAGTTTGATGGTCTCGGTGGTCATATTGGTTTCCGTTGTAGGGTGGTGTGGTGCGGGGAATGGAGCAGATTATCCACTAACTTCAGCAGCGCCGCTCGCTCGGCGGCCGGGGCGAACAGCGGCGCGCGCGCGGCGCACTGGGCGCGCAGGCGGGCGTGGAAGGCCGGTTCGGCGATGCAGCGCTCGATCAGACCGGCCAGCGCGGCGGCGTCGCCGGGCGCGAAGTAGCCTTCGTAGTCGTCGCCCAACATGCCGCGGTTGCCGCCGATGTCGCTGGCCAGCACCGCCACGCCGCAGGTCACCGCCTCGATGATGACGTTGGCGCCGCCTTCCATGTGCGAGGTCAGCGCCATCAAGAAGCTGCGCTTGAGGCGCTGCCGCGTGGCGCCGTGGGGCAGGGCGCCGAGCCAGTGGTAGCGCGGCGTGGCGGCCTGGGTTTGCTGCGCCAGCCGGCCCAGCTCCGGCTCGAGCGCGCCGCCGATGTGCAGCAGGCGCGCCGCCGGCGCCGTCACCAGCGCGGCGGCGCGCATGAAGGTCTGCGGGTCTTTTTCGGCGCGCAGGTGGCCGATCATGCAGATGTCCAGGTGGCGCCGGCGCGGCGCCGGCGGCGCTGCCGGCGCTGTGACGTCGGCCGCGCCGCCGGCGGGCTGCGCATGCGTGGCCTGCGCCGTTGCCGCGCGCAGCGTGGCGGCGGACTGGTAGATCACGCTGGCCTTGGACCGCAGCGGCGCCGGCAGGTGGGTCAGGCCGTCCGGCTGCAGCACCACCAGCGCGCTGGCCTGGCGCAGCGCGGCCTGGGCGCTGGCGTCGTGTTGGATGTCGCGGTACAGGTCGGTGCCGGTCAACAGCAGCACGGTCGGGCGCTGAGGCCAGGCCTGGTGGAAGGCGGCCAGCGCGGCGGCCGAGCGGCGCGCGTGCAGCGCGATCAGCAGGTCGGGCGCGGTGTCGCCCGCGTCGCCGTCCGACGCCGGCCACTGTTGCGCAATCGTCACGCGGTAGCGCGTGCGCAGGAAGCGCGCCCAGCGCTTGGCGCTCTGCCAATTGCCGTTGTTGGCCTTGGCCGAGGCCGGGCTGACGATCCAGATGTGCGGTTTGCTCACGGTGTTGGCTTGCTCATGGTTGGTCTTTTGGCGGGCGCCTGGGCTACAATCGGGGCATGAGTTCAATCAACGCCTCCTTCCGAAACGCCCGTCCGATGCAGCTGGCCGACGCCTTGCAGAGTGCGCGAGATTATACGCTGACGCTGTTCGAGTGCTTCGCGGCGGCCGGCATGGACGTCGCCGCCAACGTGCCGCAGCTGCGCATCGTCAACCCGCCGCTGTGGGAGCTGGGCCACACCGCCTGGTTCGCCGAATGGTTCATCCTGCGCGAGGCGGCCTCCAGCCACCCGGTCGACGCGCTCTACAACTCCCTGCTGAGCCGGGGCGACGACTGGTTCGACTCGAACACGGTGGCGCACCGCAGCCGCTGGACGCTGGACCTGCCCAGCACCGGCGCCGTCAAGACCTACTGCCACGAGGTGCTCGACCGCGTGCTCGACAAGTTGAGCCGCGAGGCCTTCGAGGACAAGGCGCTGTATCCCTACCGGCTGGCGCTGGCGCACGAGGACATGCACGGCGAGGCCTTCCTGTACACCCTGCAGACCCTGGGCCTGGCCGCGCCGGCCCGGCTGGCGCTCGAGCAGCAGCCCTGCTACACGCCGGTCGACATCCGCTTCCCCGGCGGCACGCTGCACCTGGGCAGCGCCGCCGACGGCGGCTTCGTCTTCGACAACGAGCGGCGCGACCACGCCTGCCACGTGGCGCCGTTCTCCATCAGCAGCAGCCTGGTGACCAACGCCCAGTACGCCGAGTTCATCGCCGACGGCGGCTACGACAAGCGGCAGTTCTGGAGCGGCGCCGGCTGCAACTGGTTAATGCAGCAGGAGCGCTCGGCGCCGCGCTACTGGCAGCGCGAGGGCCAGCAGTGGCGCACCATGCGCTTCGGCCAACTGAGCACGCTGACCGGTGCCGAACCGGTCCGCCACATCAACCTGTACGAGGCGCAGGCCTACTGCGCCTGGGCCGAGCGGCGCCTGCCCACCGAGGCCGAGTGGGAGTACGCCGCCTTGTCGGGCCACTCGGCCTTCCGCTGGGGCCAGTTGTGGGAGTGGACGGCGTCGCCGTTCGAGCCCTACACCGGCTTCGTCGCCGACCGCTACCGCGAGTACTCGGAGCCCTGGTTCGGCAGCCACCAGGTGCTGCGCGGCGCCAGCTTCGCCACGCCGTCGCGGCTCGGCTCGGCCAAATTCCGCAACTTCTACCGGCCCGAGCGCGACGACATCTTCTGCGGCCTGCGCACCTGCGCCTGGGAGGGCTGAGCCGCCGCGCCGGCATGCCTATGCCGGGAAGCGGGCGGTGAAGGTGCAGCCGGCGCCGCCCAGGCCCGGCCCCAAGGTCAGCCGGCCGCCCAGCCGCGCCGCCGCCTGGGTGGCGATGGCCAGTCCCAGGCCGGTGCCGGCGGCGTCGTGGCCGGCGCCACGGTAGAAGCGTTCGAACACCAGCTCGCGCTCGGCCGGCGCGATGCCGGGGCCGTTGTCGGCCACCGACAGCACCAGCGCGCCGTCGCGCCGCGCCAGTTCCACCACCACCTCGCCGCCGCTGTGCACGTAGCGCAGCGCGTTGGTCAGCAGGTTTTGCAGCACCGACTGGAAGGCGTGCAGCTCGAGCGCCTGCGCCAGGCTGTCCGGTGCCTCCAACGACAGCTCGATGTCGCGCGCCATCGCCGCCGGCGCCAGCTGCGCCAGCTCCTGGCGCACCAGCTGCGCCAGGTCGAACGGCGCGCTGGCGGGCGCCTGCTCGCGGTCGATCTGCGCCAGCTCCAGCAACTGCTGCACCAGGTGCGAGGCGCGGCCGATGGCGCGGTCCAGCCGTTGCTCGGCGTCGGCGCGCTGGCGCGGATCGTCGGCCCGCGCCAGCGCGTGGGCCTGCGCCGAGATCACCGCCATCGGCGTGCGCAGTTCGTGGGCGGCGTCCTGCACGAAGGCGCGCTCGCGCTGCACCTTGTGGCCCAGTTGCGCCAGCAGGCTGTCGATGGCGCTGGCCAGCGGCTTCAGCTCGGCGTACCTGGAGTCGATGCCGAGCGGGCGCAGGTCGTCGGCGCCGCGCGCGGCGATGCGCTCGGACAGCGCGCGCAGCGGCCGCATGCCGCGCGCCACGCCGATCCAGATCGGCAGCAGGAACAGCGGGAAGGCGATGACCATGTCGAAGGCCAGGTCGCCGGCCACCATGCGCACCGCCCAGGACTTGGCGATCAACGGCTGCGCGACGGTGACCTGCCAGGGGCCGGCGCCACGCTGGAACACGCGGTACTGGTGGCCGTCGATCAGCAGCGTGGTCAGCCGCGCGCTGTCGCCGGGCAGCGCCACGCCGACGCCGGCCGGCGCCGTGTGCAGGCGGCGGCCCTGGCCGTCGGCCAGCTGCAGCAGGCGCACGCCGGGGATCTCGTTGATGCGGTAGGCGTTGTGCAGCATCGCCGCCGAGGCGTCCAGCGCGACGCGCGCCTCGGCCTCGCTGCCGGCCGCCGCCACCGAGGCGGCGACGGTGCCGCCCATCGCCACCAGGTCGCGGTCCATCGAGTGCGAATCGAAGAATTCGCTCGACAGGTAGACCAGCAACAGCAGCCAGGTCAGCGCCACCGCCATCAGCTGCACCAGCAGCACGCGGCGCACCAGCGTCGGGCGCAGGCAGTGGCGCAAGCGTTCGATCGGCGCCATCTCAGGCCGCCAGCATGTAGCCTACGCCACGCACCGTGCGGATGCGCTCGGCGCCGATCTTGCGCCGCAGGTTGGAGATGTGCACTTCGATGGCGCCGAAGTCGAGCGCCTCGCCGAGCGGCTCCATGCGCTGCGCCAGGGCGCCCTTGGGCACCACGGCGCCCGGCTCGCGCGCCAGCTCGAGCAGCAGGTGGAACTCGCGCGGCGACAGCTCCAGCGTCACGCCGGCCAGCGTCGCCGTGTAGCTCTTCGGTTCGATGCGCAGCTCGCCCACGCTCCACACCTCGCTGGCCTGCTGGGCGTAGCGGCGCAGCACGGCGCGGATGCGCGACACCAGCTCGGCCGTGGCGAAGGGCTTGAGGATGAAGTCGTCGGCGCCGCCGTCGAGGCCGGCCAGGCGGTCCTCCAGCGCCGAGCGGGCGGTGATGATGATGACCGGGACGGCGATGCCGGCGCGGCGCCAGCGCGCCAGCAGGTCGAAGCCGGTGCCGTCGGGCAGCGACAGGTCGAGCAGCACGCAGTCGTAGGCGCAGTCGTGGAAGGAGCGCGGCGCCTGCTCGACGCGGCGCAGCCACTCGCTGCTGATGGATTCGGCCTTCAATGCCTGCTGCAGGGCGAAGCCCAGATCCAGGTCGTCTTCAATGATCAGTATGTGCATGCTCGAATTATAGGTGGCCCAACCTTAAGCTAAGCCAAAGCTTGCAGAAAATAGAATGGCGCCATTGATCGTGGAAAGCAGGAGTATGAATATGAAACGTATAGGAACAGTCGTGTTGACCTTGGCCTCGGGGTTCTTCTTGCTGGTAGTGGTGCTGGCCACCCAGACCAGCATGTTCGAGTAGTCTTTTTGGCAACCGTAGGTTAGTCTTAAGTACGCCCCCAACCTGGAGAGAATGAATGAAGCGAGTAGCCAAGTGGATGTTGATGGCGGTGTTGACGGTGGTGCTGGCGCTGGCCGCGCTGCTCGCCCATACCGTGTATGCCAAGCCGCTCAAGCTGGACTGGTTCTACACCCGCGTGTTCGCCTCGTTCGCGCTGGATAGCCCCGAGCTGCTGTCGTCGCTGCGCATCCTGCCTGGTTGGTTGGACTTCTATAGCGCCAAGCTGGACGACGCTTCGCCGGCGCACGAGAGGAAGATGACGGAGCTGGTCAAGCACGAGCTGGCCGTGCTGGACCAGTACGACCGCAAGGAGCTGGACCGCGAGGGCCAGCTGTCCTACGACACACTGCATCAGTTCCTGCAGCTGCAGGCCGACGGCGAGCCGTTCAGCCAGCACGACTTCCCGCTCAATCAAATGGCCGGCATGCAGAGCGCGCTGCCCAACTTCATGGCGCAGGTGCACCAGGTGAAGAGCAAGGGCGAGGCCGACAACTACATCGCCCGCCTGAACAAGTTCCCGCGCAAACTCAGCGAGCTGCTGGAAGGCCTCAAGCAGCGCGAGGCCAAGGGCGTCATCCCGCCGCGCTTCACGGTGGAGAAGGTGCTGGTGCAGATGAACGGTTTCGTCGCCAAGGCACCGCAGGACAATCCCTTGTACCTGAGCCTGAAGGAGAAGCTGGCCAAGATCCCGGCGGCGCAGCTCGACGACGCCGCGCGCGCGCAGTTGCTGGCCCAGGCCGAGGCGGCGATCAAGGACAGCGTCTACCCGGCCTACCGCCAGTTGATCGCCTACTTCGTTGCGCTGCAACCGAAGGCCAGCGTCAACAACGGCGCCTGGAGCCTGCCGAACGGCGATGCCTACTACGCCTGGAGCGTGCGCATGCACACCACCACCGACATGACGCCGCAGCAGGTGCACGAATTGGGCCTGGCCGAGGTGGCGCGGGTCGGCGGCGAAATGGACGCGATCCTGCGCCAGCAGGGGCTGGCCGAGGGAACAATAGGCACGCGCGTGCAGACGCTGGCGCGCCGGCCGGAACAGCAGTACGCCAACACGGCCGAGGGCAAGGCGGCCATGCTGGCCGGCTACCAGGCCATCCTCGACGAGGTCAACAAGGGCCTGGACGGCGCCTTCGACGTGCGTCCAAAACTGGGCGTGGAGGTGCGGCCGGTGCCGGCGGCGTCCGAGGCGAGCGCGCCGGGCGCCTACTACGAGCCGGGCGCCTTCGACGGTTCGCGGCCCGGCGTCTTCTACGCCAACATGCGCGCGCCGGGCGAAACGCCCAAGTTCGCCATGCGCACGCTGGCCTACCACGAGGGCATCCCCGGCCACCACTTCCAGATCGCCATCGCCCAGGAGCTGAGCGGCGTGCCGTTCTTCCGCAAGGTGATTCCGTTCACCGCCTACCAGGAAGGCTGGGCGCTGTATGCCGAGCGGCTGGCCTACGAGCTGGGCTTCCAAAAAAAACCGCTCGACAACCTGGGCCGCCTGCGCGACGAGATGATGCGCGCCACCCGGCTGGTGGTCGATTCGGGCATCCACTACAAGCACTGGACGCGCGAACAGGCGATTAGCTACATGATGGACAACACCGGCATGGCGGAGGGTGATGTGACGGCGGAGGTGGAACGCTACTTCGTCGCCCCGGGCCAGGCGCTGGCCTACAAGGTGGGCATGCTGAAGATACTGGCGCTGCGCGAGCACGCCAAGCGGGAGCTGGGCGCGCGCTTCGACCTGAAGCAGTTCCACAACGAGGTGCTCAAGCACGGCGCCTTGCCGTTGACGGTGTTGGAGCGGGTGATCGAGGATTGGATCGTTGCGCGTAAGAAGGTATAGAGCCCCCCGAGGCGTATGCCCGGGGTCTGACCCCGCATGGGGTCAGACCCCTGCCGTTACGGGGTGAAAGCGAGCCGCAAGTGTGCGGCGTCCCTTAGATCAGCTGCTGCGCCAGGTCGTCCAGGTCGGCAGAGTATTCCAGCTCGTTGAGTTCCTTGCGCGCCACGCCGCTGCGGAAGGCCGCCGTGGCGATCTTCGGCGTGACGCCGCTCAGCAGGCGCGGGTCGAGCAGGCCCGGCACCACGTAGTCCTTGCCGAAGCGCGCGTCGCTGCGCGCCATGCCGGCCAGCGCCACCACGCAGGCACGCTTCATCTCCTGGTTGATGGTGCTGGCGCCGCAGTCCAACGCGGCGCGGAACAGATAGGGGAAGCACAGCGCGTTGTTGATCTGGTTCGGGTAGTCGGAACGGCCGGTGGCGATGATCGCGTCCGGCGCCACTTCGCGCACCAGTTCCGGCCGCAGCTCGGGCTCGGGATTGGCCAGCGTGAAGACGATCGGCGTCTTCGCCATCTTCTGCACATCCATCTGCGACAGCACGCCCGGACCGGACACGCCAAGGAACACGTCGGCGCCCTCGATCACCTGCGACAGCTTGGTGGCGATGGTGTCGCGCGCCCAGTCCAGCTTTTCGCCGGACAGGCCGCGCGCGGTGGTCAGCACGCCCTGGCTGTCGCAGACGAAGATGTTCTCGCGCCGGGCACCCAGGTCGACCAGCAGTTCCAGGCAGGCGATGGCGGCGGCGCCGGCGCCCGAGCAGACGATCTTGACGGTGGCGATGTCGCGGCCGCTCATTTCGATGGCGTTCAGCATGCCGGCGCCGACCACGATGGCGGTGCCGTGCTGGTCGTCATGGAAGACCGGGATCGACAGGCGCTCGCGCAGCTTGCGCTCGATGTAGAAGCACTCGGGCGCCTTGATGTCTTCCAGGTTGATGCCGCCGAAGGTCGGGTGCAGGGCGGCGATGATCTCGACCAGTTTGTCCGGGTCGGTCTCGTCGATCTCGATGTCGAAGGAGTCGATGCCGGCGAATTTTTTGAACAGGACGACCTTGCCCTCCATGACCGGCTTGCCGGCCAGCGCGCCGATGTTGCCCAGACCGAGGACGGCGGTGCCGTTGGTGATCACGCCGACCAGGTTGCCCTTGGCGGTGTATTCATAGGCCTTGGCCGGCTCGCGCTGGATCTCCAGGCAGGGCGCGGCGACGCCGGGCGAGTAGGCCAGCGCCAGGTCTTCCTGGGTGCTGACGCTCTTGGTCACCTCGATGGCGATTTTGCCGGCGCTGCCGGAACGGTGATAGGCCAAGGCCTTCTGTTCGATCGTGCTCATTGCTTCTCCTAGCTTGTTCTTGTCGTTTAATGCGAAAAACGCCTGCACAGGCAAAAGCCGGTGCAGGCGCGATGATGCTGATGTCAGCGTCGGATCATGGATACAGGCCGCGTACTTCGCGCGCTTGCAGCACGCGGGTGCAGGCCAGGATGAACGTCGCGGTACGCAGCGTCACCTTCTTATCCTGCGCCACGCTCCAGACGGCGTTGAAGGCCTCTTGCATGATGCGGGTCAGCCGGGCGTTGATCTCGTCCTCGCTCCAGAAGAAGCTGGAGAAGTCCTGTACCCATTCGAAGTAGCTGACGGTCACGCCACCGGCGTTGGCCAGCACGTCCGGCACGATCAGCACGTCCTTGTCGGTCAAAATATCGTCGGCTTCCGGCGTGGTCGGGCCGTTGGCGCCTTCCAGGATGATCTTGGTGCGGATGATGTTGGCGTTGGCGGCGGTGATCTGCTGTTCCAGCGCGGCCGGGATCAGGATGTCCGACTCGATGCCCCAGAAGGCGTCGCGGTCGAGGAAGGCTTCGGCGCCGGGGAAACCGGTGACGCTGCCGCATTCGGCGACGTGCTGGTGCAGACGGGCCACGTCCAAGCCGCCCTGGTTGACCACGGTGCCGGTGTGATCCTGTACCGCGATCACTTTAGAGCCGGCTTCGGCGAACATGGTCGCTGCCACGCCGCCGACGTTGCCGAAGCCCTGGATGCAGACACGGGCGCCGGGGATGCTGACGCCACGCTTGGCGGCGGCTTCGCGGCCCACCACGAACACGCCACGGCCGGTCGCTTCGCGGCGGCCCAGCGAGCCACCCAGCGAGATCGGTTTGCCGGTCACGACGCCGGTCGACAGGTTGCCTTCGATCATGGCGTAGGAGTCCATCATCCAAGCCATCACCTGTTCGTTGGTGTTGACGTCGGGTGCCGGGATGTCCTTGTTGGGGCCGATGATCAGGCTGATTTCGCTGGTGTAGCGACGGGTCAGGCGCTGCAGTTCGTTGCGCGACAGGGTCTTTGGATCGACACGGATGCCGCCCTTGGCGCCGCCGTATGGCACGTTGACCGCCGCGTTCTTGACCGTCATCCAGGCCGACAGGGCCATCACCTCGGACAGGGTGACGTCCTGGTGGAAGCGCACGCCGCCTTTGCCGGGACCGCGCGACATATTGTGCTGTACGCGGTAGCCTTCGTAGTGGGCGATCGAGCCGTCGTCGCGCTCGATGGGCACGTCAACGGTCAGGATGCGCTTCGGACGCTTGAGGGTTTCGACCCAACGCGACAGGCTGCCCAGGTGGGGCGTGACGCGTTCGATCTGTTCGAGGTAAACGCCCCAAGGGCCGAGATCATCGGGATTGAGGTAGGAAGGCAGTGCGTGTTGGGTGGTCATGCTGAAAGCTCCTATGAATTCGTGATTGTCGCCACTGGTGAAGGCGTTCAAGTGGCACGAATCATAGGACGAGGCGGGCTGGGCCGGCCAATGCTGTATGCGCATTTAGCTATGCATTTTTTGCATAGTTTAGGACGCCGGCCCAACCCGGAAAGGCAAGGGGTCTGACCCCGTACGGGGTCAGACCCCGGCGGTGGCGCAGCGGGTTGGGGTTGGAATTCAGCGTTCGGAGACGGCGACGCGGCGCTTGCGGTTGGCGTTTTTTTGCTCGTGTTCGAGGAACTCCCACAGCCGTTCGACGATGGCCTTGCCGCGCCGCTGCGCCGACGGGCGCTCGCGGTAGAGGCGGATCTCCATCTCGATTTCCCAGTCCGGCACGCCGCCGTCGGCGCGCGCCAGCTGCTTTTGCTTCAGCTCGCGGGTCACCGCCGACTCGGGCAGGAAGGCGATGCCGCGACCTTCCAGCGCCATCATCTTCAGGCCCTCGGCCATGTCGGTTTCGTACTGCGGGTCGAGGTGCAACTGCTGTTTGGTGTCGGCCAAAATCAGGTCGACCATGCGGCCCAGATAGGCGTTGTTCGTGTACGATAAAAACGGCAGCGGGTTCTTGGCGCTGCCCGGCAGGGTGAACTCGGGCACCTTGTTCTTGTCGCAGCGGGCGTAGGCGCGCAGCGATTCGCGGCCCATCACCAGCATGTCGTAGCGGCCCGGGTCGAGCTGCACCGGCTGGCGCGGATGGTGGTAGCACAGCAGCAGGTCGCAGCCGCCCTCGACCAGCTGCAGCACGGCGTCGTGCACGTTGAGCGCCATCAATCGGCTGCTGATCGGGGCGAAGTCGTGCTCCAGCGCGGTTAGCCATTTCGGCACGAAGGTCAGCGACAGCGTGTGCGGCACGGCCAGGTCGATGCTGGTCTGCGCCGCCGCGCGCTTGGAGCGCAGCATGTCGCGCGCGCCGTTGATCTGCGCCAGCATCTCCAAGGCCTGCTCGTAGAACACCACGCCGGCCGGGGTCAGCCGGGTGGGGTAGGAGGTGCGGTCGATCAGGTCGGTGCCGAGCCAGTTCTCCAGCGACTGGATGCGGCGCGAAAAGGCCGGCTGCGTCACGTGGCGCAGCGCCGCCGAGCGGCTAAAGTTGTTGGTCTCGACCAGCGAGATGAAGTCTTCCAGCCATTTCGTTTCCATCGCTTGCAGTGTCCCGAGTTTGTGTACCGACCCGTGATTTTACAGGTAGGAGTTGGCCGCGCCGCGCGCGCAGCCTTGCAGGTGGCGCGCCAGCAGCGCCGCCAGTTCCGCTTCGGCGTCGACGGCCGGGTCGGACGAGGGCTCCAGCGTCTCGACCACGGCGCAGTCGAAGGCGGCCGCGCCGTCGCGCCGCCAGTCCGCTTGCAGCGCGGCGTAGCGGTGCTGGCCAAAGCCGAGTTGGAAGCGGTGGCGGTTCAACAGGCCTTCCGGGTTGCGGCTGGCCTCGATCAAGGCCCTACCGCTGCCGATATGGCGGATGACCACGACGCCGGCCGGTGGCGGGCTGAGTTTGTAGGCGGCTTTCAGTTCCGCCTTGCGCGAATTGGCTTGCTTCATGTTTGCTCCGGGGTGTTAGTGTAAGCGATGCGGCGCATCGGCGTGGCCGCCGCCGCCGTCAACGCGAACAGCAGCAACAGGCCGCCGCCGCCGGCGAACAGTTGGCTCAGGGTGATCGACTGCAGCAGCCAGCCGGTGGCGGCCGCCGACAAGGGCGCCAGTCCCATGAAGATGAACATGAAGATGCTCATGGCGCGGCCCATCATGTCGCGCGGCACGCGGCGCTGGATCCAGCTGAACACGGCGATCTGCATGAAGCCGGACAGCACGCCGACCAGCAGCAACAGCAGGGCCCCTTGCCAGGTGGCGTCGATGGCGCCGAGTGGCATCAGCAGGGCACCGGCCAGCGCGTCGACCAGCAGGATGGTGGCGCCGAAGCTGGCCAGGCGCAAGCGCGCGCCGCCCACCGCCGCGACGGCCATGCCGATCAACATGCCGCTGCCGTTGGCGGCCATCAGCAGGCCGAAGGCGCTGGCGCCGTGAAGTTTTTGGTCGGCCAGCACCGGCAGCGCCACTTGCAGCGAGCCGCCGATGAACAGCGCCACCACGCCCCAGTAAGCGAAGCAGGTGCGCAGCGCGCGGTCGCGCCAGACCATCGCCAGGCCGGCGCCGACGGCGCGCAGCACCGGCGCTTGCTGCGGCGCCGACGCGGCCGGCGGCATGCGCACCTGCGACAGGGTCCAGGCGGACAGCAGGAAGCTGAGGCAGTCGATGCCGAAGGCCAGCGCGATGCCGTGGGCGTTGGCGATCAGGCCGGCGCCGCCATTGGCAGCATCCGCGCCAGCACCCGCAGCGGCCGCGTCGAGCGCGCCCGCTGCGACGCTGGCGCTGGCGCTGGCGCCGCCGTCGCCGCCCAGCGCGATCAGGGCGGCCGCCAGCAACGGCCCGACCAGCATGGATATCTGGCGCAGGCCCATCATGATGCCGTTGGCCATATCCAGATGCTCGGGCGCGATGGCGCGCGGCAGGATCGAGGTGCCGGCGGGGATGCTGAAGGCCTGCGCCAAGCCGATCAGCAGGGCTAGCGCGTAGAGGATGGACAGCGTCATCTGCGGGCCAACGAGCAGCGTGAACGACAGCGTGTCGCTCAGCGCGACGGTGTGCGGCGTGTGCGGGTTCAGCACCAGCGCGGTGAGCAAGGCGAGCAGCACGGCGTTGGCGTACTTGCTCAGCATGAGCACGCGCTTGGGCGAGTAGCGGTCCACCAGCGCGCCGCCGATGAGGATGAAGATCGCGCGCGGCACGCTCATCATCGCCACCACCAGGCCGAGTGCCAGCGGGTCGCCGGTGAGTTTAAGTACCAGCCAGGGTAGGGCGATCAGGGTCAGTTGGTCGCCGATCAGCGAGACCACGCTGCCGCGCATCAGCCAGCGGAAGTTGGGGTTGCGCGTCAGGGCGGCGCGCTGGTTTTTGGGGGCGGACACGGCGGCTCCGTCAGGTGCTGGAGAAGTGCACGCCGGCCACTTGGCCGAGCGCGGCGCCGAGCGTGTCCAACTGGTCGGCCGGACAGTTGCGCAGCAGTTCGGCGCAGGTCTGCTGCGCCGTCAACAGCGCGTTGTTGAGCATGGTCTGGCCGGTCGGCGTGATGGCGGCGAAGCCGACGCGGGCGTCGCGCGGGTCGGCCTCGCGGCTGACCAGGCCGATCTTCTCCAGCGGCAGCAGGGTGCGCGTGACGCCGGAGGCGGTGAGGCCCTGGCGCTCGGCCAGGTCGACGCGGCGCAGCCGGCCGCCGGGCGCGCGGTTCAGGTAGAGCAGCAACATGAAGTCGCTGAAGCTGATGCCGTGGTGGCCGCCCAGCGTGGCGTCGAGCCGGCGCAGCATGACGGCTTGGGCGCGCGCCAGGCGCAGCGTGAAGTCGAGGGCCGCGCCGATGGCGGGGCTGTCGTTGTTGCTATTGTGGTCGCTCATGGCGGTTTCCTTGTGTCGTTGTGGCAGCGGCATTACTTGAGTGTTATTTGAGTAATGCTTGAGTAATCAAGTATATCGCAATTAAAAAGCAGCGCAAGCGATTTTTTTGTCCGTGCGCGGCGGAGCCGGGTGGCGCCAAGGCCCGAGCGGAGGGCTCAGCCCTCGTCGCGCTCGCGGTGGTCGGCGCTGCCGACCTTCCAGTAGCCCGCGCTGGTGAGGAACGCGGGGGGCAGGCCGCGTTCTTGCAGTAGGTGCTGGCGCACGGCGCGCACCATCGCCGACTCGCCGGCGAGCCAGACGCGCACGCTGGCGACGTCGATCACGCTGGCGCGCACGGCGGCCAGCAGCTGGCCGCTGGCGCCGGCCGGCACGGTGCCGGAATACAGCCAGGTGGTGCGGAGCGTGGCCATGCCGTGCAGCTCCTGCCGTTCGCGCGGGCCGGCCACCTCCAGCAGCACGTCGGCGCCGGCCTGCGCCGGCAGCGCCTGCGCGATGCGGGCGATGGCGGGCAGGGCGGTGGCGTCGCCGATCAGCAGGTGGCTGGCGGCGTGCGGGTCGATGAGGTAGCCGGCGCGCGGCCCGGCCAGGGTCAGCACGTCGCCGAGGCGGGCGTTGACGACCCAGTGGCCGGCCGGTCCCTCGTCGCCGTGCATCACGAAGTCGAGGTCGAGGTAGCCGGCGGCCTGGTCGAAGGCGCGCACGGTGTAGGCGCGGCCCGGCGGGCGCACGCCGTCCGGCGCCGGGAAGAACACCTTCATCCACTGGCCCGGCAGGTCGATGCGCAGCGCGCGCAGGCCGTGGCCGGCGACGGAGATGCGGCGCATGCCGGGACTGAGGTCGCGGATCTGCACCACCTCGGCCAGGTAGGTGGTGCGGGGAGGTTTGGTGCTGTTCATGGTTTGGCTCCGGTGGCGGTGGGGACTGTGGCGGCGGGCGCCTTGGCCGGCGCGCGGGCGAACCAGACGATGGCCAGCGCGACGGCGAAGGCGAAGGCGGACAGGACGAAGAAGTCGTTCAGCGACAGCATGCGGGCCTGGATGTCGCGCTGGCGCGAGATCACGGCCCAAGTCTGCTCGGGCGAGAGGCCGGCCGCCGTCAGCTTGCCGACCATGGCGGCGCTTTGCTGGCCCCAACCGGTGAGGGTGTCGGCCAGGTGGCTTTGGTGGAAGCGCGCGCGGTGCTCCCAGAAGGTGCCTGCCATCGACGCCACCAGGCTGCCGGACATCATGCGGATCGCCGTTTGCAGGCCGGAGGCGGCGGCGATTTTTTCCGGCGCGAGGCCGGCCAGCGACAGGCTGACCAGCGGCGTCAGGAAGAAGCCGATGCCGATGCCCTGCGCCAGGCAGATCAAGGCGACCGTGCCGGCGTCGACGGCGGTGGTCATGGTCGCGCGCCATAGCGCCACGGCGATCCAGGCGAGGAAGGCGATGCTGGCGAAGCGGCGCGCGTCGGTCTTGCGCACCCACTGGCCGAGGAAGGGCGCCAGCGCGATGCCGAACAGGCCCATCGGCGAGGTGACCAGGCCGGCCCAGGTGGAGCTGTAGCCCATGTCGGTTTGCAGCCACAAGGGCGTGAGCACCAGCGCGGCGAAGTAGAAGCCGAAGCCCAGCGCGACGGCGGCCGTGCCGACGGCGAAATTGCGCTGCTTGAACAGGCGCAGGTCGATGATGGGGTGGGGCGTGCGCAGCTCCCAGACCACCAACGCGATGAAGCCGAGCAGCGCCACCGCCGCCGAGGCGCAGATGAAGTTGGAGGCGAACCAGTCCAGCGTGCGGCCCCGGTCCAGCGTCAGTTGTAGGCTGCCGACGGCCAGCGCGAGCAGACTCAGGCCGGGCAGGTCGATGGGCAGCTTGAGGGTGGGCGTATCGCGCCCGCGCAGCAGCGTGGCTGTGGACAGCACGACGAACAGGCCGACCGGCGCGTTGACCAGGAAGATCCACGGCCAGGTGAAGGTGTCGGTGAGCCAGCCGCCCAGCAGCGGGCCGGCGACCGGCCCGGCCATGTTGGTCATGGCCCACATGGCGACGGCCAGCGCCTGCTTCTCCTTGGGGAAGACGGCGACCAGCAGCGCCTGGCTGAGCGGCACGATGGGGCCGGCCACGGCGCCTTGCAGGATGCGGCAGGCGAGCAGTGATTCGAACGAGCCGGCCAGCCCGCACAGCACCGAGGCGATGGTGAAGGCGGTGATCGCGGCGAGGAACAGGCGCACCTGGCCGAAGCGGCGCGACAGCCAGCCGGTGAGCGGGATGCAGATCGCGTTGGCGATGGCGAAGGAGGTGATGATCCATTCGCCCTCGTCCGAGCTGATGCCCAGGTTGCCGGAGATGGTCGGCACGGAGACGTTGGCGATGGTGATGTCGACCACCGCCATGAACGAGGCCAGGCCGAGCGAGAGCGTGGCCAGCGTGCGGGTGCCGCCTTCGAGCGGCACGAGGGCCTGCTTGGCGGGCACGCTGGCGGCCGTGGTGCTTGCGGCGCCCATCACTGCGCTCCGCTGGCCCGCGCGGCGCGCTTGCCGGCGGTGCTGTGGCCGCCGACGCTGCCTTCGCGAGCGCCGTGATTGCTGCCGGCGGGGGCGTCGCCGTCGGCGCTGCTGTCGCCGGCGTTGCTGCCGATGCTGGTGCGGCCAGCGCCAATGCTGCTGTCGATCAACTGGCGCACGTGGGCGTCGGCCGCCGTGCTTTGTGCCGCGTACAGCGCGCTGGCGTCGTCCACCCGGGCGGCGCGCGCGGTGGTGGCGGGGCAGCTGCTGGTGTCGATGCTGACCCGGGTCGACATGCCGATGCGCAGTGGATGGCTGAGCAGTTCGGCGCGCTCCAGGCGGATGCGCACCGGCACCCGCTGCACCACCTTGATCCAGTTGCCAGTGGCGTTCTGTGCCGGCAGCAGGGCGAAGGCGGCGCCGGTGCCGGCCTCGATGTCCTCGACGTGGCCGTGGTAGACCACCGATTTGCCGTACACGTCGGCGGTGACGGTGGCCGGCTGCAGCGGGCAGACGCCCTTCAGCTGCACCTCCTTGAAGTTGGCGTCGACCCACAGGCGGTCGAGCGGGACGATGGACAACAGCCGTTCGCCTGGTTGCACGCGGCGGCCCAGCTGCACGCTGCGTTGCGCCACCATGCCGGCCACCGGCGCCTGCACGCTGCCGCGCAGCAGGGCCAGTTGCGCCGCGCGCACGCGTTGCGCCGCCGCGTCGACGGCCGGGTGGGCGCTGACGCTGGCGCCGCTGATCTGGGTTTGCGCCTGCGCCGCCATTTGCTGGGCCGCTTGCAGCGCGGCCTTGGCGCCGCGCACGGTGTCGGCGGCGTGGCGCACCTCCTCGGCGGTGACGGCGCCGGAGGCGGCGATGCTCTTGCGGCTGGCGAGGTCGGCCTGGGCGCGTTCCAGCTCGGCCTGGCGCGCTTCGATGTCGGCGCGGTAGCGCGCCTCGCCGGCATTGAAGCCGCGTACGCTGCGCAGCGCCTGCGCCAGCTGGGCCTCGGCCGCCGCTAGCTCGATGCGGGCGTCGGCCGGGTCGATCTCGACCAGCGGCGCGCCGACGTTGACGCGGTCGCTGTTGTCGGCCAGGACGCGGGTGACCATGCCGGGCACCTGTGCGGTCAGTTGCACCACCTGGCCGCCGACATAGGCGTCGTCGGTGCTGCGTTGCGGATCGTCGGAGAAGACCGACCAGGCGCCGACGGCGAGGGCGGCGACGCAGGCGGTGGCGCCAAGGCCGGTGGCGATATGGCGGCGCGGCTTGGTGGCGGTGTTCGGATTGTTTTCGGTGTTGTTCATGGCGTTAGCGTTGTGATGTTGGGAGGGACTGGGCGGCGGCAGTGGCGGTAGCGGCTGCGACTGCTGGATTGGTGCTGGTGGCGCTGGCGGGCCGCCAGGCGCCACCAAGTGCGCGGACCAGGCCGAGCTGGGCCAAGCCGGTGCGTGTCGCGGCTTCCAGCGCGCGGCGCTGGCTGCCCAGCAGCGCCAGTTGGGCGGCGTTGACGGCGAGCGCGCCGGCCATGCCGCTGTGCGCGCGCTGCTGCTGCAGGGTGGCGGCAACGCGCCAGTCCCGCATGGTTTGCTGCGCCAGCTCGTCGCGCTGGCGCGCGCCGCGCAGGGCGACGACGCCGTCTGCCACCTGCTGCAGCGCCGTCATCACGGTGTGGTGGTAGGCGGCGACGGCGGCGTCGTAGTCGGCGCTGCGCTGTTTGAGCTGGCCGCGCCGGGCGCCGCCGTCGAACAGCGGCAGGCTGAGTGCCGGGCCGACGCCGGCGGCCACGCTGCCGGGCCGCATCAGCTGGCCCAGGTCGAAGGCGCGCAGGCCGGCGAAGGCGGCGATGTCGATGTCGGGGTAGAAGGCGGCGCGCGCCACGGCGATGTCCTGCTGCGCCGCCTCGACCATGGCGCGCTGCGCCTGCACGTCCTGGCGCCGGGCCAACAGCGAGGCCGGCAGGATGGACGGCGGCAGCGGATCGGCCAGCTGCAGTAGGGCCGGTGCGGCGAGCGTGTCGCCGAAGGCCGGGCCTTGGCCGAGCAGGGCGGCGATCTGGTGGCGTCGGCGCGGCAGTTCGGCGTCGATGTTGGCCAGCTCGCCGCGGGTTTGTGTCAGGGCGTCGCGCGCCGCCACCATGTCCAGCTCGGTGGCCAGGCCGGCGCGCACGCGGCTCGCCAGCAGGGCGATGGTCTGCTGGCGCTGGTTCAAGGCCGCCTCGGCCAGGGCGCGCAGTTTGTGTACGCTGTCGAGTTGTAGATAGGACTCGACGATGGCCGTTTGCAGCAGCAGGCCGGCGTCGGCGGCCTGCGCCAGCGCCGCTTGCTGGCGCGCCTGCGCCGATGCGTTGGCGGCCTGGCGCTTGCCCCAGAAGTCGAAGCGGTAGCGCGCGTCGGCCATCAGCAGGCCTTCGCTGCCGCTCTTGCCGGCGTATTGCGACGAGTAGCTGTAGTGGTCGGGGAAGTGTTCCAGCGCGGCGCTGGCGCTGACGCCGAACTGCACCGCGTCGGCGGCGCCGATGGTGTCGACGGCCGCCTGGGCACGGCGGATGCGCGCCTCGGCCAGGGCGATGTCGGGCGCTTGTTCGGCCAGCGCGCCGAGCAGGCGTTCCAACTGCGGGTCGCCGTAGCGGCGCCACCAGTCGCCGGCGGCGAGGGTGGGCAGGCTGGCCGTGGCGGCCGTGGCGCTGGCCTGGCCGGCGATGCTTTGGCCGGGCTGGATGGCGTCCAACTGCGGCAGCGTGGCCTGTGGGTGGATGTCCTGGCCGGTCTGGCAGCCGGCCACCACCAACAGACAGCAGCCGGCCAGCAGGCCGGCGGGGAGACGGTATCGTCTGGGTTGCAACATGGCGCTTCCTTATCAAGATGGAAGCCGCCAGCTTAGGTCGCTGGATGATGATTGAAAATGATCGTCGTGGTAACAATGACTTTCATCTGGTGAAACTGAATTCCGTGGTAAGGTTGGCCAAAACTTGACTTGGCGGCCCCTTCAAGCTGCCGCATCCCGACCATGCAAACTCTGGATTTGAACCTGTTGATCGCGCTCGACGCGCTGCTTACGGAAGGCAGCGTGACCGGCGCCGCCGAGCGGATGAACCAGAGCGTGCCGACCATGAGCCGCACGCTGGCGCGCATCCGCCTGGTGGTGGGTGACCCGATCTTGGTGCGCGCCGGCCGGGTGATGGTGCCGACCGCGCGCGCCGAACAACTGCGCGACGGCACCCGCAGCTTGGTGGCGCAGGCGCAGGCCTTGCTGCAGCACGGCGGCGAGTTCGACTTCCAGACGCTGGAGCGCAGCTTCACCATCCGCGCCGACGACGGCTTTGTCAGCAGCTTCGGCCCGGTGCTGTTGCGCGCCTTGACGAAGGTGGCGCCGCGCGTGCAGATCCGCTTCCGCTCGCAGGGCCTGCAGGACGTGGAGGCGCTGCGCGCCGGCCTGATCGATCTGGACATCGGCGTCATCAACGACATCGGCCCGGAAATCGTGCGGCAGACCTTGTTCAAGGACCGCTTCGTGGCGGCTTTCCGCCTCGGCCACGTGCTGGAGCAGGCGCCCGAGCTGACGCCGCAGCTGTTCGCCGACTGCGGCCATGTCACCGTGTCGCGCCGTGGCCGCACCAGCGGGCCGCTCGACGAGGCGCTGGCCGAGCGCGGCCTGAGCCGGCGCGTGGCGGCGGTGGCGCCCACCTTCGCCGAGGCGCTGGCCATCGCCCGCGAGACCGATCTGGTGGCCACCGTCGCCGAGCGCCTGACGCAGACCGCGCGCCACGGCATGCGCACGCGCGAGCTGCCGCTGGAGACGCCGCTGGTGACCATCTCGCAGGCCTGGCACCCGCGCTGCAACGCCGACCCCGGCCACCGCGCCGTGCGCGCGCTGCTCAAGCAGTCCTGCGAACAGGCCTACTGAGGCGCGCCGGGACAGAAAAACGCAGATAAAAAAACGGCCACCAGATCGCTCTGGTGGCCGTTTTTTATTGTGTGCCGCTAGCTGGGACGATTAACGATCGCCGTAGCTGCTGCTGGTGCGACGGGCGCCGTCGGTGGTGCGGGCGCTGCTGCCCTTGTAGCCGCCGGTGCTGCCGCCGTCTTTGCGCGGTGCGCCTGGCTTGCTGAAGGTGCGCTGGCCTGGCTTGGCCGCTGGGCTGCGGTTGTCGCCTGGTTTCCAGCCGCCTGGACGCGAAGGCGAGCGGGTTGCCGACGCGGTCTTCTTAGGCTCGAAGCCCTCGACGACGTTGACCGGGATCAGCTGCTTGGTGAAGCGCTCGATGCGCTTGACGTTCATGCCTTCGGCGTGGTTCACCAGCGAGATCGCCAGACCGTTGCGGCCAGCGCGGCCGGTACGGCCGATGCGGTGGACGTAGTCTTCCGGGAACTTCGGCAGGTCGTAGTTGAACACGTGGGTGATGGTTGGAACGTCGATACCGCGGGCGGCAACGTCGGTGGCAACCAGTACCTTCACCTGGCCGCGGCGCATGCCGTCCAGGGTGCGGTTACGCGCGCCCTGGTGCATGTCGCCGTGCAGCGCGGCGGCCGAGAAACCGGCGATGTTCAGACGGTCGGCGATGGTGTCGGCGTCACGCTTGGTGGCGGTGAAGACCACGGCCTGGTCCAGCGTTTCGTCGCGCAGCAGGTGGTCCAGCAGGCGGTTCTTGTGCGACAGGTCGTCGACGAAGTGGACGCGCTGCGAGATGTTCTCGTGCTTGTTGGCGGCGCTGACCACTTGGATCACTTGCGGGTTCTTGGTGATGCGGCGGGCCATGTTGCCGACCACGCCGTCGAGCGTCGCCGAGAACAGCATGGTTTGACGGGTCGACGGGGTCGCTTCGACGATCTTTTCGATGTCGTCGATGAAGCCCATGTCGAGCATGCGGTCGGCTTCGTCGAGCACCAGGATTTCCAGTTGCGAGAAGTCGATCTTGCCCGATTCCATGTGGTCGATCAGACGGCCGGGGGTCGCCACCAGAATCTCAGGATTCTTGGCCAGCAGTTGCATCTGTTTAGGGTAAGGCATGCCGCCCAGGATCGAGACGGCCTTCAGGCGACGCAGGTTGACGGCGTACTTGTCGGTGTTCGAGGTTACTTGCAGGGCCAGTTCGCGGGTCGGGGTCAACACCAGCATTTTTGGCTGCGCAGCTTTGAAACGTGGACGCTCGCCGCGCGCACGGGCGGCTTGCATTTCCTGGTTCGCGGTCTTGCCGGCGGCGCTTTGTTCGCCTTCCAGCGACAAGCGGTGCAGCGACGGCAGCATGAACGCTGCGGTCTTGCCGGAACCGGTTTGCGAGGACACCAACAAGTCCTTGCCTTCGATAGCGGCAGGAATCGCTTGCATCTGGACCGGGGTGGGCGCGGTGTAGCCGGCGTCGGTCAGTGCTTTGATAATGGACGTGTTGAGGCCTAATGATTCAAATGTCATTCTTTTCTTTCGTAAAAATCAGCGTTCATGCAAAAGCAGAACGCAAAATAGCAACGCCAACCAAAACGAAATGACTCAATCAAAATCGAAAGAAATTTCGGCACAAAAGCTTTGCGCCGGGACGGTGTCAGGTGCGACACACAAGGCGGGAGGGCTTTAGAAGCGTCATCCGAGGGATGCGCTAGGGCTTGCGAAGCTGCTAATTATTATAGGCGTCTGCAGTGTTGCAGCGCACAAGCGACACTATACCGTATTTCTACTGTTTCTGCACGTATTAATGAGTTTGCGCATATGAGCGCCAGCTATGAAACAGCAAGTTGTATCTATTTGTAAGTTTGCGACCCCGTGTCGCCGTGTCGCCCGTTTCACGTTCCATGCCGGGATGTTCCGGGAACACGGAGGCGACTATGTTGCAGCAAACGGTGGGACGAATGGCGGGACGAATGATGGCGGTGATGCTGGCGCTGTGCTGCGTGGCGGGCGCCGCTCGCGCCGCTGCCGCACCGCAGATCATGACGACGATAGGCGGCGAGCGGCCCTTGCGGCTGCAAAACCTGGACATAGACGGCAGCGTCAGCGGCGGCATGGCGCTGACCAGGGTGCGCATGGTGTTCTTCAATCCGAACCAGCGCGCGCTGGAGGGGCGGTTGCAGTTTCCGCTGCTGCCGGGCCAGCGGATCACCGCCTTCGCGCTCGACGTCGAGGGCCAACTGCGGCCGGCCGTGCCGGTGGAGAAGGCCAAGGGACGGCAGATCGTCGAGCAGCTGGAGCGGCGCCGCGTCGATCCGGCGCTGCTGGAGCAAACCCAGGGCAACAATTTTCAACTGCGCGTGTATCCGATCGCCGCGCAGGGCACGCGCACGGTCGAACTGACGTATGCGGAGCCGCTCGAGCGCGAGGGCGCCAACTGGGCCTACCGTCTGCCGTTGGCGTATGGCGAGGTGGCGCGCGGCTTGAACTTGCGGCTGCAGTTGAACGGCGCCGACGCCGCGCCGCAGGCCAGCGGCACCTTGGCGGAGCTGGCCTTCGCCCGGCGCGCCGGCGGCTACGAGGCGCAGATCGTCAAGGAACACGTCAGCCTGGACGGCACGCTCAAGCTGCTGCTGCCGGCCAGCGCCGCGCCGCGCAGCTTCGTCCAGCAGTTCGACGGCGCCACCTACTTCATGGCCGAGGTGCCGCTGCCGCCGCTGCCGCCGGCCGCGTCGCGCGGTGCGCGGGTGCTGCCGAAGGTGGTCGGCCTGCTGTGGGACAGCTCCGGCTCCGGCGCCAACCGCGCCAACGCGGCCGAGCTGGTGGAACTGGAGCGCTACTTCAAGGCGCTGGGCAATGGCGAGGTGCGCTTGAGGTGGGACAGGTCGTATCCGAAGGATTTTTTTTACCAGCCCCCGCCGAAGGGCGGGGTGGCCAATGAGCCGTCCGACGGAATGCCGCCGCCGCCGCCGCCGCGACCACTGGCGCACCCCGTGCCGATGCCGGCACCGATCATGGCGCCATCCTGGCAGCGCGAGAAGGTCATCGTGGCAGGCAGCCGCGTGGCGCAGGGCGATCTGGCGTATGGCGCGCTGGCGCCGGCGGGGCCGGCGGGGCCGGCGGCCGAGTCGGCGGTTGTGGCGGCAACCAACGTCCTGCAGCGGGCCGAGTCGAAGTCGTCGACGCCGGGCACCGGCGAGATCGGCGTGTCGCTGCAAAAATGGCGCGCCGACGCGCCCTACATCGCCCGCCTGCAGGCGGCTGGCACCGACCGGCTGTACGCCATCTACCTCGACGAGCGGCCGTCCTACACCAACAGCAGCGCCTTCTTCCTCGATGTGGCCGACCTGCTGTTCGAGCGCGGCCAGCGCGAGCTGGCGCTGCGCGTGCTATCCAACCTGGCCGAGATGGATCTGGAGAACCGCCAGGTGCTGCGCATCCTCGGCTACCGCCTAATGCAGGCGGGCGCGCCGGAGCTGGCGATCGGCGTGTTCGAGAAGGTGCGCGAACTGGCCGAGGAGGAGCCGCAGTCCTTCCGCGACCTGGGCCTGGCCCACGCCGCCGCCGACCACCCCCAGCAGGCCGTGGACCAGCTGTACGAAGTGGTGCTGCGGCCGTGGGACCAGCGCTTCGCGGAGATCGAGCTGATCGCGCTGGCCGAGATGAACGCCATCGTCGCCAACGCGCCGCGCAAGGCCGCGCTCGACACCAGCCGCATCGATCCGCGCCTGCTGAAGAACATGCCCTTGGACCTGCGCGCGGTGCTCAGCTGGGACGCCGACAACAGCGACATGGACCTGTGGGTGACCGACCCGAACGGCGAGCGCTGCTTCTACGGCAAGCGCTTCAGCTACCAGGGCGGCCGCATGTCGCTCGACTTCACCGGCGGCTACGGGCCGGAGGAGTTCTCGCTGCGCCACGCCAAGCCGGGCAAGTACCGCATCGAGGCCAACTTCTACGGCAGCACGCAGCAGTTGGTGGCAGCCGCCACCACGCTGCAGCTGCGCCTGAGCAGCGGCTTCGGCAGCGGCGCGGCGCAGGACAAGCTGATCACCCTGCGTTTGAAGGGGCGCGGCGAGACCGTGCTGGTGGGCGAGTTCGAGGTCAAGCCGAAGTAGGGCGGGGACCGGCGCGCCGCTGCAGGGTCACGATATCGGCGTACTCGGCATACTCGGCACAATCGGCACAATCGGCGCGTTCCGCCCGTGGCATAATCGGCAACCATGACATTTGCCGAACAACCGTCCCAAGACGACGCGCCGCTGCGGCGCGTCGCCCGCGCCGAATACGCGCTGCGCATGAACCGCGTGCTCGACTACATCGACGCCCACCTCGACACGCCTCTGGAGTTGAGCCAGTTGGCCGACGTGGCCAACTTCTCGCGCTTGCACTTCCACCGCATCTTCGCAGCCTGGATGGGCGAGACGCTGGGCGACTACGCGCGCCGGCGCCGCCTGGAGGTGGCGGCACAGCGGCTGGCTTGCGGCAGCGGCGCCTCTGTGCTGGCGACGGCGCTGGCCTGCGGCTTCGGTTCCGGCGAGGCCTTCGCGCGCGCCTTCAAGCTCAAGTTCGGCTGCACGCCGACCGCCTGGCGCGCCGGCGCGCCCGAGCGCCGGACGGCGCAACTGGCGGCGCTGCGCGCGCCGCAGAGCAATCCGGATCAGGCGGATAGCAAGCACGATCAGGCGGGCGGGGGCGCGCCCGGCGACTATGGAGTCTCTTCCCAACTTCATAGAAAGAACAACATGCAAGTACGCGTAATCGATTTGCCGCGAGTGCGGATTGCCTACCATCGCCACATCGGCCCCTACGGCGCGCCGGTGACCGCGTTCTGGCGCGACAAGGTGGCGCCGTGGATCCAGTCGAACGGTTTGCAGGGGCGCTTGTGCTTCGGCGTCGGCCACGACGACCCCGGCGTGACGGCCGCCAACAAGTGCCGCTACGACGCCTGCGTCGCCGTGCCGGACGACTTCCGGGGAAACGGCATGGTCAGCGTCGGTTCGCTGCCGGGCGGGCGCTACGCGGTGGCCGAATTCAAGGGCAGCCCGGCCAGCATCGGCGAGGCGTGGATGACGCTGATGCGCGAGTGGCTGCCGTCGAGCGGTCTGCAGTGCGACGAGCGGCCTTGCTTCGAACAGTTCGCGCCGGCCAGCGCGCTCGATCCGGTGAAGGGCGAGTTCAGCTGTGAGCTGTGCATTCCGGTGCGTGCGCTCTAAACTTTTACCAGCAATGTAGCTCGCCATCGCCGACATCGTGGCGGCGATGGCGAGCTATTCCTGCGCCGCCTTGATCCTCGCGCGCAGGGCCTCTGGCACCGGGTGGTCCGGGTAGGCCAAGCGAAATCTCGTCCACTCGCTGAGCGCGTCCTGGCGCAGCTCGGCCTTCAGCATCTCGTCGATAACGTTCAACCAGGCCTGCGCCCGCGCCGCCTCGGCCGGCTTGGCAGCGGCGGCCGGGCCGGTTGGCGCGGCCATGAGACGCGAGCCGGTGACGGTCACGTTGACGGCATCGCTGGCGGCGGGCGCGCCGTAGCCGGCGACCGGCGCGGGCGGTGCTACGGTTGCCGGCGCTGGCGCGCTTAGGTGGCCGGCGGGCGCGCTGGTGGCGCGGGCGTAGACGGATTGTTCAGCTGCAGCGGGCTTTTCCAAGACGCTGGCCGACGCCGGTGCGGCCTTGGGCGGTGGTGCTATATGGGTACGCGCCGCGCCATTGTCACGCGCGACGGTGTCGTCGGCCGACATCTTGGAGCCCGGCACTGCGGCGCGCGCGGCGGAAGCGGCAAAAGGGGGAGCGGGGGCCGGAGGGGCCGCCGCAGCGGTAGGTTTCGGAGCAGGAGCAACAGCAGGTGCAGCAGGAGCCGCAGGAACCGGTGCGGTCGGAGCAGATGCGACCGTGGGTGCGGCAGCCACGGTGGTCGATTCGGCCGTGGCGGGAGCTGCGGCGCTTTGACGCGGTGGTGCGATGCGTTCGGACTCGGGTTGCTGCTGCCATTGCAGCATCAGCGAGATGGCGCCGATGACGCTGGCGGCGGTGGCCAGCGGCATGCGCCAACGCGCCAGCCGGCTCACGGCCGCCAGCGGACGCAGTTCGCCGGCAGCGGATTTGCCAGCACCCGCTGCCGCGTCGTTGGCAGCAAGCTTGGCCGATGCTGCCGACGCCGACGCCGACGCCGAAGCCGACGCCGACGCCGACGCGGCCAAGTCGGCCCGCACGGCGGCCAGGATGGTGGCGTCCAGCGCGGCCGGCGCCTGCGGCTGGGGCAGGGCGGACAGCTGGCGCGCCAGCGCGCCGCCGCCGTGCAGGAAGGCCTCGAACTCGTCGTCGTCGTCCAAGTGGTCTTTGCCCTTGCTAGTCATGCCTGCTCCCCTTGCGCGGCCAGTCCGGTCGACAATTGTTCACGTAATTTTCGCATGGCGTAGCGCAGCCGGCTTTTCACCGTCTCCACCGGCGCGTCGACCAGCGCGGCGATCTCCTCCAGGCTCATGCCGCTGAACTGCTTCTGGTACAAATAGGTGCGGAAGCTGGCCTGCGGCTGGTAGCGGGCGCGCGCCTGGTGCAGGCCGATCCAGCTGTCCTGGGCGATCTCGTCGACCCAGTCGCGGCGCGGCGAGCGCCAAGCCAGGAAGAGGTACAAGCCGCCGCTGTGGCGCCGGTACAGCTCCTGGAAGGCGCCCAGGTCGCCGTCGCGGTAGCGCAGCATCAGGGTCTCGTCGGTCGGCTCAATTGACATGCCGGCAAGTGTAGGGGCAAGGGCGCGGCGGTGCAATACCTTACTCGCAGGCAGGCAGGCAGGCAGGCAGGCTTGCGGCCGGGCGGACGGACGGTGCGGTTCAATCTTCAGGTCCGTGCGGCGAGCTTTCCCTATGGCTTGACTGGCGGCTCGGCCGGCGCTGCCGCGACCGGCGCTGGCTGGGCGTAGATGACGATGGGCGCGGGCGCAGCCGATTTCGGCACGGCATTGTTGAGCACGAAGGTCATGATGGTGATGCCTGCAATGCCGAGGCCGGAAACCGTGCCGACTATCCATTTGACCATCGTCAAGGTTAGCGCATGCAGGTCGGCTCGAACTTCGGCAATGTCGGCTTTGGTGGCGGTTTGGTCGAGGCGCACCTCTATCTTCGCCAAGCGCTCCTTGGCGTCAGACGCGAACTCTTCGAGTTTTGTTAGCCTAGCTTCCATGTTTCCATCATAGGACGGATTGCCCTCGGCCGCAACGCCGCCATCGGCAATTCCAGGCGAGTAGCTTTCTGCTTAAGTGTGACAATTAGTGAATATTTGCCATAATGCAACATGTTATAGTCTGAAAAATAGTTTCTGACAATTGCTGATGCTCTGAGATGCTCAGTAATATTGCGCGTGGAGCTGGCTGTTGCATGCGGACGGGAGTCGGATTTGGCGCCTGAGGTTTAGTCGGTGGCGCTATCGTAGGCGGCGCTATTGCTTGCATCGTTTATAGTATGACCGCAGAATAAAACCAACGATGCGGTAATGTGAATATGCCCGGAGGGCATGTGCATGAGACAAGGAGAGGAAAATGATTAAAGAAAGCCATAAAAGCTACCGCAATGCGGGAGGTGTGGTATTTGCCCTACTTGTTGGATTGGCATCGACTGCTCTTCCGGCAATATTCGGAAGAACAATTACGGTATCTCCGATGGTGCTTTTCGGAGTCGTCATTCTTGGCAACTTGCCACATTATATAAAATCAAAAAATCACAATGAGGATGATAACGGATTCTTCAGTGGTAAATTTTTTATAAATTTGGCTATCTCTTCATTTCTTTCAATCCTGTTGATACTTATATATAAATTCGCAATTACATTGAAATAGGAATCCCAGTCCTGTTTACCGTTGCGAATGCAGGTCGCTACACCCAAGAATTATGGCTCTATGCCGTTTCGTGTGGGAACTTACCTCAGGCGGCAGCGGCGCCCAGGATATCCAGTCCAGCAAGTCCTGCTCCGCCTCGGCGGCGCAGTTGGCGGCCACGGTGCCGCGATAGACCTCGCGCAAGGCCTGCTTCAAACCCCAGGTGGCCGCCCACGCCGCAGGCCGGGCAAGGCAACTGTTTGGTGTTGCACGACACCTCGAAATCGATTCGGCGCTTGGCCATATCCAGCCCGCGCCATCCGCAAACTCAGGCGTAGTCTTCCGCGTTCAGTCCCATGACGTGGGAAAAGCCGCCGTCGACGTAGGTGATCTCGCCGGTGATGCCGGAGGCCAGGTCGGACAGCAGGAAGGCGGCGGTGTTGCCGACCTCCTCGATGGTGACGTTGCGGCGCAGCGGCGCGTGCGCGGCGGCGAAGCCGAGCAGCTTGCCGAAGTCCTTGATGCCGGAGGCGGCCAGCGTCTTGATCGGGCCGGCCGAGATGCCGTTGGCGCGCACGCCCAGCTTGCCCAGGTTCTCCGCCAGGTAGCGCACCGAGGCCTCCAGCGAGGCCTTGGCCAGGCCCATGGTGTTGTAGTAGGGGATGGCGCGCACCGCGCCCAGGTAGGACAGGGTCAGCAGCGCCGAGCCCTCGCGCAGCAGCGGCAGCGCCGCCTTGGCCATGGCCGGGAAGCTGTAGGCCGAGATGTCGTGGGCGATGCGGAAGTTCTCGCGCGTCAGGCCGTCGAGGAAGTCGCCGGCGATCGCCTCGCGCGGGGCGAAGCCGATGGCGTGCACCAAGCCGTCGAGGTGGTCCCAGTGGCCTGCCAGGTCGCCGAACAGGGCGGCGATCTGTTCGTCGCTGCCGACGTCGCAGTCGAACACCAGCGTGCTGTCGAACTCCTTGGCGAACTCGGTGATGCGCTCCTTGAAGCGCTCGCCGACATAGGTGAAGGCCAGTTCGGCGCCCTCGCGCCGGCAGGCGCCGGCGATGCCATAGGCGATGGAACGGTTCGACAGCAGGCCGGTGATGAGGATTTTTTTGCCTTGCAGGAAAGCCATGGCCGGCTCAGTCGTCGTTGCGGTGGCCCTTGCGGCCGGCGGCGTGGCGCGGTACGCGCGCCTTGACCAGCTTGACCGGGGCGTCGTCGTCGGACGCCTTGCCGCCTTTGGCCGCCTTGTAGTTGCCGGCGCGCTTGCCGCCACGGTCGGCCACGTAGTTGACGGTGGCGTTGTCGGCCACCTCGGGCGCGATGTCGACGTTGAGCGAGGACGAGATCTTCGGCACCAAAATGGTCGAGCCGGCCACCAGCATGGACCTCTGCGGGATGTTGTTGGCCTGGCGGATCACCTCGGGCGTGGTGTGGAACTTCGAGGCCAGGGTCTCGATGCGCTCGCGCGCGCCGGTGATCTTGTGGGTGGTCCAGGTCGACAGGGCGCGGCCCCACTGGGCCAGGTTCAGGTGGAACTTCTCGGCGTTCTCCTGCGGCAGCAGGATCTTGGTCTTCTCGCCGCCGGTGATGACGGGGCGGTTGAACTGCGGATTGAGCGCCTTGAACTCGTCGACCGACAGCTCGGCCAGCTGGGCGGCGATGGTCAGGTCGATGTCGCTGGTCTTGTCGACGGCGGTGAAGTAGGGTTGGTTGTCGATCAGCGGCAGCGACAGGCCGTACTGGCCCGGGTTGGCGATGATGTTTTTGACCGCCTGCAGCTTGGGCACGTAGTTGCGCGTCTCGGCCGGCATCAGGTCGGCCAGGCTGTCGAAGTCGGTCGGCTTGCCCAGCGCCTGGTTGCGCTTGATGGCGCGCTGCACCGAACCCTCGCCCCAGTTGTAGGCGGCCAGGGCCAGTTGCCAGTCGCCGAACATGTCGTACAGGCGCTGCAGATAGGTCAGCGCGGCGTCGGTCGAGGTGACGATGCCGCGCCGCTCGTCCTTGAAGACGTTCTGCTTCAGGTTGAAGTCGCGCCCGGTGCCGGGCACGAACTGCCACATGCCGGCCGCGTTGGCGCTCGACAGGGCCTGCGGGTTGAAGGCCGACTCGATGAAGGGCAGCAGCGCCAGTTCGGTCGGCATGCCGCGCTTTTCCAACTCGTTGACGACGTGGAACAGGTAGCGCGAGGCGCGCGCCGTGGTGCGGGCGATGTGGTCGGGCCGGCTGCTGTACCAGGTGATGTGCTTGGCGACCAGGGAGTTGTCCAGGTCGGGGATGGCGTAGCCGGTGCGGATGCGGCCCCAGACGTCGGTCTCGCGCAGCGCCTCTTCGCTCAGCGCGGGTTTGGCGGCGCGCTCGGCGCGGGCGATGACATCGGCGTTGTTGCTGGCGCTGCGGGCCGGGGCCGACAGCGGCGCGCCGCCCGTGGCGGCGTCTGCGGCGTGGCCGGCGACGGGCGCCAGGGCGATCAGCAGGGCGGCCAGGGCGGCGGAGGTGTTAGAGCTTGCTTGCATAGTTTTCCATTGTTGTCGACTGAGAAACATCGGACTTACCATGAATAAACGTGGAGTGTACGAAGGTCGACTAGTTGAGTCAAGAAATATGTCAGCCTGATGACGGTATTCCAGGTTAATTCTTTTTGGCAATAGTTTCGAGAAAATACAGTGAAGTTGCCGGCAGAATAGCTGAACATGCCGCAACAACGGGCGCGCGGCGGGCGCCACGGCTAGTCCTCGCCGTGCCTGCACTGTGTGCCGCGTCCCGCTGTTGGGCAAGCGGCGCGGCCATAAAGTATGAGATGGCGCAAAGAGTGCGTACAATTTGCCCTGTCGAGCGCAGCATCGCCTCACCCAACAAGGAAACATATATATGAGTACCCCCGCCGCGGACCACGCCGCCATCATCGCCGCGACCACCAGCTGGCTGGAGAAGGCCGTCATCGGCCTGAACCTGTGCCCCTTCGCCAAGGCGGTCCACGTCAAGAAGCAGATCCGCTACGTGGTCAGCGACGCCACCACGCCCGAAGAACTGCTCAGCACGCTAATGGACGAGCTGCAGCGCCTGTCCGACACCTCGCCCGAGGCGGTCGACACGACCTTGCTGATCCACCCCCACGTGCTGGCCGACTTCGCCGACTACAACGAGTTCCTCGACGTGGCCGACGCCGCGCTGGAGGACATGGACCTGGTCGGCGAGCTGCAGGTGGCCAGCTTCCACCCGCAATACCAGTTCGCCGACACCCACATCAACGACATCGAGAACTTCACCAACCGCTCGCCCTATCCCACGCTGCACCTGCTGCGCGAGGACAGCGTCGAGCGCGCCGTCGAGGCCTTCCCCGAGGCGGGCGACATTTTCGAGAAGAACATCGAAACGCTGCGCAAGCTGGGCCACGACGGCTGGGACAAGCTGATGGCGGAGAAGTGAGATGACGGCGCTACCGCCACGGCCGGACACGCCCTGCGTGGCCGTCTGTTCGACCACCTTCGACGAGATCTGCCGCGGCTGCGGCCGCAGCGTCATCGAGGTGGCGCACTGGGTGTCGATGACGGCCGAGGCCAAGGAGCTGGTGTGGCAGCGCATCCTGGCGCAGGGCTACCCGCGCCGCAACACCTGAGGCGGCAAGGCGCCGCGCCGGCGGTCGGTGCGCAGAGCCGCGGATGCCGAGGGTCAGACCCTAGGGTCTGACCCTGTGACCGTTTGCCTAGCCGCCGGCGCGCGCCGTTCTTAGTAGCTGCCGATGAAGTTCTTCTTGCCGATGTCCAGGCCGTTGTGGCGCAGGATGTCGTAGGCGGTGGTGGCGTGGAAGAAGAAGTGCGGCAGGGCGTAGTGGAACAGGTAGGTCTGGCCGGTGAAGTGCTTGGTCTTCTCGCCGCTGCCGGTGGTGATGGCGCGCGTTTCGCTGCCCTCGATCTGGTCCTGCGGCAGCGCCTCGATGAAGGCCAGCGTCTTGACGATGCGCGCCTTCAGCTCGGCGAAGCTCTGTTCTGTGTCGTCGTAGGCGGGCACCTCGGCGCCGGCCAGGCGGGCGCCGCAGCCCTTGGCGAAGTCGCAGGCGATCTGGATCTGGCGGGTGAAGGGCAGCATGTCGGGGAACAGGCGGAACTGCAGCAGCGCGTTCGGCTCGATCTTCTTCTCGGCGGCGTGGCTTTCGGCCTTGTCGAGGATGACCAGCAGACTGTTGAGGATCTGTTTGAAGACCGGGATGGAGGCGGAGTAGATGGAAAGGGTCATGGCGGGTTCCTCGTAATAAGAGGGGCGATGATAGCAAGCTTGCGCGTTTTTTGCTTGGCGTGGCGCGGCGCGGTCCGCAAGTTGGTGACTTTTGCCCCTTTTTCCGTGCATAATTCCACTGAGGGAAAAGTTTGCCAGGCCAGCTAGCCGCGCCGCGCCGCCCGGCGCGCCGGCCCGCTAGTGTAATCACCTAACGAAGCTCGATGATGCAAACTTATAAACAGGCTGCCGCAGTGCTGCTGGGCGCATGACCGGCAAATCCATCTATCAAGGTTTACGCTCCAGGCTGGGCGCGCTGTACGGCCTGTCGATCTACGGCGCCCTGCTGCTGGTGGTGTTCGGCGGCCTGGTGATCCCGGCCATCATCGGCAGCTACCTGCTGATCGGCGTGCACGAGCAGCAGTCGGCCAAGACGGCGCTCAACGAGTCCTTGCAGCGCAACGCCGACATCCTGGCGCTGGGCATGCAGGAGTCGCTGTGGAACATGAACGCCGAGTCGGCCCATTCGCTGGTCGAGTCGGTGATGCGCGACCGCGCGGTGGTGCAGGTGCAGGTGGTCGGCCAGGCCGACACCCAGTTCATGCACGTGCATTCGCCGCAGCGGCCGATCGGCAACGTCTACCGCGCCGAGCGCGAGATCCTGGTGCGCGGCGAGCGCATCGGCCGCATCATGGTCGAGATGGACGACGCCCGCAGCCAGCAGGAGCTGCGCGAGAAGCAGCTGTCCTACGTCTTCGTGCTGGCGGCCCAGCTGACCGTGTCGCTGCTGCTGATCGTGCTGTTCCTGAACACCCGCCTGTTGAAACCCCTGCGCAAGCTGATGCGCTTCTCCGACCGCCTGTCGCACGGCGACTTCGAGACCCGCCTCGACCTGGCCGGCAGCGACGAGCTGGGCCGCCTGGCCGGCCAGCTCGAGCAGATGCGCGTCGCCATCAAGCACCTGTTCGAAGACATCGGCCAGCGCGAGGAGCGCTTCCGCACCATCGTCACCCAGGTGCCGGGCGCGGTGTTCCGCTTCCGCCCGGACGGCCCGATCGACTTCATCAGCGACGCCATCGAGGACATCTCCGGCTACTCGGCGGCCCAGTTCATGCGCGGCACCTCGCACTCCTGGGCCAACCTGATCTGCCCGGAGGACCGCAAGCGCCAGCGCCACTGCGTCGGCCAGGCGGTGCGCGACGGCCAGCCCTACGAGATCGAGTACCGCATCGTCGACGCCAGCGGCACCGAGCGCTGGGTGTCGGAGAACGGCCAGCCGCAGCCGCACGAGGCGGGCGGGCTGGCGCCGTGGATCGACGGCATCATCGCCGACATCAGCGAGCGCAAACACAACGAGATGCGCATCGCCGCCCTGCTGGCCGAGCAGAGCGCGATCCTCGACAACGTGATGTTCGGCGTGATGTTCGTGCGCCAGCGCCACATCGTCTCGGTCAACCGGCGCTGCGAGGAGCTGTTCGGCTACGCGCCGGGCAGCTTGGTCGGCGCCTCGACGGCGATCCTGTTCCCCGACAGCGTCGACTACGAGGAGGCCGGCGCGCGCCAGTATCCGACCCTGGCCGCCGGCGAGTACTTCAACGAGGAGCGCCACTACCGGCGCCGCGACGGCACGCTGTTCTGGTGCCTGGTGAGCGGCTGCGCGATCGACCAGAGCCGCGCCAACGAGGGCAGCATCTGGGTCTACGCCGACGTTTCCGCGCGCAAGGAGGCCGAGGAGAAGCTGCGCCTGTCGGCCACCGTCATCGAGCACATCGCCGACGGCGTGGTGGTGCTCGACGCGGCCGGCAACATCGTCGCGGTGAACCCGGCGTTCAGCCAGATCACCGGCTACTCGGAGCAGGAGGCGCTCGGCCGCGACCGCACGCTGACCCGCTCCGGCCGCCACGACGAGGCCTTCTACGAGCAGATGTGGACCGAGCAGATCAACAGCGGCTTCTGGCGCGGCGAGCTCTGGAACCAGCGCAAGAACGGCGAGCTGTACCTGGAATGGCTGACCGTGTCGGCGGTGCGCGACCACCGCGGCATCGCCACCCACTATGTCGGCGTGTTCAGCGACATCACCAAGGCCAAGGAGTCGCAGGAGAAGCTCGACCACCTGGCCCACCACGACCCGCTGACGGCGCTGCCCAACCGCCTGCTGTTCCACGACCGCCTGCAGCACGCGCTGCAGCGCGCCGTGCGCGACGACGAGCAGCTGGCGCTGCTGTTCATCGACCTGGACCGCTTCAAGAACGTCAACGACACGCTGGGCCACCACATCGGCGACGAGCTGCTCAAGCAGGTCGCCAAGGCCTTGTCGGACAAGCTGCGCGAGGGCGACACCCTGGCCCGCCTGGGCGGCGACGAGTTCATCGTGCTGCTCGAGGACGTCGAGGGCCAGTACAAGGCCAGCATGGTGGCCGAGAAGTTGGTGGCGATGTTCGAGCAGCCCTTCATGGTGGCCGGCCACGAGCTGTTCGTCACCTGCAGCGTGGGCATCAGCCTGTTCCCGGCCGACGCCGCCGACCTCAACATGTTGATCCGCAACGCCGACGTGGCGATGTACCAGGCCAAGGCGCGCGGCCGCAACGGCTACAGCTTCTACGCCCCGTCGATGACGGGCGAGGGCGTCGAACGGCTGCGCCTGGAGACCTTCCTGCGCCGCTCGATCGAGAAGGACGAGGTGTTCCTCAACTACCAGCCGCAGGTGGAGATCGACACCGGCCGGCTGGTCGGCGTCGAGGCGCTGGTGCGCTGGAACCACCCCGAGCTGGGGCCGGTGCCGCCGGTGCGCTTCATCCCGCTGGCCGAGGACACCGGCTTCATCAACCAGCTCGGCAAGTGGGTGCTGTTCGAGGCCTGCCGCCAGATGGTGCGCTGGCAGGCCGACGGCCTGTACGTGCCGAAGATCGCCGTCAACCTGTCGGCCAAGCAGTTCGAGCGCGGCAGCATCGTCAACATGGTCTCGGCGATCCTGCGCGAGACCGGGCTCGAGCCGCAGCGCCTGCAGCTGGAGGTGACCGAGTCGGTCATCATGAACACCGGCGACGCGCTGGTGTTCATCAACGACCTGCACTCGATCGGCGTCGGCCTGGCCATCGACGACTTCGGCACCGGCTACTCCTCGCTGGCCTACCTCAAGCAGTTGCCGGTGCAAACGCTGAAGATCGACCGCTCCTTCATCAAGGACATCTCGACCGACCCGAACGACGAGGCCATCGCCATCGCCATCATCCAGCTCGGCAAGAGCATGAATTTGTCGGTGATCGCCGAGGGCGTCGAGACCGAGGAGCAGGCCGCCTTCCTGCTGCGCCACGGCTGCTACCTGGCGCAGGGCTACTACTACAGCCGGCCGGTGCTGTCGGGCGACCTGTTGACGCGCTGGCGCCCCAAACCCTAAACGCCAAGACTTGAAACCGGCCACCACCGCCACCACCGCCACCACCGCCACGAAAGCCTCCATGCTCAAACCGACCAGACTGTCGCGCCGTCGTTTCATCTTCAGCGGCGTCGCCGCCGCCGGCGCGCTGCTGGTCGGCTGGGGCGCGCTGCCGCCGCGCCAGCGCGTGCGCGCCAGCCATCCGCTGCCGCTCACCGGCGGCGCGGTGGCGCTCAACGGCTGGGTCGCCATCGGCACCGACGGCAGCGTCTCGGTGGCCATGCCGCGCAGCGAGATGGGGCAGGGCGTGCACACCGCGCTGCCGATGCTGGTGGCCGAGGAGCTCGACGTGCCGCTGTCGGCGGTGCGCCTGCTGCAGGCGCCGCTCGACAGCATCTACGGCAACGTCGCCATGCTGCGCGACGGCCTGCCCTTCCATCCGGACGAGCAGGGCAATCTGAAGGCGGTGGCGCAGTGGACCGTCGGCAAGGTGGCGCGCGAGCTGGGGCTGCAGATCACCGGCGGCTCGTCCAGCGTGAAGGACGCCTGGGGGCCGATGCGCGAGGCCGGCGCCACCGCCCGCGCCCTGCTGGTGGCGGCCGCCGCGCGCGAGTGGAGGGTGGCGCCGGCCGAGTGCCGCACCGAGGCCGGCTTCGTGCTGCACGCCAGCGGCAAGCGGCTGGCCTACGGCGCGCTGGCGGCGCGCGCCGCGCTGAGCGAGCCGGGCGAGGTGCGCCTGAAGCAGCCGCGCGAGTTCAAACTGATCGGCACGCCGGCGCCACGGCGCGACAGCGCGGCCAAGGTCAACGGCAGCGCCGGCTTCGGCATCGACGCCCGGCCGCCCGGCCTGCTGTACGCCGCCGTGCGCATGGCGCCGGTGCTGGGCGCCGGCGTCGCCAGCGTCGACGCGCAGGCCGTCAAGGGCATGCCCGGCGTGTCCCGCGTGGTCGATTTCTCGGCCGCGCTGTCGCCGCTGGGCGGCGCGCGGGCCGGCGCCGCCGTGGTGGCGGCCAGCTACTGGCAGGCCAAGCAGGCCGCGCTGGCGCTGCCGATCACCTGGACCGAGGGGCCGCACGGCAAGCTGTCGAGCGAGCAGATCTTCCAGGAGTTCGCCGCCAAGCTCGACAGCGAGAGCGGCTACGCCTACCACCAGGTCGGCGAGGTGGGCGCCATCGCGCAGGGCGTGGGCGGCGTGGCCAAGGTGCTCAACGCCGAGTACCGCGCGCCCTATCTGGCGCACGCGGCGATGGAGCCGGTCAACTGCACCGCCCAGGTCAAGGACGGCAAGGTCTGGCTGTGGGCGGCGACGCAGTCGCCCAGCCTGGCGGTCAAGGCGGCGGCCAAGGTGGCCGGCGTGGCGGCGGCCGACGTGGTGCTGGAAGTGACCCTGCTGGGCGGCGGCTTCGGCCGCCGGCTCGACGTCGACATGGTGGCGCAGGCGGTGGCGGTGGCCATGCAATGCGGCGGCGCGCCGGTGCAGCTGATCTGGAGCCGCGAGGACGACATCGGCCACGACGTCTACCGGCCCGCCGCGCTGGCGCGCTTCAGCGCCGGGCTGGACGCGGGCGGCAAGGTGCTGGTCTACGACAACCACTCGGCCAGCGGCTCGGTGTCGCACCAGTTCTTCAAGCGCAATCTGGGCCTGCCGCCGGGCGGGCCGGACAAGACCACCGCCGAGGGCGAGTTCGACATGCAGTACGAGTTCGCCAACCAGCGCATCCGCCACGTCATCGTCGATAGCCCGGTGCCGCTGGGTTACTGGCGCTCGGTCGGCCATTCGCACAACGCCTTCTTCAAGGAGAGTTTCGTCGACGAGCTGGCCCACGCCGCCGGGCAGGACGGCGTGGCCTTCCGCCGCGCGCTGCTGGCGCGCCATCCGCGCCACCTGGCCGTGCTGGACGCGGCGGTGGCCAGGGCCGGCGCCGCGCCGGCCGGCCGCGCCCACGGCGTGGCGCTGCACCAGTCCTTCGGCACCATCGTCGCGCAGGTGGCCGAGGTGTCGGTCGAAGGCAGGGAGATTCGCGTGCACCGGGTGGTCTGCGCGCTCGACTGCGGCATCGCCGTCAACCCCAACATCATCGCCCAGCAGGCCGAGTCGGCGGTGGTGTTCGGCCTGTCGGCGGCGCTGTTCGGCGCGGTGACGATCAAGGACGGCAAGGTCGAGCAGAGCAATTTCCACGACTACCCGGTGCTGCGCATGGGCCAGGCGCCCGAGGTCGAGACCATCATCATCGCCAGCGCCGAGCCGCCCGAGGGCATGGGCGAGCCGGCCACGCCGCCGATCGCGCCGGCGGTGGCCAACGCCGTCTTCAAGCTGACCGGGCAGCGCCTGCGCAGCCTGCCGCTGACCCTGGCTTGAGATTGAGGGGGGGCGAAGCGCCACCCCGCAATCCGTTCAAGTGGAGCGCTTGATGCGCCACTTAGGGGTCAGACCCCGTACGGGGTCTGACCCCCGGCATTGCCGTGCGGGGTGGCGGCTATTCGCGCCAGTTCAGCCCAGCGCGGCGCCCAGCAGCGTGCGCAGGTTGCAGTCGCGCTGCCATTGGCGCCGCTCCTCGCTGCTGACCGCCGTGGCGGCCAGCTCCTCGTCGCTTTGCTCGGCCTTGGACATCACCAGCCGGTGCGCCAGGTGCGGGTCGGGCAGCATGGTGCCGAAGAAGGCGACCACGTCGTGGCGCTGGATCAGCAGGGTGGGGAAGTTGTCGACGTCGAGGTCGCCGACCACGTCGGCGTGGTCCTCGATGTCTATCCACAGGAAGAACTTGTCGGGGTGGCGCGCCGCCACCTCCTCGAACTGGGCGCGATAGCTGGCGCAGGTGCCGCACCAGGCGGCGCACAGGCAGGCGACGATCCAGCGTTCGCCGGCCAGGGCCGCCGCCACGTCGTCGCGGTTGTCGTTGTTCAGGGTCACACTATGCATGGTGGGTCGAAGCCAAACGGGCGCCGGGCGCCGATCGCGCATATTCTACAGCCTGCGGCGCGCCGCGGCCGGCCGTTGGCGCTGCCGCCGGCCAAAAAAATCGCCGCCCCGGCGGCCCCGGCGCCAAATCGGCCGCGTCCGGACCTGCCCCGGCCCGGCGCGGCGGGTTAAAATACGCCATGCCTATTATTCTCGCCATTGAAACCTCCTCCGAACTCGCCTCCTGCGCCCTGCTGCGGGACGACGTCGTCCTCTCCCGCGAGTCGTCGGGCGTGCGCACCCATTCGCAAGCCATCCTGCCGATGGTCCAGGAACTGCTGGCCGAGGCCGGCATCGCCCTGGCCGACTGCGCCGCCATCGCCTACGGCTCCGGCCCCGGCTCGTTCACCGGCGTGCGCACCGCCTGCGGCATCGCCCAGGGCCTGGCCTTCGGCGCCAACCTGCCGGTGGTGCCGGTGGTGACCCTGGACGCGATGGCGTTGGCCTGCCACCAACAATCCGCCGCGGCGGATATTTTGGCCGTGCTCGACGCCCGCATGGGCGAGGTCTACTGGGCGCAGTACCATTACGCCGACGGCCTGCGCGCGGTGCTGGCGCCGGCCCTGTCGGCGCCCGAGGCGGTGGCGCCGCAGGGCAGCCCGGCGGCCTGCGGCAACGGCCTGTCGGCCTACGCCGAGGCCTTCGCCGGCCGGGACTTCGCCGCCGCCGCGCAGCCGCTGGTGATGCCGCACGCCGTGCAGATCGCCCAGCTGGCGCGCCTCGCGCTGGCGGCCGGCGCCACGGTGACGGCGGCCGAGGCGCAGCCGCTCTACCTGCGCAACAAGATCGCCTTCACCAGCGCCGAGCGGCGCGATATCAACGCGGAAAAGGCGGCGCAAGCGGCGAAGGCGGCCGGGGCGCCGGCATGAGTCAACAGTGGGATCTGGCCCGGCTCCAATACGAGCCGATGGGCGAGGCCGACGTCGACCAGGTGCTGGCACTGGAGGAGTCGGTTTATCCGCATCCCTGGAGCCGCGCCAACTTCGCCGACTCGCTGGCCAGCGGCTACCAAGCCTGGCTGCTGCGCGACCAGGGCGGTGAGCTGTTGGGCTATTTTTTGGTACTGGCGATCCTCGACGAGGCGCATCTGCTCAACGTGGCCGTGGCGGCGAAGCGCCAGGGCCAGGGTCTGGGCCGGCTGCTGCTGAACCAGGCCTGCGCCTGCGCGCGCGGGCTGGGCATGGAGTCGATGCTGCTGGAGGTGCGGCCGTCGAACACGCGGGCGCTGGCGATCTACCAGCGCTATGGATTTATTCAAATCGGCCGGCGCAAGGCGTACTACCCGGCCGCCAATCAGCAACGCGAGGACGCGATCGTTATGCGGTTTGTTTTATGAGTCAGATCACAGGCCGCAGCGCGGTGTTCCTGGAAGAGATGGGCGTCGGCCCGCAATGGTCGCGCCGCAACATGCCGCCGGCCGGGGCGATGCCCGAGCCGATCGAAGCGCCGGCCGAACCGGTGGCGGAAGACGAGGCGCCGGCCATGCAGTCGGCCGCCTCGTTCGCCGCCGCCGTCATGGCCGCCGTCGCCGATGACATGCCTGATGGCGCTGCCACCGCCATCGCCGCCGTGTCGGTCGCGTCCCCGGACGTGGCACCGGTGCTCGCCGCTGAGGTGGCAGCGCAATCGCACGACGACGCGCTGGAGCATGCCGCCGCATCCGCATCCGCATCCGCATCCGCATCCGCATCCGCATCCGCACCGCCAGCCGAAGCCGAAGCCGAAGCCGAAGCTGCGCCCGCGTCCGTTGCCGCACGCGCGCCGGCTGCCGCCGCGCCGACCATGCCGGCCGCCGCCGATGCTACCGATGGCGTCGATGACGCCGACTCGACCGCCTGGTTCGACGACGCCCCAACCCCGGCGCGCGCCGCGCCCATCGCCGACGAGGCCATCGCCGCGCTGGACTGGGCCGGCCTGAAGCAGGCCATCGCCAGTTGCACGCGTTGCGACCTGTGCGCCACCCGCCGTGGCACGGTGCCGGGCCGGGGCGAGGGCAGCGTCGGCTGGATCGCCATCGGCGCCGCGCCGAGCCGGCTGGACGAAAAAGAAAACCGCGCCATCACCGGCGACGGCGGCCAGCTGCTGGCCAATATGCTGAAGGCGATCACGCTGGCGCCGGACAGTGACGTCCACGTGACCAACCTGGTCAAGTGCCGGCCGTCCGACGCCGACGGCGCCGACCGCAGGCCGACCCCGGACGAGGTGGCGGCCTGCCGTCCCTTCCTCGAACGCGAGCTGGTCTTGAGCGGCGCCGCCATGGTGTTGACCTTGGGCCAGGCCGCCGCCAAGGGCCTGCTGGGCGCCGCCGCACGCGGCCAAGTGCTGCGCTACGGCGCGTTGCCGGTGGTGGCCACCTACCACCCGGAAGACCTGCTGCGCCGGCCCGAAGACAAGGCCAAGGCCTGGGCCGACCTGTGCCTGGCCAGGGCGGCCCATGCCGGCGAGCCCTGAGGACGAGGCCAGCTTCCAGGCGCTGTTCGAGCGCCGCTGGAGCCGGCTGACCCGGCCCCACGTGCGGGCGCTGGCCTGGTTGCTCGACGCGCCCGACTTGCTCGATGCGGCCGCGCCGCAGTGGCGCGGCCGCATTGCCAGCCTCGGCCCCGTGTCGGCCGCCAGCGTCGACTGGTTGCACGCGCTCGAGCGCGACCCGGCCCCGCTGGACGCCGCGCTCGGCACGCGCTTCTATTCCCGCCTCGGACTGTACGCCGAGAAGCTGATGGCCTTCTACTTCGCCGAACACGGCACGCTGGTGGCGCACGGCCTGCAAGTGCGCGCCAACCGCAACGACACCGTCGGCGAATTCGACTTCCTGCTGCGCGACGGCGCCCGCCTGCTGCACTGGGAGTTCGCCACCAAGTTCTATCTGCTCGACGAGCTGCCCGACAGCGACGGCGTCAACTGCCTGATCGGTCCCAACCTGGCCGACACGCTGGGCGCCAAGATGCGCAAGATCCTCGACAAGCAGCTCGCCTTGGCGCTGCATCCGGCGGCGCAGCCGCTGCTGCCGCAGCCGGTCGATCTGGCGCAGGCGCTGGTCAAGGGCTGGTTGTTCTATCCGCAGGGGCGCACGCCGGCGCTGACCGGCATCGCCGCGCCGCACTGCCACGGCTTCTGGAGCGCGCTGGCGCGCTTCGAGGCGGCCGACGACGAGCGCTTCATTGTCCTGCCGCGCCTGCAATGGCTGGCGCCGTGGAAGGGCGCGGGCGACACGCCGGTGTTGAATCCGTGGCAGTTGCGCCAGGAGTTGACGCTGCAGATGGAGACGCTGGCCGCGCCGGTGATGGTGGCGGCGGTGGTGGAGCAGGGCGGCTGGCTGGTGGAGCGGCGTCGCGGCTTCGTGGTGCCGGACGACTGGCAGGCGCAGGCCGCCGCGCGGCGCACGGCCGGCTTGCTGCCTGCCTGATTCAAGTTCGATTCAAACCACCGGCGGCGAGAGGCCGCCGGCTGGTACATCCCAAGACCTAGTGCTTCAGCTCGCCGATCAGGGCCAGGGAATCGTGTTCCTTCTGGTTGGCGGCGTGCTTGCGCATGATGAAGAACATGGTGCCGGCGACGAACAGGCCGAACATGATGATGATGACGTTCAGGTCCAGATGCAGGCGCAGCATCAGCGAGTAGGCCGCCAGCATGGTCAGGATCGACAAATTCTCGTTGAAGTTCTGCACCGCGATCGAGTGGCCGGCGCTCATCAGCACGTGGCCGCGGTGTTGCAGCAGCGCGTTCATCGGCACGACGAAGAAGCCCGACAGCACGCCGACCAGGATCAGCAGCGGATAGGCCAGGTAGATCGAATTGACCAAGGTCATGCTCATCACGATGATGCCCATGCCGATGCCCAGCGGGATCACGGTGAGCGACTTGCGCAGCGTGATGAAGCAGGCCGACAGCACGGCGCCCAGCGCCACGCCGATCGCCACCACGCCGACCAGGCTGGTCGCCTTGTCGTAGGGCAGGTGCAGCGAGCGCTTGGCCCATTCCAGCACGATCAGTTGCAAGGTGGCGGCGGCGCCCCAGAACAGCGTGGTGACGGCCAGCGAGATCTGGCCCAGCTTGTCCTTCCACAGCAGCGAGAAGCAGTTGGCGAAGTCGGTGATCAGCTTGACCGGGTTGCGTTCCTGGTGGGCGTATACGCAGCCCGTCTCGGGGATGCGCAGGTTGAACATGGCGGCCAGCACATATATGACGACGACGACGCACAGCGCCGCCTCGGTCGGCGTGTTGATGCCGGTCTCGATCATCGGCACGTCGATGCCGAGCAGGAAGGCCGAGCTGCGCCCGCTCACCAGCAGCCCGCCCATCACGGTGCCGAAGATGATCGAGGTGACGGTCAGACCTTCGACCCAGCCGTTGGCGGCGACCAATTTCTCGCCCGGCAGCAATTCGGTCAGGATGCCGTACTTGGCCGGCGAGTAGACCGCCGCGCCAAAACCGACCACGGCGTAGGCGGCCAGCGGATGGACCTGGAAGAAGATCAGCGCGCAGCCGAAGATTTTGATCAAATTGGCGATGAACATGACCCGGCCCTTGGGCAGGGCGTCGGCGAAGGCGCCGACAAAAGCGGCCAACAGCACGTAAAAGAGGACAAAGGACAGTTTCAGCAGCGGCGTGATCCAGCCCGGCGACTTCATGGTGATCAATAGGTCGATCGCGACAAAGAGCAACGCGTTATCCGCCAATGACGAAAAGAACTGCGCGGCCATGATGGTATAGAAACCACGATTCATACTGGGATGCCTGAAAACATATCTGGCTTGCTTTATACCATAAATGCCGGGGTATCAGAAACAATGCGGGTTCGCGGCGCGTTTGCCGAACGGCATTACGGATTGCCTGAAAATCGCCTTGCCGGGAGGCGGTGCTGGCCTTGGCCGCTCGGATCGTTGTGCCGGCCCGCCTTGCTATGCCCGTGCTCAAGGGGCGCTTCGCCGCGCCGAGTTTGTTTGCCGGTGGCGGTGGATTTTCTTGTAAAAAAAACATTCCGGCACTACCATCTGAGTTCAGACTTTATTGCATGGTTAACCGGCAAGCATGTCATGGGAGAATAACGTGCCTCAATTCCCCAAACCAGGCCAGAACAAGCCAGTGTCCGCGCGTGCGGCGGTAACCGTGCCGACCAGCGCCAAATCGATATCGAGGTCGCCGGCACGACCGCCTTTGGCGGCCTTGCCAGGCCCGTCGCGTGTGCAGGTCGCCGTCCCGCCGCCACCTGCGGCAATGTCGAAGAGCCGTTCCGCCCCGGCACAAATGTTGCAGGCCAGGCAGGCAGTGGTGACGCCACTTCCGGGGCGGCCGGAGCAGGTCGCCGCAGTACCCCGGGTCACAAGTCCAGCGCCGCGGAACCACGCCATGCGCCAGATGGCGCGGCCGTCGTGGACGGCCCCGGTAGTGCCCGGTCCGCGCCTGCTGCAGCGGGCGACCAACGGGTCCAGTTCCGCGCTCAGCCAAACGACGCCCACGCTTCCCAGCACGTCCTCGCAACAGGCGACGACGAGTCGGGCGCATCGGCGCATGGCGGTAATCGCAGGACACTTGGCGCCGCCCATTCCGCAACAATCTACGACGAGTCAGGCGCTTCGCCCCATGCCGGTACATGTTCCGCCCACTTCGTCCTCCTCGTCCTCCTCTTCCTCTTCGCCTCCTTTGCGCATGTCGCACACGTCGCACACGTCGCATACCCCGCAAATCGACGTATATAAGCTGGCCGTTGTTGGCGCCGGCAGCGCGGCCGCCTACTACCTGAATACCTTGGGGCCGGCTTATGACCATTCGCTCACCATCGTGATCGGCGACACCAACCCTTGGCATCAGGAGCGTGGGCATGGCCTGCCGACGATCAGCCATACTGCGCGTCAAATCGGCATGCCCAGCCGCAATGTGACTGAGCATATGGGCGCCGATCAACTAGTCAACCGGCGCGATTTTGCCGCAGAGGCGGATACGGAGATCGCCAAGGTTAGAACGCACACACGTCGCGGCAGGGTGGCGGCGGTGTCTTTGCCCGCCCTCGGCGTGTATACACTGACGCTCGACGATGGCAGTATCGTGCGGGCAGGCAAGGTGGCCTATATGGCGGGCTCTGGCGCATTCAGAATGCCGCCGATGCTAACGTCCCCCTCCGGTTCCAGCCTAACGAGCTCATCCGGTTCCAGCTTATCCAGCATATCCAGCTCATCTAGCTCACCCAGCCCATTCCATCGGCAGGACCGTGTCATCGGCCTGAATGAATTTGTCCGCAAGATCGGCGCGGATGGATCGTTCCGGCCGAGGTCGATCGTCGTTTGGGGCGGGAATGCTGCAATCGACGCACTGGCCGCAGCCGACAGGCACCACGTGGATGTCGCCCTCTGGATCTACGACGGCCCCCCAGTGTGGTTGTCTGGGTCATTGTTCAGGCAGACCGCCGAACCACCGCCCGATCGTCAAGTTTTGATATCGCGGGAAGAACGCGCCGGGATACAAATCTTGGACAGTACGACAAGCTCCGGAGTCTGCTTTATCTGGAGCAAGAGCGGCCATACCCACTCCGTGACTGTGGATTATGTGGTTTACGGCTTGGGTAGCGAGAACCAGCTTGTGTATCCAGAGCGGCTGGAGCCCCTGCTTGACCGTGAAGGTGTCTTTAGCGACCCATCATTGCCCTCGCATAGGGACAGCACACCGGCCTGGCTGGGCTGGCAGAACAGGGAGGGCACCCTTCAGGTCTTTGGCTTGGCGGCGGAGAACTTCAGCAATAGCGGCAATCCTCGCGACAATCCCCGCGTCAGCCCTGTAGAACCGTCCGTGATGGCGCTGAAAAAATGGCTGTCCGGCGACATCGTCACTGTTGGCCAGTTGGGCTATATGCGTTCTGCCATAAGGGCCGCAAACAACTATGTACCGCCGACTGTTGCGGATCGAGTCGACTTCAGCCATGCCGACGCCAACTTGCTGCGCATCCACCTGGCAAGCCGATATCCGAACTTGCCGGAAGCGCTTACGGCGCAATTCATCGGGACGATACGCAACGTTCGTGACGGTCTTGGAAGAGAGTTGCCTTATGGCTTTACCGTGCGGCAGCAAGCGCTGATTGTCAGGGTGCTTACCCTTTGGGAGAACTTTATGAAGCAACATGCAGCCGGCCTCGATAGGTTCGAGAGGGAAAAAACTCAGATGCGGAAATTGATTCGGGCCAATCGACAGTCTGGGAAAGCGCAGGAGGCAAGCAGACTTCAGAGTATTTTGGATGAACATCTAAGGCACGAACAGGACGTGGCCGCCAAGATGGTCGAACCGCTGCGCCTGGAGCTCGTGCGCCTGGCCGAGACGGCAAGCGAGGTGGCGGACGCCCGCCAACGAGCCAACAAGCCGGCGCTATGAAGTCTGGCCGGCGGTCCCCTCGGCGCGCGCAAATTGGACCGTGCGGATCAGCCCGCGTCCGGTAAAATACGGCCTTCCTCCATCCGCTTCCACTTCCTATGCCACGGCCGATAGTCGCAACGATCCACCTCGAATCCATGAACCACAATCTGGCCCGCGCCAAGGCGTGCGCGCCGCAGGCCAAGGCCTGGGGCGTGCTTAAGGCCAACGGCTACGGCCACGGTCTGGAGCGCGCCATGCGCGGCTTCGCCGCCGCCGACGGCTTGGCGCTGATCGAGTTCGACAACGCGGTGCGCCTGCGCGAGCTGGGCTGGAGCAAGCCGATCCTGCTGCTCGAGGGCTGCTTCGACGCCGACGACGTGCGCGCCATGGCCCAGTACGACTTCAACTGCGCCGTCCACTGCGACGAGCAGATCGCCTGGCTGGAGGCGGCCGAGGTCAAGCGGACCATCCACCTGCACCTGAAGATGAACACCGGCATGAACCGCCTCGGCTTCAAGCCGGAGGCCTTCGCCGCCGCCCACGCCCGCCTGCGCGCGCTGCCCTGGGTCGGCGAGATCACCTTGATGACCCACTTCGCCAACGCCGACGAGGCCGGCCATCCGGTGCTGACCTTGCACGAGCAGATCCGCCGCTTCAACCTGGGCGCGGCCGGCCTGCCCGGTCCCTACAGCCTGGCCAACTCGGCCGGCACGCTGCACCAGGTCGAGCTGTCCGATGTGCTGGTCAGCGACTGGGTGCGTCCCGGCGTCATGCTGTACGGCGGCACGCCGGGCGGCCGCAGCGCGGCCGAGTTCGGCCTGCGCCCGACCATGACCTTGAGCAGCGAGATCATCGGCACGCAGAACATCGTCGCCGGCGACGCGGTCGGCTACGGCAGCCGCTTCCAGGCCGAGCGGCCGATGCGCATCGGCGTCGTCGCCTGCGGCTACGCCGACGGCTACCCGCGCCACGCCCCGCTGGGCACGCCGGTGCTGGTCGACGGCGTGCGCACCCGCCTGGTCGGCCGCGTCTCGATGGACATGCTGACCGTCGACCTGAGCGACCTGCCCAACGCCGGCGTCGGCAGCAAGGTGGTGCTGTGGGGCGAGGGCATGCCGATCGACGAGGTGGCCGAGGCCGCCGGCACCATCGGCTACGAGCTGATGTGTGCGCTGGCGCCGCGCGTGCGCGTGGTCGAGGGCTGACGCGTGGCCACCAAAGCGAAAACCAACTACACCTGCAGCGACTGCGGCGCCGTCAGCAACAAGTGGACCGGCCAGTGCGCCGCCTGCCAGCAGTGGAACACCATGCTCGAGACGGTGCTCGAGAGCGGCGGGCAGAACCGCTATTCGAACCCGCCGCAGCACATGGCGCTGGCGCAGACCGCGCCGGTGCTGTCGCTGGCCGACATCGACGCGGTCGACGTGCCGCGCTTCGGCACCGGCATCGAGGAGTTCGACCGCGTGCTCGGCGGCGGCCTGGTGGCCGGCGGCGTGGTGCTGATCGGCGGCGACCCCGGCATCGGCAAGTCGACCCTGCTGCTGCAGGCGCTGGCCAACATCTCGCACGACAAGAGCGTGCTCTACGTCAGCGGTGAGGAGTCCGGCGCGCAGATCGCGCTGCGTGCCAAGCGATTGCTGATCGACGCCAAGGACTTGAAGCTGCAGGCCGAGATCCAGCTGGAGAAGATCCTCGGCACCCTGGCCGAGCTGAAGCCGCAGGTGGCGGTGATCGACTCGATCCAGACGGTGTATTCCGACGCGCTGAGCTCGGCGCCCGGCTCGGTGGCCCAGGTGCGCGAGTGCGCCGCCCAGCTGACCCGGGTGGCCAAGCAGACCGGCATCACCATCATCCTGGTCGGCCACGTCACCAAGGAGGGCGCGCTGGCCGGCCCGCGCGTGCTCGAACACATCGTCGACACGGTGCTGTACTTCGAGGGCGACAGCCATTCCAGCTTCCGCCTGGTGCGCGCCATCAAGAACCGCTTCGGCGCCGTCAACGAGCTGGGCGTGTTCGCCATGACCGAGAAGGGCTTGAAGGGGGTGTCCAACCCGTCGGCGCTGTTCCTCTCGCAGCACGACAGCCAGGTGCCCGGCTCCTGCGTGATGGTGACCCAGGAGGGCACGCGGCCGTTGCTGGTGGAGATCCAGGCGCTGGTCGACACCAGCCACCTGCCCAACGCGCGCCGCCTGTCGGTCGGCCTGGAGCAGAACCGCCTGGCCATGCTGCTGGCGGTGCTGCACCGCCACGCCGGCATCGCCGCCTTCGACCAGGACGTTTTCATCAACGCCGTCGGCGGCGTCAAGATCACCGAGCCGGCGGCCGACCTGGCCGTGCTGCTGGCGATCAACTCGTCGATGCGCAGCAAGGCCCTGCCGAGCGGCTTCGTGGTGTTCGGCGAGGTCGGCCTGGCCGGCGAGATCCGCCCGGCGCCGCGCGGCCAGGAGCGCCTGCGCGAGGCCGCCAAGCTGGGCTTCAAGCTGGCCATGATCCCCAAGGCCAACGCGCCCAAGCAGCCGATCGAGGGCATGACCATCATCGCCGTCGAGCGCATCGACGACGCCTTCAACAAGCTGCGCGAATACCAGTGAGGCGAAGCTAGAATCCGCGCCGGCAATGCGCTGCGCGTCAAAGCGCATTGCGCTGTAGAATAATAGACTATGCAGATTGCGGCGACACGCCGCGCCGAATTCTTTTATGTTGCTACCGTATCGGATTGAGAATTGTTAGTGGATCACAGATCAGCTGCGCGCAAGATCATGCGCTCGAAGGCCGTCGTAGTGATGGATGGCGCGCCGCCGGCGCAAGGGCGTACCCTGGACATCGGCGCCAGCGGCATGTCGATCACCTTCGACAGCAAGTTGGCGGTGGGCCAGATGGGCCAGGTGATGTTCGAGCTCTTCCTCGATGGCAAGGCGCAGATCATGACTTGCCGTTCGAAAGTCAGTTATTGCATCTTCAGCGGCGACCATTTCAAGATCGGCTACCAGTTCATGAACCTGGACCAGCCGACCTTGGCATCGATCACCAAGTTCCTGCGCTGAGTCCGTAGCGGGTGCCGACGGCGCGGGGCAGGGCGGCAAATCGCCCTCTGTTCGGGGTTTTAAAATTTCGGCAATCGTGGATAATAGGCAACTTGAAGAGCCGAGGCCGGCGCCCGCGCCGACTCCCTGTCACGCCCGGCTCGTGACGACACCGCGCCGCCGCGATCCGGCCGCGCCACCGAACTGGACGCGCACACCATGGTTACTACCTCCGCCCTCTCCGCCGGCAACTACGGCAGCACCGCCGCCACCTCCGATGTCTACGCCCGCGTCGAGCGGACCATGGCCTCGCAAAACAGTGGCGTCGCCAAACTCAACACCACGCTGACGCGCGACCAGGCCAAGTTGTCCGGCCTGGGCCAGCTGCAAAGCGCGCTGGCGAGCTTCAAGAACATCGCCGCCGGCCTGGCCGGCAACGGCCTGAGCACCAGCGCCTCGAGCAGCACCAAGGGCGTGCTGACGGCCAGCGCGAGCGGCAGCGCCAAAGCCGCCAGCTACGCCGTCGACGTCAAGCAACTGGCGCAGGGCCAGTTGTTGACCAGCGACATGCTGGTCAACAGCGCCGGCAAGATCGGCACCGGCGCCCCGGCCACCGTCAAGATCGAGTTCGGCAACGCCGACGAGAAGAGCTTCACCCCGGTCGGCGCCGGCAAGAGCATCACCATCGACAGCAAGAACAACACCCTCGACGGCATCGCCGCCGCCTTCCGCGAGGCCGGTGTCGACGCCAAGGTGGTCAAGAGTGGCAATGGTTTCGCCTTGTCGATCGCCGGCCAGAGCGGCGCCGAGCACAGCATGCGCATCAGCGTCAGCGGCGACGCCGCCGTCAAGGACCTGCTGGCCTACAATCCGGCCGGCAGCAAGAACATGAAGGAGGGCGCCGCCGCCCAGGACGCGCTGTTGACCGTCAACGGCAAGGAGGTCAAGAGCGCCAGCAACACGCTGGACAAGGCCATCGACGGCGTCTCGCTGACCCTGGCCGCGAAGGGCAAGACCGACGTGGTGATCGCCCAGGACCCGGCGCAGATCGGCAAGAACGTGCGCGCCTTCGTCACCGCCTATAACGAATTGAACGACAAGCTGCAGGCGCTGCAGAAGGGCGAGCTGAAGTCCGACCGGGCGCTGAGCCAGGCCAGCGGCCAGCTGTCGCAGCTGCTCAAGACGGGCGGCAACGGCGTCTCGGTGGCGGCGCTGGCCAACGCCGGCGTCTCGCTGGAGGCCAACGGCAGCCTCAAGCTGGACGAGAAGAAGCTCACCAGCGCGCTGGCGGCCGACGCCGGCACGGTGGGCAAGCTGTTCAGCAACGACGGCAAGGGCATCGCCGACCAGCTGGCCAGCAAGATCACCGCGCTGACCGGCAACGACAGCACCATCCGCAAGGAGGCCTTGTCGATCGGCAAGGAGATCACCAGCCTGAACGGCAAGAAGGCGCAGATGACCAAGGCGCTGACGGCGCAGGCCAACGCGCTGGTGGCGCTGTACACCCAGCAGGCGCAGACCGGCGCGGCCGGCGGCAGCGGCAAGCCGACCTCGCTGTTCGACATGCTGGCCTGATTCGGTTTTACCCCGCGCCCGCCGGCAAGCGCGCGGCTCTGCTTGCGCCACGCGCTTGCCAAGCTGGCTACAATGTCCGATCATCACGCCTTGTGTAGAATTTCCATTCTTCGGGAGGCGGGACCATGGCGGACAAGCGTAACAACAAGCGGGTGGCGGTACATCTGGCGGCGGCGGCCGCGTTGGCCGTTGCGGCGGCCCTGACGGCGGGCACGGCAGCGGCCCAGGCGCAGGAGGAGAAGGTCCTCAACATCTACAACTGGTCGGACTACATCGCCGACGACACGGTCAAGAACTTCGAAAAAGAAACGGGCATCAAGGTCCGTTATGATCTGTTCGACAACAACGAGATCCTCAACTCCAAGCTGGTCGCCGGCAAGTCCGGCTACGACGTCGTGGTGCCGACGGCGCCGTGGGCGCGCCTGCAGATCGACGCCAAGCTGCTGCGCAAGCTCGACAAGTCCAAGCTGAGCAACCTGGCCAACCTCGACCCGACCATCCAGGCCAAGCTGGCCAAGATCGACCCGAACAACGACTACCTGGTCGATTGGCTGTGGGGCTACACCACGGTCGGCATCAACGTCGCCAAGGTCAAGGCCGCGCTGGGCGAGCTGCCGATGCCGGACAACGCCTGGGACCTGATCTTCAATCCGAAATACGTCGCCAAGCTGAAGTCCTGCGGCGTCTCCTTCCTCGACTCGCCGTCCGAGGTGCTGCCGGCCGCGCTGATGTACCTGGGCAAGCCGGCCTACTCGAAGAGCGCCGCCGACTACACCGAGGCGGGCAAGCTGCTGCAGAGCGTGCGGCCCTACATCACACTGTTCAGCTCGTCGGGCTACATCAACGACATGGCCAACGGCGCCGTCTGCGTGGCGATGGGCTGGTCGGGCGACATCAACATCGCCCGCCAGCGCGCCATCGACGCCAAGAACGGCAACGTGATCGAGGTGCTGCTGCCGAAGACGGCCGCCGCGCTGATGTTCGACACCATGGCCATCCCGGCCGACGCGCCGCACCCGAACAACGCCCACCTGTGGATCAACTACATCCTGCGGCCCGAGGTGCACGCCAGCCTGACCAACAAGGTGTTCTACGCCAACCCGAACAAGGCCGGCGTCAAGTTCGTGCGCAAGGACATCGCCGAGAACAAGAAGGTGTTCCTGTCCGACGCCGACAAGCAGCGCATGGCCGCGCCGGAGGCGGTGCCGGCCGACGTGCGCCGTTCGATCACCCGCATCTACACCAAGTTCAAGACCGGCGTGTAAGACGGCGCGGCTCGGCGTGCAAGCTGCGGCCAGGGCTTGTTATAAAAACAAAAAGGCGGCAGCGCCGGCATCCGAAGGGATGCCGCCACTGCCGCCCTGGCTTCCAGGCGAAGCCGATGGCTATTCGTGATAGCGGTCGACGAGTTTGGTTTTACTCCCACGCAGCTCTTCGACGAGCTCGTAAATGACCAGCGCGATCATGCCGCCGAAAATGCCGATGGTGAGCAGGGTGAACATATTGATATCAGTCGCCTTACGGCGGCCGCTCCCTAGAGTTGGTACATTTTCACTCTAGCAGATGGTTACCGCTTTGCAAGCTCAACTCTGTTGAGGCAACGCTATTTGAACGCTACTTGACCACCAGGTCGGCCGACATCACCGCCTTGAGATACAGGCTGCGCGGGTCGCCCGGCTCGCGCTGGGCGAACCACCAGGCGCTGGCCTTGCGGATGTCCCAGTCCATTTCCTCGCCCGTCATCAACAGCGCCGCCACCTGGCCCAGCGTGGGTTGGTGGCCGATCACCAGCACCGATTCCTTGGCGCCCGGCCAGTTGGCGGCGCGCAGCACGTCCTCCGGGTCGGCGCCCGGCGCCAGGTCGGCGTGGATCTTGAACTTGCGGCCCAGCGGCTCGGCCGTCTGCAGGGTGCGCAGCGCCGGGCTGACCAGCACCTTGCAGCTGTCGGGCAGTTGCGAGGCCAGCCACTGGCCCATGCGCCGCGCCTGCTTATGGCCTTTGACGGTCAAGGCGCGCTCCAAGTCGGTTTCGCCGGCGGCCGCGTCCTCGGCCTCGGCGTGACGCCACAAGATGAGATCCATGCTTTTCTCCTGTTATCGAATTCAACGCAGCAAAAGATGATCCGGTGGATGGCGCGGCGCTATACTAGTCGCCGGCCTCGTTGCTGGGCGTGCCCAGCGCTTGCATCAGGTAGTGCTGAGCGCTGAAGGCGGGCAGCTTGGCGCGCGGCTTGCGCCGCAGGTAATGGCCGTCCGCTTCCAGTTCCCAGGAGTTGCTGTTGTCTTTCAAGTACGGGTTCAGGCCCTCGGCGATGACGCGCCGTTTCAGCGTGCGGTCCAGCACCGGGAAGGCCACCTCGATGCGGCGGAACAGGTTGCGGCTCATCCAGTCGGCGCTGGCCAGCATGACGTCGTGCGCCAGGTCGTTGCGGAAATAATAAATCCGGCTGTGCTCGAGGAAGCGGCCGATGATCGAGCGCACCCGGATGTTGTCGGACAGGCCGGGCACGCCGGGCCGCAGGGTGCAGGCGCCGCGCACGATCAGGTCGATCTTGACGCCGTCCTTCGACGCCGCGTACAGCGCGCGGATCACCGACTCGTCGACCAGTGCATTTATTTTAACAATAATCCGCCCCGGCCGGCCGGCGCGGGCGATGCGCGCCTCGTTGCGGATCGCCTTGATGATCTCGTTCTGCAGCGCGAACGGCGCCAGCCACAGGTGCTCGAGCTTGTGCGGCTTGGTCAGGCTGGTCAGGTGGATGAACACCTCGTTGACCTCGATCGCCAGGCCGGGGTGGCAGGTCAGCAGGCCGAAGTCGGTGTACAGCTTGGTGGTGGTCGGGTGGTAGTTGCCGGTGCCGAGGTGGGCGTAGAAGCGCAGCTCGCCTTCCTCGCGGCGGATCACCAGGGCCAGCTTGGCGTGCGTCTTCAAGCCGACCACGCCGTACACCACCTGGGCGCCGGCCTGTTCCAGCCGGTCGGCCCAGTTGATGTTGGCCTCCTCGTCGAAGCGCGCCTTGAGCTCGACGATGACGGTGACCTCCTTGCCCTGGCGCGCCGCCGTGATCAAGGAGTCCATCAGGTCCGAGTTCATGCCGGTGCGGTAGATGGTCTGCTTGATCGCCACCACCGCCGGGTCGTGCGCGGCGCTGCGGATGAAGTCGATCACCGTTTGGAACGACTGGTAGGGGTGGTGCAGCAGGATGTCCTGCTTCTTCAGCGCGCTGAAGATGTCCTGGTTCGGGTTCTTCGGCGCGAAGCCGGGGAAGAAGGGCTCGAAGCGCAGGCTGGGCTGGTTGACGTGGTCGATCAGCTCGGTCAGGCGCACCAGGTTGACCGGGCCGTTGACGGCGTACAGCCGGCTCTGGTCGAGGCCGAACTGGTCGAGCAGGAACTGCGACAGCTCCGGCGGGCAGTTCTTGGCCACCTCCAGCCGCACCGAGGTGCCGAACTGGCGGCCCTGCAACTCGCCCTTGAGGGCCTGGCGCAGGTTCTTGACCTCGTCCTCGTCGACCCACAGGTCGCTGTCGCGGGTGACGCGGAACTGCGAATAGGCGAGCACCTCGCGGCCGGCGAACAGGTCCGATATATGCGCGTGGATGATCGACGACAGCAGGCAGAACGAGACGCCGCCGCTTTTCGACAGGTGGTCGGGCAGGCGGATCACCCGCGGCAGCACGCGCGGCGCCTTGACGATGGCGATCGCCGTGCCGCGGCCGAAGGCGTCCTTGCCGGACAGCGCGACGATGAAGTTCAGACTCTTGTTGACCACCTGCGGGAAGGGGTGGGCCGGGTCGAGGCCGATCGGCGTCAGCAGCGGACGCACCTCGCGCTCGAAGTATTCCTTGACCCAGGCGCGCTGCGCCTCGTTGCGTTCGTTGTGGCGCACCAAGTGCACGCCCTTGGCCTGCAATTGCGGCAGCACTTCCTGGTTGAGGATCTCGTACTGGTGCGCGACCAGGTCGTGGCACTCGTTGCTGATGCGGCTCAGGGTGGCCACCAGGGCGGGGTGCTCGGAGAGGGCGCCGTCGACGCTGGCGGCGGCCAGCAGGCTGGCCACGCGCACCTCGAAGAATTCGTCGAGGTTGCTGCTGGCGATGCACAGGTAGCGCAGGCGCTCGAGCAGCGGGATGGCCTTGTCCTCGGCTTGCGCCAGCACGCGCCGGTTGAACATCAGCTGGGACAGTTCGCGGTCGAGAAAAATGCTGTTTTTGGTCACGTCCACACGCAGATCAGGCTTCATGGTGTATTTAATCACTTTAACAGATAGCTAATTCTAGCCTGAATACACAATACATATTGATAACTTCATAGTGTAGATGTCAAATATGACGAGTTCGTGACATAGTCTGTCATAAATGTCGGAAAAGTGGGTTCAATTGTGACAAACGCAGAGTGAAAAGCGGCGCAAAATACTCTTTTCGACATAATTTCAGCATGTCATAAACCTGTCATATTTGGCCGGTAGACTGCGCAGCATCCCAACCCCGGATAATCAAATCAAAAGGACTTGATATGCGTATGAAACAGTTGTTCTCTTCCCTGGTAGTTGGCGCCGCCGCAGTGATGGCATTCTCGTCCGCTTCCGCCGCCGACATGACCGGCGCTGGCGCTACCTTCCCATACCCGATCTACGCCAAATGGGCGGAGTCGTACAAAGCGGCAACCGGCAACGGCCTGAACTATCAGTCCGTCGGCTCCGGCGCCGGCATCAAACAAATCAAAGCCAAGACCGTCGATTTCGGCGCCTCGGACATGCCGCTCAAAGCGGAAGACCTGGACTCCGAAGGCCTGATGCAGTTCCCGGCCATCATGGGCGGCGTGGTCACCGTGGTCAACCTGGACGGCATCACCCCGGGCCAGCTGAAGCTGACCGGCCCGGTCATCGCCGACATCTACCTGGGCAAGATCACCCACTGGAACGCGCCTGAGATCGCCGCCCTGAACGCCGGCGCCAAGCTGCCCGCCACCGAAATCACCGTGGTGCACCGCGCCGACGGTTCGGGCACCTCCTTCCTGTTCACCGACTTCCTGTCGAAAACCAGCCCCGACTTCAAAACCAAGGTTGGCGCCGGCACCGCCGTCAAGTGGGTGGTGGGCGTGGGCGGCAAGGGCAACGAGGGCGTCGCCGCCAACGTGCAGCGCATCAAGGGTTCGATCGGCTACGTCGAGTGGGCCTACGCCAAGAAGAACAAGATGCTGCACACCCAGCTGAAAAACAAGGACGGCAACTTCCTGCAGCCTGACGACGACTTCTTCAAAGCCGCCGCCGCCAGCGCCGAGTGGACCAAGACCCCAGGCTTCGGCGTGGTGCTGACCGACCAGGCCGGCAAGAACTCCTGGCCGATCACCGGCGTGTCCTTCATCCTGATGCACAAAGCTCAGGCTGACGCCGCCAAAGGCAAAGAAGTGCTGAAGTTCTTCGACTGGGCCTTCAAGAACGGTGGCACCTCCGCCGTCGAACTGGACTACGTGCCGCTGCCGGCTTCGGTCGTCAAGCTGGTGCAGGACTCCTGGAAAGCCAACCTGAAAGACAGCTCGGGCAAGGCCATCTACTAATCCGGATCTCCCCTTCGGCCCGGCCCCGGCCGGCCGAGGGGGTTAGCCTGCTCTTCTCGCCCGGGAGGAGCAGGCTAGCCGACATCCACGAGACAACATAATATGAGCGCAGACATCACTTCCCCGCCGTTTTCCCTGTCCGAGTCCACCATGAGCGAAGCCGAGCACGCCGTCATGCACAACACCATGCGCAAGCAGCGTATCCAGGACTTCATCTTCCACAAGGTGACGATGAGCTTCGCGCTGTCGGTGCTGCTGGTGCTGATCGGCATCATCGCGCTGCTGGTCAAGGGCGCCTGGCCGGCCTTCCACGAGTTCGGCCCGGCCTTCATCACCACCGTCGAATGGGACCCGGTCAACGACAAGTATGGCGCGCTGATCGCCATCGTCGGCACCCTGACCACCTCCGGCATCGCCCTGTTGATCGCCTTCCCGGTCAGCTTCGGCATCGCCCTGTTCCTCACCGAGATCTGCCCGACCTGGCTGCGCCGCCCGATGGGCACCGCCGTCGAGCTGCTGGCCGGCGTGCCGTCCATCATCTACGGCATGTGGGGCCTGTTCGTCTTCGCGCCGCTGTTCGCCGACCACGTCCAGCCGCTGCTGAAGAACAGCATCGGCCACCTGCCCGTCGTCGGCCAGCTGTTCAACGGCCCGACCATGGGCATCGGCATCCTCACCGCCGGCCTGATCCTGGCGGTGATGATCATCCCCTTCATCTCCTCGGTGATGCGCGACGTGTTCGAGATCGTGCCGGCCGTGCTGAAGGAATCGGCCTACGGCCTCGGTTGCACCAAGTGGGAGGTGGTGCGCAAGATCGTGCTGCCCTACACCAAGACCGGCGTGGTCGGCGGTGTCATGCTGGGCCTCGGCCGCGCCCTCGGCGAGACGATGGCGGTGACTTTCGTCATCGGCAACGCCAACAAGCTGTCGTGGTCGCTGTTCGCCGCCGGCAACAGCATCGCCTCCACCCTGGCCAACGAGTTCGCCGAGGCCGAGTCGACGCTGCACGTGTCCTCGCTGTTCGCGCTGGCGCTGATCCTGTTCGTCATCACCTTTATCGTTTTATCGGCCGCCAAGATCATGCTGGCCGGCATGTCCCGCAAGGAAGGCGTCAAATAATGAGCCAAGCTAACGTTAGCGCAGTCGATGCGCAGTCCCAGACCAGCGCGCAGTTCAACCCGCAGCTGAACCCGGTCTACCGCAAGCGCCTGTTCGTCCACCGCGTCGGCATCGCGCTGTCGGTGGCGGCCATGTCGCTCGGCCTGATCTTCCTGGTGTGGATTCTCGCCACCCTGCTGTTCAAGGGCTTCGGCGCGCTCAGCGTGGCGATGTTCACGCAGACCACGCCGGCCCCCGGCAGCGAGGGCGGCGGTCTGCTCAACGCCATCGTCGGCAGCCTGATGCTGGTCGGCCTGGCCACCGCCATCAGCACGCCGATCGGCATCCTGTCGGGCATCTACCTGGCCGAGTACGGCGAAGAGAACAAGATCGCCCACCTGACCCGCTTCGTCACCGACATCATGCTGTCGGCGCCGTCGATCGTCATCGGCCTGTTCGTCTACGCCATCTACGTCGCCAACGTCAAGCACTTCTCCGGCTACGCCGGCACGTTGGCGCTGGCCCTGATCGCCGTGCCGGTGGTGGTGCGCACCACCGACAACATGTTGCGCCTGGTGCCCAACAGCCTGCTCGAAGCCGCCTTCGCCCTCGGCGCGCCGCGCTGGAAGGTGGCCCTGATGGTGCGCCTGCGCGCCGTCAAGGCCGGCGTGGTGACCGGCGTGCTGCTGGCGCTGGCGCGCATCTCCGGCGAAACCGCGCCGCTGCTGTTCACCGCGCTCAACAACCAGTTCTTCAGCGCCGACATGAACCGGCCGCTGGCCAACCTGCCGGTGGTGATCTACCAGTACGCCATGAGCCCCTACGACAACTGGCGCGAGCTGGCCTGGGGCGGCGCGCTGTTGGTGACCTTTAGTGTGCTGGTGCTGAACATCCTGTCGCGCACCCTGTTCAGCCAAAAAATCCCGAATTGAACGATACTGAACGACTCTGATAAAGCGATCAATAATGAATACGCAACTGACCCCTGAGAACACCGCCGCCATGACCGCCAAGCGCAAGACCATCGAAATTTCGGGTTTGAACTTCTTCTACGGCAAAACCCAGAGCCTGACCAACGTCAACCTGGACATCCACGAGAAGCAGGTGACGGCCTTCATCGGCCCCTCCGGCTGCGGCAAGTCGACCCTGCTGCGCACCCTCAACCGCATGTACGACCTGTACCCCGGCCAGCGCGCCGAGGGCCAGATCATCTACCGCGGCCGCAACATCCTCGAACCGGGCCAGGACGTCAACATGCTGCGCGCCAAGGTCGGCATGGTGTTCCAGAAGCCGACCCCGTTCCCGATGTCGGTCTACGACAACATCGCCTTCGGCGTGCGCCTGTACGAGGACCTGTCGAAGGGCGAGATGGACGAGCGCGTCGAATGGGCGCTGAAGAAGGCCGCGCTGTGGGGCGAGGTCAAGGACAAGCTGAGCAAGAGCGGCCTGAGCCTGTCGGGCGGCCAGCAGCAGCGCCTGTGCATCGCCCGCGGCGTCGCCGTCAAGCCCGACGTGCTGCTGCTCGACGAGCCGACCTCGGCGCTGGACCCGATCTCGACCTCCAAGGTGGAGGAGCTGATCAGCGAACTCAAGCAGGACTACACCATCGCCATCGTCACCCACAACATGCAGCAGGCCGCCCGTTGCTCCGACTACACCGCCTATATGTACCTGGGCGAGCTGGTCGAGTTCGGCGAGACCGACCAGATCTTCATGAATCCGGCGCGCAAGGAAACCCAGGACTACATCACCGGCCGTTTCGGCTAAGCCGGCACCCCCCAAGTCGGGCCCGGTCTTTTACAATATAGAACGCATCGAAACGGAGAGACAGCATGTTAGGCGAGCATTCATCCAAGCAGTACGACAACGAATTAGAAGCAATCCGCTCCAAGGTGTTGCTGATGGGCGGCATCGTCGAGACCCAGTTCCTCGACGCCATGACCTGCTTCCGCATCGGCAACCCCGAGCGCGCCGACCGCGTCATGCGCGAGGACGACGCCGTCAACCAGCTCGAAGTGTCGCTGGACGATGCCTGCAGCCACCTGATCGTGCGCCGCCAGCCGGCCGCCAACGACCTGCGCACCATCATGGCGACCATCAAGGTGATCACCGACCTCGAGCGCATCGGCGACGAGGCCACCAAGATCGCCCGCGTCGCCAAGAGCCTGCACGGCCGTGGCACCGTCACCGTCAACCACTACGAGATGGTGCGCGGCATCGCCAACAGCGCCAGCGACATGCTGCACGACGCGCTCGACGCCTTCGCCCGCAACGACGGCAGCCAGGCATTGCAACTGATCGCCCAGGACGCCGTGATCGACCACGAGTTCCGTTCCATCATGCGCAACCTGATCACCTTCATGATGGAAGATCCGCGTACCATCTCGGCCGCGCTGGACACCCTGTGGGTGGCCAAGGCGATCGAGCGCATCGGCGACCACGCCAAGAACATCGCCGAGTATGTGATCTATGTGGTCGAGGGCAAGGACATCCGCCACACCAAGACCGCGCCCCTGCCGGACGAGCTTTCGAAATAAGAGTTATGGCATCTGACAAAACCACGGTATTGATTGTTGAGGACGAACCGGCGATCGTCGAGCTGGTCACCTTTTCGCTGCGCGAGGCCGGCTGGAACTGCTGTGCCGTCGCCAGCGTGGCGGAGGCCTGGGAGTTCATCCAGACCCGCACGCCGCAGCTGATTTTGCTCGACTGGATGCTGCCCGACCAGACCGGTTTGCGCCTGCTGGCGCGCATCCGCGCCGACCGCCAGTTCGGCACCATCCCGGTCATCATGTTGACCGCCAAGAGCATGGAGGAGGACAAGCTGGCCGGCCTCAACAGTGGCGCCGACGACTACGTCACCAAGCCGTTCTCGCCGCGCGAGCTGCTGGCCCGCGCCAAGGCGCTGCTGCGCCGCAAGAGCCCGGAGCACGCCCAGTCCACCATGCGCGCCGGCAACGTCATGCTCGACCCGGTCAGCTGCACGGTGTCGATGGACCAGCAAAAGATCGACATCGGCCACGCCGAGTACAAGCTGCTCAAGTTCCTGCTGGCCCACCCGGAGCGGGTGTTTTCGCGCAGCCAGCTGCTCGACAAGGTGTGGGGCGACCATGTGGTGATCGAGGAGCGCACCGTCGACGTCCACGTGCTGCGCCTGCGCAAGGCCTTGAAGGAGGCCGAGCACCTGATCAAGACGGTGCGCAGCGTCGGCTACATGTTGTCGGAAAAATAGGCGACAATCACCGCTTCGCCCACCACCGCCTCAATTCTTGCGACACTCTCCTCTATGAATCCTAAACTGCTGTTCTGGGTGCCCGCCGCGCTGCGCATGGGCATTATTCTGGCCGGCGTGGGTGTGCTCGGTTTCCTCTTCGGCGCCATGCCGGCGCTGATCGTCGCCTGCATCGCCATGGCCCTGCTGGTGTTCGTCCAGCTCGGCTATTTGTACCAGCTCAGCGACTGGCTCGACCATCCGCACAGCGCCAAGCTGCCCGACGGCTGGGGCGCCTGGACCAACATCTTCTCGCGCCTGTACCGCCTGCGCCGCGACGACGAGAAGAACCAGGCCGAGCTGACCGAGTGGCTGGCCCGCTTCCGCCAGGCCATGCATCTGTTGCCCGACGGCGTGGTCATCATGGACGACGTGCTGTTCCTCGAATGGTGCAACCCGGCCGCCGAGCAGCACCTGGGCCTGACCCACGAGCGCGACAAGGGCATGCGCGTGACCAACCTGGTGCGCAGCCCGGACTTCATGGACTACATCATCCTCGGCCGCTACGAGCAGCCGTTGACGCTCAGCTTCCGCGAGCGCAAGCTGATCGTCCACATCATCCCCTTCGAGAACCGGCGGCAGATTTTGGTGACGCACGACGCCACCGAGACCGAGCGCACCGAGATGATGCGGCGCGACTTCATCGCCAACGCCTCGCACGAGCTGCGCACGCCGCTGACGGTGATCGTCGGCTTCCTCGAGATCGCCGCCTCCGAACAGCTCGACCAGGCCACCCGCATGGCCCACCTGAAGCTGATGACGGAGCAGGGCCACCGCATGCAACATTTGATCGAGGACATGCTGACCTTGTCGCGGCTGGAGTCGGTCGACTACCCGATGCGGCCCGAGCGGGTCGACGTGCTCAAGTTGATGGGCCAGATCCAGCGCGACGCCCGCGCCCTGTCGGCCGGCAAGCACGAGATCAGCATGGACGTCGACGGCCCCGACGTGATGGGCAGTTACGACGAGCTCTACAGCGCCTTCGGCAACCTGGCCTCCAACGCGGTGCGCTACACGCCGGCCGGCGGCACCATCCACCTGGAGTGGAAGGAGGGGCCGTCCTGGGCCAAGTTCAGCGTGGTCGACACCGGCATCGGCATCAGCCCCGAGCACATTTCGCGGCTGACCGAGCGCTTCTACCGCGTCGACAAGAGCCGCTCGCGCGAAACCCAGGGCACCGGCCTGGGCCTGGCCATCGTCAAGCACGTGCTGCTGCGCCACGGCGCCACGCTGCAGATCAAGTCGGAGGCGGGCAAGGGCAGCAGCTTCGTGGTGTGCATGCCGAAGGCGGCCATCGCGCCGCGCCAGCCCGAGTTGCTGCTGAACTGAGGCGGCATCGCCCGGCCGCGCCACATGGAAGGGTCAGACCCTAGGGTCTGACCCTGGGGTGCTGTCGTTGGGCTTGTGCCGCACGGCTGGCGCCTGGATGCCGCATTAAAAATGCCTTAAACCACGCCGCCGGGCCGGCCCCGGCGGTGGCGGGTGCATCAATTACGTTACAATCTGCTGCGCCAATCACAGCAGACCAGAACACCACATGCATCCAAGACGTACCGCCCTCATCGCTCTCGCCGCCCTGGCGCTGAGCGCCTGCAAGACCGTGCCCACCGCGCCCGAGGCGCCGGCCCAGGCCGCCCCCGTGGCCCCGCGCAAGATCAAGATCGGCCTGGCGCTGGGCGGCGGCGCGGCGCGCGGCTTCGCCCACATCGGCGTCATCAAGGCGCTCGAATCGCAGGGCATCTACCCGGACATCGTGGTCGGCACCAGCGCCGGCAGCGTGGTCGGCGCCCTCTACGCCGCCGGCAACACCGGCTTCCAGCTGCAAAAGATCGCCTTCGACATGGACGAGGCCGCCATTTCCGACTGGGCGCTGCCGCTGTTCGGAAAAAGCTCCGGCGTGCTCAAGGGCGAGGCCCTGCAAAGCTATGTCAACAAGACGGTCAACAACGCGCCGATGGAGAAGCTCAAGCTGCCCTTCGGCGCCGTGGCCTCCGACCTGAAGAGCGGCCAGCCGATCCTTTTCCAGCGCGGCAACACCGGCATGGCCGTGCGCGCCTCGTCGGCCGTGCCGGGCGTGTTCCAGCCGGTGGTCATCGGCGGCCACAGCTATGTCGACGGCGGCCTGGTGGCGCCGGTGCCGGTGCGCTTCGCGCGCGACATGGGGGCCGACTTCGTCATCGCCGTCAACATCTCGACCCAGGCCGACGTGCAGGCCACGGTCAGCTCGCTCGACGTCATCATGCAGACCTTCAGCATCATGGGCCAGCGCATCAACCAGTTCGAGCTGAAGGACGCCGACGTGGTGATCCTGCCGGCGCTGGGCAAGATGGCCGGCAACGACTTCAACGGCCGCAACCAGGCCATTTTGGCCGGCGAGCAGGCCGCCTTCGCGGTGATGCCGCAACTCAAGGCCCGGCTGGAAGCCAAGCGCAAGCCATAATCTTGGCGCCGGCGCAACAAACTATCGCAGCAAAAGTCGTACAATTCGGCTTCATTTTTGAGGGAAACAACATGCAAACCAAACCAGTATTGACGCTAGCAGACGTCAAAAAGATCGCCGCCGCCGCCGAAGCCGAAGCCGTGGCCAACAATTGGGCGGTGGTGATCGCCATCGTCGACGACGGCGGCCATCTGCTGTGGCTGCAACGCCAGGACGGCGCCGCGCCGCTGTCGGCCCACATCGCCCCGGCCAAGGCCAAGACCGCCGCGCTGGGTCGTCGCGAGTCGCGCATCTATGAAGAAATGATCAACGGCGGCCGCGTTTCCTTCCTCAGCGCGCCGGAGATCGAAGGCATGCTCGAAGGCGGCGTGCCCATCGTCGTCGACGGCCACTATGTCGGCGCGGTCGGCGTGTCCGGCGTCAAATCGGCGGAAGACGCGCAGATCGCCAAGGCCGGCATCGCCGCCCTGAACTAAATTCCAGTAGGGCAGGGCGGCCGCCGCGCCCTTTGTCCAATTGGCAAAAAATGCCGCCCCAGCTCGCTGGGCGGCATTTTTTATGTGCCGCTGCTCATTGCCAAACAGGGGGGAATTGGTTATAATTCAAAGGTTTAGCCAATCACACACATACCGTAGCGACTACCACACATCCCTTCATTCATATGACCTGCAAACCCTGGGCACAACGGCTCGGGGTCCATGGCGGTCGGTCTGACGTGGCGCAGCTACGGTAACTTTATCAGGAGTTGCCCTTGCCGCCATTTTTTTCTGGCCCTTCCGTCCCAGCCATCCTCGCGCTCGCTGACGGAACCATTTTCAAAGGTTTTTCCATCGGTGCCGCCGGCCATACGACCGGCGAGGTGGTGTTCAACACCTCCATGACCGGTTACCAGGAAATCCTTACCGACCCGAGCTATTGCCGCCAGATCGTCACGCTGACGTATCCGCACATCGGCAACACCGGCATCAACGCCGAGGACGTCGAGTCCTCCAAGGTCCACGCCGCCGGCCTGATCATCCGTGATCTGCCGCTGATGGCCTCGAATTTCCGCTCCACCCAGTCGCTGGCCGACTACCTGAAGGCCGAGAACATCGTCGCCATCGCCGGTATCGACACCCGCAAGCTGACCCGCATCCTGCGTGAAAAAGGTGCGCAGGGCGGCGCCATCCTGGTCGGCACCCAGGGCAACGAGCCGTCCACCGCGCAAGCGCTGGAACTGGCCCGCTCCTTCCCCGGCCTGGCCGGCATGGACCTGGCCAAGGTGGTCTCGACCAAGACCGCCTACGAGTGGACCGAGTCGGAGTGGGCGCTGGGCGAAGGCTACGGCAAGCAAGTTGAGCCTAAATTCCACGTGGTCGCCTTCGACTTCGGCGTCAAGCGCAACATCCTGCGCATGCTGGCCCAGCGCGGCTGCAAAGTGACGGTGCTGCCGGCCCAGTCGTCGGCCGCCGACGCGCTGGCGCTGAACCCGGACGGTGTCTTCCTGTCGAACGGCCCCGGCGACCCGGAACCGTGCGACTACGCCATCGCGGCGACCAAGGAGTTGATCGAGAAGGGTATTCCCGTCTTCGGCATCTGCCTGGGTCACCAGATCATGGCGCTGGCCTCCGGCGCGAAGACCTTGAAAATGAAGTTCGGCCACCACGGCGCCAACCACCCGGTGCAGGACCTGGACAGCAAGAAAGTGATGATCACCTCGCAGAACCACGGTTTCGCCGTGGACGCCGCGACCCTGCCGGCCAACTGCCGCGTCACCCACAGCTCGTTGTTCGACGGTTCCCTGCAGGGCTTCGCCCGCACCGACAAACCGGCGTTCTGCTTCCAGGGCCACCCTGAAGCCTCGCCGGGCCCGACTGACGTCGCTTACCTGTTTGACCGCTTCATCGGCCTGATGGAAGCTACGGAGAAGAAATAAGATGCCAAAACGTACAGACCTTAAAAGTATTTTGATTATTGGTGCTGGCCCGATCATTATCGGCCAGGCCTGCGAGTTCGACTATTCCGGCGCCCAAGCCTGCAAAGCCCTGCGCGAAGAGGGTTACAAAGTCATCCTGGTCAACAGCAACCCTGCGACCATCATGACCGACCCGGAAATGGCCGACGTCACCTACATCGAGCCGATCACCTGGCAGGTGGTGGAACGCATCATCGCCAAGGAACGCCCTGACGCGATCCTGCCGACCATGGGCGGCCAGACCGCGCTGAACTGCGCGCTCGACCTGTTCAACAACGGCGTGCTGGAAAAGTACAAGGTCGAACTGATCGGCGCTTCCCCGGAAGCGATCGACAAGGCCGAGGACCGCTCCAAGTTCAAGGACGCGATGACCAAGATCGGCCTGGGTTCGGCCAAGTCGGGCGTCGCGCACACCATGGACGAGTCGTGGGCGGTGCAACGCACGCTGGGCTTCCCGGTCATCATCCGTCCTTCGTTCACCATGGGTGGCACCGGCGGCGGTATCGCCTACAACGAGGAAGAGTTCGAGACCATCTGCAAACGCGGCCTGGAAGCCTCGCCGACCTCGGAACTGCTGATCGAAGAATCGCTGATCGGCTGGAAAGAGTACGAGATGGAAGTGGTGCGCGACAAGGCGGACAACTGCATCATCATCTGCTCGATCGAAAACCTGGATCCGATGGGCGTGCACACCGGCGACTCGATCACCGTGGCGCCGGCGCAAACGCTGACCGACAAGGAATACCAGATCATGCGCAACGCCTCGCTGGCGGTGCTGCGTGAGATCGGCGTCGACACCGGCGGCTCCAACGTGCAGTTCTCCATCAACCCGGAAGACGGCCGCATGATCGTCATCGAGATGAACCCGCGCGTGTCGCGTTCCTCGGCGCTGGCCTCGAAGGCCACCGGCTTCCCGATCGCTAAAGTCGCGGCCAAGCTGGCCGTCGGCTTCACGCTCGACGAGCTGCGCAACGAGATCACCGGCGGCGCGACCCCGGCCTCGTTCGAACCGTCGATCGACTACGTGGTCACCAAGATCCCCCGTTTCACGTTCGAAAAATTCCCTACCGCCGACCACCATCTGACCACCCAGATGAAATCGGTGGGCGAGGTGATGGCGATCGGCCGCACCTTCCAAGAATCGTTCCAGAAGGCCCTGCGCGGCCTGGAAGTCGGCGTCGACGGCCTGAACGAAAAAACCAAGGACCGCGAGAAGATCGAAGAGGAACTGGGCGAGCCAGGTCCCGAGCGCATCTGGTACGTGGGCGACGCCTTCGCCCAGGGCTTCACGCTGGAAGAAGTGCACCAGCTGACCCATATCGACCCTTGGTTCCTGGTGCAGATCAAAGAGATCGTCGACCTGGAACTGTGGCTCGACACGCAGAAGCTGGAGCAGCTGGACAAGACCACGCTGTACAAGCTCAAGCAAAAAGGCTTCTCGGACCGCCGTCTGGGCTTCCTGCTGCAGACCACCGACACCGCCGTGCGCCTGCAACGCCACGCCATGAACATCCGTCCGGTCTACAAGCGCGTCGACACCTGCGCCGCCGAGTTCTCGACCGACACGGCCTACATGTACTCGACCTACGACGAGGAATGCGAGTCGAATCCTAGCGACAAGAAAAAGATCATGGTGCTGGGCGGTGGCCCGAACCGTATCGGCCAGGGTATCGAGTTCGACTACTGCTGCGTCCACGCCGCCCTGGCGATGCGCGAAGACGGCTACGAGACCATCATGGTCAACTGCAACCCGGAGACCGTGTCGACCGACTACGACACCTCGGACCGCCTGTACTTCGAATCGCTGACCCTGGAAGACGTGCTGGAAATCGTCGCCATCGAAAAACCGGTCGGCGTCATCGTCCAGTACGGCGGCCAGACCCCCTTGAAGCTGGCGCTGGACCTGGAAGCCAACGGCGTGCCGATCATCGGCACCTCGCCGGACATGATCGACGCCGCCGAAGACCGCGAACGCTTCCAGCAACTGCTGCACAAGCTGAACCTGCGCCAGCCGCCCAACCGCACCGCCCGCACCGAAGAGGACGCGCTGCGTCTGGCGCAGGAGATCGGTTATCCGCTGGTGGTGCGTCCGTCCTACGTGCTGGGCGGCCGGGCGATGGAAATCGTCCACGAGCAACGCGACCTGGAGCGCTACATGCGCGAAGCGGTCAAGGTCTCGCACGACTCGCCGGTGCTGCTGGACCGCTTCCTGAACGACGCCATCGAGTGCGACGTCGACTGCATCTCCGACGGCGAAACCACCTTCATCGGCGGCGTCATGGAGCACATCGAACAAGCCGGCGTCCACTCGGGCGACTCGGCCTGCTCGCTGCCGCCGTACTCGCTGTCGCAGGAGACCATCGACGAGCTGAAGCGCCAAACCGCGCTGATGGCCAAGGGCCTGAACGTGGTCGGCCTGATGAACGTGCAGTTCGCCATCCAGAAGCAAGAAGTCGACGGCGTGTTGAAGGATGTCGTCTTCGTGCTGGAAGTCAACCCGCGCGCCTCGCGCACCGTGCCTTTCGTCTCCAAGGCCACCGGTCTGCAACTGGCCAAGATCGCCGCCCGCTGCATGGTCGGCCAGACCCTGGCCTCGCAGGGCATCACCACCGAAGTGGTGCCGCCTTACTTCAGCGTCAAGGAAGCGGTGTTCCCGTTCGTCAAGTTCCCCGGCGTCGACACCATCCTCGGCCCCGAGATGAAGTCGACCGGCGAAGTGATGGGCGTCGGCACCACCTTCGGCGAAGCCTTCGTCAAGTCGCAGCTGGGCGCCGGCGTCAAGCTGCCGAAGTCGGGCAAGGTCTTCCTCAGCGTCAAGGCGTCGGACAAGCCGCGCGCCGTGCAGGTGGCGCGCGACCTGGTGCAGGCCGGCTTCACGCTGGTGGCGACCAAGGGCACCGCCGCGGTGATCTCCGCCGCCGGCATCCCGGTCACCCCGGTCAACAAGATGGTCGAAGGCCGTCCGCACGTGGTCGACATGATCAAAAACCATGAAATCGTGCTGGTCATCAACACCGTGGAAGAGAAACGCAGCGCCATCACCGACTCGCGGGCCATCCGCACCTCGTCGCTGGCGGCCCGCGTGACCACCTACACGACCATCGCCGGCGCCGAAGCGGCGGTCGAGGGCATCCGTCATTTGGACGAGTTGCGTGTGTATGATTTACAAGGTCTGCATAAAACCTTACACTAAGCTTCTTTGCAGTACCCCTTAACCACAGAGCCCGCGCTGTAGGATGGCGCGGCCTCTGTGGTTTTCCATTGTAACAACACAGTAAATAGCAGATAAAACATGACTTCAGTCCCACTTACCATGTTCGGCGCGGCGCTCTTGAAAGAAGAGCTGCATCAGTTGAAGACCAAAGAGCGTCGCATTGTCATTGACGCGATTGCTGAAGCGCGTTCGCATGGCGACCTGTCCGAGAACGCCGAGTACGACGCCGCCAAGGAGCGCCAAGCCTTCGTCGAAGGCCGCATCGCCGAGCTGGAAGGTAAGCTGAGCGCCGCCCAGATCATCGATCCGACCACCCTGGACGCCGAAGGCCGCGTGGTGTTCGCCGCCACCGTCGACCTGGAAGACCTGGACTCGGGCGCCAAGGTGACCTACCAGATCGTCGGTCTGGACGAGGCCGACCTGAAGCTGAGCAAGGTGTCGGTGACCTCGCCGATCGCCCGCGCGCTGATCGGCAAGTCGGCCGGCGACGTGGTCGAGGTGCAGGCGCCGTCCGGCCCGCGCGAATACGAGATTTTGGAAGTGCGCTACATCTGATGCTGCTCGCCCGCGCCCGGCTGCTGGTGGCCACCCTGTGGGCCGGCAGCCTGTGGACGGTCGGCTATCTGGCCGCGCCCACGCTGTTCGCCACCCTGAGCGACCGCGTGCTGGCCGGCACGATCGCCGCCAGCCTGTTCCGCATCGAGGCGATGCTGTCGCTGGCCTGCGGCGCGGCGCTGTTGCTGCTGTTGTGGCTGGGGAAAGATTTCTCGGTCGCGCGGCAACGCACCCTGTTGCTGGTCATCGTCGCGATGCTGGCCTGCACCGTGGCCTCGCACTTCGGCCTGCAACCGCTGATGGCGGAGTTGCGCGCGGCGGCGGGGCCGGCCGGGGTGATGGAGTCGGCCGCGAAGAGCCGCTTCGGCATGCTGCACGGCATTTCCAGCAGCATCTTCCTGGTGCAGAGCCTGCTGGCCGGCTGGTTAGTTATTAAGCAACAATAATCGTCCAGACGTAAAAAAGGGCCGGATCCGAAGATCCGGCCCCTACATGGCGATTCCTGGCGACACCGCGTGGTGTCGCCAAAAAACAACCGGCGCGGGCTTACTTGCTGCCCAGTGCGCTTTTCTTGGCCGAGGTCTGACGCGGCTTGGCACGGCGGATGTTGCCGCCGGCGGTGACCCGCTCGTTACCCTTGATCATGACCTTGGTCACCGATGGCCGCTTGGTGCCGCTCGGGCTAGGCTTGACGATGGTGACTTCGCGCATACCCTTGCCGGAGCGGGTCTTGCTCTCTTTCACCACTTCTTTTTTCGGACGGTACAGAACCAGCAGTTTGCCAATATGTTGTACCGGTGCTGCATCCAGTTGCGTGCAAATCGTGTCGTACATCGCGACGCGTGCCTCGCGGTCGTCGCCAAACACGCGGACTTTGATCAGTCCGTGCGAGTCGAGACCGAGGTCGATTTCCTTGATGACGGCAGGTGTCAAGCCCGCTTCGCCAATGATGACGATAGGCTTCAGCGCGTGTGCTTCAGCGCGCAAGGCGCTGCGCTCAACGGGTGTAAGTTTTAGCATAATAATTTTTAGTGTTTCCCTTAAAAGCAGTATTCTACGCGAATGGCAAAGAACAAATTAAACAAAAACTGGTTACACGACCACATTAACGATCCTTACGTGAAGTTGGCGCAGAAAGAGGGCTACCGCGCCCGGGCTGCGTTCAAGCTGAAGGAAATCGATGAGGACGAGAAACTGATCAAACCGGGCCAGGTCATCGTCGACCTCGGTTGCACCCCCGGCAGCTGGGGCCAGTACGCCCGTCGCAAGATGGCCGGCAAGGAGGGCGGCGGCATCAACGGCACCCTGATCGGCCTGGACATGCTGCCGATGGAGCCGATCGCCGACTTCCACTTCATCCAGGGCGACTTCCGCGAGGCGCGCATCCTGCGCCAATTGGAGGTGGTGCTGGCCGGCCGCAAGGTCGACGTGGTGCTGTCGGACATGGCGCCCAACCTGTCGGGCATCGCCACGGCCGATTCGGCGCGCATGGAGCACCTGATCGACCTGGCCGTCGAGTTTTCCCAGTTGCACCTGAAACCCTCGGGCGCGCTGCTGGTGAAATGCTTCAACGGCATGGGCTACAGCCAGATCGTGGAGAAGTTCCGCGCCGAGTTCAAGATCGTCGTGCAGAAAAAGCCGAAGGCGAGCCGGGACAAATCGTCGGAAATCTTCCTGCTCGGCCGTGGTCTCAAGCATCCGATTGAAAATAAGGCGCAAAATAGCCCGGCGGAAGACGATTCCGCCCTTGATATCTAGGGCAACAGCCGCACATCCATGCAGGGGAGGGCGGTTGGCCGCCATCTTGCTTCGCGCAAGATGGATAAAACGGCAAAATACCGCCTTTTCCGCTGCGCGCCGTGCTAATTTTGGCCGCGCGCAAGGGTGGGCTTCTGGCACCGCCTGCTTATTGCGAGTAAAATCGGGTTTCTAGCTATCGGTACAAGATGCGCCCCCGCATCCAAGGAGTTTTCGTGAATAACATGTTTTCCAAATCTGCCATTTGGGTAGTTGTTGCCCTGCTTTTATTCATGCTGTTCAAGCAATTTGACAGCCATGGCATCGCGGGTGGCACCAAGGCCATCGCTTATTCCGACTTGTTGGATGAGGTCAAAGCCAAGCGCGTCAAAGAAGTGCTGATCGAGGGCGGCAACATCACCGCCACCCGCATCGACGACACCAAGGTGCGCACCACCGCCACCTTCCTCGACCGCGGCCTGATCGGCGACCTGCGCGACAGCGGCGTGCGTTTCGACGTCAAACCGCCGGAAGAGCCATCGTTCCTGCAGCAAGTCTTCGTCTCCTGGTTCCCGATGCTGTTGCTGATCGGCGTGTGGATCTTCTTCATGCGTCAGATGCAGGGCGGCGGCAAGGGCGGCGCGTTCTCCTTCGGCAAGTCGAAGGCGCGCATGATGGACGAGAGCAACAACACCGTCACCTTCGCCGACGTCGCCGGTTGCGACGAGGCCAAGGAAGAAGTCAACGAAGTGGTCGACTTCCTCAAAGACCCCACCAAATTCCAAAAGCTGGGCGGCCGTATTCCGCGCGGCGTGCTGATGGTCGGCCCACCGGGCACCGGTAAGACCCTGCTGGCGCGCGCCATCGCCGGCGAAGCCAAGGTGCCGTTCTTCTCGATCTCCGGTTCCGACTTCGTCGAGATGTTCGTCGGCGTCGGCGCCTCCCGCGTGCGCGACATGTTCGAGAACGCCAAGAAGCATTCGCCTTGCATCATCTTCATCGACGAGATCGACGCCGTCGGCCGCCACCGTGGCGCCGGCATGGGCGGCGGCAACGACGAACGCGAACAGACCTTGAACCAGTTGCTGGTCGAGATGGACGGCTTCGAGGCCAACTCCGGCGTCATCGTCGTCGCCGCCACCAACCGCGCCGACGTGCTCGACAAGGCGCTGCTGCGTCCGGGCCGCTTCGACCGCCAGGTCTCCGTCGGCCTGCCGGACATCCGCGGCCGCGAACAGATCCTCAACGTGCACATGCGCAAAGTGCCGATCGGCACCGACGTCAAGGCCGACATCTTGGCCCGCGGCACCCCCGGCTTCTCCGGCGCCGACCTGGCCAACCTGGTCAACGAGGCCGCCCTGTTCGCCGCCCGCCGCAGCAAGCGCCTGGTCGACATGATCGACTTCGAGGACGCCAAGGACAAGATCTTCATGGGTCCCGAGCGCAAGTCGATGATCATCCGCGAGGAAGAGCGCCGCAACACCGCCTACCACGAGTCCGGCCACGCCGTCGTCGCCAAGCTGTTGCCGAAGGCCGATCCGGTGCACAAGGTCACCATCATGCCGCGCGGCTGGGCCTTGGGCCTGACCTGGCAGTTGCCGGAGCACGACAACCTGTCCGGCTACAAGGACAAGATGCTCGAAGAGATCTCCATCCTGTTCGGCGGCCGCATCGCCGAGGAAATCTTCGTCGGCCAGATGTCGACCGGCGCCTCGAACGACTTCTCGCGCGCCACCAAGCTGGCCCGCTCGATGGTGACCCGCTTCGGCATGTCCGACAGCATGGGCGTGATGGTCTACGAGGACAGCCAGAACGACGGCTTCTTCGGCGGCGCCTCGAAAACCATCTCCGAGGCGACCCAGCAAAAGGTCGACGCCGAGATCCGCAACATCCTCGACACCCAGTACGCGCTGTCGCGCAAACTGCTCGAAGAGAACCGCGACAAGGTCGAAATGATGACCAAGGCGCTGATGGAGTGGGAAACCATCGATGCCGACCAGATCAACGACATCATGGCCGGCCAGGAGCCGCGTCCGCCCAAGGCCGGTGTGGTGATCCGCAAGCATCCCAGCGACGGCGGCCCGGGCGTGACGCCCAGCGTGACGGCCCCGGCCTGATCGTTCCGCCCGCATGGCGCAGTCAAGGGCGAGGAGAGATCCTCGCCCTTTTTCATTGGGCGCCGGCTTTTCATTTCCACGTATCAAGTTACGTTCTTTTAAATCACCTTCAATGCCAGCACAATTCCAGTTCGGCCGCTTCAATTTCCCGCTGCAAGGCGAGGGCGCCCGCGCCCGCGTCATGGGCATCCTCAACGTCACACCCGACTCCTTCTCCGACGGCGGTCGCCACGGCGAGCTCGAGTTCGCCATTTCCCACGCCGAGCAGATGCTGCTCGAGGGCGCCGACATCATCGACGTCGGCGGCGAGTCGAGCCGGCCCGGCGCGCCGCCGGTGGCGCTGGACGAGGAGCTGCGCCGCGTCATGCCGGTGTTGTACGCGCTGCGCGACTGCGGCAAGCCGATCTCGCTCGACACCTACAAGCCGCAGCTGATGCGCGAGGCGGTCATCGCCGGCGTCGACATGATCAACGACATCAACGCCTTCCGCGCGCCCGGCGCGATCGAGGCGGTGCGCGACAGCGACTGCGCGCTGTGCATCATGCACATGCAGAGCGCGCCGCAGACCATGCAGCTGCAGCCGGCCTACGCCGACGTGGTGGCCGAGGTGCTGGCCTTCCTGCGCCAGCGCGTCGAGGCGTTGACGGCGGCCGGCATCGAGCGGCGCCGCCTGTGCGTCGATCCGGGTTTTGGTTTTGGCAAGACCGTGGAGCATAATTACGCTTTGCTCAAGGCCGGCCGGCAACTTGTCGACGAGCTCGGCCTGCCGCTGCTGGCCGGCCTGTCGCGCAAGTCGATGATAGGCGCGGTGACCGGCAAGCCGGTCGAGCAGCGCCTGGCCGGCAGCTTGGCTGGCGCCCTCGCTGCGGTAGCGCATGGCGCCTCCATCGTGCGGGTGCATGATGTAGCCGAGACGGTCGACGCGCTCAAGGTCTGGCGCGCGGCCCACTAATTTTTGTACAGCAGTTCATTTCAGTCACTTCTCTAGAGAGTTTAAACATGGCACGTAAATATTTTGGTACCGATGGTGTGCGCGGCCTGGTCGGCGTGGCGCCGATCACGCCCGACTTCGTGATGCGTTTGGGCTACGCCGCCGGCAAGGTGCTGGCCAAGGTGCGCGCCGGCGCGGCGCGCCCGACGGTGCTGATCGGCAAGGACACGCGCATCTCCGGCTACATGTTGGAGGCGGCGCTGGAGGCCGGCTTCTCCGCCGCCGGCGTCGACGTGATGCTGGCCGGCCCGATGCCGACCCCGGCCATCGCCTACCTGACGCGGGCGCTGCGCCTGTCGGCCGGCGTGGTGATCTCGGCCTCGCACAACCCCTTCCAGGACAACGGCATCAAGTTCTTCTCCGACCAGGGCACCAAGCTGCCCGACGCCGTCGAGCTGGAGATCGAGGCGGCGCTGGACCAGCCGATGGACTGCGTGCCGTCGGAGAAACTGGGCCGCGCCAAGCGCCTGGACGACGCCCAAGGCCGCTACATCGAGTTCTGCAAGAGCAGCTTCCCCAACGAGCTCGACCTGCGCGGCCTGAAGATCGTGGTCGACTGCGCCCACGGCGCCGCCTACAACATCGCGCCGCACGTGTTCCATGAGCTGGGCGCCGAGGTCATCGCCATCGGCAACAAGCCGGACGGCTTCAACATCAACGCCGGCTTCGGCGCCACCGCGCCGGCCGCCATGTCGGCCGCCGTGCTGGCCCACGGCGCCGACCTCGGCATCGCCCTCGACGGCGACGCCGACCGCCTGATCATGTGCGACGCCAACGGCCGCCTGTACAACGGCGACGAGCTGCTGTACGTGATGGTGATGGACCGCCTGGCCACCGGCCCGGTGCCCGGCGCCGTCGGCACCCTGATGACCAACATGGCGCTGGAAGTGGCCTTCAAGGAGCGCAACATCGGCTTCGCCCGCGCCAAGGTGGGCGACCGCTACGTGCTCGAGGTGATGCAGGAACGCGGCTGGATCCTCGGCGGCGAGGGCTCCGGCCACCTGCTGTGCCTGGACAAGCACACCACCGGCGACGGCATTGTCTCGTCGCTGCAGGTGTTGTCGGCGCTCAAGCGCAGCGGCAAGTCGCTCGAGCAGTGCGCCGCCGAGCTGGTGCTGTTCCCGCAGACCTTGATCAATGTGCGCGTCGCGCCCGGTTTCGACTGGACCAAAAACGCCGCCATGGTCAGCGAGAAGGAGCTGGTCGAGCGCGAGCTGGGCGACAGCGGCCGCGTGCTGATCCGCGCCTCCGGCACCGAGCCCTTGATCCGCGTGATGGTCGAGGCGCGCAACGCCGCCGACGCCGAATCGATGGCGCGCCGCATCGCCGACAAGGTGGAAACCCAGCTGGCCGCGTAATATTTAGTACATTTGTAGTGGGATCCTTGACGAAAGTCGCTACGGCGGCTATGATGTTGTCTTCGGAGTGTGGCGCAGCCCGGTAGCGCACCTGGTTTGGGACCAGGGGGTCCAAGGTTCGAATCCTTGTACTCCGACCAAGAACTTTTAAAACGGGTTGTCTCTGACAGCCCGTTTTTCATTTCCGCAGCACATTCGTGCCGCGACATTTTCTCACTGCCCGTAGCTCAGTTGGATAGAGCATCAGCCTTCTAAGCTGAGGGCCACAGGTTCGATTCCTGTCGGGCAGGCCAATAAAATCAAGGACTTGGGCGTAGCGCCGGGTCCTTTTTTCTTGCCTGTCAATTTCATGTGTATAGCGACCTAGCAAGCGTGCCATAGCGGCCATATGCGAAGGCCCCAAGTTTTCATCCGCAAACAAAAAATCTCAATTTCAGCATCAGGCGGTGCGCCGTATCACAGCGAGGTATCGCAAATTGCGATATGCTTGAATCATGCGAGTTATTTCAAATAAGGCGCTGGTCGATTTTTCGATAGCTCATCCGCCCGCTCATGCGCCGATGCAAGCATGGAGGAAGATCCTCGAATCTCGTCCCTTTGCAAACTTTGCCGATATCAAGCGCGTGTTCAACGCCACGGACAAGGCCGGGGACAACTACATTTTCAATATTGGTGGCAATAAGTATCGGATCGTCGCCGGGATCAGCTTTCAGTATCAGCGCCTTTACATCCGGTATGTTTTTACCCATGAGGAGTACAACAAATGGAAACCCTAGTGGACCGAGACCTGGTTGCGGAGATCACTTCGCGTTATCAAGCCCTGTCGTCACTTGTTCCATTGCATACCATTCGCAACGAGGAAGACTACAAAGGTGCCGTGCTCGCGTTGAACCAACTGCTGGATGCCGGAGCGGCGAATGACGGGCATCCGCTTGCCGACTTGGTTAATGCGCTGGGTAATCTCGTCAGCGATTATGACGAGCGGCACTATCCGCTTGAGCAAGTGACACCAGTTGCGATGATCTGTTTCTTGATGGAACAACATCAGCTCTCTCAGTCCGATTTACCTGAAATCGGTGCTCAGAGCGTGGTTTCTGAGGTGCTGAATGGCAAACGGGAGCTGAACGTTCGGCAGATTAAAAGGTTGTCGGAGCGTTTCAATGTACCGGCAGGCGTCTTCCTGTAGCGTAGGTTTGGTCGGCGACTAAGCTCATCAGGAGCATTTATGGCCACGGTTAGCATTCATGAGGCCAAGACCAGCTTTCCCAAATTGGTCGACGCCGCCGCCAAAGGCGAGGAAATCATCATCGCCAAAGCTGGCAAGCCAGCCGCGCGTCTGGTGTCGCTGGAGACGCTACCGGCGGTACGTCACTTCGGCGCACTGAAGGGCAAGATACGGATCGCCGACGATTTCGATGCCCCCTTGCCGGACGAGCTCCTGCGGGCGTTTGAGGGCAGTTAATCAAGGTGACGCTAAAAACGCTTCCACCATCTCCGCCGTGATGACGCCCGAGCGCGCCTTGCTGTCGCCGCGTCCGTTGAACCAATAACTGCGCGGCATTTCGCCGTGCCAGCCCTTGTCCACCGCGTAGCGCAGCCGTTCCGCCGGCTCGGCGCCGTAGGCCCAGGCGTTTTTGCTCAGGCCCAGTTGGGCCAGGCGCTTTTTCATCATGCCGGCCAGCGCCGGGTCGCTCAGCGAGTCGGTGCCCAGCGTGACCACGTTCAACTGGCGCTGCTTGCGCTTGATCGCCGACAGGGTGCGCAGGCTGGCCTGGCAAAATTCGCAGTCCAGCGACCACACCACCAGCACGAAAGGCCGCCCCTGTTGGCTGGCCAGCACTGTGGGCAGACTGTCCGAGGTGAATTCCCGCACGGCCTGGGCGGCGCAGGTCTGGCTCAGGGCCAGCAGCAGGCCGGCGAGCAGGGCAAGGAGGCGCTTCATGGCAGGGTTCCGGTGGCTGAGGTGGCGGGGATGGCAGGCAGGATGCGCACGCCCTCGTCTTGCGTGCGCCACAGCAGGAAGGCGCCGGCCGGCGTCGCCAGCAAGTGGGGCTGGTCGGAATTGCCCCGGCTGCTAGCCAGCACGCCGCTGGTCCAGTTGAGGCCGTTGTCGGTGGAGCGGCGGCCCCAGATGGCGGTGGCCTTGCCGTCGAACTGCTTCCACACCAGCGTGATCGTTTTGCCGTCGACCAGCACGTCGGCATGTTCGGCCTGGGCGCTGCCGAGCTGCTGGACCTGGCCCAGCTTGCCGTCGGCGTCGGCGACGCCGTAGAACACGCCGCCGGCCTCGCCGCGCACGCCGAACCAGGTTTGGTGGCGCTTGCCGTCGGCGCCGAAGGCCAGCGCCGGGCCGTGGTGCGGGCAGGCGTCGATATGCCAGTCGTCGAAGCTGGCGCGTTGCAGGGGCGGCGGGGCGCCGTCCGGCGTCAATTCGCGCAGCGCGTGGTCGCGCACGTTGGGCTCGAACACATGGCGCCACATGGCCACGGCCTTGCCTTGCGGCGTCAGCGCCATGGCGATGCGGCAGCATTCGCAGGAATGGTCGGCCGCCTTGTAGTCGCCCTTGAAGCTGGCGCCGGCGTCGTCGGAGACGGCGTAGTAGATCGCCGCGCCGCGATAGGCCTGCTTGCGCGCCTTGGCCAGCTCGATGTCGCGCTTGTCGATCCAGGCGATGTGGATGCGGCCTTCGCGGTCGACGATCATCGATTCGAAGCGGTGGGTGATTTCGTCGCGGTTGCGGTGCACGGTGACGGGGGCGGAGAAGGTTTGGCCGCCGTCGAGCGAGCGGACGAAGCGGATCTCGCCAGTGTAGGGCTTGCCCAGCGGCTTGGTGTAGGCGATGTAGATCTGGCCCTGGCTACCGAAGGCCAGCTTGGGGCGGCTTTCGCCGTCGGCGGCGACGGCTTCGGGCTCTTGCTGGATGCGGCGCGGCGCCGACCAGCTCGCGCCCATGTCGGGCGACGATTGCAGCACCACGTACTGGGCCGGGCTGCCGGCCGCCTGCTCCTTGCTGGCGATCCACAGCCGGCCCTGCGGATCGAGCGCGGCGGCGGTGCCCAGCTCGGCCTTGGCCGCCATGCGTTTGCCGTGGTCCATTTGCGCGTGGGCGCCGGAGGCCAGCGCGGCCAACAGCAGCAGGCTGCCCAACTTGATTGCGGTAGTGAGCTTCATCATGGTTCTCAGTAATCGAATTTGACGCTGGTGAAGAAGGTCCGTTGCGGATACGGATTCGGATTCACATAGTATTTGAAGGCGCCGACGTTGTTGACGCCGAGCGAGGCCGTCCATTGCCGGTTCAGCTTGTAGAGCAGCTTGGCGTCGAGCACGCTGTAATGGCTGACCGCGCCGTACACGTTCGGATTGACGTCGTTGTAGCGATTGTTCTTCGGGTCGAACAGGGTGTTGTGCTGGCGGCCGCTGTAACGGTAGCTCAGGCTGTAGGACAGGCGCTCGCTGGCGCGGTAGGTGGCCGACAGGGTGAGCCGCCAGTCGGGGATCCTCGGCTGGTCGGTGCCGGCCAGGGCGGGGTTGCGGCGGTCTTCGACGATGGTCGATTTGGTGTAGGTGGCGCTGCCGCCCAGGTCCAGTCCGCGCAGCCAGATGTCGCGCAGGTCGGCCACCATTTCCAGACCGTAGGTGCGCACCTTGTCGACGTTTTGTATGCTCGAGATGGTGGGCGTGACGGTGGTGTCGGTCTGCGAAATCAGGGCGTCGCGCTTGTCTTCCCAAAACAGGGAGGCGCGCGCCATGCCGGCGTCGAAGCTGCGCTCGGCCATCAGTTCCGCCGAGTTGAGTTTCTCCGCTTTCAGGTTGGGATCGTTTTGCTTGACGTTGTCGGGCAAACTGATCACCTGGAAGATTTCCGCCACGGTCGGGTAGCGCACGGCGTGGGCCAGCGAGGCCCGCCAGGCCCAGTCGCTGTCGCCACGGTAGGACAGCGAGGCCTTGGGCGAGAAGTCGGTGCTGGAGCGCTCGGCGTAGTTGAGCTGCCTGTACTTCGCCACGTTGGCGAGGTTGAAATTGCTGCCGTCGTAGGCGCGCCAGTGTTCCAGCCGTCCGCCGAACAGCAGTTTCAGCGCCGGTTGCAGCTGCACCACGTCTTGCAGATAGACGGCCTGGGTGGCCGTCTTGCCATAGGAGTTGGACGAGGCGCCTGCCGTGGCGGGGCCGTCGATCCAGTCGCCGGCGATGGCCGAGGTGACGGACTTGAGCACGTAGCGGTCGGCGTGGTAGCCGAAGCTCAGCCGGTGCTGGCGCCCGCCGTCGGCCGCCGGGCGCCATTCGCCGCGCAGGTCGAGGTTTTGCCAGCCGGTGCCGTCGCCCACGGTGAGCGTGCCGCCGGGGCGCACGCCGGCGTTGCCCGAATCGTAGAGGCCGCCGGTATTGGCGGCGCTGCGCGAGAGCTCCTTGTTTTGCGCGTAGACGCTGGCGACGACTTCCCAGTCCCAGGCGCCGCGCGTGTCCGATTTGAGCGCCACGCCATGCATGACGTGCATGCTTTCGCCGCTGCCGGGCGAGACGCCGGCCAGCGTGTAGTAGTTGGCGTCGCCGGCGAATTTCACATAGGCGCCGGCGCCCTTGCCGCCGGTGTTGTAGACCGGTGCGCCGGCCGCGTCGCGCAGATAGCTGGCCACTTCGCTGCTGGAGCTGTTTTGCCACAGGCCCAGCGTGTAGGTGGCGCGCAGCGTCGGCGACACCTGGTAGGCCAGCTTGAACTTGCCGTTGTCCTGGATGGTGTGGTCGGCGCCGATCGCGCTGCCGATGATCCTCGGGTTGCCGCTGGTGTCGATGTCGCGGCTGGCGCCGTAGACGTTGGTCCAGGCCGGCGTGTCCTTCGGCGTGTCCTTCAGCGCCGCCTTGGTCGCTGCGCCGAAGGTTTGCGGCTGGCTGTGGTTGTCCAGATGGTCGGCCGTCAGCCAGAACGACCAGGCGCCGGATTTGTTGCCCAGCGAGACGGACTGGTGTTGGCCGCCGAAGTGTTGGTCGGTGCCGTACAGTTTGAAGCGCTGGCCGAACAGGTCGGCCTTGACGTGGGCCTCGAACTGGTCGGGCATATGCGTGCTCATCTGCACCACGCCGCCGGCCGAATTGCCCGGATAGAGGGGCGAGAACGGCCCGTACATGACCTCGATGCGCTCGATTTCCTCCGGCGCCACCATGCCCCAGCGCGGCGCCGTGCTGTAGCTGTTGTTGAGGAAGTTCGACAGCAGCAGATTGTCGGCATACACGGTGGTCTGCGCGCTGGCGATCGAACTGTTGACGCGCATGACGAGAATGCCGTTGCGGTCGCCGATGTAGCGCTCGCGCACGTGCGTGCTGGGCAGGTAGTTGAGGGCCTCGGCCGAGGTCACCGCGTTGATGCGTTCGGCGATTTCCTTGGCCGTGATGCTCTCCACGGTGGCCGGCGAGTTGACTGGAACGGCCGACTTTCTACTCTTGACGACGATTTCCGGAATGCTGTCGTCAGGCGCGAGGGCGTCGGCCCAGGCCGGAGCGGCGGTGCAGAAGGCGGCGATCAGGGCCAGGGTGAGTTGGCTGGGCGTGCAGGCGAATTGGTACATATCAAACCTTGGGAAGCGGGTGCCTCGGGCACCGAAGAGATTGCGGGCAATAAGGCGGCGCCATGCCGGCCGACATGACAGACAGTCGGCAGCAGCGGGAACCGGGTACTGGCCAGGCGAAGTCCTGAACGACTGGCGCTGCTCGGGCAGCGCTCAGCCACGGTCAGGCGGCGATCAGGCGGTGATCAGCTGAGGGGTGGGCGGGGCGCGCGATTGCGCGGGTGCCCAGATGAACAGCGGGCCGGGGGATTGGTAGAACAGCGTTGCTTGCAGAGTCAGCGCGCCGACGGGCGCCAGCGTCAGCGGGACGCCGGGCGGCAAGGCGGTGGCGTCGGCCTGGGCATAGCAGTATTGGCAGTGCTCGCCATGCATCCGCTTGTCCGCCGGTGCGGCGGGAGCGGCGCCCTTGTCGACGGCGGCGGCGAGCATGGCGCCGCCGCTGGAGCAAATGTCCGCCATCGCGGTGGTCGAGGCCGCCGCAGTCGGCAGCAAATGCGTCATCGCCGGGACAAGCATGGCCGCGAGGATTGCAAAGCATGCAATCCAGGCGGCAAACAGGCGCGTGACACGGTCGATTTTCATGTCGCCATTCTAACATCGTGCCTTGCGGCAACCGCAGACTTCTTTGGTACTAGTCACTTTGGATCGGGCCGCCGCCGCTTGGACCGTTGGCGGGCGGCGCGAATCCGCCAGGATCTTGCTCAGCCCTTGCGGCGGCGTGCCACGGCACCCAGCAGCAGCAGACCGGCGCCGAACATGGCGTAGCTTTCCGGCTCGGGAACGGGGGCGGCCGCCTCCCAGGCTTGGGCATTGCCGCTGAGGTTCAGACTGTAGGATTTGTCGACCAGGCTGCTGTTTTTGATGGTCAGTTTCATGACTTGGCCGTCGATGATCGATTCGTACTCATCTGCTTGTCCAATCCACGAGCTGCTCCCCATCCCGCTCAGGCCCGTGTTGAACGAGCCTATCCGCAAGTCGGCATACACCGCGCTATACGAGCTTGCGTCGCCGTTCCAGTTGGCCGGTGCCGTCCACGGTCCCACGTAGCCAGGACCTGACAGGATGCTGTTGGCGGTGACGCTGAAGGTTGCCTGCGTACCGGCTGCCAGCGTGAAGTTTTGCCCGAACATCGCGCCGGACGATACGTTGTGGCCCACCGCCGCGTTGGCGTCCAGCTTCAGTTCCTCGAAGTTGAAGTCGGACATCTTCACTTGCTGCGTGCCATTGCCGTGTTGCGACACGGTGCTCAAGCCCGGCGTGGTCCAAGCCGATTGTTGTTGGCGGCTTTCGCTGCTCCAATCGATGTTCGCGAAACCGCTGTCCATCTTCCAGCCCAATTGGGACCGGTCCTCCGAATTGGTCGTCGCGTAGCCGCCACCCCAGCTTATCTCCGGGGCCTTGCCGTCGCCGGCGTTGAGGTCCTTCAACACGGTGCTGAAGTTGCTCAACGACAGAGTGGCGTGTGTGGTGGCCAGTGCCGGCAGGGCCAGGCCGGAGAGGAGGGCGGTGGTCAGGATCATGCTTGGTTTCATCGAATGCCTTTGCTATATGTGGCGCGTTGTCGGGATGTGGTGTTGATGAAATATCAAAAACGCACGAATTGACTATAAATTAATATGTGCGACTTATCAATATTAAATTTTCCTTTCGACAATATTTCCCCGACGCATGCGGTGTTGTTGCAACAAACGCCAGGCCGCCGGGATGACGAACAGCGACAGCAGCGGCGCCGTCACCATGCCGCCGACCATGGGCGCGGCGATGCGCTGCATCACCTCCGAGCCGGCGCCGCTGCCGAACATGATCGGCAGCAGGCCGGCCAGGATCACCGCCACCGTCATCGCCTTGGGCCGCACGCGCAGCACGGCGCCCTCGCGGATCGCTTCGACGATCAGCTCCTGCGTCAGCGGCCGGCCGGCGTCGAGCCGGCTTTGCAGCGCGTTGCGCAGGTAGACCAGCATCACCACGCCGAACTCCGCCGCCAAACCGGCCAACGCGATGAAGCCGACCGCCGTCGCCACCGAGACGGCGTGGCCCAGCATCCAGATGAACCAGAAGCCGCCGACCAGGGCGAACGGCACCGTCAACATCAGCAGCGCCGCCTCCGCCGTCGAGCGGAAGGCGAAATAAAGCAGCACGAAGATCAGCGCCAGCGTCAGCGGCACCACCGTCTTCAGCTTGGCCGAGGCGCGCTCCAGATACTCGAACTGGCCCGACCAGCCGATGGCGTAGGCCGGCGGCAGCACGACGCGCTGCGCCACGCGCGCCTGCATGGCGCGCACCACGCCGAGCAGGTCGGCGCCGCGCACGTCGACGTAGACCCAGCCGGACAGGCGGGCGTTCTCGCTGCGTATCATCGGCGGGCCGTCGTTGACGGCGAGGGCGGCGACGTCGCCGAGGCGGATCTGCGCGCCTTTTTCGGTCACGATCGGCAGCTCGCGCAGCGCCCGCAGCGAGTTGCGGTAGTCCTGCGGGTAGCGCACGTTGATGGGGAAGCGCTGGCGGCCGTCGACCACCTCGCCGACGTTGGCGCCGCCGATGGCGGCCGCCACCACCGACTGCACGTCGGCCACCGCCAGGCCGTAGCGGGCGGCGCGGGCGCGGTCGATGTCGACGTCGATGTAGCGCCCGCCGCTGAGCCGTTCGGCCAGCGCCGAGCTGACCCCGGGCACGTCGCGCACCGCCGCCTCGATCTGCGTGGCGATGGCGTCGATCTGCTTCAGGTCGGCGCCGGACACCTTGATGCCGACCGGCGTCTTGATGCCGGTCGAGAGCATGTCGATCCGGTTGCGGATCGGCGGCACCCAGACGTTGGACAGGCCGGGCACCTTGACAACGCGGTCGAGTTCATCGACCAGCTTGGCCGGCGTCATGCCGGCGCGCCATTGCTCGCGCGGCTTGAACTGGATGGTGGTCTCGAACATCTCCATCGGCGCCGGGTCGGTGGCCGACTCGGCGCGGCCGGCCTTGCCGAACACGCTGGCCACCTCGGGCACGGTCTTGATCAGGCGGTCGGTCTGCTGCAGCAGCTCGCCGGCCTTGGCGGCGGACAGGCCGGGCAGCGCCGACGGCATGTACAGCAGGTCGCCCTCGTCGAGCGGCGGCAGGAACTCGCCGCCCAGGCGCATGACGGGAATGGCGGTCAGCGCCAGCGCGACGACGGCGATGCCGATGGTCGCCAGCGGATGCTTCAGGCTGGCGTCGAGCAGCGGCCGGTAGGCGCGCATCAGCAGGCGGTTGAGCGGGTTGGCCGCCTCGCTGGGAATGCGGCCGCAAATCAGGTAGCCCATCAGCACGGGGATGAGCGTGATCGCCAGCGCGGCGGCGGCGGCCAGCGTGTAGGTCTTGGTGTAGGCCAGCGGTGCGAACAGCTTGCCCTCCTGCGCCTCCAGGCCGAACACGGGGATGAACGACAGCGTGACGATCAGCAGCGAGAAGAACAGCGCCGGCCCGACTTCGATCGAGGCCTCGGTGATGATGTCCCAGCGCTGCTTGGCGTTGATGGTGTCGCCGGGATGGGCGTGGCCCCAGGCCTCCAGGTGCTTGTGGGCGTTCTCGATCAGCACCAGCGCGGCGTCGGTGGCGGCGCCGACGGCGATGGCGATGCCGCCCAGCGACATGATGTTGGCGTTGACGCCCTGGTAGCGCATGACGATGAAGGCGCCCAGCACGGCCAGCGGCAGCGTGACGATGGCCACCAGTGCGCTGCGCAGGTGGAACAGGAACAGCGCGCAGACCAGCGCGACGACGATGAACTCCTCGACCAGCTTGTCGCTCAGGTTGGCCACGGAGGCCTTGATCAGCGTCGAGCGGTCGTAGGTGGTCACCACCTCGACGCCCTTGGGCAGCGAGGCCTTCAGCATCTCCAGCTTGCGTTTGACGGCGGCGATGGTGTCGAGCGCGTTTTTACCGGAGCGCATAATCACCACGCCGCCGGCCACCTCGCCCTGGCCGTTGAGTTCGGCTATGCCGCGCCGCATCTCGGGGCCGAGGCGGATGGTGGCGACGTCGCGCAGCAGCACCGGCGTGCCGCTCTCGCTGGCGGACAGCGGGATGTTGGCGAAGTCGTCGAGCGTGCGCAGGTAGCCGCGCGCGCGCACCATGTACTCGGTTTCGGCCAGCTCGAGCACCGAGCCGCCGGTCTCCTGGTTGGCCTTGGCGAGCGCCTCCAGCACCTTGGCCTGCGACATGCCGAAGGCGCGCAGCTTGTTCGGGTCCAGCACGATCTGGTACTGCTTGACCATGCCGCCGATGCTGGCCACCTCGGCCACGTCCGGCACGGTCTTCAGTTCGAACTTGAGGAACCAGTCGTTCAGCGCGCGCAGTTGGCTCAGGTCGTGCTTGCCGCTGCGGTCGACCAGCGCGTATTCGTAGACCCAGCCGACGCCGGTGCCGTCCGGTCCCAGCTCGGCGCGCACGCCGGCCGGCAGCCGGCTCTGCACCTGGTTCAGGTACTCGGTGACGCGGGCGCGCGCCCAGTACAGGTCGGTAGCGTCGTCGAACAGCACGTAGACGAAGGCGTCGCCGAAGAAGGAGTAGCCGCGCACCGTTTTCGCGCCGGGCACCGAGAGCAGGGCGGTGGTGAGCGGATAGGTCACCTGGTCCTCGACCAGCTGCGGCGCCTGGCCCGGATATTGGGCGCGGATGATGACCTGGGTGTCGGACAGGTCGGGCAGCGCGTCGAGCGAGGTTTTTTGCAGCGACAGCAGGCCCCAGCCGGCCAGGATGGCCGCCGCGATCAACACCCAGACGCGGTTGGCGATGGAGGCGCGGATGACACGGGCGATCATTGTTTGCCTCCGTGGGCTGAGTGATTGGTAGGGACCGCGTGGTCCGCGTGGCTGGCTGTGGCCGCTGGCGAACTAGCCGCAGCCGAAGCCGATGCCGACGTGGCCGAAGCCGTTGCCGCCGGCGTCATCGGCGCCGCGCTGGCCTCCGCAAACTTGGGCAGGATGCCCTTCAGGTTGGCTTCCGAATCGATCAGGAACTGGCCGGAGGCGACCACCTTCTGGCCCTCTTCCAACCCGCTGACGATCTCGATATCGTCGCCGCGTTCGCGGCCCAGGCCGACCGTGACCGGGCGGATGCTGTTGCCGTCGCCGGCCACCAGCACCACCGAGCGCTTGCCCGAGCTGATCACCGCCTCGGCTGGCACCAGCAGGCGCGATGCCGTCTGCTTGCCCTCCAGCCGCACCTGCATCAGCATGCCGGGCGTGAGCGAGCCGTCGCGGTTGTCCAGCTCCAGCCGGGCCTGCGCGGTGCGCGTGGCCGTGCCGACGCCGGGCAGCATCTCGCGCACATGGCCCGTGTAGCTGCGCTGCGGCGCGCCGGCGAAGCTGGCCGTGACGGCCATGCCGACGTGGGCGGCGCCGAGCAGCGCCTCCGGCACCTCGGCCAGCAGCCACACCGTGCCGAGGCCGGAGATTTTGGCGATGGTCACGCCGGGGCCGACCATGGCGCCGTCGCGCACGGCCAGCTCGGTGATGACGCCGTCGGCCGGCGCGTTCAGCGTCAGCCGTGTTTGCGCCTTGCCGCTGCGTTCCGCCTCGGCCACCAGCGCGTCGGGAATGGACAGGGCGCGCATGCGCAGCCGGGCGGCCGCCGCCAGCGCCGTATCGCCGCCGCGGTTGAGGGCCAGATACTCCTCCTGCGGCGCGATCCATTCCGGCACGAACAGCGTGGCGATCGGCTGGCCGCGCGTAACGCGCTGCTGCGGCGCGCGCGCGTGCAGCCGCTCGACGTAGCCGGTGACGCGGCTTTGTACCACCTCGGCGCGGCTCTCGTCGAACTGCGTCGTGCCGACCAGCTCCAGCGTGTCCTTGACGTCGGCGCGGCGCACCGTGGCCATGCGAATGCCCAGGTTCTGCCGCAGCGCCGGGCTGACCTGGACGCCGCTGTCGGCGCCGGCCTCGTCGGCGTAGACGGGCACCAGGTCCATGTCCATGAAGGGGCTCTTGCCGGGCTTGTCGAATTTTTGCGTCGGCGCCATCGGGTCGTGCCAGTACAGCACCTTGCGCGCGGACGCGGCTTCTGCCTCCGGCGTGGCGGCCGTGGTGGCGGCGTGTTGGCGCGCGCCGGCCCAGTAGCCGGCGTAGACCAGTCCCGCCGCGAGCAGCGCCAGGACGATGTGTTTTGGGGTGAATGCGTGTTTCATTGTGCTGTCCTCGGCTGGTTCGTCATGTCGTGTGGGATCACGTGTAGTTCCAGCCTGGCCCAGGTGAGCGCGGCCTGCTTGTCCAGTTCATTGATCTGCAGCTGCTTCTCCAGCAGCGTGCGGCGTGCCTTGAACACGGCCGACAGCGTGCCGGCGCCGGAGCGGTAGGCGGCCATGGCCAGTTCCACCTGCTGCTGCGCGGCCGGCAGCAGGGTGGCGCCGAGTTGCGCGGCGCGCTCGCGCAGGCTGCCCAGCTCCAGCGACATCTGCTCGATCTGCGCGCGCATCTCCAGCAGCACGTCCTCGTACTGCAGGCGGGCCTTGGTGCCCAGCGCCGACTTCTCGGCGACGTCGCGGTCCTGGCGCTGGCCGCGGTTGACCGTCAGCGGGATGCTGACGCCGAAGGACAGCATGTTGCCGTACTGGCTGCCGCGCTGGCTGAACACCGCCTCGAAGCTCCAGTCGGGACGGCGTTCGCGCAGCGCCACGGTGGTCTCGGCGTCGGCCAGGTCGATGGCGCGGCGCGCGTTGAGCACGCCGGCGTGGTACTGCTCCAAGTCCGCCGTCGGCACCGTCGACAGGTGTGCGCGCATCGCCGGCGGCGTGTCGGCGACGGTGTCGACCGGCGTTTGCACCCAGCGCGCCAGGACGATGCGCGCGCTGGCCACTTCCTGCGCGGCGCGGCGGCTGTCGTCCTGGCCCAGGGCCAGCTCCATTTGCGCTTGCAGCACGTCGGCCGCCGTGGCCTTGGCGCCGCGATGGGCCGCCTGCGCGGCGCCCAGGTCGTCGGCCATGGCCTTCTCCAGTTGGCCGTAGAGTTGGCGGGCGCGCTGCGCGTACAGCAGCGTCAGCCAGGCCTTGCCGGCCTCCTCGCGCACCTTGCCGAGGTTTTCCAGGTAGGCGCCTTCCTCCATGGCGACGGCGCGTTTGGCGCGCTCCTGGCGCGCCTGCCGCTTGTCCGCCGAGACCCACTGCTGCTCGAAGCCGTAGCGGCGCATGGTCATCGAGTCGCCGGTGGTGCTGTATTTGTCGGCGCCGCTGAGCGGCAGGTTGTCGACACCCAGTTTGAGCATCGGGTCGGGTAGTTGGTCGGCGCGGGCGGCGGCCATGCCGCTGGCCTCGACGGCGGCTTGCGCGGCCTTGTTGCTGGACGAGGCTTGTGTGGCCAGGCGCAGCGCCTGCTCCAGCGTGAGCGTGGTGGTTTGTGCGCCGGCCAGCGTGGCGCAAAGCGACAGGGCGGCGGCGAGCGCGAGGCGCAACGGCAGCGCGCGCTCGCGGTGAAGCGTCGCGTTTGGGCGCGATGGTGACAGTGAAGACATGATTTCCCCTCGGTGATAGACGAACACCGCCAGCGGCCAGGGCCGGGCGGCGCAACCAAATCGGGGACGGGTCAGATTCTCAGGCGCAGCGTTTGCAGGTAGGGCGGGTCGCTGCCGTCGGCCGGAGCGGACGCGGCCCAGGGCGCGTCGATCACGGCCGGCACCAGCGGCTGGAAGGTCGGAATGATGAAGGCGAAGGAGATTGGCGCCAGCGTCGGCGCGGCGGCCAGGTAGTCAGGCGTGCCCTTGGCGCCGGCCTTGAACTCGGCGCACTGGACGGGTTTTTCCAGGTCCATGCCGATGCAGGGCGCGTTGTCCATCAGCCGCACCTGGGGCTGGCCGGCGCTGAGCTGCGGGCAGACATAGGCGGCCATCGCCACCCCCGCGTTCATGACCGTCAGGGCCAGGAACAGGGCAAGCAGGCGGAACAGGGACGGGAAGGCTAGCCGCATGATCGTTGTGTGGTGGTGAGCGCCCAGTGTCGGCGGATTGGATTAGTCCAAGCTCAAGCACTGTGCCCGAATGTGGCCATGATAGGGAACAATCCGACCGAATTTGTTGATGCAGGTCAAAAATGAGCCACTGCGGCGGCGCTTTGCCCTGCGCGCAGCGCTTGACAGCGGCGCGGCGTCACTTGGCCGCTTTGCGCGACGACCAGTGCAGGTGGGTGATCTGCCAGCCGTCGCCTTGCTTGGCCAACAGCGCAGTCTCGGTGCCGAACAGGTGCACCTTGGCGCCCTTGTACTGGCCGCTTGTTTCGGTTTCGCGCATCACCACGGCCAGGTTGCCGTCGACGCGCTCGCTTTGGCGCAGCACGGTGTTGCTGGTGGACTTGGCGAAGGCCATGTCGGCCGGCAGGTGGTGGCCGGCGTACTCGTCGCGCGAGCGTTCGACATGGCCGGACTCGTAGATCTGAATCTCCGGCGCCAGCAGGGCCTGCGCCTCGGCGCCTTTGCCGCTGGACATGGCCTGGTGGAAGGCGGCCAGGGTTTCCGTCGGCGTGGCGGCGTGCAGCGGCAGGCAGAGGGCGGCAAGGGCGAGCGGAAGGACGGTGCTGAGGATGCGGCGCATGGGATGGGGTCTCCAGGAAGGGGCGGAGCGGCAATTTAAACAGCGCCGGCGCGGCCCGGCAAGCGGAAAAGAAATATTGTTGTGTGGGCCAGTTTACGCTTGACCTTCCTCCTGTGGGAAGGTCTATAGTGAACGATCTTGTCATGCGCCGCGCCTTTGCGCTACTATTTGCCGCTTATGCAAACCCTAGTCCGTTACCTGCTGTGGATGTTGATCGCCGCGCTGCCGCTGCAGGGCACGGCCGCCGCATTCATGTCCGGCGCCGGCATGGACAGGGACAGCGCCGCGCGCGCCGGCGCGGAAATGGTGGCGGCTGTGATGGCGGCCACGATGCCGGCCACGGCGTCGGCCGCCCAGACCGGCATGGCGGACGAGCTCGTCGCCATGCACGCCGCCCATTGCGGCGAGGCTATGCCCGAGCACGGCAAGGCCACGCACGGCAAGTGCAGCAGCTGCGCCAGTTGCTGCGTGGGCGTCTGCGCGCCGCCGCAGGCGGTCGTGCTCTTTTTTGCCCTTCCTTTGGCGCGCTGCGCGGTGCTGGTCGCCGAGCCGGCGATGACCGCCTTCATTCCTGCCACCCTCGAACGACCACCACGCCTGATCTCCTGACGATTGCTGTTGTCGCGAAGCTCGCTTCGCGCCGCCCTGAATCTCCGGTTTGGGTGCCAGTGTTATTTCTAAGGAAAATCATGAAACGTTTACGCTTCCTACTGTTCGCGGTGGCCGGTGTGCCGCTGCTTGCCTCCGCGCAAGCGGCGCGTGTCGACGCGGCCACGCCGCAGGCTGGCGCGTCGGCAGCCTTGCCGTACCAGTCCGCTTTCGCCGGCTATCTGCCGGCGCCGCAATCCGACGTCACGCCCGACAAGGCCTGGCTGCAAGCCAATAGCGAGCTGGCCGCCGCCGGCGGCCATGCCGGCCACGGCATGATGCACATGCATCAGGACAAGGCCCCGGCGGCCGGCCAGGCCACCCCACAACAAGCGCAACAAGCCCGTCAGGGCCACGCGGCGGCGCAAGCAGCGCCGGCTGCGGCTGCGGCCGCTTCGCACCAAGGCCACCACGCTGCGCCGTCGTCGGCGCGCCCGTCGTCCGACCCGCACCAAGGCCATGCGGCGCCACGGCCCGCCTCGCCGGCAGCCGATCCGCACCAGGGTCACCACATGCAAATGAAAGGCCAATAACATGACACGTTTCCCTTTACGACCCGGCGTAGCGATGCTGGGACGGGCGGCGGCGGGCTTGTCCGTCGCGCTGCTGGCCGGTTGCGCCAGCCTGTCTCCGGACGGCGGCCTGGACGATGTGTCGCGCTTGACCAGCGAACGCGTCGGCCAGCCGGCCAGCTTCCGCCAGGACGCCGCCGACGGCAAGACGGCAGGAGCCGACCGCGACAGCCAGCTGCAAACCCTGCTGGCGCAGCCTTTGAGCGCCGACGCGGCGGTGCGCGTCGCCCTGCTGAACAGTCCGGCGCTGAAGTCCGCGCTGGCCGAGCTGGGCGTGTCCGAGGCCGAGATGGTGCAGGCCGGCCGCATGCGCAATCCCAGCCTGAGCTTCGGCCGCATCCACGGCGGCGGTGAAAGCGAGATCGACCGTGGCGTGATGTTCGACCTGGCCGGTCTGCTGACCCTGCCGATGCGCAGCCGCATCGAGCAGGGCCGCTTCGAGCAGGCCAAGCTGCGCGCCGCCGGCCAGGCCGTGCAACTGGCGGCCGACACGCGGCGCGCCTACTTCACGGCCGTGGCCGCCGCCCAGTCGGCGCAGTTCGCCGAGCAGGTGCGCGGCGCCGCCGAGGCCTCGGCCGAGCTGGCCGAGCGGATGAGCAAGGTGGGCAACTGGAGCAAGCTGGACCAGGCCCGCGAGCGCGCCTTCTACGCCGACGCCGTCACCCAGCTGGCGCGCGCGCGCCACGAGGCCCTGTCCAGCCGCGAACAGCTGCTACGCCTGCTCGGCCTGCGCGAGCAGGGCTTCAGCCTGCCCGAGCGCCTGCCCGAGCTGCCGGCCGCGCCGCGCGAGATCCGCCAGGCCGAGGCGCAGGCGCTGGAGCAGCGCCTCGACGTGCTGGCCGCCCGCCGCGACACCGAGGCCACCGCCAGCGCGCTGGGCCTGAACCGCGCCACGCGCTTCGTCAACGTGCTCGACGCCGGCTATGTCAACAAGAGCAGCAGCGGCGCGCCGCGCGAGAACGGCTACGAGGTCTCGCTGGAGCTGCCGCTGTTCGACTGGGGCGGCGCCCGCGTGGCGCGCGCCGAGGCGCAGTACATGCAGGCGGTGCACCGCACCGCCGACGTGGCGCTGCGCGCCCGCTCCGAGGTGCGCGAGGCCTATTCCGGCTACCGCAGCGCCTACGACATCGCGCGCCACTACCGCGACGAGGTGGTGCCGCTGCGCCGCAAGATCTCCGACGAGGTGCTGCTGCGCTACAACGGCATGCTGGCCAGCGTGTTCGAGCTGCTGGCCGACTCGCGCGAACAGCTCGCCAGCGTCAACGGCGCCATCGAAAGCCAGCGCGATTTTTGGATCGCCGAGACACGCCTGCAGTCCGCCCTGAATGGCGCCGGCAACAACGAAGCAAGGACCAACCCATGATTTCACGTAGAAACTTCTTCAAGGGCGCCGGCGCGGCCGCCGTCGGCGTCGCCGCCATCAGCAAGGCCGGCGCGGCCGGCCTGCCCGAGGCGATGATCATGAACAACGCCAACACCCACGTGCCGCCGTTGCCCGCCAACGGCCGTCCGTTCAACCCGGTGGTGACCCTGAACGGCTGGTCGCTGCCCTGGCGCATGAACAACGGCGTCAAGGAGTTCCACCTGGTGGCCGAGGCCGTGGTGCGCGAGCTGGCGCCCGGCATGAAGGCCAATCTGTGGGGCTACAACGGCCAGTCGCCGGGGCCGACCATCGAGGTGGTGGAGGGCGACCGCGTGCGCGTCTTCGTCACCAACAAGCTGCCCGAGCACACCAGCGTGCACTGGCACGGCCAGCGCCTGCCCAACGGCATGGACGGCGTGACCGGCCTGACCCAGCCCGGCATCGCGCCGGGCAAGACCTTCGTCTACGAGTTCGTCGCGCAGCGGCCCGGCACCTTCATGTACCACCCGCACGCCGACGAGATGCTGCAGATGGCGATGGGCATGATGGGCTTCTGGGTCACGCACCCGAAGGACCCGGCGCTGCACGCGGTGGACCGCGATTTCGTCTTCCTGCTCAACGCCTACGACGTCGAGCCGGGCAGCTACACGCCGAAGACCAACACCATGCTCGACTTCAACCTGTGGACCTTCAACAGCCGCGTCTTCCCCGGCATCGACTCGTTCAACGTGCGCCAGGGCGACCGCGTGCGCGTGCGCGTCGGCAATTTGACGATGACCAACCACCCCATCCACATGCACGGCCACGAGTTCGTCGTCACCGGCACCGACGGCGGCTGGACGCCGCCGGCCTCGCGCTGGCCGGAGGTGACCACCGACGTGGCGGTGGGGCAGATGCGGGCGATCGAGTTCGTCGCCGACGCGCCGGGCGACTGGGCCTTCCACTGCCACAAGTCGCACCACACCATGAACGCCATGGGCCACAACGTGCCGACCATGATCGGGGTCGACCATCGCGGCGTGGCCGAGAAGATCAACAAGATCGTGCCTGACTATATGGTGATGGGCGACAAGGGCGGCTCCATGGGCGGCATGGACATGCCGCTGCCGGAGAACACGCTGCCGATGATGTCCGGCGAGGGGCCGTTCGGCGGCGTCGAGATGGGCGGCATGTTCACCGTGCTCAAGGTGCGCAAGGAGCAGAAGCGGGGCGACTACAGCGACCCCGGCTGGTACAAGCATCCGCCCGGCACGCTGGCCTACGAGTGGACCGGCGCCTTGCCGGAACCCAAGCGCAGCGCCAGCGCCGGCGGCCAGTCCATGCCGGTGAGGAACAAGCCCGACGTCGAGGTGACGGTGCGCAAGCCGTCCGGCCATAGCGGCCATTGATGAAATCTATTTAAGTTGAAGGGAAATGAGATGAAAAAAATGAATGCACTGGTTCTCGCCGCGCTGCTCGGCATGTTCTCCCTTGCCGCGCCGCTGGCCCAGGCCCAGGCGCAGCAAGCCGCCGTGGCGCAGGACGCCATGAGCGAGGGGGAAATCAAGAAGGTGGACAAGGAGGCGGGCAAGCTGACCATCAAGCACGGCGAGCTGAAAAACCTGCAAATGCCGGGCATGACGATGAACTTCCGAGTCGCCGATCCGGCCATGCTGGACAAGGTCAAGGCCGGCGACAAGGTGCGCTTCAAGGCCGAGCACATGGGCGCCGCGCTGGCCGTCACCGCGCTGGAAGTGGTCCGCTAAGCGGCCCGGGGAGACGACGAGATGAAAACACTACACGCATTGGTAGTTGCCACCACCTTGGCGGCGGGAGCGCTGTTCAGCTCGCAGGCTTTGGCGCACGCCAGCTTGACGGCGTCCGAACCGGCCGCCGGCGCCACCGTGGCGCCGGCGCCGAAGGAGATCGCGCTGAGCTTCAACGAGAAGGTCGAGGCGGCCTTCAGCAGCATCACGCTGGCCGATGCCGGCGGCAAGCCGGTGGCGGTCGGCAAGGCCAAGGTGGACGGGGCCAATCCCGCCGTCCTGCGGCTGAGCTTGCCGGCGCTGGCGCCCGGCGCCTACACGGTGGGCTGGGCGGCGGCCGGCCGCGACGGCCATCGCCGCAAGGGCGAGTTCACGTTCACGGTGAAATAGGTGGACGCGGTCGCGCTGTTGCAGGTCGGCTCGGCGCTGCTGCTCAATCTCGGCTTCGCCTGGTTGGTCGGCTCGGCGTTTGTGCGCTGGTGCTGGCGGGCGGAGCGGGCGCGGACTGGGGCGGCTAGTGTTGACACTGTTGGTGCCGCTGCCTTGGCTGCCACGGCCGGTGCCGGTGCCGGTGGCGCCGGTTCGTCGGCGGCCTTTGCTGACACTGTTTCCTCGGCTGTCTGCATCGGCGCCGCTGCTGCCACGGGTTCCACCGGCGCGGCTGTGTCGCGCTGGCCGGACTCGGCTGCCTTGCGGCGGCTGGACATGGCCGCCGCCACCTTGGCGCTGCTGGCCAGCGTGGCGGCGCTGTGGGCCTCGACCGCCGTGATGAGCGGCCTGCCGCTGGCCGAGGCGTCGGACATGTTCTGGATGATGCTCACCACCACCGACCACGGCCACGCCGGCTGCGTCACCATCGTCGCCATGCTGGTGTTGCTGGTGCTGCGCGGCATAGGCGGCGCGGGGCTGGCCAGCGAGGCGGCGGTGTTGCTGTCGCTGGCCGTGTTCGCCTACACCCGCGCCACGATGGGGCATGCCGGCGAGCTTGGCTTTTGGAGCTTGCCGCTGGCGGCGGAGACGTTGCATCTGGCGGCGATCTCCGTGTGGACCGGCGTGGTCGTGCTGTCCGGCTGCTTCGTCTTCAACGGCGCGCGGCTGGCCGGCGCGGCGGTGGACGGCGCGGGCACGGGGCGGTATCTGGAGCGCATGTCGCAGGCGGCGGTGCTGGCGCTGGCGGTCATCGCCGCCACCGGCGTCTATAGCGGCTGGCATCGGGTGGGGACGGGCGGCAATCTGCTGCACACCGCCTACGGTTTGACGCTGCTGGCCAAGGTCGGCCTGGTCGGGCTGGCGGTGGCGCTGGGCGGCTACAACAAACTCGTCGGGCTGCCCGCCGCCGCGCGCTCGGAGCGAGGCTTGTGGCTGGTGCGCACGGTGTTGCGGATGGAGGCCCTGCTGCTGCTGGCGGTGCTGTTCGCCGCCGCGCTGTTGACCTCGCAGCAGCCGCCAACCGCGCTGTAGACTTCGGTTTCCGGTCGGGATGCTGGGCAGCGCTTCCCGACCGGGCTTGAGCGCGCTACCCGGTACGGAAATTGGACAGCGTGGATATCAGTTTCGCCCCGCAACTGGTTTTGTCACCGTCGAAGGCGATCAAGACACCGCCGAGGTGATGTTTGCTTGAACCGCTAACGATGGTGCATCCGCTGTGACCGGGCAGCGGACAAAAGCAGAGATCGCCAACGCAGGCAACGGGAACGCCGCCAACCTTGAAGTTGGTGTTAGACGTGCTGACCACCTTGCCTCCGTGCGTGGTGGGAGCGCCCAAGCGGATGACGTTTTTCATTTCGGAACCTCTATTGATGTGGTTGCGCGACTCTGGCCGCGTGGAACTACTTGGTTGGTGGTGCATAGTTGGCGGGATCGATGTCCGGAGAGTTTCTGGGTTTGAAGATGTCTCCCCGCGATTGTTGTTGCGCCTGCCGCTTTTCTTCCGATGGCGGGCTGATCAGGACGATGCTGGCCTCGTGGGGATCGCGCAGGTTGATCGCCGCGCTGACGCCGCCGGCCCGGTAGCTGCCCATCACCCCGATGCCCATCTGCACGAACCAGGTCGCTGCGCCGGTGTTGCCGAGCCGCCGGTCGGTGTTGGTGAACTGGTCTAGCTTGCCGGAGTCGATGCTGGGTCCGCCCAGCTCGGCGTAGTCGTGCAACATGCCTTCCAGTGCAAGCAGCTGTTCCACATTGTTGTTGGTGCCGGCGATGACGCGGGCAGGGGCGGTGGCGCGCTCGGCTTCCGGCAGGGTGAGCAGTGCCTCCTGCAGGCCGGCAAGCAGCGCCTTCTGGCGCTGGTCGCGCTTCGCCAACGGCTTGCCATGTTCGTCGCTGGTGTTGACGAACACGGGACGGTGGATGAAGCCCATGGTTGGCAGGCCGTCGAAGGCGTCTAGGCGAAGTTTATCCCACGGCACCGGGAACCATGGGGTGGGTTTCCAGTCGTATGGAACCCGGTGCTCGGGATGGAATACAAGGTCGCGGTAGCTGCCCGGCTTGTTGCCGCGTAGTTCGGGCCGCGCGGCGAACTTGGCCGCCGCCGCTAGCCATTCGCTGGTGGTGGGCTGACGAGCTGCCGTGTTCTCGGGGTCTACCCTTGGGAGCGACTTCATAAGGTTAAGGTAGGCAAGAAACAGCCGCCGTGAAATGCTTTCACTATTTAGATATTCGACGCTTTTCTCGTTGCTGACGTCCTCGAAGACGAATGGCCTGATGGCATCTACTCGCTCGCGCCGGGCGAGCAAAAAGAGCACCGACGCATCGGGCATGGGGGGAATGTAGTAACCGTCCTCGCGTGGTTTTTCTATGGTGGCAAACATGTTGCGAACTGTGCTGCTGTCGTCTGAGTTGAGCACAACGTAGGGAATGTCGGGGTTCTTGTCGAAAAAATCGAAGACGTCGTCAAGTAGCCTATCAGGCCTCTCCTCCAACTTTGCAAGCCCGGCAACAAAGAGGTGGGATACCATCCCATTCGATTCGGCGGCGGTTGTGAGGCCTAACGTCGGCGACAGTGGGGAGTCGGCCAACGCCGGATTGTGAATAGGGGGTTGAGCGTTAAACACTGGCACGCCCCAACTGTCCGGAGACTGCCATGCGCCATTTTCCAAGGTGTCTCCTTCGCGCCCACCGGTCGTTTGATCCTTTTCAATACCTGACCACGGGTATTTGCGGGGATCTTTTTCGCGTATTTCGGAATATGGTGTGCCCTTTTGTAGGATGTCCCACAGCTTGCCCTGCCTGTATTTTTCGACCGTCACGCCGAGTCCAATTACTTCTAAGACATACTCGCGGCGCCCTTTTTTGGTACGCGCTTCGGCAAGTCTCTGTTGCGCCAGTTCGTGCTGAACCTTTGCCTGGGCCTGCCTCGTCTGAAACTGCCTTGACGCGCTGAACCAGTGACTGGAAAGCAGCGCTGAAACTGCGAGCGCCGGGACAACGATCCACCATATTTTTCTCACGGGTGCCTCCATATGATTGTTTTCCGTTTCCCCTAAAATTGAGCACGCTGGTTTTGGAAGAAAATCTACTTCGACGGTGGTGCGTAGTTGGCGGGATCGATGTCCGGCGAGTTTCTGGGTTTGAAGATGTCTCCCCGCGATTGCTGTTGCGCTTGGCGCTTTTCTTCCGAGGGCGGACTGATGAGGACGATGCTGGCCTCGTGGGGATCGCGCAGGTTGATCGCCGCGCTGACGCCGCCGGCCCGGTAGCTGCCCATCACCCCGATGCCCATCTGCACGAACCAGGTCGCCGCGCCGGTGTTGCCGAGCCGCCGGTCGGTGTTGGTGAACTGGTCTAGCTTGCCGGAGTCGATGCTGGGTCCGCCCAGTTCGGCGTAGTCGTGCAACATGCCTTCCAGCGCCAACAACTGTTCCACGTTGTTGTTGGTGCCGGCGATGACGCGGGCTGGGGCGGCGGTGCGTTCGGCCTCCGGCAGGGTGAGCAGCGCCTCCTGCAGGCCGGCAAGCAGCGCCTTCTTGCGCTGGTCGCGCTTCGCCAACGGCTTGCCATGCTCGTCGCTGGTGTTGACGAACACTGGACGGTGGATGAAGCCCATGGTCGGCAGGCCGTCGAAGGCGTCTAGGCGAAGCTTGTCCCACGGGACCGGGAACCATGGGGTGGGTTTCCAGTCGTACGGAACCCGGTGCTCGTGATGGAATACAAGGTCTCGGTAGCTGCCAGGCATGTTGCCGCGTAACTCGGGCCGCGCGCTGAACTTGGCCGCCGCCGCTAGCCATTCGCCGATGGTGGGCTGGCGAGCTGCCGTGTTCTCGGGGTCTCGCCTTGGGAGCGATTTCATAAGGTCAAGGTAGGCAAGAAACAGCCGTCGTGAAATGCTTTCACTATTCAGATATTCGACGCTTTTCTCGTTGCTGACGTCCTCGAAGACGAATGGTCGAATTGCATCGGCGCGCTCGCGACGGGCGAGCAAAAAGAGCACCGACGCATCGGGCATGGCGGGAATGTAGTAACCATCCTCGCGTGGTTTTTCAATTGTTGCAAACATGTTGCGCGTTGTGCTGCTGTCGTCGGAGTTAAGTACGACATAGGGTACGTCAGGATTGGCGTCGAAGAAGGCGAACACCTCCTCAATCAATCGGTCGGGCCGCTCACCGTAGCGTCGCGGGCCGACTACGAAAAGATGCGATACCATTCCGTTCGATTCGGCGCCGGCAACCAAACCCGGCGACGGCGACAGCGGACCATCAACGCGAGCCTTGTTGTGAATTTCCGGCTGGGCATTGAACACGGGAACGCCCCAACAGTCGGGCGATGCCCAAGCGCCGTTTTCTAGTGTGTCGCCCACCCTGCTACCGGTTGTCTGATCCTTGTCGATACCAGTCCATGGGTACTTGTGGGGATCTTTTTCGCGTATTTCGGAATATGGTGTGCCCTTTTGTAGAACATCCCACAACTTGCCCTGCCTATATTTTTCCACCGTCACGCCAAGTCCAATTACTTCCAGAACGTACTCGCGACGACCTTTTTCGGTACGTGTTTCGGCAAGCCTCCGCTGTGCTAGTTCGTACTGAACCTTGGCCTGGGCCTGCCTCGTCTGAAACTGTCTTGACGCGCTAACCCAGTGACTGGAAAGCACTACTACAATTGCGAATGCCGGGACAGCGATCCACCATAGTTTTCTCATTTCCATCTCCGATTGACCTCTTATTAAAGCTCGGAACTCGTCCGTTTCGATAGCAGCGTATGCGGCAAGGAGTATGAGAAAGAGCACGACCGCGCCCTGCAGGTACTTCCAAGTGTCCGGCCGCTCGATTGGGGGCTGTGGAACGTTGCTCATTTCCCCTGGCCTTTCCCGACAATGCGATTTTGATTCAGTGTTTCGGACACAACGGCAACAGGCCGTCCTTTCGGCAACAGCGGCAAGGAGGCCGGCAAAGCACCTGACGAGTAATAGACGGCGTTGCCCTTGATTAGATCTTTACGCCAAGGCGGCTCGGCTTTCCAATAGACTGAGAACGTATTTTCGAATTTCCCCCATTCAAGTACGCCTTTGCGAAGATATTCATTTGCGTTGAGAATTTTAAGTCGCCAATCCGCCACCGCGCACAAGTAGGCATAGAAAAGCGGGTGGGTCGGCGCGTTGCCGCCGCCGATGGCCACGTCGTATGCGGTGACCTGCCGGTGGTTTTCCCTGCCGCCGTAGATGGCGCCGTGGAACGAGCGGGGAGCGGCTGCGTGTTGCCAGCGTCGGCGGGCCTCGATGCCGGTCTCGCTGCGCAGGATCAACAGCTTAATAGGGCGGATGGGACGCCGGGACGCGGCGCCTTCCATGCACAGATATACTTTGAAGATTTCGCAATGCTGGTCGGCTGGTTTGTTTCGGTTTAGTTCCTCCATCACCGTGTGTTCGTAGCCCATGGCCTGCGCCACGTATCCCTTGTAGAGCTGGGGACACTGGCTGAGAGCCGTCTCATCTCGCTGGCTAAAGTCCGCTTTGTGGGTCGGGTCGGCGATGCAATCCCATACCTGATTGACGCCATATTTGCTGGTGGACGCAATGGCGGCGTCGATGGGGTCGACCTGCTCGCGGGCGCCTGGGCGACCTTGGTCGTCGGCTTGGGCGCCTTCGACCATGCTGGCGAGTACCGGTTTTGGCAGGGCTTCGCCGTTGATGCGGCGTAGATTGAAGCGTGCTTTTTCGTCCGGCGACGCCGCGCTAGAGGCATCGCTCGGTATGGGCAGGCGACCCCGGATGACATTCTTGCTAGCCCAGCTGTCGCTTTCGGCCGTATGCGCCTGGTCGTCCTCGCCCTGGCCGCGTAGCGCGAAGTCGTTCGGCGCGTTTTTCTGCCCAATGAGTACGGGAGCGCCGTTGTGGAAGTCCGGGCGCTTTTTCATGGTGAAGACCCGTTGAAAGAACGACTTTCCCAGCTCGCTCATTGGCTTGCGAACGATGTCCTCCGAGGTCTCGTACATCAGGCCGGTATCCGTCCACTCGCCTTCGTCGTTTTTCCCCTCCAATGGCTTGGTGGTAATTCTCGAGCCGCGTTGATAGTCCGGAACGCCCTGCCAGCCGATGCCTTGCACGTTGGACAGGGCCACGGTCATGTCTTCCGGGGAAAAATAGAGGTAGACTTTGCCGCGGTTGTCGCGGTCCCTGCCGGCCTCCCACTTGCCACCCACGACGCCGAAGTGTTTTTCCGTGTTGGGGAGTTCGGCCAGTGTTGGCGTGGCGTGTTTGTGTCGTTCCACTCCTTTGACGATGTTGACCAAGGTGGTCAGCCGCGCGTTCAGTGTTTGCACTCCGTCGATGTCGGCATAGTGGCCGTGCATCGCAGCGTCTTCCCCGGAGAGATAGTCGACCGCGTTCGTCAGCTTTGGAATCTTGTCTAGCAGGCTGTAAGGTGGATTACACAACACCAAGGTGTCGGCCGGCCGCGCGTTCGCCTGCTTGGCGAGGAAGGCCGGGTCGAGCAGGAATGCCTGCGCCAGGAGACTGAGCATGCAACCCTGGCTGTGGGCGACAATGGAAACGGTTTCGTCGGCGTCGTAGTCGCGGATCATGGTGATCAGGGCGGCCAGCCGCCGCGCCGCCAGGATCATGTACAGGCGCCCGGGGTTGTCCATGATCGGATGGGTCGCATCCTTCTGGGCTTTGTCTAGTCCCCCCTTTAAACCGGATTTTCCGCGATTCCACATGTCGGGTAGGGTGCTGGTGGCGTTGGCGAATGGCCCGCCTCCCTTGGAATAGTCCTTGTCGAGACGGTTGCCATTTCGATCCAGCGCCTGGCCGTGTTTGGTAGTCCATCCAGGCTTGACGGAGTTCTGCTCCTCTCGAAATCCCCAGTAGAAGGGAATGACCGGACTGTGCGTTGCCTCGGTCACCTTACGTTTGAAGAAGACCGCGTCGGGATCGTCCTCCACTTTGTCCTTGTCGGCCACGGTCGGATTCGAATACTTCGCCGGGGTCAGCTGGCCGCACAGGCGTTCGGCCAACCCCGCGCACAGGCCGGATTCGACGGCCTCGTAGCTGGTGCCGACGTCGTTGACACCATGCACCAGAATGATCGAGCCGGGCAGGTTGTGGCGGACCTCAACGATCTTGTCCTTGAGCGGCTTCGCCACCTGGATGGCGGTTCCATTGCCGCGCGTGTAGGAGACTTTTTCATAGATACTCTTCGAGTTGGCCATGCTTCGCTCCTCCTACTTCTTAGGTTCTTGGTCCAGTATCTCGATGGCCACTATATGCATGGCGTCGCTTTTCAGCAGTTCGCTGCCGCCTTTGCTGTCGTTGCGGCCGTTCTTGTCGGCACCGTCGCTCAGTTTGATTTTGTGCGGCAAACCCGGCGCGGGCAGGCCGCCGTCGATGCCAGCGTAGTATCTGGCGGCGAACTTGAGCTCGGTGTCGCCGGCGTCGAATTTAGGTAGCTCGGCGGCCATCGTGGTCGGGCCTTCGAAGACGAAGTCGGGCGCGTGGAACTTCAGCCCGCTGCTGCTGCCGAGGGTGATGCCGCCCGCGCCGATCTTGATGAACGAGCCGTCCTCGGCGATCAGTTCGATCACCTTGGCCATGGCGCTGAGCTTGCCCTCGGTGGCGGTCAGCTTGAGCGTCTTGGCGGAATTGAGTTCGGTGTCGTCGTGCTGGCTTTGGATTAGGAACTTGCCGTAGTGGGCAATGGCCTTGACGCCGTCGTGGTGCGAGAACAGCGAAATGCCCTTGCCGGCGTTGAGGTTGACGCGCTGGCCGGCCGTCATCTGCAGGTGCTGCTGCGCCACGGTGTCGATGTTGCTGGCGGCATAGCTGACGATGGCTTTGGCGCTGGCGAAGCTGACGCCGGCCGGCGCGGTGAGCGCGATGACCGGCGCGCCGCCGTCGCTGCCCTTGGGCGCGGTGTTGCTGCCGTTCTCCCATTTGTCGAACAAGGATTGCAGCTCTTCCTGCTCCTTGCCGTCCTGTGTCATGGCTTGATGCTTCGCAGCGTATTTCCCCAGCGCGCTGAACAGGCTGCCGCAGTCGCGCATCAAGGCGGAATACTCGTCGCGGGCCAGTTGCTTGCCGCTCGTCCCGCCGGCCTTCTCTAGGTGTTTCCAGGTGCTCAGCAACAGGCCCTTGGCCGCGCGTAGGGCGATGTACTCGTCGCTGCGCAATTCGGCGCCTTCGCCCCGGGGCGCGCCGGCGCCGTTGGCGCGCGGTGCGCTGCACCAGCCGAGGTTCAGTTCGCTATGGCCGTGGTCGCTGGCCAACTGTGCGCTGATCTGGCCCGGCGAGTCGTCCAGACACAGCTGGTTGCCGCGCGCGCCACGGATTTCGCGGCTGCGCAGGCCGGACAGGAAGCGCTCGCCGGGCAGACCGCCGTTCCTGCTCAGCGCGGGCGGCGTGGACCGCTTGTTGTACAACTGGCCGACGATGATCGGCTTGTCCGGATCGTTGTTGACGAAGGCGATCAACACCTCCGTGTCGACGCGGGGCAGCCACTGCCCGCCGAACTGGCGCACACTGCCCGGCCCGCCGCCGGCCCAATGCGTCGCCACCCGCACGTTGGCGGAGTCGGCGTCGGTGTCGGAGGCGCCGCTGCCTTGGGCGTGCTCGTGGTCCTCCGGGCGCATGCCGGGAAAGCGCACCTTGACCCGGCCGTACTGGTCGCAAAAGACCTCCTCGTCGCTCGGCCCGACGACCATGGCGCTTTGCATGCGGGCGAACGGCACGTCGACGCGCGGATCGAAGGCTGGCACGATCTTGATGCCGCGCCTGACGCAGGTGAATTGATTGCGATACGGCGTCGGTTCTGCGGCCGCCGCGTCGGTGTCGGCCGCCGCCCAGCCGCTCAGGGCGAACAGCCGGTTGATGCGGGCGTCGAACCGCTTCGGCAGGTTGTTGCGCGCTGTGACGTGCAACGCGGTGACGACGAACTTGCGCTCCTCGTCGCTGTGCCGGTCCAGTTCCGGGTGTCCCTCGATGCTGTTCCATTCGGCGATGCGCAGGTCGCGGATGTTGCTCTCGCCCCGGTAGTGTTTGGCTTCGTAGTCGTGGCGCGCCATGCGGGTGCGGCCCATCGCGGCGTGGTCGCTGTTATCGTCGCCGATGTGGGGTGTTTCGATGCGGTAGTCGTTGAGGAATTCAGCCACCCGGTTGCCACGGGTGCCCTGGTCGACCGTGCCGCGCGCGCCGGTGCGCATGAACTCGGTCGCCATCGGGTCGCCATAGTCCCAGCTGAAACCCTCGACGCTGCCGGGGCGTAGTGAACGCGAGGCGCACCAAGCGGTGATGGCGTCGCGCTTTTCGGTCGCGTCGAGGCGGTGGTAGCGCACGTTGCCGGCCCGGTTCTCCTTCAACTGGTTTTGGTCGCTGAACATGACGAGGGTGTGCATGGGCGGCGTCTCCCGGCCGTCGTCGTCGTCGCTTGTCGCCGGCCTGGCCGGGCCGGCGCGGAAGTACCAGGCGATGCCACGGCGCTTCAACAGCCGCCGCAAGAAAGCGGCGTCCGTCTCCTGGTATTGCATGGTGAATTCCCGCTTGGGATAGGCCTGCTGCCCGAGTTCGAACGCGAGCTCGAAGTCGAAGGCGGCGGCGAGGGTGGGGTTGCCTTGGCGCCATTCGTTGAGCAGAACCTCGATGATGTCGAGCTCGTTCTTGTTCAGGAAGACGCGGGTGTTGGTGCGCAAATCCATCACGCTGAGCGCATCGCTCAGCAACAGTTGATAGGTGGCCAGGCCGCCATCGCTCTGTCCGGCGCTGGCCTCGGTGACGACGCCGCAGACGCTGTGGAGCTCGCCCCGGTCTGTGACGATCTGCAATTCGGCGCCCAGGCCGATGAAGGTCTTGAGCGGGATGCAGGCGTCGCTGGCGACGCACAGAATGCGGTACTCGATGCCGCCACACAGCTGCTCGGCGCCGGAGATGCGCTGTGGCAGCAGGACGTTGTCGGAAATGCCGTCCGCAAACGCCAGGCGCAGACGCAGAGCGCGGTTGCCGGTGTTCAAGCCGTCGCCGGCGGTAATCAAGTCGCCCAGATCGTTGTCGTTTTCCATTTCATCTCCTAGGTTGGGTCATGGCGACGCGCGCGGGCGCGGCGGGTGGACGTCGGCAGCGCCGGCGTGTTGGATACGCGAAAAACTGCAAATTTCCAAGTTGTCGGAAATTGAGCTACCGGCAGAAGCTCTATTTGGATGGTGGGGCGTAGTTGGCGGGATCGATGTCCGGTGAATTCCTGGGCTTGAAGATGTCCCCGCGCGCTTGCTGTTGCGCTTGCCGCTTTTCTTCCGATGGCGGGCTGATGAGGACAATGCTGGCCTCGTGCTGATCGCGCAGGTTGATCGCGGCGCTGACGCCGCCGGCCCGGTAGCTGCCCATCACCCCGATGCCCATCTGCACGAACCAGGTCGCCGCGCCGGTGTTGCCTAGGCGCCGGTCGGTGTTGGTGAACTGGTCGAGTTTTCCGGTGTCGATGCTGGGGCCGCCCAGTTCGGCGAAGTCGTGCAGCATGCCTTCGAGCGCCAGCAACTGATCCACGTTGTTGTTGGTGCCGGCGATGATGCGGGCCGGCGCGGCTGCGCGTTCGGCTTCCGGCAGGGTGAGCAGCGCCTCCTGAAGGCCGGCGAGCAGCGCCTTCCTGCGCTGGTCGAGCTTCGCCAGCGGCTTGCCATGTTCGTCGCTGGTGTTGACGAACACGGGGCGGTGGATGAAGCCCATGGTCGGCAGGCTGTCGAAGGTGGCTAGCTGGAACGTTTCCCACGGCACAGGGAACCAGGGTGTGGGTTTCCAGTCGTATGGAACCCGGTGCTTGATATGGAATGCAAGGTCGCGGTAGCTGCCCGGCTTGTTGCCGCGTAGTTCGGGCCGCGCGGCGAACTTGGCCGCCGCCGTTAGCCATTCGCTGATCGTGGGCTTACGAGCGGCCGTGTTCTCCGGGTCTACCCTTGGGAGCGAATTCTTAAGATCAAGGTAGGCAACAAACAGCCGTCGTGAAATGCCTTCACTATTCTGATACTCGACGCTTTTCTCGTTGCTGACGTCCTCGAACACGAATGGGCGGATTGCATCGACGCGCTCGCGACGGGCGAGCAAAAAGAGCACCGAGGCATCGGGCATGGAGGGAATGAAGTAGCCGTCGTCGGTATTTTTTCTTTTGTAAGCAAACATGTTGCGAACTGTGCTGCTGTCATCTGAGTTGAGCACAACGTAGGGAATGTCGGGGTTTTTGTCAAAAAAATCGAAGACGTCGTCAAGTAGTCTATCGGGTCTTTCCTTCAATTTTACAGACCCGACAACAAAGAGGTGGGATGCCATACCATTCGATTCGGCGCCGGTTGTTAGGCCTGGCGTCGGCGAAAGTGGGGAGTCGGCCAACGCCGGATTTTGAATGGGGGGCTGCGCGTTAAACACGGGGACACCCCAGCAGTCCGGAGACCTCCACGCGCCATTGTCCAAAGTGTCCCCCTCGCGCCCGCCGGTTGTTTGCTCCTTTTCAAGACCTGACCAGGGATACTTGTGGGGATCTTTTTCGCGTATTTCGGAATATGGTGTGCCCTTTTGCAAGACATCCCACAGCTTGCCCTGCCTGTATTTTTCGACCGTCACGCCGAGTCCAATTACTTCTAAGACATACTCGCGGCGCCCTTTTTCGGTACGCGCTTCGGCAAGTCTCTGTTGCGCCAGTTCGTGCTGAACCTTTGCCTGGGCCTGCCGCGTCTGAAATTGCCTTGACGCGCTAACCCAGTGACTGGAGAGCACCACTACAATTGCGAGTGCCGGGACAGCGATCCACCATAGTTTTCTCATTTCCATCTCCGATTGACCTCTTATTAAAGCTCGGAACTCGTCCGTTTCGATAGCAGCGTATGCGGCAAGGAGTATGAGAAAGAGCACGACCGCGCCCTGCAGGTACTTCCAAATGTCCGGCCGCTCGATGGGGGGCTGTGGAACGTTGCTCATTTCCCCTGGCCTTTCCCGACAATGCGGTTTTGATTCAGTGTTTCAGACACAACGGCAACCGGCAGTCCCTTCGGCAACAGCGGCAAGGAAGCCGGCAAAGCACCTGACGAGTAATAGACGGAGTTGCCTTTGATTAGATCTTTACGCCAAGCCGGCTCTGCTTTCCAATAGACTGAGAAGGTGTTCTCGAATTTCTCCCATTCAAGTATGCCTTGGCGTTTTTTCTCGTTTTTTTCAGGCTTTTTTAGTCGCCAGTCCGCCACCGCGCACAAGTAGGCATAGAACAGTGGGTGGGTCGGCGCGTTGCCGCCGCCGATGGCCACGTCGTATGCGGTGACTTGCCGATGGTTTTCCCTGCCGCCGTAGATGGCGCCGTGAAACGAGCGGGGAACGGCTGCGTGTTGCCAGCGTCGGCGGGCCTCGATGCCTGTCTCGCTGCGCAGGATCAACAGCTTGATAGGGCGGATGGGACGCCGGGACATGGCGCCTTCCATGCACAGGTACACTTTGAAGACTTCGCAATGCTGGTCGGCTGGTTTGTTTCGGTTTAGTTCTTCCATCACCGTGTGTTCGTAGCCCATGGCCTGCGCCACGTATCCCTTGTAGAGCTGGGGACACTGGCTGGAAGCCGCCTCATCTCGTTGGCTGAAGTCCGCTTTGTGGGTCGGGTCGGCGATGCAATCCCATACCTGATTGACGCCATACTTGCTGGTGGATGCAATGGCGGCGTCGATGGGGTCGACCTGCTCGCGGGCGCCTGGGCGACCTTGGTCGTCGGCTTGGGCGCCTTCGACCATGCTGGCGAGTACCGGTTTTGGCAGGGCTTCGCCGTTGATGCGGCGTAGATTGAAGCGTGCTTTTTCGTCCGGCGACGCCGCGCTAGAGGCATCGCTCGGTATGGGCAGGCGACCCCGGATGACATTCTTGCTAGCCCAGCTGTCGCTTTCGGCCGTATGCGCCTGGTCGTCCTCGCCCTGGCCGCGTAGCGCGAAGTCGTTCGGCGCGTTTTTCTGCCCAATGAGTACGCGAGCGCCGTTGTGGAAGTCCGGGCGCCTTTTCATGGTGAAGACCCGTTGAAGGAAGGACTTTCCCAGCTCGCTTATGGGCTTGCGAACAATCTCCTCCGAAGTCTCGTACATCAGGCCGGTATCCATCCACTCGCCGTCGTCGTTTCTCCCCATTAATGGCTTGGTGGTAATTCTCGAGCCGCGTTGATAGTCCGGAACGCCCTGCCAGCCGATGCCTTGCACGTTGGACAGGGCCACGGTCATGTCTTCCGGGGAAAAATAGAGGTAGACTTTGCCGCGGTTGTCGCGGTCCCTGCCGGCCTCCCACTTGCCACCCACGACGCCGAAGTGTTTTTCCGTGTCGGGGAGTTCGGCCAGTGTTGGCGTGGCGTGTTTGTGCCGTTCCACTCCCTTGACGATGTTGACCAAGGTGGTCAGCCGCGCGTTCAGTGTTTGCACTCCGTCGATGTCGGCATAGTGGCCGTGCATCGCCGCGTCTTCCCCGGAGAGATAGTCGACCGCGTTTGTCAGCTTTGGAATCTTGTCTAGCAGGCTGTACGGTGGATTGCACAACACCAGGGTGTCGGCCGGCCGCGCGTTCGCCTGCTTGGCGAGGAAGGCCGGGTCGAGCAGGAATGCCTGCGCCAGGAGACTGAGCATGCAACCCTGGCTGTGGGCGACAATGGAAACGGTTTCGTCGGCGTCGTAGTCGCGGATCATGGTGATCAGGGCGGCCAGCCGCCGCGCCGCCAGGATCATGTACAGGCGCCCGGGGTTGTCCATGATCGGATGGGTTGCATCCTTCTGGGCTTTGTCTAGCCCCCCCTTTAAGCCAGATTTTCCGCGATTCCACATGTCGGGTAGGGTGCTGGTGGCGTTGGCGAATGGCCCGCCTCCCTTGGAATAGTCCTTGTCGAGACGGTTGCCATTTCGATCCAGCGCCTGGCCGTGTTTGGTTCTCGAGCCATGCACGGCATTGTTCGTGACTTCGCGAAAGCCCCAGTAGAAGGGAATGACCGGACTGTGCGTTGCCTCGGTCACCTTACGTTTGAAGAAGACCGCGTCGGGGTCGTCCTCCACCTTCTCCCTGTCCGCGACGGTCGGATTCGAATACTTCGCCGGGGTGAGCTGGCCGCACAGGCGTTCGGCCAGCCCCGCGCACAGGCCGGATTCGACGGCTTCGTAGCTGGTGCCGACGTCGTTGACACCATGTACCAGAATGATCGAGCCGGGCAGGTTGTGGCGGACCTCAACGATCTTGTCCTTGAGCGGCTTCGCCACGTGGATGCCGGTTCCATTGCCGCGCGCGAAGGGGATTTTTTCATAGATGCTCTTCGAGTTCGCCATGTTCCGCTCCTTCAATTTTTGGGTCCATTGTCGTCGGCCGCGCCCACGCTGCGGCTTAGACATCCAGCTTGAAGACAATGTCGTCGCGATCCTTGGTGGACGGTTGCGTCACCAGGAAGGCGCCCAAGCCCAGCCTTGAGTTGCACTGGTCTCCCAGGGCGACCGGCAGAACGTCGGCGGCGCGCAACACCAGGCACATGTCGAATTCGACGGAGGGAAGGGGGAACAAGGCCAGCAGCTTTTCGACCGTCCGACGGTTCTCGCCGCCCGGCAGGAACCGGTCGAAGTCGGCCCTGGATAGCGGGCCGACGCGCAGGCGGACGCGGAACTGGCGGTCCCAGCGTCGCGTGCCGAGTATGACGCCTTCCCCGAGGACGTGGTTTTGGACGCCGAGCTTGAAAATGTCCTTGTCGGCCAAATTGTCCCAGCAGCCGACGAACTGTTCGACCTGTATCGGCAGGGCGAAGTACTCGCTCAGCACGCCCGCGATGACGCGGGGCGACACCGGCCGGTGCCGCAGCACGGCCGCGTAGTGGGCGATGAACTCATCCTCGATAATGCTGTCGTCCCGCGCCGCCTCTTCCTCTGCCGCCGGCAGCTTTGACGGGCGGCGAACACCCGCCAGCGCCAGTTGCATCGGCAGCAGTACGTCCCGGCCTTGCGCGTCGAGGCGATAGTGGATGCGGTACTTGGCCCAGGCTTGATAGTGCAGATTGAGAAGCCGGTTGGAGAAGATGTCGAAGAAGGCGCGCGCGCCCTCGAATTTTTTGATGAGGATTTGGCTGGCGATGCCGTCCGTGTAGTGGTTGGGCATGACGCCGTTGACGCCGAAGAAGCCGAGGTAGGCGGGCGTGATGGACAGCTGGTAAAGCTGCCCGCCGGCCAACGCCGATTGCAGATCCTGGTCCGTGTCGATGTCGATCTCGCCGACCGCCGACAGGCTTTCGATCTGGCTGGCGGGGAAGTTCATCGACACGCTGTTGCGGAAGCGCACATGGCGGGGCAGGGCCGCTTCGTGGGCGATGCCGTTTCGTCGCAGCCATAGATCGAGCATGCGCAACGATTGAATGAGGTCAAAACGGTGGGGCTGGTCCAGCAGGCGCTGGATTACGCTATGGTGCTGTCGCCGCTGCGGGGATTGCATCGTGCTATCTCCTTTCCTGTCGCCGTCGAGAAGACGATTAGTTGGGTAAAGCTGTTCAGGTCGGCATACAGCCCTAGAAAGCGGTCCATTACTTGGATGAAGGAATGGAGGCCGCTGCCGACGAAGGCGTCCTCGTCGATGGTGAGGTGGACTTCGATGCCGCTCACCCGCCCGCCGCCGTGCGCGTCCTTCAGCCAGACGCGCGTGCGCCGGTACGCCAGACCGACGATGCCTTTGATCTGGTGCTGTTGAACGGCCGACTGGGGCAGGTTGTGCAAGGTCAGCATCTCGGTGAATGCGTCCAAATCCTGTTGCACGAGCGAGTGGTGGTTGAGCGCCAGAAGCGAGATCAGCCGCCAATGGGCTTCCGCCGGGAAGCGATAGGTGGGCGTTGGTTTGCGCAGCAGGCGGATCGGGTAGTTGGCCGGGGCGCGTTCAAGTTTCAAGTCGCCGTTTGCCTGCCCCACCCGCAGCGAGTTGGGCAAATCCCGGTTGGTGCAAGTGAGCTCGGCGGAAATGGTCGCCGTCTCTAGGGCCAAGGGATTGAGGTCGATGTCGGTCAGGGCGATATGCGTTTCATACCCGGGGCTGGTCTGGGCGATGATGCTGTCGCGGCGAGTATGCCAATAGTGCCCCTTGCGGTCGCCCGCCAGGCCGTGGCGCATCGAGTAATAGGGATAAAACTGCGTGACCGTGCTGCCTTTCGGCGTGTCGCGCACGACATGGACCGCGTCGACGCTATGGATCTCGAAGGCTGCGGCCTGCTCCGCGCTGGCAATCAAGGGGTATTCGGCTTTCGTCTGCGTCAGGTCGATTGGCGACGCCGCCCGTTTGAACAGGTTGACGACGGGCGTGCAGGACAGCAGGAGATTCTTGTTCGATAGTGGCTTGAGGACGCGGGCGATGTCCGAATCGGCGCCGATACCGACGATTGCCAGGTGCAGTGTCAATTGTTGACTGTCGGGCGGGAGTTCCTTCCGGATGGATGCTAGATCGATGTCGATGAAGTTGAATTTTGCCGGATAGGTAAAGTACTCGCTAATGAGGCGATAGGCGGGGTGCGATGTTGCCTTGAAGGGGATGAGGGCCTCGTCGTCCGCGTAGCCAGCACTCGCAAGAGGGCTGCCTTTCAATGGATGCCACTGGCCGTCGTCGTTCGCTTCAACATAGGCGCGCACGGCCCGCATCATCAAGGTGTCCTGCAGCGTTGCGCGCAGGGACGGATCGCCATCGATGAAGACCCGCAGTGATGGCAGGGCGAGCCGATCCAGCGGGAGCGTGGCGCAAGTGCCTTCGATCACGATGTCGATCAAGGTGCTTGCCTCGACGGGCAGGCGAAGCGCCGGTGGCGCCCGGAAGTGCGTGAAAAATTCCGCCCTTGATATGATCATCGGCGCTATCGTTACCGGATACGTCGTGCGGAACTGGCAGATGACGTTCTTGTGTTCGAGCGAGTTCAGGAGTGCGCCGCGCGGAATCGTCGTTACGGTACTCATGGTCTTGGTATCGGCGCCGTCGTAGTCGACGCGGGCGATCGAGGTCGATGGAAACGGCCGCGTGTAGTGCGGATAATTCACATTCAGCAGAGTATCTGTGAATTGAGGGTAGCTATCCTCGAGTTGTTGCAGGATGCGCGCGCCCATCATCACGAGCGCTTCGATAATACGCAGTACGCTGGGGTCTTCGCAGACGCCGTCGATGATGCCAAGCACAGAAGCCAGTTGGGGATACTGCTCGGCAAACTCGCGAATCAAGAGCGCGACGTTGCTGTGTTCGCGCTCGTAGAAAGGTAGAATGTCCTTGCTCATGGCCGCTCCAATCGCTTGGCTGTACCGCGAACATCGGGTTTGACGGAGTAACGAAGGGATGAGGGCTGGAGCATCGCGTTGAATTCAATGCGGTCGAAAGGACGCGCTTTCAGTTTTCCGGAAATCACGAAATCGATGCGGTTGGTCGAGCTTTGTTCGATGAATATGTCGACCTGCACGTGCGTCAAGCGGGGTTCGAAGCGGGCGATGGCGGTGTTTACATGACGGCAAATAGCCTTCCTGTCCTCGGCGCTGGTGGTGCAAAACGCGGCGAAGTCGATCAGACCGTAGTTGAAAATGGACTTGCGACATCTGGGGTAGAAGGCGAGCCTGTCGGTGGGGATGGCTACGCGGGTGTTGAGCAAGTCTTCTAGATCGTGCGCAACCGAGGCTTTGAGTTGTTCAAAACTCTGCTGAATGATGGGGATATGTTGAGATTCGGACTCGCCAGCCGCCATCAGGCGATGCCATAGGCTGGGCAAAAAAACTTCTTCCTTTGCCATATTGTTTCTCCGTTGGATTTACTGACGAGAAAGCAAGCTGGCAAGCCGTGACGGGCTGGTGTGGACGCCGCTTGAACGCCCATTATTCGGTAAGCGCCAAGCGGCATATTGCGGTTACACAATGAGCTTCAGATACGGCCGATCCTAGTCTGCCCTGGCGCGGCGCACATCAAGTTTCAGACCTGCGACGGCCAGAATCGCCAATAGCATTTTGACCGTTGGGTTGCCGTGGGGGCATACTCCTAAGCGGCCGGATACAGCCCCCGTCCGCGCGCGAACAAACGCGCCAGGCCGAACAGCGCGTCGATGTTGGGCGTGGCCACGCCGACGCGCTGGCCGATCTCGCGCACGGCGCCGACGATGCTGTCGAGCTCGATGGCGCGGCCGGCTTCGACGTCCTGCAGCATCGAGGTCTTGAAGCCGCCCAGCTTGCGCGTGACCAGGTGGCGCTCCTCCGGCGTTTGCAGCACGGCGCAGCCGATGCGCTCGCCGACGACGGCCGCCTCGCGCATGGCGGCGGAGCAGAAGTTGCGCACCAGCTCGTCGTCCTGCAGGCGGTCGGTGGTGGCGCCGGTCATGGCCGAGACGGGGTTGATGGTCATGTTGCCCCACAACTTGTACCAGATGTCGTAGCGCACCCGGGGCGACAGCGTGACGTCGAAGCCGGCGTGGCGGAACAGCTCGCACACGGCCTGCGCGCGCGCCGACTCGCCGCCGGCCGGCTCGCCGATGATCAGGCCCTGGCCCATCTTGTGCGCCACCACGCCCGGTTCGGTGGTGGCGGTGCTGGCGTGCACCACGCAGCCGAGCACGGCGGCGAGGGGGATCGCCGCCGCCGCGCGGCCGCCGGGGTCGACGCTGTCCAAAGGCGCATCGCCGAGCGCCGCGACGCCGCTGCCGAACCACCAGGGCACGCCGTTCATGGCCGGCAGCACGATGGTCTGCGGGCCGAGCAGGGGAGCGATGTCGGCGACGACGGAGGCCAGCGCCGGGCCCTTGACGGCGATCACCACCAGATCCTGCGGACCGAGTTCGGCGGCGCGCTCGGCGGCGCGCGCCGGCACTTGCAGCAGGGCGCCGTTTTGCTGCAGACGCCAGCCGTGCTCGCGCAGGGCGGCCAAGGTGGCGCCGCGCGCCAAGGTGCTGAGCTCGCAGGCGCCGGCCGCCGCCAGCCGCGCGCCGAGAAATCCGCCGATGGCGCCGGCGCCGATGATGCATACCTTCATGTTGAAACTCCGCAGCTGCTTAGGAGCCGCGATATTGCCTGCGAAGCGGCGCCGATTCAAGTGTCTTGAGTGACAAATCGTCAACTTCGGGCAAATGGGCCGCAAGTGCGTCGATTCGCCGAACGGTCGAGGCGGCGTCACCATCGCGCCGGCGCCGGCCTGGTCGCCCATGTAATTTTTCGTAAGGATATCTTGCGTAGTGTTGCTGGTCGGGGCAGGCGGCGTGGCGGCCGACGGGCCGCAAAGCCCGTCGTGGCGCGGGCCATACCACTTGCGCGTAAAGAATTGTAAGCCGCCAGCTTGTGGTAAAGAAATCTAGCGAATCTGCCAAGATTCGGTGTTACGATTCAAAAACACGCCGAGCTCAGGCGATGCTTCCGACAGAGAAGCGATTCCGCGTTTCGATACAAGGAGACAAGCAATGAAGCTGCACAGGACCCTAGGCCATGCACTGCTGTTGACGTTGTTGTCCGCCGGCGCCGCCCGCGCCGGCAATCTGCTCATCGAAAGTTGGCGGGTCGACGACAAGGCCCTGTGGGAGACGGTGCTGATTCCCGCCTTCGAAAAAACGCATCCCGGCATCAAGGTCAAGTTCTCGCCGACCGCGCCGACCGAATACGATTCCTCCTTGGCGGCCCGGCTGGCCGGCGGCACCGCCGGCGACCTGATGGCCTGCCGTCCCTTCGACGTCTCGCTGGCGCTGTACAAGAAGGGCCATCTGGACAAGCTCGACGGCAAGCCGGGTATGCAGAACTTCCCCAACATCGCCTTGCTGGCCTGGCAGACCGACGACGCCAAGGACACCTTCTGCATGCCGATCGCCTCGGTGATCCACGGCTTCCTCTACAACAAAAAAATCTTCAAGCAGCTGAACCTGCAGCCGCCCAAGACCGAGGCGGAGTTCTTCAGCGTGCTCGACGCGATCAAGAAGACCGGCAACATCGCGCCGCTGGCGCTGGGCACGGCCGACCAGTGGGAGTCCAGCCAGATCGTCTTCACCAGCATCGGGCCGAACTACTGGCACGGCGAGGACGGCCGCATGTCGCTGATCGCCGGCAAGGCCAAGTTCACCGATCCGGCCTTCGTCGGCGCGCTGGAGTACGAGGCCAAGCTGGGCACCTATCTGGCCAAGGGCGCCAGCGCACAGACCTACGGCGACAGCCAGAACCAGTTCGCGCTGGGGCGGGCGGCGATTTATCCGGCCGGCTCCTGGGACATCTCCTACTTCAACCAGACTTCCGGCCTGGAGCTGGGCGCCTTTCCGCCGCCGGTCAAGCGCGCCACGGACAAGTGCTACATCTCCGACCACATGGACATCGGCATGGGCGTCAACACGCGCTCGAAGAACAAGGCCGACGCCTACACCTTCCTGAGCTGGGTCGGCTCGGCCGAGTTCGCCGACATCTACACCAACCGCGTCACCGGTTTCTTCTCGCTGTCCAAGCATCCGGTCAAGGTGCGCGATCCGCTGGCCAAGCAGATGGTCGACTGGCGCGCCAGCTGCGCCTCGACCATCCGGGTCAATTCGCAGGTGCTCAACCGGGGCCAGCCGAGCATGGAGAACGAGCTGTGGAACATCAACGCCCAGGTGTTGAACGGCAAGCTGGCGCCGAAGGACGCGGCGGCCAAGCTGCAAAACGGATTTGCCAAGTGGTATAAGCCACCGCAATAAAGAAAACGCCTCCTCCTCCTCGGCGTTTGTTGTGCCGGCGTCGCCCAGGCGCCGGCATTTTTTTACCCCACCCCACCCCGATCCGCCACGGTCGGGGTCTGACCCCGCGGGGTCAGACCCCTGGCTTGCGGGGGAAGGGCCGGCATCACGCCGGTCGTTGCAAGACCGCGTTTTTTTGGAGATTCCTGTGCAACCTGCCGACCGCAACATCGGCCGCTGGCAACTGGCGGCTTTCCTGGCGCCGGCCTTGCTGATCTATGCGCTGTTCAGCGCGCTGCCGTTGGTCGATACCTTGCGCCAGGGCTTCTTCAGCAGCGACGACGCCGGCCGCCAGACCTTCGCCGGCCTGGCCAACTTCCGCACCGTGCTGTTCGACGCCGATTGGTCGATGGCGTTCTGGAACGCGATGCGCAACAACCTGCTGTTCTTCGCCATCCACATGTTGCTGCAAAATCCCATCGGCCTGCTGCTGGCCACCTTGTTCAGCTTGAAGGGCCTGCGCGGCGCGCGCACCTACCGCACCTTAATTTTTCTGCCGACCTTGTTGTCGGTGGTGATCATCGGCTTCATCTGGCAGCTGATCCTGTCGCCGCTGTGGGGCGTCGGCGAGCGCCTGCTGGGCACGGTGGGCGCGGCCGGCCTGTTCCAACCGTGGCTGGGGCAGGAGGGCACGGCGCTGGCGACGCTGGCGCTGATTTCGGTGTGGCAGTACATCGGCATTCCGACCATGCTGATCTACGCGGCGCTGCTGGCGGTGCCGGAGGAGATCGTCGAGGCGGCCCACGTCGAGGGCGCCGGCGCGCTGCGCATCTTTTGGGACATCAAGCTGCCGCTGATTTATCCAACCTTGGGGCTGGTGACCATCCTGACCTTCGTCGCCAACTTCAACGCCTTCGACCTGATCTATTCCGTCAAGGGCGCGCTGGCCGGCCCCAACTACGCCTCCGACATCCTCGGCACCTTGTTCTATCGCACCTTCTTCGGCTACCAGGCCCAGGTCGGCAACGCCAACATGGGCGCGGCGGTGGCCACGCTGATGTTCCTGGTGATACTGCTCGGTGTCGGCGCGTATTTTGTTGGTGTGCAGCGGCGGCTGAGCCGCTACGCGCTGTGAGGAGGGCGGCATGACACCTTCGTCCGAGTCCGCGCTGCTGCGGCCCGATCTGGGCCGGCTGGCGGTGCATATCGTGCTGCTGGCCTACACCGCGCTGGCGCTGTTCCCCATTGCGCTGATCCTGATCAATTCGCTCAAGTCGCGCGCCGCCATCTTCGACGATCCGCTGGCGCTGCCCAGCGCCGCCACGCTGTCGCTGGTGGGCTTTCAGAAGGTGCTGTCGGCGACCAACTTCCTTCTGTTCTACGGCAACAGCCTGGTGGTCACGCTGGGTTCGCTGTTGTTGATCGTGCTGTTCGGCGCGATGGCGGCCTGGGCCTTGTCGGAATACTCCTTCCGTGGCAACCGCCTGCTGGCGCTGTTCCTAGCGCTGGGCATCATGATTCCCATTCGGCTGGGCACGGTGTCCATTCTGGAACTGATGGTCGCGCTGAACTTGACCAATACCTTGCTGGCGCTGGTGCTGGTGTACACGGCACAGGGCTTGCCGCTGGCGGTGATGATACTCACCGAGTTCATGCGCCAGGTGCCGGGCGAATTGAAGGACGCGGCGCGCTGCGACGGCGTCGGCGAGTTCAAGATCTTCTTCCAGGTGATCCTGCCGCTGGTCCGCCCGGCCATCGCCACCGTCGCCGTGTTCACCATGATCCCGGCCTGGAACGATCTGTGGTTCCCGCTGATCCTGGCGCCGTCCGAGCACACGCAGACCGTCACCTTGGGCGTGCAGCAGTTCATCGGCCAGTACGCGACGGACTGGAGTTCGGTGCTGGCAGCCTTGTCGTTGGCGGTGTTGCCGATGCTGTTGATGTACGCGATCTTTTCGCGCCAGCTGATCCGTGGCCTGACGGCCGGCGCGGTCAAGTAATCCAAGGGCAAGTGCAAAACAAAGGAAGGCAAGATGGCTAGTGTGAGTCTGAGGCAATTGCGTAAATCGTATGACGGCAAGACCGACGTGCTGGCCGGCATCGACCTGGACATCGGCCACGGCGAGTTCGTCGTGCTGGTCGGGCCTTCGGGCTGCGGCAAGTCGACCCTGTTGCGCATGCTGTGCGGCCTGGAGCGGATCAGCGGCGGCAGCATGTTGATCGACGGCCGCGAGGTCAACCATCTGCCGCCGGCCGAGCGCGGCATCGCCATGGTGTTCCAGAGCTACGCGCTGTATCCGCACATGACGGTGTTCAAGAACATGGCCTTCGGCCTGAAGGTGGCGGGCGAGGGCAAGGCCGCCATCGCGGCGCGGGTGGGCAAGGCGGCGGAGATTTTGAAAATTGGCCATTTGCTGGAGCGGCTGCCGCGCGAGCTGTCCGGCGGCCAGCGGCAGCGCGTGGCGATCGGCCGCGCCATCGTGCGCGAGCCGCAGTTGTTTTTGTTCGATGAGCCGCTGTCGAACCTGGACGCGGCGCTGCGGGTGCAGACCCGGTTGGAGATCGCCAAGCTGCAACGCCAGTTGGGCGCCACCACCGTTTATGTGACCCACGATCAGGTCGAGGCGATGACCTTGGGCGACAAGATCGTCGTCATGCACGAGGGCAGGGTGCAGCAGGCCGGCTCGCCGCTGGAGTTGTACCAGCAGCCGGCCAACCGTTTCGTGGCCGGCTTCATCGGCGCGCCGACGATGAATTTTTTCGCCGGCAAGGTGGTCGAGGCGGCGGCGGACGGCGTGTTGGTGGCGCTGGAGCAGGGCGGCCAGGTGCGCGCGCTGGTCGACGGCAGCGGCCTGCGCGCCGGCGACGCGGTCAGCCTGGGCCTGCGCGCCGAGCATGCCGTGCCGGACGGCCAGGCGTCGCAGCGCTTCGCCGGCACGGTCAGCGTGGTCGAGCATTTGGGCGAGACCAACTACGTCTACCTGAGCATGGCCGACGGGCAGGACGTGGTGATACGCAGCGACGCCAATCTGGCGCTGCGGCTGGGCCAGCCGCTGGCCTTCGCCGCCGACAGCCAGGCCTTCCACCTGTTCGACGCGGACGGCCGCGCCGCCCGCCGCCTGCGTCCCGGCAACATGGTGGCGACCAGCCGCGAGGGCTAAGCCCTGCTTACAGCATCGGCAGGCGCAGCATGTCGACGATCTTGCGGATCAGCAGGTTGCGGTTCTTCGTGTAGGGCGGGAAGAACAGCTTGATCAGCATCAGCGGCGAGGCGCGCAGCACGCCGCGCTCGTGCGAGAAGGTCTTGAAGCCATATTCGCCGTGGGCGTTGCCGATGCCCGAATTGTTGACGCCGCCGAAGGGGAGGTTGCCGTGGGCGAAGTGGGCGACGCAGTGGTTGACGCAGGCGCCACCCGAGCTGGTCTGTTGCAGCACCTGGTCGATATGCGCCTGGCGCTTGCTCCACACGTACAGCGCCAACGGCTTGGGCCCGGCGTTGATGGTGGCGATGACCTCGTCCAAGGACTCGTAGGCGATGATCGGCAACAGCGGGCCGAAAATCTCCTCCTGCATGATCGCCGCGCCGGTCGGGATCTGGTCGAGCAGGGTGGGGGCGATGTAGCATTGCTGCAGGTCCACCTCGCCGCCGCAGCGCAGCACGGCGCCCTGCGCCAAGGCGTCGCTGAGCAGCCCGGCGACGCGCTGGGTGTGGCGGCCGTTGACGATGCGGGTCAGGTCGGGGCTGCGCTTCTGCTCGGCCGCGCTGGCGCCGTAGCGCGCCGCCAGCACGCTGTTGCAGGCGGCGACAAAGGCCTCCTTGACCGAGGCGTGGACGTAGACGTGGTCGGGCGCCACGCAGGTCTGGCCGTTGTTGAGGAACTTGCCCCACATGATGGTTTCCGCCGCCAGGCCCAGGTTGGCGCTCTGCTCGACGATGGTCGGCGACTTGCCGCCCAGCTCCAAGGTCACGCTGGTCAAATGGCGCGCGGCGGCGGCCATCACCAGCTTGCCGACGTTGGGCGAGCCGGTGAAGAAGATGTGGTCGAAGGGCAGCTCGAGCAGGGCCTGCGAGGTCGGCTGGCTGCCTTGGAACAAGGCCACCTCGTCCGGCGGGAAGACGGCGGCGATGATCTCGGCCAGCACGGCCGACACCGCCGGCGTCATTTCCGACGGTTTGATGATGACCGTGTTGCCGGCCGCCAGGGCCGACACCAGCGGGCCGAAGCACAGGCTCAGCGGATAGTTCCACGGCGCGACGATCAGCACGCGGCCGCGCGGCTGGTATTGCACCGAGGCGTAGGTGCCCAGCATGGTGGTGGTCGGCCAGTGGCGGCGCGGCTTCATCCAGCGCTTCAGCGCGCCCAGCACCTGGCGGATCTCCTCCATCACCGGCAACAGCTCGGTGGCCTCGACCTCGGCCGGCGGCTTGTGGTAGTCCTGGGCGAAGGCGGTGTAAAGCGCCTCGCGCCGCGCCATCATGGCGTCGCGCAGACGCTTGATGCGGGCGATGCGCTCGGCCGCGCTGGAGCCGCGCCAGCGCAGCGCGGTGGCGCGCTGGGCGGCGAAGGCTTGCTGGATCAGGCGCGGATCGGCCTCGCCGTCGCTATGCGGATGCAAGGCCGTCACTGGCTGTTGTTGTTCGTTCATAAAGCTCGTCCCCCGTATTGGATCAGCTAGCCTAGCACGAGTGCCCGTGCTATTTTTACATGATTGCTCTAATTTGCACGGCGCCGCCCGTCCGGCGCCAATGGCTATTGACATAGTCGTCGCGATGGCCGCTGCGGTGGCGTTTGTGCTGGCGCAATGCCGGCCGGCTCAACGGTTGAGTAGGCGGACTGGTCTGTTTTAATGAGCGGTGGGTCGTATCAATCGGACAAGGAGACGCACATGAAATTCGCAAAAACCGCCCTGGGGGTTGCCGTCGCAACGCTGGTCGCGCTGGCGCCGGCGCTGGTGCGCACGCAGGAGGCGCCGGCCGCCAAGCCGGGCAAGCCGTCGAGCTACAGCCCGGTGGTGATCCGCGAGGACTTCGCCGTCACACTGGCGCGTATGAAGGCGGCGCGCGCCGGCCTGATGCGGCGCCAGCAGGAGTTGCTGGCCGAGCGCTACGACCTGGCCGACCGGCCCAGCGGCGCGACCATGTTCCGTGGCAAGCCGGTGCAGGGCGGCGTGCGCGTGCGCCTGCCGCGCGGCGTGACGTGGGAGCAGCTGGCGGCGCTGACGCCCGAGCAGGTGCGCGAGCGCGACCTGTTTCCCGGCGGTTTGCTGCCGTTGCCGCATCCGCACCAGGCCGAGGGTGGCATGCTGTTCCCCCACTTCGAGATCGAGGAGATCAAGCGGCAGGAGGGCCGCGATTTGACCCGCTTCGATTTGGACTTCGACCTGCCCGACCATTTCCTGCCGGAGTTCCCGGCGCCGATCTTCCTGACCACGCGGCCCGACCTGGGCGACGTGTCGAAGGGCAAGCTGCTGAGCATCGACAACTATTACGAGATGTTCAACGGCGTGCTCAACCCCAAGCAGATCGAGGGCCTGCGTCTGCTGCTGACGCCGTTCCCGCAGCAGCAGTTCAACCAGACCGAGGACAGGCGCAGCGAGCGGCCCAGCCGTGGCGTGGCCTGCTTCGACTGCCACGCCAACGGCCACAGCAACGGCGCCACCCACCTGGTGGGCGACATCCGGCCGCAGGAGTTCCGCCACCGCATCGAGACGCCGAGCCTGCGCGGCGTCAACATCCAGCGCCTGTTCGGCTCGCAAAGGGCGCTCAAGTCGGTCGAGGACTTCACCGAGTTCGAGCAGCGCGCCGCCTACTTCGACGGCGATCCGGTGATCGCCACCAAGAAGGGCGTCAACATCTTGGAACGCGGCAGCCAGGTGCATTTCATGGCCGAGGTGCAGGAGATTTTAGACTTTCCGCCGGCGCCCAAGCTGACGGTGATGGGCAAGCTCGACCCGAAGAAGGCCAGCGAGAGCGAGCTGCGCGGCCAGACCGTGTTCTTCGGCAAGGGCCAGTGCTTCACCTGCCACGCGCCGCCCTACTACACGGACAACCTGATGCACAACCTGAAGGCGGAGCGTTTCTACAAGCCGCGCCTGATCAACGGCATCATGGCCTCGGCCGACGGGCCGATCAAGACCTTCCCGCTGCGCGGCATCAAGGAGTCGCCGCCGTATCTGCACGACGGCCGCCTGTTGACGCTGGAGGACACGGTGGAGTTTTTCAACCTGATCCTGGAAACCAAGTTGAGCGACAAAGAAAAAGGCGACCTGGTCGCCTTCATGCGCACGCTGTAGCGTGACTTTGTCGACGGCGGCGCGCAATGCTGCGTGCCGCCGTCGCCGATCGCGCGATCAGTAGGTGTAGAACATGCGCTGGATTTCCTTGCTGTTGCCGGTCTTGGTCAGCGCCAGCATCAGCAGGATGCGGGCCTTCTGCGGGTTCAGCGTGTCGGCGGCGACGAAGTCGAGTTCGTCGTCGTTGGCTTCGCCGTTGCGCGCCACGATGCCCTGGCCGACGCGGCTGGCGCGGACGATCACGGTGCCCTGTTTGCGCGCCGCGCTCAGCGACGGCACGACCTTGTGGGCCAGGCTGCCGTCGCCGACGCCGGCGTGGATGATGCCCTTGGCGCCAGCGGCGATGAAGGCGTTCAGCGCGGCGGGACCCATGTTGGCGTAGCCGTAGACGATATCGACTTGCGGCAGGGATTGCAGGTTGCTGATATCGAATTCGGTGTCGGTGGTGTGCTTGCGGCTGGACACGTGGTAGAAGTAGGGCTTGTTGCCCTGGATGTAGCCGAGCATGCCCAGTTCGGTGGTCTTGAAGCTGTCCGGGGTCGAGGTGTTGGTTTTCGACACGTCGCGGGCGGCGTGGATCTGGTCGTTCATGGCGACCAGCACGCCCTTGCCGACGGCGTCGGCGCTGGCGGCCAGCAGCACGGCGTTGTACAGGTTCAGCGGGCCGTCGGCCGACAGCGCGGTCGATGGGCGCATGGCGCCGACCAGCACGACCGGCTTCTTGCTCTTGACCACCAGGTCGAGGAAGTAGGCGGTCTCTTCCAGCGTGTCGGTGCCGTGGGTGATGACGATGCCGTCGACGTTGCTCTGCGCCAGCAGGACGTTGACGCGCTTGGCCAGGGTCAGCCAATGCTCGTTGCTCATGTTCTCGCTGGCGATCTGGAACACTTGCTCACCCGTCACATTGGCCACCTTGGCCAGTTCCGGCACGGCCTGGATCAAGCGCTCGACGCCCACCGTGGCGGCGGTGTAGCCGATGGTGGTGGTGCTGCTGGCACCGGTGCCGGCGATGGTGCCGCCGGTGGCCAGGATGGTGACGTTGCCCAGCTTGGGCGCGGCGGCCTCGGCGCGGACGTTGCTCGTGAACAGCACGAACATGGTGGCCACGACCGTGAAGAATTGTGCGGGTTTATGGTGCAGCATGCGATCTCCTTGTTAAACTTTGGGTAAGGATGGTAACAAATCTACGCCGGGGCCGGGCTGCCGGCGCGAAAAAAGCACGATGTGTGCACATTTTTTGTGGCTTTTGCGGCACCCCCGGCTCAGTTGCGTGCGCCGCCGCGCCGCCGCGCGTGGAACGAGTAAAATATTGCGTGATAGGCTACAATTGCATTTGAGTATCATAATGGTCGCCAAGGCAATATTGCCGGGCGGCGCACCGGGCCGGACGGCTCCCCGGTTCACTTTTTTTTGAAAGATTGTATGAACAAAGGAATTGCGTTGCTGCTGGCGGCGGTCATTTCCTGTGGCGTGGTGGGCTGCGGCAAGTCGGCGGCGGAACAACAGCGCGACGAGGCGGCCACCCTGACCGGTCTGGGCGAGAAGTATGTGAAGGAAAAAGTGCTGGAACCGGCCTCGGCCCAGTTCCGCAACCAGTTCATCGGCAAGAAGGGCGCGCCCTGCGGCGAGGTCAACGCCAAGGACGCCTTCGGCGCCTACATCGGTTTCCAGCGCTACATCTCGGTGGCGCGCGAGCTGACCCTGCTGGCGCAGGACGTGGCGCCGGCCGAGTTCGAGGCGTCCTGGGCACAGCTGTGCCGCTGAACGCCGCTGGCGCCCATGCCTAATCGCTGACCTCGAAGGTGGCCGGGTCGAGCGCGTCCAGCGTGGTGGGCTTGGCGCCGGCGGCTCGGCCGGCGCCGCCGGCCTGCGCCTCCAGCCGGGCGCGCACCTGGGCCAGGTAGTCGGCGCGGCAGCGGCGCAGCACGAAGTCGCGGAAGTTGCTCTGCTCGATGTCGCGCCAGGCCTGGCTGCGGCCGGCGTCGGAGCGCAGCAGGGCCTCGCCGTGGTGGCTGTCGGTCACGCTGGCGTCGGCCGCCGTCATCAAGGTGTAGCCGTAGCGCTGCATATCGTCGCGCGTCAGCGTTTCGATGACGCGGATCTCCTCGCCGGACAATTGCTGCTTGAACTTGTCGGCGTGGGCGGCGATCGGCGCAAAGCAGTTCGACGACCACAGCGCCGACAACTGGGCGATCTGCTGCGCCTCGACCGAGCTGCCGACGTCGAGCATCTGCGGCAGGAAGTCGATCCCCATGAAGTCGCACAGGGTGCGCAGCGTGGCCTCCTGGTTGGACAGGAAGTCCTCGTAGCGGATGGTCAGCACGCGGCGCGGATAATGGCGCATCACGGCGTCGGCGGCGCGGTGGGCGGCCAGCCAGGTGCGGGTGTTGAGCAGGGTGTCGAAGTCGTGGATGATGGCGCGGTTCATCGACGCCACCTGGGCGCGCGGGTCGCGCACCACGTTGACGAACAGCATGTCCGGCAGCAGGCGCATCAGCTCGTCGGCGTAGTGCACGCTGTCGAGCGACTTGTCCATCACCACGCGGGCGCCCTGGCGCTCGCCGGCGCGCAACAGCAGCTCCCACACCACCCGGTGCACGCTGCGCCGCTGGTGGCGGATGGCCTCGAAGATCTCGACCGGGTCGAACACCACCTGCTGCCACTTGACCATGCTGACCGCCTGCAGGCCGACCACGTCGACCACCAGGCGGAAGTAGGCGCGGTCGTCCTGCAGGTCGCCGTACAGCGGCAGCATCGGCATCAGGTCGACGATGTGCAGCGGGTAGGGCGAGTAGAACTGCGGCGACAAGTTCAGCCGCAGGCGCAGGGCGTGGCTGCCGCAGCGGCGCAGCGGAATCATCATTACCGGATGCGGCCGCTGGTGGTTGGCGGGGGCTGGGTGCTCGGTGTTGCTCATCATGGTCTCCTGGTCGTACCTGTCACAAAAAAAATCGTCGGTTCAACATCTACAACGCCAGCCAGCCGAGCAGGGCGGCGGCGGCCACCACCCAGGCGGCGTCGACGCGCCAGCGCAGCAGGGCCAGCAGGGCGGCGCCGCCCAGCGCCAGCGACAGCCAGCTGGGCGCGGCCATGCGGCCGATGGTGACGGCGGCGCCGAACACCATGCCGGCCAGGGCGGCGCGCACGCCGGCCAGCGCGGCCTGCGCCGGCGCCGAGCGGCGCAGCCGCTCGACCATGCCGCTGGCTGCCAGCATCAGCGCCGCGCTGGGGATGAACATGCCGGCGCTGGCGGCGGCCGCGCCGGCCAGGCCGGCCACCTTCAGGCCGACGAAGGCGGAGCTGATCATCACCGGGCCGGGGCTGAGCTGGGTCAGGGCGAGGCCGTCGACGAACTCGCGCTGGCTGAGCCAGCCGTAGCCGTCGACCACGGTGTGTTGCAGCAGCGGGATGAAGACGTAGCCGCCGCCGAAGGTCAGCAGGCTCATGCCGGCGAAGGCGCACAGCAAGGTGAACAGGACGGCGCTGTGGGCCGCCAGCAGGGCCAGCGCCGCCGCCGGCAGGCCCAGCGCGGCCAGCGCGGTGGCGGCGCGTCGGCGCGGCCGGGGTGTGGGCGCGGCAGCGTCGTCGCCGCCTTGCTGCTGCCGGTGCGCCGGGGCCGCCGGCGCCGCGTTGGCGTCGGTGGCCGGGGCGGGCGCGCCCGCCGCCAGGGCCGGACGCGGATACTTCCAGCCGGTCCAGGCCGCCGCCGCCAGCACCAGCAGCGTGCTCGGCAGGCCGGGCAGCGCCGTCAGCAGTAGCGCCGCGCCGAGCGCCAGCGCGCCTTGGCGCCAGTCGCGCACGGCACCGCGCCAGAGCCGCCAGGCCGAGGCCAGCACCACGGCGGTGATCGCCGGGGTGACGCCGAGGAAAACGGTGCGCACGGCGTCCATGTTGCCGTAGCGGAAGTACAGCGTGCCCAGCGCGCAGATCCAGACGAAGGCCGGCAGCACCGCGCCGAGCATGCAAACCACGGCGCCGGCCACGCCGCGCAGGCGGTAGCCGACATAGGCGACGACGTTGATGGCGACCGGGCCGGGCATCAGCGAGGCCAGGGCCAGGCCGTCGAGCAGGTCCTCGGTGCTGAGCAGGCGGCGCTTGTCGACCACCATGTGCTGGGTCACGGCGACCATCGCCATGAAGCCGCCGACGCTGCTGCAGCCGATGCGCAGAAACAGCAGGGCCAGCGTGGCCAGCGAGACGGCCGGCACGGTGGGGCCGGGCGCGACCGGCGGCGCCAGGCGCAGCTCCTCGCTAATGCCCATGGTGTTGCTCGGGCAGGGCGAAGTAGCGGCGGAACTGTTCGATGAAGCGTTCCACCTCGGCGGCCGGCAGGTGGTTGATGCCGGCGGCGGCGCGGCGTCCGCCGCCGCCGGGGAACTGTTCGCACAGGCCGTGGGCGCTGCGCTCGGCCGGCGCGCCGGAGCGCACGCTGACGACGTAGTGGCCGTCGGCGTGGCAGCTGAGGATGGCGAAGGAGGCGGCGCCGCCGCCCGCCGCCAGTTGGTTGGCCAGCACGCCGCTGACCCGGCGCGCCCACGGCGCCGGCGGCAGCACGTACACGGCGCCGCCGGGCCGCTGCCAGTGCGGCCGCAGGCCGTGCAGGCGGGCGCAGTCGGCCTGGTAGCCGTCCAGCAGCAGGGCGTGGCAGGGGCTGTCGGCGATGAAGGCGAGCGGGTCGGCGTAGGCGCTGACGGCGCGGTACAGCTGCTCGGGGCAGATGTGCAGGTCGGCCACGCAGTCGCCGTAGGCGTTGTAGTTGAGCACCTGGCCGAGCTGTTCGAGCGCGGCGCTGGCGGCGCCGTCCAGGCCGGCGCGGGCGGCCAGCGCGCGCGCCGGCGCCGCCAGGTTGTCGCCGAAGGCGGCCGCCACCGCCCAGGGGCGGTAGCGGCCGTCAAGGTAGCGGTCGACCAGGATGCTGGTGCAGCAGTCCGGGCAGTCGTCCCAGAACAGGCGCAGGCCGGGGTGGGCGAAGGCCTGCGCGGCGGCGTGGTGGTCGAAGTAGTCGACGTTGGCGCCGGCCGCGAGCAGGCGGCGCAGCGGCGCGGCGTTGCTGTCGAGCGAGATGTCGAGCACCAGCAGCTCGGCGCCGGCGCAGTCGCGCTCGGCCAGGCGCGCCGCGACGCGCTCGAGCAGGGCGATGTCGCGCTTGACGCCGGTGACCAGCTCGGCGTCGGCCGGCGCGGCCAGGCGCAGCTGGTGCAGCGCGCAGATGCCGTCGGCGTCGCCGTTGAAGACGTCGATGCGGCGCGGCGGCGTCGGCCGGCCGCTGGAGGCGACGTCGCGGCCCATGGTCTAGTTGCGCCGCTGCGCCAGGTATTGGAACAGCTGGCGGCTGGCTTGTTGCAGCGTCAGGCAGTCGGTGTCGAGCACCAAGGCCGGGTAGAGCGGCACCTCGTAGGGCGCCGAGACGCCGGTGAACTCCGGGATCAGGCCGGCGCGGGCCTTGGCGTACAGGCCCTTGGGGTCGCGCTCCTCGCACACCTGGCAGGGCGTGCTGACGTAGGTCTCGATGAAGTTGTCCTCGCCGATGATGGCGCAGGCCATGGCGCGGTCCTGCCGCAGCGGCGAGATGAAGGCGGCGATGACGATCAGGCCGGCGTCGTTCATCAGCCGCGCCACCTCGGCGCTGCGGCGGATGTTCTCCTGGCGGTCCTGCGGCGAGAAGCCGAGGTCGCGGTTCAGGTGGTGGCGCAGGTTGTCGCCGTCGAGCACGTAGGCGGCGCGGCCGGCGTCGACCAGCATCTTCTCCAGTTCGCAGGCCAGGGTCGACTTGCCGGCCCCGCTCAGGCCGGTCAGCCAGACGGTGGCGCCGCGCTGGCCGTTCTGGCGGTTGCGCGCCGCCGCCGACACCTTGCCGGTGTGCCAGAAGATGTTCGGTGCGCTGGGCGCGACCGGCACTTCCTGGTCCGGCAATGCCGGGCTCGGCGGGTTCTGGGCCGGCGTCTCGCGGTACTTGAGCGTGCTCATGCTTCTCCCTTGCGGCGCCGTCGCGGCGCCGTTTGCTTGGTGGTGGTGGTGGTGGCGGGCGCGGCGGCCGGCTTAGAACTCTTCCCACTCGGCGTCGGACGGCGCCGTCGGACGCCGTGAGGCGCCTTCGCCGGACAGGGCCGGCTGGCGCCGCGCGGCGGGCGCGGCCACGGCCGGCCGGGCCGGCGCGCGCGCGGGGCGGGTTTCGGCGCGCGGCGCCGGGCGCGGCTGGGCCAGCGCCGCCGGCTGCGGCAGCAGCGCGCGGCCGGACTGGCTCTCGATGCGGAACACGCTGACCACCTCGGTCAGGCTGTTGGCCTGGTCCTGCAGCGCCTGGGCGGCGGCGGCGGCCTCCTCGACCAGGGCGGCGTTCTGCTGGGTCACCGTGTCCATCTGGGTGACGGCGATGTTGATCTGTTCGATGCCGGACGACTGCTCCTGGCTGGCCGACATGATCTCGGACATGATCTCGGTGACGCGGCGCACGCTGTCGACCACCTCGTGCATGGTCGAGCCGGCCTGTTCGACCAGCTTGTTGCCGGCCTCGACCTTGTCGACCGAGTCGCCGATCAGGGTCTTGATCTCCTTGGCGGCGGCGGCGCTGCGCTGGGCCAGGTTGCGCACCTCGGTGGCGACCACGGCGAAGCCGCGGCCCTGTTCGCCGGCGCGCGCCGCTTCGACGGCCGCGTTGAGCGCCAAAATGTTCGTCTGGAAGGCGATGCCGTCGATGACGCCGATGATGTCGACGATCTTGCGCGCCGAGACGTCGATGGCGGCCATGGTGTCGACCACCTGGGCCACCACGGCGCCGCCCTTGAGCGCCACGTCCGAGGCGGACACGGCCAGGCCGTTGGCCTGGCGCGCGCTGTCCGAGTTCAGCCGCACCGTCGAGGTCAGCTCCTCCATCGACGAGGCGGTCTGCTCGAGCGTGCTGGCCTGCTGCTCGGTGCGCGCCGACAGGTCCATGTTGCCGGAGGCGATCTGGCCGGCGGCGGTGGCGATGGTGTCGGTGCTGACGTGGACCTGGCTGACGATCGAGGACAGGCTGTCGCGCATCGAGGCCATGGCGAACAGCAGGCTGTGCTCGTCGCCCGGTTTGGTGTCGATGCGCGTGGCCAGGTTGCCGGCGGCGATCTGGCCGGCGATGGCGGCGGCCTCGCCGGGCTCGCAGCCCAGTTCGCGCACGATGCCGCGGGTGATCAGGGTGGCGGCGACGGCGCTGGCCAGCAGGGCCAGCGAGCCGATGATCAGCATCAGCGAGCGGGCGTTGGCGTAGGCCTCGGCGGCGGCGGCGGTGCCGTCGGCGTTCTGCTTGTCCTCGACCTCGCGCAGCTGGCGCAGCAGCTCCCACCATTTCTTCTGCACCGGGCGGAACTCGAAGCGCAGCACCTGGTAGGCCTCGTCCTGCTTGCCCTCGAGCGCCAGGGCGGCGGCGCGCGCGGTGAACGGCGCGGCCAGCAGGGCCTGCTGTTTGATCTGTTCGAGCAGGTTCTTCTCCTCCACCGAGGTGCCGGGCAGGCTGCCGAACATCTGGCCCAGCTGCTCCTGCGCGGCGTTGTATTTCTTCTCTTGATCGGCCAGGCGCTTGACCTCGATCTGCACCTCGTTGGCCTCCTTGAGCAGGATCAGGTTGCGCAGCGCCAGCGCGCGCTCGGTGACGGTCAGGTCCATCGTGCCGGCCAGCCGGGTTTCGACGTCGTTGACCTTGGTGATCTCGTCCATGCGGTCCTGGATCTGGCTCATGCTCGACAAGCCCAGGCCGATCACCACCATCAGCAGCAGGGCCACCAGACCGAAGCCGATGGCGAGCCGCGATGCGACACTCATGTTCTGCAGTTTCATACTTACCTCCGTGGGGCGCGATGGCCAGGGCGGCCTCGGCCGCCCCCGCCGCCCGGGAAGGGTCCGGGGCGGCGCCACTGCGCAGTTCAGATGAACAAAAACACTTCGCGAAAAGAAATGTCTGTTTGGATAGTAGTGGATTGAATGCGTCAGAATGTATTCAATAGTCACACCGGCGACGCTCGCCGCAGAGCCTGCTATGACGGCGTGTGACTTGCAGAATGACAGTGTTGCTGTGCGGCATCATCGAGCCGCGCCGGACGGCGCCGCAGGCGCCGCCGGCCAAGCCGGGGATGGTTTAACCGAGCTTGTTGTCGGCCTTGCCACGGGCGCACAGGCCGAGCAGGCCGAGGCCGATCGACAGCATCAGGAAGCCGGCCGGTTCGGGCACCGGCGCCGTCACCAGGTTCAGGTTGCCGGCGTAGGAGCCGCCACGGCCGGCCAGCGCGGTGGCGCCGCTGACGCTGAAGCCGTAGTTGCCGGCGACCAGGGGATCGGCCGGATAGAACTCGATCGCCGCGCCGCCGTTGAAGACCGACAGCAGGTTGGTGCGGCTGTTGTCCAGGTTGACGCGGAAGAAGGTGATGTCGCTGATGCCGTAGTTGGCCAGGCGGTTCGGATTGATCCAGGTCTTGCCGACGGCCGCCGTGCCGCTGGCCCAGCCCATCAGCTCGGGGTCGACGGCGAACAGGAACTCGTCGACGTAGCTGCCGGGGCCGGCGTGCAGGGCCGAGAAGGTGGCGTTGCCGGCCGCGTCGAAGACCAGCGGGTCGGCGTGGGCGGCGCCGGCCAGCAGGCCGCCGGCCAGCAGCAGGGCGGCCAGGGGGGAAAGGCGGAGGTGCTTCATGTTGTTGCTCCTTGTATGCGAGAAGATGGTTCAAGCGGAGGACGACGCCGGTCGGCGCACAACAGAAAGGGCGCGGGGCCCGCCGTCAGACGTTGCAAAAATGGATTTTTTGCAGCATTGCTAATGTATCATTTGCTGCAAAAAAAACAACCCGGCGCCGCCGCCGGGTTGTGCTGTCGCAACGCTAGCGTGGCGCTAGTCAGCTGTGGAGGGGGGCGCTGGCGAGTCGGCCGGCGGCGCTCACGCCGCCAGCGCGGCCTCGTCACCGTCGCCGGGGGCGCGCGGCCGGACCTCGACGAGGATCCTCTCCAGGCCGGCGCGGGTGGCCATTTTGAGGTCGTACGCCTGTTGTAGGTTGAGCCAGGACTGTGGCTCGCCGCCGAAGTAGCGCGCCAGGCGTAGCGCGGTGTCGGCGCTGACGCCGCGTTTTTCGTTGACGATGTCGTTGATGCGCGCCGGCGTCACATGCAACGCCTTGGACAGCGCATGCGGCGTCATCGCCAGCGGCGCCAGGAATTCCTCGCGCAGAATCTCGCCGGGATGGATCGGACGCATTTGGTTCTCTGCCATGGTGCTCTCCGTTCGGAAGACGCGGACAGCCACAGTGTATATCGCAAATCGATAAATGGAAGGCCGGAGCCGCCCGCTAGCGCAGCGCCTTGCTGTGGCGGGTGGCGTTGCGGATCGCCGCCGGCTGGCCGGGCGGGCGGCCGAAGGCCTCCATGCCGCGCTCGTAGCCGTAGAGCCACTGCTGCTCCATGGTGGCGACGAACTCGTCGTAGCTGTGCGGCATGTCGAGCTGGATGCGGTTGTGGCGCCACACCAGCTTCTTCTGCACCGGCTCGCCGGCCAGCGCGCGCGACACGTCGGAGGTGTCGATGCGCACCTCGGCGCGCTGGCCGTTGACGTAGCGCAGGCGCTGGTTGCCGTCCAGGCCCAGCACGGCGCGCCAGGCCGGGATGGCGAAGGTCTGGTCGAAGGCCTCCTTGAACTCCATCATCACCTCGTCGGCCAAGTGGCGCGCCAGTTCGATGGGGAACAGGTCGAGCACGCCGCCGATGTAGTGGTGGCCGGCGTAGCGCTGGCAGCGGAAGTAGATCATGTCGGCGATCGAGACGCGCGCCGCCTCGCCCAGCGGCGCCGTGCTGTCGGTCAGCAGGGCGCGGGCGACGGCGTGCTGGCCCCAGCGCGGGTCGCTCAGCGGCGCCTCCAGGCCATGCAGCAGCGCGGCCGCGCGCGGCGGACAGAACACCGTCTCGGCGAACAGCTTGCGCCGTCCGCGCGGCCGGCCCACCTCGGCCGGCTCGAACAGCAGGCGGCCGGCGATCACGCCGACGTCGACCGCCGGCACCGCCGGCTCGGGCGGGAAGGGCAGCTGGCGCGGCATCTCGAACAGGTAGTCGCCGAACAGGTCGGGGATGGTCGGGGCGCGCCCGGGGTTGAGCTTGCGCTTGGCGGCGCGCAGCAGCGTGCCGACCAGGCCGGTGTGGCGGGCCGACTTGAGCCCGCTCCAGAAGCGGTACATTTGGGGCGAGCTGAGCCAGGCGCGCCGCTGCGCGTCGTCGGGCAGGTTGCGGATGATGGTGGCGGCGATGGCGCTGCCGCAGCTGGCCAGCAGGATGTCGGGGGCGCGGCCGGCCTGGCAGGCCGCCGCGTACATGCCCAGATAGATGCCGAAACGCGCGCCGCCGCCGGCCATCACCATGCAGCGCTGGTATTTGTGTGCTTGAGTCATCGCGACAACATACCACAGGCGGACCGGCGCGCCGGCCGATGTTGCCCGGACGCGCGGGTATTGGCTCTCGGGCAATGTTGTAACATTTCCCAATTCCAACATATCTACATGCTATTATTGGATTTTATGCAATCTAAGGATGGCCGGATGCGGGATCTATCGAGAAGGTGTGGCACGCTCTTGCTGTGCGTCGCCATGAGTGCTTGCACCACGATGCACGTGGTGGCCGACGGCGCGGACGCCGTCAAGGCGGTGGCGGCGCGGCCGGTCGACGGTCTGGTGGTCGGCGAGACCCTGCTGATCGTCGGCCGTGACGGCAAGAAGCTCGACTTCAAACTGGCCGCCATCGAGGCCGATGCGCTGCGCGGCACGGTCGACGGCCAGGAGCGGCGCATCGCCTTCGGCCAGATCGAGCGCATCGAACGCGGCCGGGTGGACGGCGTCAAGACCACCGGCATCGTCGTCGGCGCCCTGGTCTTGCTCGGCGTGGCGGCGGGGCGCGCCATTAGCAACGACGTCACCAGCAAGATCCCCAAATCCAAGTAGGCCAAGGCGGCGGCGATGCGCGATGCGGCATACAATGGGCCGGGGTAGCGCGCATCCCGCCGCCGCCGGACTTTGGATGGATTATGTATTACGGAGAACGTTTCAACAGCATCACCCACACGGTCGGGGCGGCGCTGGCGGCGGTCGGCGGCGTTTTGCTGATCGTGCTGGCGGCGCGCAGCGGCGACGTGTGGAAAATGGTCAGCTTCAGCATCTATGCCGCCACGCTGCTGGCGCTGTATCTGAGCTCGACGCTGTACCACAGCCTGCGCGGCCCGGCCAAGGAATTCTGGCGCACGCTGGACTACTGCGCGATCTATTTGCTGATCGCCGGCAGCTACACGCCGTTCACCCTGGTGAGCCTGCGCGGCCCCTGGGGCTGGTGGCTGTTCGGCGTGGTGTGGACGCTGGCGCTGGTCGGCATCGCGCAGGAAATCTGGTACGCCCGCGGCGCGCGCCTGCTGTCGCTATTGATCTACGTGATGATGGGTTGGCTGGCCGTGATCGGCGCCCGGCCCCTGATCGCGGCGCTGAGCTGGAACGGCTTCCTATGGTTGGCCGCCGGCGGCGTGTTGTACACGGGTGGCATCGTTTTTTATGCCACCGATCACAAATTGCGTCACGGCCACGGTGTGTGGCATTTGTTCGTGCTCGGAGGCAGCATCTGCCATTTCGGCGCGGTACTGTTGTATGTGGCCTGACGCTTACCGGCGCGCTTGCGCGCCCCCAGGACCATAGTGGATATTAATTCTGACGATCTGAAGATTTTTGTAACCGTCGTCGACAGCGGCACGCTCAGCGCCGCCTCGGTGCATCTGGGCCAGACCACCTCGGGCGTGAGCCGCGCCCTGTCGCGGCTGGAGGACAAGCTGGCCACCTCGCTGCTGACCCGCACCACCCGGCGCATGGAGCTGACCGAGGAGGGCGCACTGTTCCTGCAGCAGGCGCGCGCCATCCTCGGCGCCATGGAGCAGGCCGAGGAGGCCATCCGCATCCGCCGCCAGAAGCCGGCCGGCCGCCTGTGCGTCGACGCCGCCTCGCCCTTCATGCTGCATTGCGTGGTGCCGCACGTGGCCGAGTTCCGCGCCCTGTATCCGGACATCCGCCTCGAGTTGAGCAGCAACGACCAGATCGCCGACCTGATCGAGCACCGCACCGACATCGCCATCCGCATCGGCGCGCTGAGCGATTCGACCCTGCACGCCCGCGCGCTGAGCTCGAGTCCGCTGCACGTGCTGGCCAGCCCCGACTACCTGCGCCGCCACGGCACGCCGAAGATGCCGGAGCAGCTGGCCGGCCACGGCCTGCTCGGCTTCAGCCACTACGAGCAGGGCAACGCCTGGCCGCTGCGCCACGACGACGGCAACAGCCTGCAGGTGGCGCCGGCGCTGGCCGCCTCCAGCGGCGAGACGCTGCGCCAGCTGGCCCTGGCCGGCCAGGGCATCGTCTGCCTGGCCGACTTCATGACGCGCGAGGACATCAAGGCCGGCCGCCTGGTGCCGCTGCTGGCCAGCTTCAACAGCGGCTACCGCCAGCAGATCCACGCCGTCTACTATCGCAACACGCAGCTGTCGCAACGGATCAGCTGCTTCCTCGAGTTCCTGCAGCAGAAATTGTGAGGCGCCGCGCCACTGTGCGGCAGCGAACGGAATGCGCGGCGGCGCGGCGCTAACATGGCCCTGCGTGATCGAAGCGCGGCGCCCGCCACAACGGCGCCGCCCTGGATCGGCAGGTAAGCCGGTAGCCTCGAGTACCGGCACCAATTCGACGACGTCACCGTTGCGAGGTCATCATGGCACAGACCACCCACCCATCGAAGTACCTGGTACGCGCCTACCTCGAACGGCGCAACCACGACCCCAAGCCGCCGCCAACGCCGGAGGAGATCCGCCGCCAACTGGGTTGGGACCTGGTGTTGATGGACCAGCGCATCTGCGGCCTAGGCGGCCGCTGACGTCCACCAGTCCGCCCCGCGCGGGCTGTTTTTTTCCGCCCCCTCCGTTCGCCACCGCTCCCGCTCCCCGCGCCAAACCTGTCCGCCGCGGCGCCGTTGGCCGATCCACGCGCCATTCGCCGGCCGCCATCCGCCGTTCGCCGAAAAGCCCTTCCGTCCGCGCGGAGGGACGGGTATCGTCACGTCCATGCCATCGTCAACCAGGGGACCGAGATGAAAGACGCGACACGCCAGGACTGGCGCAAACAACTATTGTGGGGCATGCTGCTGATCGTGTTCGGCGCATTGGTGCTGCTCGACCGCGCCGAGCTGCTCGAACTCGACTTCGACCTGCGCCGGATCTGGCACTACTGGCCGTGGCTGCTGGTGGTGTTCGGCATCAGCGATATGCTGCCGCCGTCCTCGCCCCGGCTGTTCCTCAACGGCCTGTGGAAGGTCTTCTTCGCCGCCTGGTGGTACGTCTCCTACGAGCACGTGTGGGGCCTGAGCTTCCGCGACAGCTGGCCGGCGCTGCTGATCGCCTGGGGCCTCGGACTGGTGCTGCGGCCGCTGCTGAACGACTACTTCAATTCGAACAAGGAGCACTGATATGCGCATCGATCGCCAAGAAGCACGCCAACAAAGACGCCAACGCCAGCGTGGTCCGAACGGCCAGGTGGTGGTCGGCCTGATGGTCATCGCGCTGGGCGTGCTGTTCTTGCTCGACAACCTGGGCCTGCTCGACTTCCGCTACTCGATGCACTTCTGGCCGCTGGTGCTGGTCGTCATCGGCATCCTGAAGATCCTGCAAACCCGCACCGCCGGCGGCGCCATGGTCGGCGGCGCGTTGATCCTGTTCGGCGGCCTGATGACCCTCAAGGGACTGGGCCTGGTCTACGTCACTTGGCGCACCTTGTGGCCGATCCTGCTGATCGGCGCCGGCGTGGCGGTGGTGTACCGCTCCATCACCGGCCGCCGCGTGTTCGAGGTCGGCGTGGTCCGGCTGGACAAGGCCGACAACTGGCAGGACAAGACCGGCGAGAGTGGCGCGCAGGAGAACGCCGGGACGGCCGACAAGGCCGACAAGGCCGACGACTCCGTCATCAACGTCACGGCGGTGATGGGCAGCTACGCCAGCCGCGTCACCAGCCAGCACTTCCGTGGCGGCGAGGTGACCGCCGTGATGGGCGGCTGCGAAATCGACCTGCGCCAAAGCTCGCTCGACGGCGAGGCGGTGCTCGACGTGTTCGCCCTGTTCGGCGGCATCCAGATCAAGGTGCCGCCCGATTGGACCGTTGTCTTGATGGGCACGCCGGTGATGGGCGGCTTCGAAGAGAAGACCATCGTCCCGAAGGACGCCAGCAAGCGCTTGCTCATCAAGGGCTACGCCATCATGGGCGGCCTGGAAGTGCGCAACTAGGCGATGCAAGGCCTGTTCGCCAACCGTCGCGGCGTCGTCGTCTACCTGGCGGTGTGGCTGTTCCTCGGCCTGGCGTTGGCCGGCGTGATCACCCTGGTGGGCGCCGCCGCCGCGCCCAACGCGCTGCTGTTCGCCTTGCCGGTCAATCTGGTCTACGCCTTCGCCGCCGGCTACTCGGCCTACTACCTGTGCCGCTCGTATCCGCTGGGCGGCGCGCGGGCGCGGGCGATCCCGCTGGTGTTCTCGGCGGCGGCGCTGGTGGCCGGCGGGCTGTGGCTGGCCGTCGGCCAGGGTTGGAACAGCCTGTGCCTGCTGCTCGGTGTCGGCTGGGCCGGCATCGACTTGGGCCACCGGCTGGCCGCGCTGATGCTGGCCGAGGGCGTGCTGTTGTACGGCTTCGCGGCGGCGCTGCATTACCTGGTCATCGAATTCGTCCGCGCCACCGGCGCCGAGCAGAGCGCGCTTGAGGCGCGCCTGATGGCGCAGGAGGCCGAGCTGCGCATGCTGCGCACGCAGATCGATCCGCACTTCCTGTTCAACAGCCTCAACTCGATCAGCGCGCTGACCTCGCAGGACCCCAAGGGGGCGCGCCGCATGACGCTGGAGTTGGCCAGCTTCTTCCGCCACAGCCTTGGCCTGGAGGCGCACCGCAAGGTCACGCTGGGGCAGGAGATGGAGTTGGTCCGCCACTTCCTGGCGGTCGAACAGGTGCGCTTCGGCGCCCGCCTGCTGTTCGCGGAGGAGGTGAGCGCCGAGGCGGCGGCCTGCCTGCTGCCGCCGATGCTGATCCAGCCTCTGGTGGAGAACGCCGTCAAGCACGGCATCTGCCACCTGCCCGAGGGCGGCACCATCCGCCTGACGGCGCGCCGCGCCGGTTCGCTGCTGCACATCGGCATCGACAACCCGGTCGACCCGGACCCGCCGGCCAGCGGCGCCAAGGGCCAGGGCATCGGCTTGAGCAACGTGCGCCAGCGTTTGGCCGGCGCCTACCGGCACGAGGCCAGCATCCACTGGACGCGGCGGCAAAACCGATTCGGCGTGGAGATCAGCATGCCGGCCCAATTGAGCGAGGAGTGAGCATGCGTATCATCATTGTGGACGACGAGGCGCTGGCACGCGGCGTGGTGCGCGAGTACCTGGCCGAACACGCCGACGTCGACATCGTCGCCGAATGCGCCAACGGCTTCGAGGCGGTCAAGGCGATCAGCGAGCTGGCGCCCGACCTGGTCTTCCTCGACATCCAGATGCCCAAGCTGGACGGCTTCGAGGTGGCCGAGCTCAGCGCCGGCAAGGCGCGCTTCATCTTCGCCACCGCCTTCGACCAATACGCCATCAGGGCCTTCGAGTTCCACGCCCTCGACTATCTGCTCAAGCCGTTCAGCCAGCAGCGCTTCGACCAGGCGCTGGCGCACGCCCGCGCCAGCCTCGGCCAAGCCGACGCGCAGGCCGATCGGGCGCGGGCCGCCGTCGCCGCCGTGGCGCGCGAGGCGGCGGCGCGCAAGGCGCCGCTGGCGCGCGTGTTGATCCGCGACGGCGCCAAGGTCCACGTCGTCGCCTGCGACAGGATCGCCTACATCGAGGCGCAGGACGACTATGTGCGGATCCACAGCGAGGGCAAGTCCTACCTGAAGAACCAGAGCCTGTCCGAGCTGGAGGGGCAGCTGGAGGCGCAACGCTTCGTGCGCATCCACCGCTCGTACATCGTCAACATCGACTTCGTCGGCCGCATCGAGCAGGCCACGCGCGACAGCCATGTCGCGCTGCTGGCCGACGGCAGCCGGATTCCGATCAGCCGCAGCGGCTACCAGAAGATCCGGAGCGCGATGCAGTAGCGGCGGGCATTAGCCGCGTTCGGCCGGTTCCACGCGCCACCAGGCCGGCAGCAGGCGGGCGATCTCCGGCCGGCCGAAGCGGTCGTCGATCAGGTAGACGGTGCCCCGGTCGGTCTGCGTGCGGATCACCCGGCCGGCCGCCTGCACCACCTTCTGCATGCCGGGGAACAGATAGGCGTAGTCGTAGCCGGCGCCGAAGATGGCGTCCATGCGCTGGCGGATCTGCTCGTTGACCGGGTTCAGCTGCGGCAGGCCGAGGGTGGCGATGAAGGCGCCGATCAGGCGCGCGCCGGGCAGGTCGATGCCCTCGCCGAAGGAGCCGCCCAGCACGGCGAAGCCGACGCCGGCGCTGTCGTGCGAAAAGCGGGCCAGGAAGGCGGCGCGCGCCGCCTCGTCCATGCGGCGCTGCTGGCGCCACTGCGGCACCTGCGGGTGGCCTTGGGCGAATTGTTCGGCGGCCTGCTCCATGTAGTCGAAGCTGCTGAAGAAGGCCAGGTAGTTGCCCGGCTGGCGGGCGTACTGCGCGCCGATCAGCGCGGCGATCGGCGCCAGCGAACGGGCGCGGTGCTGGTAGCGGGTCGAGATGTGGCCGGCCACGCGCACCGCCAACTGCTCGGCGGCGAAGGGCGATTCGACGTCGACCCAGGCCGTGTCGGCCGGCATGCCGAGCGTGTCGCAAAAGTAGTTCCACGGGCTGAGCGTGGCCGAGAACAGCGCCGTCGTGTGGCTGGCCTCGAAGCGCGGCCGCAGGAAGGGCGCCGGCACGATGTTGCGGATGCACAGCAGCGAGTCGGGCCGGCTGGCCGTGCCGCCGCGCTTGCTGATGTCGAACAGCGAATGCTGGCCGAAGCTGTCGGCCAGGCGGTTGAACTGCAGCGCGGCGAAGTAGAACTCCAGCAGCGCCGGGTCGGACTGGGCCGGATGCTCGGCCTGGTGGGCGGCGATGGCGTTGGCGGCGTTCTGCAGCGCCGCCATGAATTTTTCCGGCAGCTCGGCGTAGGGCTGGTAGTCGGCCTGCTGCTCCTTCTCCAGCACGTTCCAGGCGCGCTGCACGCGGTCGAGCGGCTTTTTCAGCGCCTCCGGGGCGCTCTTGCGCAACATGCGCAGGCCGGCGTGCTCCAGTTCCGCCGAATACATCTTGCGGGCGCGGCTAACCATGTTGTGCGCCTCGTCGACCAGCACGGCGACCTTCCAGTCGTTGAGCAGGGTCAGGCTGTGCAGCATGGCGCCGCTGTCGAAGTAGTAGTTGTAGTCGCCGATGACGACGTCGCACCAGCGCGCCATTTCGCTGCACAGGTAGTAGGGGCAGACCTGGTGCGCCAGCGCCACCGTGCGCAGCGTGGCCTGGTCCAGCGTGCCGGCCCGCAGCGCGGCGGCGCGCGCGGCCGGCAGGCGGTCGTAGAAGCCGCGCGCCAGCGGACAGGAGTCGCCGTGGCAGGCCAGCTCGGGATGCTCGCAGGCGCTGCTGCGCGCCACCAGTTCGAGCACGCGCAGCGGCAGTGCCGGCGCTGCCATTGTCGCTGCCGGCGCCGCCGCCGTCGCGGCGCGAGCGATGATGGCCAGCGCGTCCAGCGCCATCTGCCGGCCGGAGGTTTTGGCGGCGAGGAAGAACACCTTGTCGAGCTTGTGCGCGGCGCTGGCCTTGAGCAGCGGGAACAGGCTGCCGACGGTCTTGCCGATGCCGGTGGGCGCCTGCGCCAACAGGCAGCAGCCGCGCGCGCTGGCCTTGTACATGGCCTCGGCCAGCTGGCGCTGGCCGGCGCGGAACTCGGCGTGCGGGAAGGACAGGGCGCTCAGCGCCGCGTCGCGCGCCGCGCGCTGCGCCATCTCCTGCTCGGCCCAGCACAGGAATAGCGCGCACTGCTGTTCGAAGTAGGTTTGCAGTTCGGCGGCGTCGTGCTCCTCGTGCAGCACGGTCTCCTGCTGGCTGCCGATGTCGAAGTAGACCAGCGCCAGGCGCAGGCGGGCCAGTCCCAGCTGGCGGCACAGCAGGTGGCCGTAGATCTTCAGCTGCGCCCAGTGCAGCCGGCGGTGGTTGTCCGGCATGCGCGCCAGCTCGCCGCGATAGGTCTTGATCTCCTCCAGTTGGCCCAGTTGCGGGTCGTAGCCGTCGGCACGGCCGCGCACGCGCAGCGGGCCGTAGTCGCCGCTCAGGCTGACTTCGCTCTGGTAATGCGGGCCGCGCCGCGCCGTCACCACGCCATGGCCGGCGATGCCCTCCTGCGCCGTGGGCGAGGGCGTGAAGCGCAGGTCCAGGTCGCCGGCCTTGGCGGTGAACTCGCACAGCGCGCGCACGGCGACGGTGTAGCCGGCCGGCGCCGGCGTCAATTCAACACCCATCGTCTCAGGCGCTCCACTGCAGGTAGCAGACCGACACCGGCATCTGGTGCTCGGCGCAGTAGGCGATCCAGCGCAGCTGGTTGTCCTGCAGGCGGTCGCCCGGTCCTTTCACCTCGATCATGCTGTAGCGCTTTTCCTCGGGCCAGAACTGGATCAGGTCGGGGAAGCCGCTGCGGTTGGCCTTGACGTCCTGCAGGATGCGCTCGAAGGCCAGGCGCAGGTGCCGCGGCGGGATGCAGGCCAGCGCCAGGTCGAGCAGCTCCGGTTCGAGCGCCTCCCAGTACAGGAAGGGCGACTGGATGCCGGCCTTGCGCGCGTAGTTGGCGCGCACCGTGTCGCGCCAGCCGTCGCCGTCGAGCTGGGCCAGGCAGGCGGCGAACTGCGGCGCGCGGCGGCGCTGGAAGTCGGCGCTGTGCAGGTCGGCCGGGCCGCGATGGAAGGGGTGGAAGAAGGCGCCGGGGATGGCGCAGAAGATGGCGTCCCAGCAGAGCAGGCCGAACAGCGAATTGATCAGCGCGTTCTCGACATAGAACACCGGCGCGTCCGCGCTGCTCAGGTGGTCGCGCACGACGAACTCGACATACGCGGGCTGGCTCGGCGCCGGCAGGCTCAGCTCGAGCTTGTGCACCGGCGCCGGCGCGGCCGGCGCCGGCCGCGCCTGGCCCAGCTTGCGCGCCAGGCGCGGCGCGATGCGCAGCAGCTGCTGGCGCTCGGCCTCGCTCTCCGGTTCGCGCTGGGCCGCCTGCAGCAGCGTGAAGGCGGCGGCGCTGCGGCCGTCCTTCTCCAGCACGCGGATGGCGCGCGCCCGCGCGCCGGGATAGCCGCAGCCGGCGTAGAGGGCGTGGGCGGCGCACCAGTCCTGCTGCTTTTCGAGCTGCTGGGCGAACTGGAACAGCAGCTTGTCGCGCCGGCTGCGTAGCCATTCGTTGTCGACGGCCGGCGGCGGCAGGCCGGCGAGCACCTCGTCGAGCGGCTCGCCGTTGGCGAAGCGCTCCTGGCAGTGCTGCAGGCGCAGGTAGTCGTCGATGTCGGCGCGGCTGCGGAAGCCGCGCGCGGCCGGCGCGAACTCGACCTTTTCGTATTGGTAGATGCCCAGGTCGGACAGCACGAACTCGGTCCAGTCCTGGTGGGCGTTGCCGAAGAAGATCAGGCGCAGGCGGTCGCACAAGGCCTGCGCGGCGATGCGGTAGGCCTGCTCGCCGGCGGCCGGATGCCAGGCCGAGAAGCGGCGCGCGCCGTCGTGGCGGCCGGCCAGCAGGGCCAGCTGCTCGGGCTTGCGCAGCTTGGCCTCGGCCGGCGCCAGTTGGAAGGCGGCGGCGATCTCCGGCTTTTGCAGCAGCTCGAACAGCTGCTCCAGCGTCAGCAGGGGGTCCGCTTCGACCAGGCCGAGCGCCGCCAGCGGCCGCGCCGCCTCCTCGGCGGCGCCGATCTCGGCATAGACCAGCTTGCTGGCGCGGAACAGCTCGCCCTTGCGCATCACCATGCGCACGAACAGCGCGCGCGAGGGCTGCGGCAGGCCGGCGAAGTCGCGGATGAAGCCGCTTTCCTGCTCGGTCAGCAGGTCGCCATAGCGGCCGGCGATCCAGTCCAGCACCTGGTGGAAGTTGTCCAGGTAGTACAGCGGGTTGTCCAGAACGTTGATCATTGCGGCGGAGAAAGGGGGGGCAGGGGAGGACGGCGGGAAATATTGGACTGGGTTTATGTACAGTGTATCGCGTCCGCCCCCGCTTGCCCAGCGAATTTGCGCGCATCGTCCAAGACGGGGCGCGCGCGCGCCGGCGGGCGCCGCAATGAAAACGGGCCGCTAAGGAGCGGCCCGCATGGTGCAGCGCTGCGCCGGGATCTACTTCTTGGCGGCCTTGGCGGCTTTTTCCGGCGCCTGGTCGACCAGCGCGGCGGCCTTGGCGATCTGCGCCTCGACCGCCTCGACGGCCTGCTTGGTGGCCTTGGTCACCTGCTCGTAGCCGTTGAAGGCGTTGTCGATGGCCGATTTGACGATCTGCACGGCGTTTTCCGAACCGGGACGCACGTTCTTGGTGACGTCGTAGATCAGCGCGCTCAGATTGCTCTTGGCCTCGGCGATGTGGGCGTCGGCGGCGCGGGTGAACTCCTCGCGGATGTCGGCGATGATGGTGCCCAGCTGCTGGTTGTAGGCGGCCGCGTTGGCCATGCCCGGTTTGGCCTGGGCCTGGGCGACGGCCAGCGCCGCCTTCGGATCGGACGCCTGGCTGATCTCCTTGCCGGCGGCCAGGCCGCCCTCGACGTTCGACTTGGCGGTGGCCATGTTCAGCGCCACCACCTGTTCCACGCCCTGCACGGCCTTGCTGGTCAGGGTGTTAAATGTTTCCAGTTGAAATTCGAATAAGGCTTTGGTGGCATTGGCAAACTGTTCGGGATTGGTGAACATAGAATCTCCTCGTGGTGATGGGATGAGCTAGTACTTCCTTCAAGTCGTGCAAGAGTGCGGCGAATTCGGCGGGCTGGTCCCTGTTGTCGTGGCCCCATTATTTAGCAAGTGATGGCTTTTCGCAATGGCTATCTCGGTAGGGGCCGGCAACGACCTCCCAGCCGGGGCCGAGCGGGGTCTGGTGGCAGACGCGCGCGCCGTCCACCTTGCTGCGCCAAATGTACCAGGGCGCCGGGCCGGCCAGCAGGCTGGCGCAGTACAAGCCCAGGCCCAGCGCGGCGGCCAGGCGGGCGGCGCGCCGGCCGGCGCCGGTGGCAGCGGTGGCGGCCGGGGGCGCGGCGGCGGGGAGGGCGGCGGGGAGGGCGGCGGTGCGGCGGGGCGGTCGAAGGTCGGGCATGCGGGTCCTCACGGCAGTTGCAGGGCGCGGACCTGGTTGCGGCCCGCCTTTTTGGCAGCGTACAGCAAATTGTCGGCGCTGGCGATGATGCCGTGGTGGGCCGCCGGGTTGGCCGAGCTGGCGAAGTCGGCGCTGGCCACGCCGAAGCTGGCGGTGACGCGTATCAGCGCCAGCTGGTGCGGGATGGCGCTGGCCGCCAGCGTGGCGCGCAGGCGCTCGGCCAGCAGCACGCCGCCGCGCAGGTCGGTTTCCGGCAGCACCAGCAGGAACTCCTCGCCGCCGTAGCGCACCACGCCGTCGACGCCCTCGCGCGTCATGGCGCGCAGCAGCTCGGCGAACTTGACCAGCACGGCGTCGCCGCCGTGGTGGCCGTGCTGGTCGTTGACCGCCTTGAAATGGTCGAGGTCGCACATCACCACCGTCAGGCTCAGCTTGTAGCGCTGGGCCCGCGCCAGCTCGTTCTCCAGCAGTTGCTCGTGCAGGTGGCGGCGGTTGTAGCAGCCGGTCAGGTGGTCGCGGATCGACTGGTCGCGCAGCACGCAGCGGGCGCTGTACTCGTCGCGCCACAGGCGCTGGTAGCGGCGCGCGGCGACGTAGCAGAACACGTTGGCCAGCAACAGCAGGGTGGCCATGGTGCCCAGTTCGGCGCCGCGCAGCGGCGCGCGCAGCCAGGCCAGCGCGACGAAGCCCAGCGTGGCCGCCAGCGCCAGCGCCAAGGCGTACAGCAGGCGGTTCGGGATGTAGATGTAGAGCACCACGACGAGGATGCTCATGCCGATGGCGTGCAGCAGGAACTCGTCCGGCCGCAGCGCGGCGATCAGCAGGAAGCCGGCGCTGCCGGCGCTGGTGGCGGCGCTGGCGGCGAGCCGGCTGACGCGGATCGAGCTTGGGTAGCGGCGCAGCAGCCACAGGCAGCCGAGCGCGCACAGCACCACCGCCGCGCGCGCCGCCAGCAGGGCGCCGGTGTGCTCGCCGGCGCCCTGCCGCGCCAGGTCGGTGACGGCGAAGCCGAGGTAGAAGAGCGAGCAGAACAACAGGGCGATGCGCAACTGGCCCTGGGTCATGGCCAGCTGGTGGGCGAGGAAGTCGCGCTCGGTGGCGGCATGGCGGAACTCGGCGCTCAGCGGCGCCAGTTGCCAGGACTCGGGACGGGCGGGGGACGGGCTCACGAAGCGGGCTCCTTGTGCGGCGGCGCGGCCGGGATCAACGACGGCGGCTTGTCGACGACAGCTTGTCGACGATTATACGGCCGCGCGGCACCACGCGGCCAAGGGGAAACGCGCGCCTCAGCGCGGCGCGTTGGCCGGCAGGTGCAGGGTGAAGCGGCTGCCCCGGCCGGGCGCGCTGTCGACCTCGATGCGCCCGCCCAGCACGCCGGTGACGATGTTGTGGGTGATGTACAGGCCCAGGCCCGAGCCGCCCGAGCCGAGCCGGGTGGTGAAGAAGGGGTCGTAGATGCGCGCCAGGTGCTCGGCGGCGATGCCGGCGCCGTTGTCGGCCAGCGACAGGGCGATCTCGCCGTCGGTCCCGGCGTGCGCGCGCAGCGTGATGAGGCCGTCGGCGCGCCCGGCCAGGCCGTGCAGCATGCTGTTCTCGAACAGGTTGCCGACGGCCTGCTCGAGCGGGCCGGGATAGCTGTCGAGCTCCAGGCCCGGCTCGATGTCGAGCTCCAGCCGCGGCGCGCCCGGATGGGCCGACCGGAGCTCCTGCAGCAGCTCGGGCAGCAGCTGGTCGAGGCGGAAGCGGCGGCGCTGCGAGCCGGCCGAGTCGACGGCGATGCGCTTGAAGCTGGCCACCAGGTCGGCGGCGCGGCGCAGGTTGCGCACCACCACCTCGTCGGCCTCGCTGGCCTGGGCCAGATAGCTCTCCAGCGCCGAGCGGCGCAGGCCGCCGGCCAGGCCGGCGCGCAGCACGCGGGTGCGCTCGCTGATCGTCGTGGCCATCATCAGGCTGTTGCCGATCGGCGTGTTGAGCTCGTGCGCGACGCCGGCCACCAGGGTGCCCAGCGCGGCCAGCTTGCCGCGCCGCACCAGCTCGTCGCGCGTGCTGCCCAGCTTGGCCAGCGCCGCGCTCAGCTCGGCGTTGGCGCGCTCGGCCTCGTCCTTGGCCTGGCGCAGCTCGGCGGTGCGCGCCGCCACCAGCTCCTCCAGGTGCTCGCGGTGGCGCAGCAGCTCCTGCTCGCGCCGCGTGCCGGCGATGGCGATGCCGGCCAGGTGGCTGGCGGCGTGGATCAGGCGGCGCTCCTCGGCGCTCGGGCTGCGCACCTCGCGGTAGTACATGGCGAAGGAGCCGAGCACCTGGTCCCGCTCGAACATGATCGGCGTCGACCAGCAGGCCCGCAAACCGTAGGGGGCGGCCACGGCGGCGTAGGGCGCCCACAGCGGGTCGTGCTCGATGTCGGCCACCACCACCGTGTGCTTGCAGTACATCGCCGTGCCGCAGGAGCCCACCGTCGGGCCGATCGCCAAGCCCTCGAAGGCGTGCAGATAGGCCGGCGGCAGGCTGGGGCCGGCGCCGGCGCGCATGCTGACGCCGTCCTCGTCGAGCAACAGCACCGAGCACAGCACCCCGTCCGATTGCGCCTCGATCAAGCGGATCAGCTTGTCGAGGGTGGCCGCCAGCGGCGCGCCCCGGGCGATCATTTCGAGCAGGGTGTTCTGCCCCAGGCGCAGCGCCTCGGCGCGCTTGCGGCTGGAGATGTCGATGATGCGCACGTGCATCAGTTGGTGCTCGGCCTTGTCCAGCGCCACCATGCGCATCTCGCAGTCGAGTCGGCGGCCGCTGCTGTGCAGGAAGCTGATCTCGAACATGCGGATGTCGCCGGCCTGCACCTGCGCCACCTGGGCCGCCAGCGCCGCCGCCGAGCCGCGCCCGTCCGGCTGCACCTGCGGGCACAGGTCGAGCAGGTTGCACTGCAGCAGCTCGGTTTCGTCGCGGCCGAACAGGCGGCAGGCGTTGCGGTTGAGGTCGATCAGGCGGTTCTGCTCCAGGTCGAACAGCAGCACGATGTCGGGCGAGCTGGCCAGCATGGCGTGGTAGTTCACCACCAGTTCGGCCAGGCGCGGATCGGGCGGCGGCGGGGTGTCGGCCAGCACGCCGAGTTGGTGCAGCACGCGGCGGGCCAGCTCGGCCGGGCGCAGCGGCAGGGCGACGTAGGCGCTGGCGCCGGCCGCCAGCGCGCGTTCGCCTTCCTCGTCGCTGGGCGCGGCCGACAACAGGAAGACCGGCAGCGCGCCGACGCTGGCCGCCGCCAGGCGCCGGCACAGCTCGAAACCGGCGCTGCCGGCCAGCGCCACGTCGAGCAGCACCAGGGCGATGCCGCCGGCCGCCACCGCCTGCAACGCGTTGTCGCCCTTGCTGACGGCCTGCACCTGGAAACTATAACGGGAAAGCAACTGCTGCAGGGCGGCCAGGTCGTAGGCCGAGCTGGTGGCGATCAGGATGGTGTGCGGCGGGCGGAAAGGCGGCGTCATGTCGGTAAAAGTTTCCGAAACAGAAGTTCAAGCCAGTGTAGTACAAGATTGCCCCGGCCGGTCCGCCGCCGGGCCGGCGGCGGGCAAATTAGGCGGCCGCTGTCTGTTTCCCGCCCGCAGAGTCCGCTTGTTGCCGCGCCGCCGCGATGCGCGGGTAGCTCTGCTCGATCCAGTCGACCAGCGCGGCCAGCCGTTCGGCCGCCTCGCGGCCCAGCGCCGTCAGGCGGTACTCGACGTGGGGTGGAATCGCCCGGTGGTCGAGGCGCAGCACGAAGCCGTCGCCGACCAGGCCGTCCAGGGTCTGCGCCAGCATCTTTTCGCTGACACCGCCGACGGCGCGGCGCAGTTGGCTGAAGCGCTGGCTGCCGTCGGCCAGCAGCACCACCATGATCAGCGTGCCCCAGCGGCTGGTCAAATGGCTGAGCACGGCGCGCGAGGGGCAGTTGGCCGCCGTCAGCCGGGCGGCGAAGTCGCCGATTTCGGCGTTGGCGGCGATGGCGGCGCGCAGGGTCTTGCCGGCTTGCGCAGCTAGCTGCTGCTGCTGCTGCTGCTGCTGCTGCTGCTGCTGCTGCTGCTGCCCTTGCTGCTGCTCTTGCTGGTCGCTTTGCTCGTGGTCCATGGGCTTCTCCATACTTACTAAAATGTGCGTACTTACAATTTGTTAGTGTCGGTCCTATTATACGTTTTTCCCTACCGAACGAAGAGGATACCCATGATCGTCATCACCGGCGCCACCGGCCAACTGGGCCAACTGGTCATCGCCGACCTGCTCAAAAAAGTTCCCGCAACACGGATCGTCGCCGCCGTGCGCGACGTCGCCAAGGCCGCCGAGCTGGCCGCGCTGGGTGTTCAGGTGCGCCACGCCGACTACGAGGCGCCGGCCACCCTCGACGCCGCCTTCCAGGGCGCCAGCAAGGTCTTGCTGATCTCGTCGAACGCGCTGGGCCGGCGGGTGGCGCAGCACCGCAACGCGATCGACGCCGCCGTCCGCGCCGGCGTCACGCTGCTAGCCTACACCAGCGTGCTGCACGCCGACACTTCCAAGCTGGGCCTGGCGGCCGAGCACCGCGAGACCGAGGCGGCGGTGCTCGCCTCCGGCCTGCCATACACCTTGCTGCGCAATGGCTGGTACATGGAAAACTACACCGCCGGCCTGGGCGGCGCGCTGCAACACGGCGTGTTGCTCGGTGGCGCGGGCGAGGGACGCATTGCGGCGGCGGCGCGGGCCGACTACGCGGCGGCGGCCGTGGCCGCGCTGCTGAGCGAGGCGCCGGCCCAGCCGATCCACGAACTGGCCGGCGACCGCGCCTTCACCTTGGCCGAACTGGCGGCTGAGCTGGCGCTGCAAGCCGGCAAGGCCGTGGCCTACAACAATCTGGACGAGGCGGCCTACCGCGAGGCCTTGCTTGGTTTTGGCTTGCCGGCCGGCTTGGCGGCGCTGATCGCCGATTCGGACGCCGCCGCCGCGCAGGGCGCGCTGTTCGACGACAGTCGCAGCTTGAGCAAGTTGATCGGCCGTCCGACCACCACCCTGGCCGCCGCCGTGCGCGCCGCGCTGTAGCTTGAAGGGGCAGGGCGCACCGCATATTTCTGGCGCGCCAATGAAAAAAGCCGCAGACTCGTGAAAGTCTGCGGCTTTTTTGCGTATTCGGTAGAGTGGTGCCCACGGAGGGACTCGAACCCCCACACCTTGCGGCACATGGACCTGAACCATGCGCGTCTACCAATTCCGCCACGTGG